>NZ_LT594323.1:5406800-6758500 GCF_900089595.1 Micromonospora auratinigra | reverse complement strand
GCCGCCCCGGGAGATCCGGAGCGGCCCGTGACGACTTCCGTCAGAGGTAGTCCTCGGCCTCGTTGCAGACCTTGTCCAGCCCCTTGCTGGCCGCGTCGACGGCGGCCCGGTCGCCCCGCGACGCCGCCCGCAGGGCGGTGGTCAGCTTGTCCAGGCAGCTGGCGATGACCTTCTTCTGCCGGGCCTGCTCGTCCCGGTCGTTCTTGGTGCCGGTGAGGTCCTGCTCGGTGTCGGAGAGCTTGTCGCGCACCGACTGGAGGTCGGCCTTGAGCTTGTCGATCTCCTGCTTGTTCGCGGTGATCGTGCCGTCCTGCCGGCTGACCTGCTTCTCGGCCTTGTCCAGCTTGCCGTTGGTGGTGACGTAGAGCCCGGTCATCACCCCGCCGAGGACGAACAGCAGTCCGGCGACGAGGGCCAGCACCAACGTCGCCCGCCCCTTGCCCCCACCGGCGGCCGGCGCGCCGTACGGCGGGACCGGTCCGGGCGGGGCCGACATCGGGTAGCCCGGCCCGGAGACCGGCGGCGTGGACACCGGCGGGGCGGAGAGCGGCTGCGGGTAGCCGGGCGCGGAGACCGGCTGCGGGTAGCCCGGCGCGGAGACCGGGGCGGCGCCCGGCACGTACTGGCCGGCGGGCGGCGGGTACTGGCCGGGGGCCGGGGGCGCGGACTGCGGCTGCGCCGGCTGCACCAGGGTCGGGTCCGGCTGGGGCGGGCCGTACTGCTGGGGCGCGGGCTGGCCGCCGTACGCGTTGCCGTACACGGTGCCGCCCGGCGGCTGGGGCGGGTAGCCCTCCGGTCCGGTCGGTGGCTGGGACATGTCTTCCTCCAGGTGTGGTCCCCCGCGGTGCCCTGAAGGGCCCGGGTCGACGGATCGGCGTGGTCGGGGGCCACGCCGGACGGTGTGCGATGCGGTCAGGGGCGACCGGCGGCGGCGCCGGTCAGCAGAGCGAGAAGGTGTCGCAGGCGGTCTTGATCGGCACCGCGAGGCCGATGCCCTCGGCGTCCCGGGCCTTGGCGGTGGCGATGCCGACGACCTCCTTGGACCCGTTGATGACGGGTCCGCCCGAGTTGCCGGGGTTGATCGGGGCGTCGAACTGGATCACCGGGCCGGAGTCGCCGTCGTCCTTGCGGAACGCGCTCACCACGCCGGTGGTGACGGTGTCCTGCAGCCCCAGGGGCGCGCCGACCACCACGATCTGCTGTCCCGACTTGACCGCCGTGGCGGCCGCCGGCAGCGGCTTGAAGGTGGCGGTGGTCCGCAGCTGGGCAATGTCCTTGGCCTTGTCGACCTTGACGATGGTGGCGTCGAAGCGCTGGTCGGAGCGCTCCAGGAAGACCTTCCGGCCGCCGCCGGTGTAGACCGACTCCACCACGTGGAAGTTGGTCAGCAGCGTGGTACCGCCCCCGGCGGGAGCCTTGCCGATCGCGAAGGCCGTGCCGGTGAACTGGCCGGCGCGGACCCGGAAGACGCTGGGCAGCACCGCGCTCGCCACCGCCTCCGGGTTGAAGGTGGTGCCGGCCTGCTTCTCCAGCGCCGCCGTACGCTGCTCGATCGCCTCGGACCGGGTGCCGTTCTCGGCGACCCGCCGGTCGGTCGCGGCCAGCCGGTCGGTCAGCCGGTGGATCTCGTACGCCTGCACGCCGGCCACCACGGCCAGCACTCCGACGAGGACGAGGGCCACCACCGCGGCCCACCGCCGACGGGCGGCCGGGGGCGGTCCCGGCACCCCGGCACCACCGGCCGGCGGCTGACCGGGGTACGCCGGCCCGGAGACCGGCTGGCCCGGGTACGCCGGCGCGGACGTCGGCTGACCCGGATACGCCGGCGCGGACGTCGGCTGACCCGGATACGCCGGCCCGGACGTCGGCTGACCCGGATACGCCGGCCCGGACGTCGGCTGACCCGGATACGCCGGCCCGGACGTCGACTGGTCCGGGTACGCCGGCCCGGCGGCGGGTGGGGCGACGGGCGGCGGCCCGGCGTGGGCCCGGCCGGGGGTGGCCTGGGTCGGTGGGGTGCCGGGGAGACCGGCGGGCTGGCCGGGGGCGGCCGGTGGCCAGCCGCCCTGGCCGCGTGCGGCGGCCGTGTCGCCGCCCCACTGACCGCCGTTCGGCGGGGCGGCCCAGCCGGTCCGCGGCCCCGGCACGGCCGAGGACGCGGGCACGCCGGACTGCTCGGGAGCGGACGGGGGACCGGAGGCGGCGGGCGGCGTGGCCCAGCCCGCCCCGGGGGCGGCCGACGACTGCCCGTAGCCGGCACCGGCGGCCGAGGAGGACTGCCCGTAGGCGCCACCGGCGGCCGAGGAGGACTGCCCGTAGGCGCCACCGGCGGGCGGCGGGACGACGGGGCCGGCCCCGGGCGGCGCGCCGAAACCGGGCGCGGGCGGGGTCTGCGGTGCCGGGAAGGCGGGCACCTGCGCGTGGCCGGTCGGGCGCTCGATGCGGGGCGGCAGCGGCCCCGGTCGACCACCGGCCGGCGGCTGCCCGTGCTCCTGGTCGGCCGTCCCGTCCGCGCCCTGCCCGGGCATTCCGTCCCCGGCTCCGTAGCCCGCCGTCATGATCGTTCGTCCTCCCCGTGCCCGCCCCGCCGCGTCACCGCTGCCAGGCCTGGACGGCCCGGCGCGGCCCGAAGGACCGTACCGGCGCGAACGGGGTTTGTCTCCCCCGTTGTCCGACCCTGCCACATCGACGCAAGGCGACCCCGCCGCGACATCCGCCGGCCACGTCGCCGACACGCGCCCGACCGGCTGCGCACACCGGATCTGCCGGCGCACTAGGGTTGTCAGGTGACCGACGAACCACCCCTGCGCCGTCGGGCCGCCGAGAGCCGTCCGGGAGAAGCCGCACCGCACCCGTCGCCGGTCGTCCCGGACGCCGCGGACGCGAGCAGCGAACCGACCACCGGCGGGCCCGTCCCGTTGACCGCGCCGCGCGAGGGCACGCCCGCGCCGGTGGCCACGCCCGCCCAGCTCGACGAGGTGGTGGCCCGCTTCGCGGCCGGCACCGGCCCGGTGGCCCTGGACGCCGAGCGCGCCTCCGGATACCGCTACAGCCAGCGCGCCTACCTGGTGCAGTTGCGCCGGGCGGGCTCCGGCACCGCCCTGATCGACCCGCTGCCGCTGCCCGACCTGTCCGCGCTGGACGCCGCGATCGCCGAGACCGAGTGGGTGCTGCACGCGGCCAGCCAGGACCTGGCCTGCCTCGCCGAGCTGGGGCTGCGGCCCCGCCGGCTGTTCGACACCGAGCTGGCCGCCCGACTGGCCGGGTTCGAGCGGGTCGGCCTGGCGGCGCTGACCGAGCAGCTGCTCGGCTTCACCCTGGAGAAACACCACTCGGCCGCCGACTGGTCCAGCCGGCCGCTGCCGGAGTCCTGGCTGACGTACGCGGCGCTGGACGTGGAGCTGCTGGTGGACCTGCGTGACGCCCTCGACGAGGAGCTGAGCCGCCAGGGCAAGTCGGAGTGGGCGGCGGAGGAGTTCGCCGCGCTGGTGCGCACCGGCGCCCGGCCGCCCCGGGTGCGGGCCGAGCCGTGGCGGCGTACCTCGGGGATCCACCGGGTCCGCGGGGCGCGGGCCCAGGCGCGGGTCAGGTCACTCTGGTACGCCCGGGACCAGATCGCCTCCCGGCGCGACGCCGCGCCCGGTCGGGTGCTGCCGGACTCGGCCATCGTGGCCGCCGCCGAGCTGGACCCGAAGGACGAGAAGACGCTGCTGACCCTGCCCGGCTTCGGCGGCCGCTCGGTGCGCCGGCTGGCCCGTACCTGGCTGGCCGCCCTGGACGACGCCCGGCAGCTGCCGGACGACGCGCTGCCGATGACCCCGACGGTGGAGGGTCCGCCGCCGCCGCACCGCTGGGCGGAGCGGGACCCGGTGGCGGCGGGGCGGCTGGCCCGCTGCCGGGAGGTGGTGGTCGGCACCGCCGGCGCGCACCGGATGCCCGCGGAGAACCTGATCGCCCCGGACTCGATCCGCCGGCTGGCCTGGCAGCCACCGGAGGAGATCACCGACGACACGGTGGCCGAGACGCTGCGTGGCTTCGGTGCCCGCGAGTGGCAGCTCGGCCTTCTCCTGCCCGCCCTCACCCGGGCCCTCCACACCCCGCAGTCCTGACCACGGCTCCCGCTGGTCGATCAAGGGGTTTGCGTCGGCGCCACGCCGCCCGACAGACGCAAACCCCTTGATCGACAGGGGTCGGCCTCCGTCCGGAGTGTGGGGCGGGCCACACGGGGGGTGGTGACGGGTTTGGTTACTGGCGAGTAGCATCCGGGGAAATGCCAGTGCCGGCTAGGAGGCTCGAGTGCCCCGTGAAGTGAGGGATGTCGTCTTCGTCGACGGTGTCCGTACCCCGTTCGGTAAGGCGGGTGGCATGTACGCCAACACCCGCGCCGACGACCTGGTGATCCGCTGCATCCGCGAGCTGATGCGCCGCAACCCGCAGCTGCCGCCGGAGAAGGTGGAGGAGGTGGCGGTCGCCGCCACCACCCAGATCGGCGACCAGGGCCTGACCATCGGGCGCACCGCCGCCCTGCTGGCCGGCCTGCCGAAGACGGTGCCGGGCTTCGCCATCGACCGGATGTGCGCCGGCGCGATGACCGCCGTCACCACCGTGGCCAGCGGCATCGCGATGGGCGCGTACGACGTCGCGATCGCCGCCGGTGTCGAGCACATGGGCCGCCACCCGATGGGTGAGGGCGTCGACCCCAACCCGCGGATCATCGCGGAGAAGCTGGTCGACCCGTCCGCCCTGGTGATGGGCGCCACCGCGGAGAACCTGCACGACCGGGTCCCGCACATCACCAAGCAGCGCACCGACGCGTTCGCGCTGGCCTCCCAGCAGAAGACCGCCAAGGCGTACGCCAACGGCAAGCTCCAGGGCGACCTGGTGCCGGTGGCGATCCGTGACGAGGAGAACGGCTGGGGCCTGGCCACCACCGACGAGGCCCCCCGGGAGACCTCGCTGGAGAAGCTGGCCACCCTGAAGACCCCGTTCCGCCCGCACGGCAAGGTCACCGCGGGCAACGCCGCCGGCCTGAACGACGGCGCCACCGCCGCCCTGCTGGTCGCCGAGGAGACCGCCCGCGAGCTGGGCCTGCCGGTCGGCATGCGGCTGGTGTCGTACGGCTTCGTGGGCGTCGAGCCCGAGGTGATGGGCGTCGGCCCGATCCCGTCGACCGAGAAGGCGCTGCGCATCGCCGGCCTGAGCATCGACGACATCGGCCTGTTCGAGCTGAACGAGGCGTTCGCCGTGCAGGTGCTCGCCTTCCTCGACCACTTCGGCATCGCCGACGACGACCCGCGGGTCAACCCGTGGGGCGGCGCGATCGCCATCGGTCACCCGCTCGCCTCCTCCGGCGTACGGCTGATGACCCAGCTCGCCCGGCAGTTCGCCGAGCACCCCGAGGTCCGCTACGGCCTCACCGCCATGTGTATCGGCATCGGCATGGGCGGCACCGTGATCTGGGAGAACCCGCACTGGGAGGGCAACAAGTGAGCGCGCTCGCGGCACCGAACGAGGTCGTGACGAAGGCGCTGCTGCGCCAGGTACGCGTACCGGGGCTGGCGAAGCCCGCCGCCCTGATCACCCTGGACAACGGCTTCGACCACACCAAGCCGAACACCTTCGGTCCGGCCGGCCTGACCAGCCTGGACGAGGCGATCACGGCGGCCCTGGCGGCGGACCCGGCGTTCATCGCGGTCACCGGCAAGCCGTACATCTTCTGCGTGGGCGCGGACATCGTGGGCCTGCCCGCGCTGGCCGACCGCGCGCAGGCGCTGGAGGTCGGCCGGCTCGGCCACCGGGTCTTCGCCCGGCTCAAGGACAGCGCCGTCCCCACCTTCGCCTTCGTCAACGGCGCGGCGATGGGCGGCGGCCTGGAACTGGCCCTGCACTGCCACTACCGGACCCTGTCGGCGGGCGCGGCGGCGCTGGCGCTGCCCGAGGTCTCGCTCGGCCTGGTGCCCGGCTGGGGCGGCACCCAGCTGCTGCCGAACCTGATCGGCATCCCGGCGGCGACCCAGGTGATCCTGCAGAACCCGCTGATGCAGAACAAGATGCTCAAGCCGAAGCAGGCCGCCGAGATGGGCATCGCGGACGTGCTGCTGGAGCCGGCCGACTTCCTGGAGCGGTCCCTGGAGTGGGCCGCCGGCGTGGTGCGCGGCGAGGTCACCGTGACCCGCCCCGAGGTCGACAAGGACATGTGGGCGGGCGTGCTCTACTTCGCCCGGCAGACCCTGGACCAGCGGCTGCACGGCGCGGTCCCGGCCGCGTACAAGGCGCTGGACCTGCTGGAGACGGCGAAGGACGCGGACTTCGCCACCGGCACCGCCGCCGAGGACGAGGCCCTGGCCGACCTGGTCTTCTCCGAGGAGCTGCGCAGCGGCCTGTACGCCTTCGACCTGGTGCAGCGGCGGGCCAAGCGGCCGGCCGGCGCGCCGGACAAGGGCCTGGCCCGGCCGGTCACCAAGGTGGGCATCGTGGGCGCCGGCCTGATGGCCAGCCAGCTCGCTCTGCTCTTCGCCCGCCGCCTCCAGGTGCCGGTGGTCATGACCGACCTGGACCAGTCCCGGGTGGACAAGGGCGTCGGCTACGTGCACACCCAGATCGAGAAGGCCGTCAGCAAGGGCCGGATGGACAAGGGCACCGCCGCCAAGCTGTACGGCCTGGTCAGCGGCTCGGTCGACAAGTCCGTCTTCGCCGACGCCGACTTCGTCATCGAGGCCGTCTTCGAGGACCTGAACGTCAAGAAGCAGGTCTGGGCCGAGCTGGAGAAGATCGTCAAGCCGGAGGCCGTGCTGGCGACGAACACCTCGTCGCTCTCCATCACGGCGATGGCCGCCGACCTGGAGCACCCGGAGCGGGTGGTCGGCTTCCACTTCTTCAACCCGGTCGCCGTGCTGCCGCTGCTGGAGATCGTCCGGGGCGAGCGGACCGACGACGCCACGCTGGCCACCGCGTTCGCGGTCGGCAAGCAGCTGAAGAAGTCGTCGGTGCTGGTCAAGGACGCCCCGGCGTTCGTGGTCAACCGGCTGCTGACCCGCTTCCTCGGCACGGTCTTCGCCGCCGTGGACGCCGGCACCCCGCTGGACGTGGCGAACAGCGCGCTGGACCCGCTGGGCCTGCCGATGCGTCCGCTGGCGCTGCTCCAACTGGTCGGCCCGGCCGTGGCGTACCACGTGGGCGGCACCCTGCACGAGGCGTTCCCGGACCGGTTCGGCGTCAGCGAGAACCTCAAGCGGATCGCCGACTCGGGCCAGCCGATCGTGGTCGACGACCAGATCAACGACGAGGTCGCCAAGCTGCTGGTGGTCGGCGACCAGCCGCTCACCGCCGAGCAGGTCCGGCAGAACGCGCTGGACGCGCTGGCGCAGGAGATCCGGCTGATGCTCGACGAGGGCGTCGTCGCCGAGGCGCAGGACATCGACCTGTGCATGATCCTGGGCGCGGGCTGGCCGTTCCACCTGGGCGGCGTCACGCCGTACCTGGACCGGACCGGCACGTCCGAGCAGGTCACCGGCCGACGGTTCCTGCCCCGTGGGGTCGCCAGCCTGCGCTGACGCCCACCCGGTGGGCCGTCGCCGGCCCGATGCACCGCCGCTCCCCCGCGATCGCGGTGGCCGACCGTCCCACCCGGACGGTCCGGCCACCGCGATCGTCGTATGGGGCCCGGCCGGGCGGGTCGGCGGTGCGTCACCGACGGGTCACCCCGATGGTTCCGCCGGTCACGACCTGGTTCCGGTTCTCCCGCCCGAGCAGGGGGTGAGCAGCGCGATGTCGCAGCGGCTGGCTACGATCACGCGTCCAGATTTCTCACAGGAGCTGCCAAACCACATGTCTCAGCCGCCGTACACCCCTCCGTCCGGTTCCTACCCCTCGCCCCAGGAGCAGCCCGGTGGCTTCCCGCCGCCGCAGCAGCCCGGCCAGCCGTACGGCGCGGAGGCCGGCCAGCCCGGCTTCGCCCCGGCCGAGCCGCCGAAGAAGAAGTCCAGCGTCGGCAAGATCCTGCTGATCGTGCTGGCCGTCGTGGTGGTGCTCTGCGTGGGTGGCGGCGCCGTCGCCTACTTCGCCACCAAGGACAAGGTCGCCGAGGTCGTCGACGCCACCAAGACCCACGTGCAGGCCCCGGCCACGCTCGCCGGCCGGCCGAAGGTGACCGAGCCGAAGCTCCAGGCCGCCGCCGAGCAGATGAAGACCCAGATCAAGGGCGACGTGCCGGACGCCAAGGAGACGGTCGGCGCGTTCTACGGCGACCCGACCAAGGGCGACCTGGTCATGATCGTCGGCGTCTCCGGCCTGATCGCCGACCCGAAGAAGGAGCTGGACGACGCCACCAAGGGCATCGGCTCCGAGATGGGCGTGACCACGTTCCGGACCGTCGAGGCGGGCCCGCTGGGCGGCGACGCCAAGTGCGGCGACGGCCAGACCGAGGGTGTCAAGGTCGGCGTCTGCACCTGGGCCGACAAGGGCAGCCTGGGCATGATCCTCATCTACGACAAGGCCTCCGCCGAGCTGGAGAAGCAGTTCGTCGCGATGCGGGGCGAGATCGAGACGCGGGACTGACCTCCGCCGACCGCACGACCGGCCCCCGCCGCACGGCGGGGGCCGGTCGCGTTCGGGGGTCAGGCCGAGGCGGCCTTCTCCGCCGCGCTGCGGCAGACGCAGAACTCGTTCCCCTCCGGGTCGGCCAGCACCACCCAGCCGGTGCCGTCCGGCCGCCGCCGGTCGGCCGCCAGGGTCGCGCCGAGCCCGAGCAGCCGCTCGACCTCGGTGTCCCGGGTGCCCTCGGCGGCGTGCAGGTCGAGGTGGAACGCGCCCTTGCCGTGCCGCTCGCCCACCTGGACGAAGAGCAGGTCGGGGCCGTGGCCGTCGGGGGCGAGCAGGACCGCCTCGGGGTCGCCGGGGTGGTCGTCGTCGAGCAGCTTCCGGCCGAGCACCTCGGCCCACCAACTGGCCAGGGTGTACGGGTCGTCGGTCTCGACGGTGACGCAATGGATCAACGCAGGCACGCTGCTTCCTCCTGATACGGAGTGCGCCCCGCCGAAGGGAAGGTCAGCGGTGTCGGGTGCGGGGCGCGGGACTGTTCACGGTGGACATCGACCGCACCCCCTTCCTGGCTCGGGCTGACCGGTTGATCATGTCAGGCCGGCCGGGTGGGCACAA
This sequence comes from Micromonospora auratinigra, assembly GCF_900089595.1. Taxonomy (GTDB): domain Bacteria; phylum Actinomycetota; class Actinomycetes; order Mycobacteriales; family Micromonosporaceae; genus Micromonospora; species Micromonospora auratinigra. The sequence goes on along the minus strand of NZ_LT594323.1, from coordinate 6,749,344 downwards.
CCCCTCAGGTGGCGGCCGGCGCGTCCGAGGAGGGCAGGGTCACCGTCACCTCCAGGCCGCCGCCCGGCTGGGCGACCACCTTGACCGTGCCGCCGTGCGCGTCGCAGACCGCCCGCACGATGGAGAGCCCGAGGCCGGAGCCGCGCGCCCCGGTGCGCTCCTGACCGCCGCGCCGGAACGGCTCGAACAGCCCGGGCACGTCGGCCTGGGCCACCTCGAAGCCGGTGTTGCCGACCACCAGCCAGGACCGCTGCCCGTCGGTGCCGGTGCGCACCCAGAGCCGGCCGTGCAGGTGGTTGTAGCGGACCGCGTTCTCCACCAGGTTGCCGGCGAGCCGGTCGAGCAGGCCCGGGTCGCCGACCACCGGCGCCGGGCGCAGCGAGGTGTGCACCCGCAGCCCGATCCGCTCCACCTCGCGGGACATCGCCGACAGCGCGTTGGCGGTGCCCACCGCCAGGTCGCACTCGGCGCGCCGGGACAGCCGGCGGCCGGCCTGGGCCTCGCTGCGGGCCAGCACCAGCAGCGCGTCGACGAGGCCGTTGGCCCGCTCGGAGGCGTCCCGCACCACGCCGGCCATCCGGCGGTACTCGGCGATGTCCGCCTCGTCGTCGCTGAGCGTCACGTCGATCTCGGTACGCATCACCGCGAGCGGGGTACGCAGCTCGTGCGAGGCGTTGGCGACGAAGCGCTTCTGCGCCGCGAAGGCGGCGGCGATCCGGTCCAGCATGGCGTCGAAGGTCTCGGCCAGCTCGGCCACCTCGTCGTCCGCGCCGTGCCAGCGGATCCGCTGGTCCAACGTGGCCTCCCCGAGCCGCCGCGCGGTGGCGGTGACCTGGTGCAGCGGGCGCAGCGCCCGGCCGGCCACCGCGTACGCGCCGACGACCCCGACCACGCTGACCGCCAGCAGCGCCAGCAGGCCCTTGACCAGCAGCTCCCGGGAGGCGGCGTCGACCAGTTGGCGCTGCCACTGGCCGGCGTCCAGGGACCGGCCGTCGGCGAGCAGCACGGTGGTGCCGGGCAGCAGCTCGTCGGTGGGGCGCAGCGCGTCGCGGACCAGCAGCCAGGCCAGCAGCACCAGGATCGCCCCGGCGCCGACCAGCAGCACCCCGTTGAGCAGGGTCAGCCGCAGCCGCAGGGTCGGCCGCAGCCGGAGCCGCCCGGATCCCCCGCCGCCGGCCCGGGCGCGCGGGCCCGGCTCGGTGCGGGCGCTCATACCGCCACCATCCGGTAGCCGGCCCCGACCACGGTCTCGATGAGCTGCGGGTCGCCGAGTTTCTTGCGCAGCGTCATCACGGTCACCCGGACGATGGTGGTGAACGGGTCGGTGTTGGCGTCCCAGACCCGCTCCAGCAGCTCCTCGCTGGAGACCACCGCGCCGCGCGCCTTGAGCAGCTCGGCCAGCACGCCGAACTCCTTGTTGGTGAGGTCGACCGGCGCGCCACCCCGGGTGACCACCCGCCGGGCCGGGTCGAGCACCAGGTCGGCGACCTCGAACACCGGTGGCGCGGCCGGGGTGGCCCGCCGGCCCAGCGCCTGCACCCGGGCCACCAGCTCGTCGAAGGCGAACGGCTTGGGCAGGTAGTCGTCCGCGCCGAGCTGGAGCCCCTCGACCTTGTCGGCGACCGTGCCGCTGGCGGTGAGCATCAGCACCCGGGTCAGCGTGCCGGAGGCGGCCAGGTCGGCGCAGATCCGGTCCCCGTGCACGCCGGGCAGGTCCCGGTCGAGGACCACCACGTCGTAGCGGGTGACGAAGGCCGCCTCGTGCCCGGTGTCGCCGTCGTAGGCGACGTCCACCGCCATGCCGCGCTTGCGCAGCCCGCGCGCGATCGCGTCGGCGAGGTTGCGCTCGTCCTCGACCACCAGTACCCGCATCCCGGCCTCCCACCTCGTGACCTCCCACAACCTAGTGCCGGCCGCCAAACCGCCGGCGTCCACCGCCGTTGCAAATATCCTTCGGGTACGCCATGCTTCCCGGCACCCGTTGACACCCGAGCGGACGGAGCCCCCGCGTGACCGTGGTCGACCCCGGGCGGAACGTCGCCCTCCGGCGCTTCCGGTTCCCGACGGACCTGGGGCTGGGCGCGGCCGACGGGGTGACCGCCACCGCGAACGGCCTCGTCATCGGGGTGCCGGCCGGCCGCACCGAGCACACCGACCCGTACTCCGGCACCGCCGCCGGATACGAGTGGTCGACGTGGACGTCCCCGGTGGTGCCGGTGGGCTTCCTGGTCGACGAGGTGGTGCCGTCCTGGACCGGGGACACCCCGCCGGGGTGCTGGCTGCGGGTGCAGCTGCGCGCCTGGGACGACGCGGCACCCACGACCGACTGGTACGACCTGGGGCACTGGGCCGCCGACGAGTCGACCATCCACCGCAGTTCGGTGCCGGGGCAGGTACGGGACGAGGCGTGGGCGAAGGAGGACACCTTCGGCCTGCTCCGCTCGGCGGCCACCGGCTGGCAGCTCCGGGTCACCCTGCACCGGCGGGCCGGTCTGGCCGTGACCCCGGTGCTGCGCACAATCGGCGCGGTCGCCTCGGCCGAGGCGGACCGGAACGAGGTCGACCCGGGCGGCGACCCGGGCGGGCCGGGCGACGACGCGGCCGGGCCGGGCGACGGGCCGGCGGACGGCCGGGGGCGGGTGCTGGACGTGCCGCGGTACTCGCAGCGCCGGCACGCGGGCGGGGAGACCCGCTGGGGTGGCGGCGGGGACTCCTGGTGCAGCCCCACCTGCGTGACGATGGTGCTGGACTTCTGGGCCACCGGCCCCACCCCGGACCGGTACGCCTGGGTCGACCCGCCGGGGCACCGGCCGGTGGTGGTGCACGCCGCCCGGCACTGCTACGACCACGCCTACCGGGGCGCGGGGAACTGGCCCTTCAACACCGCGTACGCCGGCCGGCACGGGGTGGACGCCTTCGTCACCCGGCTGCGCCACCTCGGCGAGGCGGAACGGTTCGTCGCCGCCGGCATCCCGCTGGTGGTGTCGGGGGCGTTCACCCGGGGGCAGGTCCCGGGGCTGGACTACGACACCCGGGGGCACCTGATGGTGCTGGTCGGCTTCACCGCCGACGGGGACCCGGTGCTCAACGACCCGTACGCGCCGGACGACGAGGCGGTCCGCCGGACCGTGCCGCGCGGCCCGTTCGAGGCGGCCTGGCAGGGCGGCAGCGGCGGCATCACGTACGTGATCCGGCCGGAACGGGTGCCGCTGCCGACGCCGCCCGCGCAGGCCAACTGGTGACTCAGCGCTCCACCGGCCAGACCACCAGACCGCCCGACGGCCGCAGGCAGACCAGCTGTGTCCCGGCGTCGACGCAGCCGTCCCAGGAGCCGGGGAGGACCGCCCGCAGCCGGGTCCGACCGGTGGCCACGTCCAGGGTGCCGACGAGCGTCCGGTCGGTGGGCAGCCGGCGCAGGCCGAGCTGAAGGGCACCGGCGTCGTCGCCGCCGGCCAGCCGCCACCGACCGAACCGGGTGACGACCCGGCCGGTGCCCGGGTCGAGGGCAACGCGGTCCAGCTCCGGGCCGTCGGCCGGGGCGGCGGCGAGCAGCCGGTCGCCGACCGGGCTCACCCCCAGCCAGCGCTCGTCGGTCCAGAGCTGCCGGCCGGTGGCCGGGTCGAAGGCGCGTACCCCGGGGAGCTGGTCGTGCAGGCACACCACCCTCCCGCAGTCGCTGAACCAGGTGCCGGCACGGGTCGGCACGGGCACGCTCCACCGCCGGTCCAACCGGTCCAGCCCGTACGCGACGACGGTCTCCGGTGGCGGGTCGCCGCGCGGCGGCGGGTCGGTGTCGGCGGTGCCGCCGACCAGCAGCAGATCGCCCACCACCTGCACGGACCGGCCCCCCGCCCGGTCGTCGGCCCGGAACACCCGCCCCTCCTGCCGCAGCGCACCGGAGCCGGCGTCGTGCACCGACACCCGGCCGTCGGGCGTGACCAGCACGATCTCCACCACGCCCCGGTCCCCGTTGCGGTACGCCGCCACGGGTCCGGGCAGCGGCAGCGACCAGCGGGTCTGTCCGGACGCCGGGTCCACCGACCGGATCGTGCCCGTGCCGTCCGCCCGGGGGGTCTCGAAGAGGAGGCCACCCGACTGGGTCGGCACCGGGTAGCCGGGCCCCCGCCAGCGCAGCACGCCGGAGCCCGGATCGAGCACGGTGGATAGGGTGTCGCCGGCCCCGGCCGGGCTGCTGGTCACCAGCAGCAGTCCGGCGACCGTGCTGAGGCCGAGCACGTGGTCGCCGACCGGCAGCACGAACCGCCACAGCAGCCGGCCGTCGGGCAGCCGGTGCCCGGTCACCACCCGGCCGCCCCCGCCCACGGTGCCGGGGCCGTCGGCCACCACCAGCCGCCCGGCGACGACCAGGAAGCTCGCGCCCTGCGGGGCGGGCACCGCCCGGCCGGGCCGGCGGTACGCGGCCGGCGCCGACCCGGCCAGGGTGAGCAGCGCGACCACGCAGAGCGCCACCAGCCGGAGCCCGACGCCCGGTGGCCGGGGCGCCTCGTCGGGCGGCTCGTCCGACCCGCCGCGCGGCCGCTCCCCCAGCTCGATCACGGTCACGGCAGGGTCCACACCCCGAAGCCGCCGTCGGTGCGGCGGCAGACCACCAGCGTCGGGCCGGTCCGGCAGTCCCCGGTCGCCCCGGTCAGCACGGCGCGGATCCGGGGTCGGTCGAGCGCCGGGTCCAGCTCCGCGACGAGCACCCGGCCGTCCCGACCGGACCGGACCGCGATCATCGGTTCGTCCGGGTCGTCGGAGGGCAGCCAGCGCCAGTCGCCCTGCTCGGCGATGAGCCGACCGGTGGCCTCGTCGACCACCGCCTGCTCCGAGGCGTCGGCCGTCGGCCCGATGAGCAGCAGCCGGCCGGGGGCGGCGGCCAGCACCGACTGCCAGCGCGGGCTGGTCCACACCGTCCGGCCGGTGGCCGGGTCGAGCGCCCACATCCCGCCGGTCTGCCGGAACGCGCAGAGCAGCCGGCCGCAGCGTTCCGCGTGGTCGACCAGCGGCAGCGCCGCGCTCCACCGCCGCTGGAGCCGGTCCAGGTCGTACGCGGTCACGGTGCTGCCGCCGTCGGTCAGCTCCAGCAGCAGCCCGGCCGCGATCAGGGTGCGCCGCAGGGCGGGCAGTTCCCCGGGGTGCAGGTCGCGGACCGCCTGCCGGACCCCGGAGACCGCGTCGTGGACCTGGACCGGACCGGAGGCGGGCACCAGCACCAGCCGCTCCAGACCGGCCCGGTTCATCTCGAAGTCCACGTGGTCGTACGCGTCCGTCGTGGGCATGACGACCGACCACAGTGCCCGGCCGGTCGCCACGTCGATCCGGCGGAACGCGGTGCCGCCGCGCTCGACGTCGACGGACCCGAGCAGCGTCGCCTCCCCGGCGGCCAGGAGGACTCCCGACTCCCGCCAGACGATGCGGCCGGTCCGTGGGTCGATCCCCACGCTCTCCCACGAGGCGTCGTCGGCGGAGCGGCCGCTGACCAGCAGCCGGCCCGACCGCACCGCCGCGCCGACCGGGACAGTGCCCGCCGGCAGCAGGGTGTGCCACCGCTCGCGGATCCGGGACCCGGCCAGCTCGTACGCGACGAGCCGACGACCCCCGTCCCGGTTCGGCTCCGGCAGCTCGACCGCGTACATCCGGTTACCGGCGAGGAACACCTCGCTGGCCGGGCGGCCGGGCACGGTGAGCACGACGCGGCGCGGCACCGGTGTCGCGGCGGCGAGCGTGACCAGGGCCAGCAGCAGCGCCCCGAGGAACCGGTAGCGGCGGCCGACGGCCCGGGGCCGGGGGCGCGGCGGATCGGGCGTGACGTCGTCGCGGAGTTCCCCCAGATCGATGATGGTCACGGCCACCCCTCTCCGCGGCCCGCCGGCCGGCCGACCCGCCGGGACCACCGGCCGGCCGGGGCGCCGCCGGGCCGCCTGTACGATGGCCCGTCGTGGCTGTGCCGGTGGTAGACCCTTCGCTGAACTCCTCGCCCGTCGCGGCCGAGCCCGCCGTGGCGGACCCGCCCCGGCGGACCCGTCGCCGGCCGGCCCGCGCCGACGTGCTGGCGATCGCAGCCTATGCGCTGCTCGGTGTCCTCGTCTGCCTCAACTACTGGGGCGACGTGCAGCACCGGGTCTCCTCGCACCTGCCGACCGACCACAGCTGGTTCGAGTGGCTCTTCGCGCACGGCGCCTACTCGGTGCGCCACCTGGAGAACCCGCTGTTCACGGCGCGGCAGAACGCCCCGGACGGGGTGAACATGATGGCGAACACGTCGCTGCTCGGGGTGACCCTGCCGCTCGCGCCGCTCACCCTGCTGCTGGGCCCGCAGGTGATGTACGCGCTCTACCTGGGCGCCGCCCTGTCGGCCACGGCGGCCACCTCGTACTGGATGCTCTCCCGGCACCTGGTGCGCTCGCGCGCCGCGGCCTTCGTCGGCGGCGCGTTCCTCGGCTTCGCGCCGGGCATCGTGCACCACGCCAACGGGCAGCCGAACTTCGTCTCCAACTTCCTGCTGCCGCTGATCGTGGCCCGGGTGCTGCGCCTCGGCGAGCCGGGCCGGCGGCTGCGCAACGGCGTCGCGCTGGGGCTGCTGGTCGCGTACCAGATCTTCATCAACGAGGAGATGCTGCTGCTCACCGCGCTGGCCTGCCTGGTGGTGGTGCTCGCGTACGTGGTGCAGCGGCCGCGCGCGGCCCTCCGGCGGGCCGGCACCTTCCTGGCCGCCGGTGGCATCGGCGCCGGGGTGGCCCTGGTGCTGACCGGCTACCCGATCTGGTACCAGTTCAACGGTCCCCAGTCCTACCGGGGCCTGCAGGGCGGGGTCTTCCACAACTGGGGCGAGGACCTGATGGCCTTCGTCACGTTCGCCCGGGACACCGTCGCCGGCGACGAGGCGGTCGAGAAGACCATCGGCCTGACCGAGCAGAACACCTGGTTCGGCTGGCCGCTGGTGCTGGTCGCGCTGGTCGCCCTGGTGCTGCTGGTGCGCCGCTCGCTGCCGGCGCGGCTGGTCGCCGTGCTGGTGGTGGTCTTCACCGTCGCGTCGATCGGCCCCAAGGTGCGCTTCGACGGCGTGGAGACCGCCCACAACGGGCCGTGGGCGTACGTCCCGGACGACCTGCCGCTGGTCGAGATGATGATGCCGACCCGGCTGGCCCTGGTGGTGGCCGCCGCGGTCGGGGTGCTGCTGGCGCTGGCCTGGAACGCCCTCGCCACCGGCGGCCGGCCGCCGGTGCCCGCCCCGCGCGCCGCCGCCGACGACGAGCCGGCGCAGGCCCCCACCGGCACCCGCCGGCGGGTGCTGCGCGGCATCGGGTACGCGGCGATCGTGGCCGCCCTGCTGCCGCTCGTCCCGCGCCCGTTGCCGGCGCAGCGGATGGACCCGCCGCCGCACTTCATCACGGCGGGCACCTGGCGGCCGTACGTGCCGGACGGCCGGACCCTGGTCCCGGTGCCGATCCCGAGCAACGTGCACGGCCTGCCCACGCTGCGCTGGAGCGCGCTGACCGGGCTGGAGTTCCCGATCCCGGCCGGCTACTTCATCGGCCCGAACGAGAAGGGCGAGGGCGTCTTCGGTGCGCCCAACCGGCCGACCAGCACCCTGATCTACGCCACCATGGACGCCGGCAAGGTCCCCGCGATCACCGAGGAGAACCGCCGGCAGGCCGTCGAGGACCTGCGCTTCTGGAAGGCCTCGGTGGTGGTGCTCGGCGCGAACCCCAGCGAGGGCGTGCTGCGCGAGCTGATGACCGCGCTGCTGGGCGAGCCGCAGCGGGTCGACGACGTCTGGCTCTGGGACGTCCGCGACCGGGTCTGACCGGCCGCGCTCAGCCGAGTAGGGGACGGACGTCCCAGATGTGCGCGCCGGGCACGTCCCGGCCGGGGCCGACCAGGGCGTCCACGGTGACCCGGACCGGGTCGCCCGGCACCGAGCCGCCCTGCACCAGCACCGCCGCCCGCCAGTGCCGCAGGTCCTCGACGGCCTGCCGGCGTTCCGCCACGCCGACCGGCGGGACCTGGCCGGTCTCGGCGGCCCGGCGCAGCAGCAGGGCGGTGGGGCGGTCGGGCGCTCCCCAGCGCGCCGTCGGGTCGTCCGCGCCGCGCGGACCGATGAAGTAGCCGCCCGGCGCGGTGAAGGCCAGGCCGGTCCGCGCCGACCAGAGGGTGGCCGGGCTCACCGCCGCGCCGGTGACCGGGGGCACCGGCACCAGGGTCCGGCCCGGTGGGACGTACGCCCGCCAGTCGCCGTCGGCGACGAACGCCGGCACCGGCGCGGCGGGCGTGGTGCGGATCGGCGTGGGGGCCAGCGGCAGCAGCGCGGCGGTCACCGCGCCGGCCCACGGCGCCCAGGTGCGCGCGGCGCTGTGCCGCACCCGGTCCAGGGCGAGCGCCAGCAGCACCCCGAGCACCGGTACGCAGACCAGCGCGAACCGGGCCGGCACCACCAGGTCGAGCAGCGGCACCCCGGCGAGCAGCCGGTACGGCCCGGGCAGCCCGGTGTCGTGCCGGTTCAGCACCACCGTGCCGCCGAGGGAGAGCAGCGCGCCCACCAGCCCGGCGGCGGCCAGCGCGCGGACCAGGGGCCGCCGCCACAGCCGGACCACCACCAGCAGGGCGAGCAGCGGCAGGAACGGCCCCAGGTAGGAGTTCTGCTCGGTCGGGTTCGGGGAGAGCAGCCCGGCCCGGTGCCCGTCCCCGGCGACGCTCTGCCGGGCGAACGCCGGGTACGAGGCCACGTCGAGCCGGTAGCTGCGGGTGTCGAAGGGCATCCCGCGGTAGTGCCCCGGCCCGGCGAACTGGACCCAGAGCGGGTACGCCAGCAGCACCCCCGCCACCAGCGCGCCGACGCCCAGCCGGCGGGCCAGCACGGGTGCCAGCCGGCGCGCGGCGGCCCGGTCCGCGAGCGCGTACGTGCCGGCGAACACGGCAGCCCCCACGGCGAGCAGCACCAGCACCTCCTCACCGAGGAACACCTGGTACGCCACGGCCAGCCCGAGCAGCACCCCGTCCCGGCGGACCCGGTCGGTACGGGGCCGGAACAGCAGCGCCAGGATCACCGGCACCAGGAACTGGGCGGCCATGTGCAGGTGCGCGCCGGCCTGCGCGACCGTGCCGGGGGCGAACCCGCAGCACAGCCCGCCGACCGCCGCGGCGACCCGGGACCGGACCAGGCGGCGGGCCAGCAGCGCGTACCAGGCGGTGGCGGTGCCGGCGAGGCAGCCGACCACGGCCACCAGGAAGGCCACCTGCGACCCGGCGAGCAGGGTGACCGGGGTGAGCGGCAGCCCCAGCCCGAGCACCGAGGTGTTGGCCATCAGGTTCACCCCGTCCGGGGCGTTCAGCGCGCCGCTGTGCAGCGGGTTCTGCCCGTCGGTCACCGCCCGCGCGGCGCGGGCCAGCATCCACTCGAAGAGCATCTGGTCGCCCGCCTGGTGGAACAGCCGGTCGGGGCGGCGCCACTGACCGGCGGTGAGCAGCACGGCCAGGCCCAGGTACCCGGCGACCACGAGCGCGTCGACCGGGCGCGGCCGACGACGCCGGGCCGGCCCGCCCGGGACCGGCTCCCGCGGGGCGGGCTCCCGCCGGGCCGGGCCGGAGCCGGGCGGGGTCAGGCCGACGGGCTGGTCAGTGTCCGGACGTCCCACAACCACACGTCCAGCTCCTGCCGGGCCGGGCCGACCAGCTGCTCGACGGTCCGGCGCAGCGGCTCCGCGTTCGGCTCGTTCAGCGGCAGCACCACCACGGCGGCCCGCCAGTGACGCAGCTCGTCCAGGAAGCGGCGGCGCTGCCGGTCGTCGAGCTTCGGCGTCCGGCCGGTCGCGGCGACCTCCTCCAGCAGGTCGCCGATGCCGCTGGGCCGCCCGCCGAAGCGCCCCGGGTCGCCGGTGACGCCGTTGCGCGGGGCGAGGAAGTAGCCGCCGGGGATCTTGAACGCCAGCCCGGTGCTGGCCGCCCAGCGCATCGGGTCGGTGTTGCCCATGCTCGGCACCGGCACCGACACCAGGGTCTGGTCCGGGCCGACGTACTGCCGCCAGCGGTCGGCGGTGATGAACTTCGGCACCGGCGGGCGGTCGGTGACCTGCAACGGCATCGGCGCGATCGGCAGCAGGGCGAGCACCAGGCCGGCGACGCTGAGGATCCGTACCGTCCGCCGGTCGGGGACCTTCAGCGCGGCGGCCCGCTCGACGGCGAACGCCAGCAGCACCCCGATCACCACCCCGGTGATCAGACCGAACCGGGTCGGCACCACGGCGTCGAGCAGCGGCAGGTGCACCAGCAGCTCCCACGGCCCGGTGAACAGGTCCCGGTCCCACCAGGAGACCCGCTCGCCGAGGGAGAGCAGGGCGAACAGCAGCCCGGTCGCGGCCAGCGCCCGGACCAGCACCTCCCGCCGCAGCCAGATGACGATGCCGACGGTCAGCAGCGACAGGCTCCAGCCGAAGAAGGCGTTCTCCTCCGAGTAGTTCGGGGCGAGGTTGACGTTGGCCCGCTCGTTGCCGCCGAGCGTCTGCGAACCGGGGGCGAAGAAGGCGGCGATGTCGTTGCCGTAGTCGCGCACCGTGTCGCTGAGCCCGTGGTACGCCATCGGCCCGGCGAACTGCACGTGGAGCGGGTACGCCAGCAGCGCCCCGGCGACCACCGCGCAGACGGCCAGCCCGGCGCCGAGCGGCCGCCAGGCGGTGGCCCACAGTTCGCGCCGCTGGACGAGCACCGCGATCAGGAACACCCCGCAGGCGAGCGCGGTGAAGAGCAGGATCTCCTCGTTGATGAACGCCTGCGCGGTGACCAGCAGGGCGAGCAGCGCGCCGTCGCGGACCGGCCGGGTGGTCCGGGTCAGCACCAGCACCCGCCAGACGATGAACGGCAGCAGGAACTGGGAGATGATGTTGGGGTGCCAGCTGGCGTGCGAGAGCATCGCCGGTGAGAAGCCGCAGAACCAGGCCCCGACCGCGGCGGCCAGCCGCAGCCGGACCACGTGCCGGGAGAGCACCCGGTACCAGGCGGCGGCCGTGCCGGCCAGCCCGAGGGTGACCAGCGTCACGAAGGAGACCGCCGGTCCGAACAGGAGGGTGACCGGCACCATCGGGATGCCCAGGGCCAGGATGGCGGTGTTCGCCATCAGGTTGACCCCGTCCGGGTAGTTGAACTGGTCGGTGTAGAACGGGAACTCGCCGTGCAGCACCACCCGGACCGAGTGGGCGAGGAAGAACTGCACCTGCGCGGGGTCGCTGCTGTAGAGGGCGGCCACCCGGCCGGCCGGGTCGACCCAGATCCGGCTGGTCACCCAGAGCGCGGCGAGCAGGAAGACCGCGTGCACGGCGAGGTCGATCCGGCGCAGCGTCCACCGGCGTCGCCGCCGCGCGACCGTCGCCCCGGCGACCCCGCTCCGGTCGGACGCGGGTCCGGCAGGCTCGGCCGGCGCGGACGCGGGCCCGGCAGGCTCGGCCGGCGCGGACGCGGGTCCGACAGGCTCGGCCGGCGCGGACGCGGGTCCGGCCGGCGCGGTCGACGCGGACCCCGGCGCGGCACCGGTCGGCTCGTCGGTCCGCGGGGCGGCGGCGGGTGGCCGGGCAGCGTCCGCCGGGCGGGCGGAGACCGGCGCGGCGGGCGCGGTGCGGGCGACGGTGGTGACGGAGGCGGAGCCCGTCGGGGCGTCGGTGTCCGGCGGCGAGTCGCCACGGGGCTCGGCAGGCGTCACAGTCGGCGGAGTCTACCGGAGTCGGAAAATGAGCACGAAACGCACACCGCCGTCTCCTGTGGCCGCTGCGGCGGCGGTGAGCCGGGCGCGGGCGGGCGACCGGGTGGTGCGTACCATGTGGGCTCGCAGAAACGACCGGCGACGCGATCGGGGGCGTACGAGTGGCTTCAGTCCGCCGACGCGGCACGACGGCCACCGCACTGCTGACCCTGCTGCTGGCCGCGACCGGCTGCGGTCCGGTGGCCGGGCGGCCCACGGCCGACCTGCGGGTCGGCTACGACAGCCTGGACGGGCCGCTGCGGGTGTGGCCGGCGCGGGGCGACCTGGCCCGGGACGCCTCCGCCACCGCCGCGATCACCGCCGCGGTGCGGGACTGGCGCTCACCGGTCGACGACCGGGCGCACCTGCCCTCCTCCGGCATCCTCTTCGCGGGCGAGGCCGACGGCACGCCGCTGGCCCTGGTCGCCGCCGACGTACCGGGCGAGAGCGCCTCCTGGCTGCTCCAGCTGGGCCGCGACGGGGACCGCTGGCGGGTCGAGCACGGCACCGAGTACACCGATCCGGGCTACCTGGTCTACGCCGACGTGCTGCCGGTCCGCACCCCGGCGTCCCGGCGGTACCTGACCTCGGCGCGGGTGGAGCGGCTGCTCGGCCCGGACGGTCGGGCCCTCGCCGTCGCCGACGGCCTCACCGCGCCGGTCGCCGTGCCGGCCTGTCAGGCGGTGGAGCTGACCGCGACGCTGCGCCCCACCCGGTCGCTGCCGCGCGGCCGGGCCGCGGACCGCGTCCTCGACCTGGGTACGGCCACCGCCGACCCGCGCTATCCGCTGGTCCGGGACGAGACGGGCTCGGGCCGGCGGGCGCTGGACGGGCTGGACACCTGCCAGCTCGCCGACCCGCGGGGGCCGTTCGGCAGCGTGCCCCGGCGGCTCGGCGACCGGGACGCGCCGCGCTCCGCGCCGGAGTCCTGGCCGATGGCGAAGATCGCCGTCCGGTCGCTGGGCGAGGTGACGCTGGGTGGCGGCGACCCGGGCGAGCTGGAGCAGCTCACCTGGGAGAGCGCCACCGGCACGATGACCGCGGTGCTCTACCGGCCGGCCGACGGCGGCGCGCCGGTCTTCTCCCCCGCCGACCGGTCCACCACGCTCCAGGCGTACTACCTGCCGGTGCCGGGCCAGCCGCTCGCCGTGCTGAGCTGGCGGACGAACCGGGACGCCTCGTTCGCCGCCCCGCCCGGCACCCAGCGGCTGGTGGAGCGCCCCGGCCTGGTCGTGGTCCCGCAACCCGACCGCAAGCAGACCTTCAGCCTGGCCGGCACCGAGAAGACCTGGTACCGCTCCGTCGGCGGCCGCTGACCCACCCCACCCCCGCGCGCCCCTCCACACCCCCGGCCCGCTGAGTTGATCAAGGAGTTTGCGTCACCGCGAGCCGCGCGAGGTGACGCAAACTCCTTGATCGATACGGGCAGGGGCGGTCACCGTCGACCAGGGCGCAGAGCACGCGCTTCTGCGGCGCGCCGATCGCCGCCGTCCAGCCGTCCCGCTGCTCCCGGGCGAGGGCCGGCGTCACGATCGACGCGGCGGGCAGTCCACCGGCGCCGTAGTAGGCGAGCCGGGCCCGGGTGTGCAGGTCGACGACGTCGTCCAGGTCGGCGAGGGTCGCCTCGCGGACGGCGGGCGTTCCACTCGTGCCGCAGCACCTCCCGACGGAGACGGGCGGCCCCCTGAGGGGACCGCCCGTCGACCGTAGCCGGGATCAGTTCTGCGCGTGGGCCCCGTCGGCGGCGGTGGGCTCCACCGGCTGGGCGTCCAGGCCGGAGATCCAGCCGGTGACGTCCCGGGCCACGTCCTGGGCGGTGAGGCCCAGGTCGGCCAGGATCTGCGCGCGGGTGCCGTGCGGGTGCCAGTCGGCCGGTACGCCGAGGTCCTTCAGCGGCACCCGGACGTCGGCGTCGCGCATGGCCTGGCCGAGCGCGTCGCCCACGCCACCGACCCGGACCCCGTCCTCGACGGTGACCACGAGCCGGTGCCCGGCGGCCAGCTCGACCAGCTCGGCCGGGACCGGGCGGACCCAGCGCGGGTCGACCACCGTGACGCCGTAGCCGTGCTCGGCGAGCCGGCTGGCGACCTCCATGCCGAGCGCGGCGAACGAGCCGACCGCGACCAGCAGCACGTCGGTACGGGCCGACTCGGTGAGCACGTCGACCTGGCCGACCCGGCGCACGGCCGGCAGGTCGGCGGCGACGGTGCCGGTCGGGAAGCGGACGATGGTCGGGCCGTCGTCCACGGCGACCGCCTCGCGCAGCTCCTCGCGGAGGCTGGCCGAGTCGCGCGGCGCGGCGATCCGCAGGCCGGGCACCACGCCGAAGACCGACATGTCCCAGATGCCGTAGTGGCTCGGCCCGTCGGGGCCGGTGATACCGGCCCGGTCCAGCACGAAGGTGACCGGCAGCCGGTGCATCGCCACGTCGAGCAGGACCTGGTCGAAGGCCCGGTTGAGGAAGGTGGCGTAGACCGCGACGACCGGGTGCAGGCCACCCATCGCCAGGCCGGCCGCCGAGGTGGCGGCGTGCTGCTCGGCGATGCCCACGTCGTACACCCGCTCGGGGTACTTGCGGGCCAGGGTGGCGATACCGGTGGGCTCGGCCATCGCGGCGGTGATGCCGACCACGTCGGGGCGCTCGTCGGCGATCGCGACCAGCTCGTCGGCGAAGACGTTGGTCCACTTCACCGACGGCGCGGCAACCAGCTTGCCGGTCTCGATGTCGAACGCGCCGGGGCCGTGCAGGCAGTCCGCCTCGTCCTCCTCGGCCGGGCGGTAGCCGTAGCCCTTGCGGGTGACCGCGTGCACGATCACCGGGCCGCCGAAGTTCTTCGCGGCCCGCAGCGCCGACTCGACCGCGCCGACGTCGTGACCGTCGACCGGGCCGACGTACTTGATCCCCAGGTCCTCGAACATGGCCTGCGGGGCGACCGCGTCCTTGATGCCCTTCTTGACCGCGTGCAGCACCTCGTACATCGGCTTGCCGACGAACGGGGTGTTGCCGAGGGCGTCCTTGACCGTGTCGAGGACCTTCTCGTAGCCGGGGTTGAGCCGCAGCGACGACAGGTGGTCGGCGAGCCCGCCGATGGTCGGCGAGTAGGAGCGGCCGTTGTCGTTGACCACGATCACCAGCGGGTTGCCGGCGGTCGCGATGTTGTTCAGCGCCTCCCAGCACATGCCGCCGGTCAGCGCGCCGTCGCCGACCACCGCGACCACGCTGCGCTTCTCGCCGCGCAGCGCGTACGCCTTGGCCAGCCCGTCGGCGTACGACAGGGCGGTGGAGGCGTGCGAGTTCTCGATCAGGTCGTGCTCGCTCTCGGCCTGGCTGGGGTAGCCGGAGAGCCCGCCGCGCTGGCGGAGCTTGTCGAAGCCCTCCTGCCGGCCGGTGAGGACCTTGTGCACGTACGACTGGTGGCCGGTGTCGAACAGGAGCCGGTCGCGCGGCGAGTCGAAGACCCGGTGCATGGCGAGGGTCAGCTCGACGACGCCCAGGTTGGGGCCGACGTGCCCACCGGTGCGGGAGACCTTCGCGATCAGGAAGTCACGGATCTCGGCGGCGAGGATGTCCAGCTGCTCGGCCGTCATCCGCTTGACGTCCTGCGGCCCGCGAACGGTGGCCAGCAGCCGGCCGTGGTTGGCCGTGCCCTCTTCAACACTCATGACGAAAGAGTCTATCGGCCACCCCACAGCCCGCAGCTCGGCCGTGGATCTTCCCAGGTCGGCGCCGGTTCAGGCGTCGATCAGCAGCCGACGGGGCGGCAGCGGCGGGGCGACCGTCCGGGCCGGCCCCGCCGGGGTCCACGAGCCCAGCACGGCCGCCCGGGTGGCGCCGGTCACCGACGGCAGCGCCCCCGGCAGCCCGTGCCAGGACAGCCAGCCCAGCAGCGCGAACGCGTACGCCTCCTTGGCCTGCGCGGGCAGGCCCAGCTCGTCGGTGGTGCGCAGCCGCGCCCCGGCGAGCGCGGCCAGCCGGCGCATCAGGGTGCCGTTGCGCACCCCGCCGCCGGCCGCGACCACCTCGGTCACCCGGTGCCGGTCGCAGGCGTCGGCGACGGTCCGGGCGGTCAGCTCGGTGAGGGTGGCGAGCACGTCGTCCGCAGCGACCGGCTCGGCCAGCGCGGCCAGCTTCGCGTCCAGGTAGCCGCCGTGGAACAACTCCTTGCCGGTGGACTTGGGCGCCGGCGCGGCGTAGTAGGGCTCGTCGAGCAGCAGCGCCAGCAGGCCCGGGTGCACCCGGCCGGCCGCCGCGCGGGCCCCGTCGAGGTCGCAGGGCCGGTCGAGGAAGCGCCGGGCGGCGGCGTCCAGCAGGGCGTTGGCCGGACCCACGTCGTACCCGACGACCGGCTGGCCCGGTGCGACCACGGTGAGGTTCGCGATGCCGCCCAGGTTCAGCGCGGCCCGCGCCGCGCCGGCCGTCGGGTCCGGCGCGGCGAGCAGCAGCGCGTCGAAGGCGGGGACCAGCGGCGCGCCCTGCCCGCCGGCCGCCACGTCCGCCGAGCGCAGGTCGTGCAGCACGGGTACGCCGACCCGGGCGGCCACCCGGGCCGGCGCGCCGAGCTGGAGGGTGCCGCGCACCCGGCCCGCCTCGACCCAGTGGAAGACGGTCTGCCCCGGCGAGACCACCGCGTCGACGGTGCCACCGGCCAGCTCGACGCCGACCGCCGCCGCCTCGGCGAAGACCTCCCCGAGCCGGTTGTCGAGCCGGCAGACGGCCTCGATCGTGGTGGCCGCCGGCGGCAGCAGCGCCCCGATCTCCGCGCGCAGCCCGTGGTCGTAGTCGAGGCCGCGGTGCCCGAGCGGGCGCAGCCGCAGCGTCCCGCCCTCTCGGGTGAACTCGGCGGCCACCACGTCCACCCCGTCGTACGAGGTCCCCGACATCAGCCCGACGATCTTCATCGGGCCAGCTAATCACTCGCCGGGCGGCAGGAACAGGCCGACCAGCTCGACGTGCTGGGTCATCGGGAACAGGTCGAAGCCGCGCAGCGCGGCCAGCCGCCAGCCGAGCCCGGTGAAGGTGCGCACGTCCCGGGCGAAGGCGGCCGGGTCGCAGGCCACGTACGCGACCGCGCGCGGGCCGGCGGCGGCGATCTGCCGCACCACCGGCGCGCCCGCGCCGGAGCGGGGCGGGTCGAGCACCACCAGGTCGACCGGGCCGGTGACCCGGCGGCGGGCCAGCGCGGTCTCCACCCGGGCCGCGACCACCTCCACCCGGGGCAGGTCGGTCAGGTTCTCCCGGGCCGCCGCCACGCCGTCGGCGGCCGCCTCGACCAGGGTGACCCGGGCGTCGCCCACCCGGCCGGCGAGCGCGGCGGCGAACAGGCCGGCCCCGCCGTACAGGTCCCAGGCCGTCTCGCCGGGGCGCGGGTCGAGCAGGTCGAGGACCGCGCCGACCAGGGTGTCCGCCGCGGCCGGGTGGACCTGCCAGAAGCCGGACGCGGGCAGCGTCCAGTCCCGGCCGGCGGCCACCTCACGGACCTGCTGCGGCCCGCTGACCGGGCGCGGCGCCCCCTCGGCGTACGCGGTGACGCTGACGTCCCCGCCGGTGCCGGCGACCGTCTCGACCGCGTCGGCGTCCGGCCAGCGCGCGCCGCTGGGCACCAGCACGGGCAGCTCCTGGATCGCCGGGTGGGCGATCAGGCAGCGGTCGATCGGCACCACCTCGTGCGAGCGGTGCTTGAGCAGGCCGGCCCGGCCGGCGCCGTCGACCGCGTAGCGGACCCGGGACCGCCAGCCGAGCGGCCCGCCGGGCAGCGCCTCGACCGCGACGGCCAGCGCGTCGATCTCGGCGTCGGTCAGGCCGCCCAGCCGGGTCAGCTGCTCGCGGACCACGGCGGTCTTCCAGGCCAGCTGCGCCTCCGGCGCGACGTGTTGCAGATCACATCCGCCGCAGCGGCCCGGCTTCGCGTACGGGCAGGGCGGCTCGACCCGGTCCGGCGAGGCGTCGAGGACCTCCACCGCGTCGGCGCGGGCGAACCCGCGGTGCAGCTCGGTCACCTCGGCGACCACCCGCTCCCCGGGCAGCGCGTGCCGGACGAAGACCACCTGGCCGTCGACCCGGGCCACGCAGTGCCCGCCGGGGGCGACCGCGTCCACGGTCAGCTCGATCCGGTCGGCCTCCTCCAGCCCGCGCCGGTCGTCGGCGGGGGCGCTCATCCGCGGTCCCCGGCGTTCGACCCGCTCTCGCCGGGCGGGGCGGAGACCGCCGGCGGCACGGTCGGCGGCAGGGTGCTGCGCGGGGCCACCCGGGGCCCGCGCGCCGGCCCGCGCACCAGGGTGGCGTCCAGCCGGTCCAGGTTCTTGCTGGCGGTCGAGGCGAGCTGCCAGGGCACGCTGGTCACCATCACCCCCGGTTCGAAGAGCAGCCGCCCCTTGAGCCGCAGCGCGCTCTGGTTGTGCAGCAGGTTCTCCCACCAGCGGCCCACCACGTACTCGGGGATGAAGACGGTGACCACGTCGCGGGGCGACTCCCGGCGGACCGACGAGACGAAGTTGAGGATCGGGCGGGTGATCTCCCGGTACGGCGAGTCGATCACGGTCAGCGGCACCGGCAGCTCGCGCCGCTCCCAGTCGGCCTGCAGGTCGCGGGTGTCCTTGTCGTCCACGTTCACGGTCACCGCGGTCAGCGTGTCCGGCCGGGTGGCCCGGGCGTACGCGACGGCCCGCAGGGTGGGCTGGTGCAGCTTGCTGACCAGCACGATGGCGTGGTTTCGGGCGGGCAGCACGGCGCGCTGCTCGGTCGGCTCCAGCTCGGCGGCGACCCGGTCGTAGTGCCGGCGGATGGCGAGCATCAGCAGGTAGATGACCGCCATCGCGGCGATCGCGATCCAGGCGCCGAGCAGGAACTTGGTGATCAGCACGATGACCAGCACCACGCCGGTCATGGCCATGCCGAAGGCGTTGATCGCCCGGGAGCGGATCATCCGCCGCCGCGCCTGGAGGTCGCGCTCGGTGCGCAGGTGCCGGTTCCAGTGCCGGATCATCCCGGCCTGGGAGAGCGTGAACGAGACGAACACCCCGACGATGTAGAGCTGGATGAGCCGGGTCACCTCGGCCTGGAAGCCGACGATCAGCACCACCGCGGAGGCGGCGAGGAAGACGATGCCGTTGGAGAAGGCCAGGCGGTCGCCCCGGGTGTGGAACTGCCGGGGCAGGTAGCGGTCCTGGGCGAGGATCGAGCCGAGCACCGGGAAGCCGTTGAAGGCGGTGTTGGCGGCGAGGAACAGGATCAGCGCGGTCATCCCGGCCACCACGTAGAGCAGGGCCGAGCCGCTGCCGAAGACCGTCTCGCCGAGCTGCGTGGTGACGGTCTTCTGCACGTACCCGTCGGGTCCGGAGATGATCTGGGACGGGCTCTCCACGAACTGCAGGCCGGTGCGCCGCGCCAGCAGGATGATGCCGACCAGCATGGTCACCGCGATGGTGCCCAGCAGCAGCAGGGTGGTGGCCGCGTTCTTCGACTTGGGGGTCTTGAACGCGGGCACCCCGTTGGAGATCGCCTCGACGCCGGTGAGCGCGGCGCAGCCGGAGGAGAAGGTGCGCAGCAGCAGGAAGATCAGCGCGAAGCCGGCGACGCTGTGCTCGGCCTTGATCTCCAGCCCGGCGCTCGGGGCCCGCAGGTCCTGCCCCAGCACGAAGATCCGGAACAGCCCGGTGAGCAGCATGCCGCCGATCACGATCACGAACCCGTAGGTGGGGATCGCGAACGCGGTGCCCGACTCGCGCAGGCCGCGCAGGTTGATCGCGGTCAGCAGCACCACCGCGCTGACCGCGATGAGCACCTTGTGGGTGGCCACGAAGGGCACCACCGAGCCGAGGTTCGCCACCCCGGAGGAGACCGAGACCGCGACCGTGAGCACGTAGTCGACGAGCAGCGCGCTGCCCACCGCCAGCCCGGCCCGCGGCCCGAGGTTGACCGTGGCCACCTCGTAGTCGCCGCCGCCCGAGGGGTAGGCGTGCACGTTCTGCCGGTAGCTCGCCACCACGGTGAGCATCACCACGACGACCGCGAGCGCGATCCAGGGCGAGAAGAGGAACGCCGAGGCGCCCGCGATGGAGAGGGTCAGCAGGATCTCGTCCGGTGCGTACGCCACGCTGGAGAGTGCGTCGGACGCGAAGACCGGCAGCGCGATGCGCTTCGGCAGCAGGGTGTGCTGGAGGCGGTCGGACCGGAACGGTCGACCGACGAGGAGTCGCTTCAGCAGCGAGGTGGGTCGGGCCACAACCGCCAAGAGTACGACGCCCCGCGACGGACGGTGGGGGTGGCCGATCATCCTCCCGTACGCGCACGCGGTACCGTCGGCTCCCCGCCGGGGGCGGGGACGTGGCAGGCTCGCAGAGACGGGCCAGCGGGCGCACCGTGGGAGGAGCGGACACCGTGCATGTGGTGATCATGGGCTGCGGCCGGGTCGGGTCGACCCTGGCGCACAGCCTGGAGTCCCGGGGGCACTCGGTGGCGGTGATCGACCAGGACGCGGACGCGTTCCGCCGTCTCGGCCCCGACTTCGCCGGCATCACCGTGACCGGCGCCGGCTTCGACGGTGAGGTGCTGCGCCAGGCCGGCATCGAGCGGGCCGACGCCTTCGCCGCCGTCTCCAGCGGCGACAACTCCAACATCATCTCCGCCCGGCTGGCCCGGGAGACCTTCGGCGTGTCCCGGGTGGCCGCCCGGATCTACGACCAGCGCCGCGCGCAGGTCTACGAGCGCCTCGGCATCCCCACCGTGGCCACCGTCCGGTGGACCGCCGACCGGATGCTGCGGCACCTGGTCCCGGAGGGGAACGTGGAGATCTTCCGCGACCCCACCAGCACCGTCTCGATCGTCGAGGTGCCGGTGCACAAGGACTGGATCGGCCGGTCGCTGCGGCAGCTGGAGGAGTCCTCCGGCGCCCGGGTGGCGTACCTCATCCGGTTCGGGATCGGCACCCTGCCCACCGCCTCCACGGTGGTGCAGGAGGGCGACCAGGTCTTCATGCTGGTGACCGACGACATCATGGGGTCGGTCACCTCGGTGGCGGCCGCGCCGCCGGAAGGAGGGCACTGAGCCATGCGCATCGCCATCGCCGGCGCGGGCAACGTGGGCCGCTCGATCGCCCAGGAGCTGATCGACAACGGGCACCAGGTGATGCTGATCGAGCGGCAGCCGAAGATGCTGCGGCCCGACCGGGTGCCGGCCGCCGAGTGGGTGCTCGCCGACGCGTGCGAGCTGGCCAGCCTGGAGGAGGCCAACGTCGCCGGCTGCGAGGTGGTGGTGGCCGCCACCGGCGACGACAAGGTCAACCTGGTGGTGTCCCTGCTGGCCAAGACCGAGTTCGCGGTGCCCCGCGTGGTGGCCCGGGTGAACCGGGCGGAGAACGAGTGGCTCTTCACCGAGCAGTGGGGCGTGGACGTCGCGGTCAGCAAGCCGAGGGTGATGGCCGCCCTGGTCGAGGAGGCGGTCACCGTCGGCGACCTGGTCCGGCTGATGACCTTCCGGCAGGGTGAGGCGAACCTCGTCGAGATCACCCTGCCGCCCACCGCGCCCTACGTCGGCGAGCCGATCCACGCGGTGCCGATCCCCCGGGACGCCGCCCTGGTGGCGATCCTGCGCGGCAAGCGGGTGCTGGTGCCCAGCCCGGACGACCCGATCGAGGCGGGCGACGAGCTGGTCTTCGTGTGCACGGCCGCCGTCGAGGACGAGGTCCGCGCGGTCATCCTCGGCCCGGACAGCGTCGAGCGCACCCGCGACCGGGCCTGAGACCCACGCCGCCGCCGGTCGGACCCCTCCCGGGTACGGCCGGCGGGAGCGCTCAGGCGCCCGGCAGCGGGGTCGGCTCGTTCTCCCGGGTCACCCGGCGCACCGTCCAGACGGTGATCAGCAGCAGCAGCGCGTACGGCGGGTAGCCCAGGGCCAGCCGGGCCACGCCCAGCGCGGTGTCCTGGTGGGCCAGGTAGAGCCCGGCCTGCACGCCCACCTTGGCCAGCCAGACCACGCCCCAGAGCACGGTGAGCTGGGTGAAGGTGCGCACCAGCCGGGGGTCGTCGCGCCACTCCGAGCGCCCCTTGGCGACCAGCACCGACCAGATCCAGCCGACCAGCGGCTGGCGCAGTGCCGCGGAGAGCAGCAGGGCCAGGCCGTAGCCGATGCCGTAGAGGATGCCGGGGAGGTAGAAGTCCCGCTCGTCCCCGGTACGCCAGGCGATGGCCGCGCCGATGGCGACGCCGAACAGGCCGTTGACGGCGTGCCGCACCGGCCGGCGCTGGGCCAGCCGCAGCCCGGCGATGAGCAGCGCGACCACCACCGAGGCGATCACCGCGGGGCGCAGCTCGCCGATCACGTTGGCGATCACGAAGACCACCACCGGGATGCTCGACTCGACCAGCCCGCGCCAGCCGCCGAGCTGGTCGGCCATCTGCTCGGCGAGGCTGGGCAGCGGCGCGTCGTCCTCCGGCCCGGTCTCCGGCTCGGTGTGCTGTCCGGTCGTCACTTCGGCGACTCCAGCTCGTAGTACGGGTTGTAGATCACCTTGCGCTCGTCCCGGACGGCCACCCGGCCCCGGGCGGTCAGGTGCCGGCCCGGCTCGATGCCGGCGATGTGCCGGCGACCCAGCCAGACCAGGGTGACCACGTCGTTGCCGTCGTACAGGTCGGCCTCGAGGGTGGGCAGGTTCGTCCGGGGCGTGTAGACCACCGTGCGCAGCCGCCCCGCGACGGAGACCACCTGGCCCCGCGTGCACTGGTGGGTCGGCATGCAGCCCGACTCGGCGCTCTCCCGGCGCAGCTCCTGCGCCTCGATCTCGGACTCGCTCGCGGTCAGCCGGTGCAGGAGCCGCCGGAACGACACCCGGCTCTGGTCGGTCGCCATGACCTGCGCGTCACACCCTTCTCCACCCGGAACCGGCCCGCGCCGGCTCTGGCCCGGCCCGGCAGGCGCCGGACCGTCCCGCCAGCGTACGCCGATCCGGCCCGACCGCGGAGCCGGCGTCCGGGGCGCGTACCCATCGACGGCGGACACACGACGGGCCCGGCACCGACGACGGGTAGCCGTCGGGCCGGGCCCGGCGCGGTACGACTCAGGCCTCGCCCTGCTCCGCCGCTTCCTGCTGGGCGGCCTGCTGCTCGGCCACCTCGCGGGGCAGCCGCAGCGGCAGCGGCTCACGGACCGGCTTGGCCTCCTGGCCCCGGTCGACCACCAGGCCGTCCAGGCAGGCGGCCAGCGGGCCGGCGGCGCGCGGGTCGGTGGCGGCCGCGCCCTGGTAGACGCCCCGGACCATCCAGCGCGGCCCGTCGATGCCGACGAAGCGCAGGTCGGTCAGGCCGTCCGGGGTACGCACCCGGGCGTGCAGCTCGGTGCCGTACTCCCCCTCGACCTCCCGGGCGGCGGCGCCGTCGTTGAACAGCGACTGCCGGATCTCCTCGCGCACCTCGTCCCAGATGCCGTCGGAGCGCGGCGCGGCGAAGACCCCGAGCTGGAGGGCGTTCTCGCCGTGCACGAGGACGACCTGCTGGATCACGCCCTGCGGGTCGGCCTGCACCCGCACCTCGACCTCGGGGATCGCCGGGATCTGGAGGCTGCCCAGATCGAGCCGGGGCTCATCGGGCGCCTCGGCGACGTCGTAGGGGCCCCGGGACGGCGTCTGCGCGCCCTCCTGGGCGTCGACGGCCCCGGCGGCCCGCTCGTCACGCGCGTGCGCGCCCTCGGCCCGCTTACGGGAGAAGATCACTGGCCCACCCTCCGCTGTTCGCACTCACCCTGCCACCTCTTCCGTCTGCCCGCCGGCCGGCGCCGGGACCAGCCCGGCGTGCCCGCCGGTCGATCCGTGCCCGCCGGTCCCGCGCCGGGACGCGGGCAGTTCCGCCACCGGCCGGAAATCGGCCCGCGCGACCCGCTGGACGACGAGCTGCGCGATCCGGTCCCCCCGGCTGATCCGCGCCGGCGCCTCCCGATCATGGTTGATCAGGTTGACCAGGATCTCACCCCGGTAGCCGGCGTCGACCGTACCGGGCGCGTTGAGCACCGTCACGCCGAGCCTGGCCGCCAGCCCCGATCGGGGGTGCACCAGCCCGACGTACCCCTCCGGCAGCGCGACGGCCACGCCGGTCGGCACCAGGGCCCGGCCGCCGGGCGGCAGCTCCACGTCCGCGGCGGCCACCAGGTCCGCGCCGGCGTCCCCGGGATGGGCGTACGCCGGCAGCGGCAGCTCGGGGTCGAGCTGCCGTACGGGCACGGGTACGACGTCTGTCACGGTTCTCCTCTTCCGTCCGGTCCTTGCGGGGGTGACCCTGCCATCCTGCCGGTTGGCCGGCCGGCCGTGCGCCGTACCCTCGGACTGTGAGCCTGTCGTCGCCCTCGTCCGCCACCTCGGCCGCCACCGGTGGCCACGCCGAGCGCCTGACGCTGCCCTGGTGGGCCTGGCCGGCGGGCCTGGCGGTGGCCGGGCTGCTCGCCGCCGAGCTGTGGATGGGCGCGACCGGCGTGCGGGCCTGGCTGCCGTTCGCGGTGCTGATCCCGGCGGCCGTGGCGGTGCTCTGGTGGCTGGGCCGGATCCGGGTCGAGGTCCGCGACGGCGAGCTGCGCGTCGACGACGCCCGCCTCCCGGTCCGCCACGTCGCCGACGCGGTCCCGCTCGACGCCGCCGGCCGGCGCGAGGTGCTCGGCGTCGGGGCCGACCCGCTCGCCTTCGTGGTGCAGCGGCCGTGGATCGGCGGCGCGGTGCAGGTGGTGCTGGACGACCCGGCCGACCCCACCCCGTTCTGGGTGGTCAGCACCCGGCACCCGGTGGAGCTGGCCACCGCCCTGCTCACCGCCCGCGACACCACCCCCTAACCCCCGCGCCCCACCCCCCACCCCCCGCACGCCCGCCGCATCCGCCTAATTCACGGAAAGAGTGGCTTTGCGGGCCCGCAAAGCCACTCTTTCCGTGAATTAGGCGTGGGGGTTCCCCGGGTGGGGGTCAGGGGCGGGAGGGGGCGGCGGGGGGTAGGTCGCGGGGGAGGCGGCGCAGGTCCTTGCGGAGTTCGTCGGCGAGGGTGCGGGTGGCCCGGCGGTTGAGGTAGCCGGCGACCGCCGCGCCGGTGAGGAACGGGCCGAGCGTGGTGAGGTTGCGGCCGAACCGGCGCAGCAGGCTGTCCCGCAGTTCACGGCGGGCCGCCGTGCCGAGCACGGCGCTGACCCCGACGCCGGGCAGCATCGGGTTGATCCCCCGCTTGCCCGCCCAGGACTGCACCAGCGCGACCGCACGGGCCGTGCCACCGGTGGGCAGCGGGGCGCGGTGCAGCTCGTGCAGCTCGCCGATCAGCTTCAGCTCGACCGCCACCACGGCGACGGTCTCGGCGGCCAGCAGCACCGGGGCGGAGAGCAGGGTCGGGGTGACCGCCCACTCGACCGCGGCGACGCCTCCCCCGGCCGCGCCGATGCCGGCGGTCGCCCGGGCCGCGTTGCGGATCAGCCGCTCGGCCAGCTCGTCGTCGTCGAGCCCCGGGAAGTGCCGCCGGAGGGTGGCCAGGTCGCGGATCGGCACGTGCGGGGCGACCTCGGCGACCGTGTCGGCCATCCAGCGGACCGCCGCCTTCGGCTTGAACAGGTCGGTCAGGCCACGGGCGCGCGCCTGCCCGACGAGCCGGGTGAGCAGCTGCCGCCGTTGGGCGGGCGCGACGTCGTCCGCGGTGAGCGCGGCGACGGTCGCGCCGAGCTGGTCGGCGTCGCCGTCCGGCCGGGCCGGGGTGACCCGCCCGGTGTCGTCGCCGCCGGCCGCCCCGTCGGCGCCGGTCCCGTCGGCACCCGGAGCACCGGTCCGCTCACTGCGCTCGCTCACCCGTCCGCCCTCCCGTACTCCGCGCGGCGTGTCAGCCGCCGGTACGAGTCAAGCAGCTTCCCGCCACCGGCGCACGGCAGCTCGGACAGCGGCGGCCCCGTCGAGGAGGCCGCCGCAGGTGGTCGTACGTCGGCTCAGACGCACTCTCGGCAGATCAGGTCGCCGTTGCGCTCCACCGCCAACTGGCTGCGGTGGTGGACGAGGAAGCAGCGGCCGCAACGGAACTCGTCCTGCTGCATCGGCAGCACCTTGACCGTCAGCTCCTCGTCGGCGAGGTCGGCGCCGGGCAGCTCGAAGCTCTCCGCCACCTCGGCCTCGTCGACGTCCACGGCGCCCGACTGAGAGTCGACCCGTCGGGCCTTGAGCTCTTCCAGGCTGTCCTCGCCGAGGTCGACCTCGTCGCGACGCGGGGCGTCGTAGTCGGTGGCCATCGGTTTCACTCTCCCATATCGATATGGTCGCTTCCGGTTGTAACGCCGGAGGACGCTGTTTCGGTTCCACTGGCCGGCCACCACATGTGTCGGTCACCCGACCCTTCGACCGGTGGGCCGAGTTCGCCGGGGAAACTCCCCCAGCGAGCGCGGAACCTTACCCCCCCTTTGGGCGAGGCATGTATACCGCCCTCGTGGCAGAGATGTACGCCCCTGCGCCCGAAGTTGTTCCCAATGTGACTCAGGCGACACGAAGATAGGGGTAGTAGTACCCGTTCCCCCGGTGGCGCGCCGGCATGTCGGACTGTTTCCACGCCACGGCCGGACAACCGTTAACCTCAGCGGCGTACCCGACGGCCGGCCGGGCGGCCCGATCGCCGGCGGCGGCCGCCACCCACCCCATCGTCCGGGAGCGCCCAGATGAGTTTTGCGCGAGTGCGGGCACTCGTTGTCCTCGGTCTGCTGGCGGTCGTCGCGCTGGTCTTCGTCATCATCGCGGTGGTCCGCGACACCCAGAGCAACGCCGGCACCGCCGCGGGCTGTTCGAAGGACTGGCCGGTGGCCGACCTGACCCTGCACGAGCCCAAGGACATCAAGATCAACGTCTACAACGGCACCGACGAGGCGGGTCTGGCCGGCACGGTCGCGGACGACTTCCGCAACCGCAAGTTCCAGGTCAAGAAGGAGGGCAACGCCCCCAAGGCGGTGGACGAGGTGGCCGTGCTCCGGTTCGGTCCCAAGGCGGTCGGCTCCGCCCACCTGCTGAAGGCGTACTTCCTCGACAACGCCAAGCCGGAGTTCGACATCAAGCGCAAGGACGACACCGTCGACGTGGTCCTCGGCAACGGCTTCCAGCAGCTGGCCACCACCACCGAGGTGAACCAGTCCCTCGGTGACCTGGGCTCGCCGGTCGCCCCGGCCGGCACCTGCCCCGGCCCGCTCAAGTAACCCACCGCCGTACCCGAAGAGGTGGCCCCCCCCTGCCGGGGAGGCCACCTCTGTCGTACCTGCGGAGTCGCTCTCAGGGACCGCCGGAGGCGTCCAGGGCCGCCAGCCGGGTGTGCAGCGGCTCGTAGAGCGCCGGTGGGGCGGCGAGCACCAGGTCCGGCCCGGCGGGCCGGCCGGACAGGCCGGTCACCCGCAGCCCCGCCTCGCGGGCGACCAGGCCGCCCGCGGCCAGGTCCCAGGCGGCCAGCCCCTTCTCGTAGTACGCGTCCACCCGGCCCTCGGCGGCCAGGCAGAGATCCAGCGCGGCGGCGCCCATCCGGCGGATGTCGCGCACGTGCGGGATCAGCTCGGCGACCACCCGGGCCTGGTGCGCCCGGCGGCCGGCGTCGTAGCCGAATCCGGTGGCGACCAGCGCCTGCCCCAGCCGCGTCTCGGTCGAGCAGCTCAGCCGCTGCCCGTCCCGCCAGGCGCCGCCGCCCGCGGTGGCGGTCCACTCCTCGCCGGTGGCGACGTTGCGCACCACCCCGGCGAGCACCTCGCCGTCGACCTCGGCCGCCAGCGAGACCGCGCAGTACGGCAGCCCGTAGAGGTAGTTGACGGTGCCGTCGATCGGGTCGACGATCCAGCGCACCCCGCCGGCCTCCGCCTGGTCGGTGCCGCCCGTCCCGTACTCCTCGCCGAGCACCGCGTCGCCGGGCCGCAGCGCCCGCAGCGCGTCGAGGACCTGCCGCTCCACCGCCCGGTCGGCGGCGGTCACGACGTCCGTCACGGTGCTCTTGGTCGCGGCGACCGACACCCCCTCGGCCCGCATCCGGTGCGCGGTCGCGGCGGCGTCCCGGGCCACCGTCACGGCGATCTCCAGCAGCTCCCCGGGCGCGGGTGTCGAGCGGATCATGTTCGTCCCCTTCCGGCACGACCGGGGCCGGTCGGGTCGTGCGCGGTATCATCCTTACAAAGTCCACATCTGCGCCGAATCGGCGGTCCACACCGCCGGTACGCCGTGCGGCGCGGGATGATCGCCGTAGACGGCGTTACAATTCACCCTGCCCACGCGCCACGGACCGCCACCGACCGGCCGGCCCGGGACACGGGGGTCCCTCAACGACATCGTCCGACACGGCGTTTCCTGCCGTGCCGGGCGAACCCGGCCGTGCTCGCTCTTCGCCTCCGGAAGGTCATTCGTGACAGAACCCCGCCAGACCGGCGCCGACGTTCGCTCGCTCACCGACACCCTGATCGCCCACGCGCAGAGCGCCGGCGGCCAGCTCACGTCGGCTCAGCTCGCGCGCACCGTCGAGTCCGCTGAGGTGACCCCGGCCCAGGCCAAGAAGATCCTCCGCGCCCTCTCCGAGGCCGGGGTGACGGTGGTCGTGGACGGTTCCGCCAGCACCCGCCGCCGCGTCGCCGCCGCCCGCTCCGCCACGCCCGCCTCCCGGGCCACCACCGCCAAGACCACCAAGAAGGCCGCGGCGCCCGCCCCGAAGCAGGCACCGGCCGCCGAGGAGTCCCCGGCGCCCGCGCCGCGCAAGGCCACCGCGCGCAAGGCCACCGGCACCACCGCCGAGGTGGCCGCCAAGGCCGCCGTCCCGGCGAAGGCCACCAAGGCGACCCGCGCCACCAAGGCGACGGTGGCGGCGAAGAACGCCGGGGCGAAGCCGGCGAAGGCCGGCGCGAAGGGCGAGGGCGCCGAGGGCGACATCGACCCGGAGGAGCTGGCCGCCGAGATCGAGGACGTCGTCGTCGAGGAGCCGGCCGAGCTGACCCAGGCCGCCGAGGCCGACGCCGCCAGCTCCGCCACCGACAACGACTTCGAGTGGGACGACGAGGAGTCCGAGGCGCTCAAGCAGGCGCGCCGCGACGCCGAGCTGACCGCGTCCGCCGACTCGGTCCGGGCGTACCTGAAGCAGATCGGCAAGGTCCCGCTGCTCAACGCGGAGCAGGAGGTCGAGCTCGCCAAGCGGATCGAGGCCGGCCTCTACGCCGCCGAGCGGCTGCGCGCGGCGGACGAGGGTGAGGAGAAGCTCACCCGCGACATGCAGCGCGACCTGCTCTGGATCTCCCGGGACGGGGAGCGGGCCAAGAACCACCTGCTGGAGGCGAACCTCCGGCTGGTCGTCTCGCTGGCCAAGCGCTACACCGGTCGTGGCATGGCCTTCCTGGACCTGATCCAGGAGGGCAACCTGGGCCTGATCCGCGCGGTCGAGAAGTTCGACTACACCAAGGGCTACAAGTTCTCCACGTACGCCACCTGGTGGATCCGCCAGGCCATCACCCGCGCCATGGCCGACCAGGCCCGCACCATCCGCATCCCGGTGCACATGGTCGAGGTGATCAACAAGCTCGGCCGGATCCAGCGCGAGCTGCTCCAGGACCTGGGCCGCGAGCCCACCCCGGAGGAGCTGGCCAAGGAGATGGACATCACACCGGAGAAGGTGCTGGAGATCCAGCAGTACGCCCGGGAGCCCATCTCGCTCGACCAGACCATCGGTGACGAGGGCGACAGCCAGCTCGGCGACTTCATCGAGGACTCGGAGGCCGTCGTCGCGGTCGACGCCGTCTCGTTCTCGCTGCTGCAGGACCAGCTCCAGCAGGTGCTGCAGACGCTCTCCGAGCGCGAGGCCGGCGTGGTACGCCTGCGCTTCGGCCTCACCGACGGCCAGCCGCGCACCCTGGACGAGATCGGCCAGGTGTACGGGGTGACCCGGGAGCGCATCCGTCAGATCGAGTCGAAGACCATGTCCAAGTTGCGGCACCCCTCGCGTTCCCAGGTGCTCCGCGACTACCTGGACTGAGGCGGACACGTCAACCAGTCGTGTCGCTTTGATCACCAGCCGTACAACACTCTTCGGTGATCGTTCGGTTGCCCGTTTGTGATCGTTGACGTGGCACCCTTGGTGCACGGCACACTGTCTTCCACGCCAGGTGTGACCTCGGTCCCCCGCGGGCACACAGGGAAGGCAGCGCCCGAGCAGGGTGTTGCACGATAGGTGAGCAACGACCGACGAGAGTGTTCATCGGTGACGACCAGAGGAGGAAGGCGATGACCCCGACCCTCACGCCGCCGCCCGAGACGGTGAGCCCCCCGGCCGCCGATGAACGGTGCGACCGCTGCAATGCTGCCGGCAAGCTCCGGATCACCCTGGCGGGTGGGAGCGAGCTGGTGTTCTGTGGGCACCACGCGAACAAGTACGCGGAGGATCTCGTGAAGATCACCGTGCGGTTCGCGACGGACCCGGAGTTCAGCTGGCGTGGCGCCGATCTGATGGCGAACTGAGCCGATAACCAGATAACCGCGACAAAGCCGGCCGGAGGCCCCCAGGGGACCTCCGGCCGGCTTTCCGCATGCCATCCCTCTCCCCACGCGCCGCCCCCACGAGCGGCCGGGCGGCCCACCAGGGCGGGGGCGGTGGGTTGTCAGAGGGTCTGGACGGTGGCGATGCGCTCTTCGAGCTGCTCGATGGTGGCCTGGGCGCTGGGCGGGCCACCGCAGAGCCGGCGCAGCTCGGCGTGGATCTTGCCGTGCGGCTGGCCGGTACGGTGGTGGCGGGCGGCCACCAGGGCGTTCAGTTGCCGCCGGAGCGCCACGCGGCGCTGGGCGGCACTCATCGGTGGGGCGGGGGCCGCCGGGGCCGCAGCGGCCGGCTCAGCGGCCCGTTGGGCCGTCCGGCGCTTCTGCGCGGCGAGCTGCTCGGCCTGCCGCTTGGTGAGCAGCATCGAGACCTGGTCGGCGGTCAGCAGCCCGGGCAGGCCCAGGTACTCCTCCTCCTCCGGCGTGCCGGACTGGGCGGCGGTGCCGAAGGAGGTGCCGTCGAAGATCACCTGGTCCAGCTCGGCGGTCGCGGAGAGCGCGGCGAACCGCTTCTCCAGCTCGCCGCTGGCCTGGTCGTCGCGCTGGGCCCGCTCCAGCAGGTCGTCGTCGAAGCCGTCCTTCTCCTTGGCCTTGCCCAGGACGTGGTCCCGCTCGGACTCCATCTCGCTGGCCAGCCCGAGCAGGTGCGGCACGCTGGGCAGGAAGACCGAGGCGGTCTCGCCGGGGCGGCGGGCCCGGACGAACCGGCCGATCGCCTGCGCGAAGTAGAGCGGGGTGCTGGCACTGGTCGCGTACACGCCGACGGCCAGCCGGGGGATGTCGACGCCCTCGGACACCATCCGGACCGCCACCAGCCAGCGCTGCTCGGAGGCCGCGAACGTCGCGATCCGCGCGGACGCGCCCTGGTCGTCGGAGAGCACCACCGCGGCCTTCTCGCCGGTGAGCTGCTCGATCAGCTTCGCGTACGCGCGGGCGACCTGCTGGTCGGTGGCGATCACCAGGCCACCGGCGTCGGGCATGCCGTTCTGCCGCAGCACGGTCAGCCGGGCGTCGGCGGCCCGCAGCACCTGCGGCATCCAGTCACCGGCCGGGTCCAGCGCGGTACGCCAGGCCTGGGCGATGAGGTCCTGGGTCATCGGTTCGCCCAGTCGCGCGGCCAGCTCCTCGCCCGCGTTGGTGCGCCACCGGGTCTCCCCCGAGTACGCCAGGAAGAGCACCGGCCGGACCACGTTGTCGCGCAGCGCGTCGGCGTAGCCGTAGACGGAGTCGGCCCGCGAGCGCAGCAGCCCGTCACCGCCCCGCTCGTAGCTGACGAACGGGATCGGGTTGTCGTCGGAGCGGAACGGCGTACCGGTCAGCATCAGCCGGCGTACCGCGGGCTCGAAGGCCGCCTTCACGCCGTCACCCCAGGTGCGCGAGTCGCCGGCGTGGTGGATCTCGTCGAGGATGACCAGGGTCCGCCGGGTCATGGTGCGCCGGCGGTGCACCTGCGGGGCCATGCCGACCTGGGCGTAGGTGACCACCGCGCCGTGGAAGTCGGCGGCGGAGTGCAGGTCGGCGTTGCGGAAGGCGGCGTCGAGCTGGATGCCGATCCGGGCCGCCGCCTGCGCCCACTGGGTCTTCAGGTGCTCGGTCGGGGCGACCACGGTGACCGCCTCGATGGTGCCGTCGTGCAGCAGCTCGGCGGCGATCCGCAGGGCGAAGGTGGTCTTGCCGGCCCCGGGCGTGGCGACCGCGGTGAAGTCCTCGGTACGGCGACGCAGGTACTCCACCATCGCCTTGCGTTGCCAGGCACGCAGGGGCGGGAACGTCTCGAGCGCCGGCAACCGCGGTGCCACGCGTAGCTCCTCTCCGACCGCACGGCGGCGGGCCCCGGTCGAGGGCCACGGGTTCCGCCGCCCATGAAAAGGCCCTCGCGCATCCGGTGCCGCGAAGGCGGACTCAGCATAACCAGCGGGGGCGTCGCGCCCCACTCGACGCCACGCTGGTCACATCCGGACCGCCGGGCGGGCGCCCCGTCGGCCGGTCACGCCGCGGCCGACCGCGCGCGCCACGGGGGAACCAGCGCTCGGCCCGACCGCGCGCGCCAGGGTGGAACCGGGACTCAGCCCTGCGGGCCGCGGGTGCCGGTGCGCGGCGGGCGCAGCGTGGCCACCGGGGCGGACCAGCGCCGGCGCAACGCCACCAGGCGCAGCACGAAGACGAAGAGGGCGGCGGCGGTCAGCGGCCCCGACCGCGCCTGCCCGGACGCGGCGAGCAGGGCCACCAGGATCGAGCCGGCGAGCGCGGCCACCGCGTAGATCTCCCGGCGCAGCACCACCGGGATCTCGCCGGTGAGCAGGTCCCGGCCGAGGCCGCCGCCGATCGCGGTGAGCATGCCGATCATGCAGGCGCCGACGGCCGGCACGTGGGCGTCGAGGGCCTTGAGCGTGCCGGTGACGGTGAACAGGGCGAGCCCGGCGGCGTCGAGCACCAGCACGGTGGTGCGCAGCCGGGCGAGCTGGGGGTGCAGCCGGAAGACGGCGGCGGCCGTGACCGCCGCGGTCACCGCGTACCGCCAGTCGGCGAAGGCCAGCGGCGGGACCTCGTCGATGACCAGGTCCCGGAAGATGCCGCCGCCGAGGGCGGCGACCACGCCGACGAAGACCACCCCGAACAGGTCGAGCCGTTTCGCCACCGCCGCGGAGGCGCCGGAGGCGGCGAAGACCGCGACCCCCGTGAGGTCGGCGACGAGCAGGGCGGTGGAGGTGGTCACCGCCGCAGGTTACGTGGGCGGGCGGCGGAGCCGCCCCCCTTCACTCGCCCCAGGAGTCGTAGATCTCCTTGCACTTGGGGCAGACCGGCGAACCGGGCTTGGCGGCCTTGGTCACCGGGAACGTCTCACCGCAGAGGGCGATGACGTACGTGCCCATGACCGCGCTCTCGGCGATCTTGTCCTTGCGGACGTAGTGGAACATCTCCGGACCGGTGTCGGCGTCCTTCAGCTCGGGACGTTCGAGAACCTCTGTGCTCACTTCTCCACCTCCAACTTTCCAGTTTCGCAGGTCCTCGGGGGGCGGTCCACCGCAGGCCGCCCCGAGGCGGCCCGTACCGTAACGGAAGTGACCAACTTTCACATCAGTTTCGGCACCGAGGTGGCCGACGCCCTGCGCGACGGGCGTCCCGTCGTGGCCCTGGAGAGCACCATCGTCTCGCACGGCCTCCCCCGGCCGGACAATCTGCTGGTCGCGCGGCAGATCGAGCAGGCGGTCCGGGACGCGGGAGCGGTGCCGGCCACCATCGGGATGATCGCCGGCGAGCTGATCGTGGGGCTGGACGACGCCCAGCTGACCCGGCTGGCCACCACCGACGGGGTGGCGAAACTCTCCGTACGCGACCTGGCCGTGGCGGCGGCGACCGGCGCGGACGGGGCCACCACGGTCGCCGCGACCAGCGCGGTCGCCGCGTCCGCCGGGATCGGCGTGTTCGCCACCGGCGGGCTGGGCGGGGTGCACCGGGAGGCGGCGCAGACCTTCGACGAGTCGGCCGACCTGGTCACCCTGGCCCGGACCCCGATCACGGTGGTCTGCGCCGGGGTCAAGTCGATCCTCGACGTCGGGGCCACCCTGGAGCGGCTGGAGACCCTCGGCGTCGGCGTGGTGGGCTACCGCACCCGCCGCTTCCCCGGCTTCTACCTGACCGACGGCGGGTTCGACCTGGACTGGTCGGTCGAGTCGCCGGAGCAGGTCGCCGACGTGCTGATCGCCCGGGAGCGCCAGGGCGGGCACCACGGCGGCCTGGTGGTCGCCCACCCGCTCCCCGCCGACGAGCAGCTCGACCCGGCGCTGCACGACCGCACCCTCGCCGACGGGCTGGCCCGGCTGGCCCGCGACGGGGTGACCGGGAAGGCGGTCACCCCGTTCCTGCTGGCCCACTTCCACTCCGCCACCGAGGGCGCGAGCCTGGCGGTGAACGTCCGGATCATCCTGCGCAACGCCGACCTGGCCGCCCGGATCGCGGTCGCCGCCGTGACCCGCCGGGTGGCGGTGTGAGCCCACGGATCGTCGTGGTCGGCGACGTGATCACCGACGTGGTCGCGGTGCTCGCCGGCCCGCTGGCCACCGGCTCGGACACCGCCGCCGGGATCCGGTTCAGCGGCGGTGGCCAGGCGGCCAACACGGCCGCCTGGCTGGCCGCCCAGGGGTCACCGGTCACCCTGGTCGCCGCGACCGGCGACGACGAGACCGGCCGGGAGCGGGTGGCCGAGCTGTCGCGGGTGGGCGTGACCTGCGCGGTCCAGCGGCACGAGGGCTACCCGACCGGCACGGTCATCGTGCTCGCCCACGGCGGCGAGCGCACCATGATCAGCCAGCGGGGGGCGAACCTGCGGCTGACCGCCGGGCACGTCGACCGGGCCCTGGCCGAGGTGCCCGACGCGGGGCACCTGCACCTGTCCGCGTACACCCTGCTGGACGCCGGGTCGCGCGGCGCGGGCCTGCGCGCGCTGGCCGCCGCGCGCGAGCAGGGGCTGACCACCAGCGTCGACGCGGCCTCCGCGGCGCCGCTGCGGCGGGTCGGCGCGGCGACCTTCCTGGCCTGGGTACGCGACGTCGACCTGCTGCTGGTCAACAGCGACGAGGCGACGGTGCTGGCCGGCGGGCTGGACCCGGCGGCGCAGGCGCGCGCGCTGACCGCGGCGGCCCGGCGGGTGGTGGTCAAGCGGGGCGCGGCGGGCGCGGTCTGGGTGGACCGGGCCGGGACGGTCGAGACGGCGTCGGCGCCCGGGGTGCCGGTGGTGGACGTCACCGGGGCCGGCGACGCCTTCGCCGCCGGCCTGCTCACCGCCTGGCTGGCCGGCGCGGACGCCCGGTCGGCGCTGGCCCGCGCGGGCGACCTGGGCGCCCTCGCGGTCTCCTCGGTGGGGGCCCGGCCGGCCCCCTGACCCCGACCCCCTTCCGGGCCTCGCGGGCTGGCGCGGGGCCCGGACCGGTCAGGGTTCGGCGTCGATGACCTTGTGCGGGCCCTCCTGCGCGGGCAGCGCCATCGGCGGCGCCTCGTCGCGGACCCGGGGCTGGAACTTGTGGGCCAGCCGGTGCTGCTCCTTGGGCGGCCGGTCGTTGGCCAGCAGCACCGCCAGCCACGGGATGAGCACCATCCCGAGACCGCAGAGCGGCAGCCAGAGCCAGAGCAGTGGGGCCTTCGCGCCGACCAGGATCGCTCCGGCCACCAGGCACGCGACCCGGATGCCCATCATCAGCACGTATCGCTTCTGCCGACTGGTGAGCTGGTCGTCCTGGCTGCGCGAGGCGTCGGTGATCAGAATCGGCTGGTACGCCGGACGCTTCACCACGGACCTCCTCGAGGGGATTACGGCCCATCCTGTCACTCCCGACGGGTGATCGGCGACAATCGACTCAAGCCGGGCGCGTGTTACGAACGTGGTACGCTCCGCCCGTGGGCAACCGGTTCAGCTTCACCGACGAGGCGCTGGCCAACCTGCAGGTCTACGACGTCACGCCGGGGGAAGTCTGGGAGGCCCTGCACAGCACGCGACGGGTCATCCGGCACCTCGGGGACGACGTGATGGTGGTCTACGCCACCGACCACCGGGGGCGACGCCTCGCCGTGCTGCTGGCCGAGGCCGACGGCACCGACAACGACTGGGACATCCTCTCCGCCCGCGAACTGAGCGACGTCGAGGCCAAGCGCTACGACGAGGCCGTGCGGAGATCGCGCCGACGAGGAGGCGGTCACGATGCACCGTGACGAGGCGACCAAGCGGTTCCACCACGGCGGCGACGCGCTCGCCGACCTGATCGACGAGCGCCAGCCGGCGGAGCTGCCCACCCCCGACACCGACGTGCCGATGGTCAGCCGCTCGGTACGCCTGCCGCTGGAGACCTACGAACGGGTCCGGGCGGCCGCCGAGGCGCGCGGCATCGGCGTGACCACCCTGATGCGGCAGTGGATCGAGGCCGGCCTCGCCGATCTGGACGACTCGGCGACGGTCTCGCTGGCCGACGTGCGCCGGGCGCTCGCCGCGCTGTCCCGCCCCACCGCCGCCTGAGCCGACCGCTCAGTCGACGTCCCCGGGGGCGGCGCTCCCGGCCGATCGGGGAGGCCGGTTCCTCGACCGGACGACCCCGGCTGCGCAGCGCGTCCAGCCCCGCCACCAGTGCCAGCACCCCGGCCACCACGGTCAGCGCCAGCACCGGCGCGGCCCGGGCCAGCAGTGGCGCGAGCAGCACCAACAGCACCGTGCCGACCACCCGAGAGGACGAGATCCGGGCGAAGATCTCGTACTCGAAGCGGGCCCGGGCGGCCAGGAAGAGCGCCGGCCCGCCCACCACGAAGAGCAGCCACCCCGCCTCCCGGCCGTACGGGTCGACGATGACGAGTTCGTAGCCGACCGCTGTGGCGAGCACCCCGAGCACGATGAACAGGTGGGTCAGGGCGGCGGACGCGCCCAGCCGTCCCGGGTAGGGGGCCAGCCGCAGCGCGGCCGGCAGCAGGTGCCCGGCCCGGTGGAAGTAGATCCGCCAGAGCAGCGCGACGGTGCCGAACGAGACCACGAACGCCCCGGCGCTCTCGCCGGAGAACGGCTTCCCGCTGTAGGTCACCCCGATCACCAGGATCGACTCGCCCAGTGAGATCAGGAAGATCTGCTGGTAGCGCTCGGCCAGGTGCTCCCCGGCGATCCGCCAGCCGCGCGCCGCCGCCGCGCCCAGCCGGGGCAGCGGCCAGCCGGTGAGCAGGCCCACGTAGTCGAGGGCGAGCGCGACCGTCCAGAGCGGCACCCGCAGCCCCGCCGGACCCAGCGCGCCGAGCAGCCAGGGCAGCGCGGTCACCGCCGCCCAGGCGGCCAGCCGCAACGGGACCGTGCGCCGCGGGTGGCCGCGCAGCGCGAACACCACCACCAGCGGTCGGAGCACCATCACCGAGACGTAGGCGAGCGCGAACGGCAGCGCCCGCTCCTCCAGCGCCCGGGGCAGCGCCACCCCCATCACCAGGCTGCCGAACATCGAACCCACCACGACCACCTGGATCGCGGTGCGCTCCGGCTCGTACCGGCTGGTGAGCCAGGTGGTGATGGTCCAGACCAGCCAGAGCGCGAGGAAGAGCAGCAGGGTCTTCCCGACGCCGGCGGCCAGTGCCCGGCCGGTGGCCGGCAGGTCCCGGATCAGCCGCTGCGAGACCCGGGTCAGGGCGAACACGAAGACCAGGTCGAAGAAGAGCTCCAGGAAGGTGGCCCGGCCGGAGGTCACGCCCATCCGCAGCAGGCCGCCACCCCGTTGCTCGGCCATCGCCCTCCCGCCACCGGACCCGCCGGCCCGGCTGTCCCGGCGCCGGCGGTGTCGCCGCCCCGCCTGCCAACGAGCCGACCGACCCCCGGGTTGCGTCAGCCCTTCGCGGCCTTCGCCTCGGCCTTCATCCGCTGCTTGTACTCCCGCACCCGGCGCAACGACTCCGGGTCGGTGACGTCGGCCACCGAGCGGTACGCGTCCGCGTCGCCGTAGCCCCCGGCCGCCTCCCGCCAGCCCTCGGGCGTGACCCCGAACCGCTTGCCGAGCAGGGCCACGAAGATCTGCGCCTTCTGCCGGCCGAAGCCGGGCAGCTCCCCCACCCGGCGCAGCAGGTCCCGGCCGTCGGCGGCCTCCGACCAGAGCCGGGCCGGGTCACCGTCGTACCGGTCGACGAGGACCTGGCAGACCTCCTGCACCCGGGCCGCCATGGCCTTCGGGAACCGGTGCAGGGCCGGCGGCTGGGCGAAGAGCGCGACCAGCGGCTCCGGGGCGTACCCGGCCAGCTCGCGGGCGTCCGGCTCGTGACCGAGCCGCTGCGCCAGCACGTACGGCGAGGAGAACGCCTTCTCCATCGGCACCTGCTGGTCGAGCACCATGCCGAGGAGCAGCGCCAACGGGTTCCGGTTGACAAACTCGTTGGCCTCGGGATCGATGGGAAGCGACAGCGTCATGAGGACATCCTGCCGTCGACCGGGCCGCTCGGGAGACATCCTTGCCGGACCGGGCGTGATGTCCGCTCGGTACGAGGGAGACGGTGGATGACCATCGGCAGTGAGCAGCGCCGCCGCGAACGCCGACCAGAGGTCGAGGCCCTCTTCGGTCCGCGGCACACCGAAGCGGCCCTCGACCTCCTGCAGCTGGCTGACCTGGCCTGGCACGACTGCTACCCCGACGACCTGGCGCTCCGGCCGGATGTCCTGGGTGACGTCCTGCTCTGCTCCCGGGGCGACCTGGCGACGTTGATCCGCGTGACGCGGGAAGCCGTCGTCGACTTCCGGGACGTACGCCTCGCCGCCGACGCGATCCGCGCGGGGCGGACCCGGTAGCAGGGGTCGGCCGGCGGCTGGCTGATCTTCGGGGTCAGCCGGCGCCGGTCATGCGTCGGGATCCCGTAAGCCGACACAGTCGCGTTCCCAGAAGGTTGCCGAGTATACGAGGGTGCCGGTCATCCACGGCTCGTACGCGGCCAGGGTCCTGACCTGAAAAGCGGCGTCGGGGATGCGTAGGGACGGCTTGCGGAACCCATGACCGGTACCGGGTTCGAAACCGAACCGCCCGTAGTAGACCGGGTCACCCTCCAGCCACACCAACGGCATCTCTCGCCTGTCGAGAAGGTCGATGCCGTGGCGGACGAGGGCCGATCCGATACCGCGTCGCTGCCACTGCGGGTCGACAGCGAGTGGGCTCAGGGTCTGCACGGCGACCAACCGCCGTGGCGCGTCCAGGAGGGTACGGGTGAACATGACGTGCCCGACCACGCGACCCGCGTCCTCGGCGACGAGGGAGAGCCGCCCCTGATCGTCACGACGCAGGGCGTCCACCAGATCGGCGACCTCGCTTCCCGATGCCCCGAACGCACGGCGGTTCACCTCCAGTACGGCTTCATGGTCGTCGGGTAGTTCGACGCGGATCTCCATGGCCGCGAACGGTAACCACGAACCGCACCAGCTACCACCCGATTACCGCACAGCCGGTCGCCGGGGATCTCCGTCACCCATCCACCTGTGAAGCAGGGCCTAGTAGTGGGCGAGGATCTGCGTGACCGGGTGCCCGAGCAGGTCGGCCACCCGGGCCAGCTCCTCGGTGTCGAGCTCGTACCCCGCCCGGGTCGCGTTGCGGGCGGTCACCTCGAACCGGGCGAAGCCGACCGGCTCCTCGTAGTGCAGGGTGGGCAGCCCCAGGACCGCGCCGCAGCAGGGCACCGCCGCGTCCAGCCGGTCGAGACCCAGGCCGGGTTCGCGAACCAGCCGGCCGAGCCAGTCCAGGCCGATGCCCCCGCCGCAGCGCGGGCAGGTGATCCGTTCCGTGTACATGCCGGCGTCGATCACGGTGACCCGCTCGTAGCGGGTCTGACTCACCTCGTCGACCGTGGCACCGGGCCCGGCGAAGAGGCCCGCCACGTAGGCGACGACGGCGGCCGCGGCACCGGGATCCGGCTGCCAGTACGGGTCCGTGGGTACCAGGCGCAGGTAGTGGTCGCTCACCGGGCCCAGTCTGCCCGTCGACGCCCTCCGTGGTCGACGCACCAGCCGGTCGGCCGGTACGCGCGCGGGACGCGGCCCGGTGGACAGGGGTGGGGTCCACCGGGCCGCGTCGGAGGCGGTCGTCAGTTGACGACGAAGAGCAGCCGGTTCGGCGAGCCGCTGCCGGGGCTGGTCACCTTGCCGGTGGTCGCGTTGGTGGTCAGGTAGCTGGCCACCTGCGCCGGGGTGTACGACGGGTTGGTGCCGAGCACCAGCGCCGCCGCGCCGACCACGTGCGGGGTGGCCATCGAGGTGCCGCTGATCGTGTTGGTGGCGGTGTCGCCGGTGCTCCAGTCCGAGGTGATCGAGGAGCCCGGCGCGAAGATGT
This sequence comes from Micromonospora auratinigra, assembly GCF_900089595.1. Lineage (GTDB taxonomy): Bacteria > Actinomycetota > Actinomycetes > Mycobacteriales > Micromonosporaceae > Micromonospora > Micromonospora auratinigra. The sequence goes on along the minus strand of NZ_LT594323.1, from coordinate 6,709,277 downwards.
CCAGGCAGGAGCCGTAGTTCGAGTACGAGGCGCGGGCGTCGCTGCTGGTGGTGGCGCCGACGGTGATGGCGGAGGCGACCCGGGCCGGCGAGTAGTTGCAGGCGTTGGCGTTGGAGTTGCCGCCGGCGATGCCGTACGTGACGCCGGAGCTGATCGAGTTGGCCACCGCGTTGTCCAGCGTGCTGCTGGCCCCGCCGCCGAGGCTCATGTTGGCCACGGCCGGCTTGACCGCGTTGCCGGTGACCCAGTTGACCCCGCTGACCACGCCCGAGGTGCTGCCGCTGCCGGAGCAGTTGAGCACCTTCACCGCGATCAGCCGGACGCCCTTGGCCACGCCGTACTTCGCCCCGCCGACGGTGCCGGCGACGTGCGTGCCGTGGCCGTTGCAGTCGGTGTTGTTGGTGTCGACGGTGTTGGTGCCCCAGCTCGCCCGGCCACCGAAGTCGCTGTGCGTGATCCGGATGCCGGTGTCGATGATGTAGGCCCGCACGTTGGTGGCCGTGTTCGGGTACGTGTAGCTGCCGTTGAGCGGCAGGCTGCGCTGGTCGATCCGGTCCAGCCCCCAGGTCGCCCCGGTCTGGGTGCCCTGCGCGCGGACCACCCGGTCCTGCTCGACGTACGCGACGGAGGGGTCGGCGGCGAGCCGGCGGGCCTGCGCCGGGCTCATCCGGGCGCTGTAGCCGGTCAGCGCGGCGCTCCACACCGTGCCGACGGCGCCGCCGTAGCGCTTGCTGAGGCCGGCGGCGCGGGTCGGCACGGCGGCGCGGGCGGCGAGGCTGTCGGCCGCGCCCACGGCGTCGGTCTTCAGCACCACCAGGTAGCTGCCGCTGATGGCGTCCGGGGCACCGGCGTAGCGGACCTGGCCGGTCGGCGCGGCGAGGGCGGGGGTGGAGGCGGCGGCGGCGAGGGCCGCCGCGGCGGCCGTGACGGCGAACGCGCGCAGCGCGCGACGCCGGGGAACGGACACGTCGGACATCGTCTGGCTCCCTACCGGGCGCGCCCGGGCTCGTGGCCATCGGGGACGCCCATCGACGGATGTTGCCGGTGAGCCTAGCCAGCCATCGAAGGTCATGAAAGAGATAGTTGCCTATTGATACCGGTCGCGGTACGGATGTCGCGGGTGCCGGCCACGCAGCCGCCCCGGCCAGGCAGGATGACCGTGTGGACCGTCATGACATGCTGCTCTCCCCCGCCGGCGTGGACGCCCTGCGCACCGCGCTCACCCGGGCCACCTTCACCGCCAACGGCATCGCCGAGCGGCTCGGCCCGCAGACCACCGGCGCGGTGGCCCGCAACGACTTCCGGGCCGCGCTGCGCGCCACCGAGGAGCGCGACCCGCTGGCGACGCTGATCCGGGTGTTCATCTGCGACCAGACCGAGTCGGAGGCGACCGTCGCCGCGGCGCTCGCCCCGCTGACCGTCGAGGAGGCCCTCGCCGGGGGGATCGTCGAGCGGCACGGCGACGGCCTGCGCGCCGGCGTCGACCTGGAGCCGTACGGGGACGACTGGTGGGTACTCGCCGACGTGCCGGCCAGCGCCCGCCCCGGCCGCCCGCTGCACGCCGAGCACGTTCTGGGCATCGGCGGGGCCACCCAGACGCTGATCGGGGCGACCGTCCGGCGGCCCGTGGCGAGCGCGCTCGACCTGGGCACCGGCTCCGGCGTACAGGCCCTGCACCTGTCCACCCACGCCCGGCAGGTGACCGCCACCGACGTCTCCGAGCGGGCGCTGCGCTTCGCCGCCACCACCGCCGCGCTCAACGGGCAGGACTGGGAGCTGCTGCGCGGGGACATGGTCGCCCCGGTCGCCGGCCGCCGCTTCGACCTGGTGGTCAGCAACCCGCCGTTCGTGGTCGGCCCCGGCACCACCACGCACGTCTACCGGGACTCCGGTCGGGTCGGCGACGCGATCGGCGCCGAACTGGCCGCCGCCGCCCCGCGCCTGCTCACCGAGGGCGGGACGATGCAGTACCTGGCCAACTGGGTGCACGTCACCGGCGAGGACTGGGCGGAGCGGGTGACCGGCTGGTTCGCCGGCACCGGCCTCGACGCCTGGGTCGTGCAGCGCGAGGTGGCCGACCCGATGGCGTACGTCGACCTGTGGCTGACCGACGTCGGCGAGAAGTCCGACCCGCACCGGGCGGCGGCCTGGCTGGACTGGTTCGACGCGCACCAGGTGGAGGCGATCGGCTTCGGCATCGTCTCGCTGCACCACGCCGGGCACGACCGGCCGGTCGTCCGGGTGGAGGACCTGCGCCAGCGGGTCGAGCCGCCGATGGGCGACCGGGTGGCCGAGTGGTTCGACCGGCAGGACTGGCTGCGCGGCCGGGACACCGACGGGCTGCTGGCCGCCCGATACCGGGCCGCCGACGGGCTCCAGCTGCGGCAGGAGGCCACCATGGGCGAGGAGGGCTGGGCGGTGGACCGGCAGGTCCTCGCGGTGCCGCACGGGCTGCGCTGGTCCGAGGAGATCGACCCGCTGGTGCTCGCCCTGGTGGGCGGGGCGGACGGCCGGCTGCCGCTGCGCGACCAGCTCGCCCTGCTCGCCGCCGCGCACGACGTGGCCCCGGAGGAGCTGGCCGAGGCGGCCGGGCCGATCGTGGCGCACCTGGTCGAGCGGGGCATCGTCGAGCCGGTGGCCGGCTGATGCGGGCGGTGGTGCAGACGGTGAGCCGGGCCGCGGTGACCGTCGACGGCGAGGTGGTCGGCGAGATCGGGGACGGTCTGCTGGTGCTGGTCGGCGTCACGCACACCGACACCCCGCAGCTCGCGGCCACCCTGGCTCGCAAGGTCCACGAGCTGCGCATCCTGGACGACGAGCGCAGCGCCGCCGACACCGGCGCGCCGATCCTGGTGGTCAGCCAGTTCACCCTCTACGGGGACGCCCGCAAGGGCAGGCGGCCGAGCTGGACGGCGGCCGCCCCCGCCGAGCTGGCCGAACCCCTGGTGACCGCGGTCGTCGAGGAGCTTCGCGCCCGGGGCGCGACGGTCGAGACCGGCCGCTTCCGCGCCCACATGCTCGTCGAGTCGGTGAACGTCGGCCCCCGCACCATCCTCCTCGACCTCTGACCCACCCCACCCACCCCAACCCCGACCCCGACCCGACCGACCCGGCCCCGATCCGGCTCCGGCTCCGGTGATCATGAAGTTGGCGGCACTTTTGGAGATCCACATCGCCGCTAACTTCATGATCGACGGGGCCGGGGGCCCGGGCGGGGGGTCCGGGAGGGGTCAGGAGAAGAGGCCGCGGCGGGCGAGGGACTGGCGGAGCCAGCCGTCGAGATGGGCGGCCCAGTCGGTGCGGTCGGCGGTGGCGTGGTCGACGGTGAACCGGCCAAACGCGTCGCGGCCCTCGGTGAACAGGCCACCGCGCTTGTCCAGCTCCAGCACCACGTGCACCTGGCGCGGATCGGTCACGAAGGTGACCTCCAGCTGGTTCATCGCGCCGGCGTACTGCGGCGCCGGGTAGAACTCGATCTCCTGGTAGAACGGCAGCGTCTGGTGCAGGCCGTAGATGTGGCCGCGCTCGACGTCCGCGCGGGCGAACCGGAAACCCAGCCGCAGCAACGCCTCCAGCAGCCGCTCGTGGGCGGGCAGCGGGTGCACGGCCACCGGGTCCAGGTCACCGGAGTCGACCGCCCGGGCCACCTCCAGCTCGGTCCGCAGCCCCATCGTCATGCCGTGCAGGTGCTGGCCGTACAGGTCGGTCAGCGGGGTCTCCCACGGCACGTCGAACCGGAACGGCACGTCGTAGCGCTGCCCCGGCTCCAGCCGGAACGCGCCGGTCATCTGCCGGCGGCCGAACTCCTGCGTGGTGTCGTACTCCGAGTCGCCGCTCTCCACCTCGACCCGGGTGACCAGGCCGAGCGCCACGTACTCCACGTCCACCGGGTGGTCCCCGCCCAGCACCTGGATCCGGCCCTCCAGCTGGCCGCCGGGACGGCAGTTCGGGTTGGCCAGCACCGTCTGCACCGACGGACCGCCCACACCCATCGCCTGCATGAGCCGCTTGAAGACCACCGCATCCTCCGATCCGTCGTGCGTCGCGCCCCGATGGCCGACCGCTGGCACGGTAACCGGGCCCGGCAACCGGCACCCGAATTTCCGCTCGGATTCCTGTCGGTTCCCCGATCGCCTCACTCCCGTTTCACGCCCCGACCGCCAAGCTGTTCCTCACCGGCACCACCGCGCCGGTCGCGGCACGGAACCCGGTACGCGGCACGAAGGACACGGGGAGATAGAGATGGGCCTGCAGATGATCGAGCACCAGACCCGCCCGGCGGCCACCATCGACGCCGAGCTCGGCACCGACACCCTGACCGATCTGGACGCCACCGACGAGCGCGGCGTCTCGACCGACCTGGTGCGGGCGTACCTGAACGGCATCGGCCGGACGAAGCTGCTCACCGCCGCCCAGGAGGTCGAGCTGAGCAAGCGGATCGAGGCCGGCCTGTTCGCCGAGGAGAAGCTCTCCACCTGCACCCCCGTCTCCCCCGAGCTGCACGCCGACCTGGCGCTGATCGTGGCCGAGGGCCGCGCCGCCAAGGACCACCTGCTGGAGGCGAACCTGCGCCTCGTGGTGAGCATCGCCAAGCGCTACACCGGTCGCGGGATGGCCTTCCTGGACCTGATCCAGGAGGGCAACCTGGGCCTGATCCGCGCGGTCGAGAAGTTCGACTACACCAAGGGCTACAAGTTCTCCACGTACGCCACCTGGTGGATCCGCCAGGCCATCACCCGCGCCATGGCCGACCAGGCCCGCACCATCCGCATCCCGGTGCACATGGTCGAGCAGGTCAACCGGATGGTCCGGATCCGCCGGGAGCTGTCGGTCACGCTGGGCCGCGAGCCCACCGTCGCCGAGGTGGCCCGGGCGCTGGAGATTCCCGAGTTCCAGGTCATCGAGCTGATCTCGTACGACCGGGAGCCGGTCAGCCTGGACCAGGCGGTCGGCGAGGACGGCGAGAGCGCCCTCGGTGACTTCGTCGCCGCGGTCGACCCGCGCCAGCCGGGTGAGGCCGCGGACGGCGAGCTGCGCAAGGAGGTCCGGATCGTGCTGGCCACCCTGTCGCAGCGCGAGCAGGCGGTGATCCGGCTGCGGTTCGGCCTGGACGACGGCCGGCAGCGCACCCTCGACGAGGTCGGCCGCGAGTTCGGCCTCTCCCGGGAGCGGATCCGGCAGATCGAGAAGGTCACCCTGGGCAAGCTGCGCGACCCGGAGCGGGCCACCCGCCTGGAGGCGTACGCCTGCTGACCGCACCGTCCCGACCGGCCCCGGCGGTTCGCCGGGGCCGGTCGCACGTCCGGCTCAGGGCTGCGGGGTCGTCCTCACAGCCGGCGGGGGCCGGTGTCCGGGCGGGCCGCCTCGACCCCGGTGCGCACCGTGGCGTGCAGCACGGAGCGGCCGTCCGGGCGGGCCAGCACCGGGTTGAGGGTGAGCGACCGGACCCGGGGCTGCTCGTCGGCGAGCCGCCCGACCCGCAGCAGCAGGTCGACCAGGGCCGCCCGGTCCACCGGCGCGGCGCCCCGGTGACCGCGCAGCAGCGGCGCGGCGCGCGGCTCGTCGACCAGCTCGGCGGCGTCCCGGTCGGTCAGCGGCACCGCCCGCCAGGCCCGGTCCCCGAGCAGCTCGGTGGCCACCCCGCCCAGGCCGAAGCCGACCACCGGCCCGAACGCCGGATCCTCCACCAGCTCCACCACGCAGGCCACCCCGGGCGGGACCATCGGCTGGACCAGGACCTCCGCGCCGAAGAGCGGAGCCATCTCCGCGTACGCGCGCCGCAGCGCCCCGGCGTCGGTCAGGTCGAGCCGGACCGCGCCCAGGTCGAGCCGGTGCCGCAGCCCGGGGTCCGCCGCCTTCAGGGCGACCGGCCAGCCGAGCCGCCCGGCGGCGGTGACCGCCTCGTCGGCCGAGGACGCGGGGACCGACTCCACCACCTCGATGCCGTACGCCCGCAGCAGCGCCACCGGATCGTCGGCCCGCAGCGCGGCCGCCCCCGCCGCCCGGTCCACCCGGTCCGGCTCGGGCAGCACGCCCGGCGGCCGGCGCAGCCAGTCGGCGTACCCGGTGACCCGGGCGAGCGCCCGGACCGCCTCCTCCACGCTCGGGTACGCCGGCACCCCGGCGGGCACCCGGCCGGCGAGGAAGGTCGCCACCACCGGCTTGCCGGCGACCCGCGCGTCGGGCAGGGCCGCCGTGAAGTCCGACTCCGGGTCGGTGAGCTGGCCGGGCAGCGGCGGCGCGAAGACCGCCACCACCGCGTCGACCCGCTCGTCCGCGGCGCAGGCGGCCAGCGCGGCGGCGTACTCGGCGGCGGTCGCCCGAGGCCCGACGTCGTGCGGGTACCCGTCGGCGACGGCGAGGCCCTGGGCGGTGCAGGCGGTGGCGGCCAGCCCGGTCAGCGCCGACGAGTTGCCCACCACCCCCACCCGGCGGCCGGCCGGCAGCGGCTGGTGGGCCAGCAGCACGCCGACGTCCAACAGCTCGGAGACGGTGTCCACCCGGATCACCCCGGACTGGGCGAAGAGCGCGCTGACCGCGGCGGCGTCCAGGGCCGGCGCGTCGCCGACGCCCGGCGGGCGGGCCAGCGAGGCCAGCGCCACCACCGGCTTGCTGCGGCCGATCCGCCGGGCCAGCCGGGCGAACTTGCGCGGGTTGCCGAACGTCTCCAGGTAGAGCGTGATGACGTCGGTGCCCGGGTCGTCCTGCCAGTACTGGAGCAGGTCGTTGCCGGACACGTCGGCCCGGTTGCCCGCCGAGACGAAGCTGGACAGCCCCAGCCCGCGCCGGGACGCCTCGGCGAGCAGGGCCACCCCGAACGCGCCGGACTGGCTGAACACCCCGACCCGGCCGGGCGCGGGCAGCACCGGGGCCAGGGTGGCGTTGAGGCGTACCGCCTGGTCGGTGTTGGCGACGCCGAGGCAGTTCGGGCCGACCACCCGCATCCCGGCCAGGTGCGCGGCGCGGACCAGGGCCCGCTGGGCGGCGGCCCCCTCCGGGCCGGACTCGGCGAACCCGGCGGAGATCACCACCAGGCCGTGCGCGCCGGCCTTCGCCGCGTCGGCCACCACGTCCGGCGCCGCGTCCGGGGCGACCGCCACCACCGCCAGGTCGATCTCGATCCCGGCGTCGGCCGCCGACGGGTACGCGGGCAGCCCCGCCACCGTCGCCGCGCTCGGGTGCACGGGCACCACCGCGCCGGTGAAGCCGCCGTCGCGCAGGTGCCCGAGCAGGGCCGCGCCGACGCCCTGCCCGGTGGTGCTGGCCCCGTACACGGCGATGCCGCGCGGGGCGAGCAGCCGGGCGATCGAGCGGGCCTCGGTGCGGTGCTCCCGGCCGCGCTGCACCTCCAGCGTGGCCTGGGTCGGCGCGATCGGGAAGCTGAGGTGCACCACGCCGTCGGCGTACTGGCGGGCCACCTGGTAGCCGAAGTCGGCGAAGACCCGCAGCATCGCCCCGTTGGCCGGGAGCACCTCGGCGACGAAGTGCACGATGCCGGCCCGCCGGCCCGCGTCGGCCAGGTGCTCCAGCAGCACCGAGCCGATCCCCCGCCCCTGGTAGGCGTCCTCCACCACGAAGGCGACCTCGGCCTCGGGCGAGGCCGGGCCGAGCCGCTCGTACCGGCCGACGGCGACGATCGCGCCGCCGGCCAGGATGACGAACGCCTCCCGGTCGCGGTGGTCGACGTTGACGAAGCGTTGCAGGTCCCGCTCCGGGATCCGCGGGTACGGCGAGAAGTAGCGCAGGTAGCGGGTGCGCTCCGAGAAGCGCGAGTGCATCGCCACGATCGCCGCCGCGTCGTCGGGGCGGATCTGTCGCAGCTGGACGGTGCTGCCGTCGCTGAGCAGCACGTCCACCGGTTGGGTCGCGGTCGTCACCGGTCGGTCCTCCCCTGCCGCCGGATCAGTCCCGCGGATCGTGCGGGTCGAGCCCGAACAGCGGGAAGACCGCCTTGCGGGTGGCGGCGATGGCCCGGTCCACCGCGTTCGGCTCGCCGGTCGGCTGCCACGGCTCGTACCCGGGATCCACGTCGTCGGTCATCCGCAGCGGCACCTCGGAGCCGGGGCGGCGACGCGCGGCCAGCTCCCGCCAGGCCGGCGGGGTGAGGGTGGCCGGCTCGACCGGTTCGCCGGTGGCCACCGCGAGCAGGTGCGTCCAGGCCCGCGGCACCACCTCGACGAGGGCGTACCCGCCGCCGCCGGTGGCCACCCAGCGGCCGTCGCACAGCTCGTCGGCGAGCGCCCGCAGCGCCCGGTAGGTGGCCCGCTGGCCGTCGACGGAGAGGTGCAGGTCGGCCAGCGGGTCGAGCCGGTGACCGTCCGCGCCGCACTGGGTGATCAGCACCTGCGGCCGGAACGCCCGCAGCACCGAGGGCACCACCGCGTGGAAGGCGCGCTGCCAGCCGGCGTCGCCGACCCCCGGCGGCAGCGGCAGGTTCACCGCGCTGCCCTGCGCGCCCGGCCCGCCGGTCTCGTCCGGGAAGCCGGTGCCCGGGAAGAGCGCCAGCGGGGTCTCGTGCAGGCTGACCGTGAGCACCCGCGGATCGTGGTAGAAGATCTCCTGCACGCCGTCGCCGTGGTGCACGTCGACGTCCACGTACGCGATCCGCTCCGCGCCCAGGTCGAGCAGGCGGGCGATGGCCACCGCCGGGTCGTTGTAGACGCAGAAGCCGGCGGCCCGGGCCGGCATCGCGTGGTGCAGCCCACCGGCCACATTGACCGCGCGCCGGGCGTCGCCGCGCCAGACCGCCTCGGCGGCGGCCACGCTCGCCCCGGCGATCAGCGCGCTCGACTCGTGCATGCCCTCGAACACCGGGTTGTCGGAGGTGCCGAGGCCGAAGCCGGCGAAGAGCGGATCGCGGGGCGCGGCCCGCACCGCGTCCAGGTAGCGCGGGTCGTGCACCCGGGTGAGCAGCGCGTCGTCCGCCGGCTCGGGCTTGACCAGCCGGACCCCGGGCCGCTCCAGCACGCCCAGTTCGCGGGCGAGCGCCATGGTCAGCTCGACCCGGACCGGGTCGAGCGGATGGTCTCCCATGTCGTAGGCGAGCAGGGCCTCGTCCCACACCACGATCGTGTCGTCGGCCATGGCACCCATCGTCGCACGTGCGCCGGCACGCGCTGCTCAGCGTGGGGGTGTCGGCCCGGTGGCGACCGGCCGGTCCGGGTCGGCGACCCAGTTGCTCCACGACCCGACGTAGAGGGCGGCGTCCGTCCGGCCCGCCAGGTGCAACGCCAGCACGGCCTGCGCGGCGGTCACCCCCGAGCCGCAGTACGCCCCGACCGGCGCGTCCCCGGTCACCCCGGCGGCGGCGAACCGTTCCCGCAGCGCCTCGGCGCCGGGGAAGCGGCCGTCGGTGACGTACTCCGGGGCGGGCAGGCTCACCGCGCCCGGCACGTGTCCGGCGACCGGGTCGACCGGTTCGGCCTCGCCCCGGTAGCGGGGCGCGGCGCGCACGTCGAGCAGCACGCCCGGGTCGGCGGCGGCCAGCCGGGCGGCCTCCCCCGCGTCGAGCACCGGCAGCGCGCCCGGGGCGACCGTCACGTCACCGGACGGTGGCGTGGGCACGTCGGTGCCGACCGGCAGACCGGCGGCGACCCAGGCCGGGAAGCCGCCGTGCAGCACCCGGACCGCCCGGTGCCCGGCCCAGCGCAGCGTCCACCAGGCGCGGGCGGCGGACATGCCGTCGCCGCCGTCGTACACCACCACGGGGTGACCGGCGCGGACCCCGGCGGTGCGCAGCGCGGCCTGCAACGCGGCCGGGTCGGGCAGCGGGTGCCGGCCGGCCGGGCCGGGCCGGCCGCAGAGCTCGGTGTCCAGGTCGACGAAGACCGCGCCGGGCAGGTGGCCGGCGGCGTAGTCGTCCCGGCCGGGCGGCCCGGTCAGCCGCCAGCGCACGTCGAGCAGGGTCGGCGGGTCGGCGCGGTCGAGCTCGGCGGCGAGCCGATCGGGCTCGACGAGCAGTTCCTCGGTGGTTCCGGACATGCGGTCCAGTCAACACCATCCGGGCAGCGACCTCGCGGTTCGCCGTCCGCCGCCCGTCGGTGCTCCGGGGTAGCATCGACCACCGGGAGGCCGCTGACTGTGAAGCATGACCTGGTCGACACGACCGAGATGTACCTGCGCACCATCCTCGAGCTGGAGGAGGAGGGGGTGCCGCCGCTGCGTGCCCGGATCGCCGAGCGGCTGCGGCAGAGCGGCCCCACCGTCAGCCAGACCGTGGCCCGGATGGAGCGCGACGGGCTGCTCACCGTCGAGGGCGACCGGCACCTCTCCCTCACCGAGCTGGGGCGCGGCACCGCCGTCGCGGTGATGCGCAAGCACCGGCTGGCCGAGCTGCTGCTGGTCAACGTGATCGGGATGCCCTACGAGGAGGCCCACGAGGAGGCCTGCCGCTGGGAGCACGTGATGAGCGACGCGGTCGAGAAGCGGGTCTACGACCTGCTCAACCGCCCGACCCGCTCCCCGTACGGCAACCCGATCCCGGGGCTGGAGGAGCTGGGCGAGCCCGGCCAGACGCCGGCCGACACCGTCGAGGGCGAACGGAACCTGGCCTTCCCCGGCCTCTCCGGGCAGGTCGTGGTCCGGCGGATCTGCGAGAGCGTGCAGACCGACGCGGACGTGCTGCGCCAGTTGCACGCGGCGGGCGTCGACCCGGGCGCGACGGTGACGGTGGCGCAGGAGCGGGACGGGGTGTCCATCGACCGCTCCGGGGACCGGATCCGGCTGCCCCGCGAGGTGGCCTCCCGGGTGTTCGTTGCCGCGCACTGACGACCCGCCGCGCCGGCCGCGTCGTCGTCGCGGACCGCCGGCCGGTCAGAGCTTGCGGGTGTCCAGCACCTTGGCCAGCTCGGCCAGCTTGCCGGTCAGCTTCTCCGCCTCGGTCGCGCCGGTGCCGGGCGGGCAGGTCCAGCGCAGGGTCGCCAACCGGCCCTCGGTGGCCAGCCAGCCCACCTCGGCCCCCGGGCCGGCCCTGCCGGACTTCGGCACCGTCCGCCGGTAGGCGATCTTCCCCAGCTTGGTGATCTTCTTCGCGCCCTTGGGCAGCACGTCCAGGGTGAAGGTCGACGTGTCGATCGACGTGTCGGTCACGGTCAGGGTCAACTCCGGCAGCAGGGCCGCCTCGGCCCGGACCACGCAGGTGTGGGTGTCCCCCTTGTCCACCGCCGCCGCCACGTCGAACGTCCCGCCGGTGTGCTTGGCGATCACCGCGAAGTCGAGCAGTCGGCACGCGCCGCCCGAGGAGGCGGCGGCCACCGGGGCCACCACCGGTTCCGCCGCCGGCACCGCCACCGGGGCGGGCCCGGTGGCGCAGCCGGTGGTCAGCAGGACTGCCGAGGCGGCGAGCCAGGTCCGGGCGTGCACGTGGAGACCTCCGCTGTCGTCGGCGGCGTCGCCCGCCGGATGTCCGTCGGACACCGTACGGGCAACACCGCCGACGCGGAAGTCCGGAGCGCCCTCACTCGCGCTGCAGGGGTTTCGGCGAGGCGACGCGACCGGGAACTGCGACAAGTCGCTCACCGGGCCGGCTCCTTTCCTCGGGCGCAGCGGTCAGGTGTGACCTAGGTGCGCCGCACCTGACTTGAACTGCCCACTACACCGAGGGATAGAAGTCCGACTCTCCGGGATTGAACTTGTGACTCCAGGGGAAGGGCGATTGGTTTTCTTCCGGGCCAGGCCAGGAGTAGACCTCCACCCCGTCCTCAATTTCTCCGATCATGTCCAGAGTGTCCACCTGCACCAATGCGATGCGGATGAGCGAACCCTCTGCATTGAGGTAGATCTGCTCCTGGCCGGCACCTATCTGCAGCGCACGCAACCGAGCGACGTCGTGGTCAGGCGCTCGGAACAGATAGACGGAAACGCTGTGCTGGAAGAATTTCCCGTCTTGGGTATACAGCGCGAACTTCATGCTCGCACTGAACCACACCTCGTCGTCACGACTCATCATTCAACTTCCCTGACCCTGGTGAATATTTGCGAACTCCATCTTTCCGGAAATTCGCCCTGGACGATGTCCCCGGGTTCAGTCGGTCACGTACGGGCAGTGTCGGCAGCCGCGACCGCAGCAGGTGCCGCGCCGGGCCAGGAAGCCGGCGGTGAGCACAAACAGCCCGGTCGCCGGGTCGGGGTAGCCGGCCTCCCCGGCGGCCAGCGCCGCGGCGTGCCGGGCGAGGATCCGGTCCCGGTCCGGGTGTCCGGGCGACAGCCGGGACGGGTGCGGCTCGGTCAAGGGCCGGTCCGCCAGGGGTCGTCGCTCCACCCGCCGAGTGTAGGGACGCTCCCCGGCGCGACCGTCGCGGCCCGGGTCGCCCCCGTCACCGCACCGGCGTGAACCGTCCGGCGGCCGTCGGCCATGTGTCAGTGTGACCATCGTGCGCAGGGCAGCAGCCCACCTTGACGCTCCGCCGGGCGGAGCACCGCCGGACGGCCATCCGCCGGACCACGTGCTGGTGGCGGAGTCCGTGGCCGTACCGGAGCGGTTCACGCCGCTCTTCGAACGGCACGCCGCCGCCGTGCACCACTATCTCGCCCGCCGGATCGGCCCGGTGGCCGAGGACCTGCTGGCCGAGACGTTCCTGGTGGCGTTCCGGGAGCGGCACCGGTACCGGCCGGAACGCGTCGACGTGCGGCCGTGGCTGTTCGGGATCGCCACCAACCTGCTGCGTCAGCACGTCCGGCAGGAGAAGCGGCGCTACCGGGCGCTGGCCCGTGACGCGGCGGAGCCGGCCGTGCAGGCGTTGCCGACCGACGAGGCCGCCGAGCGGGTGGACGCCCGGTCGTTGCGCCGGGAGCTGGCCGCCGCGCTCGCCGCGCTGCACCGCCGGGACCGCGACGTGCTGCTGCTGGCTGCCTGGGCCGACCTGTCGTATCCGGAGATCGCCGCCGTGCTGGAGATTCCGGTCGGCACGGTGCGGTCCCGCCTCAACCGGGCCCGGCGGATCACCCGCGCGGCCCTCTCCGTCCGGACGACCGCCGAGGAGCCGTCATGAACGAGATGAACCTGTTGCGCGAGTACGGCCCGGACGCGCCGGCAACGACGGACGAGGTCCTGCGTACCGCCCGCGACCGGCTGCGCGCCGAGATGTCGACCGGTCGGCGGCGGCGCGCCTGGTCCGGGATGGCCGCCCGGCCGGCGCGCCGGCGCGCACTGGTCCTCGGTGCCGCGGCAGCCGCGCTGACCGCCGTCGCGGCGGTCGGCCTGCTGCCCTCCGGCGGCGACCCGGGCCCGGCGGGCGGGCCGGTGACCCTGGTCTCCTTCGCCAGCCCGGTCTTCCCGGTGGCGCTGGACCCGGTGCCGGCCGGGCTGCGCCCGGGCGGGTTCACCGGCGAGCAGAACTGGCTGGCGATGAGCTACGAGTCGAAGCGGGGAGACGACAGGGTCCTGCTGCTGGTCAGCTCGGTCGCTCCGGCCGACGTGCCGGGGATGCGGCGGACCACCGTGGACGGCCGACCGGCCCGGCTGGAGACGCCCGACATGGACGGCGGCCCGCCGATCGTGAACCTGCACTGGCAGCGGTCGGCCCGTCAGTGGGTGTTGCTCACCGGTGAGGGGCGGTTCGCCAGCGAGGACGCGCTGCGCGCGGTGGCCGCCACCGTCGTCGACCGGCCGCAGGAGATCCCGCTGCGGGTGGGGCTGGCCCCGGCCGGGTGGACGCTGCGCGGCTTCAAGGACGACGTCATCCTCACGCTGCACGACCCCGGCTCGGAGCGGGAGATGACCGTCCAGCTCGTCGACCGCGCCGAGCCGGACCTGCGGCACAGCGTCATGGGTGCGCGGGAGGTGACCGAGGTGCGGGTGCACGGCCGGCCGGCGCAGCTCGTCCGGGCCGACGAGCTGTGGTTCCTCCAGGCCTCGGTGCCCGGTGGGGCGATCTTCACCCTCCAGGCGCCGCTGGACTTCACGCCGGAACAGGTGATCGCCGTCGGGGAACAGGTGACCGTCCGGCGCTGACCGGCGCGCGGCCGGTCCGGGAGTCCGCCCCGGGCCGGTCCGTCAGCCGTACCGGGTGAACGCGGCGGCCACCTCGGCCCGTCCGGCGCCGCCGGCCAGCAGCAGCCGTAGCAGCACCTTCGCCCGGTACGGGTGCAGCAGCCCACCCGGGAGCAGGCCCCGGTGGCGCAGGTCGCGTTCCGAGCCGACCGCCCCGTAGGTGTCGCGCAGCACCGAGCCGGCCCCGGTCCGCGAGGTGAGCACCACCGGCATCCGCGCGGCCAGCTCGCCGAGCACCGGGGCGAACGCGGGTGGCACGTGCCCCACCCCGAAGCCGGCCACCACCAGGCCGTCGAGGCCGGTGGCGAGCCGGTCGAGCAGCGCCGGGTCGTCGTCGAGGGTGACGGTGTGCAGCGCCACCCGGGTGCCGGCGAGCCGGTCGGCGTCCACCGGCGGCAGCGGGGCGTGCCGGGGTGGCCGGGTGAGCACGCGTACCTCACCCTCGATCACGTGGCCGAGCGGCCCGGCGTCGGGCGAGGCGAAGGTGGCCGTACTCGTGCTGTGGGTCTTGCGGATGAACCGGGCCGCGTGGATCTCGTCGTGGAACGCGACCAGGACGCCGAGGTCGCGCGCGGCGGGCGCGGCGGCGACCCGGGCGGCGGCGAGCAGGTTCGCCGGGCCGTCCGGGCCGGCCAGCGTCGGGTTGCGCATCGCGCCGGTGAAGACCAGCGGCGCCTCGTGCGGCCAGACCAGGTCGGCCAGGTACGCGGTCTCCTCCAGGGTGTCGGTGCCCTGGGTGACCACCGCGCCGGTCGCGCCGCCGGCCACCGCCGCGCCCGCCGCCTCGACCAGGGCCAGCAGCTGCGGGTACGTCAGGGCGGCGCTGGGCACCGCGTCGACGTCGTGCACGTCGAGCGGGACGGCGTCGAGCCCCGGTACGGCGGCGGTGAGGTCGGCGCCGGTGAGCCGGCTGACCACTCCCTGCGTGCTGCCGGCCATCGCGATGGTGCCGCCGAGGGTGAACAGGGCGACGGTCACGCCGGCTCCGCCGGAGCGTCGGCGGGCCGGATGGCCAGCAGGAACGCCTGCGGGCCCCGGTCGCCGAGGGTCTCCGGCTGCCGGACCAGCGTGGCGTGGACGGTGAACCCGGCGGCGGTGAGCTGCTCGGCCAACCGCTCCGGCGGCAGCCAGTACACGTCGTACTCCACCTCGTGGCCGTACGCCTGCGTCAGCCGGATCCGGCAGTCGCCGGCCTTCACCGCGATCAGCAGGTGCCCGCCCGGGGCGAGCACCCGGTGGAACCCGGCGAAGACGTCGGGCAGCAGCTCCGGCGGCAGGTGGATGATCGAGTACCAGGCGACCAGCCCGGCGAGCGCGCCGTCGGGCACCGCCAGGTCGGTCATCGAGCCGACCTCGAAGCGCAACTCCGGGTACGTGCTCCTGGCCACCTCCACCATGCCGGGCGACAGGTCGGCCCCGGAGATGTCCAGGCCGAGCCGGTGCAGGTGGGCGGTGATCCGGCCGGTGCCGCAGCCCACCTCCAGCACCGGACGGCCGGGCCCGACCATCTCGGCGAACGCGGCGAGCATGCCCCGGGCCAGCGGGCCCTCCAGCACCTCGGGGATCATTCGCGCGTAGTCCACCGCCACGGTGTCGTACGCGGCGCGGGTCTCGGTCAGCCAGAGCGGTTCGGTCACGGCCGTCGACCCTAGTCGCCGGGCTCCTGAGATTCTTGCCCTGCCGCTGTCGAATCCGGCCGGGCCCGTCCGTCGGTGAGACGGAAGAACACACCCGCACCCGAGGAGAGACCCATGCCCCAGTACGCGGTCCTGATCTACTCGCCCGCCCCCGCCGACCCGATGGACCTGACGCCGGACTACGCGGCGCTGCTGGACCGGTACCCGGCCCAGGTCACCGAGCTGGGCGGGCAGATCGTCACCGGGTTCGCGCTGCAGCCCAGCACCACCGCCACCGCGGTCCGCGGCGACCTGGTCACCGACGGCCCGTTCATCGAGGCGAAGGAGGTCGTCGCCGGGTTCTTCATCCTGGAGGCCCCCGACCTGGACGTGGCCCTGAAGATCGCCAAGCTGAACCCGGCGACGATCGACGGTGGCGTCGAGGTCCGGCCGCTCTTCGAGTTCCCGGCCGAGTGACCGACGCCGGCACCGCCGCTGCCGAACGGGCCGTGGCGGACGCGCACCGTCGCGAGTGGGCCTTCGTGCTCGCCGCGACGGCGCGCGTCGCCGGTGACCTCGACGTGGCCGAGGAGTGCGTGCAGGACGCGTACCTGGCGGCGCTGGCGGCGTGGGCCCGCGACGGCGTACCGGACAAGCCGGGCGCGTGGTTGACCGCGACCGCGAAGCGCAAGGCGCTCGACGTGCTCCGCCGCGACAAGGTGTTCCGGTCGAAGCTGCCGCTGCTGGTCGAGCCGGAGACGGCCGACCCCACGCCCGCCGACCCGGAGTCGGTGCCGGACGACCGGCTGCGGCTGGTCTTCACCTGCTGCCATCCGGCGCTGGCCCGGGAGGCCCAGGTGGCGTTGACCCTGCGGCTGGTCTGCGGGGTGGGCACCGGCGACATCGCCCGCGCGTTCCTGGTCCCGGAGACCACCATGGCGGCCCGGGTCACCCGGGCCAAGAAGAAGATCGCCGCGGCCCGCATCCCGTACCGGGTGCCGGAGGCCGCCGAGCTGCCCGAACGGCTGGACGCGGTGCTCCCCGTGATCCACCTGCTGTTCACCACCGGGCACACCGCCCCGACCGGCGCCGACCTGGTCCGCGCCGACCTGGTCGAGCGGGCCGTGCACCTGACCCGGATGCTGCTCGCGCTGATGCCCGACGAGCCGGAGGTCCGCGGGCTGCTCGCCCTGCTGCTGCTCACCGACGCCCGCCGAGCCACCCGCACCGACGAGGCCGGGCGGCTGCTGACGCTGGAGCAGCAGGACCGCTCGGCCTGGGACCGGTCGGCCATCGCGGAGGGCACCGCGCTGGTGCTGGGCGCGTTCCGGACCGGCCGGGTCGGCCGGTACGCGCTCCAGGCCGCCATCGCGTCGCTGCACGCCGTCGCGCCCGACTGGTCCGCGACTGACTGGCCGCAGATCGTCCGCCTCTACGACGAGTTGCTCACCCGCTGGCCGTCACCGGTGGTGGCGCTGAACCGGACCGTGGCGGTGTCCATGGTCGACGGTCCCGCCGCCGCGCTCGCCGAGCTGGACGCCCTGGCGGCCGATCCCCGGCTGGCCGGCTACCACTACCTGCCGGCGATCCGGGCCGACCTGCTGCGCCGGCTCGACCGGCCGGCGGAAGCGGCGGGGGCGTACCGGGACGCGCTCGCCCTGGTCGACAACGACGCCGAGCGGGCCTTCCTCACCGGCCGGCTCGCGCAGACCGAGACCCGTCGCGGTGTCACGGAGGACATGTCCGGGTAGGAGGGACGGCAGATTCCGGCCGATACGGGGAGGCCAGCGATGTCCGAGGTACGAGCCCGCTACACCTACCGCCCGATGCTGCCGGTGTACCTGATCGGCTTCGCGTTCCCGGTCGTCTGCCCGATCATCTGGTGGAAGGCCGGCCTGCTCGGCCTGCCGGGCTGGGCCGTACCCCTGATCATCCTGGTGGTGGCGCCGCCGGCCTGGGCCTGGCTGCTGTTCCGGGTGGTCCACCGGCTGGAGCTGACCGACGACACGCTGCGGATGCGCGCCACGCTGGCGAGCGTCCGGGTGCCGCTGGCCGAGCTGCGCGAGATCAGGATGTCGGGCGGCGGCAACATGGGCCGGGTGGTCTTCGGGCGGAACCGGAGGCGGACCCTGATGCAGGGCGTGGGGCTGATCGCCTTCCTGGAGCAGGTCCGGCAGGCCGCCCCGCAGGCCCGGATCCCGATCTCCGACCACCAGCGGTTCCAGGAACGCGGGATCGCCCGCCTCACCATGGATACCCCCGACGGCCGGTGACGGTGCCTCGGCGGCGGTGAGACTCCAGGACCGGACAACGCGCGGTCAGCGGCATGAGCGTGCGTCAGCGAGGACAGAAGTCGGGGGAGGTTCCGCCTATCCCCACCTCTCGCGGACGAACGTTGCCAGCGCCTCTCGGGAGGGTTGCCCCCAGCCGATGCAGAACGGGTGGCCGGCCGGATCGGCATACACCTGGTGCCCCTCGTCGCTTCCCAGGTCACCGGCTTGGAGCAAGCGGGCACCGAGTCTCATCGCCTGTTCGTGCGCCTGCCTGGGGTGCTCAACGTGGAGGTCCATGTGTACCTGCTGAGGCGCGCCCTCTGGCCAGTCGGGAGGAACGTGCTCCGGTGCGAGCTGAACGCCCATCCGCCACTCACCTGCCGCGTCGATGACACTGTGGAACGTCTCATCCTCGAAGACGTGCCCACCGAGCATGCCCGCCCAGAACGCACTCTCGGCATGCAGGTCAGCGGCGTCGAACACGACCACGTGTCGTATCAGTTCCATGAGAGCCGATCCTAGGAACGCGGGCGCACGGTCCGCCAGATCAGATGCCGCGACCAGCACGCTCATCGGCATGGCCGCAGGTTCCGCGGGAACAACCCAGCTGGTACGCGGGAACGCCGTCCAGGGTCAGGTGGCGCGTCGGCAGTGCGGGCTCGTGGAAGCTGATCAGCGCATCGGGGACGCCGAGCGTCATGGCCTCGTGCGCCAGCACCTCCGTCACGACCGCACCTCCGTGCGGCCCCCGGTCCACTGGGCCGCCGCCGACGAGGAGTGCCGGCTGCTCGCCGGGTCACCGTCGGCGGCGGGGCCGCACTACCGCGCTGGCCTACGCCGAGGCGGCGCTGCGGGCCGGGGTGGCCTTCGTCAACACCACCTCCGACGCCGTCGCCCGGGTGCCGTCCCTGCTCGCCCGGTTCACCGCCGCCGGCCTGCCGCTGGTCGGCGACGACCTGGCCAGTCAGTTCGGCAGCTCGGTGGTGCACCGCGCCCTGCTGCGGCTGGTCCGGGAGCGTGGCCTCACCCTGCTCAGCTCGTACCAGGTCAACCTGGGTGGCACCGAGGACTTCCGCAACCTGGTGGAGAACCCCAACACCAAGGGGCAGTCCAAGCGCAACGCCCTCGGGTCCGACCAGGTGCAGGTCGCCCCGCTCGGCTACCTGCCGCACCTGGGGTCGCAGAAGATCGCCCACCTCAACGTCGAGGCCCAGGGCTGGGGCGGGACGCCGGTGAGCCTGGACGTGCGGCTGTCGGTGCACGACCCGAGCGGCGCGGCCGGCGTCAACATCGACCTGGTCCGGCTGGCCGCCGTCGCCCTGCGGTCCGGCCGGGGCGGCGAGCTGGCCGAGGCGGCGGAGCTGCTGAAGTCCCCGCCGGGCACGGCGATCTGACCGGCCGACCGTCAGCTGCCCCGGGCCATGGAGGTGAGCCCAACTCACCGCACCCACCCCAGGAACCGTCGATGCAGCAGCCCCGCCGGCACCCAGGTGAGATCCTCGGTCGCCCACACCAGGTAGGACCCCATGTAGAGGGCCAGCGACACCGGCGCGCCCTCGAATTCGGCCCGCAGCTCGCCACGCCGGGTCGCGCACGGCCACGGGCCGCCGCAGCCACCGCAGCTCCACATCGGCAGCACCGGGCCGTGGGTGGTCACGGCAGGCCGTCCAGGAATCGCCGGGTGGCGACGCGTGCACGCCAGCGGGTGGCCCATTCCGCCTGATAGCAGGGGTACGGCACGAGACGCGCCCACCACCACCGGCAACCGACGCAGAGACCGTCGACGCCGGGCAGGTGCACCGACATGATCTGCTGGACGGGAAGCTCGGTCACTGCTGCTCCTCCCCCGGCCAGTGGCCGCGTCGGATCGGGATGCGGTGCCGGGCGTGGCAGGGCAGCTCCGCCCCGCACCGGCAGGTCCACCGCCACAGCCGCCACGACCAGGCGGGGCGATGCCGACGCGCCAAGGTCAGGGCGACCGCCACCAGGTACTCGTCGTACGACACGCGCTTGGGCATTGCGCCTCCTGCACGAGCGGGTCCGTGGATCCTGCGCCGACTATTTTGCGCGCGCATTTTTAGGTAGTCAAAGACATCCCTGCAATCGGACTGCGCGTGTCGATGCGGACGGCGGCGACGGCAGCGGCACAATCACCGCCATGGAGAGCCCGACCTTCGTTCGATTCCAGCTCGGCGCGCAGCTTCGACGGGTCAGGGAGGATGCCGGCGTGACGGCCGAACAGGCAGCCGAGGTAATCGAGGTCTCGGCGAGCACCCTGCGCCGCATCGAAGCAGGCCGCGTCGGCATCAAGGGCCCGGCGTTGAACGCACTACTGGATCGCTACGGCGTCGGCGACGCCGAGCTGCGCGAAACCCTGCTGTCCATGGCCAAGACGGGTAAGCAGCGAGGATGGTGGGCGAAATACGGCGACCTGCCATCGTCGTACCGGCAGTACATCGGTCTGGAGTCCGCCGCCGAAGAGGTGCAGAACTTTGAAACACTCGTCGTACCCGGTCTCCTCCAGACGCCCGCCTACGCACGGGCGATGATGACGGAGGACCCCTTCGAGCCGTCACCAGAAGCGGTTGAGCGGCGAGTGGCCGTTCGCACGCAACGTCAGGAGCTGATCACCTCGGGGAGGCTGCGCCTGGTGGCCGTGCTTGATGAAGCGGTGCTACACCGCCAGATCGGCGGCACAGAGGTCATGCGCGATCAGCTCACCGCCCTGCTCGATGCCGGCAAGCGCTGGAACGTCACGATTCAGGTGATCCCGTTCAGGGAGGGTGCTTACGCCTCCATGCTGTCCAGCTTTCATATCCTGAACTTTGCCGACGGTCCGGGCGTGGTCTACATCGAGGGTCTGACCGGTGACCTCTACGCTGAGGGCGAGGATGTGCGTCGCTGTACGGTTGTCTTCAACAGCCTGCGCGCCGCAGCCTTGTCACCCACCGACTCGGCGGCCATGATCGAGGAAATCAGCGGCGTACGGCCGAGGGAGTAGGAGGCGGACCGTGGACTCGCAGTGGCGCAAGAGCACCCGCAGCGGCAGCAACGGTGCCTGCGTCGAGGCCAGGTACGCCAACACGACAGTCGAGGTTCGCGACAGCAAGAACCCTGACGGGGCGGTCCTTTCCTTCACCCCAGAAGCCTGGTCAGGCTTTGTCAAAGGATTCTCCGACCAGAACCGCCAGGCCGACAACGGCTAGGCAGGGCGCGGCTTCCAAGAGACGAGGCGGCCAACGCCAGGTGCGTCGGCCGCCTCAGTCGTCACTTCTTGGTTTCCTTAACGGTCGTCTTGGGGTGCGACTGACCGTACTTCGCGGTCACGTAACGGCCGGTGACAGCACTGCGATACGTGCCAGAACCCTTCTTCGCCATGACAGAGAACACCTCCTCTCTGCACTCGATCAACTTGCCTGACCGAGCCGGGAGAGGCGAGGATCTGTCTCTGCAGCAAGACAAGTCGGGCCTCGTCCCAACTCACGAGCCCCGGGCGCGCCAACGCCCGGGGCTCGTTGCTGTTGTCAGCTGCAACCGCTGGTGGAGCCGCAACCCTCGCAGACGTAGCAGCTACCGGCGGGGCGCATCTTCGTACCGCAGGTGAAGCAGAGCGGCGCGTCGGCGGCCTTGCCGATCACGGCCTCCAGCAGCTCGGTGCTGGAGCCGACCGACGGGGCCGGCTTGACCGCGGCGGCGTCCGCCAGCTCCTGCGCCGGCTGGGCCACCGGGCCGGTCTTCGGCTCGGGCGCCTCGACCGGGGCGGAGGCGGCCATCGCGGTGAGGTCCGCACCGCTCGCCTCCGCCTCCGCCTCGGCCCGGAGCTGGGCGGCCCGCTCCTTGGCGGTGAAGATGCCCAGCTCGGCGCGGCGCTCGTACGGCAGGAAGTCCAGCGCCAGGCGACGGAAGATGTAGTCCATCACCGAGGCGGCCATCCGCACGTCCGGGTCGTCGGTCATGCCGGCCGGCTCGAAGCGCATGTTGGTGAACTTGCTGACGTACGTCTCCAGCGGGACGCCGTACTGGAGACCGATGGAGATGGCCACCGAGAAGGCGTCCATCACGCCGGCCAGGGTCGAGCCCTGCTTCGACATCTTGAGGAAGACCTCGCCGAGACCGTCGTCCGGGTAGGACGAGGCGGTGAGGTAACCCTCGGCGCCGCCGACCGAGAAGGAGACCGTCTGCGACGGGCGCTTCTTCGGCAGCCGCTTGCGCACCGGCCGGTACTCGACGACCTTCTCCACCACCTTCTCGACCTCGGCGGCCGGGGTCTCGGTGGTGGCGACGGCCTTGTTCGGCTTGGCGGCCGAGAGCGGCTGGCCGACCTTGCAGTTGTCCCGGTAGATCGCCAGCGCCTTCAGGCCCAGCTTCCAGCCCTCGAAGTAGATCTTCTCGACGTCCTCGACGGTCGCCTGCTCCGGCATGTTGACCGTCTTGGAGATGGCGCCGGAGATGAACGGCTGGACCGCCGCCATCATCCGCACGTGGCCCATCGGCGCGATGGAGCGCTCGCCCATGGCGCAGTCGAAGACCGGGTAGTGCTCCGGCTTCAGGCCGGGGGCGTCCACCACGTGGCCGTGGTCGGCGATGTGCTCGACGATCGCCTCGACCTGCTCCTCGGGGTAGCCGAGGCTGCGCAGGGCGCGCGGCACCGTCTGGTTGACGATCTGCATCGAGCCGCCGCCGACCAGCTTCTTGAACTTGACCAGGGCCAGGTCCGGCTCGACACCGGTGGTGTCGCAGTCCATCATCAGGCCGATGGTGCCGGTCGGGGCGAGCACGCTGGCCTGCGAGTTGCGCCAGCCGAACCGGTCACCGGTCTTGTTGCCCAGCGTCCACTGCTTGGTGGCCTCGCGCTGGATGGCGGTGGCCACGGTGCCGGTCGGCTTGATCTCGTCGTTCGCGGCGGCGTGCTTGCGCATGACCCGCTTGTGCGCCTCGGCGTTGCGGGCGTAACCGTCGTACGCGCCGACGATGCCGGCCAGCTCGGCCGAGCGGCGGTACGCGGTGCCGGTCATCAGCGAGGTGATCGCCGCGGAGACCTCCCGGCCCTGCGCCGAGTCGTACGGCAGGCCGGTGGCCATCAGCAGCGCGCCCAGGTTGGCGTACCCGATGCCGAGCTGCCGGTAGGCGCGGGTGGTCTCGCCGATCTTCTCGGTCGGGAAGTCGGCGAAGCAGATCGAGATGTCCATCGCGGTGATGACGAACTCGACCGACTTGACGAACTTCTCCACCTCGAAGCCGCCGTCGGCGCGGAGGAACTTCATCAGGTTCAGCGAGGCCAGGTTGCACGAGGAGTTGTCCAGGTGCAGGTACTCCGAGCACGGGTTCGACGCGGTGATCCGCCCGGTCTCCGGGCAGGTGTGCCAGTCGTTGATGGTGTCGTCGTACTGCAGGCCGGGGTCGGCGCACTCCCAGGCGGCCTGGGAGATGGTGCGGAACAGCTTCTTGGCGTCGATGGTCTCGATGGTCTGCCCGTCGAGCCGGCCGCGCAGGTCGAAGCCGCCGTTGTTCTCCACCGCCGTCATGAACTCGTCGGAGACCCGGACCGAGTTGTTGGCGTTCTGGTACTGCACGCTGACGATGTCCGCGCCGCCCAGGTCCATGTCGAAGCCGGCGTCCCGCAGCGCGCGGATCTTGTCCTCCTCGCGCGCCTTGGTCGCCACGAACTCCTCGATGTCCGGGTGGTCGACGTCGAGGATGACCATCTTGGCGGCCCGCCGGGTGGCGCCACCGGACTTGATGGTGCCGGCGGAGGCGTCCGCGCCGCGCATGAAGCTGACCGGGCCGGAGGCGGTGCCGCCGGAGGAGAGCAGCTCCTTGGAGGACCGGATGCGGGAGAGGTTGACCCCGGCGCCCGAGCCGCCCTGGAAGATCCGCCCCTCCTCCTTGTACCAGTCGAGGATGGAGTCCATCGAGTCGTCGACGGCGAGGATGAAGCAGGCGCTGACCTGCTGCGGCGACGGCGTGCCGACGTTGAACCAGACCGGCGAGTTGAAGCTGAACACCTGGTGCAGCAGCATCCAGGTCAGCTCGTGCGCGAAGACCTCGGCGTCGGCCGGGGAGGCGAAGTAGCCGTACTCCTCACCCGCCGTGCGGTAGGTCTCCACCACCCGGTCGATGAGCTGCTTGAGCGACCACTCGCGCTGCGGGGTCCCCACCGCGCCCCGGAAGTACTTGGTGGTCACGATGTTGGCCGCGTTGACGGACCAGGCCTCGGGGAACTCCACCCCGCGCTGCTCGAAGTTGATCGAGCCGTCCCGCCAGTTCGTCATCACGACGTCGCGGCGCTCCCAGGTGACCTCGTCGTAGGGATGCACCCCCTCGGTCGTCCAGACGCGCTCGATCTTCAGCCCTGCCCCGGCCTTGTTCCGTGACTTGCTGGTCGTCACCCTCGCCCCCCTCGTCAGCGCGGTCACCCACCGCGCGTCGTCCATTCTCAGAAACCGGAAGAATTCAGCTGGTCGTGCCGGCCGGCTCGGCCGCCCCGGCACCGGCGCCCCCGCGGGCGCGTGCGGCGGCCCGCAGCGTCTCGATCTCGCGCTCGAAGTCGGCGAGCGAGTCGAAGGACCGGTAGACGCTGGCGAACCTCATGTACGCCACCTCGTCCAGGTCGCGCAGCGGGCCCAGGATGGCCAACCCGACCTCCTGGCTGGGGATCTCGGCGGCCCCCTGGCCCGGACGGTCTCCTCGACCTTCTGCGCCAACAGCGCGATGGAGTCGTCGTCGACCGGCCGGCCCTGGCACGCCTTGCGCACCCCGCCGATGATCTTCGTGCGGCTGAACGGCTCGGTCACCCCGCTGCGCTTGACCACCGCGAGCACCGCCTCCTCGACGGTGGTGAACCGCTTGCCGCACTCCGGGCAGGACCGCCGCCGCCGGATGAGCTGGCCGTCGTCGGCCTCCCGCGAGTCGACGACCCGGGAGTCGGCGTGCCGGCAGTACGGACACCGCATCGCCTGAACCTCCTTCGTCGTGACCGTGGGCGCGCCGACCGACTCCCGGGCACACGTCACCGCGGCGTCGGCATCGTTCGATGGCCGGCACCGGCGGGACGGTACGGGAGTGCGGTCGGTAATCGGACCCAACCTGTAGGCGACTTACGCCCGTGTAACCACTACATCTAGGGGTTGACCGTAGGCCGTCCCCCTAGCCCGGTCAAGTTCACCCGCGTGTCGGGCGCGTCATCAGAATCACCCCCTCGCGGAGGGTCAACGCCCGGCCACGCCACGGGTCACGCCACCCGGTGGATAGAACACCCGTTCGAGGCGTCGTACCATTTATCAGAACAGGCGTTCGGAAATCCAGGATTTGACCGCGACACGCCGACAACACGTCGTACAGATGTTTGAAAATGGCCGATCTCACCTATACGGTCAGGAACGACCGGGCACGGCGTGTCGCGCCGCACCGGTCGGCAGCACCACCCGAGGCAGCAGCACCGAGCACGCACCACGAGCCGACGAGGCACCCAGCGCCGACCAGGGAGGACGGACGTGACCGAGGACCGGGCCAGCCGGCAGAAGAACCCGCAGCCGATCGACGGGGCGGGTCCGGCGGCGACCCGTCGGCCCCGCACCGCGCGCACCCGGGCCACCCAGCCCGCCACCGTGCGTCCGGTCGCTCCCGTCGTGAGCAGCTTCCCCGACCCGACCACCGTCGACCTGACCGCCCGCCAGCGCCGGATCCTGGAGTTCATCCGCACCTGGGTGGAGCGCCACGGCTACCCGCCGAGCGTGCGCGAGATCGGCGAGGCGGTCGGCCTGGTCTCCCCGTCCAGCGTCGCCTACCAGCTCAAGGAGCTGGAGAAGAAGGGCTTCCTGCGCCGCGACCCGAACCGGCCGCGCGCGGTGGACGTGCGCGCCCCGGGCGACATCGACGACGAGGCCGCGCGGGCCCAGCGCCCCGCCCCGGCCTACGTGCCGATGCTGGGCCGGATCGCCGCCGGTGGGCCGATCCTCGCCGAGCAGGCGGTGGAGGACGTCTTCCCCCTCCCCCGCGAGCTGGTCGGCGAGGGCGAGGTCTTCATGCTCCAGGTCAAGGGCGACTCGATGCTCGACGCCGCGATCTGCGACGGCGACTGGGTGGTGGTCCGGCAGCAGCCCAACGCCGAGGTCGGCGACATCGTGGCCGCCATGCTCGACGGCGAGGCCACGGTGAAGACCTACCGCCGCCGGGACGGCCACGTCTGGCTGATGCCGCAGAACCCGGCCTTCGACCCGATCCCGGGTGACGACGCCACCATCATGGGTCGCGTGGTCGCCGTGCTCCGCCGGATCTGACCGACGCCGACGCGGGTGACCGTCCTCCCGGGCGGTCACCCGCGCAGGTGTGCGTTCAGTAGCGGTCGCCCCGATACTCCCGGCCGCCCGACACCGGCCCGTACTGGCCCCGGTCGTCGTAGCCGCCGTCACCGCGCCGACCGCGCGGGTCACCCTGCCCCGGATCGCGACGCGGCGGCTCGGCCCGACCGGCTCCACGGCCACCGCCCTGCGGGCCGCCGCCGTAGCCGCCCCCGCCCTGCGGGCCGCCACCGTAGACCCCGCCGCCCTGGGGCGGACGACCGCCACCGCGCTGCGGCCCACCGCCACCCGGCGCGGCCTGCGGAGGTCGGCCACCCCCACCCGGCGCGCCCTGGGGCGGACGACCGCCACCGCGCTGCGGGCCGCCACCCTGCGGGGGACGACCACCGCCGCCCGGCTGGCCGCCGTAGACGCCGCTGCCGCGGGCGCCCCCGTCCTGGGGACGGCCGCCGTACACGCCACCACCGGCCGGCGGGCGGGCGGACCCGCCACCGTAGACCCCACCGCTGCCGCCGTAGACGCCGCCCCGCGCGCCGCCCGGGGGCGGGCCGGCGTCGGGCCGGTTGCCGGCGGGCGGGAAGCCACCGTCGTTCGGGAAGACGCTGTCATGCTCCGGCCGGTCGTCGGACTCCGCCGGCGGGGCGGGCTTCTTGCGGGCCCGCATGATGCCGAAGATGCCGGCGCCCACCATCAGCGCGCCGAGCACGCCGACCGCCGCGATCAGGTACGTGATCTGGTCGAGCGAGAGATCGTCGTACCACGACTTCCCGCCGGCCGGCTTCGCCAGGTCACCGCCGGCCGCCGGCAGCGCCTCGACGCCCTTGGTGGACGGGACGTAGCTGAGGATCTCGACCGGCTCGTCGGCGTCCAGCAGGCCGGCGTCGGAGACCGTGACGAAGGCTCTGCCGTCGACGGTGTAGGAGATCGCCTCGCCGAACGGGTCGGCGAGCGGGGTGACGTTCGGCTTGCCGTTGGTCAGTGCCGCGACGATGTCGCCGTTGGTCACCGGGTACTCGAAGGCGTCGGCGTACGTGCGCAGCACCACCCGGCTGCCGTCCGGCGAGCGGGCCGCCCCGGTGACGGTCAGCCGGCCGGGCGCGCCGAGCTTGTTGTCCGTGGTCGTCTTCGGCACGGTGACCTCGCCGACCTTCTTCATCGGCACCGGCTCGGTGTCGCCGCTCCGCAGCGCCCCGTCCGGCTTGAAGATCTCGGCCTTGCCCGACGGGTCCTTCGTGATGACCAGCGGGAGGTTGTCGTCGCCGATGAGCAGCGCCTCGGCGTCGTGCGGCTTCTTCTCCGGGTAGGCCAGCCGGTGCAGCACCGGCCGCTTGCCGCCGTTGAGCGGCATGGACCAGACGGCGACCCGCTCCCGGCGGGTCTTGCTGGTGATGTTGTCGCCGGTGTCGGCGATCCAGAGCGTCGCACCGTCCGGGGAGAGCGCCAGGTCCTCGGTGTCCAGCGGGCCGGCGCCGGAGTAGGAGACCGGCTCCCGGGCCAGCTGGCACTTGCTGTCGAGGAAGAAGACCTTCTTGAGGCGCTCGTCCTCGGTGCCGTCGTTGATCACGACGTAACCGGTCTTCGTCGCGACGAGCCCGGACAGTTCCCGGAGCCGCTTGTCCTCGACGGTGCACTTCTTCTTGGGGGTCGCAGCCTGCACGGGAGCGGCGGCGGGAGCCGCCGCCGCCAGCCCGGCAGGTGCCACGACCGCGCCGATCAGGCCGAGCGCGATCGTGACCGAGGAGACAGCGTGCCGCATGGCGCCAAGTGTCGCACGGCCCACGTTTCGCACGGGTGACGCCGGACGGCTCAGCCGCCGACGCTCACCCGCTCGTCCATGGTGAGCCGGTCCCCGGCCCGGTACGGCGACAGCTCGGCGGCGAGCGCCTCGTTGACCCGTACGTGCAGCAGGGTGCCCTCGGGCAGGTGTGCGGTGCTGAGCACCTCGCCCTGCCGGTGCACCCGGGCGACCAGGTCACCCCGGTCGTACGGCAGCACCGCGTGGACCTCGACGGCCGGTCGCGGCAGCCGCTGCTCGACCGCTGCCCGCAGCCCGTCCAACCCGCGCCCGCTGTACGCGGAGACGAAGATCGCCTCGGGCCAGAGCCGCTTGAGCCGCAGCAGCGTCTCCTCGTCGGCCGCGTCGGTCTTGTTGACCACCAGCAGCTCGGGAAGCCGGTCGGCGCCCACCTCGGCGAGCACCTCGCGGACCGCCCGGACCTGCTCCTCCGGGTCCGGGTGGGTGCCGTCGACGACGTGCACCACCAGGTCGGCGTCGGCGACCTCCTCCAGCGTCGAGCGGAACGCCTCGACGATCTGGTGCGGCAGGTGCCGGACGAAGCCGACCGTGTCGGAGAGCGTGTAGAGCCGCCCGTCCGAGGTGGTCGCCTTGCGGGTGGTCGGGTCCAGGGTGGCGAACAGTGCGTTCTCCACCAGCACGCCCGCCCCGGTCAGGCGGTTGAGCAGGCTGGACTTGCCGGCGTTGGTGTAGCCGGCGATGGCCACCGCGGGCACCGCGTTGCGGGTGCGCCGGGCGCGCTTGGTCTGGCGTACCGTCGTCATGGCCTTGATCTCGCGGCGCAGCCGCGCGATCCGGTGCCGGATCCGACGCCGGTCGGTCTCCAGCTTGGTCTCACCGGGACCACGCAGGCCCACGCCGCCGCCGGCGCCGCCGCCGCGACCGCTACCACCGGTCTGCCGGGAGAGGGTCTCACCCCAACCGCGCAGTCGCGGCAGCAGGTATTCGAGCTGGGCCAGCTCGACCTGGGCCTTACCTTCCTTGCTCTTCGCGTGCTGGGCGAAGATGTCCAGGATGAGCGCGGTCCGGTCGACCACCTTGACCTTGGTGCGCTGCTCCAGGTTGCGCAGCTGGGACGGGGAGAGCTCACCGTCGCAGATCACCGTGTCGGCGCCGGTGGCGAGCACCACCGCGCCCAGGTCGTCGACCTTGCCCCGGCCGATGTAGGTGGCCGGGTCGGGCTTGCCGCGCCGCTGGATCAACCCCTCCAGCACCTGCGAGCCGGCCGTCTCGGCCAGCGCCGCCAGCTCGGTGAGGCTGTTGTCCGCGTCGTCCTGCGTCCCCTCGGTCCAGACGCCCACCAGGACGACCCGCTCCAGCCGCAGCTGCCGGTATTCGACCTCGGTGATGTCGGTGAGCTCGGTGGAGAGGCCGGGGACCCGCCGCAGCGCCTGCCGCTCCGACAGTTCGAACTCACCGGTGGTGGCGTCGAGCTCGGTGTCGTCGTGGATGGGGTAGGTCTCCTGCTCGCGCAAACTGCGCTCCTGTCCGTTATATCCCTCGCCGGGGCGTTTCCGGCGCGTATCAGCAATCCTGACATGTGCCAACGCCCGACGCACCTGCTATATGCCCGTGGCACTACCCACCGGTAGCGGGGGCGGATGCCGGCCGAGCTGGGGCGGCGGGTAGAAATGCGAGTCGAGCCGTTCAGCGCCGACGGAGGAGTTCCACGTGGCCATCACCCGACTGCCGAGTGCCGGATTCTCGATCACCATCCGGATCGCGGTCCCCGCCGACGCCTCCTCCATCGGCCGGTTGACCACCGCGACGGGCGAGGCCGGCGCGATCGTGACCGCGCTGGACGTGGTCGACTCCGACCCCACCAGCGTCATCGTCGACCTCACCTGCGACACCGCCGACGCGGGCCACGCCGACCAGGTGGTCGAGGCGCTGACCGCGCTGGAGGGGGTGGACGTCCGCAAGGTCTCCGACCGGACGTTCCTGCTGCACCTGGGCGGCAAGATCGAGGTCAGCCCGAAGGTGGCGCTGCGCACCCGCGACGAGCTGTCCCGCGCGTACACGCCGGGGGTGGCCCGGGTCTGCATGGCGATCGCCGAGAACCCGGCCGACGCCCGCCGGCTCACCATCAAGCGCAACACCGTCGCCGTGGTCAGCGACGGCTCCGCGGTGCTCGGCCTGGGCAACCTCGGGCCGGCCGCCTCGCTGCCGGTGATGGAGGGCAAGGCGGCGCTGTTCAAGCGCTTCGGTGGGGTGGACGCCTGGCCGGTGGTGCTCGACACCCAGGACACCGACGAGATCGTCGCGATCGTCAAGGCGATCGCGCCCGCGTACGGCGGGATCAACCTGGAGGACATCGCCGCGCCGCGCTGCTTCGAGATCGAGGCCCGGCTGCGCGAGGCGCTGGACATCCCGGTCTTCCACGACGACCAGCACGGCACCGCGATCTGCGTGCTGGCCGCGCTCACCAACGCGCTGCGCGTCGTGGGCAAGCAGCTGGCGGACGTCCGGGTGGTCGTCTCCGGCGCCGGCGCGGCCGGCACCGCGATCATGAAGCTGCTGCTGCGCCAGGGCGTGGGCGACATCATCGCGTACGACCGCCAGGGTGCCCTGCACCGCGGCCTGCCCGACCTGAACCCGGCCTGGCAGTGGCTGGCGGAGAACACCAACAAGGAGAACTACTCCGGCGACCTGCCGGGCGCGGTACGCGGCGCGGACGTGTTCATCGGGGTGAGCGCGCCGAACCTGCTCACCGGCGACGACATCGCCGCGATGGCGAAGGACGCGATCGTGTTCGCGCTGGCCAACCCGGACCCGGAGGTGGACCCGCGGGAGGCGCGCAAGCACGCCGCGGTGGTCGCCACCGGCCGTTCCGACCAGCCCAACCAGATCAACAACGTGCTGGCCTTCCCGGGCGTGTTCCGCGGCATGCTCGACGCGCACGCCGAGGAGTTCACCGAGGAGATGGCGATCGCGGCGGCCCGGGCCATCGCCGACGTGGTCGGCGAGGACAAGATCAACCCGACGGTGATCGTGCCGAGCGTCTTCGACTCCCGGGTCGCGCCGGCGGTCGCCGCCGCGGTACGCGCCGCCGCGCAGAACCCGGCCGTCACTCCCCCGCCGGCCGCCGACCCCGGTCCGGCCGACCTCCCCGAGATCGCCGCCAACGCCAGCGCCACCCCCTGACCCCGCCCCGCACTGACCGCCCCAGCCTTCCCCGGCTCGCTCTACTCGACCCGGCCCGACCTGGCCCGGCCCGGCTCGCTCGACCCGGCCCGACCTGGCCCGGCCCGGCTCGCTCGGCCCGGCCCGACCTGGCCCGGCTCGCTCGGCCCAGCTCGGCGATCTTGCACTTGTGGCCCACCTTGTGGGTGATTTGACCCGAATGCCTGGGCCGAAAGTGCAAGATCGCGGGAGTGGGCGCGGGAGCGGGAGCGGGAGTGGGAGTGGGGCCTGCCGGGTGCCGACGGGCCGGGGGTCAGGGGCGCAGGGCTGCCGGGGTGAGTTCGCCGGTGGCGACCAGGACGGCCGGGCCGGAGAGCCAGCAGGAGTCGTCGGTCACCGTCACGGTGAGGCGGCCACCGGGGACGTCCACGGCCATCGTGCCGGTGTCGAGGCCGGCGTCGCGCAGGCCCACCGCGGCGACCGCGCAGGCGCCGGTGCCACAGGAGAGGGTCTCCGCCGACCCGCGCTCGTAGACCCGCATCAGCACGTGCCCGTCGGTGCCGTCGACCGGCTCGCCCGGGGCGGTGAACTCCACGTTCACCCCGGACGGGAAGACCGCCGCGTCGACGTCCGGCGCCCGGGTCAGGTCCAGCGCGGGCAGCTCGAACCCGGCCGGCACCGCGCAGACCAGATGCGGGTTGCCGACGTCCACCGCCGCGCCGGCCAGGGTCAGCCCGCCCAGGGTGGCGGTGGCGGTGCCGGACAGCCGGGGGCGCCGCATCTCCACGGCGATGTCCTCCCCCGCGACCCGGGCCCGTACCAGACCGGCCCGGGTGGCCACCGGCAGTGCCTCGCCGACCGGGGTGGCCAGCCCGCGCTCCAGCAGGTAGCGGACGAAGACCCGGGCGCCGTTGCCGCACATCTCGGCGAACGACCCGTCGGAGTTCCAGTAGTCCATGAACCACTCGGCCTCGCCGGCCAGGGCCACCCCCTCAGGGTGCTTCGCGGCGCGTACCACCCGCAGCACGCCGTCGCCCCCGAGCCCTCGCCGCCGGTCGCAGAGCGCGGCGACCAGGCCGGGCGTCAGGTCGAGCGACCCGTCCGGGTCGGGCAGGATGACGAAGTCGTTGCCGGTGCCGTGACCCTTGGTGAACTCCACGCCCCCATCATCGCCGATGGTCGGTGACCAACCGCAGGGCAGTGTCGGCAAACCCGGGGGCGGCCGAGTCGAGCCAGTGGATCCGCGGGTCGCGCCGGAACCAGGAGCGCTGCCGGCGGACGAACCGGCGGGTGGCCCGGATCGTCTCGTCGTGCGCCTCGGCCTCCGAGGTCTCCCCGGCCAGGAAGCGCAGCACCTGCGCGTAGCCGAGCGCCCGACTGGCCGTCCGCCCCTCCGGCAGGCCCTCCTCGACCAGGGCCCGGGTCTCGTCCACCAGGCCGTCGGCCCACATCCGGTCCACCCGCAACGCGATCCGCTCGTCCAGCAGCGCGGTGCCCAGGTCCACGCCGACCTGCACCGACGGGTAGTACGGCGTGGGCTGCGGCAGCGACGCGGTGAAGGGCGCGCCGGTCAGCTCGATCACCTCCAGCGCCCGGACGATCCGCCGGCCGTTGCCGGGCAGGATGTTCGCCGCCGCGTCCGGGTCGGCCGCGCGCAGCCGCTCGTACAGCGGCGCCGGTCCGGTCGCGGCCAGCTCGGCCTCCAGCCGCTCGCGCACCGCCGGGTCGGTGCCGGGGAACTCGAACTGCTCCAGCACCGCGCGCACGTACAGCCCGGAGCCGCCGACCAGCAGCGGCACCCGGCCCCGGGCCAGGATGTCGTCGACCGCCGTGCGGGCCAGCCGCTGGTACTCGGCGACGCTGGCCGGCTCGGTGACCGCCCAGATGTCGAGCAGGTGGTGCGGCACCCCCTCGCGCTCGGCCGGGGTCAGCTTCGCGGTGCCGATGTCCAGGCCCCGGTAGAGCTGCATCGAGTCGGCGTTGACCACCTCGCCGTCGAGGGCGTGCGCGAGCGCGATGCTCAGCGCCGACTTGCCGGCCGCGGTCGGGCCGACCACGGCGACCACGGTGCCACTCATCCGCGCGTCCAGTTCGCCACGAGGTAGGCCACGCCGTACGGCGCCTCGTGGTGGCTCAGTTCGCCACGCCAGTCCCCTCCGGCCGCCCGCACCGCGCCGGCCAGCACCTGCCAGGCGGCCCGCCCGGCGACCAGCAGCTGCGCCGAGAGCACCGGATCCAGGCCGAGCAGGGCGTCGACGTCCGCGTCGGCCAGGGCCCGGGCCACCCCCTCGTCGTACGCCCCGGCGCGCGGGTCGTCGTACCCGGGCGCCTTCGTGCCGCGGCAGGCCGACCCGTCCCCCAGCACCAGCAGCGCGGTACGCCGTTCCGCCCCGGCGGCGATGCTCCCGCCGAGTTCGGCACACTGCGCCGGGGACGCCTCCTCGGCCACCGCGCAGGCCCACCGGGGCAGGGTGCTGCCGCTGCGGCCGAGCAGCCAGGCCCCGATGGTCAGACTCAGCGGCAACCTGGCCGGGCCGGTCGGCCCACCCGGTCCGAGCGGGACCGACAGGTCGAGCCCGAAGCCGCCCAGCGAGCCGTGGTCGCCGGGCCCGAATCGGGCCGGCGCGTCTCCCCCGCCGAGCAGCAGGATCTCCTCGGGGTCGGCGGCGAGCAGCCGGTCCACGGCCGCGGCGCAGGCGGCGCGGAGCGGGTCCAGCTCGGCGGCGGCCGCCCCGGCGACCTCGGGCACGAGCAGCGGCGGGTGGGGACAGACGGCGGCGGCGACCAGTGGCACCGGTCCAACCTATCCGTATCCCCCGGTGCGTCCCCGGGGCGATCCGGTCATCGGGTGGCTACGACACCGTATGGTCACGGTCGACGACAGGCGCTCGACACGGACGGGGTCGGACCTGTGACAATGCCGGAAGTAAGTTTGCTGCGCCGTGGCGGCGATCGAGGGGGCAGTCCCGTCGACGCCGGGAGAACGAGGATGGGCACATGAGCGACTGGACTGCCTTCGGACGGGTGGACGAGGACGGCACCGTCTACGTCAAGACCGCCGAGGGCGAGCGGGTGGTCGGATCCTGGCAGGCGGGGGCCCCGGAGGAGGGGCTCGCCCACTTCGCCCGCCGCTACGCCGACCTGGTGACGGAGGTCGACCTGACCGAGGCCCGGCTCAACTCGGGCGCGGCGGACGCCGGCCACTCGCTGGCCACGATCAAGCGGATCCGGGCCTCGCTGCCCGAGGCGCACGTGGTGGGCGACATCGACGCCCTGGCCGCCCGCCTGGACAAGCTGGCCGGCACGGCCGAGGAGAAGGCCGGCGAGGCCAAGGCGGCCCGCGACGCCGCCCGCACCGAGGCGCTGGCCCGCAAGACCGCCCTGGTCGAGGAGGCCGAGAAGCTGGCCGCCGAGTCGACCGGCTGGAAGACCGCCGGCGACCGGCTCAAGGAGATCCTCGACGAGTGGAAGTCGATCCGCGGGGTCGACAAGAAGACCGACGGTGAGCTGTGGAAGCGGTTCGCCGCGGCCCGCGACGGGTTCACCCGCCGCCGGGGCGCCCACTTCGCCTCCCTGGACCAGCAGCGCAAGCAGGCGCAGACGGTCAAGGAGGAGCTGGTCGCCGAGGCCGAGAAGCTCTCCGACTCGACCGAGTGGGCGGCCACCGCCAACCAGCTCAAGGAGCTGATGACGCAGTGGAAGGCCGCGCCGCGGGCGTCCAAGGAGGCCGAGCAGAAGCTCTGGGAACGGTTCCGCGCCGCCCAGGACGCCTTCTTCAGCCGGCGCAGCGAGGTCTTCTCGGCCCGCGACAACGAGCAGCGGGCCAACCTGGAGCGCAAGCAGGCGCTGCTGGCCGAGGCCGAGGCGCTCGACGTCGACGGTGACCCGAAGGGTGCCCAGGCGAAGCTGCGCGACATCCAGGCCCAGTGGCACGAGGCCGGTCGGGTGCCGCGTGAGGCCGCCGCCGGGCTGGAGCGCCGGCTGCGCGCGGTCGACGACAAGGTCCGCGAGGTGATGGACTCGGCGTGGCGCCGGACCACCAAGGAGGACAACCCGCTGCTGGCCCAGATGCGGGCGCAGGTCGCCGAGGCCGAGGAGCGGCTGGCCCGCGCCCAGGCCGCCGGGGATGCCCGCCGGGTCAAGGAGGCCGAGCAGGCGCTCGCCTCGAAGCGGCAGTTCCTCCAGCTCGCCGAACAGGCCGGCTGACCCCCGATCCACTCCGGAAGCCCCCGGCGCCCACGGCGCCGGGGGCTTCCGCGCATCCACCCTCTCTCCACTGATTCACGGAAAGAGTGGTCGTCCACCGCCCCAGAGGAACTCTTTCCGTGAACCAGCGGCCCGGGGTGCGGGGTGGGGTGGGGGGGAAAGCGGTGTCCCGGGTGGGATGAGGGCTGCGTGTTGACGCATCGGGATGGGCTGATCAGAATGGGCGGCGGAGCCAGGTTCCGGCACCGGCACGAGGGCACCGACGGCGCGATCCCGCCGTCGGAGAGCGTCGGTGCTCCCCTTCGCGAGCGGCCGTCCACGTGACACGGCCCGATGCGCGCTGTGGCGCGTACTCGATGACGAGCGGGCCGTCCTTCCTGGTCTCACCGTCCGCGGCGGCTGCGCCGCGCGGGCATCCGAAGTGGAGCTCCCATGCACCGACCCACCGCCCTCGGCGGCGCGCTCACCGCGCTCGCCACCGCCGCAGCCGGCGTCCTCGTCGCCGCCGCCGTCAGCACCACCCCGGCCGCCGCCGCGACCGCGGGGACCGGCACCGGCTACCTGCACACCAGCGGCAACAAGATCATCGACAGCACGGGGGCCACCGTCCGGCTCACCGGCATCAACTGGTTCGGCATGGAGACCGACAACAAGACCTTCCACGGTCTGTGGTCGAGCAACCCGTGGCGCGGCCAGCTCGACACGATGGCCCGGCTCGGCTACAACACGTTGCGCGTCCCGTGGTCCGACGACGCGGTGAAGCCGGGCGCGACGGCCAGCGGGATCAACGACTTCGTCAACCCGGACCTGGTGGGGCTCTCCCCGCTGCAGATCCTGGACAAGGTCGTCGACTACGCCGGCAGCAAGGGCATGCGGATCATCCTGGACCGGCACCGGCCCACCTCGGCCGGCCAGTCACCGCTCTGGTACACCTCGACCGTCTCCGAGGCGACCTGGATCGCCGACTGGAAGATGATGGCCCAGCGGTACGCGAACAACCCGACGGTGATCGGCGCGGACCTGCACAACGAGCCGCACGCCGAGGGCACCAACCCGGCCGCCACCGGCGCCTGCTGGGGCTGCGGCGACACCGCCCGGGACTGGCGACTGGCCGCCGAGCGGGCCGGCAACGCGATCCTCGGCGTGCAGCCCAACTGGCTGATCTTCGTGGAGGGCGTGAGCTGCCCCAGCGGCGGCCTGTCGAACGTCTGGGACGGCGACACCAGCAACGACGAGGACTGCGGCTGGTGGGGTGGCAACCTCTCCAAGGCCGGACAGTTCCCGGTCCGGCTGAACGTGGCCAACCGGCTGGTCTACTCGCCGCACGAGTACGCCACCTCGGTCTACCACCAGGCCTGGTTCGACGACCCGACCTACCCGGCGAACATGCCGGCGATCTGGGACAAGTACTGGGGCTACCTCTACAAGCAGAACATCGCGCCGATCATGATGGGCGAGTTCGGCACCACGCTCCAGGACCCGAAGGACAAGGTCTGGCTGCAGAACCTGCTGGCGTACACCGGCAGCGGGGTGAACGGGATGTCGTTCACCTACTGGTCGTGGAACCCGAACTCGGGTGACACCGGCGGCATCGCCAACGACGACTGGACCACCATCAACCAGGCCAAGCAGGACATCATCCAGCCGTACCTGATCCCGCCGACCGGTGGCGGCAGCACCGGCGGCCCGTCGCCGACCGGCACCCCGAACACCTCGCCGGCACCCACCACGCCGGCCCCGACCACGCCGCCGCCGACCACGCCCGCCCCGACCACGCCCGCCCCGACGGGTGGCTGCACGGCGACGTACAAGCAGGTCAACGCCTGGGCCGGCGGCTTCCAGGGCGAGCTGACCGTCAAGAACACCGGCACCGGCACGCTGAACCCGTGGTCGGCGACCTGGACCTGGCCGTCCGGGGTGACCCTGGCCAGCGGCTGGAACGCCACCGTCACGCAGTCCGGCACGACCGTCACCGCCGCCGCCCCCGACTGGGCGAAGACCCTCGCGCCGGGCGCCTCGGTGACCATCGGCTTCACCGCCAACGGCACGGCGTCCGCGCCGGGCGGCGTGAAGCTCAACGGCGCCACCTGCTAGAACCACGACGGCCGGGGCCTCCGCGTGGAGGTCCCGGCCGTCGACGGGTCGGTCAGTGCGCGGCGCAGCCGCCGGTGGGCGCGGGCGCCGCGGCCGGCGCGCCGATCGTCGGCAGTCCCAGCACCACCCCGGGGGTACGCGGGGCGCGCCCCGCCTCGGCGGCGTCACCGGCCCGGGTACGCCGGTGCGACAGCGGCTCCCCGTCGGCGTTGAGGTGGTGCGGCGCGGCGTAGCTGATCGTGGTGTGCACGATGTCGCCGGGGCGGATCTGCCCGGCCAGACCCCCCGTCGCGAAGTGGACGAGGCGGCCGTCACGGGCCCGGCCGGACATCCGGCCGGTGCGCTCGTCCTTGCGGCCCTCGCCGACGGCGACCAGCACCTCGACGGTCTCGCCGACCAGCTTCCTGTTCTCCGCCCAGGTGATCTCCTCGACGCATGCGATCAGCCGCTCGTAGCGTTCCTGCACGACCTGCTTGGGCAGCTGGCCGTCCATGGTCGCGGCCGGGGTGCCGGGGCGCTTGGAGTACTGGAAGGTGAAGGCCGAGGAGAACCGCGCCTCGCGCACCACGTCGAGGGTGCGCTGGAAGTCGGCCTCGGTCTCGCCGGGGAAGCCGACGATGATGTCGGTGGTGATCGCCGCGTCCGGCATCGCCGCCCGGACCTTGGAGATGATGCCGAGGTACTTCTCCGACCGGTACGAGCGGCGCATCGCCTTGAGCACGTCGTCCGAGCCGGACTGCAACGGCATGTGCAGCGAGTGGCAGACGTTGGGC
The DNA here is from genome assembly GCF_900089595.1 of Micromonospora auratinigra. Taxonomy (GTDB): domain Bacteria; phylum Actinomycetota; class Actinomycetes; order Mycobacteriales; family Micromonosporaceae; genus Micromonospora; species Micromonospora auratinigra. Next base: position 6,671,107 of record NZ_LT594323.1, on the reverse strand, counting down.
GTCTCGGCCATCGCGGCGATCACGTCGTCGGTGAAGTCCTTCGGGTGCGGGCTGGTGAACCGGACCCGCTCCAGCCCGTCGATGTCGCCACAGGCGCGCAGCAGCTTGCCGAAGGCGTACCGGTCGCCGAACTCGACGCCGTAGGAGTTGACGTTCTGCCCGAGCAGGGTCACCTCCAGCACACCCTCGTCGACCAGGGCGCGCACCTCGGAGAGGATGTCGCCGGGGCGGCGGTCCTTCTCCTTGCCGCGCAGGGAGGGCACGATGCAGAACGTGCAGGTGTTGTTGCAGCCGACCGAGATCGACACCCAGCCGGCGTACGTCGACTCGCGCCGGGTGGGCAGCGTCGAGGGGAAGACGTCGAGGGACTCCAGGATCTCCACCTCGGCGGCGGCGTTGTGCCGGGCCCGCTCCAGCAGCACCGGCAGCGAGCCGATGTTGTGGGTGCCGAAGACGACGTCCACCCAGGGCGCCTTGCGGACGATCTCGCCGCGGTCCTTCTGGGCCAGGCAGCCGCCGACGGCGATCTGCATCCCCGGGTGCTTGTTCTTCACGGGGCGCAGATGACCGAGGTTGCCGTAGAGCCGGTTGTCGGCGTTCTCCCGGACCGCGCAGGTGTTGAACACCACCACGTCGGGCTGCTCGTCGGCCTCGGGAGCGCGCACGTACCCGGCCTGTTCGAGCAGGCCTGAGATGCGCTCGGAGTCGTGCACGTTCATCTGGCAGCCGTACGTGCGCACCTGGTAGGTGCGCGGGCTGCCCGCGGCTGCGGTAGTCATGACCCGGACAGCGTATCCGGGTGGAGTCGATCGGAACGAACGAGGAGGAGCCGTGTGCCGCAGCATCAAGACCCTGCGTGAGCCGTACGTCCCGGTGGTGACCGAGGAGGACGTCCGCGCGGCGGCGTTGCAGTACGTCCGGAAGATCTCCGGATTCCGCGCCCCCGCCGCGCACAACGCCGAGGCGTTCCACGCGGCGGTGGACGCGGTGGTCGCCGCCACGGCGACCCTGCTCGACCAGTTGGTCGTCCGCGGCCGGTCCACCCCGGGCCGGGGCTGACCGGCGCGCCCCGCCGACGGGTCAGGCGGCGGCGAGGGCGGGGGCGACCGAGTCGGGCGCCCAGCGCGAGCGGTGGCACCGCGACCAGCCCCGGCAGCCGGGGTCGGCCGACGTGCAGAGCCGCTGGTCGCTGAGCACCTCGCCGTCGTCGGTCTCGACCACGTCGAAGTGCACCGGGCGGATCGTGCCGTCCGGCGCCACCAGCAGGTGCCGCCCGGCGTCGAGGGTGTCGTCGCGCATCAGGCAGTTGCGGTCCAGCAGTCGGGCCAGCGCCGCGATGCTCGGCAGCTCGGGCAGCCGCTCGGGCACGCCGTAGCAGTCGACCACGGTGCCGTACACCCCCGGCGCCTCCCACACGTCGCAGACCACCGCGTACGCGGGCAGTCGGACCGGGTCGGCGACGGCGAGGGGCATCACCACCCGGCCGAGCGCCTCGGCCAGCGCCGGGTATACCTCCGCGGGCGCCGCGCCGTCGATTCTCCAGTTCCACAGCTCGGTCATGCCGCCTCCTCGCTGTGCTCGTCCCACCGGCCTCCGGATCGGGCCTTACTCACGATGGTGGGGGGCATATGACCTCAGCCGGGGGCAAGTTACCGGTCTGTGACCATTCCGGGCAAAATTTCCTCGGGCGACGTTGCTCCGAGTAGCGGGAAGATGACAGTTTATCGGGTATCGTGCCGCCGCCGCGGCAGGAATCGCCGGGCCTCCGGGCCCACGTGGCGGTGATCACCGGCCGGTCCGGCCGCCGCCGCGGACAGTCCGCGCGGTGGCCGGCCGGCGGCGCGGCCCGGCGCTCCGGCGCGCAGCTCCGGCCGGGTCAGCCAGCGGCTCCGGCAGGCCGGGCGGGGGCGCGGCGACGGTCAGCGGACCCGGATCAGGTGCCCGCTCGCCGGCAGCAGCTCACCGATCACCGTGCCCCCGGGGACCTCGCCCGCGACCAGCAGGCCGCCGGAGGTCTGCGCGTCGGCCAGCAGCAGCCGCTCGGACTCGTCGAGGCCGCCGAAGTCGCTCCACGGGGTCACCCAGTCGAGGTTGCGCCGGGTGCCGCCGCTGACGTACCCGTCGCGCAGCGCCTCCCGCGCCCCCGGCAGGTACGGCACCGCCGCCGCGTCGATCGACACGGTGAGCCGGCTGGCCCGGGCCAGCTTCGAGGCGTGCCCGAGCAGCCCGAAGCCGGTCACGTCGGTGCCGCACCGGATCCCGGCGGCCACCGCGGCGCGCGCCGCGTCCCGGTTCAGTCGGGCCATCGAGTCGACCGCCTCGGCGAAGCGTTCGCCGGTGCGCTTGTGCCGGGTGTTGAGCACCCCCACGCCGAGCGGCTTGGTCAGCGACAGCGGCAGGCCGGCCCGGCCGGCGTCCAGGGTGATCAGCTCCTCGGGGCGGACCACCCCGGTGACGGCCAGGCCGTACTTCGGGCCGTCGTCGTCCACGCTGTGCCCGCCGGCCAGGTGACAGCCGGCCTCCCGGGCCACGTCCTGACCGCCCCGCAGCACCTCCCGGGCCAGCTCCAGCGGCAACGTCTCCCGGGGCCAGCAGAGCAGGTTCAGCGCGACCAGCGGGGTGCCGCCCATGGCGTACACGTCGGAGAGCGCGTTGGCGGCGGCGATCCGGCCCCAGTCGTACGCGTCGTCCACCACCGGGGTGAAGAAGTCGGCGGTGCTGACCAGGCCGGTGCGCTCGTCCAGCCGGATCACCGCGGCGTCGTCGCCGTGCTCCAGCCCGACCAGCAGCTCGGCCACGCCGGTGGCCGGGCTCAGGCCGGCGACCATGGCCTCCAGCTCGCCCGGCGGGATCTTGCAGGCGCAGCCGCCACCGCGGGCGTAATCGGTCAGCCGGAGCGGGTCGGTCATCCCCTCATGATCTCCGCCCGGTGCCGGGTCCGCCACTCGGGCGGCCCCGATCGTGACGGAATTCGGACGGTTGGGCACGCCGGTGACCGGTGTTACCGGTCCGTGACCGTTCGAGTTGCGTTCCGCCTTGTCACCCCGCCTACAGTGGCCGGACCGGGGCTCGACCGACCCCGGCTTTTCCGCAACGGACGGCAGGGACGGTGGACGAGGTGACCACGGGCGAACCGCTCATCGTGCTGGACGGGGTCAACAAGTGGTTCGGCCCGCTGCACGTGCTCGACGACGTCTCACTCTCCGTCGGCCGGGGCGAGGTGGTCGTGGTGATCGGCCCGTCCGGCTCCGGCAAGTCGACGCTCTGCCGCGCCATCAACCGGCTGGAGCCGATCAACTCGGGCACCATCACGTTCGACGGCACCCCGCTGCCGGCCGAGGGCAAGGCCCTGGCCAAGCTGCGCAGCGAGGTCGGCATGGTCTTCCAGTCGTTCAACCTCTTCGCGCACAAGACCATCCTGGAGAACGTGACGCTGGGCCCGATCAAGGTCCGCAAGGAGAAGCCGGCCGCCGTCCGCGAGCGCGGCCTGGCCCTGCTGGACCGGGTGGGCATCGCCAACCAGGCGGACAAGTACCCGGCGCAGCTCTCCGGCGGTCAGCAGCAGCGGGTCGCGATCGCCCGCGCGCTGGCCATGCAGCCCAAGGCGATGCTCTTCGACGAGCCGACCAGCGCGCTCGACCCGGAGATGGTCGGCGAGGTGCTCGACGTGATGACCTCGCTGGCCCGCGACGGCATGACCATGGTCGTGGTCACCCACGAGATGGGCTTCGCCCGGCACGCGGCGAACCGGGTGATCTTCATGGCGGACGGCAAGCTCGTCGAGGACGCCCCGCCGGCCGAGTTCTTCGCGAACCCGCGCAGCGACCGGGCCAAGGACTTCCTCTCCAAGATCCTCACGCACTGAGCGTCCGTAGTTGGAGCGCGCCGTCCCCCGGCGGGCTCCGTCGAAGAAGGAGATGAGTATGCGTTACAAGCGCGTGGCGGCGGTCGCCATGATGGCCTCCCTCGCCCTCTCGGCCGCCGCGTGCGGCAAGGAGGGGAACCCGACGCCGAGCGGCGGCAACGCCAGCGGCGCCGCCCAGGGCGACGACTGCAAGAGCTCCGGCGTGACCTTCACCCCCAAGGCGGACGCGAACGTCGCCGGCAGCCCGACCTTTCAGAAGATCAAGACCGCCGGCAAGGTCACCATCGGCGTGAAGTTCGACCAGCCGAACCTCGGCTACAAGGACGCCCAGGGCAAGCGCTGCGGCTTCGACGTCGAGATCGCCCAGTACGTCGCCAGCACGCTCGGCGTCGACCCGGCGAAGATCGAGTACAAGGAGATCGCCTCCGCCAACCGGGAGACCGCGATCAAGGGCGGGGAGATCGACTACTACGTCGGCACCTACTCGATCACCGACAAGCGCAAGAACGACGTCTCCTTCGCCGGCCCGTACTTCATCGCCGGCCAGGACCTGCTGGTCCGCAAGGACGAGTCGTCGATCACCGGCAAGGAGACCCTCAAGGGCAAGAAGGTCTGCTCGGCCACCGGCTCCACCCCGATCCAGCGGATCCGGGACGAGAAGCTGACCGAGGACAGCAACATCGTCGAGTTCAAGACCTACTCCGAGTGCGTCTCGCAGCTGCTCGACAAGAAGGTCGACGCCGTCACCACCGACGACGCGATCCTCAAGGGCTACGCCGCGCAGAACCCGGACGAGCTGAAGGTCGTCGGCAAGCCGTTCAGCACCGAGAAGTACGGCATCGGCCTGCCCAAGGACGACAAGGCCTTCCGGGACTACGTCAACGACCAGATCGAGGCGGCGTTCAAGGACGGCACCTGGCAGAAGGTCTACGACGGCACCCTCGGCAAGTCCGGCTCGTCGGCGACCCCGCCGCCGCTCGAGCGGTACTGACGGCCCGACGCGACACCGGGCGGGGAGCGCCGCTCCCCGCCCGGTCCCGTCCGAGAGAGTGAGAGCGAGGCATGGGCGAGTTCCTCCGCGTCCTGACGGACAACAAGCAGGTGTTCCTCGACGGCTTCACCACCACCGTCCAGCTCTTCCTGATCGCCGCCGTCGGCAGCCTCGTCCTCGGTACGCTGCTCGGCGCGATGCGGGTCTCCCCGGTGCCGGCGCTGCGGGCGTTCGGCGCCACGTACGTCAACATCATCCGCAACACCCCGCTGACCCTGGTCTTCGCGTTCCTCGTCTTCGCCGTGCCGAAGCTGGACGTGAACATCGACTACTTCCCCAGCGCCTGCATCGCACTGACGATCTACACCGCCGCCTTCATCTGCGAGGTGGTCCGCTCCGGCGTGAACACGGTGGCGACCGGGCAGGCCGAGGCGGCCCGCGCGCTGGGCATGAGCTTCAGCCAGGTGCTGACGCTGATCGTGCTGCCGCAGGCGCTGCGGGCCATGGTCCCGCCGCTGATGAGCGTGCTGATCGCGATGCTGAAGAACACCACGATCGCCGCCGGCTTCTCGGTGGTCGAGGCCGGCGCGATCCCGGCGTACATGTCGGAGCGGGGTGAGCCGCAGATGGCCGTGCTCACCTGGATCGTGATCGGCTTCCTGATCCTGATCATCCCGCTGGTGGCGCTCCAGCGGTTCCTCGAGCGCAAGTGGGCGGTGGCCCGGTGAGCGCGAGGAGCGAGCTTGCGAGCCCCGCAGTCGCGAACGGAAGGTGCCGCCGATGAGCTCGGTTCTCTATGACCTGCCGGGGCCCCGGGCCCGGCTGCGCAACCGGGTCCTCGGTATCGCGTCGATCGCCGCGATCGTCGCGCTGGTCGCCTTCGTGATCTACAAGTTCAACGCGACCGGCCAGTTCGAGGCCCGCAAGTGGGAGCAGTTCCAGTACGCGGCGGTGCAGCGTGAGCTGCTCGCCGGCCTCTGGGCGACGCTGAAGGCCGCCGGCATCGCCACCGTGCTGGCGCTGCTCTTCGGCGCGGTCTTCGCCGGTGCCCGGCTGAGCGACAAGTGGCTGCTGCGCGCCCCGGCCACCTTCGTGGTGGAGCTGTTCCGGGCCATCCCGCTGCTGATCCTGATCTTCTTCGGCTACTACGTGCCGTTGCAGTACGGCTGGTCCATCGACAAGCTGTGGGCGCTGGTGATCGGCCTGACGCTCTACAACGGCTCGGTGCTGGCGGAGATCTTCCGCGCCGGCATCAACGCGGTGCCCTACGGGCAGACCGAGGGCGCCTACGCGATCGGCCTGCGCAAGAACCAGGTGCTGCGGCTGATCCTGCTGCCGCAGGCGTTCCGGTCGATGCTGCCGGCGATCGTGAGCCAGCTCGTGGTGCTGCTCAAGGACACCGCGCTGGGCTTCATCATCACGTACCCGGAGCTGCTCTTCGTCGGCAAGCAGATCGGTGGCCGGCTGGCGTTCGGCCTGCCGTACGTCCCGACGTACCTGATCGTCGCGGCCATCTACATCTCGATCTGCGGGCTGCTGTCGATCCTGGCCTGGTGGTTGCAGCGCCGGCTCACCCGGCTACCGCGCACCGCCGCGCGGCCGGTGCCGGCGGCGCAGACCGACGGTGACGCCGGCGCGGCCAGCCGGATGGTCTGACCCGGAGTACGCGACGGGCGGGTGGGGCGGCTGCCCCACCCGCCCGTCGGCGTTTCCGGTCCGGTCAGCGGGCGATCTCGGTGACCCGGGACTCGCGGACCACGGTGACCCGGATCTGACCCGGGTAGGTCAGCTCCTCCTCGATCTGCTTCGCCACGTCCCGGGCGAGCACCGCCGCACCGATGTCGTCGACGTCCTCCGGCTTGACCATCACCCGGATCTCCCGGCCCGCCTGCATCGCGAAGACCTTCTCCACCCCGAGCTTGCCGGCGGCGATCTCCTCGATCCGCTCCAGCCGGTTCACGTACGCCTCCAGGCTCTCCCGCCGGGCCCCCGGCCGGCCGCCCGAGCAGGCGTCGGACGCCTGGGTGAGCACCGCCTCGATGGTCTGCGGCGGCACCTCGTTGTGGTGCGCCTCGATGGCGTGCACCACGTCCTCGCTCTCGCCGTACTTGCGGGCCAGGTCCGCGCCGATGATGGCGTGGCTGCCCTCCACCTCGTGGGTGAGCGCCTTGCCGATGTCGTGCAGGAACGCGCAGCGCTTGATGGTCGGCACGTCCAGCCGCAGCTCGGCGGCCATGATCCCGGCGATGTGCGCGGTCTCCACCAGGTGCTTGAGCACGTTCTGCCCGTACGAGGTGCGGTAGCGCAGCCGGCCGAGCAGGCCGACCAGCTCGGGATGGATCTCGGTGATGCCGACCTCGACCAGGGCGTCCTCGGCGGCCCGCTGGCAGAGCTCCTCCACCTCGTGGCGGGCCAGGTCGTAGACCTCCTCGATCCGGTGCGGGTGGATCCGACCGTCCAGCACCAGCTTCTCCAGGGTGAGCCGGCCGACCTCGCGGCGGACCGGGTCGAAGCAGGAGAGCAGGACCGCCTCGGGGGTGTCGTCGATGATCAGGTTGACCCCGGTCACCGACTCGAAGGCGCGGATGTTGCGCCCCTCCCGGCCGATGATCCGGCCCTTCATCTCGTCGCCGGGCAGGTGCAGCACGCTGACCACGCTCTCCGCGGTCTGCTCGCTGGCGACCCGCTGGATGGCGTCCACGACGATGTGCCGGGCCCGCTGCTCGGCGGTGCCCCGGGCGTCCGCCTCGATGTCGCGCACCAGCAGCGCGGCCTCCCGCTTCGCCTGTCCCTCGATCGACTCGACCAGCTCCAGGCGGGCCGCGTCGGCGGTCAGCCCGGCCACCCGCTCCAGCTCGCGGCGGCGCTGCTCCTCCGCCTCGGCGACGGCCTGCTCCCGCTCGACCAGCGTGGCCTCCCGCGCGGCGAGGGCGGCGCTGGCCGCGGTGAGCTGGCGTTCCCGCTCGGCGAGCCGCTCCACCTCCTCGGTGTGCAGACGCTCCCGCTCGTCCATTCGGGTCGCCCGGCGCTCCACCTCGGCGGCCTGCTCGCGGGTGGTCGCGGCGAGCACCGCCACCTCCCGCTCGCCGCTGCGCCGGGCGGTGGTGCGGAGCTGCTCGGCGTCCACCTCCGCCTGCTTGTGCGCCCGTTCCAGCACGGTGTCCGCCTCGGCCCGGGCGTCGTCCAGCACCCGGCGGGCCTCGGCCCGGGCCGCCTTCGCCTCCGCCTTGGCCGCAGCCGCCTCGGCCCGCGCCGCCGCGGCCGCCGACTTCGCCACGTCGATCGTGCTGTTCGCCTCGTCGGCGGCGGTCCGCAGCGCTGCCAGGGACTGCTCCTGCCGGTCCTTCTCGGCGATGAAGGCGGGATCCTCGGGGGCCGGCGCGAGCCGGATCTGGCGCAGCGTCCGCACGCCGAACACCACGGCGCCGACCACCACGACCGCGAGGAACAGCACCACCACCAGCAGGACGACGTCGAAGCCCCTCATGCCGTCGCTCCGCCCCGCGCCGGGCCCCGCCGTGCCGCGCCGGCGTACTGCCGTGCCGTGCGCCGGCCACCGCGTCGCGGCCCGCCCGGCGACGACCGACCGGACGTGTACGGAGGACCGCCGGTGAACCTGTGCCGCCCCGCCATGGCCGCCTCCCCTGAACGTCAACACCGCAGATCGCGTGCCCGTGGGCACGGACCTGCGGCTCTGGACGCCCGACCGAGCGGCTGGCCGTGGGTAGCTTTCCGTGCGACGGCACCCCTGTGCGGGTACCGCCGACGACCGGTTGCAGTTGTCGGACGGCCCCGGGCCGGTGGCCCGGAGCTGCCGTCAAAGGCCGGTGAAGCTGGCCAAAAGTGATGCTGTTCCGTTACGCGATCTATGTTGTGCGCTTAGCCTGCGCTGGTCGGGCAAAGTGAGCCTGTAAGGCGAGGCTAGGTCTCCGAAGGCGGTTCGGTCAAGAACTCATGATCAAACCACCCGGACGGAGAGAAGTTGCCGCGTCACACAGCGCAGAACATATGCCGGACAGGGCCGGACAAACCCCACCCCCGCCGGCGCCCCGGTCGGCCTCGCCGCCCTGCTCAGCGCCCCGGACCGCACCACCCACCCTCCGTCACGTGCCCGCCCCGGACAGACCACAACTTCCGGAGACGTACCGCGCGCCTTCCGGATCGTCGCGTCGCTCGGACAGCCCTCGGGCCCCGGCGGGGACGGGGACGGGGCGGAGACGTTGCCGGTGGGGCGGGGTAGGGGCGCGTGGGGCGGGTCAGGCGCCCAGGTGGCGGGCGGCGGTCACCAGGGCGGCGTTGCCGGGGGCGGCGGAACCGTCCGGCAGGACCAGGGTGTCCTCCAGGCCGACCCGGGTGGCCAGCCCGCGGCGCACCGCCGCACCGAGCACCGGCCAGGCGGCCGGCCCCTCACCGTGCAGCAGCACCGGCGGAGCGTCGGCGGGCAGTGCGGCGAGGATGGCGTCGGCGTCGGCCAACGCCGTCACGGGCGCCTCCGCCATGCACTCGACGAGGATCCGGCCCACCGGGACGGACCAACGCCGCCACGCGTCGACCGCCGCCTCGGTCCAGATGCCCGCCTCCACCATGACGCCCCGCTCGTGCAGGGCCGCCGCCACCGCCGCCGCGCCGGGCTCGTGGACGTTCACCGAGGCGAAGTCGGGCAGTGTCGTCCAGGACCGGACCGCGACGACCCGGGCGGCCGGGTCCGGCACGATCCAGGCCCCGGTGCTCACCCCGACGGGCAGGCCCGGCCGAGCGGCCCGGATCGCGGTGACCGCCTCGGCGATCACGGCCGGGGCGAGGGACTCGTCACCCGTCTCGTCGCGGGGGTGCACGTGCACGGCCGCCACCCCGGCGGCCGCGCACCGGACGGCGTCGGCGGCCAGCTCGGCCGCGGTGATCGGCACGCCGGCGTGCTCCGCCCGCCGCCGTCCGCCATTGAGGCAGGCCTTCAGCATCCGTACCGGTCCCTCCGGAGGTCGGTCGTGAGCTGTCCGGGCCCGGTCGCGGCCCCCCGGCCCGGGTCAGTCGAGCGGCCGGGACTCACGGTCGAGGTCGGTCTCGGCGTCGGCGAGCGCGTCGGTGTCGATGTGCTCGGCGAACTCGGCCGCCTCGGCACTCTGCGCGGCCAGCGCGTCCTTCACCGCCCGGATCGCCACCCCCGGCGGGTAGCCCTTGCGGGCCAGCATGCCGACGAGGCGTCGGAACACCGCGTCGGGTTCGCCCCGGGCCGTACGCAGCTTCCGCTCGACCAGGGTGCGGGCGGTCTCCGCCTCGGTCTCCTCGTCCAGCTCGCCGAGGGCCTCGCTGGCCACCTCGCCGTCGACGCCCCGCTGGCGCAGCTCGTTGGCCAGCGCCCGCCGGGACAGCCCTCGGCCGGTGTGCCGGCTGCTGACCCAGGCACGGGCGAAGGCGGCGTCGTCGATGATGCCGACCTCGTCGTACCGGTCGAGGACCAGCGCGGCGGTCTCCTCGGAGATGCCCCGCTTGGCCAGCGCGCCGGCCAGCTCCGCCCGGGTACGCGGGCGGACCGCGAGCTGCCGCAGGCAGATCTCCCGGGCCACCTCACCCTCGTCCCGGGGCGGGGCGGGGGCCTGCTCCGCGTCCGGCTCGGCGGCCCGTCCCCGGCGTCCCCGGCGGGGCCGGGGCGTGGCGTCAGCGTCCCCCGCCCGGGGCGGACCGGCATCCCAGCCCCGCCCCGTGCGGGCGCGTCGTCCTGCCACTGATCAGCGGATCAGAAGTCGACCGGCGGCAGCTCCGGGCCACCGGCGGCGTCGCCCGCGCCGGTGCCGACGCCGAGCTTCTCCAGGATCTTCTTCTCGATCTCGGCGGCCACGTCCGGGTTCTCCCGCAGGAACTCGCGGGCCTTCTCCTTGCCCTGGCCGAGCTGGTCGCCGTCGTAGGTGTACCAGGCGCCCGACTTGCGGATGATCGCCTGCTCCACGCCGACGTCGATCAGCGAGCCCTCGCGGGAGATGCCCTTGCCGTACATGATGTCGAACTCGGCCTGCTTGAACGGCGCGGCGACCTTGTTCTTCACGACCTTGACCCGGGTGCGGTTACCGACCACGTCGGTGCCGTCCTTGAGGCTCTCGATGCGGCGCACGTCGAGCCGGACCGAGGCGTAGAACTTCAGCGCCCGACCACCGGTGGTGGTCTCCGGGCTGCCGAACATCACGCCGATCTTCTCGCGGAGCTGGTTGATGAAGATCGCCGTGGTGCCGGTGTTGTTGAGCACACCGGTGATCTTCCGCAGCGCCTGGCTCATCAGCCGGGCCTGGAGACCCACGTGGCTGTCGCCCATCTCACCCTCGATCTCGGCGCGCGGCACGAGGGCCGCCACCGAGTCGATCACGATGATGTCGATGGCGCCGGAGCGGACCAGCATGTCGGCGATCTCCAGCGCCTGCTCGCCGGTGTCCGGCTGGGAGACCAGCAGCGCGTCGGTGTCGACGCCGAGGGCCTTCGCGTACTCCGGGTCGAGCGCGTGCTCGGCGTCGATGAAGGCGGCGATGCCGCCGGCCCGCTGGGCGTTCGCCACGGCGTGCAGGGCCACGGTGGTCTTACCGCTGGACTCGGGACCGTAGATCTCCACGACCCGGCCCCGGGGCAGGCCGCCCACGCCGAGCGCCACGTCGAGCGCGATGGAGCTGGTCGGGATGACGGCGGTCTGCACCACCGGCCGCTCCCCCAGCCGCATCACCGAACCCTTGCCGAACTGCTTGTCGATCTGAGCGAGAGCAAGGTCGAGCGCCTTCTCCCGGTCCTGGCCTGCCGCCATCGTCGCCACCCCTGCCTTCGCCGGCGTCTTACCTGAGCTTCGCGTCACGCGGGACACGCTAGGCGCTGGGTCCGACAGAAAACCAGCCGACGGGCCGCGAGCTGTGGACGAGCACCCCGCTGTGGACAATAGCCGAACAGGTGTACGACTCGACAAGCGACACGCGGAAGTAGTGAAAAGGCTGCTCAGCGTAGCCGGCTGGGGACCCGGTCGGGATAGGCGGCGACCACCGCCCGCCAGACCACGTGGGTCTCCTCACCCGCCGCCAGGGCCTGCTCGATGGTCCGCCCGCCGAGCTGGGCGAGCACCTGGTCACTGGCGATGCTGGCCGCGTAGCCCGGCCCGAACGCCTCCGCCAGCCGGGTCCAGAAGTCGGTCAGTCGCACCGTGGTCAGCCTTCCTCGCCGAGAGTGTCGTGCTGCGGACGCCCGGGCCCGCCCGGTGCCGCCGTCGGACGCAACGCTAGCGCCACCAGCGGCACCACCGCGATCGCCGCGAGCAGGGTCAGCGTCGGATATCCCGGACCCCGCACGACAAACCCGCTGACCGCCGCCGCGCCCGCCCCGGCCAGCCCCATGGTCAGGTCGGCGAGCCCCTGCACGCCCGGCCGGGCGTCGGTGGGCACCGACTCGGAGAGCAGGGTCGAGCCGGCCACCATCGTTCCCGACCAGCCCAGCCCGAGCAGCACCAGCCCCACCGCGAGCGGCGGGGTGTGGTGGCCCGCGGTGCCGGCCACGGCACAGGCCGCCAGCAGCAGCGCCACCCCGCCGAGGATCACCGGCCGCCGGCCGGCCCGGTCGGTGAGCCAGCCCACCACCGGGGACAGCGCGTACATGCCGGCGATGTGCAGGCTCAGCACGACACCGACGACGCGCAGCACGTCCGCGTCGGAGTGCCACTCGCCGAGGTACACCGGCGTCATCGACATCACGGCGACCATCACCAGATGGCCCACCGCCACCGCGGCGATGCCGAGGCGGGCCGCCGGGAGCCCGCGTACCGTGCGCCAGGCGGCCAGCACGCCCGGGCCGCCCCGGGCGGTCGCGGCCGGTGCGGCGACCGGGTCGGCCGGGGTGTCGGCCGCCGCCAGCCGACGCGCGGTGAGCAGCGGGTCGGGCCGGAGCCGGACCAGCAGGACGAGGGCGGCGCAGACGAACGCGACGGCGCTGAAGGCGAACGGGCCGGCCAGTTGCGGCAGGCCCCAGCCGGTGGTGACCCGGTCGGCGAGCGCGGCGAAGTTCGGCGCGGCCACCGCGCCGATGGTGGTGGCCCAGACGATCAGCGAGAGCTGGCGGGCCCGGCGCTCCGGCTCGGCCAGGTCGACGGCGGTGTAGCGGGCCTGGAGGTTGGCCGCGGTGCCGCCGCCGAAGAGGAGCATGCCGAGGAAGAGCAGCGGCACCAGGTGGGTCGCGGTGGCGACCACCACGAGCGCGCCGCCGGTCGCCCCGACCAGGTACGCGGTGACCAGGCCCGGCCGCCGGCCCCGGGCCGCCATGATCCGGGTTACCGGTACGGCGAGCAGCGCCGCCCCGACCACCCCGGCGCTCTGCGCCAGCCCGGCCAGCGCGGTGCCGGCGACCCGGGCGGCGAGCAGCGCCCCGACCGAGATGCCGATGGTGACGCCGATGCCGCCGATGATCTGGGTGCAGAACAGCAGCCGCAGCGTCCGCCGCTGGATCGGGGCGACGTCGGGTCGGGCCGGTGCCGGCACGGTCAGGTCGGCGGTCATACGGACACTCCTCGGTAAGGGGTGACCCATCCTCCCGCACCCGACCCGTCGGGCGGGAACCGGTTTCCGCTACAGGCCAAGCCCTCGGCCGATGATCTCCTTCATGATCTCCGTGGTGCCGCCGTAGATGGTCTGCACCCGCCCGTCCAGCCAGGCCTTCGCCACCGGGTACTCCAGCATGAAGCCGTAGCCGCCGTGCAGCTGGACGCAGCGGTCGGCGACCCGGTTCTGCAGCTCGGTCGTCCACCACTTGGCCTTCGCCGCGTCGGTGACCGAGAGCCGGCCGGCGTTGAACTCGGCGACGCAGTGGTTGACGAAGGTCCGCGCGATGGTCACCTCGGTGTCCAGCTCGGCCAGGAGGAACCGGTTGTGCTGGAACCTGCCGATCGGCCGGCCGAACGCCTCCCGGGACCGGACGTGGTCGAGGGTGAGCGCGAGCAGCCGCTCGCAGGCGGCGACCGCCGCCACCGCGATGCTCAGCCGCTCCCGGGGCAGGTTGGCCATCAGGTGGTAGAAGCCGTGGTTCTCGGTGCCGATCAGGTTCCCGACCGGCACCCGACAGTCGTCGAAGAAGAGCTCGGCGGTGTCGTTCGCCTTCAGGCCGACCTTCGCCAGCCGCCGGCCCCGGCTGAAGCCGGGCGTGCCGGTCTCCACCGCCACCAGGCTCACCCCGTGCGCGCCCTGGTCCGGCGCGGTCCGGACGACCACCACCACCAGGTCGGCCAGCTCCCCGTTGGTGATGAACGTCTTCTGCCCGTTGAGCACGTACGTGTCGCCGTCGCGGACCGCGCTGGTGCGGATGCCGGCGAGGTCGCTGCCCGCGCCCGGCTCGCTCATCGCGATGGCGGTGACCAGGTCGCCGGAGCAGAAGCCCGGCAGCCAGCGCTTGCGCTGGTCGTCGGTGGTCAGCTCGGTCAGGTACGGGGCCACCACGTCGTTGTGCAGCCCGAAGCCCAGCCCGGTGCAGCCGGACGCGACGATCTCCTCGTCCAGCACCGCGTTGAACCGGAAGTCCGGCTGGCCACCCCCGCCGTGCTCCGGGTCGACGTCCATGCCGAGCAGCCCGGCCGCGCCCGCCCTGCGCCACACCTCGCGGTCGACGATCCCGTCGTCCTCCCAGCGGGAGTGGTGCGGCACGGCCTCCCGGGCGAGGAACTCACGGCACAGGTCGCGGAACTCGTCGTGGGCGGGCTCGTAGAGATGCTGCTCCATGCCGGCCAGTGTGGCACCGCTCACCCGCCCTGCCCAGAGGCGAGTCGGGCCCGCATCCGGCGGACCGTCCACCCGGTGTACGCGGCGGTCGCGAGCACCGCCACCAGCGCCACCGTGAACCCGGCCGCGGTGGCCCACCGCTGCACGGCGGCGGCGACGGCCGCCAGCGGGACGAGCAGCAGCGCGCCGCCGACCGCGCCGAGCAGCGCGCCCCGGCGCATCGCCGGCAGGTGGTCGACCAGCGCCGCCAGCCCCGCCTCGTCGGCCGGCGGCTCGCCCCGACGGACGGCGGCACGGGCCTGCCGCCAGGCCGCGTCCCGCTCCGCCTCGGCGGGCGTCCGCCGCTGCGGGAGCCAGGTCATGGCGAGGAAGAAGAAACCCCAGACCACCCCCGTGAGCCCGGCCCGTACCACGGCGACCAGGGGCGAGCCGTGCCGCTCGTCGAAGAGGCGCAGCGGCAGCCAGACGACGGTGGCGATCAGCGCGCCCAGCACGTACGGGGCGGGCGCGCCGAGGTGGATCCAGGCTGCTGCCCGGCGGCGGGTGGCGGCGGTCATGCCCGGGGACTACCCGCCGGGCTGCGCCGCCACTCCACTGTGGCGCGTCGCCGGTGGTCCTGTCACAGGGGTACGCCACCATGACGCGATGAGCATCCTCACCGGACGACAGATCGCCGACGAAGGACTGACCGGCTGGACATATCTGCTCGGCGGCCTGCAGACCCGGATCCGGACGCCGGACTTCGCCGCCGGACTGTCGATCGTGGCCGCGATCGGGGCCGAGGCCGAGCGGATGGACCACCATCCCGACCTCGACCTGCGCTACACCCACCTCGACGTGCGCACCTGGTCGCACGACGTGCGCGGGGTGACCGGCCGGGACGTCCGGCTGGCCCGGGCCGTGTCGGCGATCGTCACGGACGCCGGGCTGACCCTGGCGCACGCCGGCCTGTCCCGGCTCGAACTCGCGCTGGACAGTCCCGACTTCGCCGCCGTGCTGCCGTTCTGGCGGGCGGTACTGGCGACCGAGCACCTCGCCGGCCCGGGCTTCGGCGACGAGCTGCGCGATCCGGCCGGCCTGCTGCCCACCGTGTGGTTCCAGCAGTCCGGCCGGGAGGAGCCCCGGCAGCGTTGGCACCCGGACGTCTGGGTCGACCCGGCGGAGGTGCCGGCCCGCCTGGACGCGGCCGTGGCGGCCGGCGGCACGCTGGTCAGCGACGAGGCGGCACCGCACTTCTGGGTGCTCGCCGACCCGGACGGCAACCGGGTCTGCCTCTGCACCTGGCAGGGCCGGGACTGAGGGGCGGGGTGCCGGCCGCGCCGGGGGGAACGCCCGGCCCGGCCCGCCGCACCAGCTCAGCTCAGGGCGCGGGCGGCCACCCTCAGGTCGGCGACGAGCCCGTCGTACGCGATCTCCTGGTTGTCGGCACGCAGCACGGCAGACGGGTGGATGGTGGCCAGCAGCCGGGCCGCGGGAGCGTCGGTGACCCTTCCGGCGCTGTCCACCGGCACCTGGGCGAAGTCCTCGGGGTGCTGGGCCGACGCCGGCCACGGCAGCAGCTCGCCGCGCTGCCGGGTGACCCGGAACGCGGGGCCGAGCAGCGCCTTGGCGGCGGTGGCGCCGAGCACCACCACGATCTCCGGGCGGAGCCGGGCGAACTCGGCGACCAGCCAGGGCCGGCAGGCGGTGATGTGCACCCGGTCCGGGGTCTGGTGGATCCGCCGCCTGCCGCGCAGTTCGAAGCGGAAGTGCTTTACGGCATTAGTAATATATGTCCGACTTACGGGGATGTTGGCGTCGTCCACCGCCCGGCGCAGCACCCGGCCGGCCGGTCCGACGAAGGGCAGGCCCTTCTGGTCCTCCAGGTCGCCCGGCTGCTCCCCGACGAAGACCACCTGCGCGCTCTCGTCCCCCCGGCCGAAGACGGTCTGCGTGGCGTCGCGGTACAGCTCGCAGCCGCGGCAGCCGGCCGCCGCGGCGCGTAGCTGGTCGATGGTGTCCGCCTGCGGCGGGATGAACTCCTGGGCCCCGGGGGCGTTCTCGGTCTCGGCCATGCGCATCGTTCTACCCCGTCGGGCGGTGCGCCCACGCGACCGTCCGGCCCCGGCGCGCCGGGTCAGTAGGCGGCCCCGCCCTCCGTCGGGGGGCGCAGGGCGTGGGCGATGGCGTCGGCCAACGCGGGCAGGTCGGCCTCGTCGAGGGCGCTGACCGTGACCCGGACACCGGGGCCGGCGGCGATCCGGTGCGGCGCGCCCGGGGCGACCGACCAACCGGCGTCGCGCAGCGCGGTGACGGCCAGGGTCTCGTCCGGCACCGGGATCCAGACGTTGATCCCGGTGCGTCCGTGCGCGCGTACCCCGCGTGCGGCGAGGGCGTCGACGAGGCCGGTGCGTCGCCGCTCGTAGCTCTCCCCCGCCCGGTGCACCAGATCGGCGGTGGCCGGGTCGGACCAGAGCGCCAGCACCAGGCGTTGCAGCACGGTGGAGACCCAACCTGCGCCGAGCCGGGACCGGCCCGCCACCCGGGCCACCGTCGCCTCGTCCCCGGCGAGCACCGCGAGCCGCAGGTCCGGCCCGTAGGGCTTGCTCACCGACCGGACGAAGGCCCACGCCGGGGTCGCCCCGGCGAGCGGGTGCAGGGGTACGCGGGCCAGCTCGGCGGCGTGGTCGTCCTCGATCAGCAGCAGGTCGGCGCGGCCGGCCAGCAGGGCACGCAGGGCCCGGGCCCGCCCGGCGGAGACCGCCGCGCCGGTCGGGTTCTGCGCCCGGCTGGTGACGATCAGGGCGCGCACCCCGGCGGCGAGGGCGGCCCGGACGCCCGGCTCGGTGGGGCCCTCGTCGTCGACGGGCACCCCGACGACGCGCAGGCCCAACGCGGCGATCAGGTCGAGCACGCTGGCCCAGCCCGGGTCCTCGACGGCGACCGCGTCACCGGGGCGCAGGTGGGCGGCGAGCAGGCGTTCGATGCCGTCCAGCGCGCCGCCGGTCACGGTGATCTCCTCGGCCGGCACCCCGTCGGCGGCCAACCGCTCGCGGGCGGCGGCGGCCAGGTCGGGCAGGGCGCTGCTCGCCGGATAGCCGTCGGGGGATCCGACGCGGGCGGCGAGCGTCGCCAGGTGCGGGCCGAGTGGCGGCAGCAGCCGGGCGTCGGGGTGGCCGGTGGAGAGGTCACGGGTGCCGGGCGGCGGCGGGGGCCGCAGCGCGGAGCGGCGGGTGGCCACGGGCGGGCGGGGCCGGACCCGGGTGCCGTGCCGACCGGCGGTGACGACGACGCCCCGCCGGCGCAGCTCCTGGTAGGCCTTGGCCACGGTGGCCGGGCTGACGCCCAGGTGACCGGCGAGGGTCCGGACGGCGGGCAGGGGGTCGCCGGGAGCGAGCGCGCCGGCCCGGACACCGGCCTCCACGCTGACCGAAATGGCCGCCGACGTCGTACCCGAGATCTGATAATGTGCTGCCACAGTTCGGGGATTGTACTAGAACAAAGGTGGGATGTGCCATGTACGCCGCGACCGAACGCACCACCGCCACCCGCTCCCGCGACCGGATGCACTACGACCGGGCCACCGCGCACGCCCTGCTCGACGAGGCGTACCACTGCGCGCTGGCGTTCACCGTCGACGGCGAGCCGCGCGTCCTGCCCACCCTGCACGTCCGCCTCGACGACACGCTCTACCTGCACGGCTCCACCGGCAGCCGGCCGCTGCTGGCCGCCCGGGGCGACGCCGGCCTGCCGGTCTGCGTCGCGGTGACCCACCTCGACGGGCTGGTCCTCGGCCGCTCCCAGTTCCACCACAGCGCCAACTACCGCTCGGTGGTCGCGCACGGCACCGCCCGGCTGGTCACCGACGAGGCGGAGAAGAACCGGGTGCTCACCGCGCTGGTGGAGAAGGTGGCCACCGGCCGCAGCGCGGACAGCCGGCCGCCGACCCGCCGCGAGCTGGCCGAGACGGCGGTGCTGGCGCTGCCGCTGCGCGAGGTGTCGGTCCGGATCCGCGAAGGTGGGGTACGCGACGAGCCCACCGACCTCGACCTGCCCCACTGGGCGGGCGTGCTGCCGCTGCGGCTCACCGCCGGGCTGCCCGAGCCGGACGCCGGGGTGACCGCGCCGCTGCCCGGGTACCTGCGGCCGGCCCGCTCCCCCTGGCTGGAGCCGGTGGTGCTGCGCGGCGAGCACGTGGTGCTGGAGCCGCTCGACGAGTCGCACGCCGAGGAGCTGTACGCCGCCCTCGACGACGACGAGGTCTGGCGGTACGTCGGCAGCCCTCGCCCCGGCTCGGTGGAGGCGATGTACGACCACGTCCGGTCCGCCCGGGCGGCCCACCACCGTGGCGTACGCGTGCCCTGTGTGCAACGCTGCGCGGTGACGGGGGCGGTGGTGGGCACCACCTCCTACTACCAGCCGGACGAGGAGCTGCGCGCGGTGGAGATCGGCTTCACCCAGCTCGGCCGGGCCTGGTGGCGTACCGGGATCAACACCGAGGCGAAGCTGTTGCTGCTCACCCGGGCCTTCGAGGAGCTGGACGCGGTCCGGGTCACCTGGCAGACCAGCACCCTGAACGCCCGGTCGCAGCGGGCCATCGAACGCCTCGGCGCGACCCGGGAGGGGACGCTGCGGTCCAACCGGCGGCGCGCCGACGGCAGCTGGCGGCAGTCGGCGCTCTACTCGATGCTCGCCGAGGAGTGGCCGAACGCACAGGTCGCGCTGCGGGAAAGGCTTCGCCCCGCGGCATCCGTGGCGTCATGATGGCCGGCGTGCTGGGCATCACCGACATCTGGACGTACCTGCTGGGGACCGTGGCCATCGTGCTGCTGCCCGGGCCGAACTCGCTCTTCGTGCTCTCCACCGCCGCCAAGCGCGGGGTGGCGGCCGGCTACCGGGGTGCGTGCGGCGTGTTCGTCGGCGACTCGGTGCTGATGATCCTCTCCGCCGCCGGGGTGGCGTCGTTGCTGAAGGCGTACCCGCCGCTCTTCCTGGTGGTCAAGTACGCCGGCGCCGCGTACCTCGGTTATGTCGGGCTGACCATGCTGCGCGGCGGCTGGCGGCGCTGGCGCGACCGCAACGACCCCAGCACGCCGCGGCTGATCGACGCGGCGGAGCCGGCGGCGCTGCGCAGCCCGTTCCGCAAGGCGCTGGTGATCAGCCTGCTCAACCCGAAGGCGATCCTCTTCTTCATCTCCTTCTTCATCCAGTTCGTCGACCCCGGGTACGCCTGGCCGGCGTTGTCGTTCCTGCTGCTCGGGTTGATCGCCCAGGTCACCAGCGCGCTCTACCTGACCGCGCTGATCTTCGCGGGCACCTTCCTGGCGGCCCAGTTCCAGCGCCGGCGGCGGCTCGCCGCCGGCGCCACCACCGGGGTCGCCGTGCTCTTCCTCGGCTTCAGCCTGAAGCTCGCCACCGCCTCGGTCTGACCGACCCGGCGCGGGCCGACGCTCAGGTGCCGTCGCCGCCACCACCGCCGCCGCCGACGCCCGCGCCCCCGGCGGTGCCGCCCAGGCCGTAACCGGGCGCGACCGGCTGGTCCGGCGGACGGCTGACGTGCGCCGACTCGCGGATCGCCGCGGACCAGTCGGCGTGCGCGGCCGCGGCGGCGTGCCGGTTGATCGCGTGCCGCAGCCAGCCGTCCACGGTCGCCACCCAGTCCCGCCGCTCGTCGCCGGCGTGCCAGGCCCGGAACCGGCTGATGCTCTGGTGGGTGACCCCGGCCAGGGAGAGCCGGCGGTCCAGCCAGAACAGCACCTCCAGCCCGGCCGTGTTGGTCACGAAGATCACCTCCAGCTCGGTGATCGGCCCGGCGTAGAGCGGGGCCACCCAGTAGCCCAGCCGCTCGTGGAACGGCAGCGTCTGCTCCACCCCGGGCAGCAGGCCCTGCTGGAGACCGGCCTGGCGCATCACGAAGCCCAGGGCGTCCAGCGCGGCGAGCACGTGCTGCTGGGTCGGCAGCGGGTGCACGAAGACCGGCACCATCTCGCCCTGGTCCAGGTCCGGGTCGACCGACACCTCGGTGCGCAGCCCGGTCCGCAGGCTCAGCAGCGGCACGCCCCCGAAGATGGTCACCGGCGTCTCCCAGGGCAGCGGGTACGCGAACTCGACGGCCCGCCGGCGGCCGGCCGGCACCACGAACCGACCGGCGATCGGCACCTGGTGGTACTGCACCAGCCGGCGCGGCGCCCCCGGGTCCTCCGGCTCCACCTGGGCGACCAGCCCGAGCCGGAGGTGCCGGACCGCGACGTCCTCACCCCCGGCGGCCAGCGTCACCCGGCCGGGCAGGCGCAGCCCCGGGCGGGTGCTCGGGTTGGGCAGTGTGGTGGTCACCGAGAGACCGGTCCAGGCCGACTCCGACGACACCCCGGTCAGCCGCACCCCGTCCTCCTCCCGTGCCCGTGGGCCCGCGTCCGTGCCCGTGGTGCCGCTTTCCCGCTCACCGGTCCGCCACGCCCGCTCGCCCGGGCGCAGGTCAGCCGGACCAGGCCACGCCGTGCGGTCCGAGCCACCTCGGGGCGCGCGCGGCGCGGTCCACCACCCGCCGGGCGGAGACGAGCCGGCCGCCGGGTCACGGAGGACCCGGCGGCCGGATGGAAGACGCCCGCGGAGCGCGGCCCCGAACGAGGCGCGAAATATCAGCGCAGCCGACGGCCGCGCGGCACCGGGTCGGTCTCGTCGTCGAACTCGCCGATGACCTCCTCCAGGAGGTCCTCCAGCGCGACGAAGCCGATCGGCCGGGTGGGGCCGCCGCCGTTGCGGACCAGCGCCAGCTGGGCCTGCCGGCCCCGCATCGCGGCCACCGCCTCGGTGACGGTGGCCTCCCCGGGCAGGGTGAACGCCGGCGTCATCAGCTCGTCGGCGGTCGCCGGGCGGCCGGTGGTGACCGCGCGGACCGCCTCGCGTACGTGCACCAGGCCGCAGACCTCGCCGCCGGTGTCGACCACGGCCAGCCGGGACCGGCCGCTGTCCCGCGAGACGTGCTCGATCCGCTCGGCGGTGTCCTCCCGCCGGACCGTGACGATCCGGTCGAAGGGTTCCATCACCTGCGCCACGGTGGTGCCCTGCAACTCCAGCATGCTGGTCAGCATCTGGTGCTGCTCGGCCCCGAGCAGCCCGTGCTCGCGGGACTGTTCCAGCAGGATGCGCAGCTCGTCCGGGCCGTGCACCTGGGCGAGCTGGTCCTGCTGGCGTACCCCGACCAGGCGCAGCACCGCGTTGGCGAGCGCGTTGAGCGCCGAGAGCACCGGGCGGGCGATCCGGGCGAAGGCCCGGAACGGCAGCGCCAGCAGCATCGCGGAGCGCTCCGCGTCGGTGATCGCCCACGACTTCGGGGCCATCTCGCCGACCACCAGGTGCAGGAAGGTCACCAGGGCCAGCGCGAAGAGCAGCCCGACCAGGTGGCTCACCGCGTCCGGCAGCCCGACCGCGTGCAGCAGCGGGCTGAGCAGCCGCTCGATGGCCGGTTCGGCGAGGGCACCGAGGCCCAGGGTGCACAGCGTGATGCCCAGCTGCGCGCCGGCCAGCATCAGGCTCAGCTCCCGGACGCCGTCCAGCGCCGCCCGGGCCGCCCGGCCGCCACCGGTGGCCAACTGCTCCAGCCGGTAGCGCTTGGACGCGACCAGGGCGAACTCGGCCGCCACGAAGAACCCGTTCAGTGCCAGCAGCACCACGGAGACGAACAACGCCAACCCCGGGCTCATGCCGTCACCTCGCTGCGCTCGGCGCCGTCATGAGCCGGACGACCGAGCCTGCTGATTCGCTCGCTCCGCTCGCTCATGCCGCCTCCTCCCCGCGCTCGGCGGTCCGCAGGCGGACCGAGTCCGCCACGTGCCGGTCCACCGCGAGCACCTCGACCAGGGCGCGCGGCTCGGCGTGCGACTCCTCGCCGTCCGTGGCGAGCGCGATCTCCAGCCGGTCACCCACCTCGGGCACCCGGCCCAGCTCCCGCATGACCAGCCCGGAGAGGGTGTCGTACTCGGGCGCCTCGGGCAGCGCGATGCCGGTGCTGTCGGCGACCTCGTCGATCCGCCAGCGGGCCGGCACCACCCAGGAGCCGTCCTCCTGCCGGGCCGGGGCGCGCTCCGGCGGGTCGTCCTCGTCCCGGATCGGCCCGACCAGTTCCTCGGCGATGTCCTCCAGGGTGATCACCCCGGCGAAGCCGCCGTACTCGTCCACCACGCAGGCGAGCTGCCGGTGCCCGACCCGCAGCCGGTCCAGCACCGTCGGCAGCGGCAGCGTCTCCGGCACCAGCAACGGGGGTACGGCCACCGCGGCCACCCGGGTGGTGGCGCGCTCGGCCGGGGGTACGCCCAGCACGTCGGCGATGCCGACGACGCCGATCAGGTCGTCCACGCCCTCGGCGCCGCGCACCGGGAAGCGGGAGTGGCCGGTGTCGAGCAGCTCGACGACCCGGCTGACCGGTTCGTCGGCCCGGACGGTGTGCACGTGGACCCGGGGCACCATGGCCTCCCCGGCGGTCAGCTCCCGGAAGTCGAGACCCCGGTCGAGCAGGTCCGACATGGTGGCGTCGAGGTGCCCCTCCTCCCGGGACTCGGCGATGATCTGTTCCAGGTCCTCCGGGGTGGCGCCGCTGGGCAGCTCCTCGATCGGCTCGATGCCGACCCGGCGCAGCAGCCGCACGGCCGCCCGGTCGAACAGGGTGATCAGCGGCCCGGCGATCCGCAGGTAGATCAGGGTGGACCGGGCCAGCGCCCGGGCCAGCGGCTCCGGCCGGGCGATGGCGAGGTTCTTCGGGGCCAGCTCGCCGAGGACCATCTGCACGACGGTGGCGATGATCAGGGCGAGCGCCACCGACAGCGGCAGCGCCACCGTGGCGGAGACCCCGGCGACGCCGAGCAGGTCGGCCAGCCCGGCGCCCAGGTACGGCTCGGCGGCGTAACCGACCAGCAGGGCGGTCACGGTGATGCCGAGCTGCGCGCCGGAGAGCATGAAGGAGAGCCGCCCGGTCACCTCCAGGGCGCGGGCGGCGGCCTGGTCGCCGTTGTCGGCGAGCTGCTTGAGCTTGCCCCGGTCCACGGCGACGTAGCCGAACTCCTGCGCCACGAAGTAACCGGTGGCGGCGGTGAGCACGATGATGAGGACGAGTCCGACGACGATCAACACGGGAGGCTCAGGGCTCCCGGGGTCGTCGGGGCGAGGGATTGCCGGGCACGACCCGGCTGGCTACTGCTGCCCTCCTGGGCAGAGGAGTCGATCATGTAGCCATTTTATCGGCGTCCGCTGGGCGTTCGCTGAAGGTGTGACCAGAGGGGCCACCGGGGTGATCCGAGCCTGGTCAACGCCCGGCCAGCTCGTCGGTGTCCAGCAGCTCCCGGTTCACCCGCCCGGCGCGGTAGGCGGCCCGACCGATCATCTGCGCGGCGACCGGCGCGGTGGCCAGCTGGAAGATCGCCACCAGCGCGATCATGCCCAGGTCGGCCGGCGTCCGCAGCCGCAGCGCCAGCCCGAGCAGGAGCAGCAGGGTGCCGAGCACCTGGGGTTTCGTGGCCGCGTGCATCCGGTCCAGGACGTCGGGGAAGCGCAGCACGCCGATCCCGGCGGCCAGGCTGAGCAGGGCCCCGGCCAGCAGGCAGGCCGCGCCCGCCCAGTCCGCCACCACCCCCGTCACGCGGCACCGCCCTTCGCTCGCGACTGCGGGGCTCGCAGGACCGGCTCACTCCTCGCGCTCACGCTTCCTCCCGGACCGCGAAGCGGACCAGCGAGACCGAGCCGACGAAACCGAGCAGGGAGAGCACCACCAGCACCGGCAGCGTGGTGGGGTGGCCGTTGACCGCCGCCTCGGCGCCCACCGCGCCGAGCATCGTGGAGAGCAGCAGGTCGGCGGCGACGACCCGGTCCAGCAGCGACGGCCCCCGGTAGATCCGGGCCAGGGCGAGCAGCGCGGTGACCGAGAGCAGCCCGGTCAGCGCCACGGCGAGGAAGATGGTCACGGTGCGGTCCTCCGGTCGACGGTTTCGGTGTGCAGCCGGCGTACCTCCTCGGCGGAGCCGACGGCGCGGACCACGCGCCGCTCGACGGCGAGGATGCGGTCCCGGCCGGCGGTCAGGTCCGCCGGCCCGCGCACGTCGAGCACGTGCACGTAGAGCACGCCGTGGTCCCGGTCCACCTCCAGGATCAGGGTGCCCGGGACCAGCGAGATCACCTCGGCGGTGAGCGCGAGGTTGAGGTCGGTGCGGATGCGCAGCGGGACCGCGATGATCGCCCCACGCGGCCGGTAGCCGGGGCGCACCGCGATCGCGGCGACGTGCACGCTGGCGCTCACCAGTTCTGCGACGAAGGTGACCGCCAGCACCAGCAGCGCGCCGGGGCGGACCCGGCCGCCGAAGGTGACCGGCGGGAGCGGGAAGAAGACCAGCACCGCCGCGCCGACCAGCAGCCCGCCGAGCAGGTTGCCCCAGGAGACGTCCCCCCAGAGCAGCAGCCAGACGACGACCAGCCAGCCGAGCGCGACCGCCTGGTCCCGGCGGCGCCCGCCGCGGCCGACCGCGGGCGCGGGCGGCCCCTCGGCGTCCACCGGCGGCCGCCCGGCCGGTGCGGGGAGATCACCCGCCGGGGGTACGGGCGGCAGGTCGTCGGTCACCGTGCCTCCACCGGCAGGACGGCCCGCACGTACGGGGAGCGCTGGCGCAGGTCGGTGGCGGCGTCCGCGGTGACCCGGAAGAGCGGCCCGGCGGCCAGGGTCAACGCCAGGCCGAGCAGCACCAGGGCGGTGGTCGCGCCGACCATCAGCCCGGGCAGCTTGACGGTGGGGTGGGTGGTGGCCAGCCGCGGGGACCGCCAGAACGCGATGTTCCACACCCGGGAGGCGGCGTAGAGGGTGAGCAGGCTGGTCAGCGTGCCGGCGCCGACCAGCACGGCGGGCAGCGCGCCGCCGGCCGCCAGGCCGGCCTGGAGCAGGCCCAGCTTGCCGAGGAAGCCGGAGAAAGGCGGGATGCCGGCCAGGTTCATCGCCGGTACGAAGAAGAGCACCGCGAGCAGCGGCGCGACCCGGGCCAGCCCGCCGAGGCGGCGCAGGTCGGTGCTGCCGGCCCGCTCCTCGACCAGGCCGGCCACCAGGAAGAGGGTGGTCTGCACGGTGATGTGGTGCACCACGTAGAAGATCGACCCGGACAGGCCGGCGACGCTGCTCAGTGCCACCCCGAAGATCATGTAGCCGATGTGGCTGACCAGGGTGAAGGAGAAGAGCCGCTTCATGTCGGACTGGGCCACCGCGCCCAGGATGCCGACCACCATGGTCAGTCCGGCCACCACCATGAGCAGGTCGGAGACCTGGCCACCGGGGAAGAGCAGGGTCTCGGTGCGGATGATCGCGTACACGCCGACCTTGGTGAGCAGGCCGGCGAAGACCGCGGTCACCGGGGCCGGCGCGGTCGGGTAGCTGTCCGGCAGCCAGGCGGAGAGCGGGAAGACGGCCGCCTTGATGCCGAAGGCGAGCAGCAGCATCAACTGCAACCCGAGGCGGACCCCGTCGGGCAGGGCGTCCAGCCGGCCGGCGAGCTGGGCCAGGTTGAGGGTGCCGGTGGCCGCGTAGACCAGCCCCAGCGCGGCCAGGAAGATCATCGAGGAGAGCATGCTGACCAGCACGTACGTCGAGCCGGTGCGGATCCGCACCTCGGTGCCGCCGAGCGTGATCAGCACGAAGCTCGCCGCCAGCAGGATCTCGAAGCCGACGAAGAGGTTGAACAGGTCCCCGGCCAGGAAGGCGTTGGTGACGCCGGCGGTGAGCACCAGGTAGGTGGGGTGGTAGATGCTCACCGGGGCGCTCTCGCTGGTCTCCCCCCGGCCCTGCCCGATGGAGTAGAGCAGCACGCAGAGCGTCACCGCCGAGGACACCACCAGCATCAGCGCGGCCAACTGGTCGGCGACCAGCACGATGCCGACCGGGGGCGGCCAGCCGCCCACCCTCACCACCACCGGCCCGTGCCGGTACGCCTCGACCAGCAGCACCACCGCCACCGCCAGCGTGACGCCGAGGCAGAGCACGCTGACCGAGCGCTGCACCCGGGGCCGGTTGGTCAGGATCAGGGTGAGCGCGGCCCCCAGCAGCGGCACCACCACCGGCAACGGCACCAGCCCGTACGTGCTCATGGTTGCTGTCCCCGGCGGCGCAGCCGACGCCGGGCCGGCTCCGGGTCCACCTGCTCCGGGTCGCCGTCCGGCCCCTCGCCGCCCAGGTCGGCGGTGGCCACCTCGTTGCGTTCGGCGAGCCGGACGATCTGCCGGTCCTCCAGGTCGTCCTGCACCTCGTCGTCGCCGGTGAGGTACCAGCTCCGGTACGCGACGGCCAGCAGGAACGCGGTCAGCCCGAAGGTGATCACGACGGCGGTGAGCACCATGGCCTGCGGCAGCGCGTCGCTCATCGCGGCCGTCGGCGCGGTGCCGACCAGCGGCGCGGCCCCGGACCTGCCGCCGAGCAGGATCAGCAGGTTCACCCCGTTGCCGAGCAGGATGACGCCGAGCAGGATCCGGGTCAGGCTGCGCTCCAGCAGCAGCGTGACACCGGTGGCGACGAGCACCCCGACGGCGAGCACCAGGACCAGGGTGGGTCCGGCCGCGCCCCGGGTCATGCCGCCCCGGCCGTCACGTCCGGTCCCCTTCCCGCTCGACCACCAGTCCCCGGGACGGCTCGCCGGCCGCCTCGACGTGCCGGTCCACCTCGGCCCCGAGGCTGCGCAGGATGTCCAGCACCAGGCCCACCACGACCAGGTAGACGCCGATGTCGAAGAAGAGCGACGTGACCAGGTAGAAGTGGCCGACCAGCGGCAGCCAGAGGTTCACCTTGACGCTCTGCAGCACGTCGCCGCTGAGCAGCAGCCCCAGCACGCCGGTGCCGACGGAGACGCCCAGCCCCGCGCCGAGCACCGTGCCCGCGCCGACCGGGGCGGCCTCGGCCAGCTCGTACCGACCGCCGGCCAGGTAGCGCAGGGCCAGCGCGAGGCCGGCGACCAGACCGCCGGAGAAGCCGCCGCCCGGGGCGTTGTGCCCGGAGAAGAGCAGGAACAGCGAGAAGAGCAGCACGGTGTGGAAGATCAGCCGGGTGACCACCTCGAAGACGATCGAGCGGCGGCGCGCGTGCAGGGTGGTCCCGCCGCGCAGCCACACCGTGCGCCGGTCCGCCCGGGGGGCGGTGGGGCGGGGCCGGCGGGGGCGGGGCCCGGTCCGGGACCGTTCGAAGATCAGGCTGGCCACCCCGGTCGCGGTCACCACCAGCACCGCGATCTCACCCATGGTGTCCCAGGCGCGGATGTCGACCAGGGTCACGTTCACCACGTTGCGGCCGTAGCCCTGGGCCACCGCCAGCTCGGGGAAGGCGGCCGAGATGGACGGCACCCGGCGGGCCCCCGACGCGGCCAGCGCGAGCCCGGCCAGCACCAGTCCGGCGGCCACGCCGATGCCCCGCCGGACCCAGCGGCTGCGCCGCAGCGGGCGGGCCGAGAAGCGTTCCGGCAGCCGGCGCAGCACCAGCACGAAGACCGCGATGGTGGCGGTCTCCACCAGGAACTGGGTGAGCGCCAGGTCGGGCGCGCCGTAGAGCACGAACATCATCGCGGTGCCGTAGCCGGTGACCCCCACCAACAGCATCGCGGTGAGCCGGCGGCGGGCCCCGACGGCGAGCAGGGCGGCCACCGCGATCACCAGGCAGACCAGGAGTTGCACCGGGCTGTCCCAGAGCGCGATCCCGGTCCGCCAGGGGCGGCTGAGCAGCATCGCCGCGCCCGGCACCAGCACCAGCGCGAGCAGGACCGTGCCCAGGTACTGCGGCAGCGAGCCGCGCTGGGTCGCGCCGGTGACCTCGATGGCGACCCGGTCGAAGCGGTGCGTCACCCACTCGTACCCCTGGTTGCCGCCGACCGGGATCCGCAGCCGGGCCAGCGCCGGGGCGAGCGGGCCCCGGGCCAGGTGCAGCAGCACGCCGCCGCCGATGGCGACGGCGGACAGGCCCAGCGCCAGGGTCGGTCCGTGCCAGAGCGCCAGGCCCTCCTCGACCGGGCCGAAGAGTTCGGCGTACGGGCGCAGCAGCGCGCCGAACGGACCGGCCGCCACGCCCGCCGCCAGCCCGGCCAGGGCCAGCAGCGCGGCGGGCACCACCATCGCGGCCGGCGGCCGCTCGATCCCGGTGGTCGGCACGCCGGGCCGGGTGGCGAACGCCCCCCAGAGGAACCGGACGCTGTACCCGACGGTGAGCGCGATGCCGGCCACCAGCACCGCCAGCACCAGCGGCCGGTCCGTGAACGCGGCGAGGACCGCCTCCTTGGCGACAAAGCCGAGCAGCGGCGGCAGTCCGGCCATCGAGGCGGCCGCGAGGGTGGCGACCCCGGCGAGCAGCGGCGCCTCCCGGCCCACCCGGGACAGCTCCCGCAGGTCCCGGCTGCCGGCGCCGTGGTCCAGGGCGCCGACGACGAGGAAGAGCGCCGCCTTGAACAGCGCGTGCGCGGCCAGCAGGGCGACGCCGGCCAGCGCCGCCTGCGGGGTGCCGACACCCAGCACCACGGTGAGCAGGCCGAGCTGGCTGACCGTGCCGTACGCCAGCAGCAGTTTCAGGTCCGTCTGGCGCAGCGCCGCCCAGCCGCCGGCGACCAGGGTGACCAGCCCGGCGACGGTGGTCACCGGTCGCCACGGCCCGGCGTGCGCGAGCACCGGGCCGAGCAGGCCGACCAGGAAGACGCCGGCCTTCACCATGGCCGCCGCGTGCAGGTACGCGCTGACCGGCGTGGGTGCCGCCATCGCCACCGGCAGCCACGCGTTGAAGGGGAACACCGCCGACTTGGCCAGCGCCCCGGCGAGCACCAGCAGCACGGCGGTGACCAGGTACCCGCCGCCGGGCAGCGGGGCGGCGGCGATCGTCGACCACCGGTAGCCGCCGGCGTGCTGGCCGAGCAGCAGGAACCCGACCAGCATGGCGAGCCCGCCGAGGGTGGTGACGGTCAGCGCCTGGGCGGCCGCCCAGCGGCTGGACCGGCGCTCCGTGCTGTGCCCGATCAGCAGGTACGAGAAGACCGTGGTCAGCTCCCAGAAGACGTAGAGCAGCAGCAGGTCGTCGGAGATCACCAGGCCGACCATCGCCCCGGCGAAGGCGACCATGACCCCCGCGAAGCGGGCCAGCCCCGCCGAGCCGGCGTGGAAGTAGCGGGCCGAGTAGACCAGCACCAGCGCGCCCACGCCGCCGACCAGCAGCAGCATCAGCCAGCCCAGGGTGGTGACCCGCAGCGCCAGGTCGAACCGCAGCTGGGGGATCCACGGGTACGTCTCGACCACCGCGCCGCCGTCGCGGACCGCGCCGGTGTGCGCGACCGCCCAGCCGAACGTGGCGGCGGGGGCCAGCGCGAGCGGGTAGCAGGCGCGCGGACCCCACCAGCGGACCAGCAGCGGCGCCAGCAGGGCCGCCATCAGGTGCAGGATCAGCAGGACGAGCACGCGCACTCCCGGTCGAGCTGGCAGCGCACGCCGGCACGCTGCGGCCACGACCGATCAGACCCTGCCCCGCCCCTCCCCCGCGCCCTTTTCCGAAAACCCACCCGCCCCGCCGGTCGCATTGATCAAGGAGTTCGGGTCAGGTTGGCTGTCGGCGCTGACGCAAACCCCTTGATCCGTTCGATGGGGGGGTGTGAGGGAGGGCGGCGGGTCAGGGGTGGGTGGGCTCGGGTTCGCGGCGGGGGTCGACCAGGAGGTCGGGGCGGCCGAGCTGGCGGACCACCTTGTTGACCACCCGCTGGGCGGCGGCGAGGGAACGCACCGGCAGGTGCTGGCCCCGGCTCTCGCGGCGCAGCACGAAGTAGTGCACGGCGGCGCGGACCAGCCCACGGTCGGCCGCGCTGGAGTGGGCGGTGGCCACCACCAGCTCACGCAGGCAGCGGGCGAGTTGCTCGGCGAGTTCCAGCTCGGGGCCGTGCAGGCCGGCGCGGAGCGTGGCGAGGTGGCTGTCGACCTTACGGATGAGCACGTCGGTCCCGGGCCCGGAGCCGCGCTCCTCGACGATCATCCATGCCCTCCGCCCGCCGTTGCGTTGCGAGTGAAGTTACTTTATGTTGCACAGCACAAGCAAGCAGTTAAGTAAGACTTAACGCAGGTAACACCCGAAACGCCGCGTAGAGCGTCGAGCCGGACAGAACCCCGCCGGCGCGCGGAGTGAATGTCGGAGTGGCGGGGCAGGATGGAGGCGTGGCGGACGAGGTGGACCGGGGCGCGGCCCTGTCGGAATTCGGCGCGGCGACCCGGGAGTGGTTCGCCGCCGCGTTCGCCGCCCCCACCGCTGCCCAGGCCGGCGCCTGGCGCTCCGTCGCCGCCGGACGCAACGCCCTCGTGGTCGCCCCGACCGGCTCCGGCAAGACCCTGGCCGCCTTCCTCTGGTCGCTCGACAAGCTGGCCAAGGAGCCACCACCGGCCGAGGCGCGGCACCGCTGCCGGGTGCTCTACGTCAGCCCGCTCAAGGCGCTCGCCGTCGACGTCGAGCGCAACCTGCGCGCCCCGCTCACCGGCATCCGGCAGGCCGCCACCCGGCTCGGCCTCACCCCGCCCGACATCACCGTCGGCATGCGCACCGGCGACACCCCGGCCGACGAGCGGCGGGCCTTCGCCCGTACCCCGCCGGACATCCTGATCACCACCCCGGAGTCGCTCTTCCTGCTGCTCACCTCCGCCGCCCGCGACTCGCTGCGCGGCGTGCGCACGGTCATCGTCGACGAGGTGCACGCGGTCGCCGGCACCAAGCGCGGCGCCCACCTGGCGCTCTCCCTGGAACGGCTCGACGCGCTGCTGGAGACCCCGGCCCAGCGGATCGGCCTCTCCGCCACCGTGCGACCGATCGACGTCTGCGCCCGCTTCCTCGGCGGGGCCCGCCCGGTCGACGTGGTGCAGCCGGCCAGCAGCAAGACCATCGAGGTCAGCGTGCAGGTGCCGGTGGAGGACATGACCCGCCTCGACGAGCAGGAGCCGGAGGACGACCTCGGCGGCCCCGGCCCGCGCCGGGCGTCCATCTGGCCGGCGGTCGAGGAACGGGTCTTCTCGCTGATCCGCGCCCACCGGTCCACCATCGTCTTCACCAACTCCCGGCGCAGCGCCGAGCGACTCTGCGCCCGCCTCAACGAGCTGGCCGCCGAGGAGATCGAGGCGTCACTCGCGCCGGACGGCAGCCGCACCGCTGGAGGCGGCCAGCCGGTGCGCGTAGCCGAGCTGTTGTCGGGGCCGGACGGCCCGCCGCCCGGCGACGGCGGCCCGGCGGACGGACCCGGCCCGGCCTCCCACGACGGGACCACGACCGGCGGGCCCGGCCCGGACCGGCGCGACGGTACCACGACCGGCGGACCCGGCCCGGGCTCCGGCGACGGGCCGACGGCGGGGGACGCCGGGACGGGCTCCGGTGGGACGGGTCGTCGGCGGGGCGGGCCGGGTGGCGGCGGGTTCGGCGGGCCGGTGGGGCCGTTGCGGGCGCCCCGTCAGCCGGCCGAGGTGATGGCGCAGGCCGGAGCGGCGGCGGGCGCGCCCCCGGTGATCGCCCGGGCCCACCACGGCAGCGTCTCCCGGGAGGAGCGCAAGCACATCGAGGAGGCGCTCAAGTCCGGGCAGCTGCCCGCCGTGGTCGCCACCTCCAGCCTGGAGCTGGGCATCGACATGGGCGCGGTCGACCTGGTCGTGCAGATCGAGGCCCCGCCCAGCGTGGCGGCCGGCCTGCAACGGGTCGGCCGGGCCGGGCACCAGGTGGGCGCGGTGTCGCGCGGCGTGGTCTTCCCGAAGCACCGCGGAGACCTGCTCTCCTGCACGGTGGTCGCGGAGCGGATGGCCGAGGGCGCCATCGAGGAGCTGCACTACCCGCGCAACCCGCTCGACGTGCTGGCCCAGCAGATCGTCGCGATGGTCGCGCTGGAGCCGTGGCGGCTCGGCGACCTGGCGGTGCTGGTCCGCCGGGCGGCGCCCTTCGCCGAGCTGCCCGACTCGGCGTTGCACGCGGTGCTCGACATGCTCTCCGGGCGCTACCCGTCGACCGCCTTCGCCGAGCTGCGGCCCCGGCTGGTCTGGGACCGGGCCACCGACGTGCTCACCGGCCGGCCCGGGGCCCAGCGCCTCGCGGTGACCAGCGGCGGCACCATCCCGGACCGGGGCATGTTCGGCGTCTTTTTGGCCGGTGCGGAACGCGCCGCCCGGGTCGGCGAGCTGGACGAGGAGATGGTCTACGAGTCGCGGGTCGGCGACGTGTTCCTGCTCGGCTCGTCCTCCTGGCGGATCGAGGAGATCACCCCCGACCGGGTGCTGGTCTCCCCCGCTCCCGGCCAGGCCGCCCGGATGCCGTTCTGGAAGGGCGACCAGCTCGGCCGGCCGGTGGAGCTGGGCCGGGCCATCGGGGCCCGGGTCCGCGCGTTGCTGCGGCAGAGCGACACCGACGCCCTCGCCGCCCTGCGCGCCGGTGGCCTGGACGACTGGGCGGCCGGCAACCTGCTGGCCTACCTGCGCGAGCAGAAGACCGCCACCCGTTCCCTGCCGGACGACCGGACGGTGGTGGTCGAGCGGTTCCGCGACGAGCTGGGCGACTGGCGGCTCGCCGTGCACTCGGTGCTCGGGGCCCGGGTCAACGGCCCGTGGGCGCTCGCGATCGGCCGCCGGCTCGCCGAACGGTACGGGGTGGACGCCCAGGTGATGCCCTCCGACGACGGCATCGTGGTGCGGCTGCCGGACACCGCCGAGGAGCCGCCCGGCGCCGACGTGGTGGCCTTCGAGCCCGACGAGATCGCCCAGCTCGTCGAGGAGTCGGTGGGCACCTCGGCGCTCTTCGCGTCCCGGTTCCGCGAGTGCGCGGCCCGGTCCCTGCTGCTGCCCCGCCGCGACCCGCGTCGCCGGCAGCCGCTCTGGCAGCAGCGGCAGCGGGCCGCGCAACTGCTCGACGTGGCCCGCGAGTACGCCGACTTCCCGGTCACCCTGGAAGCCGCCCGGGAGTGCCTCCAGGACGTCTTCGACCAGCCGGCCCTGGCCCAGCTGATGCGCGACCTGGCCGCCCGCAAGGTGCGCCTGGTCGAGGTGGAGTCCGAACGCCCGTCGCCGTTCGCCCGCTCGCTGCTCTTCGGCTACGTCGGCGCGTTCCTCTACGAGGGCGACGCCCCGCTGGCCGAACGCCGGGCCGCCGCGCTGGCGCTCGACTCGGGACTCCTCGGCGAGTTGCTCGGCCGGGTGGACCTGCGGGAGCTGCTCGACCCGGCGGTGCTCGCCGAGACCGAGCGGCAGCTGC
The DNA here is from genome assembly GCF_900089595.1 of Micromonospora auratinigra. GTDB lineage: Bacteria > Actinomycetota > Actinomycetes > Mycobacteriales > Micromonosporaceae > Micromonospora > Micromonospora auratinigra. The sequence continues at coordinate 6,637,313 of NZ_LT594323.1, read as the reverse complement.
GCTGGCTGACCGAGCAGCGCCGCCCGCGCGACGCCGAGGACGTGGTGGAGCTGCTGCGGGTCGTCGGTGACCTGAGCGAGGCCGAGCTGGCCGAGCGGGGCGTACCGGCCGACTGGCTGACCGAGCTGGTGGCGGCCCGGCGGGTGCTGCCGGTCCGGATCGCCGGTGAGGAACGCTGGACCGTCATCGAGGACGCGGCCCGACTGCGCGACGCGCTCGGCGTGGCGCTGCCGGTGGGGGTGGCCGAGGCATACCTGGCGCCGGTCGCCGACCCGCTCGGCGACCTGGTCACCCGGTACGCCCGCACCCACGGCCCGTTCGCGGCGGCCAGCTGCGCCGCCCGGTTCGGGCTCGGCGTCTACGTGGTCGAGCAGGCGCTGCGCCGGCTGGCCGGCAGCGGCCGGGTGGTCTCCGGTGAGTTCGCCCCGGACAGCGTCGGCACCCAGTGGTGCGACGCCGAGGTGCTGCGCCTGCTGCGCCGCCGGTCGCTGGCCGCGCTGCGCCGGGAGATCGAACCGGTGCCGCCCCGGGCGCTCGCCCGGTTCCTGCCCCGCTGGCAGCAGGTCGGTTCGTCGGCCCGGGGCGTGGAGGCCCTGGCCGCCGCCGTCGAGCAGGTGCAGGGCGTGGCCGTGCCCGCGTCCGCGCTGGAACGCCTGGTGCTGCCCGCCCGGGTCGCCGACTACTCCCCCGCCCAGCTCGACGAGCTCTGCGCCAGCGGCGAGGTGGTCTGGGCCGGCGCGGGAGCGATCTCCGGCGGGGACGGCTGGGTGACCCTCGCGTACGCCGACGTCGCGCCCCTGCTGCTGCCCCCGCCCGACGACGCGCTCACCCCGACCCCGCTGCACGAGGCCCTGCTGGACGCGCTCGGCGACGGGCAGGCGCTCTTCTTCCGCTCGCTGTCGGACCGGGTCGGCTCCACCGACGACACCGCGCTGGCCGCCGCGCTCTGGGACCTGGTCTGGGCCGGGCACCTCACCAACGACACCCTCGCCCCGCTGCGGGCGGCGCTCGGCGGTGGCGGGGCGCACCGGTCCCGGCCGAGCGCGCCGCGCACCCGCTACCGCCGACCCGGCCGGGTGGCGCTGCCCGCCCGTAGCGGCCCGCCCACGGTGGCCGGGCGCTGGTCCCGGCTGCCCGAGCGCGACCTCGATCCGACCCGCCGCGCCGCCGCCCTCGCCGACCTGCTGCTGGAGCGGCACGGCGTGGTGACCCGGGGCGCGGTCGTGGCCGAGCAGGTGACCGGCGGCTTCGCCGGTGTCTACCCGGTGCTGTCCGCACTGGAGGAACGCGGGGCGGCCCGCCGCGGCTACTTCGTCGAAGGGCTGGGCGCGGCCCAGTTCGCCGTGCCCGGCGCGGTGGACCGGTTGCGTGCCCTGGCCGACCCCGCCGACGGTGGGCGGGACCGGGGCGGCCCGGCCGTGGTGCTCGCCGCCACCGATCCGGCCAACCCGTACGGCGCGGCGCTGCCCTGGCCGGACCGGGTCGTCGACTCCGGCGACGGCAGCGCCCCGGCCACCGGGCACCGGGCCGGGCGCAAGGCCGGCGCCCTGGTCGTCCTGGTCGGCGGCGACCTGGCGCTCTACGTCGAGCGGGGCGGCCGGACCATCCTCTCCTTCACCGACGAGCCGGACGCCCTCACGGCGGCCGGCAAGGCGCTCGCCGACGCCGTGCACTCCGGGGCGCTCGGCGCGATCTCGGTGGAACGCGCCGACGGCGAGGCCGTGCACTCCTCACCGCTGCGCGACGCGCTCACCGCCGCCGGCTTCCGCCCCACCCCTCGCGGCCTGCGCCTGCGCAGCTGACGCCCGCGTCCGTCCACCCCCGCCCCGTAGCCAGCCGGGCGCTGCCCCGCCCCGTCGCACCGGGACGACCCCGCGCGCCCTGGCGCGGCCGCGGCGTGCTCCGGCGCGGCGGGTCGCCCGAGCGCGGACCGGGCCGCCGGGATTACGGTGGTCCCGCAGGACGGCGGAGGGTGCCCGACAACCGCGCGCCCGGACCGCGCGGGGCGCACGACGACCGCATCGGTGGAGAAGGCAGGGCGATGACGTCGATCGAGGTACGGGCCGCCCGGCCCGACGACCGGGCGGACGTGGCGACGCTGCACCACCGCGAGTGGGGCGGCCCGTACGTGGTGGTCCACGACACCCGGTACGACCTGCGCGAACTGCCCACGCTGGTGGCGGTGGACGATGCGGGCGAGCTGGCCGGGGCACTGGTGCACCGGCTCGACGGGGACGGCTTGGAGGTGGTGAGCCTGGCGGCCACCCGTCCCGGGTCGGGTGCCGGCACCGCCCTGCTGGCCGCCGCCGAGGCGGTGGCGCGCGCCGCCGGGGCGGCCCGGCTGTGGCTGGTCACCACCAACGACAACCTCTCGGCGCTCCGGTTCTACCAGCGTCGTGGGCTGCGCCTGGTGGGGGTGGACGCCGGTGCCGTGGACCGGGCCCGTGCGGTGAAGCCGTCCATCCCCTGGGTCGGGGAGGACGACATCCCGCTCCACGACGAACTGCGACTGGAGCGCCGGCTGTCACCGACGCAGGACGAGTCCCCGACCCGGCACGCGCCCCCGGTCCAGGACGCATCCCCGACCCGGGTCGTCCCCACGAACCAGGACACGCACGCGCCACAGGACACGCACGCGCCACAGGACACCCGACCGGCTCAGGAGAGCTTGTCGAGCACCTCGTCGTAGCGCTTGCGCTCGGCGACGGAGGTGCCGGTGCCGACGAAGTTGAGCACGACCGCGCCGTTGCGGTACGCCTCCGTGCTCCACTGGTCGGCCTGGTCACCCGCGCCGGCCGGGTCGGCGAAGACGTACACGCTGACGGCGGTGGTGGTGATCAGCTCGGCGCAGCCGACGCCCAGGCCGTCCGGTCCACAGTCGGCGGAGCGGTCCCGCACGTTGGTCACCTTCAGGCCGGCGGCCTTGAACGCGTCCACGACCTTGCGGGCGGACGGCGTACCGGTGGGCCGGCTCGGCCGTACCCACGGCGGGTTGGCCTTGTTCGCGGGCGGGCGCTGCTCGGTCTTCCCCTGCTGTCCGGCGGGGGCTTCCGGGGCGGCCTGCGCTGCGGCGGCGGCGCGGCTGGCCGGGGCCTTGGGGCGGCCGTCGGCCCAGGTGGCGCCGTCCTGGTCGGCGGAGTCCTTGCCGCAACCGGCCAACCCGAGTGCGATCACGACGGCGGCGGCGGCGGACAGCATGCGAAGGCGTTTCGTCACTCCGGCAGTGTGCCGAATCCCGGGGCGTACCGGCACCGGCCGGTCGGGCGATCACGGATGGCGGTCCGTGGCGTTCGGTCCACCCACCAGCCGTCGGGACACTGCCGTGACGCAGGATGAGGCTCCCAGGTGCTCATCGTCGGCCGCTACCGACCAGCGTCACCACACCCCGCCGAGACCAGACGGCAGGTGCCACCGGTCGAGGGTCAGAATGGCATGTGATCAGTCGTGTGGCAGCAGGCGACGTTCGGCTCTTCGATCGCGCCTTGGACAGGTTCGGGGCAGTGTCGGGCGGTGGCCGCGCGTTCCTGGGAAGTCCGTCCGCGTTGGCCTTCGTGGCCGCCGAGCGTGACGAGGTTCTCGGATGGTGCTGGGGCTACCACTTGATCCGACCGGACAACGCTTCGATGCTCTACCTGCATCGCCTGGAAGTGGCGCAGGAGCACCGCCGTCGGGGCATCGGTGGGGCCCTGCTCCGCGCATTCATGTCGGCCGGCGCGCAGGCCGGTGCCAGCAGGATGTTCTTGACGACGGGCGAGGCCAACGGCCCCGCGCGGGCGCTGTACGAGTCGTTGGGCGGCGGGCTGGCCGCCCAGGGTCCCACGGTCAGTTACTGGTTCCCGTTGGAGCCGGCCGCGGCGGCGTCAGCCGGTCCCGTACCGGGCGCGGGAGCCGTTCAGCGCTCCGAGTGTCGAGCCCTGCTGCTCACCGGCGACGCCGGGGTGGGGAAGTCGACGGTGGCGGACGCGGCCGGTCAGGTGCTGACCGCAGCCGGCCACGTCACCGCCGTCGTCGACACCGACCTACTGGCTCAGTTCGGGCCTCCCCCGTTCCCGGGCCCTGCCGGCCGACGGGGGTATGACGACCTGAAGTGCGCCAACCTTGCCTCGGTATGGGCGAACTTCAAGGCCGCCGGGGCGCGGTTCGTCGTCGTCGCGGCCGCCATCGACAGCATGGCTCAGCGGCAACGGTATGCGGAGAGTCTGGCGGGCTGTGACCTCAGCGTGGTCAGGCTGATCGCTGATGTCGACACCGTTCGCGCCCGGCTGTGCCGGCGGGACACCGGACCGAAGCTCGACCGGCACCTGCGGGCGCTGGCCCGGTCCCGGTCCGCTCCGCGCGAGGACGCCGTTGCGGACTTCACGATCACGAACGATCGCACCCCCGCTGAGATCGCCGCCGACGTCCTCGCCCGATCGGGGTGGGTGGATCTGCCGAGTGGCACCTAGGGCGACACGGCATACCCTCGCGGCATGGCCCGGACCGACTGGATCTCACTGACCACCGACTACGGCGTGAGCGACGGTTTCGTGGCCGCCGTGCACGGCACGATCGCCCGGCTCCGGCCCACGGCACGGGTGATCGACGTGACCCACCTGGTGCCGCCCGGCGACGTCCGACGGGGCGCGGCGGTGCTGGCGCAGACGGTGCCGCACCTGCCGTACGCGGTGCACGTCGGCGTGGTCGACCCGGGGGTGGGGACGGCCCGGCGCGGGATCGCCCTGGTCACCCCGGGCGGACTGCTGGTCGGGCCGGACAACGGGCTGCTGCTGGCGGCCGCGGCGGCGCTCGGCGGGATCGGGGCGGCGGTGGAACTGACCGAGCCGTCCTGGCTGGCGCCGCAGGTGTCCCGCACGTTCCACGGCCGGGACGTCTTCGCCCCGGTCGCCGCCCGGCTGGCCGGGGGCGAGCCGGCCGCCGACGCCGGTCCGGCGGTGGACCCGGCGGCGCTGGTCCGGCTCCCGCCGCCGGTGCTGCGCCGGGAGGCCGGCGGGTTCACCGCCGAGGTGCTCACCGTGGACCACTTCGGCAACGTGCAGCTCGCGGCCGCGCCGGCGCTGCTCGACGAGGTGCCCGACCGGCCACTGGTGGCGGGACGGCCGGCGGTGCGGGGACGGACCTTCGGCGACGCCCCCACCGGCCGGCTGGTGCTCCTCGTCGACTCCGCCGGGCTGGTCGCGGTGGCGGTCAACGGCGGCCGGGCCGCCGACCTGCTCGGCGTCGCCCCCGGCGACCTGGTCACGGTCACCGGGCTCGACGCCGGCTGACCGACCGGCAGCGAGCCGGAGCGACCGGCGGGCCCCGGCCCGAAGGCTGCGAGATGCCGAGCCGGCGGGCCCCGCCCCAAGGGGGCGTTAGGCCGAGCCGGCGGGCCCTGCCCGAAGGGCGAGGAAGGCCGCGCCGACCGGCCGGCCGAACCCCGCGGGCGGCCGGGGAACGCCGAGGCGACCGGCCGGCGACGGCGGTTGGGGCGGGACGGTCAGCAGAGCGGGACGGTGCCACCGTAGACGGCGGAGATGTACGCGTGGCTGACGTACTGCCCGGCGACCAGCCGGTCCCAGCGGCTGGTGGTGCCGTACGGGCCGCTGACGGTCTGCCCGAGCACGTAGCACTGGATGGGCACGTTGGCGTAGGTGGCGGCCAGTCCCCGGACTGCGTACCCGGTGGAGGGTCCGGTGCGGATGTTGAGCGGGCCGGAACCGACCCGGCCGGCGAGGCCGCCGCCGGTCCACAGGTACGTCACGTCCACCCAGGCGTTGTCGGTGAGCAGCAGCCCGTCCCAGAAGGTCCCGTCGGCCAGGTCGATGCCGGCCGGGTTGAGCACGGTCCGGCCGAACTGGTCCCGTCCGCCGTGGTAGCCGTACTGGTAGGCGGCCTGCGCCTCCGGGCGGCCCTGCGGCAGGTCCTTCCAGTTCTCCCGCACCGAGCTGGGGTTCCAGTAGTCGTCGCGGGTGTTCCACGGGCCGACGTCCCAGACCGGGGCGTACTCGCAGCGGCTGCCGCTGGCGGTGCAGACCTTGGCGGTGTAGTCGCCGGTGTTCAGCGGGGAGAGCGCGCGCCGCGAGGGCAGCGCGACGAAGTGGTCACGGGCCACGATGGTGTGCCCGTTGGCGGTGAGGCTGCCGACGTTGCCCTCCCGGGTGGCGAAGACCCGGTAGGTCGGCGGGGTCCCGACGGCGGTCGGCTGGGCGACGTCCGCCGCGACCCGCTCGGCGGTGAGCCGCAGCCCGCTGACCGTGGTCACCGAGCCGGGGCGGGCGGCGGCCAGCAGCACCCGCGCCTGCACCCGGGTGACCGGGCGGCCGAACACGACCGTCGCCGCGTCGCGCCACTCGGTCCAGGCGCCGGCCCGCCAGCCGCGTACCTGGGCGCGGACGGTCCCGCCGTCGACGGTGCGGGCGGTGAGCGCGACGCGTACCCGGGTCGCCGGTCGGGACAGCGTGCGGGGCGCGGCGACCAGCGCGCCCTCGGCGACCGGGGCGGCGGTCGCGGCGGGCCGGGTCCGCGCCCCGGGGCGGGCGTCGGCCAGTCTGAGCAGGCCGGCGGACCAGCGGACGTTGACGTCGTCGCCGCCGGCGACGGTGAGGCCGACAGCCCAGGATTCGGCGGTGGTCGCGGCGTGGGCGGGGGTCGCGGTGAGGGCGGCGGACACGGTGAGCAGGGCGGTCAGGGCGACGAGGGTACGACTTCGGGCACGGATCATTGGCATTCTCCCTAGAACTCCCTGATAGTGCAGTTGGTGGGAGATCAAGCGGAACCTCCCTACAAATAGCGATACACGTGAATCCACCTCGCCCGGGGTGAGAGAGGATGGGGAGGTGCCCGAAGGCGACACCGTCTGGAACACCGCTCGCGTCCTGCAACGCGCGCTGGCCGGCGCGCGGCTCACCGGCTCCGACTTCCGGGTGCCGCAGCTCGCCGGGACCGACCTGACCGGCTGGACCGTGCGCGAGTCGGCCAGCCGGGGCAAGCACCTGCTGCTGCGCCTCACCGCCCCGCCGGGCGCCGGATCACCCGCCGGAGGCAGCCCACCCGCCGGAGGCGGCCCAACCACCGGAGGCGGCCCAACCACCGGAGGCGGCCCAACCACCGGAGGCGGAACCCGGCCGGCGGACACCGGCGGCGACCCGGCCGGGCGGGACTGGACGCTGCACTCGCACCTGCGGATGGACGGCGCCTGGCGGGCGTACGCCCCGGGTGAGCGGTGGGCGGCGCGGCCGGCGCACCTGATCCGGGTGGTGCTCCGCTCGCCCGGCGCGGTCGCGGTCGGCTACCACCTGCACGAGCTGGCCCTGGTCCCGACCGCCGGGGAGGACACGCTGGTGGGTCACCTCGGACCGGACCTGCTCGGCGACGACTGGGACCCGGACGAGGCGGTCCGCCGGCTGGCCGCGCACCCGGACGAGACCATCGGCGAGGCGCTGCTCGACCAGCGCAACCTGGCCGGGGTGGGCAACCTCTACAAGTGCGAGCTGCTCTTCCTGCGCGGGGTCTCGCCGTGGACGCCGGTACGGGCGGTGCCGGACCTGCCCGGCACGGTCGCCCTGGCGCAGCGGCTGCTGGCCGCCAACCGGGGACGCTGGACGCAGAGCACCACCGGCTCGCTGCACCGGGGGCAGACCAGCTACGTGTACGGGCGGCGGGCCCAACCGTGCCGGCGGTGCGGCACCGCCATCCGCAAGGAGGAGTTGGGCGAACGGGTCACCTACTGGTGCCCGGCCTGCCAGCCGGACCGCCGCTGACCAGGCGTGGAAGTTCCACGAACCGGCAAGATCCCCCCGAGATAGGGACGATTGGGTACTTCCCTCCCCCGCCATCGGCGTCGCATGCTGCGGTGGAGTGCTCACCGATCGTCAGCAGCGCGCCCGCCCGCCCCGCCGCCGTGGCGGCCCGGCGCGCCGGAGATCCCGGGGAGAGCGATGGCCCTGTTCCGCAGACTGCGACCGGGTTGGGCGGACCGCGCCGCCCGGACGGCCGAGGACCACGCGCCGACCGTCCCGGCCGCCCGCACCGTCCAGGAGGACGTCCCGGCCGGGCCGGCCAGCCTGGACCCGGCCGCCGCGCCCCGCTGCTTCGGCCCGGTGCCCAACCACGCCGGCTCCCCGCTACCGGTGCCGGAGCGCGACGGCCGGCCCCGGCCCGGCACCGGCATCCGCAAGTTCGTCGACGCGCTGCCGCTGCCCGGCGCGCACGGCACCCCGGTGCTGGACGCCCGGCTGCCGGTGGCGGTGCCCGACACCATCACCTGGCCGGGGTGCGACTACTACGAGATCGGCCTGCAGGAGTACACCCAGCGGCTGCACCGCGACCTGCCGGCCACCCGGCTGCGCGGCTACCGCCAGCTCAACCTGGGCACCGACCCGGCCGGGCACAACACGGTCGTACCGCCGGACCGGCCCTGGCACCTGGGCCCGCTGATCCTCGCCCGGCGCGGCCGGCCGGTCCGGATCAAGTTCATCAACCAGCTCCCCACCGGCCGGGCCGGCGAACTCTTCCTCCCCGTCGACGAGACCCTCGACGGGGCCGGCCCCGGCCCGCTCGACGGCCCGGCCCCGTACCCGCAGAACCGGGCGGTGCCGCACCTGGCCGGGGCGCAGACCGGCTGGACCAGCGCCGGCAACCCGTGGCAGTGGGTCACCCCGGCCGGCGAGATCACCCCGTACCCGGTCGGGGTGGGGGTCGTGCCGGTGCCCGACATGCCGCCGCCCGGCGCCGGGGCCACCACGCTCTACTTCCCGAACGAGCAGAGCGGGCGGCTGATGTGGCTGCACGACAACACCCTCGGCCTGTCCCGGCTCACCGTCTACTCCGGACAGTCGGCGCTCTACCTGCTCACCGACCCGGCCGAGGAGGAGCTGGTCGCCGAGGGCGTGCTCCCCGCCGACCAGCTCCCGCTGGTGGTCCAGGACAGGACCTTCGTACCCGACGACGCGCAGCTCGCCGCCCAGGACCCGACCTGGGACCGGGACCGCTGGGGCGCCAAGGGCAGCCTCTGGCACCCGCACGTCTACCAGCCCCGGCAGAACCCGTACCGGAACAGCGGCGTCAACCCCACCGGCCGCTGGGACTACGGCCCGTGGACACACGACCCGGACAGCGGCGGCAGCCCCTGGGTGGCCCCGGTGCCGAACCCGCACCACGATCCGGTCGCCGAGCCGGACGAGCCGCCGCTGGCCCCCGGCATGCCGCACCCGTCGGCGGTGCCCGAGGCGTACGGGGACACCCCGCTGGTCAACGGGGTGGCCTACCCGTACCTGGAGGTGCAGCCCCGGACGTACCGGTTCCGGATCCTCAACGCCTGCGCCGACCGCAGCCTCAACCTCCAGCTCTACCGGGCCCGCTCGGACGACCCGATGTGGACCGCAGAGGGCGGGGCCGGGGAGCCGGCGGCGGGCGAGGTGCCGATGGTCGAGGCGGTCCGCGCCCCCGGCCGGCCGACGTACTGGCCCACCGACGGCCGCGACGGCGGGGTGCCCGACCCGGCCGCCGCCGGCCCCGACCTGATCCGGATCGGCAACGAGTGCGGCCTGCTGCCCGCCCCCGTGGTGCTGCCCAACCGGCCGGTCGGCTTCCGCTACGACCGGCAGGACCCGACGGTGCTCAACGTCGACGGGCACACCCTGCTGCTCGCCCCCGGCGAGCGCGCCGACGTGCTGGTCGACTTCTCCCTGGTGCCCCCGGGCAGCACCCTGATCCTCTACAACGACTGCCCGGCCCCGCTGCCCCGGTTCGACCCGCGCCACGACCACCACACCGACGCCCCGGACCGGACCGCGGTCGGCGGCCTGCCCCCCGCGCACCCCGGGTACGGGCCGAACACCCGCACCCTGCTCCAGTTCCGGGTGGCCGGCGACCCGGAGCCGCCGTACGACCTGGCCCGGCTGACCGCCCGGCTGCCCGGCGCGTACGCGCGCAGCCAGCCGCCGCCGATCGTGCCGCAGCCCGCGTACGACGCGGCGTTCGGCACCCGCACGCCACGCGAGACGCTGGTCCCGGCGCGGGCCACCTCGCTCGGCTTCACCCCGTCCGGCGCGGTCGCGCCGGTGACGCTGCCGGTGCTGGTCAAGTCCGTCGGCGAGGTCTTCGAGCGGCGGCACGGCCGCGCCGTGGGGCGGCTCGGGGTCGGCCACCCGCTCGCCGGGCCGGTCTCCCCGGCGACCCTGCCGCTCGGCCCGGCCGACCCGGCCACCGAGGTGCTGCACGCGAGCGATCCGGCGACCCCGGTCGGTGGGCCGACGGACGGCACCCAGCTCTGGCGGATCGTCGGGGACGCCGCGCGCACCCACCCGGTGCACGTGGTGGGCTGCGACGTGCAACTGGTCAACCGGGTCGGCTGGGACGGCGCGATCCGCCCGCCCGACGGCGGGGAGCTGGGCTGGAAGGAGACCGTCCGGGTCAACCCCCGGGAGGACGTGATCGTGGCGCTGCGTCCGGTCCCGCCACCGCTGCCGTTCAAGATCGGCGACAGCGTACGCCTGCTCGACCCGGCCCGACCGGCCGGCACACGGCTCGACGGCAGCCCGGTCAGCCCGGTCGACGGCCGACCGGCGACGGTGGTCAACCAGCTGGTCAACCTCGGCTGGGAGTACCGCTGGCAGACCGGTGCGGCCGGACTGCGGGACCAGGGCATGAGCCGACCCCTGGTGCTGCGGGTGGCCCCCGTCGCGCCGACCGGGCTGACCGCCGTGCCGGCGCCCGGGTCGGCCACCGTGCTGCCCGCCGTGGCGCTGGCCTGGACCGGCAACGGCGGCCGCCCGCCGGCCACCAGCCACCTGCTGCAACGGGCCACCGACGCGGGCTTCACCACCGGGCTGACCGAACTCACCGTGGCCGCCACCGCCACCCGCTACACCGACGCGACGGTGACCCCGGGGGTGACGTACCACTACCGGATCCGGGCGGAGAACGCGGTGAGCTGCTCGGCCTGGTCGAACAGCGTGCCGGCCGCGGTGCGGCTCGACTCCCCGGCGAAGCTGACCGGGGCGGTGCCGCCGGCCGCGCCGCTGCGGGTCGCGCTGCGCTGGGCCAACCGCTCGTTCGCCACCGGGGTGGACGTGCAGCGGGCCACCAACCCGACGTTCACCAGCGGCCCCGGGACGACCGCGATCGCCGTCGGCGACGCGTACGTGGACCCGGCGGTCGCCCCGGACACCACCTACTACTACCGGGTACGCACCACCTACCTGGGGGCGGCGTCACCGTGGTCGACGGTGGCGACGGTGACCACGCCGCCCCGGCCGGTGCCGCCGACCGGGCTGGTCGCCTCCGCCGACGCGCCCGCCCCGGACACCGCGACGGTGGCGCTGAACTGGTCGGCCGGCACCCCGACCGGGGCGGGCGCGGGGTTCGTGGTGCAGCGGGCCACCGACCCGGCGTTCAGCGGCGCGGTGGAGAACTTCACCGTCACCGGGCGCGGCTTCACCAACACCGGCCTGGCCCGGGGCACGACCTACCACTACCGGATCCGGGCGTACAACGTGGTGGGCGCCTCGCCGTGGAGCACGCCCGTCCCGGTCCGCACGCCGGACTGAGGTCAGGGGGTACGCAGCGGCAGGTGGCTGGTGCGCAGTTCGGCCAGCGCGTCGGCCACCCCGTGCAACAGGTCGGTGGCCTCGGTGAGCCGGGCCGCCGCGTGGTGCTCGGTGCTGGGGCGGGCGTCCTCGGCGAGGTAGCCGGCGGCCGCCACGACCAGCCGCTCGTACGCCGCCACCCCGTTCTCGAGCTGGGCGGCGAGGGCGGCGTGCACCTCGTCGAGCGGCCCGTCGGGGGCGAGCCGGCCGGCCCGTTCCACGCTGGCCAGCCGGGCGGCCAGGTCACGCAGGGACCGGTCGGCGTCGGCCGCCTCCCGGACCGCCGGCTCGGCCAGGCCGGTGAGCCGGCCGGACATCCCGGCCAGCGTCAACGCGGCCCGGTCCAGGCGGGCCCAGGCCTGCGCCGCGGTGGTGCCGCGCAACGCGAGGCGGGAGCGGACCCGGCGTACCTCGGCGAGGACGCCCGGGCCGACGGGCAGCCGCTCCACGGCGGCGACCAGCCGGGCCCGGGACCGGGCGGCGGCCTCGGCCGGCCCGAGGGCGGGCGGCGGGGGCACGGCGGCCAGCGCCCGCAGGTCCACCCAGCGCCAGGCGGCCAGCGCGATGGCACTGCCCGCGGCGCCGGCCCAGGCCGCGTCGGGCAGCCCGAGCCCGGCGTACGGGGTCAGCACCGCCGCCGCCCCGCCGAGCCCGCCGGCCAGGACGCTCCACCGTCGGGCGGAGCGTCGTAGCCGGCGCAGCCGGCGGAAGTGTCGTGCCCGTTCGTCCGCCATCGTCGACTCCCCCGCGTCAGCTGGTGGTGGTCTCCCCGGTGCCCCGCTCCCGGCTCATGCTGGCCCGCAGCTCGTCGAGGCGGGCGGCGGCAGCCGGGTCGGCGGCGGGGGCGGGCGCCCCGACGGCCGGGCGCTGCTGCCCGCCGGTGAGCTGCTCGCCGGCCATGCTCGACCGGATCTGCTCCAGTCTGCTCGATCCGGCCGAGTCCAGGGTGGCCTTCTGGATCTCCAGCATCCGGCCCTCGACCGAGTTGCCGGCCAGCTCGGCGCGGCCCATCGCGTCGGCGTAGCGGCGCTCGATCCGGTCCCGCACCTCGTTGAGCGACGGGGTGGTGCCCGGGGCGGTCAGCGCGGACATCGACTCCAGCGACCGGGCCACCGTCTCCTGCATCTTGGCCTGCTCGAGCTGGCTGAGCAGCTTGCTGCGCTCGGCCAGCTTCTGCTGGAGGATCATGGAGTTGTTCTCGACCGCCTTGCGCGCCTGCGCGGCCGCGCCGAGCGCCTGGTCGTGCAGCGTCTTCAGGTCCTCCATGGCCTGCTCGCCGGAGACCAGCTGGGTGGCGAGCAGCTGGGCGGACTGCTCGTAGCGGCCGGCCTCGGTCTCGTCGCCCCGGGCCCGGGCCTGGTCGGCCAGGACCAGGGCCTGCCGGGCGTTGGCCTGGAGCTGCTCGACCTCGGTCATCTGCCGTGACAGCTTCATCTCGAGCTGGCGCTGGTTGCCGATCACGGCCGCCGCCTGCTGGACCAGCGCCTGGTGCTGCCGCTGGGCCTCCTCGATGGCCTGCTGGATCTGCACCTTCGGGTCGGCATGCTCATCGATCTTGGCGCCGAAGGCTGCCATCAGGTACTTCCAGCCCTTGACGAACGGGTTCGCCATCTCCGCGTTGTCCCCTCAGTAGCGTCGCGCCGCCTCGACCGGGCCGGGCGGGGTCGACCGGTGGGTCGCGCGGTGTGCCTCCATCGTCCCAGGCGGGCGCCAGCCCGGCACCCCGGCGACCTGATCAACACTACGCGGCGGGCACCAGCCCCGGCCACGCCGTCGCGCGGCAGGTCAGGCGGCGCAGACCACGTCCCGGTCCGCGGGGCGGACCCGGGTGCTGCGCAGCGTCGCCTTGAGCGGCGAGTCCTGGCGGACCTGGACCGCCACCGAGCCGTCCGAGGAGACCTGGTGGACGCCCCGGTTGGTGGCCTTGCGCACGGTGCCCGCGGCCACCGGCTCGTCGGTCACCGGCACCAGCACACCCGGCATCTGCTCGGCCAGGGCGACCGTGTCGCTGACCTCGCGCAGCAGCTCGGAGAGGCGGGCACCGAGCGCGTCACAGATCGCGGCGAGCAGCTCGCTGGACGGCTCCTTCTGGCCACGCTCGATCTCGGACAGGTAGCCGAGGCTCACGTTGGCGGCGGAGGAGACCTCGCGGAGGGTGCGGTGCTGCCCCTGCCGGCGCGCCCGCAGTGCGTCACCGATCACCCGGCGTAGCAGGACCATCGCACCTCCCCCTGACGGGACCACCATCTCCGACCCGTCGTGTCGCGCCGGACGCGGTCTGCCGCTCCCGGCGCCGACGCCGCGCGTCGGAGCCTTCCCGCAACCGTACCCGTTGACGGCTCCGCCGACATCCCGCCCCACCCCCTGAAATTGCGCAGTTCCCATCGTGCGGGCGGACGCCGCCGACCCCGCGTCCGGGCGTGTCGTGGCCCGGCTCACCGGCGGCCGGCCGCGGCCGGGTCCTCGACGCCGTCCCGTCGGGCCGGACCGGGCCCGCCGGGCGCGGCCTCGATCAGGTCGCCGAGCAGACGCAGCGCCTCGACCACCGCGCCGTGCCGGATCTGGTCCCGCCCGCCGTCGAGGTCGAGGCGGCGCACCCGGGCGCCGTCCGGGCCGGCGGCCGCGACGTACACCAGCCCGACCGGCTTGCCGTCCTGCGGCTCCGGCCCGGCCACCCCGGTGGTGGCCAGCCCCCAGTCGGCCCCGCAGCGCCGGCGCCCGCCCTCGGCGAGCGCCGCGGCCACGTCCGGATCGACCGGCCCACGCTCGGCGAGCAGGTCCTCCGGTACGTCGGCCAGCCGGGACTTCAGCTCGGTGGCGTAGACGATCAGCCCGCCCCGGTAGATGCCGCTGACCCCGGCGATCTCCACGATCGCGCTGGCCAGCAGCCCGCCGGTGAGCGACTCGACGGTGGCCAGGGTCTCGTGCCGTTCGTGCAGGCTGTGCACCACGAACGCGGCCCGACTCGCGTCGACCCGCTGGTGCGTCGCTTCCGTACCCATGCCGAACACCTCTTCCCCGGGCGGCCCGCCGTACTCATCCTCCCAGCCGGAGCGGGCGGATCGGGGCGGTTGCGGCCGCGCGCCGGCGGCCGGGCGGGTCAGCGGGCCGGGCGGGTCAGCGGGCCGGGCGGGTCAGCGGGCCGGGCGGGTCAGCGGGCCGGGCGGCGCAGCCGCAGCGCCTGGGCCACGTAGTCGAAGCCGGTGCCCACGGTGACCAGCACGGCGGCCCCCATGATCCAGGGGCCGACGGCGTCCGCCCCGGCCGGCATCGGCCAAAGGTACCAGGTGATGGCGAGGATCTGGAGCGCGGTCTTGATCTTTCCGCCCCGGCTGGCCGCGATCACCCCGTGCCGGATCACCCAGAACCGCAGCGCGGTGATGCCCAGCTCCCGGGCGAGGATCACCACGGTCACCCACCAGGGCAGCCGGTCGTAGAAGGAGAGCAGCACCAGGGCGGCGCCGGTGAGCGCCTTGTCGGCGATCGGGTCGGCGACCTTGCCGAGCGAGGTGACCAGCGCCCAGCGTCGGGCGATCCAGCCGTCGACCAGGTCGGTGACCGAGGCCAGCACGAAGATCAGGCAGGCGGCCATCCGCCAGCCGGCGTGGGTCATCCCGGACGCGACCACCGTCACCGCGAAGACCGGCACCAGCGCCAGCCGCACCGCGGTCAGCACGTTCGCCGCGTTGAGCAGCGGCACGGGGGCCGCCACCGTCGACTCCGCCCCGGTCATGCCCGGCACCGCCCCACGTGGCTCCCCCGCTCCGTCCGGGCCCGCCGTCACCGTGTCGCGCCGGGCGCCGCCGAGATCATCTCATCCGGTACGGCGATCAGGTCCACACCCTCGGTCGCGGTGACCGTGGCCCGGACCAGGTCGCCGGGGCGCAGCGCGGCCAGGTCCACCCCGCCGGTGTCCGGCGCGACCAGGGTGGTCGAACCGTCGACCTCGGGCGCCTGGTGGGCGGCCCGCCCCTCGACCACGCCGTCGGCGACCGAGTCGACCAGCACCTCGACCGTCGCGCCCAGCCGCTCCTCGGCCCGCTGCGAGCAGAGCTCGTCGGCGAGCGCGGCGAGCCGGTCGTACCGCCGCTTGATCGTGGCGGCGGAGACCTTGCCGGTGAGGCCGGCGGCCTCGGTGCCGTCCTCGTCGCTGTAGTCGAACACACCGATCGCGTCGAGCCGCGCCTCGGTCAGGAACCGGACCAGCTCGGCCACGTCCTGCTTCGTCTCACCCGGGAAGCCGACGATGAAGTTGCTGCGCGCGCCCGCCTCCGGGGCCAGCGCGCGGGCGGAGCCGAGCAGCTCCAGGAACCGGTCGGTGGAGCCGAACCGGCGCATCCGGCGCAGCACCGGCTCGCTGGAGTGCTGGAAGGAGAGGTCGAAGTAGGGCGCCACACCGGGCGTGGTGGCGATCACCTCGACCAGGCCGGGCCGGGTCTCGGCCGGCTGGAGGTAACTGGCCCGCACCCGGACGATGCCGTCGATGGCGGCCAGCTGCGGCAGCAGCTTCTCCAGCGCCCGCGGGTCGCCCAGGTCCTTGCCGTACGACGTCGAGTTCTCACTGACCAGCACCAGCTCGCGGACGCCGGTCTTGGCCAGCCACTCCGCCTCGGCGAGCAGCTCGTCCGGGGTACGCGAGACGAACGCCCCGCGGAACGCCGGGATGGCGCAGAAGGCGCACCGCCGGTCGCAGCCGCTGGCCAGCTTGAGCGAGGCGACCGGACCGGTGTCGAGCCGGTGCCGCAGCACCTGCCGCAGGTGCGCCGGGGTGTGCTCGTCGGTCTCCGGCGCGACCCGGGTCGGGGTGCCGTGCCCGGGCAGCGAGACGGCGGCGTCGCGCCGCTTGACCGGGGTGAGCGGCAGCAGCTCGCGCCGGTCGCGCGGGGTGTGCGCGTCGAGGGCCTCGCCGGCCACCACCGCGTCCAGCCGGGCCGCGATGTCCGGGTAGTCGTCGAAGCTGAGCACCGCCTGCGCCTCGGGGAGGCTGTCGGCCAGCTCACGGCCGTACCGCTCGGCCATGCAGCCGGCCGCGACCACCTTCGCCCCGGTGTCGGCGGCGGCCAGCAGGGTCTGGATGGAGTCCTGCTTGGCCTTCTCCACGAAGCCGCAGGTGTTGACGACCACCACGTCGGCGCCCTCGCCGTCGGTGGTCACCTGCCAGCCGTCGGCGTGCAGCCGGGCGGCCAGCTCCTCCGAGTCGACCTCGTTGCGGGCGCAGCCCAGGGTCAACAGGGCGACCCGGCGGCCGGATTCCTGGGAAGGGGAGACAGCAGACACCATCCGAGGGTACCGGGCCGTTCGGGCCGGACCGGCACGGCGGGCCACCGGCATCGGCCGCCTCACACCGCCCGGGTCGCCCCCACCCGGGCCAGCCGGTCGAGCAGGAAGACCTCGGTGCCGGCCAGGCCGGTGGAGCAGAAGACCGAGACCTGGTCCGCGCCGGTCCGGCCGGGGACCGCCCCGGCCAGCACCGCGCCCAGATCACGCAGCCGGTCCGCATACGGCTCGACGGCGGCGAGCATCGGTGGGGCGTACGCGGCCGCCTGGGCCGGCGAGTCGGTGACCAGCAGGTCGGCGGCGTCCAGCAGGTCGGGGCCGAACTCGTGCCGGTCGGTCTGCTTGAAGCCGACGGTGTTGACGTGGGTGCCCGGGGCCAGGTCGGCGGCGTCGAGCACCGGGGTGGTGCTGGTGGTGGCGAGCACCACCAGGTCACGCCGCCGGACCGCCTCGGCGGCCGAGCCGACCGCGCGGGCGGGCACGCCCAGCTCCGCCCGGACCCGGGCGGCGAACGCCTCCCGCCGGGCGGCCGAGCGGCTGTGCACGGTGACCTCGCGCAGCGGGCGGACCGCCGCGGCGGCCCAGACCTGGGTCCACGCCTGCCGGCCGGAGCCGATCACCCCGAGGGTGGCCGCGTCGGGGCGGCTCAGCGCGTCGATCGCCACCCCACCCAGTCCCCCGGTACGCCGGGAGCCCAGCTCCTCGCCGACCGCGACGGCCCGGACCGCGCCGGTGCGCGCGTCGTGCAGCACGACGAGCTGCCCGCTCTCGGGGTGCCCGAAGGTGTCGTAGGAGCGGAAGCCGTACCACTCGCCGGTGAGGTGGCCGGCGGTGAGCACCATCCGGCCGCCGCCGAGCGGCGCGGACGCCTGGGGCGGGGCGATCAGCCGGCCCCGGTACGCGGCCAGCAACGCGTCCCGCATGGCGTCGACGGTGAGCGGGGCGTCCAGCGTCGCGACGACGTCCTCGTCGGAGTAGAGCACGGTCATGCCGACCATCGTGCAACCTGAAGTTCGCGTGAACTCCAGCAAGGGTGGTGTTCCTCACTCCGGTGGTCGCGGCTGCGGCGGTGCTAGCGTCGGGACCGGCGGCCGTGGCCGCCCCGGACGAGTGGTGGGCGTACCCGGTCAGGCCAAGACGCTCCCGTGACCCGTCCCGTCCCGGCCCCGGTGGCCGGGCCTCTCGGCAGAGGTGACCGTCATGGCCTGGATCGTGCTGGTGCTCTCCGGACTGCTGGAGACCGCGTGGGCGGTCGCCCTCGACCGCAGCGCCGGCTTCAGCCGCCCCGTCCCGACCGCCGTCTTCGCGGTCACCCTGATCGGCAGCATGGCCGGCCTGGCGTACGCGCTGCGCGAGATCCCGGTCGGCACCGGCTACGCGGTCTGGGTGGGCATCGGGGCGGTGGGTACCGCGCTGGTCGGCATGCTCGCGCTGCACGAGCCGGCCAACCTGCCCCGGATCGCCTGCCTGCTGCTGGTGGTGGCCGGCGTGGTCGGCCTCAAGATCTTTCACTGAGCGCGGGGAATCGGACCTGCCATCCGGTTTGGCGACCGGTGCGCATCGGGTAGTGGTGGCTGCACCGAGGGATCGACATTCACGGAGGACACCATGGCCGACATGCACGCCACCGCCCGCCCGCGCAGCAGCGCGGCCCGCATCTGCACGATCATCGCGTTCGTCTTCGCCGCCATCGCGATCTTCTTCCTGCCGCCGCTGTTCGGCCTGGTCGGCCTGGTGCTCGGCATCGTCGGCGCGGTGATGGGCGACAAGCCGCTCGGCTGGTACGCGGCCGCCGCGAGCGTGGCCGGCGCCGTCATCGGCATGCTGATCGGCTACGCCGTCCTCAACTCCTGATCCACCCCCGACCCCGACGCGGGCCCGCCGGTCTCCCGGCGGGCCCGCGTCGTGCTGCCGGCGCGGGCCCGCCGGCCTCCCGGCCCGCCCAGCCTCCCGGCTCTCCCGGTCTGCGCGGCTCTCCCGGTCTGCGCGGCCCTCCCGGTCTGCGCGGCCCTCCCGGTCTGCGCGGCCCTCCCGGTCTGCGCGGCCCTCCCGGTCTGCGCGGGCTCCGGCGGGCAGCCCTACGCTCCCGGACCGACCTCCCCCGCCCGCCTTTGCTCTGCTTCAGCGCACGCAACACTGGGAGCGCTCCGCTGTTGCGCCCGTTGAAGCAGAGCAAAGGCGGCGGCAGAGGTGTCCCGGGGCAGGCAGGAACCCGACCCGCGCTGCTCGGGGACTGCGTGCAGGGGCGGCCAGAGGTGGCCGCCGGCCGCCGTCCCGATGGGCCGCCGGGTCGATCCGGGTCAGTCCTCCGCGCCGCGCAGGCCGACCAGGACCTCTTCCAGCTCGTCCGGCTTGACCAGCACGTCGCGGGCCTTGGACCCCTCGGACGGGCCGACCACGCCCCGGGTCTCCATCAGGTCCATCAGCCGGCCCGCCTTGGCGAAGCCGACCCGCAGCTTGCGCTGGAGCATCGAGGTCGAGCCGAACTGCGAGGTGACCACCAGCTCCACCGCCTGCACCAGCAGGTCCAGGTCGTCGCCGATGTCCTCGTCGATCTTCTTCTTGCTGTCCTGCGCGACCGTCAGCACGTCCGAGCGGAACTCCGGCTCGCGCTGGTCCTTGCAGAACTTCACCACGTCGTGGATCTCGCGCTCGGTCACCCAGGCGCCCTGGATCCGGATCGGCTTCGACGCACCCATCGGCAGGAAGAGCCCGTCACCCCGGCCGAGCAGCTTCTCCGCACCCGGCTGGTCCAGGATGACCCGCGAGTCGGCCAGCGAGGAGGTGGCGAAGGCCAGCCGGGACGGCACGTTCGCCTTGATCAGGCCGGTCACCACGTCGACCGAGGGACGCTGGGTGGCGAGCACCAGGTGGATGCCGGCGGCCCGGGCGAGCTGGGTGATCCGGACGATGGAGTCCTCCACGTCGCGCGGCGCGACCATCATCAGGTCGGCCAACTCGTCCACGATCACCAGCAGGTACGGGTACGGCCGCAGCTCCCGGTCGACGCCCGGCGGGGCCTTGATCTCCCCGTTGCGCACCTTGCGGTTGAAGTCGTCGATGTGCCGGACCCCGTTGGCGGCGAGGTCGTCGTAGCGCATGTCCATCTCGCGGACCACCCACTCGAGCGAGTCCGCCGCCTTCTTGGCGTTGGTCACGATCGGGGTGACCAGGTGCGGGATGCCCTCGTAGCCGGTCATCTCGACCCGCTTCGGGTCGATCAGCAGCAGCCGCACCTCGTCCGGGGTGGCCCTGGTCAAAACGGACACAAGTAACGAATTCAGGCACGAACTCTTGCCCGCTCCGGTGGCACCCGCGATCAGGATGTGCGGCATCTTCGCGAGGTTGGCCACCACGAAGCCGCCCTCGATGTCCTTGCCGAGCGCCACCACCATCGGGTGGTGGTCACTGGTGGCGGCCCGCGAGCGGAGCACGTCGCCGAGCGAGACGTTCTCCGGGTCGGTGTTCGGGATCTCCACGCCGACCGCGCTCTTGCCCGGGATCGGGCTGAGGATCCGTACGTCGGGCGACTTCACCGCGTACGCGATGTTGCGGGAGAGCTGGGTGATCCGCTCGACCTTGACGCCCGGGCCCAGCTCGACCTCGTAGCGGGTGACCGTCGGGCCACGGGTGAAGCCGGTGACCGCCGCGTCCACGTCGAACTGGTCGAAGACGCCGGTCAGCGCGGCGATCACCTCGTCGTTGGCCTTGCTGCGCGTCTTCGGCGCGGCGCCGGTGCCCAGCATGTTGGCCGGCGGCAGGGTGTAGTCGCCGGCCAGCCCGGTCAACGCCAGCTGCTCGGCCCGGGTGGGCAACGGCGAGTGCTCCGGCGGCTCGACCGGCTTGCGGGTCGCCGGCACCTTGCCCGGCGGCTTGCGCGGCAGCACCAGGGTGTCCTGGAGGTCGACGCCGTCGAGGTCGCCGTCCGGGTCGTCCGGGTCCAGCGGCGGCGGCAGCCGCTTCGCCGGCCGCTTGCGGGCCGGCTTCGCCGCCACCTCGGCCTCGGCCTCCGCCGGCTCGGGCGGTGCGATCAGGGTGCCGGCGAGCAGGCCCAGCCGCTCGGGGATCTTGTTGATCGGGGTCGCGGTGACCACCAGCAGGCCGAAGAGCAGCAGCAGGACCAGCAGCGGCACCGCCACCCAGGCGGTGATCGCCCGCTCCAGCAGGTCGCCGACGCCGGCGCCGATCAGGCCGCCCGCGTAGTCGCGCTGCACCGCGTCGACCGGGTCCTGTCCGATGTGCAGCATCGCCGCAGTGGCGAGCAGCATCGACCCCCAGCCGACCAGGCCCCGGCCCCGGTGCGCGGGATCGGCCGGGGTGCGCAGCAGCCGCCAGGCCCCGATCATCAGCAGCACCGGCACCACGATCGCGATCGCGCCGAGGAAGAGCCGCACCGAGTCGGCGAGGCGGGCGCCGACCGGCCCGGCGCCGCCGAACCAGATCGCCACCGCGCTGAGGATGGCGAGGCCGAACAGGAGCAGCCCGCCACCGTCGCGGCGGTGCTCCGGGTCGAGGTCACGGGCCGAGGCGGCCTGCCGGCCGGCGGCCCGGACCGCCCAGCCCAGGCCGTGCGCCACCCCCATCCACAGGGCACCGACGGCACGGCCGACGTAGACCGCGGGGCCCGGCCGGGCGGCGGGCCGCCGCCGGGGCGCCGCCCGGGTGGCCTTCTTCGCCGGCTGGCGGGCGCGACTGTTCGTGGTACCGCGCGGCGACGCGCCGCGCCGCCGGCTCGCCTGAGAGGTACGGCCCGCCATAGAGTCACCGTAACGGCGGGACCCGGCGGATCGCCGCTTTTCCGGGTCGTGTCCGCGCGTCGCAGCACGGGCCGGACCGTCGTTTGTGTTATTCGCCTCAGAAGGGATGCCCGATGGCGTCGCCGGAGATCGAGGACGGTCCGGACGGCCCCCTGGCCGGACACCCGCAGGCGCTGCGGCCACTGACCGGGACGCTGATCGCCGCCGTGCTGGCCGCACGGGGGTACGCGGTGAGCGGGGACCCCGACGGCGACCTGGTCGGCCGCTGGGCGGAGAGCCTGATCTGGTTCCACCGCCGGGGCGGCCAGGGCGAGCTGCTCCAGATCCGCACCGTCGCCGCGCACCGCTTCGACATCGCCGAGGTGCCCGCGCTGCACGCCTTCTGCAACACCTGGAACCACGACCGGCTCTGGCCGAAGGCGTTCGTGCACGTCGCCGACGACGGGCTGGCCCACGTCTACGGCGAGGTGGTCACCGACCTGGAACGCGGGGTCACCCCGCACCAGCTCGACCAGCTCCTCGACTGCGGCATCACCACCGGCTGCCAGCTGGCCGCCGCGGTGGCCGCCCTGCCCGGCGGGTCGGCCCGGTGACCACCGCCCGGGACCGCGGGCCGGCCGACGCGCTCGCCGAGGCGCTGGACCTGCCCGACGGCGAGGCCCGCTGCGCGGAGCTGGACCGGATCGCCGCCCGGGCCGACGCGACCGGCGACCCACGGACCGGCCTGGCGGCCCGGTACGCGCTGATCGAGACGTACCTGCACCTGGGCGAGGGATGGCGGCTGGTGGAGCCGGTCCGCCGCTGCCGGGCCACCGTGGACGCGCTGCCCGACCCCCCACCCGCCGACGCCGAGCGGCTGCACCGGCACCAACGGCAGGCGGTGGAGGCCCTCTTCGGCACCCCCCGGGTCGGCCTGGACCGGGCCCGGTCCCTGCTGGACGATCTCGCCGCGCGGCTGGGCGAGGACGCCGAGCCGGTGGTCGAGCTGCGCTGCCGGCTCGCCGACCATCTCGGCGACGAGCCGTCGGCCCGCCGGGCGTACGAGCGCTGGGTGGCCGCCGTGGCCCACCCGGCCGCCGGCTGCCCGGGCTGTGCGCCCGCCCGCCGGGCCGACCTGCTGGCCGGCTGGGGCGAGCCGGGGGCGGCCCTGGCCGCGCTGCGCCCGGCGCTGGACGGTGAGGTGGACTGCACCGACCAGCCGGAACGGGCGCTCACGGCCGGCCTGCTGCCGTGGCTGCGCAGCGGCGATCCGGCCCGGGCGGGCGCCGCACACGTGCGGGCCTACCGCCGACACCGGCGGGAGCGGCCCGCCTTTCCGCTGCTCGCCGCGCACCTGCGCTTCTGCGCGTTGGGTGGGCACCTGGAGCGCGGACTGACGGTGCTCGCCGAGCAGCTGCCCCGGCTGGACCGGCCGACCGACGACCTGTCCGCGATGGAGTTCGCCGCCGCCGGGTCGCTGCTCTGCGGGCTCGCGGTCGAGGCCGGCCTGGGCGACCGCCGGATCCACCGCCCGGGGCACGGACCGCGCCCGGCGTCCGAGGTGGACGTGGCCACCCTGGGCGGGCAGTTGCAGACCCTGGCCACCACGCTCGCCGGCAGCTTCGACGCCCGCAACGGCACCGGGCACCAGTCCGGCCGGATCGCCTCCTGGCTGGCCGAGCGGCCGCTCGCCGAGCCGGTGCCGCTGCCGGCCGAGGACGCGGCCGACCCGGACGACGCGCCGGAGGAGGCCGGGCCCGCCTCGCCCGGCGACGAGGAACCGGCCGCGTTGAGCCTGGCGCTGCTCACCGCCGCCCTGGACGCCCGTGGCGACGCGTACGCGGTGGAGCCGGACGGCACCGTGGTCGGCCGGTGGGGCCCGGCGGTGCTCCAGTTCCGCCGGTTGGGACAGCGGGGTGAGATCCTGCACGCCCGGACGGTGGCCACCCGGCGACTGCCGGTGAGCCGTCGGGCCGAGGCGTACGCGTTCTGCAACGCGTGGAACCACGACCGGCTGCTGCCGGCCGCGTACGTGCACGAACCGGGGGACGGGGCGCTGGTGCTGGCCGCCGGCGTGACCACCGACCTGGCGCACGGGGTGGCCCCGGCCCAGCTCGTGGTGCTGGTGACGGCGGCCGTCAGCACCGGCGTCGCGTACGCGGAGGCGGTCGCCGCGCTGCCCCCCGGCTGAGCCGGCACGGCACGGCCCCCGGCCACCGGGCGGTGGTGGTCGGGGGCCGTGGTCCGTGGGCCGCTCAGCGGGCGGTGAAGGCCAGCGTGTACGCGCCGGCGCCGTCCAGCCCGACGACCCGGTAACGGTACGCGCCGGCCGGCGTCGCGGCCCGCAGGCGGGCCACTCCGTCGGAGGTGTCGGCGCTGGCCACGGTGCGGAACGCGGAGCCGGTGAAGCGTTGCAGCTCCAGCGCCACCAGGGTGCCCTCGGGCGCGCTGAGGCAGGCTTCCTGGCTGCCGCCGGGGGCCCGGAAGAAGCGGCCGTCCGGCTGCGCCTGGGCCCGGCCGGCGGCGATCTGCCCGGTCCGGGTCACCTGACCGGTGCACTCCCCCGCGCCGCCGCTGGGCGGGGTGGGTGGCGCGGCGGTGGCGTCCCCACCGGCCGGCGGCGCGGACGGCGCGGGCCGACCGTTCGCGGTGACCAGGGTGAGGTCGTTGCGCTGGAGGATCTCGTTGACCGGCTGGAAGAAGGTCACCCCGCCCTGGGTGCAGTCGCCGGAGCCGCCGGAGGTGACGCCCTGCGCCTGGTCGCCGGAGAGCCACGCGCCACCGGAGTCGCCCGGCTCGGCGCAGACGTTCGTCCGGGTCAGCCCGGTTACCGTCCCCTCCGGATAGTTGACGGTGGCGTTCTTCGCCTGGACGACCCCGCAGTGGGTGCCGGTGGTCGAGCCCGAGCGGCAGATCGAGGCGCCGACCGGGGCCTCGGTGGAGCCGTTCACCGGCACCGTGCCGCCGTTGAAGTCGTTCACCACGCCGGTGGGCGTCCAGTCGCCGTTGACCTGGACCACCGCCCAGTCGTCGCCGGGGAAGGAGGACGCGGTGAAGGTGCCCTGGGCGACCCGGTTGCCGCCGGTGGTGCGGTCACCGGGTCGGCCGCAGTGCCCGGCGGTGACGAAGCCGCCGACCACGGAGAAGCCGACCGAGCAGCGGCTCGCGTTGTTGATCAGGTACGCGTCCCCGCCCCGCACGTCGAAGAGCGGGCGGGGATTCTCGTCGGCGGTGCGCACCCGTACCGCGCCGTCGGGCGCGCCACCGGCCGCGGCCAGCCGACGGGCGGCGGCCTCCGCGCCGGGCCGGGCGAGCACCACCACCGAGTTGGTGGTCACGTCGACGTACCAGCCGGCGATGTCGGGGTTCACCCGGTGGCCGGCCGCGTCGAGGCGGGTCTTCACCGCGTCCAGCTCGGCGACACCCCGCTCGACCTGTTTCGGCACCGCCCCGGCGGCGGTCACCCGGGCCGCCTGGGCCGGGTCGGCCACCGCCACGGTGAGCGTGCCGCCGTCGGCACTGAGCCAACTGCCGCCGTAGTCCGCGCCCAGCTCGGCCCTGAGCCGGTTGGCCGTGCCGGCGGCCCACCGCTCGGTCTTCAGCCGTCGGGCCGCCTGGTCCCGGGTGAGCGAGAGGTCGCGCCCCAGCGCGTCCAGCACCTCGGGGGCCGCGCCGTCGGACGCGGCCGGCGCGGACCGCCGGGGTGCCGCGTTCTCCCCGGCGAACGACGGCAGCGTCACCGCCGCCGTCAGTCCGGCCGCCGCCACCAGTACGCCGATGGCTGTCATCCGTCTGCGGTCCATCCGCCACGCTCCTCCCGGCCGGCACGGGGTCGCGCCGACGGACGGAGGTACGGAGACGGACGCCGATCGGTTGAACCCGACCGGCCGGTTTCGGCGCGCCGTGTCGGGGCGTACCCGGAACGTGACGACGCCGGCCCACCGCGGACGGTGGGCCGGCGTGCGGAGCGGGTGGGGTCAGACCTCGACGACGGTCGGCACGATCATCGGCCGGCGGCGGTACTTGTCGTTGACCCACCGGCCGACGGTGCGCCGGACGATCTGCTGGAGCTGGTGCGGGTCGGTGATGCCGTCCGCGGCGGCCCGGTTCAGCGCCTCGGTGACCAGCGGGACGACCGGGTTGAACGCCTCCGGGTCCTCGGAGAAGCCCTTCGCCGAGACGGTCGGGCCGCCGACCACCTTGCCGGTGACCGAGTCGACCACCACGGTGGTGGCGATGAACCCGCCGTCGCCGAGGATCCGCCGCTCGGTGAGCAGCGACTCGCTGACGTCGCCGACGGCGAGACCGTCGACGTAGACGTAGCGGCTCTTCACGTGCCCGACCAGGCTGGCCCGGCCGTCGACCAGGTCGACCACGTCGCCGTCCTCGCAGAGCACCACCCGGTCGGGGGCGACGCCGGACTCGATGCCGAGCCGGGCGTGCGCCCGCAGGTGCCGCCACTCGCCGTGCACCGGCATCAGGTTGCTGGGGCGGGTCACGTTGAGCAGGTAGAGCAGCTCACCGGCGGGGGCGTGCCCGGAGACGTGCACCTTCGCCACGTCCTTGTGGATCACGGTCGCGCCGGCCCGGGCGAGCCGGTTGATCACCCGGTAGACCGAGGTCTCGTTGCCGGGCACCAGCGAGGACGCCAGCACCACGGTGTCGCCGGGGGCGATGGTGATGTGCCGGTGGTCGCCGCTGGCCATCCGGCCCAGCGCGCTCATCGGCTCGCCCTGCGAGCCGGTGGACATCAGCACGATCTGCTCGGGCGGCAGCGCGGTGGCCTCCTCCAGCCCGACCACCAGGCCGGCCGGGATGTTGAGCAGGCCGAGGTCACGGGCGATGCCCATGTTGCGCACCATGGACCGGCCGATCAGCGCCACCTTGCGGCCGTGCTCGATCGCCGAGTCGAAGACCTGCTGCACCCGGTGCACGTGCGAGGCGAACGAGGCGACGATGATCCGCCCCTTCGCCTTGGCGAAGATCGAGTCGAGGACCGGCCCGATCTCCCGCTCCGGGGTGACGAAGCCGGGGATCTCGGCGTTGGTGGAGTCGGAGAGCAGCAGGTCCACGCCCTCGGCCCCGAGCCGGGCGAACCCGGCCAGGTCGGTGATCCGGCCGTCGAGCGGGAGCTGGTCCATCTTGAAGTCGCCGGTGTGCAGCACCAGGCCGGCCCCGGTCCGGATGGCCACCGCGAGCGCGTCCGGGATCGAGTGGTTGACCGCGAAGAACTCGCACTCGAACGGGCCGAGCCGCTCGCGCCGCCCCTCGGCGACGGTCAGCGTGTACGGCTGGATCCGCCGCTCGGCCAGCTTCGCCTCGACCAGGGCCAGGGTGAACTGGGAGCCGACGAGCGGAATGTCCGGCTTGTGGGCGAGCAGGTACGGCACCGCGCCGATGTGGTCCTCGTGCCCGTGGGTCAGCACGATCGCCTGCACGTCGTCGAGCCGGTCCAGGATCGGGCCGAAGTCGGGCAGGATCAGGTCCACGCCCGGCTGCTCGACGTCGGGGAAGAGCACCCCGCAGTCGACGATCAGCAGCTTGCCCTCGTACTCGAAGACGGTCATGTTCCGGCCGATGGCACCGAGTCCACCCAGCGGGATGATCCGCAGGCCGCCCTCCGGCAGCGGCGGGGGGAGCTCACCCTCGATGTGCGCCTCGGTCACGCGTCCACCTCATTCTGCGACGCCGTCACCGGGCGTCCGTCGTGTCGTTCGGTCATTCGGGAAGGGGTAGGCCCGCCGCCGCGCAGTCGGCGCGCAGCTGGGCCAGTTCGTCCGCGGTGGCGTCCACCAGCGGCGACCGCACCGGGCCGGCCGGCAGCCCCTGGGCCGCCAGGCCCGCCTTCACCAGGATCGTGCCCTGGGTGCGGAAGATGCCGGTGAACAGCGGAAGCAGCCGTCGGTGCAGGGCGAGGGCGGTGGCGTTGTCGCCCGCCTCGTACGCCTCGATCAGCTGCTTGGTCTGCACGCCGGTGAAGTGCGTCGAGGTGCCGACGACGCCGACCGCGCCGATCGACAGGAAGGGCAGGGTCAGCGCGTCCTCGCCGGAGTAGTACGCCAGGTCGCAGCGGCTCAGCACCGCGGCGGTGGCGAACAGGTCGCCCTTGGCGTCCTTGACCGCGACGATCCGGTCGTGCCCGGCCAGCTCGACCAGGGTGTCGGTGGCGATCGCCACGCCGGCCCGGTGCGGGATGTCGTACAGCATGATCGGCAGCCCGCTGGCGTCGGCGACCGCGGTGAAGTGCCGCAACAGCCCGCTCTGCGGCGGCTTGTTGTAGTACGGCGTGACCACCAGCAGGCCGTGCGCGCCGGCCTTCTCCGCCTGCGCGGCCAGCTCGATGGTGTGCCGGGTGTCGTTGGTGCCGACGCCGGCGATGACCCTGGCCCGGTCACCGACGGCCTCGACGACCGCGCGGATCAGGGCTTCCTTCTCCGCCTCGCTGGTGGTCGGCGACTCGCCGGCGGTGCCGTTGAGCACCAGCGCGTCATTGCCCTGTTCGTCGACGAGATGCTGGGCCAGCCGTACGGAGCCGTCGAGGTCGAGGGACCCGTCGGCGGTGAACGGGGTCACCATGGCCGTGATCAGTCGCCCGAACGGGCGCGACGCGCCCCGGTCGGAGGCGGCAGAGTGGTCGTGCGTCATGTTCACAACCTAGCGGACGAGCACCGGGAGCCCGGCGGCGAAGGGAGCAGGACTCACTCGGCGTGCGGAGTGGCGGCCACCTCGGTGCCGTCGGGCAGCGTGGAGATCACGAAGTCGGCGAAGACGTTCGGCGCGACCCCCTGGAGCTGGCGCAGGCACTCGACGGCCAGCTCGCGGATCTCCACGTCGGCGTGCTCGGTGGCGCGCATCCCGATGAAGTGCCGCCAGGCCCGGTAGTTGCCGGTCACCACGATCCGGGTCTCGGTGGCGTTGGGCAGCACCGCGCGGGCCGCCTGCCGGGCCTGCTTGCGGCGCAGCGTCGGGTTGGGCTCGTCGGTGAACCGGGCCTCCAGGCCCTCCAGCAGCTCGGTGTACGCCCGGACCGCCGCCTCGCTCGCCTCGACGAACTTCTTGTGCAGCTCGGGGTCGTCGGCGATCACCGACGGCTCGACCATGGCCGCGTCGCGCTCCGGCACGTACCGCTGGGAGAGCTGGGAGTACGAGAAGTGCCGGTGCCGGATCAGCTCGTGGGTGAAGGAGCGGGAGACCCCGCTGAAGTAGAAGCTCACCGAGCCGTGCTCCAGCACGCTCAGGTGGCCCACCTCGAGGATGTGCGCCAGGTAGCCGGCGTTCGTCGCGGTGGCCGGGTTCGGCTTCTTCCAGCTCTGGTAGCAGGCCCGCCCGGCGAACTCCGCGAGGGCCTGGCCGCCCTCGGCGTCCGTCGACCACGGCACGTCGTCCGGGGCCTGGAACTGGGTCCACGCGATCAGCTTGACCTGGGGCTGCACCATCTCCGGCATTCCTGCGACTGTAGTGGCCGCTGTGCCACCGACGAAACTCGGGCTCGCCGCCCCGAAACCGCCCGTCAGCTGCGAATCTCGGACACTTCCCGCTCGCCCGCAGGGGCAGGTGTCCAAGATCTCGCACCCTCCCCGCCGCGCGCCCCTGCCCGGAGGCGGTGCGGCCGGGTTGCGCGCTGGGCCGGGTGCGCGGTGGTCCGCAGGGTGCCCGCCGCGGGCCGCCACCGTCGGCCGCCGTCGGCCGCCGTCGCCGTCGCAGTCGCCATCGCAGTCGCAGTCGCAGCAGGTCGTGGCAGGTGGAGCGGGCCCGCAGCAGCAGGTCGTAGGTCGCGGGTCGGCTGACCAGAGTCAGGACCAATATGTCTCTGAGACATATTGATGACTCAGAGACATATTGCTGTCGGGTGATGAGCAGAGGGACGGCAGGGAGGCGGGGCAGCCGTACCGGTCCCGGGTCGGGGAGCGCGTGTCCGCCGGGAGGCCGGGTGGGCCGGGGGCAGGTCAGACGTAGAGCGCGGTGAAGGGTGCCCAGGGCAGGTTGCGGGCCACCGAGAAGGCGAACCAGATCGCCAGGAAGCCGCCGATCAGCCTCGGGCTGGGCTCCGGCTGTGGCAGCCGCCAGCCGAACGCGCGGTTGCCGGCCCAGGCCACGAAGAACCAGGCCAGGAAGGGCAGCGCGAAGACGAAGAGGAAGTGGTGCCGGGCGGCGGCCGGCAGGTCGCCGTGCAGCACGTACCAGAGCGCGCGGGTGCCGCCGCAGCCCGGGCAGTCGAGGCCGGTGGTGAGCTTGAGCAGGCAGCTCGGGCGGGCATCCGGGTCGCTCTGGGTGGGATCGCTGATCAGCGCGTACGCGATGCCGACGCCGACGCAGCCGAGCGCGGCCAGCGGCACCGCCCAGCGCGGCGCGCGGGCGTGCAGCCGCAGCACCATCCGGGTGAACCGGTCCGGCTCGGGCTGGGGGTAGCTCGCCTCGACGGGCCAGATCGCGGGCTGCGGGTCGGCCGGGGCGGCGGGCCGGTCAACGCTGGTCACGCGCTCACCGTACACCCGCCACGCCCACCAGGGCGGCGGCCAGCGGACCCGCCAGGTCGCCGCCCTCGGGCGGGGCGACCGCGTCCAGGCCGAGCCAGCCGGCGAGGCGGTAGAGCTCGGCGGCGAGCGCCACCGCGGTCTCCCCCGGATCGGCCCCGGGCTCGACCCAGGCGGCCGGCACCAGCAGCACCCCGGCGCGCCGGTCGGCCTTCAGGTCGACCCGGGCGGTGAACCGCTCGCCCTGCAGGAACGGCAGCACGTAGTAGCCGTGGACCCGCTGCGGGGCCGGCACGTAGATCTCGATCCGGTAGTGGAAGTCGAAGAGCCGCTCGGCGCGGCCGCGCTCCCAGACCAGCGGGTCGAACGGGCTGACCAGGGTGTTGCCGCGGACCCAGCGGGGCAGCCGGGCCGCCGCGTGCAGGTAGGCCGGCTGCTGCCAGCCGGCCACCGTGACCGGCGTCAGCTCGCCCGCCTCGACCAGCTCCGCGACGGCCCGCCGGGCGCCCGCGGCGGGCAGCCGGAAGTAGTCACGCAGCTCCGGCTCGGCGGCCACCCCGAGCGACCGGGCGGCGACCGCCACCAGAGCGCGATGTGCGTCGGCCTCGCCCGGGGTGGGGGCGTCCAGCACGGCCGGCGGCAGCACCCGCTCGGGCAGGTCGTAGCGGCGGGCGAACGAGGGGGTGCGGTCGGCGGCGGTCACCTCGCCGGCCCAGAACAGGTATTCCAGGGCGCGCTTGACCGTCGACCAGTTCCAGCCCCAGTGGCCCGTCTCCCGGGGCGCGTCGTGCTCGATCTCGGCGGCGGTGAGCGGCCCGCGCGCGGCCACCTCGTCCCGGACCCAGGCGACCAGCTCGGGCTGCTCCTGGGCGATCCGGCGCATCCCGCCCCAGGCCTCGTCGCGGGCCCGGGCCATCCGCCAGCGCAGCGCCGGGTGCAGGCCGACCGGGACCAGCGACGCCTCGTGCCCCCAGTATTCGAAGAGCTCCCGGGGACGCCGGTAGGCGGCGGTGTCGAGCAGGGTGGTCGGGTACGGCCCGAGCCGGGTGTAGAGCGGCAGGTAGTGCGCCCGTTGCAGGACGTTCACCGAGTCCATCTGGATCAGGCCGACCCGGTCCAGCACCCGGCGCAGGTGCCGGCGGGTGGGCACGCCGGTGGGCGTCGGGTCGGCGAGGCCCTGGGCGGCCAGCGCGATCCGGCGGGCCTGGGCGCGGGAGAGTGATTCCGGTACGGCCATCGTCGGCGACCTTAGACCACGGGACCGACACGACACGGCCGGCCGACGCTGGACCGACCGCCCGCGCGGGCATAGAACGGACAGGTGCTCATCATCCGCCGCGAGGAGCCGGACGACGCCGAGGCGGTCGCCCGGGTGCACGTGCACGGCTGGCAGGCCGGGTACGCCGGGATCATGCCGGACGAGGTGCTGCGCCGGCTCAACCCGGCCGCCTGGGCGCAGCGCCGGCGCGACGTCGGCACCGCCGACCCGGACCACCCGTTCACCACGCTGCTCGCCGAGTCCGACGGGGTGGTGACCGGGTTCGTCACCTTCGGGCCGTACCGCAACGACCAGGACCGCGACGACCTCGACCCGGCGTACGGCGAGATCCTCGGGATGTACCTGGAGCCCGCCTGGTGGGGCACCGGGACCGGCCGGGCGCTGTTCGCCGCGGCCCGGACCGGCCTGGCCGAACGGGGCTGGACGGAGTATCGGCTCTGGGTGCTCGCCGACAACGCCCGGGCGCGCCGCTTCTACGAGCGCGCCGGCCTGTCAGCCGACGGGGTGGAGTCGACCTACCCGGTGCCGCTGGCCGCCGGGCGCGACCCGGTCCGGCTCCGGGAACTGCGCTACGCCGCCCGGCTCGACGGCTGACCCGACCGGGGCGTCCCCGCCGGTGCGGCCGCCGCCGGTCGGCGTGGCCCAGCGACGGATCGGCAGCCCGAGCAGCAGCGCCAGGCTGATCCAGACGTACGTGTTGCTGCCGAGGAAGCCGCCCACGCCGGTGAAGTCCTTCTCCCAGGCCCAGACGATCCGGCTGCACAGCAGGGCGTACCCGAGGAGCGCGGCGGCCAGCAGCAGGCGGCGCCGCGCGCTGCGCGCGGGGGCCGCCATCGCGTTGTCGACGAGCAGGGTCAGCGCGGGCAGCAACCAGACCAGGTGGTGCACCCAGGTCACCGGGCTGACCAGGCACATCACCGCGCCGGTCAGGGCCAGGCCGGTGGCCTCGTCCCCGGCGGCGACCGCGGCCCGGGCCCGCCAGCCCCAGAGCACCAGGACGAGCAGCACCACGATCAGCCAGGCGACGGTGCTCGGGTGTTCCGGGTGCAGCCGGGCCACCGTGCCGCGCAGCGACTGGTTGGAGACGAAGGCCAGCTCCCCCACCCGGTCGGTGTTCCACAGCGCAGAGGTCCAGAACTCGCGGGAGGCGTCCGGGAAGAGCGCGCCGGCGAGCAGGGTGGCCGCCGCCGCCGCACCGACCGCGGTGGCCGCGGCCCGCCAGCGACGGGTCACCAGCAGGTAGACGATGAAGATGCCCGGGGTCAGCTTGATCGCGGTGGCCAGGCCGACGCCGACGCCGGCCCACCGGCTGCCGACCGGCAGCAGCCGCAGCAGGTCCACCGCGACCAGGAAGAGCAGCAGCATGTTGACCTGGCCGAAGTTGACCGTCTCGCGCATCGGCTCGAACGCGGCGGCCAGGCAGAGCGCGACCGCGAGGGCGAACCAGCGGGTCCACCCGGCGCGCCGGGCGATCGGGTCGACCAGCCACCAGATGACCACGGTGCTGGCCAGCACGGTGATCACCACGCTGACGGTGATCGCCGCCGGCCAGGGCAGGTACGCCATCGGCAGCATGACCAGCGCCGCGAACGGCGGGTAGGTGAAGCCGTACTGGGTGCCGGCCTTGAGGAAGTCGTAGATCTCCCCACCGTCGTGCGTCCAGAAGGTGAGCGCGCCGTAGTAGACCTTCAGGTCGAAGAAGCCGTGCCGGACCGCCGCCACGGAGAGGAAGGCGGTCACCGCGACGGCGAGCGCCAGCACCGCGACGACCTGCCCGACCGTCCGTCTGGCACCCTGCGCCACCGTCGTCCCCCTCGCCCTGCGTAGGCTCACGTGCCATGGCTCTCGGGTACGTCCGCCCCGCGCGTCCGGAGGACGCGGACGAGATCGCACGCCTCCAGCTCGCGACCTGGCGGGTCGCGTACCGCCGGATCCTGCCCCGGCACGTGCTCGACAACCTGGACGAGGCGTACCTCGCCCGGCGGTGGAGCGCGGCGGTGCAGGAGCCGCCCTCGGGCGCGCACCGCGTGCTGGTCGCCGTCGAACAGGCCGAGCAATCCTATCTGGTGGGGTTCGCCGCAGCCGGTCCGGCCGACGCCGAGGCGCTCGCCCCGGGCGAGCCGGCCGACGCGCTGGCCGACGGCGTGGCGGCGGTGACCGACCTGCTGGTGGAGCCGCGCTGGGGCCGGCGCGGGCACGGCAGCCGGCTGCTCGCCGCCATGGTCGACCACTGGCGTACGGACGGTCTGCACCGGGCGGTGGCGTGGGCGTTCGACGCGGACGCGGCGACCCGGGCGTTCCTGACCTCGACCGGCTGGGAGCCGGACGGCGCGGCCCGCGCGCTGGACGTGGACGACATGCTGGTCCCGCAGCTCCGGCTGCACGTCGCCGTCCCCGGTGAGCCGGCCGCTTCCTGAGTGGGCGCTGTCGGGGGCTGCGCCTACGGTGGGGGCATGACGACTGCCCCGGCACCGGCCAGCACCGACCTGGAGCCGTTCCGGGTCGAGCTCACCGGCTACGCCTACCGCATGCTCGGCTCGATCTTCGACGCGGAGGACGCGGTCCAGGAGACCCTGCTGCGGGCCTGGCGCGCCCGGGACGGCTTCGACGGCCGGTCCAGCCTGCGCACCTGGCTCTACCGGATCGCCACCAACGTCTGTCTCGACCTGCTGCGCGGGCGCGGGCGGCGGGCGTTGCCGATCGACCTGGGCGCGCCGTCGGCGCCGGTGGCCGAGTCGCTCGGCCCGCCGGCCGGCGACTGGATCGGCCCGGTGCCGGACACGGCGGTGCTCCCCGCCGACCCGGCGGAGCTGGCGGTGGCCCGCGAGTCGGTGCGGCTGGCGTTCGTGGCCGCGCTCCAGCACCTGCCGCCCCGGCAGCGCGCGGTGCTGATCCTGCGCGAGGTGCTGCGCTGGCGGGCCGACGAGGTCGCCGACCTGCTCCACACGAGCGTGCCGGCGGTGAACAGCGCCCTGCAGCGGGCCCGGGCGACCCTGGCGGAGGTCCGCGGCGACCGGCCGGCGGGCGGGCCGGGGCTGGACCCGTCCGACCGGGACCTGCTCGACCGGTACGTGGACGCGTTCGTCCGCTACGACATCGACGCCCTGGTGGCGCTGCTGCACTCCGACGCGGTGCAGAGCATGCCGCCGTACGCGATGTGGCTGCGCGGCGCGGCCGACATCGGCCGGTGGATGACCGGGCCGGGGGCCGAGTGCCGGGGCTCCCGGCTGGTCCGGGTCGCCGCGAACGGCGGTCCGGGGCTGGCGCAGTACCGGTCCGACCCGGCCGGCGGCCACCGGGCCTTCTCGATCCAGGTGCTGGACGTCGCCGACGGGCGGATCGTCCGGCTGAGCCACTTCCTCGAGCCGGATCTCTTCGCCCGGTTCGGCCTGCCGCTGCGCCTCGATTCCTGAGCCACCGATGAGTTCGTGCCCGGCGGACCGTCCACCCTGGCGCGGGCACCCGCATCGCGATGCCGGCGGTCCCGACACGGGGCGGGACCGCCGGCGCCCGGTCAACCCTTGTCGACGCCCTCGTTCGCGCCCCGGACGAAGTACCGCTGGAAGATCACGAAGAGCACCGCCACCGGGATGGTGGCGAGCAGCGCGGCGCCCAGCTTGAGCGGATACTGGGTGCCCTTGCCGAGCGACCCGCTGACCAGGTCGGCCAGCCCGCGGGGCAGGGTGAACAGGTCCGGGTCCTGCACCGAGACGAGGCTGTGCGGGAACTCGTTCCAGGAGCCCTGGAACGACAGGATGGTCAGCGTGATCAGCGCCGGCCGCGCGGTCGGCAGCACCACCGACCAGAAGGTACGGAACACGCCCGCCCCGTCGATCCGGGCCGCCTCCTCGATGCTGACCGGCACCGACTCGAAGAACTGCTTCATGATGAAGACCCCGGCCGCGTCGGCGAGCAGCGGCACCACCAGGCCCGCGTAGCTGTCGTAGAGGCCGAGCTGCTTGAGCACCAGGAACTTCGGGATCAGCAGCACCACGCCGGGCACCGCCATCACCGCGATGACCGCGCCGAACAGCGCGGCGCGGCCCCGGAACCGCAACCGGGCGAGCGCGTAGCCGGCGAGCGAGTCGAAGAACACCCGGCCGAGCGTGACCAGCACGGTGACCAGCAGCGAGTTGCCCAGCCAGAGCGGGAAGTTCGTGCCG
Source organism: Micromonospora auratinigra (assembly GCF_900089595.1). Classification (GTDB taxonomy): domain Bacteria; phylum Actinomycetota; class Actinomycetes; order Mycobacteriales; family Micromonosporaceae; genus Micromonospora; species Micromonospora auratinigra. The sequence goes on along the minus strand of NZ_LT594323.1, from coordinate 6,601,817 downwards.
GCGAAGATCCGTTCGAAGCCGGCCAGGGTGACCGGGTCGGGCACCGGCGAGAGCGGGTTCGCCGCCGCGTCCGGCTCGGTCTTGAACGAGTTGCCGAGCTGGATCACGAACGGGTAGAGGAAGACCAGCCCGAAGGCGATCAGGGTGGCGTACCCGAGGATGCGGTTGACCCGGGCCCGGGGCCCGCGGTCGGCGCGGCGCGCCACGGGGGCCGCCGGCCGGTCGGTGCGCACGGCCATGTCAGGACCTCTCCGGTACGCGTCGCCGCCACCACCGGGCCCGCCGGGGCTCGTCCCGGTCGGCCATCACCCGGCGCTGGAGCAGGGTCAGCAGGATGATGATCAGGAAGAGCACGAACGAGATGGCCGCGCCGGAGCCGTAGTCGAAGTCCCGGAAGGCGGTCCGGTAGGACAGGTACGCGGGGGTGAGCGTGGTCTTGGCCGGGTCGCCCTGGCTCATCACGTACACCTGGTCGAAGACCTGCCACGAGCCGATCAGGCCGAGGGTGAGCACCAGGAAGGTGGTCGGCCTGATCAGTGGCAGCGTGACGTGCCGGAACCGCTGCCAGCGGGTCGCCCCGTCGAGGGTGCTGGCCTCGTCGAGCGCCACCGGGACGTTCTGCAACGCGGCCAGGAACATCAGCATGAAGGTGCCCGAGGTGGTCCAGATGACCAGGCTGATGATCGAGACCATGGCCACGCTGGGACCGGCGAGCCAGTCCCACCAGGTCAGCCCGAGCGGCCCGCCGGAGGTGAGCGCGCCGGGCGGCGAGTCCACGCCGAGCGCGCCGAACAGCAGGTGCAGCACGCCCCGGGAGTCGGCGAACCACTCCGGCCCCCGCACGCCGAGCAGGCCGAGCAGCTTGTTGACCGCGCCGGAGTTGGCGAACAGGAACAGGAACACCACGCTGATCGCCACCGAGCTGGTGACGGACGGGAAGTAGAAGGCGCTGCGGAAGAAGCCCTTGCCCTTGAGCATCCGGTTGTTGACCACCAGGGCGAGGCCGAGGGCGAGCACGGTCTGCACCGGCACGACGATGCCCACGTAGTAGATGTTGTTGCGGATGCTGGTCATGAAGTCCCGGCGGGCCAGCCCGTCCTCGGTGAACAGCCGGGTGTAGTTGCGGGTGCCGGTGAACGGCACGTCGCCGGTGAACGGGCTGCCCTGCCCGTTCCAGTCGGTGAGGCTCACCCAGAGCGCCATCAGGATCGGCAGCAGCAGGAAGAGCCCGAGGATCACGATCACCGGCGCGACGAAGAGCCAGCCGGCCAGGTTCTCGTTGCTCCGGACCCCGCCCCGGCGGCGGCGCGGTGACGGCACCGGCGTGGTGGCCGGGGCCCGCAGTGCTTCGGTTGCCATGTCTGCCTCCCTCCTTGTCGTGGGAGCCGGCGCGGAGGGGCCCGGCCGGACCCCTCCGCCACCGCTCAGCCGCCGAGCGCCGCCTTGGCGTTCTTGTCGAAGTTGGCCAGGATCGTCTTCGGGTCGCCGGTGGCCAGCCCCTGGAGGCCGGCTTCCAGGTCACGCAGGACACTGTCCATCTTCGGGGCGTTCACCGGGCCCTGGGCGTACCCGGCGCCGTCGATGAACGGCTTGTCCGCCGGGAACGCGCCGGTGTACTGCTCGCGGACGGACTGCCGGGACGGCATCACGCCGAACGCCTTGGCGAAGGTCATCTGCTGGTCGCCGGCGGTCATCGCCTCGACGAACTTGATCGCCTGCTCCTTGTACTTCGACTTGGCGGCGATGCCCCAGCACTGGGTGAAGGAGAGGGTGCCCTGCCCCTTCGGGCCGGCCGGCAGCGGCACGACCTTGTACTTCACGTTCGGGAAGTCGTTCTGCAGGGCACCCTTGATCCAGTTGCCCTCGATGGTCATGACGGCCTTGCCCTTGCCGAACGCCTCGCCGGCCCAGCCGGCGTCGAGCTGCTTCGGGAACTTCGCGTAGCCGCTGGTGAGCAGCGACTTCACGTACTGCAGGGCCTGGACGTTCTGCGGGGTGTCGGCGGTGGGCTGCTTGCCGTCCTTGCTCATCAGCCAGCCGCCGTTCTGCACCAGGAACGCGCCCATCCGGTCCCGGGTGTCGCCGAGGGCGAGCGCGACCATGCCCTTCGCCTTGATCTTCTGGCTGACCGCGGTGAGCTGGTCCCAGCTGGTCGGCACGTCGGCGTCGGTCAGGCCGACCTTCGTCCAGAGGTCGGTGTTGATCTCCAGGGCGAGGGTGGAGAAGTCCTTCGGCGCGCAGTAGAGCTTTCCGTCGTAGGTGAACGCGGTGCGCAGGCTCTCGTAGAAGTCGTCCGTCTTGCTGATCTTGTCGCCGTACGGCTCCAGCGCGCCGACGCTGGCGAAGTCGGCGAAGCGGCTCGCGTCGACGTAGAAGACGTCCGGCGGGGTGCCGCCGGCCAGCGCCTGCCCGAGCTGCTGGGTGAGGTCCTGCGCCGGGGTGACGGTGGCGGTGTTGCCGCTGGCCGAGGCCCACTTGGCGGCCGCGTCCCGGACCGCGGTGGTCTCGGCGTCGCCGGAGGAGCCGATCAGGATCTGGAGGCTGGCCGGCCCGCTGGACTGCGTGGTGTCCTTCGAGTCGTCGAAGCCGCCGCCGCAGCCGGCGGTGCCGAACAGGGCGACGGCGGCGAGGCCGGCCACCGCCGCCCGGGTGAGGGTGCGAGGTGTCATCGGTGTCTCCTGGTGGGGGAACGGGGGATCAGGCGGTGTGGCGCAGCACCAGCTCGGGGCGGAGCAGCACCTGGGGGTCGGTGGGTTGGCCGTCGAGCAGGGCGGTGAGCAGCTCGACGCAGCGGGCCGCGGCGGCCGCGAGCGGTTGACTGACGCTGGTCAGCCCGACCGCCGCGGCGACCGGGGTGTCGTCGAAGCCGACGACGGCGACCGGCGCCGCCGCGACGCGGACGGCCTGGAGCGCGCCGAGGGCGAGCGAGTCGCTGACGCAGACCACGGCGGTGGGCGGCTCGTCGAGGGCGAGCAGGTCGCGCATGACGCGCTCCCCCTCGGCGATGCCGTCCTCGGTGGCCGCGTCGGGTGCGGCGCCGTCGAGGCCGGCCGCCGCCAGGGTGGTACGCCAGCCGGCGCGCCGGTCGTCGCCGACGCCGGAGCCCGCCGGCCAGCCGAGGAAGGCGATCCGGCGGTGGCCGGTGTCGAGGAGTCGCCGGGTGGCCTGGGCGGTGCCGGCCGCGCCGTCGACGTCGACCCAGGGATGCGCGTCGGGGGCGTCCCAGGGCCGACCGAAGGTCACGAAGGGCACCTCCCGCTCGGCCAGCCAGGCGGTGCGCGGGTCCCCGTGGTCGGTGCCGGTGAGCACGAACGCGTCCAGGTCGTACGCGCCGAGCAGGTCGTCGTAGGTGGCGATCTCGTGGCCGTCGTCGCGGGCGGTGTAGAGCAGGACGCGGTAGCCGGCGGCGTCGGCGGTCTCGGTGAGCCCGTGCAGGAACCGGTCGAGGACGGAGCCGTTGATCCCGTCGCGGGTGGGCTCGATCCGGACCGCGATCAACCGGGACCGGCCGGTCCGCATCTGCCGGGCGGCCTGGTTGGCCCGGTAGCCGAGCGCGGTGATGGCCTCCTGCACCCGGCGTCGGGTCTCCTCGCGCACCACGTGCGGCGCGTTGAGCACGTTGGAGACCGTCTGCCGGCTCACCTGGGCGTGCCGGGCCACCGTCGCGATGGTCACCTTTTCAGCCACTTGATTCCTCTCATGGCCTTGAACGTTCCAACTCCGTTACGTCATTATTGGATCGTTCAAAGTTGCTGGAATGTTTCGCACTGTGCACCGCGCCGGCCGCATCTGTCAAGACGTCGCCGGCCACCGATCAGCACCGGGGGTTCCCCTTGTCCGACCGACACCTGCAACCGCTGCTGCACGACCTGGTCGGGGTGCTGCACGCCCCCACCAGCGCGTTGGCGGAGGCGACCGGCCAGATCCGGCCGCGCGGCGTCCAGGGCGTCTTCCACGCCGACGCCCGCGTGCTCTCCCGCGCCGAACTGCGGGTCGACGGCCGCGAACCGGAGGCGCTCACCCGGGGGACGGCCGGCCCGCACGGCGCCCGCTTCGTCGCCCTGGCCCGCTGGCTCGGCGACCCCACCCCCGACCCGACCGTCCGGATCGACCGGATCCGCCGGGTCGAGGCGTACGGGCTCGCCGAGGAGGTGCGCGTCTCCTCCACCGCCTCCGCCCCGGTGCGCGCCACCGTCAGCGTCGACCTCGGCTGCGACCTCGCGCCGATCGAACTGGTCAAGTCGGGCGGCAGCGGCGTGCCGCAGCAGGTCCACCTCGACCCGCAAGGCCGGCTCCGGTGGGCCGCCGACGGGATCACCGTCACCGTCACCGCCGAGGACGCCACCGTGGACGCCACCGGCGAGCGGGCCGGCTCGCCCCGGTTGAGCTGGCCCGTCGCGCTCGCCCCCGGCGAGACGGTCACGCTGCGCTGGCGGCTCGCCGTCACCGACCCGAAGGCCGTGGTGGCCGCCCCGCCCGCCGGGCCCGACTGGGCCGTACCCGGGGTGCGCGCCGACGACCGCCGGCTGGTCCGGCTGCTCGACCGGTCCCTGGCCGACCTGCACGGCCTGCGGCTCGCCGACCCGGCCCACCCCGGGGACGTCTACCTCGGCGCCGGCGTGCCCTGGTTCCTCACCCTCTTCGGCCGGGACAGCCTCTGGGCCGCGCGGATGATGCTGCCGCTCGGCACCGAGCTGGCCGCCGGCACGCTGCGGACCCTCGCCCGCCGCCAGGGCAGCCGGCTCGACCCGGACAGCGGCGAGGCGCCCGGCAAGATCCTGCACGAGCTGCGCCGGCACGAGTTCGTCCCGGGCGGGGAGCTCCGGCTGCCGCCCGCCTACTACGGCACCGTGGACGCCACCATGCTCTGGGTCGTGCTGCTGCACGACGCCTGGCGCTGGGGGCTGGACCCGGCGCAGGTCGAGCCCCTGCTGCCGCACCTGGAGGCCGCGCTGGGCTGGCTCGGCGACCACGCCGACGCCGACGGCGACGGCTTCGTCGAGTACCTCGACACCACCGGCCACGGGCTGGCCAACCAGGGCTGGAAGGACTCCGGCGACGCGGTGCGCCACCGCGACGGCCGGCTGGCCCGGCCGCCCATCGCGCTGGCCGAGGTGCAGGGGTACGCGTACCAGGCGGCGGTCAACGGCGCGGACCTGCTCGACGCCTTCGGCCGGCCCGGCGCGGACCGCTGGCGCGGCTACGCCGACCGGCTCGCCGCCCGGTTCCGGGCCGCGTTCTGGGTCGACGGCCGGTACGGGCCCCAGCCCGCCCTCGCGCTGGACCGGGACAAGCGCCCGGTCGACTCGCTGACCAGCAACATCGGCCACCTGCTCGGCACCGGCCTGCTCTCCGACGCCGAGTCGGCACAGGTCGCGGCGCTGCTCGGCACCGAGGCCATGGCCGGCGGCTTCGGGCTGCGCACGATGTCCACCGACGACGCCGGGTTCAGCCCGCTGTCGTACCACTGCGGCACGGTCTGGACCCACGACACCGCGATCGCCCTCGGCGGCCTGGCCCGGGCCGGGCACCGCGACACCGCGCTGCGCCTCGCCGACGGGCTGCTCGGCGCGGCCGAGGCGTTCGACTACCGCCTCCCCGAGCTGTACGGCGGGGACGACCGGGACACCCTGGGCCGGCCGGTGCCGTACCCGGCGGCCTGCCACCCGCAGGCCTGGTCGGCGGCGGCCGCGGTGCTGCTGCTCCAGGCCGGCGTGGGCCTCTACCCGGACGTGCCCAACGGTCGGGTGGAGCTGCGCCCGCTGGCCGGTCCGGAGCTGGGCGCGCTGCGCGTCGACGGCCTGCGGGTCGCCGGCGCCCCGGTCGAGGTGGTGGTGGACGGCGCGGGCCGGCCCACCGTCACCGGCCTGCCCACCGGCCTGACCCTGGCCGCCCCGCAGGTGCCCGCCCCCCGCACCCCCGCGGAGGCCCCGGCCCGGCGCTGAGGTCGCGCCCGCGCACCCGGTCCCGCGACATCGATCATGAGGTTGGCGGCGAAGTCGATCTCCATTTCCGCCGCCAACCTCATGATCACGCGGTGGGCGTCAGCTCGGCGACCACCTCGTCGTCCTCCATGGCGCCGGTGGGGTGGAAGCCGAGGGAGCGGTAGAGGGCGGCGGCGGACGCGTTCTCCGGGTGGTAGCTGAGCCGGACCGGCTGCCCCGCGCGGGCCAACCAGTCGACGAGGGTGCGCACGGTCGCCCGGCCGACCCCCCGGTCCTGCTCGGCGGCGTCGATCACCATGCCGCCGATCCAGCGCGAACCGTCGTCGTCCACGCCCCACATGACGTGCCCGACCACGGTGTCGTCGGCGTACACGGCCAGCGAGGTCCAGACCGACGACCGCATGGTCAGCAGCAGGTAGCGGGCGGCCAGGGCGGGCACCCAGGCCCGCTGGTCGTCGCGGGGCGCCACGTCGGCCACCGCCCGCCAGTTGTCGTCGTCCACCGGCCGCAGCGTGACGTGGCGGCCGGCGCGGTCCCGCGCCCCAGAGTCGATCATGAGAGCAAGGGTAGGCGGCCCGCGTCCCGGCGACGACCGGTTTCCGCCGGCCGGGGTCAGCGACCGGCGGCCGCGTCCAGGAAGGGCCGCGGGTCACCCGCCCCGAGGTCGGTGATCCCGGCGGTCCGCAACGCGCCGATGGCGAGGGTCCGGCGGACCGCCGCGAAGGTGATCACATGGCCGATCGTCCCGCCCAGCGTGTGGCTGGTCGGCGGCGTGCAGGTGGTGTCGACGAAGGTGTCCCCCAGGGTCCCGTCGGCCAACGTCCGGGCCACGAAGGCCCGCCAGTCGCGGCCGGCGACCGCGTGCCGGGCGGCCAGACCGGCCACCGACACGTCGCTCTCGTCCGGCCACGCGCCGCCGCGCAACGCCGAGAGCCAGTGCTCCTCCTGGGTCACCATCGCGTTGATCAGTGCGCGGAGCGTCGGCCGTTCGTCGATGGTCTCCACCGACACCGCGATGGGCCGGTCGAGCGTCTCCGCGTCGAGCGTGCCGGCGCGCTCGATGACGGCGGTGAGGGTGTCGACGTGGTGGTCGACCAGGTGCTGCAGGACGTTCATCGGAGTCTCCTGTCTGGTGGCCGGCAGCCGCAGGCCGCCGGGGGGCTGGAAGTGGACGCCGCTGGGGCAGGGCAGCTCCAGCTCGCGGAAGGTGAGCGGAGGCCGCCGACGGATCGCGGTCGGGGACGTCGCGTACGACCGCTGGAAGGCGCGGCTGAACGCCTCGTGCGAGCCGTACCCCGCCTCGACGGCGATGTCGAGCACGGTGCGCCCGGTGGTGGTGAGGCGGTGCGCCGCGCGTTCCAGCAGCAGCCGGCGCCGCAGGGCGCCGGGCGGCTCGCCGGTGGCCGCGGCGACCAGCCGGTCGAAGTGGAACCGGGACAGGTACGCCCGGGCGGCGACGTCCGCCGGGCTGACCGTCGGGTCGTCGAGCACGACCTGGAGCGAGTCGAGGATCCGGGTGAGCCCGTCCGTCGTGGTCATGTGTCCACCCTGCACCCGAGGGCCGGCGGCGCGCCTGACCGCCGTTGCGCACCTGCGCGCCGAGCGGGCCCCGCAAACACGTCGGCCGGCCGTCCCCGAGGGGTACGGCCGGCCGGTCGGGCCGGGCAGGTGTGCTCAGTCCAGCAGGGCGTCCAGGCCGACGGTCAGGCCGGGCCGGGTGCGGACCGCGCGGACGGCCAGCAGCACGCCCGGCATGAACGAGGCGCGGTCCAGGGAGTCGTGCCGGATGGTCAGCGTCTCGCCGGTGGTGCCGAACAGCACCTCCTGGTGGGCGACCAGACCGGCGGCCCGGACCGCGTGCACGCGTACCCCGTCGATCTCGGCGCCCCGGGCGCCCGGCACCTCGTCCTTGGTGGCGTCCGGCGCGGGACCCAGCCCGGCCTCGGCGCGCGCCGCGGCGATCAGCCGGGCGGTGTGCGTGGCGGTGCCGCTGGGCGCGTCCAGCTTGCGCGGGTGGTGCTGCTCGATGATCTCGACGGACTCGAAGTGCCGGGCGGCGCGGGCGGCGAACTGCATCATCAGCACCGCGCCGATGCCGAAGTTGGGGGCGATCACCACACCCACCCCGGGCTTGCGCTCCAGCCAGCCGCGCACCCGGTCCAGCCGCTGCGCGGTGAAGCCGGTGGTGCCGACCACCGCGCTGATGCCCTGGTCGATGCACCAGTGCAGGTTGTCCATGACGACGTCGGGGGTGGTGAAGTCGACGACCACCTCGGCGGCGGCGTCGGAGGCGGCGAAGAGACCGTCGCCCTCGTCGACCATCGCCACCAGGTCCATGTCGGCGGCCGCGTCGACGGCCTTGCAGACCTCCATGCCCATCCGGCCGCGCGCGCCCAGCACGCCGACCCGGATCGCCTCGGCCGGACTCGTCCCCTGCTCGTCAGTCACGGGGCACAACCTATCCCAATCGGGACGCGCCCGGCCCGGCGGACCGCCCGCCGTCCCACCCGCCGGGCGACCGGTCAGACCGAGAAGGCCGACCTGTCGAACGGGCCGACCACGGCCAGCGACATCGGCCGGCCGAGCAGGTCGGCGGCGAGGGTGTTCACCTCGTCGAGGGTGACCGCGTCGACCCGGGCGAGCAGCTCGTCCACCGGCATCAGGTTGCCGTAGAGCAGCTCCCCCTTGGCCAGCCGGCTCATCCGGGAACCGGTGTCCTCCAGGCCGAGGACGAAGGAGCCCTTGCTCATCCCCTTGCCCCGGGCCAGCTCGGCCTCGGTGATCCCCTCGGCGGCCACCCGGCGCAGCTCGGCCCGGGTCAGCTCCAGCACCTCGTCGACCTTGCCCGGGGCGCAGCCCGCGTAGACCGCGAAGAGGCCGCTGTCGGCGTACTGGCTGGCGTACGAGTAGACCGAGTAGGCCAGGCCGCGCTGCTCGCGGATCTCCTGGAAGAGCCGGCTCGACATGCCGCCGCCGAGGACGTTGTTCAGCACCCCGAGGGCGAAACGCCGCTCGTCGGTCCGGTCGATGGCCGGGCAGCCCAGCAGCAGGTGCGCCTGCTCGGTCTCCTTCGGCTCGACCAGGGTGGTGGCCGGCTTCGTGCGCACCACCGGGGTGCTCGGCCGGTACGCCGCCGGCGCGGCCGGGTCGGTGTCCAGCGGGGTGCCGCGCAGCGCCGCCCGGACCAGCTTCACCACGGTGGCGTGGTCGAGGTTGCCGGCGGCCGCGACGACGATCTGCGGCGGGGTGTAGCGGCGACGGTAGAAGCTCTGGATCTGCCGCCGGGACATCGGCGTGACGGTCTCCTCGGTGCCGGAGATCAGCCGGCCGAGGGGGTGGTCGCCGTAGACCGCGCGGGCGAAGAGGTCGTGCACCTCGTCACCGGGCTCGTCGTCGTGCATGGCGATCTCTTCGAGGATGACGCCCCGCTCGGTCTCCACGTCGGCGGCGTCCAGCACCGAGTCGGCGACCAGGTCGCACATCACGTCGATGGCCAGCGGCAGGTCCTCGTCCAGCACGCGGGCGTAGTAGCAGGTGTATTCCTTCGTGGTGAAGGCGTTCGTCTCGCCGCCCACCGCCTCGATCTCGGCCGAGATGTCCAGCGCGGTGCGCTTGTGGGTGCCCTTGAAGAGCAGGTGCTCCAGGAAGTGCGCGGCGCCGGCCTGGGAGCCGGTCTCGTCCCGCGAGCCCACCGCCACCCAGACGCCGAACGAGACGCTGCGCATCGCCGGGATCGCCTCGGTGAGCACGCGCAGCCCGCTGGGCAGGACGGTGCGGCGCACGGTCCCGCCCAGCGGGTCCTCGCTGAGCGTGCGGGTCACCGCCCGGGCGGCCCCACCGGCGGACCGGGTCTCCCCGGCCACCATCCCCCGCCGCTGTGCGGGCAAGGACGTACGCCCGGTCCGACTCACGAGAACCTGCTCTCCGTACGACGAAGGTGGAGGATCAGCGACGGCTCCAGTCCGCGGGTGCGAGCTGGAGCCGTGGGCCGGCCCGGGTGAACGCCGTCGACGTCACCCGGGCCGGTTGGTGGATCAGCTGTGCCGGGTCCGGCGACGCGGACGGGACTCGCCGCCGCCCTCGCCACCCTCGGACCGCTCCGGACGACCGCCGCGCTCGCCGCGCTCCCGGTCACCCCGGGGAGCACGGTCGCCGCCACGGTCGCCCCCGCGCGGACGCTCGCCACCGGCGGACTCAGCGGCGGCCGGCGCCTCGGCGCCCTCCGGCCGGACCTTGTCCAGGTAGATCTTGCCGCGGGCGTCGATGTCGGCGATCTCGACCTCGACCTTGTCGCCGACGTTGAGGAAGTCCTCGACCTTCTCGACCCGCTTGCCGTCGCCCACCTTGGAGATGTGCAGCAGGCCGTCGCGGCCCGGCAGCAGCGAGACGAAGGCGCCGAACGCGGCGGTCTTCACCACCGTGCCGAGGAACCGGTCGCCCATCTTCGGCAGGGTCGGGTTGGCGATCGCGTTGATCCGCTCGACCGCGGCCTGGGCCGACGGCCCGTTGGTCGCGCCGACGTAGATCGTGCCGTCGTCCTCGATGGAGATCTCGGCGCCGGTCTCGTCCTGGATCGCGTTGATGGTCTGGCCCTTCGGGCCGATCACCATGCCGATCTTGTCGACCGGGATCTTCACGGTGGTGACCCGCGGGGCGTAGTCGCTCATCGTGGCCGGGGCCTCGATCGCCGACTGCATCACGTCGAGGATCGTCTGCCGGGCCTCGTTCGCCTGCTGGAGCGCGGCCGCCAGCACGTCCGACGGGATGCCGTCGAGCTTGGTGTCGAGCTGGAGCGCGGTGACGAAGTCCCGGGTGCCGGCGACCTTGAAGTCCATGTCACCGAACGCGTCCTCGGCGCCGAGGATGTCGGTCAGCGTCACGTACTGGGTCTTGCCGTCGACCTCGTCCGAGATCAGGCCCATCGCGATGCCGGCGACCGGCGCCTTCAGCGGCACACCGGCCGAGAGCAGGCCCAGCGTCGAGGCGCAGACCGAACCCATCGAGGTGGAACCGTTGGAGCCGAGCGCCTCGGAGACCTGCCGGATGGCGTACGGGAACTCCTCGCGCGACGGCAGCACCGGGATCAGCGCCCGCTCGGCGAGCGCGCCGTGGCCGATCTCGCGCCGCTTCGGCGAGCCGACCCGGCCGGTCTCACCGGTCGAGTACGGCGGGAAGTTGTAGTTGTGCATGTAACGCTTGCGGTTCTCCGGGGACAGCGTGTCCACCATCTGCTCCATGCGCAGCATGTTCAGCGTGGTGACGCCCAGGATCTGGGTCTCGCCCCGCTCGAACAGCGCCGAGCCGTGCACCCGCGGCAGCACGCCGACCTCGGCGGTCAGCGGCCGGATGTCGCGCGGCCCACGGCCGTCGATGCGGACCTGCTCGCGCAGCACCCGGTTGCGGACCTCGGACTTGGTCAGCGAGCGGAACGCGGCGGAGAGCTCCTTCTCCCGACCCTCGAAGCGCGCGCCCAGCTCCTCGGCGACCTTGGCCTTGATCCGGTCCAGGGCCTCCTCGCGATCGGCCTTGCCGGCGATCTTCAGGGCCTCGGCGACCTCGCCGCGGACCAGCTCGGCCACCGCGTCGTACGCGTCGTCGGAGTAGTCGAGGAAGACCGGGAACTCGGCGACCGGCTTGGCGGCCACCTCGGCCAGCTCGCTCTGCGCGCGGCACAGCTCACGGATCGCCGGCTTCGCGGCCTCCAGGCCACTGGCCACGATCTCCTCGGTCGGCGCGGTGGCGCCGTCGGCGATCAGGGTCACGGCGTTCGGCGTCGCCTCGGCCTCGACCATCATGATCGCGACGTCGCCGTCCTCCAGCGCCCGGCCGGCCACGACCATGTCGAAGGTGGCCCGGGCCAGCTCCTCCAGGGTCGGGAAGGCCACCCACTGGCCGTCGACGTGCGCGACCCGGGTCGCCCCGATCGGACCGGAGAACGGCAGGCCGGAGAGCTTGGTGGACATCGAGGCGGCGTTGATCGCCACCACGTCGTACGGGTGCTGCGGGTCGAGCGCCAGCACGGTCTCGACGACCTGGACCTCGTTGCGCAGGCCCTTGACGAAGGACGGGCGCAGCGGCCGGTCGATCAGCCGGCAGGTGAGGATGGCGTCCTCGCTGGGCCGGCCCTCGCGGCGGAAGAACGAGCCGGGGATCCGGCCCGCGGCGTACATCCGCTCCTCCACGTCGACGGTCAGCGGGAAGAAGTCGAACGACTCCCGCGGCTGCTTGCCGGCGGTGGTGGCGGAGAGGACGACCGTCTCACCCAGCTGGGCGACGACGGAGCCGGCGGCCTGACGGGCCAGCCGGCCGGTGGAGAAGGTGATCTCCCGGGTGCCGAAGGACCCGTTGTCGATCACGGCGGTGCGGGATTCGGTGCCGAGGTTGGTCTCGGTCATGTGCGATGGTGCTCCTTCGCGTCGTGGGGCCACGACACCGGAGCTGATCAGACGGCCGGTCTTCGATCGAAGCGCCCGGGTGGCCGGCGAGGTGCCGGGGTGCCCGGGGGCCACTACCGGAGACCGGTGCGCTGACCGGCTCCCTCTCGGGTGGTCGTGCGGCCCTGTTCTTCTGTCTTACCGGAACGGGGGAGCGGCCGCAGGCCACTCCCCCGTCACGTCATCGGCGCAGGCCGAGCCGCTCGATGAGCGACCGGTAGCGGTTGATGTCCTTCTTCTGGACGTAGTTGAGCAGCCGACGGCGACGGCCGACCAGCAGCAGCAGCCCACGGCGGCTGTGGTGGTCGTGCTTGTGCACCTTCAGGTGCTCGGTGAGCTCGGCGATCCGCTTGGTGAGGACCGCGACCTGCACCTCCGGCGAACCGGTGTCGCCCTCGGCGGTCGCGTACTCCGCGCGGATCTTGGCCTTGGCTTCCTGGTCGAGCGCCATGTTCTCCCTGTTTCGGTGGGTTTATCAGTGATGTCCGTCGTCGGTCCGCAAGGACGGAGACGGACGAACCTCGCACCCGCGGCGTCGTGCAGGCACGCGAGGCCCCGCGTCGGTCAGCCGACGTCCCTGCCAGACTACCAGCCCCGATCGGGAGCACCCGGCCAAGGTCGGCGCGGTGGGTCAGCCGACCGCCCGACGGGTCCGCTCCACGTCCTCGGCGATCTGCGCCACCAACGGCTCGATCGCGTCGTACGTCCGTTGTTCGCGCAGGTGCGCCACGAAGTCCAGGGCCAGCCGCTCGCCGTACAGGTCGCCGGTGAAGTCCAGCGCGTACGCCTCCACCCGGCGCTCCCGTCCGGAGAAGGTCGGGTTGGTGCCGATCGAGACGGCCGCCGCGAGCGGCGCGGAGCCCCGGCGCACCAGGCGGGCGGCGTAGACCCCGTCGGCGGGGACCGCCGCGTACCGGTGGGTGAGCAGGTTCGCGGTCGGGTAGCCCAGCTCGCGGCCGCGCTGGTCGCCGCGGACCACCACGCCCTCCACCCGGTGCCGCCGGCCGAGCGCGGCGGCCGCCGCCGCCACGTCGCCCGCGTCGACGCAGGAGCGGATGTACGTGGAGGAGAAGACGGTGCCCGCCGCGGCGACCAGCGGGGCGCCCTCCACCCCGAAGCCGAAGGTGCGGCCGAGCCGCTCCAGCAGGGCCACGTCGCCGGCCGCCTTGTGCCCGAAGCGGAAGTTGTCGCCGACCACCACCAGCGCGGCGTGCAGGTGCTCGACCAGGATGTCGTGCACGAACGCCTCGGCGGGCAGCCGGGAGAACTCCGGGGTGAACGGCACCACGCAGAGCACGTCGACGCCGAGCGCCTCGATCAGCTCCGCCTTGCGCGCCGGCTCGGTCAGCACCGCCGGGTGCGAGCCGGGCCGGACCACCTCGGCCGGGTGCGGGTCGAAGGTGACCACCACCGACCGCACGCCCAGCTCCCGGGCCCGGGCCACGGCGTGGCCGATGGTGGCCTGGTGTCCCTTGTGCACCCCGTCGAAGACGCCGATGGTGACCACCGAACGGCCCCAGCCGCCGGGAGCCGCCTCGTAGCCCCGCCACCGCTGCATGTGGGTCCTCCCCTGTTCGCGCCGCCGGCTCAGGCCGGGGCGAGGACGATCTCCGCGCGGGCCCGGCCGTCCCGCTCGCTGACGATAGCGATCAGCCCGCCGTCCGGGCCGAAGACGGCGTACGGGCCGGTGATGCCGACCGGCGCCAGCGGGCCACCGTGGGAGAGGACCTTCGCCTCCTCGGGCGTGGCGTCGCGGCGCGGGAAGTAGCGGTCGGCGGCGGCCTCCAGCGGCAGGTTGACCACCTCGGGCGCGCGCTGCTCCAGCTCGTCGAGGGTGGCCGCCTCGGCCAGCCGGAAACCGCCGACGGCGGTACGGCGCAGCGCGGTCAGGTGGCCGCCGACGCCGAGCGCCAGGCCCGCGTCCCGGGCGATGGCCCGGATGTACGTGCCGGAGGAGCAGGTCACGTCCACGTCGACGTCCACCACGTCGGGCGTGTCCCGGCGCACGGCGAGCACGTCGAGGCGGGAGACGGTGACCCGGCGGGCGGGCAGCTCGACGCTCTCCCCCTCGCGGACCCGCTTGTACGCCCGCTCTCCGTTGATCTTGATGGCGCTGACCGCGCTCGGCACCTGGTCGATCTCGCCGGTGAGCGCGGCCAGCGCGCCGCGGACCGCCTCGTCGGTGATCCCGCCGGCCGGGGTGGTGGCGATCACGTCGCCCTCGGCGTCGTCGGTGACGGTGGCCTGACCGAGCCGGATCGTGGCGGTGTAGCTCTTGCCGGCGCCGATCACGTAGGTGAGCAGCCGGGTGGCCCGGCCCACGCCGATCACCAGCACGCCGGTGGCCATCGGGTCCAGGGTGCCGCCGTGCCCCACCCGCCGGGTACGGGCCAGCCGCCGGATCCGTGCCACCACGTCGTGCGACGTCATGCCGCCGGGCTTGTCGACCACGATCAGACCGTCTGTGCTCACGACCGCCAAGCCTGCCAGAGCCGGATGACCGCCCACGCGGCGGATGCCACCTCGATCGACCGGTGCCTCCGGGACCCGCCGGCGGGAACGGGGTCGCGCCGCGCGCCCCGGTTCCGGCAGACTGCGGCCACCCCCTCACCGCCCCCGGGAGCCCGCCGTGCCGAACCCGTCCCACCAGCACCGCCCCCGGGTAGACCTGCCGGACTGGATGCGCAATCCGGAACCGCCCCGGCGCACGCCCGGCCGCCGGCTCTCCGACCTGGTCGACTCCGTGCCCCGGCTGCACGCCGCGCGCCGCCGGCTCTGGGCCTGGCGGGACCGCAGCCGGTTCGGCGAGCGGCACCCGGTGGTCGCGGCGATCGGGTCGTTCGTCTTCGTCGGCGTGACGGCCACCTGCCTGGTGGTCGGCACCTTGTACCTGCTCTACCAGATCCGTCGCGGCGCGGTCTGAGCGCCGCCCGCCGCCAGAGCGTCCACCGATTCGCGCAGGGACCGGAATGACCGACCAGAACCCCGCCCCCGAGCCGGCCCGCCGGTTCGACCAGCTCTTCGCCACCGACGACGAGCCGGTACGCATCCCGGACTGGATGCGCCATCCGGTCCAGGAGCACGAGCTGACCCGCGCCGAGCGGCTCCGGCTCGGTTGGGACCGGCACAGCGGCAAGCTGCTCGCCGGGGTGGGCGCGCTGCTGGTGGTCGGCCTGCTGGCCGTCGTCGGCGCCGCCGGCTGGGGGTTCGTGGACAAGGTCCACCGGGGCGAGGGGATCCTGCCGACCCGCTCGGCGCAGCCGCCGCGCCCGGTCGACGGGAACGGCAACACCCTCGGCGTCTTCCTCGGCACGCCGGCCGAGAGCTTCGCCGAGGGCGAGGCCGGGATCGTGCTGCCGGCCGCCCGGGCCACCGGGCCGTTCACCGCGAAGCAGGTCACCGCGGCGCTGGCCGCCGTACGGGGGGCACTGGTCGAGGGCCGGCTGCGCAGCCGCATGCTGGGCGGCGACCCGCAGCCGTTCCTCGCCGGCTTGGCGCCCGACGCGCGGGCGCGGGCCACCGAGAACCTGACCAGGGGCAGCGCGCTCGGCTTCGCCACCCGGATCGCGCCGGACGCCGACCCGCGCTGGGTGCCGGAGGACGGCATCCGGGTCCGGGGCACGGTCGAGTACGCGGCCGGGACGACCGACGAGGGGGTCCGGGTCCTGAACGTCACGACCCGGTTCATCTGGGTCTACTCGTTCGACCTGTTGCTGGCGCAGCAGTTCCCGCCCGGGGCGGAGCTGGTGACGGTGCGCGACCAGGTGGTGTGGCAGTTCCCGCACCCGGCCGACGTGCGGCCCGCCACGCGCGGGCTCTGGGTCGGGTCCGCCGACGTCACGGTGGCCGGCGCTCCCTGCGCGGCGCTGCGCAAGGGCTACCTGGCGTTGGAGAACGACCCGGCCCACCGCCCGCTGCTGCGGCCCGGGCCGGCACCGACCGCCGACGTGTACGACCCGGGCTGGGAGCCGGGCGACGGCGAGGACTGCTGAGCCCGGTGTGTCGAACCGGGCGGCGCTGGTCAGCGGACCGCGCCGACGACCGCCCAGCCGCCCGAGCGCAGCCGCAGCAGCAACGCGACCAGCCGCAGCAGCACGAACAGGGTCAGCCCGGCCCAGATCCCGCCCAGCCCCAGGTCGAGCCCGTAGGCCAGCCAGATCGCCGGCAGGAAGCCGCCCAGCGCCGCCACGATGGTGAGGTTGCGCAGGTAGCGGACGTCTCCCGCGCCGATCAGCACCCCGTCGAGGGCGAACACCACGCCGCCGATCGGCTGGAGCGCGACGAACCACGGCCAGGCGACCATGGCCTGCTCGCGTACCTGCGCATCGCTGCTGAACCAGGCCGGGACCAGGCCGGCGCCGGCGGCGATCAGCACCGCGAACGCCACGCCGCAGGCACCACCGACCAGGGCGACCCGGCGGGCCAGCGCCCGCGCTCCGGCCGCGTCGCCGGCCCCGAGCGCCGCACCGACCAGCGACTGCGCGGCGATCGCCAGCGCGTCCAGCACCAGGGCGGTGAAGAACCACAGTTGTACGGCGATCTGGTGGGCGCCGACCGCGGCGGCGCCGAACCGGGCCGCGACGGCGGTGGCGGAGAGGAAGCTCGCCTGGAAGGCGACGCCCCGGATGAGCAGGTCCCGGCTGAGCACCAACTGCTGGCCGATCGTCCGGGGCCGGGGGCGCAGCGCGACCCGCTCGCGCACCAGGGCCGCCGCGAAGAGGCCACCGGAGAGGGTCTGCGCGACCGCGTTCGCCACCGCCGAGCCGGTCAGGCCGAGCCCGAGCGGGTAGACCAGCAGCGGGCAGAGCAGCGCGGAGAGCAGGTTGGGCGCGAGCACGAAGAGCAGCGGGCGGCGGGTGTCCTGCACGCCGCGCAGCCAGCCGTTGCCGGCGGCGGCGAGCAGCAGGCCGGGGGCGCCGAGCGCGGCGACCCGCAGCCAGGTCGCGGCGGCGTCGGCGACCGCACCGGGACCGCCGACGAGGGTACGCGCCAGCCATCCGCCGCCGACGCCGATGGCGAGCGCCACCAGCACCCCGACGGTGAGCGCCAGCCAGGACGCCTGCACGCCCTCGGCCACCGCGGCGGCCCGGTCGCCGGAGCCGAACCGCCGGGCCGACCGGCCGGTGGTGCCGTACGCGACGACGGTGCCGAGCCAGGCGGTGAGCGTCATCACGGTGCCGCCGACGGCGAGCGCGGCGAGCGGCACCCGGCCCAGGTGGCCCACGACGGCGGTGTCGACCAGCACGTAGAGCGGCTCGGCGGCGAGCACCACGAGCGCCGGCAGCGCGAGCGCGGCGATCCGGCGGGGCGAGGCGACGCCGGCGGGGGCGGGGGTGGCGGTCTGGCTCATCGACGCCGATCCTGGCATGCGCTCAGTAAGGGATGCAAGGCTGGGCAACACTTACCTGGCCGTACCGGTCCGGGCCGACCGACGGGCGTCGTACGGTGAGGCCATGCCGGCCAGCCGGGACCCGATCGTCGGCGGCGCCAACCCCGTCTGGTGGCGTCGGGTCTTCGGGGAACTGCTCGGCACCTTCTTCCTGGTGCTCGTCTCGGTCGGGCCCGGCGTGGTCAACCAGCGGGTCGGCGGCGAGCAGGTCAGCCGGACCGCGGCGGTGGTCGCCCCCGGGCTGATGGTGGCCTCGATCATCCTGTTCATGGGCGCGGTCTCCGGCGCCCATCTGAACCCCTCGGTCACGCTCGCCTTCGCGCTGCGCCGGGACTTCCCCTGGCGGCGGGTGCCGGGCTACCTGGCCGCCCAGTTCGCCGGCTCCGTGGCGGCGGCCGGGCTGCTGGCCGGCCTGCTCGGCGGGCACGGCACCGCCGGGCTGACCCTGCCGGCCCCGGGCGTCGGCACTCCGCTGGCCCTGGCCTGGGAGCTGGTGCTCACCGTCGGACTGATCAGCACCATCCTCGGCACCGCCTCCGGCGCGCAGAACGTGGGCCCGCTGGCCGCCGTGGCCGTCGGCGGCTACCTGGCGCTCGCCGGGCTCTGGGCCTCCCCGCTCACCGGGGCGTCGATGAACGTGTTCCGCTCCCTCGGCCCGGCCCTCGTCTACGGGCAACCCCGGGCCTGGTGGGCGTACCTGCTCGGGCCACTGCTCGCGGTCCCCGTGGCGGTCGGTCTCGCCGTCCTGCTGCGCGGCCCCGGCGGCACCCGCGCCAGCCGCCGCGTCGCCCAGGGCACCGTCCGCCACTGACCCCCGCCCCGACCCCGGGCGCCCCTGGGCACCCGCACGAGTCGATCAAGGGGATTGCGTCACCGCGTGACCTCGGCCGTGACGCGAACCTCTTGATGGACACCGGATCGCCACCCGGCGGAGGTGCAGGGGTGGGACCGGTGCGGCGGTGACGTCGGTCGAGCCGGCGTCACCGCCGGACGGCGTACGTCACTGACGGGTGTCCATGGAGGTCTGCAGCGCGCGGCGCATCTGCTCGCGCGCCTCGTCGGTGGTGGTCTCGGTCTGCGGCTTGTGCTTGGTCGCCATGGGAGTCCCTCTCCAGGTGCGGACCACCGCCACGGTGGCCCTACGGGCGGCGACGACCCCGACCCGGCGCGGCACCGGCCGCGTCGCGAAGTCGTCGTCGTGCTGAGCGCCGGGAGAGCGGTCCGGGATCACCGGAGCGGCTCGCCTGGCAGCGTGAGCCCGGGTCGGTCCGACCCTGGAGGGAGGTGGCGCCGGGTGCGGGGCCACCGCCCGTGACCAGCGCCTCGACGGCACCGGCCCCGCACCCAAGTTAACGTTCATTTTCCACATGCTGCCCAGGCTTCCCGCAATGCGGACACGCTGACCGTCCGGTCAGCGGGCCAGGAAGTGCCAGCCCAGCCACCACCAGAACCCGAACAGACCGATCCGGCCCACCGGCACCGGGCCGACCTCGTAGCGCATCACGACGGCGCAGACGTCGGCCAGCGACGGGATCCGGGAACCCTCCCGGCGGGCGGCCCACTCGATCGCCGCGGCGAGCAGCAGCGCGGTCGCGAAGCCGGTGATCGCCAGCGCGCGCATCATCGGCGGACCATCCCCCAGAACGCGGCCAGCCAGGCGAACCAGGCGGCCGACCGGACCACATGGTCCTCCAGCAGCGGGTCGGCCAACCGGGAGAAGGTGGGGAAGTCGTCCCCCACCGAGAGCACGAACGTCGTCCCCTCGAAGATCCCGAAGACGATGGCGGGCAGCAGCCACCAGAGCGCGCCGGGGGCGAGGCGGCGAGGGGCGGGTCGGCGCGGCACCCGGTTGCTCAGGCCGATCCAGATCAGCACGCCACCCGTGCCGAAGCTGTAGAGGTTGGCCTGGGCCGAGAAGGAGGGCAACTGCCCGCCGACCAGGGAGAGGCAGATCAGCACCGGCACGGAGACGACCGGGCGGTCCCAACTGGCCCGGGCGTCGACGGTGAGCTCGCGGGGGTGATCCATCTCCCGATTGTCCCCACCGTCACGCACAGCGGGAAGACCGGCACGCCCCGGAGTCGCCCCCTAAGGTCTCAGCCGGCCAGCAGCGCCCCGGACAGCTCGGCCCGGATCGACGCCACCACCTCGTCGACGGTGCCCCGACCGGTGAACCCGGCCGCGAACCGGTGCCCGCCCCCGCCGAGCGCCACCGCCACCGCGCTCACGTCCACCGCGCCCTTGCTGCGCAGCGACACCGCCCACTCCCGGTCGCTCACCTGCTTCACCACGCACGCCACGTCCGCCTCGGCCGTGCACCGCACCGAGTCGATCAGCGCCTCCAGCACGTACGCCGGCTGGTCGTGCCGGGCCAGGTCGTCCCGGGTGGCGTATGTCCAGACCAGCCCGTGCCCCGCGGCGGCCGCCGGTTCGAGCCGGGCCCGGAGCAGCACCTCGCCGAAGAGCCGGACCGCGCCGAACGGCCGGGTGTCGTAGATCCGCCGGGAGATCTCCCCCGGGCGGATGCCGGTGGCCAGCAACCGGCCGGCCATCGCATGCACCGCCGGGGTGGTGGCCTCGAAGCGGAACGAGCCGGTGTCCGTGCTCAGCGCCACGTAGAGGCCGGTGGCGATCTCCGCGTCGAGCGCCACCCCGAGCCGGCGCAGCAGCTCCTCGGCGACCACCGAGGTGGCCGCCGCGTGCGGATCCACCAGGTGGATGCCGCCGAACCGGGTGTTCGAGGCGTGGTGGTCCAGCACCAGCGCGGCGCCCGACCCGGCCAACCGGTCGACCAGGTCACCCAGCCGGGACTCGCTGGCCGCGT
Organism: Micromonospora auratinigra; assembly: GCF_900089595.1. Classification (GTDB taxonomy): domain Bacteria; phylum Actinomycetota; class Actinomycetes; order Mycobacteriales; family Micromonosporaceae; genus Micromonospora; species Micromonospora auratinigra. Next base: position 6,581,225 of record NZ_LT594323.1, on the reverse strand, counting down.
CGAAGCAGATGACCAGGTCGGGATCCGGGTACGCCTCGTCCTGCGGGACCAGCAGCTCGATGCCGGGCAGCCAGCGGAACGACTCCGGCACCTCCGGCGGCCCCGGGAAGGTCGCCTGGAGCTGCCGTACGCCGAGCCGCCGCAGGCCCAGCCCGAAGCCGAGCATGCTGCCGAGCGCGTCGCCGTCCGGGTTGACGTGGCAGATCAACAGCACCCGGGCGGTGGCGGGGAGCCCGCGCACCGCCGCGACGGCGGCCGCCCAGTCGGCCTCGGTGGGACCGGTGCCGGCCGGCGCGGGCGAGGTCACCGGGCGTCGCCGCCGCGCGGCCCGTCGGTGTCCCCGGTCTGCTCGTCGGCGTCGCCGGTCTGCTCGTCGGCGTCCTCGTCGTCCTCGTCGACCCGGTACGGCTGCGGCTCGCCCGCGTACTGCGCGCCGGCCGCCAGCCGCTGCACCTCGGCGTCCGCGTTCCGGGCCGCGGCGAGCAGGTCGTCGATGTGCTTGACCTGGTCCTGCACGTCGTCCAGGACGAAGGTCAGGGTCGGCGAGTGCCGCAGCCCGAGCGCCTTGCCGACGGTGCTGCGCAGCATGCCCTTGGCGCTCTCCAGCGCGGCGGCGGTGCTGGCCTGGGCCGCCGCGTCACCGAGCACGGTGTAGAAGACCGTGGCGTCGCGCAGGTCGGCGGTGATCCGGGCGTCGGTGATGGTGACCATGCCGAGCCGGGGGTCCTTGATCTGGCTCCGCACCACCGACGCGACCAGTTCACGGATGCGCTCCGCGTGCCGACGTACCTTGGCCGGATCCGACATGTCCCCCACCTCCACGATCACGGTTCACCGGCTCCGATCCGGGCCGGCGCGGATGCGCCGGGCCGTGCTCGCGAGCCGTCGGCCGGAGACGACGACGCCGGGCGCCGCCGGGTCCGACCGCCCAACGTCGAAGAACATTACCCGCGTCCGGTCGGGCGTCGCGCGGCACGGCCGGGCAGCCGCGCGACGCGCCGACGGGGTCAGTCGTCCGCGCCGTGCAGGCGGCGGCGCACCGACAACAGCTCGGTCTCCGGACGGGCGGCGATCAGCCGCTCGCAGGAGTCCAGCACCTCGCGGACGTGGGCCGGCTCGGCGGCCACCACGGCCACCCCGATCTCGGCCCGACCGTGCAGGTCGAGCGCGCCCACCTCGGCGGCCGAGACCTCGAACTTGCGCAGCGCCGCGACGATCGGCCGGACGTAGGAGCGCTTCGCCTTCAGCGAGCGGGAGTCGCCCGGGAGCAACAGGTCGAACAGCGCGGTTCCGGTATACACGGCGAGCAACGGTACGCGGGCGGGCGCCGCCCGGCACGCGATTAAGGGGCGACCGCCACCAGCACGTCCCGCTCGATCGCCTGGTCGACCCGGTGGGCGAGGTCACGCCAGCCGGGCCCGTCGACCACCCGCAGGCCGGCGTCGGTCAGCACCGCCTCGGCCGCCGCGCGCGGGGCCACGTGGGTGTTCCAGGACAATCCCACCGCGCCGCCCGGCCGCAGCAGCTCCCGCCAGACCGGCACGGCGGCGGTGAGCAGCTCCAGCGGGCTGCGGGACAACCCCGCTCCGGTACGGCTGCCGTGGGCCACCCCGTACGGCGCGTCGGTCACGATCACGTCGGCGCAGCGGGCCCGGAGCACCTCACGGGCCCGGGTGGTGTCGGTGTTCAGCACGACGACCCGCTGGGTGACGCCGGCCCGGTGCTCGTCGCGGGACGGGGAGAGCACCGCCTCGAACCGGCGGGCGATCAGCTTGCGGTCCCGGCGCACCGACGTGGTCTCCGCCGTGTGCTTGAGCCGCTTGCGACGCAGCCACGTCTTCAGGAACGCCGTGTACGCCTCCACGTCCTGGCTGTCGCGCTCGACGCCGATGCCGTCGTGGCCGTACATCAGCGCCTGGTTGAGGGTGGTGCCCCGGCCGCAGAGCGGGTCCAGCACCACGAGGCCGCCGTCCAGCATCCGGGGCGCGGCGGCCGAGGCGAGCAGCGTGACGTTGAGAAGCAGCCGGGTGAACTGCTCGTTGGTCTTGCCGGCGTACTTCTGGATGGTGATCAGGTCGGAGTCGTAGCGCGCCAGCGGGTGCAGCGGCACCGGCCGCAGCAGGTCCTCCCCCACCCGCTCGAAGAGCGCGTACGCCGCCGACAGGTTCGCCAGGTGGGCCAGGTCGCGGGGGCCGAGCCCGGGCGCGGGGGCGGTGAAGGTCAGGTACTCCACCCCGCCGATCCGGGTCACCTCGGCGTCGGCCGGGGCCGCGTCGAGCACCCCGGAGCCGGCGTAGACCTCCAGCTCGGCGCGGGCCAGCCGGGCGGCGGCGTCGGCGTAGACACGGTTGGCGGACGGGGCGAGCAGCAGCGCGTACCTGGACACGCCGCAGATTGTTCCAGCCTGCGGAAACGGCGACGGCCGGGGCCCTGAGGGCCCCGGCCGTCGTCAGTTCACACCGCTCAGGCGCGCGGCTTCTCCCGCATCTCGAAGGTCTCGATGATGTCGCCGACCTGGACGTTGTTGAACCCGGCCAGGGTCAGACCACACTCGAAGCCTTCGCGGACCTCGGTCGCGTCGTCCTTGAACCGCTTCAGGGAGCTGATCGTGAGGTTGTCCGCCACGACCGCCCCGTCCCGCAGCAGCCGCGCCTTGGCGTTGCGGCGGATGAGGCCGGACCGGACGATACAGCCGGAGATGTTGCCGATCTTGGACGAGCGGAAGACGTCGCGGATCTCCGCGGTGCCCAGCTCGACCTCCTCGTACTCCGGCTTGAGCAGACCCTTGAGCGCGGCGTCGATCTCCTCGATGGCCTGGTAGATGACCGTGTAGTACCGGATCTCCACGCCCTCGCGGTCGGCGATCTCGCGGACCTTGTTGGCGGCCCGCACGTTGAAGCCGATGATCGTGACCGCCTCGTTCGAGGCGCTCGCGAGCATGACGTCGCTCTCGGTGATCGCACCCACGCCCCGGTGGATGATCCGGAGCTGGACCTCCTCGGGGATGTCCAGGTTGAACAGCGCGTCCTCGAGCGCCTCCACGGAACCGGAGCCGTCGCCCTTGAGCACCAGGTTGAGCGAGGTCTTCTCGCCCTCCTTGAGCTGCTCCATGAGCGTCTCGAGAGTGGCCCGGCCACGGGAGTTGGCGAACGAGGCCGCCCGCCGCCGTGCCTGCCGCTGCTCGGCGATCTGCCGCACGGTGCGGTCGTCCTCGGCGGCCAGGAAGGTGTCACCCGCACCCGGCACCGTGGTCAGACCCAGCACCATGACCGGACGCGCCGGCCCGGCCTCGTCGACCGGAGTGCCGTTCTCGTCCAGCATCGCCCGGACCCGGCCGTGCGCCCCACCGGCGACGATCGAGTCGCCGGCCCGCAGGGTGCCCTTCTGCACCAGGACGGTCGCCACCGCACCACGGCCCTTGTCCAGGTGCGCCTCGATGGCGACACCCTGCGCCGGCCCGTCGATCGGAGCGGTCAGCTCCAGCGACGCGTCGGCGGTCAGCAGCACGGCCTCGAGCAGCTCGTCGATGCCGATGCCGGGCTTGGCCGCCACGTTGACGAACATGGTGTCGCCGCCGTACTCCTCGGCGACCAGGCCGTACTCGGTCAGCTGCTGGCGGACCTTGTCCGGGTTGGCGTCCGGCTTGTCGACCTTGTTGACCGCGACCACGATCGGCACGTCCGCCGCCTTGGCGTGGTTGAGCGCCTCGATGGTCTGCGGCATCACGCCGTCGTCGGCCGCCACCACCAGGATCACGATGTCCGTGACCTGGGCACCACGGGCACGCATGGCGGTGAACGCCTCGTGACCCGGGGTGTCGATGAAGGTGACCGCCCGGTCCTCGCCCTCGTGCGGGACGTGGACCTGGTAGGCGCCGATGTGCTGGGTGATGCCACCCGCCTCACCGGCCACGACGTTCGCCTTGCGGATCGCGTCGAGCAGCTTGGTCTTACCGTGGTCGACGTGACCCATGACGGTCACCACCGGCGCACGGCTGACCAGGCGGTCCGCCGCGACCTCGGCGTCGAGGTCGATGTTGAACTGCGCGAGCAGTTCGCGGTCCTCGTCCTCCGGGCTGACGATCTGCACGTCGAAGCCGAGGTGCTCACCCAGCAGCAGCAGGGTCTCGTCGGAGCAGGACTGGGTCGCGGTCACCATCTCGCCCAGGTTGAACATCTCCTGGACCAGCGAACCCGGGTTGGCGTTGATCTTGTCGGCGAAGTCCGACAGCGAGGCGCCACGGGACAGCCGGACGACCTGACCCTGACCCCGGGGGGCACCCGAGGACATGGTCGGGGCCGACAGGTTGTCGAACTCCTGTCTGCGCTGCTTCTTGGACTTGCGACCGCGGGTCGGCCGACCACCCGGACGCCCGAAGGCACCCGCGGCGCCGCCGCCACGGCCACGACCGCCACCACCCGGACGGCCACCGCCGCCGGCCGGACCACCCGGACGGAAGCCGCCGCCGGGAGCACCGGCACCGCCGCCGCCACCGGGACCGCCGCGGTAGCCACCGCCACCGCCGCCGCCACCGGGACCGCCGCGGTAGCCACCGCCACCGCCGCCGCCACCGGGACCGCCGCGGAAACCGCCACCGCCGCCACCGGGACGACCGGCGCCGCCGCCGGGTCCACCCCGACCGCCGCCGGGACCACCGGGACGACCCGTGGTGGGCCGCTGGCTCGGCATGGACGCCGGGCTGGGCCGCGGCGGCATGGAGGCCGGGCTGGGCCGCGGCGGCATGCCCGCCGGGCTGGGACGGGGACCACCGGCACCGGCGGCCGGCGGCCGCTGCTGCTGGCCGCCCTGGATGCCGAACGGGTTGTTACCGGCGCCGCGCGCCGGCGGGCGACCACCCGGACGGGCGTTCGGACCCGGGGCCGGCGCGCCGGGGCGACCGGCGGCCGGGGAACCCGGACGGGGCGCCATGCCACCCGGACCCGGACGCGGGCCCGGGCCGGGCCGCGGGCCACCCTCGGTCGGGGGCTCCCGTCGGACGTTCTCGCGCTGCTGCTGGCGGGCGGCCTGGGCGGCCTTGACCGCGGCCTCCTGCTCAGCCTTCAGCGCGGCGGCGCGCGCCTCGGCGGCGGCCACCTCGATGTCGTGTGCGCTCGCCGGCTTGGCGACCGGGGTCGCCGGCTGCGGCGGGCCGGGGACCGGGCCCTTGGGCTTCGGTCCAGGGGTCGGCGCGGCCGGCCGCCGCGGCGGCATCGGCTTGGCCGATACCCGGGGGGCACCCGGGGTCGGGGTCGGCGTCGGGGTCGGCGCCGGGCTCGGGGCGGCCGCCTGCGGGGCGGCCGGCGCCGAGGAACCACCGGCGGACGCGACGAAGGCGCCCCGCAGCCGTCGGGCCACGGGTGCTTCGACGGTGCTGGACGCGGACTTGACGAACTCGCCCATTTCCTTCAGCTTGGCGAGCACGGTCTTACTCTCGACCCCGAGCTCCTTGGCAAGCTCGTGTACGCGGGCCTTTCCTGCCACTGCACTCCTCACTCCGAGGTCGTGCGGGCAGCACCCGCAGCGACCTCACTCCTGCACTTGAAGCCTGGTCATTTCAGGGACTTCATCGTGTGCTCATGTCGGTCGTCCTACCTTGCTAGCGCCCCTCGGCCGGTCGGGTTTGACCGGTCGTCGGGGTTTGCGCGTCAACATGCTCCGCCAGCGCACCGTGATCCACGATCCCGGTGACCCGCAGCGCCCGCCCGAAGGCGCGCCGCCGCACCGCCTGCGCGAAGCAGGCCGGATCCGGGTGCATGTTCGCTCCCCGACCCGGCAACCTGCGGGCCGGATCAGGTCGGAGGCGGCAATGACCCACCTCGTCGCCGATCGCGACGATCCGCAGCAACTCGCTGGCCGGCGCTCGCTTCCGGCAGCCCACACAGGTGCGCTCCGGTAGCGCGCGTCGTGCCACTGGAGTAAGTCTACCCCTAGCTGTTCGAGATCGCGCCGCCCGGCTCGGGTACGTGATCAGCAGCGCCCCGGTTGGCGCCTCCCACCTGCTCGGCGTCGGACCGGATGTCGATCCGCCAACCGGTCAACCGGGCAGCGAGTCGGGCGTTCTGCCCTTCCCGGCCGATCGCCAGCGAGAGCTGGAAGTCCGGCACGGTCACCCGGGCGGTCCGGCTGGCCAGGTCGACCACCTCGACCCGGAGCGCCTTGGCCGGCGAGAGCGCGTTGCCGACGAAGGTGGCCGGGTCGTCCGACCAGTCGATGATGTCGATCTTCTCGCCGTGCAGCTCGCTCATCACCGCGCGTACCCGCTGGCCCATCGGCCCGATGCAGGCGCCCTTGGCGTTGACGCCGGAGGCGGTCGAGCGCACCGCGATCTTCGTCCGGTGACCCGCCTCACGGGCGATCGCACCGATCTCGACCGTGCCGTCGGCGATCTCCGGGACCTCCAGGGCGAAGAGCTTCTTCACCAGCGCCGGGTGCGAACGGGACAGGGTGATCTGCGGACCCCGCATGCCCTTGGCCACGTGCACCACGACGCAGCGGATCCGCTCGCCGTGCGCGTACCGCTCGCCGGGGACCTGCTCGGACTGGGGCAGGACGCCCTCCAGCTTGCCCAGGTCGACGCTGACGATGCCCTTCTCGGCCCGCGCCTCGTGCGCCTGCACCACGCCGGTGACCAGGTCACCGTCGCGGCCGACGTACTCGCCGAAGTGCACCTCGTCGGTGGCCTCCCGCAGCCGCTGGAGGATCACCTGCTTCGCCGTCATGGCGGCGATCCGGCCGAAGTCGTGCGGGGTGTCGTCCCACTCCCGCACCACCGAGCCGTCCTCGTCCAGCTCCTGGGCGTACACCGAGGCGGTGCCCGACTTGCGGTCGATCTCCACCCGGGCGTGCGGCTCGGCGCCGTCGGTGTGCCGGTAGGCGGTCAGCAACGCGGTCTCGATCGCCGCGAGGATGGTGTCGAACGGGATCTCCCGCTCGCGCTCCAGTGCGCGCAGCGCCGCGAGGTCGATGTTCACCTCTCCTCGTCCTCCACATCATCTTCGTCGTCGATGTCGTCGCCGTCGAACTCCTCGTCGGCGATCTCGTCCAGGCGGGTGAACTCCACCTGGACCCGGCCGGGCCCGAGCTCCGCGTACGGGTGCTCCACGCGACCGGTGTCGGTCTCCAGCACCACCCGCGCGTCGTCGGCCTCGATCACCCGGCCGGTCAGCTGGCGCTCCCCCGCGGCTCCCCGCACGGTCACCTTGACCAGTCGGCCGGTGTTGCGCCGCCAGTGCCGGGGCAGGGTGAGCGGCCGGTCCACGCCCGGCGAGCTGACCTCCAGCTGGTACTCGCCGGCCACGATGTCGCCACCGGCCTCCTCCGCCTCGTCCAGCGCGGCCGAGACGGCCCGGGAGACGTCGGCGACGGCGTCCAGGTTGATCCCGCCGTCGGCGTCCACGATCACGCGCACGACGTGCCGGCGACCGGCCCGGGAGACGGAGAGGTCCTCGAGGTCGTAGCCGGCGGCGGTGACCACCGGCTCGATCACCTCGCGCAGCCGGGCGCGGCGGGCGGCCAGGTCTCCGCGGGGTGCGCCGGCCCGGTCCCCGGTACGGGGCCCCTCGGACCGGCGGGGACGCCCGGCGGGCCCCGTCGGCCTGGTGGCACGGCCACGCTGCGTCATCTGGCGCACCTCTCTGCTGTTCGCGGACCGCGTGGCCCGTCGTGCTCGCGCTCGCCGACGGGCCGGGCGGCCCGCCATGCCGGCGCGCCACCGGGGCGTACGCGCCCGGTGGCTGCGCAGAGCGTAACGCGCGGCGCGGGCGGCGGCCCCGGCGGCGCACCGACGCCGATGGCCCACGGGACGGCGCCGATGGTGTTGACTTGTCCGGTGGCGAGGGGCAGAACGACATCGCATCAGGAAGGACCGGGGCATTCCCGGCGTAACCTCCTGCGCGCCGGGGCGCTGGTCGCCCTCGGGGGCACGGCCGTGCCGCTGACCGGCTGTGATCTTTTCGACCGGCACGATCCCTCCCCGCCGCCGGACCCGCTGGAGCCGCTCGCGGCCGAGTCGGCCGCCCTGGAGGCCCGGCACCGGGCGGCCCTGGCCGCCAGCCCCGACCTGGCCGGGCGGCTGACCCCGATCGCCGACGCGCACCGGGCGCACGCCGAGGAGCTGCGGCGGGTGATCGGCCGGCCCGCGCCCGGCGGCTCCCCGGCCGCCTCGCCCACCCCGGCCGGCACCGACCCCGCCGGGCTGCTGGCCGGGCTGCGCACGGCGGAGCAGCAGGGCCGGGAGAACGCGGCGAAGGCCTGCGCCGCCGCCCCCGCGGAGCGGGCCGCCCTGCTCGGCTCGATCGCCGCCGCCCGGGCGACCCACGTGGAGGCACTGAAGTGATGCCGCGCACCGCACCGACCGGCGGGCCGACCCAGGCCCTCGCCGACGCGCTCACCGCCGAGTACGCGGCCATCTGGGCGTACGGGGTGATCGGCGTGCACCTGGCCGACGCCGCCCGGCGGTCCGCCCGGGCCGCCGAGGCGGCGCACCGGGCCCGGCGCGACGCGCTGATCCTCCAGCTCAGCGCCAACGGCGGCCAGGTGCCGGCGGACCGCGCCGGCTACGCCCTGCCGTACCCGGTGACCGACCGGGCCAGCGCGCTGCGGCTGGCCGTCGAGATCGAGGAGCGCGCCGCCGGGCACTGGCGGGCGGCCCTGCCGCACACCACCGGCGCGGACCGCAACCGGGCGCTGGCCGCGCTGACCGACTGCGCGCTGCGGGCGACCCGGTGGCGCCGGACCGCCGGCGTGACTCCGGTCACCGTGGCCTTCCCCGGCCGCCCGGGCTGACCGGCCGGGCACCCGCTCCGGTTGCGGCCCGCATACCAGGTATGCATACTCCACGCCATGTCCATCCGTCACGGCCTGCTCGCGCTGCTCGAACGCGGCCAGATGTACGGCTACCAGCTGCGCGCCGCGTTCGAGGAGTCGACCGGCTCCACCTGGCCGCTGAACATCGGGCAGGTCTACACCACGCTCGCCCGGCTGGAACGCGACGGACTGGTCCGGTCCCTGCCGGAGAGCGAGGGCGGGCAGCGGCCGTACGAGATCACCGCCGCCGGGCGGGCCGACCTGACCCTCTGGTTCGCCACCCCGATCAGCCGCGCCGACCGGCCCCGCGACGAGCTGTCGATCAAGCTGGCGCTGGCGCTGACCACACCCGGGGTGGACGTCCGGGCGGTGGTGCAGACCCAGCGCACCGCCACCATGCGCGCGTTGCAGGAGTACACCCGGCTCAAGTACGCCAGCGACAAGCCCGAGGACCTGCCCTGGCGGCTGGTGCTGGACGCGATGATCTTCCAGGCCGAGGCGGAGGTCCGCTGGCTCGACCACTGCGAGACCAGCCTGGTCCGCCACCGCCCGGCACCGAACCGGCCCACCGGCCGACCCGAGGCGGTGGAGCGGACCGACGAGGCGGCCCGCCGGTGAACCCCGCCGCGCCCCGGCGGAGGACGGAGGGACCACGGTGAGCGTGGTGCTCGAACTGCGGGACGTGCACCGCACCCACGGCACCGGGGCGGCGGCCGTGCACGCGCTGCGCGGGATCGCGCTGACCGTGCGGGCCGGTGAGCTGGTGGCGGTGATGGGCCCGTCCGGCTCCGGCAAGTCGACCCTGCTCGCGCTGGCCGGCGGCCTGGACCGTCCGACCGCGGGCGAGGTGCTGGTCGAGGGGGAGGCGCTCGGCGCGCTGCGCGCCCGCGAGCTGGCCCGGCTGCGCCGCCGCCGGATCGGGTACGTGTTCCAGGACCTGAACCTGCTGGGCAGCCTCACCGCGGTGGAGAACGTGGCGCTCCCGCTGGAACTCGACGGGACCGGCGTCCGGGCGGCCCGCCGCGCGGCGCTGGCCGCGCTCGACGAGGTCGGGGTGGCGGCCCTGGCCGACCGGTTCCCCGACCAGATGTCCGGCGGCCAGCAGCAGCGGGTCGCCATCGCCCGGGCGCTGGTCGGCGAGCGCCGCCTGGTCCTCGCCGACGAGCCGACCGGGGCGCTCGACTCGCAGACCGGGGAGGCGGTGCTGCACCTGCTGCGCCGGCGGGTGGACGCGGGCGCGGCCGGGGTGCTGGTCACCCACGAGGCCCGGCACGCGGGCTGGGCCGACCGGGTGGTGTTCCTGCGCGACGGTGACCTGGTCGACTCGACCGCGCCGCTGGTCGGCGTCGAACACCTGCTCAGCGGCAGCGGGCGGTGAACCGGGGCCGGACCGCCGCCGCGCTCGGCTCGTGGCGGGCCGCGCTGCGGATCGCCCGCCGGGAGGCCCGCCGCGCCCGGCGACGCACAGTGCTGGTGCTGGCGATGATCGCGCTGCCCGTGCTGGGCCTGAGCTTCGTCGCCGCGAGCTACGACATGTCGGAGCTGACCCGCGCCGAGCAGCAGGAGCGGCGGCTCGGCGCGGCCGACGTCGAGCTGCGCTGGGTGGCCGAGGGGCCACAGGTGCAGGACGCCTGGGGCAGCAGCTACTGGCCGGTGCGGGAGGAGGAACCGCCCCGCACCCGGCCGGTCCGGGCGGAGGAACTGGGCGCGCTGCTGCCCGCCGGCAGCCGGCTGACCCGGGTGCGCTGGTGGACGCCGTTCTCGATCCGGGTCGGTGACCGCAGCGAGCCGATCGACGCCCGCGCCGTCGACCTGACCGACCCGATCGCCCGGCCGGCGGCCACCCTGCTGGCCGGGCGACGTCCGAGCGCCCCCGACGAGGTCGCGCTCAGCCCGCAGCTGCACCGCCGGCTCGGCGTACCCCTCGGTGGGGCGCTGCGCACGCCGGAGGGTGCCACCTACCGCGTGGTCGGGGTGGTGGAGTTCCCGGACGCCCTGCGGGAGCTGGTCGCGCTCCGCCCGGAGGCGGCCCGCGACACGGTGGACGTGCCGGACGAGAGCTGGCTGGTGGACCTGCCGGGGCCGGTCGACGAGGCGCTGGCGGACCGGCTCAACGCCCACGGCATCGTGCTGGCCGCCCGGGCCCCGCTGCCCGGCCGGTACGAATCCGACCTGGGGCCGGACCTGCCCGACGCCGAGCACGCCGGCAACGCCGTGCTGGTCGGCGGGCTCGGCCTGCTGGAGGTGGTGCTGCTGGTCGGCCCCGCCTTCGCGGTCGGCGTCCGCCGGCGACGCCGGGACCTGGCCCTGGTCGCGGTGGCCGGCGGGGACGCCGCGCACCTGCGGCGCATCGTGCTCGCCGACGGGGTGGTGCTCGGCGCCGGCGGGGCGGCGCTCGGGCTGCTGCTCGGCGTCGCCGCCGCGTTCGCCGGGCGGCCGCTGGTCGAGCAGTACGTGCTGCACGCCCGCTCCGGCGGGTACCGGGTCTTCCCGGCGGCGCTGGCCGCGATCGCCGGGGTGGCGGTGCTGGCCGGCGTGCTGGCCGCGCTCGCCCCGGCCTGGACGGCGGCCCGGCAGGACGTGGTGGCCGGACTGGCCGGCCGGCGGCAGCCACCCCGGCACCGGCCGCGCTGGCTGGTCCTCGGGGTGCTGCTGACCGTGGTCGGGGCGGCGCTGGCCGCGCTGGGCGCCACCCGGACCGCGCCGACCCTGGTGCTGTCCGGCGTGATCCTCGGCGAATTGGGCCTGGTCTTCGTCACCCCCGCCCTGGTCGGCCTGCTGGCCAGGGCCGGACGGCTGCTGCCGCTCGCCCCCCGGTTGGCGCTGCGCGACGCCAGCCGCAACCGCTCCCTGGCGGCCCCGGCCATCTCGGCGGTGATGGCGGCGGTGGCCGGCAGCGTGGCCCTCGGCGTCTACGTGGCCAGCGACGACGCCCGGAGCCGGGCGCTCTGGCAACCGGGCATCCCACCCGGACACGTGCTGCTGCTGCGCACCGGTGACCCGCTCGCGCCGCCGACGCCGTCGGCCACGGACCTCGCCGGGCAGGTCCGGGCCGTGCTGCCCGACGCCACGGTCGCCCCGATCGACCAGGCGGTCTGCGCCCCGCCCGCCGGGCTGGACGACTACTGCCTGGTCGAGGCGGTGCTGCCGGCCGACCGGCGCTGCCCGTACGGGCCGGTGGACGGTCCGGAACCGGGCGCCGCCGCCCCGGCCGCCCGCGACGACCCGCGCTGCGCCCGGGCGTTCCGCAGCGCGGACGGCTTCTACCTGCCCGCGTACCTGGACGACGGCAGCGCGCTGGGCCCGCTCACCGGCGCTCCGGCCGGAGAGATCGAGGCGGCCCGCCGGGCGTTGCGGGGCGGCGCGGTGGTGGTCAGCGATCCCCGGCTGGTGGTGGACGGCACGGTGACGGTCACGGTCAGCGTCGGCAACCGGACGACCGAGACCCGGCTGCCCGGCCACGTGCTGCACGGCGGAGTGGCGGTCGACCGGCTCGTCGTCCCGCCGTCCGCCGCGACCGCGCTCGGCGTCCGCGCCGAACGGGTGGGCTACGTGCTGGACTCGCCCCGACCGGTGGACGCGGCCCAGCGGCAGCGGCTCGCCGCCGCGCTGGCCCGCGCCGGCGCGCTGTCGGTGACGGTGGAGCCGGCCGGTCCACCCTCCCGGTACCGGTCGCTGCTGCTCCTGCTCTCGATCGGCGCGGGCGTGATCACGCTCGGCGCGGCGGCGGTGGCCACCGGCCTCGCCGCCGCCGAGGGCCGCCGGGACCTCTCCACCCTCGCCGCGGTCGGGGCCGATCCCCGGGTACGCCGGGTGCTCTCGCTCTGCCAGGCCGGCGTCATCGCGGTGCTCGGTTCGGCGCTCGGGCTGGCGGCCGGGCTCGGCTCGGCGGCCATCATCCTGCTCTCGCTGAACCGGCGCTACGCCGAGTCGTGGCCGGTGCAGGAGCCGTACCCGCTGGTGGTGCCGGGGCTGACCGTCGGGGTGCTGGTGGTGGTGCCGGTGGTGGCGATGGCCGGGGCGGCCCTGTTCACCCGCTCCCGGCTGCCGGTGGAACGCCGACTGGACTGAGCCGTCCGGGGGTGTCGTTCCCGGGCCGCAGCCGGCACACTGGGCTGGTGTCCACCCTGGGATCCCTCACCCGCCGTCTCGGTCACCAGAAGTGGTTCGCCGCCACCATGCGCCTGCTCGTCCCCGCCGACCGGCTGGTCGGCCGGCTGACCAAGGGCCGGGTGGTCGCCTTCGGGCTGATCCCCTCCCTGGTCATCACCACCACCGGCCGCCGCTCCGGCAAGCCCCGCAGCAACCCGCTGCTGTACGTGCCGGACGGCGACGGGTACGTGGTGATCGGGTCGAACTGGGGGCAGCAGCACCAGCCGGCCTGGTCGTTGAACCTGCTCGCACAGCCGGCCGCCGAGATCGACGTCAAGGGACGCCGGATCCCGGTCCACGCCGAGCTGATCACCGGCGAGGAGCGGGAGCGGCTCTTCGCCCGGCTGGTCGACGAGTGGCCCGCCTACCGGACGTACGTGGAACGGGCCGGTGGCCGGGAGATCCGGGTGTTCCGCCTGGTCCCGGTCGACGCCCCCGACCCGGCCTGACCGACCGCCATGGCCGCGCGGCCGGCCCGACCGACCCGCCGCCCGCCCGTCCGCGATCCGACCCGGTCGCCGGGCCGGCACGGCCGCGTGACCGGACCGACCGACCCGCCGGTCGCACCGCCCGCGAGCCGGGCCGGCGTGGTCGCCGGGAGGGCGTCCGGCGGCTGGCTAGGGTGGACCGGACGCATGCCCGGGTCGCCCACGGGCGGCCCGACCCCGTACCCCGGAGGTGGACCGTGGACACCGGCGACCCGGAGATCGACCGCCGCCTGGACGATCCCCGCTGGCGGGTCGCCGAGCGGGTGAGCGACGCCGCGCTGCGCCGGTTCCCCGCCGACCTGCTCGCCGTCGCGGTGCACGGGCCGTTGGCGCACGGCGACGACGACGGCGGCGGGGACAGCGAGGTCGGGTTGCTGCTGGTCACCTACCGGCCGGGCGGCGGGCCGACCCCGGCCACCCGGCGGGTGGACGGCGTGCTGGTCGATCTCACCGTCGCGGCGGCCGACGACTACCTGGGGCAGGCCCGCACGATCACCCCGCGTTGGCCGCTGGCCGCCGACCGCTACGTCACCACCCGGGCGCTGCACGACCCGACCGGCTGGTTGCGGACCCTGCGCGACGAGCACCTGGCCCGGCTGGCCCGGGCCCGGCCGGGCGAGTTCACCACCGCCGCCCGCCACGCCTGGTACCGGGGCAGCGCGGCACACGCCCGGGCGCTGCGGCTGGCCGAGTGGTACGAGACCGACCAGGCGCTGCTGATGCTCGGCGAGGCGCGGCTGGCCGCGGCCACCGTGCAGGGGCTGTTCAGCCGCACCTACTTCCGGGACCCGGGCGACGCGGTACGGCGTACCGGGCTGGCCGGCGCCGACATGACCGAGGTCGGCACGGTGCTGACCCGGCAGGCCGAGGAACTCGCCGCCCGGGGCCGCCCCGTCGACGGCACCGTCGACGACCTCCTCGCCGGCTGACCGCGCGCCCCGCCCGCTCCCGCTGTGCGGGCGCCTCTTTCACGGAAAGAGTGGTTATCCAGCCTCGGATAACCACTCTTTCCGTGAATCAGTGCGGGAGGAGCAGGGGTCAGCCGAGGCCGCCCTGGACGCCGATTAGGGTGCCGATGAGGTAGGTGGCGCCGGCTGCCAGGGCGCCGAGCAGGAACTGGCGCAGGCCGCCGGACCACCACGGCCGGTTGGTGAAGCGGGCGACGATCGCGCCGGCCACGAAGAGGCCCACCCCGCCGACGCCGAGCGCCAACCAGAGGCTGGTGAAGCCGATCAGGTAGGTCAGCAGCGGCACCAACGCGCCCACCGAGAAGCAGAGCAGCGAGGAGATCGCCGCGGCCCAGGGGCTGGGCTGCTCGTCCGGGTCGACGCCCAACTCCTCCCGGACGTGCATCCGCAGCGCCTCTTCCGGGTTGCGCCGGATCTCGTTGGCGACCTGGAGGGCCAGGTCCCGGGGCAGACCCCGGGCCACCCACGCCTCGGCCAGTTCCCGGGCCTCCGCCTCGGGGTGGCGCTCCAGCTCCCGCCGCTCCTTGGCCACCTCGGCGGCCACCTGCTCGTTGGCCGACCGGACGCTGGTGTACTCGCCCAGCCCCATCGAGATGGCGCCGGCGACCAGGCCGGCGGTGCCGGTGAGGATGACGCTGCGCGGCGAGACACCGCCGCCGCCGACGCCGGCGATCAGGGCGATGTTGGTGACCAGACCGTCCATCGCCCCGAACACGGCCGGCCGCAGCCAACCGCCGGACACGTCCGCGTGGTGCGCCTCGCGCAGCGCCGCCGGGGTCTCGGTCACGGCAGGGTCAGGATCTCGTAGCCGCCGTCGGTGACGACGATGGTGTGCTCGAACTGGGCCGTCCACCGGCGGTCCTTGGTGACCACGGTCCAGCCGTCGTCCCACATGTCGTACTGGTGGGTGCCGAGCGTGATCATCGGCTCGATGGTGAACGTCATGCCGGGCTCCATCACGTCGGTGGGACGCGGGCTGTCGTAGTGCGGGACGTACAGGCCGCTGTGGAAGGCCTCGCCGATGCCGTGGCCGGTGAAGTCGCGGACCACCCCGTAGCCGAAGCGCTTGGCGTACGACTCGATGACCCGGCCGATCACGTTGATCTGGCGGCCCGGGGCGACGGCCTTGATGCCGCGCATCATCGCCTCGTGGGTCCGCTCGACCAGCAGCCGGGCCTCCTCGCTCACCTCGCCGACGCAGAAGGTGGCGTCGGTGTCGCCGTGCACCCCGTTCAGGTACGCGGTGACGTCGACGTTGATGATGTCGCCGTCCTGCAGCACGGTGGAGTCGGGGATGCCGTGGCAGATCACCTCGTTGAGGCTGGTGCAGCAGGACTTCGGGAAGCCCCGGTAGCCCAGCGTCGACGGGTACGCGCCGTGGTCGCAGAGGAACTCGTGCACGACCCGGTCGATCTCGTCGGTGGTCACCCCCGGCTTGCAGTGCTCACCCGCGAGCTGGGTCGCCTGGGCGGCGAGGCGGCCGGCGACCCGCATCTTCTCGATGGTCTCCGGCGTCTGCACGTGCGAGCCGCGCCACTGCCGCGGGTTCTTCTTCCCCACGTACTCGGGGCGCGTGATGTGGGCGGGCACCGCTCGCCACGGGGAGAGCGTGCCGGGGGTCAGCGGCGCACGGACGGTCATGGCCACAGCCTATCGCCGCACCCCCGGGTGACCCCCGCCACGGCCCGTGCGGCCGGGTTGTTGCCGTGCCACAAGCAGTGTGCCATTGTTGCTCCGTGGATCAAGGGGGCGCACCTCCCGTCTTCTCCGTCACCGCGGAGCGCGACGACGACCACCTCAGCGTGGTGGTGACCGGCGAGGTCGACATGGCGACCGCCGACACCATGTTCCAGACCGCGCTCCGGGAGCCGGCCACCCGCCTCACCCTCGACCTGCGCGAGGTCACCTTCTTCGACTCGGCGGCGATCCACGCGGTGGTCCGCCTCGCCCAGCGCTTCCCGGGCACCCTGCGGGTGCTGCCGTCCCGTCAGGTACGCCGGGTGCTGGAGATCTCCGGCCTGGGCGACCAGGACTGGCTGGTCGAGAGCTGACCCGCCGGCCGGTCAGTCGGCCAGCCGGCGGCGCAGCGTCACCTCGGTGCCCGCCCCGGTCCGGGTGACCGAGAGTTCGCCGAGCGCCTGGATCAGCGCCAGCCCCCGGCCCCGGAAGCTCGACCCGCTCGACTCCCGCCAGCGGCCGCTGTCCCGGACCGTCGCGGTCACCGTCCGGTCGGCGATGGTCACCTCGACGTCGATGGTCGCCTCGGCCGGGTCCAGCGGGTGCTCGATGGCGTTGGCGGCGGCCTCGGAGATCGCCACGGTCAGGTCGAACAGGTCCGTCTCGCCGACCTGGTGCGCGACCAGGAAGTCCTCCAGCCGCTTGCGCAGCACGCTGAGCCGGGTCGGGTCGGCGGGCAGCCGCAGCGCGAACCGGTTCAGCTCGGCGGCCTCCAACGCCAGCACCGCCACGTCGTCGTGTCGGGCCCGGCCGGCCACCCGCTCGACCACCGCGTCGACCAGGTCGGCGACGTGCGCACCCCCGGCGGTCGCGTCCGACCGGAGCTGACTGAACCCGGCGTCGATGCCGAGCCGCCGGTCCTCGATCAGGCCGTCGGTGTAGAGCAGCAACCGACCGCCGGGGGCGATGCTGCCCTCGACGGTCCGGTACCCGGTCTGCGGTATCGCGCCGATCGGCGGCCCGAGCGCCCGGTCGTGCAGGTACGCCACCTCGTCCCCCTCGATGAGCAACGGTGACGGATGACCGGCGCTGGCGTAGCGGAGCCGACCGGTGTCCGGGGTGAACCAGAGGCAGAACACGGTGGCGAAGGAGCCGCCCTCGGTGGAGGTGACCAGGTGGTTGAGGCGGGTGAGCGCCGCCCCCGGGTCGAACCCCTCCAGCACGTACGCCCGCAGCGCGTTGCGGAGCTGTCCCATCGCCGCGGCGGCGCGCACGCCCTTGCCCACCACGTCGCCGATCACCAGCACCAGGTCGTCGTCCGGGGTGCGGATCACGTCGTACCAGTCGCCGCCGACCTCGACGTCCGCGCTGCCGGGCAGGTACCGGCTGGCCACCACCGCGCCGGGCAGTTGCGGCAACGTGCGCGGCAGCAGGCTGTGCTGCAGGGTGGTGGCGATGTGGTGCTCGGCCTCGTAGAGCTGGGCGTTCTCCAGCCGTACGCCGATCAGCCGGGCCAGTTCGGTGAGCGCCGCCTGTTCGGTGCCGCCGCCCTCGCGCCGCCACACCCGCAGCTCGCCGAGCTGCTCGCCGGTGGTGCCGGTCAGCGGCAGCACGGCCGACGGCTCGACCGGGGCGTCGCCGCCGCCGTCCGCCTCGTACCGGCTGCCGGTGGCGGTCACCACGACCCGGGCGGCCTCGGCGAGGCTGAGCGCGTGCCGGGCGGCGACCTGGACCACGTCGGCGGTGGTCCGGGCGGTGTTGATGGCGACCGCCGCGTCGGCGAGGGCCCGCAGCCGGCGGATGATCTGCCCGCGCAGCTGGCCCAGCTCGACGTTGGCGCGGACCCGGGCGATCAGCTCCTGGCTGGAGAAGGGCTTGGTGAGGTAGTCGTCGGCGCCGACGGCGAGCCCGGCGACCTCCTCGGCGGAGCCGGCCCGGGCGGAGAGCAGCACGATCGGCACGTGCCGGGTGACCGGGTTCGCGCGCAGCGCGGTGACCAGGCCGAACCCGTCCAGCCGAGGCATCATCACGTCGGTCAGCACCAGGTCGAACGGGGTGTCCACGGCCAGCCGCAGCGCCTCCACCCCGTCCGGCACGGCGACCACCTCGTACGCCGGGGAGAGCAGCCGGCCGACGTGCTCGCGCAGGTCGGCGTTGTCGTCGGCGAGCAGGATCCGGCCGGAGCCGGAGGGCGCGGCGGTCGGCTCGGGCAGCCCGGCGGGGCGGCTCACATCGTCGGTCCAGAGCGCGGTCTCGGCGACGTAGAGGCGGGCCTGCTCCGGCTCGCTGAGCGGGACGGGCGCGAGCGCGGCGACCCGGTCGGCGGGCAGGTGCCCGTACCCGAACGGGACGGTGACCGTGAAGGTGGTGCCCCGCTCCACGACGCTGCCGGCCCGGACCGTGCCGCCGTGCATCTCGACCAGCTCGCGGACCAGGGCCAGGCCGATGCCGGTGCCCTCGTGGGTACGCGACCGCGCGCCCGCGACCCGGTGGAACCGTTCGAAGACCTGAGGCAGCTCCTCGGGCGCGATTCCGACGCCGGTGTCGGAGACCTCCAGCACCGCGCCGCGCTCGCCGGCCCCGATCCGCACCCGGATCTCGCCCTCGAAGGTGAACTTGACGGCGTTGGAGATCAGGTTGAGGACGATCTTCTCCCACATGTCCCGGTCGACGTAGACCGGCGCGGGCAGCGGTGGGCACTCGACGACCAGGCGCAGCCCGGCCCGTTCGGTGGCCGAGCGGAAGGTGCTGGCCAGCCGGGCGGTGTAGTCGGCCAGGTCGGTGGGCTGGTAGCGGGCGGCCAGCCGGCCGGACTCCAGCCGGGAGAAGTCGAGCACGGTGTTGACCAGCTTGAGCAGCCGCAGCGCGTTGCGGTGCATCATGCCCAGCCGCTCGGTGTGCGACGGGGAGAGCGTCGGATCGGCGAGCATGTCCTCCAGCGGGCCGAGGACCAGGGTGAGCGGGGTGCGGAACTCGTGGCTGACGTTGGCGAAGAAGTTCGTCTTGGCCCGGTCCAGCGCGGCCAGCTCGGCGGCGCGGGCCCGCTCCTGCTCGTACGCCCGCTGCTTGCCGACCGCCCGGGAGACCTGGGCGGCGACCAGCTCCACGAAGTCGCGGTAGTCGTCGCTGAACGGGAGCCGGCGGGCCACCCCGAGCAGCAGCACGCCGGCCGGTTCGTTGGTGGCGGTCAGCGGCAGCACCAGGGCGTGGTCGGCGGCGTCCGGCGGCACCTCGCCGAGCAGGTCGGCGACGGTCACCCAGCGGGCGTGTTCGACGCTCTCGGCGCCCGGCTCGGGCGGCCCGTCGGTGAGCGCGCCCGGCTGCACGCCCGAGCAGCCGGCCAGCGCCGGGGTGCCGTTCTCGTCGTGCAGCCAGATGGCGCTGAACGGCACGTCCGCGCGGTGGGCGTCGAGCACCCGGGCGGTGGTCCGGCCCAGCTCCACGGTGCTCCGCACGTCGGCCAGCTCGGAGCCCAGCTCGGCCAGCGTGCGCAGCCGGCGTTCGCCGAGCACCCGGCCGGTGGTCTCCTGGACGAAGCAGAAGATTCCGTTGACGCCGCCGTCGGCGTCGCGGATCGGGTCGTAGGAGATGTCGAAGTAGACGTCCTCCAGGAAGCCGTGCCGGTTGATCACGAAGGGGTGGTTGTCGCCCCGGTACGGCACCCCGGTGCGGCGCACCCCGTCCAGGAGCGGCCCGAGCACGTCCCAGGTCTCCACCCAGTAGTCGCGGGCGGGCTGGCCGAGCACCGCGGGGTGCTTGTCGCCGATCGTGGGCCGGTAGGCGTCGTTGTAGAAGGTCAGGTGGTCCGCGCCCCAGAAGACCACCATCTGGGCCTGGGAGGCGAGCATGGTGCTCATCGCGTGGGCGAGCGCCGGGGGCCAGCTGTCCGGGGTGCCGAGCGCAGTGGTGGACCAGTCGAAGGCGCGCAGCCGTTCGCCCATCTGACCGCCGGCGGCGAAGGCCGCGGTCAGCAGCGCCGGAAGTCGCGCGTCGGCGGTCCCCGAGGACGCGCGACGCCCGTCCTCGCCCCCCTGGGCCGAGCCCATGCAGCCTCCTGCTCCGGCCTACCTCACGACGGTCGGCGCGTGCACGCCGACCGTCCCCGCGTACTACCCCGACGGAGCAGCAACGTAACGCATCCGCGTCCGCGGTCGCTGGTTACCTCTGCCTCATCCTGTCGTAACCGACGGCCGACGGCGAGTCGGGTGGCGGCGCGGCACCGGGCGGATCGGCGCGCAACGGTGCGGACAGGCGCAGAAATCGCGCTCTCCCGTAGATGCATTTCACGAAATTGAAGTGTGTGATCCGCGCTACACGAAGGCGTTCTGGCCGGTCGCGGCCCGGACCAGGGCGGTCACCGGCCGCGGATCCGGCTCGTTCTCCGGATGCCACTGCACCCCGAGCACGAACCGCCGCCCGGGATCCTCGACCGCCTCCACCACCCCGTCGTCGGCCCACCCGGTCACCCGCAGGCCACCCGGGTCGGCGACCCCCTGGTGGTGGTACGAGTTGACCCGGTCCACCCCGGCCATCACCGCCGCGGCCCGGCTGCCCGCGGCGAACCGGACCGGATGCGACCCGTACACCCCCGGGGCCGGGCGGTGCCGCTCGTGCCCGACCACGTCCGGCAGGTGCTGGTGCAGGGTGCCGCCACACGCGGCGGCGAGCAGCTGCATGCCCCGGCACACGCCGAGCAGCGGCAGGTCGGCCGCCAGCGCGGCGGCCAGCAACGCCAGCTCGCCCGCGTCCCGGTCCGGCCGGGCCTCGGTACGCGGGTCCGGCGGGCGGCCGTACCGCTCCGGGCCGACGTCGGCGCCGCCGGCCAGCAGCAGCCCGTCCAGCACCGCCAGCACGTCCGCGTCCGCGTCGTCCGGGGGCAGCACCACCGCCCGGCCGCCGGCAGCCGTCACCGCCCGCACGTACGCCTGCGGCACCAGTGCCGCCGGCACGTCCCGCCACACCGCCCACCCCGCCGGCTCGACGTACGCGGTGATCCCGATCAGCGGCCGACTCATAGGGGTGTCACGTACGCGCCGGTGATCCCGCCGTCGACCACGAACTGCGCGGCGGTCATGAAGGAGGCGTCGTCGCTGGCCAGGAAGGCCACCGCGGCGGCGATCTCCTCGGGGTTGCCGAACCGGCCCATCGGCACGTGCACGAGCCGGCGCGCGGCCCGCTCCGGATCCTTGGCGAACAGCTCCAGCAGCAGCGGGGTGGCCACCGGGCCGGGGCAGAGCGCGTTGACCCGGATGCCCTCCCGGGCGAACTGCACGCCCAGCTCCCGGGTCATCGCCAGCACCCCGCCCTTGCTCGCGGTGTACGCGATCTGCGACGTCGCCGCCCCCATCAGCGCCACGAACGAGGCGGTGTTGATGATCGAGCCCTTGCCCTGCCGACGCATGTGCGGGATGGCGTACTTGCAGCAGAGGTAGACGCTGGTGGTGTTGACCCGCAGCACCCGCTCCCAGGCGTCCAGCCCGGTCTCCAGGATCGAGTCGTCGTCCGGCGGCGAGATGCCGGCGTTGTTGAACGCCACGTCCACCCGGCCGTGCCGCTCGGCCACCCCGTCGAAGAGCTCGCGCACCGCGCCCTCGTCGGCCACGTCGGTGGCCACGAACTCCCCGCCCACCTCCTCGGCGGCCCGCCGCCCGGCGTCGGCGTCGATGTCGACGCAGACCACCCGCGCCCCCTCGGCGGCGAACCGCCGCACGGTGGCCAGCCCGATCCCGCTGCCCGCGCCCGTCACCACGGCCACCCGGTCCGTCAGTCGACCCTGCACCGCTCTCACTCCTCCGTGCTGATGAAGACGTTCTTGACATCGGTGAACGCGTGCAGCGCGTCCGGACCCAGCTCCCGGCCCAGGCCGGAGCGCTTCATCCCGCCGAACGGGGTCCAGTAGCGCACCGAGGAGTGCGAGTTGACGCTGAGGTTGCCCGACTCGACCGCCCGGGCGACCCGCAGCGCCCGGCCGACGTCGCGGGTCCAGATCGAGCCGGAGAGCCCGTACTCGGTGTCGTTGGCCAGCCGGATCGCGTCCGCCTCGTCGTCGAACGGCAGCACCGAGACCACCGGGCCGAAGACCTCCTCCCGCCAGTGCCGGTCGGCCGGGGAGTCGGCGAGCAGCACCGTCGGGGCGTACCAGAAGCCGGGGCCGTCGGGGCGGGAGCCGGTGAAGGCCACCGTCGCCCCGTCGACGTACCCGGCGACCCGGTCCCGGTGCCCGGCGGAGATCAGCGGACCCATCTCGGCGGTCTCGGCGGCCGGGTCCTCGACCCGGAAGGCGCGTACGGCAGGTTCGAGCAGCTCCAGGAACCGGTCGTACACCGGACGCTGGACCAGGATGCGCGAGCGGGCGCAGCAGTCCTGCCCGGCGTTGTCGAAGACCGCGTACGGCGCGGTGGCCGCCGCCTTCGCCAGGTCGGCGTCGGCGAAGACCAGGTTGGCGGACTTGCCGCCCAGCTCCAGGGTCACCCGCTTCACCTGCTCGGCGCAGCCGGCCATGATCCGGGTGCCGACCTCGGTGGAGCCGGTGAAGCAGACCTTGCGCACGGCCGGGTGGGTGACGAACCGCTCCCCCACCACGCTGCCCCGGCCGGGCAGCACGGTGAACACGTCCTCCGGCAGGCCCGCCTCGCGGGCCAGCTCGGCCAGGCGCAGCGCGGTCAGCGGGGTCAGCTCGGCGGGCTTCAGCACCACCGTGTTGCCGGCGGCGAGGGCGGGGGCGAACCCCCAGGCGGCGATCGGCATCGGGAAGTTCCACGGCACGATCACCCCGACCACGCCGAGCGGCTCGTGGAAGGTCACGTCCAGCCCGCCCGGCACCGGGATCTGCCGCCCGGTCAGCCGCTCCGGCGCGCCCGCGTAGTAGTCGAGCACGTCGCGGACGTTGCCCGCCTCCCAGCGGGCGTTGCCGACGGTGTGCCCGGAGTTGCGCACCTCCAGCTGCGCCAGCTCCTCCCGGTGCGCGTCCACCACGGCGGCGAAGCGCCGCAGCAACCGCCCCCGCTCCCCCGGCGACACGTCCCGCCACCGCTCGTACGCCGCAGCCGCCCGCGCGATCGCCGCGTCCGTCTCCGCGACGGACACCCCCGCGACCTCCCCCAGCACCTCCCCCGTAGCCGGGTTCCGCACCTCAGTCACGCCCCACCCCCTCCACTCCCCTCGCCACTCCCGATCCCCCGCTCCCGGTCCCCCGCGATCTTGCAGTCAGTGCCCCGACAGAAGCCGCTCCTCACCCTCCCCGAGGGCACCAAGTGCAAGATCGCGGAACCGGTCGCGAGGCCAGGGCGGGGGCGGGGGGTCAGAGGCGTTCGAAGCCACGGGTGAGTTCCCAGTCGGTGACGGCGGCGTCGAAGGCGGTGAGCTCGACCTTTGCGTGGTTGGCGTAGTGGGCGACGACCTCGGCGCCGAAGGCGGCCTCGGCCACCGAGGAGTCCTGCCAGAGGGTGAGGGCGTCGCGGAGGGTGGCGGGGACGCGCTCGGACTGCGGGTCGTCGTACGCGTTGCCGGTGCACTCGTCGCCCAGCTCCAGCTCCGATTCGATGCCGTGCACCGCCCCGGCGACCAGGGCGGCGATGGCCAGGTACGGGTTGACGTCCGCGCCGGGCACCCGGTTCTCCACCCGCATGCCCTGGCCGTGGCCGACCAGCCGCAGCGCGCAGGTCCGGTTGTCGGTGCCCCAGCGCAGCGCGGTCGGCGCGAACGAACCGGGCTGGTACCGCTTGTAGGAGTTGATGTTGGGGGCGAACAGCAGGCTGAACTCGCGCATGGTGGCGAGCAGCCCGGCCAGCACCCGCTGCCCGGTCACGCTCAGGTGCGCCGGCCCGTCGCCGAGCATCGCCGACGAGCCGGAGCCGTCGCGCAGCGAGAAGTGGATGTGGCAGGAGTTGCCCTCCCGCGCGTTCGGCTTGGCCATGAAGGTGATCGACATGCCCTCCTGGGCGGCGATCTCCTTCGCCCCGTTCTTGTAGATGACGTGGTGGTCGGCGCAGGCCACCGCCTCGTCGTAGCGGAAGGCGATCTCGTGCTGGCCGAGGTTGCACTCGCCCTTGGCGCTCTCCGGGGTCAGCCCCGCGCCGGCCATCTCGGTGCGGATGCGGCGCAGCAGCGGCTCCACCCGGGCGGTGCCGAGCAGCGAGTAGTCCACGTTGTACTGGTTCGCCGGGGTCAGCTCGCGGTAGCCGCGCCGCCACGCCTCCTCGTACGAGTCGCGGTAGAGCACGAACTCCAGCTCGGTGCCGGCGTACGCGGTCAGCCCGTGCGCGGCCAGCCGGTCGAGCTGCCGGCGCAGGATCTGCCGGGGCGAGGCGATCACCGGGCCGGAGCCGTCCAGCCACTCCAGGTCGGCCAGCAGCAGCGCGCTGCCGGGCTGCCACGGCGTACGGCGCAGCGTGTCCAGGTCGGGGCGCATCGCGAAGTCGCCGTAGCCGCGCTCCCAGCTCGACATCGCGTACCCGTCGACGGTGTTCATGTCGACGTCCACCGCGAGCAGGTAGTTGCAGCCCTCGCTGCCGTTCGCGACCACCTGGTCCAGGAAGAAGGGGGCGTGGAACCGCTTGCCCTGCAGGCGGCCCTGCATGTCGGTCAGCGCGAGCACCACCGTGTCGATCTCGCCCTCGCCGACGGCGACGCGCAACTGTTCCAGCGTGAGCGGAGCTTTCCTCATCGGCGCGCCTCCATCACCAAGGTCTACTGCCAAGACCGGATCACCGTCAATGCCCCCGCCGGGCACCCCGGCAAACCCATCGACGGCCGCCGTCGCGCGCCGGCACCGTGACGGCCCGGGGCGTCGGCCGGACGGCGGGGCGTCAGATCGGCTGGACCCAGGCGGATCGCCACTGCGGGGACGGGTCCTGGCCGAGGCTCGTCCAGTACTCCCGGCCGTCGACGATGGTCCCGTCGCGCACGGTCCAGAACGACGCGACCCGGTGCACGCCCATGGTCTCGTGCGGCACCTCCACCTCGGAGACCACCGTGTCACCGGCGGCCACCACCCGCAGCACCCGGATCGACCAGCCCTCTGGATACTCGGCGTTGATCTTCACGTAGTTGTCCCGGCCGACGATCCGCTCGGCGCTGGCCGGCCACTCCACCACCACGTCGTCGGCGAGCAGCCCACCGACCCCGGCCCAGTCGCGGGCCTGCATCCGGTCCCACAACGCGCGTACGACAGCTTCGGCATCCATCACCGGATGATGGCAGGCCCCACCGACAGTCGGCTCAGCTCAGCGCGGCCGCCTTGCGCAGCAGCACCGACCGCTCCCGCTCGTTGGCGCAGAGCCGGGCCGCCCGCGCCAGCTCGGCGCGCGCCTCGGGTCGCCGGCCGAGCCGGGCCAGCAGTTCCCCGCGTACGGTCGGGACCAGGTGCGAGCCGGGCAGCCGGTCCGCGGCGATCAGCTCGTCCACGATGGCCAGGGCCGGTGCCGGGCCGGTGGCCATGGCCACCGCGACGGCCCGGTTGAGGGTGACCACCGGCGAGGGCGCGACCCGGCCGAGCGCCTCGTAGAGCAGCACGATCCGGGGCCAGTCGGTCGACTCGACCGAGGGCGCCGCGGCGTGGGTGGCGGCGATCGCGGCCTGGATCCCGTACGGGCCGAGGCCGCCCGCCGCGGCCCGGGTCAGGGCGGCCAGCCCGCGACGGATCGCCGCGCCGTCCCACCGCCGTCGGTCCTGCTCGTCGAGGAGGACCGGCGCGCCGTCCGGGGCGGTCCGGGCCGGGAAGCGCGCCGCGGTCAGCTCGCAGAGCGCGAGCAGGCCGTGCACCTCCGGCTCGTCCGGCTGCACCGTGGCCAGGAGGCGGGCCAGCCGGATCGCCTCGGCCGCGAGGTCGGGGCGCAGCAGCCGGTCGCCGGAGGTGGCCGTCGAGCCCTCGGTGAAGATCGCGTGGACGACGCCGAGGACGCCGGCCAGCCGTTCCCGGCGCTCGTCGGCCGCCGGCAGCTCGAACGGCACCCCGGCGGCGGCGATCGCCTTCTTGGCCCGGGTGATGCGGGCCTGCACGGTCGGCACGGACACCAGGAACGCGCGGGCGATCTCCTCGCTGGTCAGGCCACCGACCACCCGCAGGGTCAGCGCCACCCGGGCCGGCGGGGAGAGCACCGGGTGGCAGCTGACGAACATCAACGCCAGCACGTCGTCGCCGATCGGGTCGGGGTCGACGTCCTCGGTGACCGGCGGGTCGACCGCCAGCAGGGCGTACCGGTCGCGCAGGGCGGCCCGGCGGCGGATCGCGTCGATCGCCCGCCGCCGGGCGGTGGCCATCAGCCAGCCGGCCGGATTGGCCGGGGAGGCGCGCGGCCAGGTCACCAACGCCTCGGCCACCGCCTCCTGGGTGGCGTCCTCGGCCAGCCCGACGTCGCCGGTGAACCGGGTCAGCGCCGCGACGATCCGGGCCGACTCGATCCGCCAGACGGCCTCGACGTCGGCGGCGCCCATCAGATCCGGCCGTCGCTCTGGCTCCCGACCCGCTCCGGCACGGTCCGCTCGGCGGCCTGCGGGACCTCGTCGCTCTCGGCCACCCGACGGACCTCGATCATGGACCCGGGGACCGCCGGCATCCGGGTGGCCCACTCGACGGCCTCCTGCTGCGAGGCGACGTCGAGCAGGAAGTAGCCGCCGAACAGCTCCCGGGTCTCCCCGTACGGCCCGTCCGTGACCACCGGGGTCCCGCCGCCGAAGTGGACCACGACGCCCCGGGCCGGATCGTCCAGCCCTTCGGCCGCGAGGAGCACCCCGGCCTGGAGCATCTCCTCGATGAACCGGCCGGTGGCGGCCATCGCTTCGTCGATCGACGCCAGCATGGCCGCGTTCGACTCGTCGGTGCCCCGCATGATCAGCATGTACTTCGACATCGCGTTCTCCTCCTCCGGCGGGGCCACGTCCGGCCCTGCGCACCCACACGTCGAACGAGCGGCGCGCGGATCGACACCGCCCCCGGGAATTCTGCCGACCGGATCGCCCGACGTGGCGGCAGCGGCGCCGGACGGGTCAGGCCGGGTCGTCCACCACCGCCCCGTCCCCGGCGGTGCGCTGCGCCGGCAGGTCGACGGTCCGGCGGGGGCCGGTGAACCACTTCCGGGCCGAGGCGTACCACCAGATCGCCACGCCGAGCAGCACGCCGCCGACGGCGAGCGGCGCGTAGTTCACCGCAGACCAGGAGAACCGGCCGTTGCCGGGCACCCCGGCCGGCACGATCGGCAGCACGAAGTAGACCGAGATGATCGCGATCTCCACCACCGCGATCCAGCCGAGCAGCTTGTAGCGCCAGCCCAGCGTCCACGGGCCGGGGACGAACCGGTCGCCCATCCGCAGCCGCAGGAAGATCGGGATGAGGAAGGACAGGTAGAGCCCGATCACCGCGACGGAGACCACCGCGTAGAAGGCGACCGGTACGCCGGCCTTCTGGTAGAGCGCCGGCAGGGTCAGCACCAGCCCGGCCAGGGTCGCCCCGATGATCGCGTGTCGCGGGGTGCCGTTGCGGTCCACCCGGGACCAGAGCCGCCAGCCGGGCACCGCGCGGTCCCGGCTGAACGCGTACGCCATCCGCGACATCGAGGTCACGCAGCTCATCCCGCAGAAGAACTGGCCGATGGTGGAGATGATGATGACCGCCTTGAAGAAGAACGGGGTCAACGCGGTCTCGAAGATCGCCCCGGAGAAGCCGCCCGCCTTGTTGATCGCGTCCACGTCGGTGGCGGCGAAGAGGAAGGCGAGCAGCAGGATCCAGCCACCCACCGCCGAGTAGAAGATCGACCGCCAGAGCCCCTGGGCGGCGGCCTTGGACGCGCCCCGGGTCTCCTCCGACACGTGCGCGCAGGCGTCGAAGCCGGTGATCGTGTACTGGGTCAGCAGGAAGCCCAGCGGCAGCACGTAGAACCAGAACGTCAGCCCGCCGGTGTCGCCGTCGCCGAAGCCGGAGTTGTCGAACCGCTCGGTGAAGACGAACTGGAAGCTCTGGTGCCGGTCCGGGACCAGCACCAGGATCAGCACCACCGCGGCCGCGCCGGCCACGTGCCACCAGACCGAGACGTTCTGGAGTACGTCGATGACGTGGTGCCCATAGATGTTGATCAGCCCGTGCAGGGCCAGGATCACCACGAACAGCCCGAACGTCTGATGCCCGGTGCCGGCCCAGCCGTCGAAGAGCGCGGACAGCGTCAGGTTGAGGAAGGTGGCGCAGCCGTAGTCGACCGAGGCGGTCACCGCGACCAGCCCGATCAGGTTGAGCCAGCCGGTGAACCAGCCGTGCACCGGCCGGCCCATGGTCGCCGCCCACCAGTAGATCCCGCCCGCCGTCGGGTACGCCGAGACCAGCTCGGCCATGCAGAAGCCGATGATCAGGATGAACAGCGAGATCAGCGGCCAGCCCCAGGAGACGGCCACCGGGCCGCCGTTGTTCCACGCCTGGCCGAACGTGGTGAAGCAGCCGGCCAGGATCGAGATGATCGAGAACGAGATGGCGAAGTTGGAGAAGCCGCTCCACGTACGGTGCAGCTCCTGGTGGTAGCCGAGTTCGGCGAGTCGTCGGGCGTCGTCGTCCATCGGCTGCTCGGCGGTCGGCGCGGGCGTCGTGGCCACTGCACACCTCCTCGAGGTGGTTCCCCGGTACGAGTGCTCGCAGTGTCCGCCCGACGATCAAGGGTGGTCAATACGTCGGGCAGCCGAAATCGCGTTGCCCCGACCGCGCGGCACGGGCATTCTGGTGCCTGTGACCAGGCCCGATCGCGACGGGCCGACACCGGGCGCTCGGCAACGTCCGGTCCCGCGACGGCGCGGGGCGTCCACCTCTCTCTCACTCACGTACGGCGTTCCGCCGTACCCCCGGACGCCCCGCGCCGCCGCCTCCCCGGCTACCGTGCGACGATGCCTGCCCCGCAGCGCCACGTCAGCGGAATCAGCGACAGCAGCCGGTGGGACGGTTTCCCGTTCCGGCCGGACGACATCGTGCTGAGCACCCCGTCCAAGTGCGGCACCACCTGGGCGCAGATGATCTGCGCTCTGTTGATCTTCGGCGGTCCCGAGCTGCCCGCCCCGCTCACCGCCCTCTCCCCCTGGCTGGACATGCGCCTGCGCCCTCTCGACGAGGTGCGGCACGTCCTCGACCGGCAGACCCATCGCCGGTTCATCAAGACCCACACCCCGCTCGACGGCCTGCCCGTCGCGCCTGGCGTTACGTACCTGGTGGTGGGCCGCGACCCGCGCGACGTGGCCGTGTCGATGAGCCACCATCGCGGCAACCTGGACGACGCGGTGATCCGCCGACTGCTCCCGCCCGCCGGACCGGCCCCGGACCGACCCCGCCCGCCCCGCCCGAGCGACCCGCGGCTGCGGGTGTTGCAGTGGCTCGACGAGGACCTCGCAGGGCTGGTCCAACACCTCGCCGACGCCTGGGATCGCCGCCACGACGAGCAGGTGGTGCTGCTGCACTACGCCGACCTCTCCCGCGACCTGGCGGGCCAGATGCGCCGGCTCGCCGGGCGGCTGGGCATCGACGTACCCGAGTGCCGCTGGCCGGACCTGGTCCGGGCGGCGACGTTCAGCGAGATGCGGGGCCGGGCGGACCGGCTCGCGCCGGACGAGGGGCTCGGCCTCTTCGCCGACCCTGACCGCTTCTTCCACAGCGGGACCACCGGGCAGTGGCGGGACCTCCTCACCGCCGCGGACGAGGCCCACTACCAGCGGCGGCTGGCCGCCCTGGCGCCGGCGGAGCTACGGCACTGGCTGCACCACGGCACCGGCGCGAGCTGACCGCAGCCCGTCCCGGCGCGCCGGCACGCCCGGCCCGTCAGACGCCGATCCCACACACCAGGCCCGGCCGCGCGACCTCGACCGGGCCGGCGTACGCCTGCCGCGTGGCGGCCAGCGCCAGGGCGGGATCGGTGCCCGGCCACAGGTGGGTGAGCAGCACTCGCCGTGCCCCGGCCGCGCTCGCGTACCGGCCCACCTCGGCGGCGCTGGACAGGTTGCCCGCGTGCCGGTCCGGCACCGCCACCGGGTAGGTCGCCTCGGCGATCAGCAGGTCCGCGTCGCGGGCCAGGTCGACCAGGTCCGGGCTGGGCCCGGTGTCCCCGGTGTGCGCCAGCACGCCGCCCGGCCCGGTGAACCGGGCCCCGGCGTTCGGCACCCAGTGCGGCAACGACCAGGTCGTCACGGCGAACGGCCCGATCGGGAAGGAGTCGCCCGGCGCGAAGGGCCGCGCCGCGTACGCCGGCTCCACCAGGCCCGGCTCGTCGACGGCGAGCAGGCGGTCCAGGCTGCCGGCCGGCGCGTGCACGGGCAGCGGCGGTCCGGACCGGTCGGCGAGCACCCGGGCGCGCAGCAATGGTTGCAGGTCGGCGCAGTGGTCCGGGTGGCCGTGGCTGACGTAGACGGCGTCCACCCGCGCCGCCGGTATCCGGGCCAGCAGCGGTTGCAGGGTGGCGTAGCCGGGGTCGATCAGCATCCGGAAGCCGTCGTGCTCGACGAGGAACCCGGAGCACGCCTGCTCGGCGGTGGGCCAGGCGCCGAGGCCGCCCAGGACTGTGATCCGCACGCCCCGACCCTAACCGCCGCCGCCGTCGTCCCGCCGCCCTCGTCCCGGCGAGTGCCGGGGTTCAGGCGAAGAGCAGGCCGGCGACCCAGAGCCCGGCGACGACCACCCCGGCCAGGAACTCGACCAGCATGGACAGCCCGGCCGCCTTGACCGCCTGCACGGTGGCCGGCCAGGCGAGCTGGTTGCTGCCCAGCCGCAGCCGCTCGGCGCCCCAGATGCCGCCCACGAAGCCGATCGGCAGACCGACCACCGGGATCACGAAGAAGCCGACCAGGCCGAGCAGGCCCCCGGCGAGCAGCGACGAGGTGGGCACCCCGACGCGCTTGAGGTTGCGCCCCGGCCAGGCGTACTTGACCACCGTGCCGCCGGCCGCGACCACCGTGGCGGCGGCCAGCACCGCCCAGCGGCCCGGGCCGGCCTGGCCGAAGAGCGCCCAGACCAGCACGCCGCCCCAGCAGAGCGGCAGCGCCGGCAGCCCGGGCACCACCACCCCGGCCAGCCCGGCCAGGATCGCCAGCGCGGCGACCACCGAGACCACCGCCTGCGTGTCGCTCAGACTCACCGCGTCTCCTCCTGTGCCTCGCCGCCCGGACCGGCGTTCCCGTCGACCGCGGCGGCGTCGACGACGGGCCCGGGTCGGGCCGCCAGCCGGGCGCGGATGTGCGCGGCGGGCATCGGGGCGCCGAAGAAGCGGCCCTGCCCGGTGTCGCAGCGCAGCGCCCGCAACCGCTCGGCCTGCAACTCGGTCTCCACCGCCTCGGCGGTCACCCAGAGTTCCAGCGCGTGCGCCAACCGGACGAGCGCGTCGACGATCCGCTCGTCGCGGTGGTCGGCGACGTCGGGACCGTCGGCGCGGATGCCCTCCACGAACGGGCCGGCCAGCTTCAGGCTGTGGATCGGCAGCCGGCGCAGGTACGCCAGGTTCGAGTACCCGGTGCCGAAATCGTCGATCGCCAGCCGTACGCCGAGCCCGGCGAGCTGGCGCAGGGAACGCAGCGGCTCCCCGGCGGCGCCCATCACGGCGCTCTCGGTCAGCTCCAGTTGCAGCAGCTCCGCCGGCAGCCCGGTGTGCTGCAACGCCTCGGCCACGGTCTCCACGATCGCCGGGTCGTCGGCCTGCCGGGCGGCCAGGTTGACGCTGACCACCAGCCCGGTCCCCGGGAACGCGCGCCGCCAGCCCTCGGCGTCCCGGCACGCCTGCCGGAGCACCCAGGCGCCGAGCCGGACGATCAGCCCGGTCTCCTCGGCCAGCCCGATGAACCGGTCCGGCCCGATCAGGCCCAGCTCGGGGTGCTGCCAGCGGACCAGCGCCTCCACGGCGGTCATCGACCCGTCGAGCAGCGACACGATCGGCTGGTAGTGCAGCACGAACTCGCCCCGGTCCAGGGCGGCGGGCAGCCCGGCGGCCAGCGCCGACCGGGCGATGTCGGCGGCGCTGCGTTCCGGGTCGTAGACCGCCCAGCGGCCGCGCCCCTCGGCCTTCGCCCAGTAGAGGGTGGTGTCGGCGGCCTTCATCAGCTCGGAGGCGCTGGTCTCCACCGCCGGGCAGTCCACGATGCCGATGCTCGCCGACACGGCCAGCTGCTGGTCGCCGACGTGCACCGGGGCGGAGACCGCGGCCAGCGCCAGC
The DNA here is from genome assembly GCF_900089595.1 of Micromonospora auratinigra. Lineage (GTDB taxonomy): Bacteria > Actinomycetota > Actinomycetes > Mycobacteriales > Micromonosporaceae > Micromonospora > Micromonospora auratinigra. The sequence continues at coordinate 6,548,975 of NZ_LT594323.1, read as the reverse complement.
TCGGCCACCTCCACCGCGTCGTCCAGGCCGCCGCCGGAGTCGACCAGGATGACGAACTCGTCGCCGCCCATCCGGGCCACCAGGTGACCCCGACCGGCGACACAGTCGGCCAGCCGGCGGCCGATCACCTTGAGCAGCCGGTCGCCGAGGTCGTGCCCGAGGCTGTCGTTGATCGCCTTGAAGCCGTCCAGGTCGATGAAGCAGAGCCCGATCCGCTGTTCCCGGCCGGCCGCGCCGAAGAGCCGCTCCAGCGTCTCGAAGAACAGGGTCCGGTTGGGCAGCCCGGTGAGCGGGTCGTGCAGCGCCTGGAAGCGCAACCGCTGCTGAAGCTCGTACCGCTCGGTGATGTCCTCGATCATCGCGACGGTGAACCGGGGGCGGCCGTCGTCGTAGCGGATCAGGGAGACGGCGAGGTCGGTCCAGACGACGCTGCCGTCCTTGCGGTGGTACCGCTTCTCCACCCGGGCGCTGTCGTGCTTGCCCTCGATCAGCTCCTGGTAGAGCTCCCACATGCCGGCCGCGTCGTCGGCGTGGAACAGCGCGGCCACGTTGATCTCGTGCAGCTCGTCGGCGGTGTAGCCGAGCATGTCCGCGAAGGACTGGTTGACCTCCAGGATGGTGCCGTCGATGGCAGCGATGCCGATCCCGATGGCGGCGCCGGTGAAGACCGCGCGGAACCGCGCCTCACTGTCCCGCAGGGCCTGCTCGACCGCGTCGCGGGCCTGCCAGGCCGAGCGGGCGATCCGCTCCTGCTGGCTGAAGGTACGGTCGCGCAGCGCCCGGGCGAAGCCGGCGGCCAGCGCCCCCTGCAGCGCGGCGATCCGCTCCTCGGCCTCGGGCAGCTCCGGGTGGGCGGGCACCACCCAGGGCAGGAAGCGGTCACCGAGGGCCTGGACCGACCAGTCCAGCACCCCCGGCTCGGTGAGGTGCGCCTCCACCAGCGCCCGCCCCACGTCCTCCGCCGCCCTGGCGGAGAACGCGGGGGCGAGCAGGACCTGCCCGAGTCGCACCGTGTGCACCAGCAGCAGGCGCTCGGTCTCCGCCGCGCTGAGCGGCACGAATCCGATGCGGCGCACGGCACGGGCCCACTCGGCGGCGTACGCCTGGGCGCCCGGCCGGCTGAAGCCGCCCCCGTCGGGGTCCGGGGCGCGCATGTCGGCTCAGCCGGCGGCTCGGTCGTACCGGGCGACGCCGCCGAACGCCCCGAACCGCTCGGGGTGCTCGTCGACGTCCGACGGGGAGTCGGGTCGCCACAACGGCATGTGCACCACGCCCGGTTCGAGGACGGTCCAGTCGCCGAAGTAGCCGGTGATCTCGGCGCGGGAGCGCAGCGTGATCTCGGTGGCGGTACGCGCCGACAGCCGCTGCGCGTCCAGCATCTCCTGCGGCTGGTCCTCGAAGGTCGAGTGCGAGATGACCAGGAAGCTGCCCGGCGCGGCGGCGGCGCGCAGGGTGGCCAGGATGTCGGCCGGCCGGTCGACGTCGGGGATGAAGTGCACCACCCCGGCGAGCAGGATGCCCACCGGCCGGTCGAAGTCGATCAGGCCGCTGGCCTTCGCCTGGTCCAGGATCAGCTTGGGCTCGCGCAGGTCGCCGTGCACGGCGACGGCCCGGTCGTTGTCGGCGAGGATCTCGCGGCTGTGCGCCACCGCCACCGGGTCGATGTCGACGTAGACGATCCGGGCGGCCGGGTTCGCCGCCTGGGCCACCTCGTGCACGTTGCCGACGGTGGGGATGCCGGAGCCGATGTCCAGGAACTGGTCGATGCCGGCGTCGAGCAGCACCCGTACGGCCCGGCGCAGGAACTCCCGGCCGGAGCGCATGGTGGCGGCCAGGTTCGGGGTCATCGACGCGATCTGCTCGGCGAGCTGCCGGTCGATCTCGAAGTTGTGCGCGCCCCCGAGGAAGTAGTCGTAGACCCGGGCCGCGCTGGGCCGGCTCAGGTCGATCTCGGCGGGAATTCCTTCCGGCGTCGGCATGCTCGGTCCCCCAGGTCGTCACCGCGTACGTGTGGTCCACACCACTCTATGCGCGTACGCCCACCAACGGGAGATCCACTTGTGCCGGTGGGACACCCGGACGGTTCCGTTCGTCGTGCGGGAACCGCCCGGGAGCCACGGGACGGGATCAGGCGGCCGACTCCAGCAGCAGCGAGATGCCCTGCCCGACGCCGACGCACATGGTGGCCAGCGCACGCCGGCCACCCCGGCGGCGCAGCTCCAGCGCGGCGGTCAGCGCCAGCCGGGCACCGCTGGCGCCGAGCGGGTGACCCAGCGCGATCGCCCCGCCGTTCGGGTTGACGTGCTCGGCGTCCTCGGGCAGGCCCAGCTCGCGCAGCACCGCCACGGACTGCGCGGCGAACGCCTCGTTCAGCTCGATCACGTCGAGGTCGGCCAGGCCCAGGCCGTGCCGGTCGAGCAGCTTGCGGGTGGCCGGCACCGGCCCGATCCCCATGATCCGGGGCGGTACGCCGGCCGCCGCCGCGCCGGTCACCCGGGCGAGCGGGGTCAGGCCGTACCGCTCGACGGCCGCCGCGGAGGCGACCAGCAGGGCCACCGCGCCGTCGTTGACGCCGGAGGAGTTGCCGGCGGTCACCGTGCCACCGTCGCGGAACGGGGTGGGCAGCGCGGCGAGCTTCTCCAGGGAGGTCTCCCGGGGGTGCTCGTCGGTCTCCACCAGCTTCGTCTCGCGCCGGCCGGCGGGCACGGTCACCGGCACGATCTCCTCGGCGAACCGGCCGTCCGCCTGCGCCTTGGCGGTGCGCTGCTGGGAGCGGAGCGCGAACTCGTCCTGCGCGACCCGGTCGATGCCGTACTGAGCGGCCACGTTCTCGGCCGTCTCCGGCATCGAGTCGATGCCCCACGCCTTCTGCATCAGCGGGTTGACCAGCCGCCAGCCGATGGTGGTGTCGTACACCTCGGCGGTGCGGGAGAACGGGGTGGTCGCCTTCGGCATGACGAAGGGCGCCCGGCTCATGCTCTCCACCCCGCCGGCCACCACCAGGTCGGCCTCGCCGGCCACGATGGACCGGGCGGCGGTGGCCAGGGCGTCCAGGCCCGAGCCGCAGAGCCGGTTGACCGTGCTGCCGGGGACCTCCTCGGGCAGGCCGGCGAGCAGGGCCGCCATCCGGGCCACGTTGCGGTTGTCCTCACCGGCCTGGTTGGCGCAGCCCAGCAGCACGTCGTCGGTGCGGGCCCAGTCCACCGCCGGGTGGCGGGCGACCAGCTCGCGCAGCACGTGCGCGGCCAGGTCGTCGGGGCGTACCCCGGCGAGGGCGCCGGCGTACCGGCCGATCGGGGTACGGACTCCGGAAACGAGGTAGGCCACGCTCATCGGGCGCACGTCCTTCGGGGGTGGGAAGGGGCTGGCGGCGGGTCGCCCGCCGGGTCACGGGGACGCCCGGCGCCAGGATATCCAGGCCGGCGGCGGATAGGTTGACGGCATGACCCGGGCCCAGTTCAGCGCAGAGACCGCCGGCGGCGGCGAGTTCGTCCGGCAACCCAACCGGTTCACCGGTCGGGTCACCCCGCACTCCACCTCACCGGAGGGCGGCGGCCCGGACGAGGCGGGGCGCTGGCCGCTGGAGGCCGGCCGGTACCGGTTGATCTGGTGCCGGGCCTGCCCGTGGGCGCACCGGGCGCGGATCGTGCGCGGGCTGCTCGGCCTGGACGAGGTGATCTCGCTGGGCACCGTCGACCCGATCCGCGACGAGCGGGGCTGGCGGTTCACCCTCGACCCGGACGGCTTCGACCCGGCGCTGGGCATCGGCTTCCTCTCCGAGGCGTACCTGGCCACCGACCCGGACTACAGCGGCCGGGTGACCGTGCCGGCGCTGGTGGACACGCTGACCGGCCGCGTGGTCACCAACGACTACCCGCAGCTCACCCTGGACCTCTCCACCGAGTGGCGGCGGTTCCACGCCCCGGACGCGCCGGACCTCTACCCGGTCGCGCTGCGCCCGGAGCTGGACGCGCTGATGGCCGAGATCCACCGGGACGTGAACAACGGGGTCTACCGGTGCGGCTTCGCCACCTCGCAGCAGGCGTACGACGAGGCGTACACCGCGCTGTTCGCCCGGCTGGACGCGTTGTCGGAGCGGCTGGCCGGGCAGCGCTACCTGATGGGCGACGCGATCACCGAGGCGGACGTGCGGCTCTTCACCACCCTGGTCCGCTTCGACGTGGCGTACCACGGGCACTTCAAGTGCAACCGGCAGAAGCTGACCGAGCTGCCGGTGCTGTGGGCGTACGCCCGGGACCTGTTCCAGACCCCGGGCTTCGGCGAGACGGTGGACTTCGACCACATCAAGCGGCACTACTACGCCACCCACGAGGCGATCAACCCGACCCGGATCGTGCCGCTGGGCCCGGACACCTCGGGCTGGACCACGCCGCACGGGCGTGGCTGACCTCGCCGTCGTCCGGGCCGCCGCGGCGTCGGCCGCCGCCGGCTGCACGGTGGCCGGGGCGGTCGCCGTGACGGTCGCCGTGGTCGCCGGTCCGGGCCCGGGCCTGACCGGGTACGTCAGCGAGGCCGGGGTCACCGACAGCGGGTACGCCGGGGCGTACCGGATCGGGGTGTTCGCCCTGGCGGCGGCGCTGCTGCTGCTCGCCGCGGCACTGCCCCCGGCGCTGCGCACGGCGGCGGCGCTGCTCGCCACCGGCGGGGTCGCCACGGTGCTCTCCGGGACGGTGACGTGCAGTGCGGGCTGCCCGCTGCCGCCCTTCGAGGCGACCACGGTGGCCGACCTGGTGCACGGCGGCGCGAGCATCGCGGCCACCGCGGCGGTGGTCTTCGCCATGCTGGCGCTGGTCGCCACGCCGGCGGCGGGCCGGGCGCTGCGCCGGGTCGCGGCGCTCGGCGCGGCCCTGGCCCTGCCGCTGGCGGCCGCCGTCGGGCTGGCGATGCTGCTGGTCGGCCGGGGCGCCCTGGTGGGCGTGCTGGAACGCCTGCTGCTGGCGGTCGCGGCCGGCTGGGGCCTGGCCACCGCCGGCACGCTGGGGCTGGCCCGGCGGAATTCTTCCGCACCAGGGCTGTAAGGAGCGTCACCGGGGTCGCTCCTTCCGGCTGGGAGCCGGCTGGGAGTAGCCTCGGCGGGCGATGACCAATGTCTGGCACCTGACCGTGCGCCTGTACGTCGACCTCCGACGGCAGGCCAGCGGCATCTGTCCGGCGCAGCCGCGTTCCTGACCCGCTGCCCCGTTCATCCCTTTCCAGACCTTGGACGCATCCTCATGGCTTCCGCCCTGCGCAAGATTCCCTTCTCCGTGCAGATCCTGCTCGGTCTCGTCCTCGGCGTCGCGCTCGGCTTCGTCGCCCGCGCCAACGACCTCGCCTGGCTGACCAGCACCCTCGACACCGTCGGCGGTCTCTTCGTCCAGCTGCTCAAGCTGGCCGTCCCGCCGCTGGTCTTCGCCGCCATCGTGGTCAGCGTGGTCAGCCTGCGCGGCGTGGCCAACGCGGCCCGGCTGGCCCTCAAGACGCTGCTCTGGTTCGGCATCACCGCGCTGATCGCGGTGAGCATCGGCCTCGGCCTGGGCCTGCTCGTCGACCCGGGCAAGGGCGTCACGCTCGACCTGGCCGGCGCCGCCGCGCCGAAGAAGACCGGTTCCTGGACCGACTTCCTCACCGGCATCGTCCCGACCAACCCGGTCGGCGCGTTCGTCGAGGGCAACGTCCTGCAGATCGTCTTCCTCGCCCTGGTGGTCGGCGCCGCCGCGCTGCTGATCGGCGAGGCCGCCGAGCCGTTCGTGACGTTCAACAAGTCGGTGCTGGCCATCGTGCAGAAGGCCCTCTGGTGGGTCATCCGGCTCGCCCCGATCGGCACCCTCGGCCTGATCGGCAACGCCGTCGCCTCGTACGGCTGGGACCTGCTGGCCCCGCTGGCCAAGTTCACCACCGCCGTCTACGTCGGCTGCGCGATCGTGCTCCTCGTGGTCTACCCGGTGCTGCTGCTGGCCGCCGGCCGGCTCAACCCGCTGCGCTTCTACGCCGGCGCGTGGCCCGCGATCGAGCTGGCCTTCGTCTCCCGCTCGTCGGTGGGCACCATGCCGGTGACCCAGCGCTCGGTCGAGCGGCTCGGCGTCCCCCGCGAGTACGCCTCCTTCGCCGTGCCGTTCGGCGCGACCACGAAGATGGACGGCTGCGCGGCGATCTACCCGGCGCTCGCGGCGATCTTCGTCGCGCAGGTCTTCGGGGTCCAGTTGGGCGTCACCGACTACCTGCTGATCGCCTTCGTCTCGGTGGTCGGCTCGGCGGCGACCGCCGGCCTGACCGGCGCCATCGTGATGCTCACCCTGACCCTGAGCACCCTGGGCCTGCCGCTGGCCGGCGCCGGCCTGCTGCTGGCGATCGACCCGATCCTGGACATGATCCGCACCGCCACCAACGTGGCCGGTCAGGCCGTCGTGCCGACCATCGTGGCGGCCCGCGAGGGCACCCTCGACCGGACCGCGTACGACTCGGCCGGCAACCGTGACCTGGTCGACGCCGAGGAGCCTGACCCGGTCGACGCCGACGAGCCCGAGCGGCTCGCCCCGGTCCCGGCCTGACCTCTCCCCCGGGTGCGTCCCCGGTCGCCGCGGCGGCCGGGGACGCACCCGCTCCCGTCTGCAGGAGGATCACCCCATGAGTGCTCTGTTCACCCCGCTCACCCTGCGCGGCGTCACGCTGCCCAACCGGGTGGCGCTCGCCCCGATGTGCCAGTACAGCGCCGGCCCGGACGGCCTGCCCACCGACTGGCACCACGTCCACCTCGGCTCCCGCGCGGCCGGCGGGGCCGGCCTGGTCATCACCGAGGCCACCGCTGTGGTGCCCGAGGGGCGGATCAGCCCGCAGGACACCGGCCTCTGGTCCGACGCGCACGTGGATGCCTGGCGGCCGATCACCGCCTTCGTCGCCGGGCAGGGCGCGGTGCCGGCGGTCCAGCTGGCGCACGCCGGCTTCAAGGCGTCCACCTACCGGCCCTGGGCGCAGCAGCGCGGCGGGGTGCCCGACACCGAGGGCGGCTGGTCGCCGGTCGGCCCCGGCGACGAGCCGTTCCTGCCCGACTACCGCCGGCCCACCGCGCTCGACGAGGCCGGGATCGCCGGGGTGGTCGAGGCGTTCGCGGTGGCCGCCGGGCGGGCCGTGGCCGCCGGCTTCGCCGCGGTGGAGCTGCACGCCGCGCACGGCTACCTGCTGCACGAGTTCCTCTCCCCGCTGACCAACCACCGCACGGACGGCTACGGCGGCGACCGGGCCGCCCGGATGCGGCTCACCCTGGAGGTGGCCCGCGCGGTCCGCGCCGCGGTCGGCGAGGCGGTGCCGGTGCTGACCCGGATCTCGGCCACCGACTGGGTGGACGGCGGCTGGACCGTCGAGGACAGCGTCGCGCTCGCCGGTGAGCTGGCCGCCGCCGGGGTGGACCTGGTGGACGCCTCCTCGGGCGGGGCCTCGGCCGGGGCGAGCATCCCGGTGGGGCCCGGCTACCAGGTGCCGCTGGCCGCCCGGATCCGCCGCGAGGCGGGCGTGCCGACCGGCGCGGTCGGCCTGATCGTCGAGCCGGAGCAGGCCGAGCAGATCGTCGCCGGCGGCGAGGCCGACCTGGTGCTGCTGGGCCGGGAACTGCTGCGCGACCCGTACTGGCCGCGCCGCGCCGCCGCCAAGCTCGGCGCCGAGCCGTACTGGCCGGAGCAGTACCGCCGCGCCTTCTGACCCTCCCGCGCCGGGCCCGACCGGGCCCGGCGCGGACGTGGGTCAGCCGGCCAGGTGGGACCAGCGGGGTTCCAGGTCCGACCAGGGGCCCTGGGCGGCGACCGTGCCGTCGACCAGGACGACCACGTGGTCGGCGCGGACCAGGGCGGCCCGCTTGGCCGTCGAGCCGACCACGGTCACCCCGTGCTCGCGCAGCGCCGCCCAGAGCGCCAGCTCCGTGGTCACGTCCAGCGCCGACGACACGTCGTCGGCGACCAGCAGCTCGGTACGCGGCGCGAGGGCCCGGGCCAGCGCCAGCCGCTGGAGCTGCCCGCCGGAGAGCCGGGTGCCCTTGTGCCCGATGAGCAGCCCCAGGCCGCCGCCGGCGGCGGCCAGGTCGTGGTCGAGCTGGGCGGTCGACACCGCGTCGGCGGCGTCCACCGGGTGCCCCAGCGCGATGTTGTCGGCGACCGTGCCGGAGAGCACCCGGGGCAGCTGGCCCACGTACCCGACCTGGTTGGGGCGCAGGAACAGCTCCGGCTCGGTCACCGGCTCGTCGTTCCAGCGCAGCGCTCCGGTGTGGTGCACGATGCCGGCCAGCGCCCGCAGCAGCGAGGACTTGCCGGCCCCGACCGGCCCGACCACCAGCACCAGCTGTCCCCGCTCGACGGTCAGGTCGACGTCGCGGACGGCGAGCGTGCCGTCGGTGTGCAGCGCGCCGAACCCGGCGAGCTGCAACCGGCGCAGCGGTCGCCGGGGCGCGGGCACCGGCGCGGGCGAGGTGCCGGCCCCGATGTCCATGCCCGGCACGGTGGCCGAGTAGGCGGCCTCCCCGCACATGGCCACGGTCCGCCGGGTCCACACCCGCGCCGACGGGTACTGCGACACCAGCGACGCGGTGGTCCAGGCGAACCAGCGGGCCGCGCCGAGGGTGGAGACGGCGACCAGCACCCCACCGGCGGAGAGCCCGCCGGCCAGGTAGAGCGCCCACGCGCCGATCGGCAGCAGACCGCTGGCCAGCGACGGGGTGGACCGCGCCCAGACCTGCATGGCGATCTCCCGGCGCTGCCGCTCGCTGCGCACCACGTCCAGCCGGGCCAGGTGGTCCAGCACCGGGCGGGTGGCGCCGGCCAGTTTCACCGTACGGGCCGCCGACAGCGCGGAGACCAGGGCGGTGGCGAACGCGGCCCGCGCCTTCACGGTGCCCCGGGCGGTCCGTTCCAGCCGGGGCGCGAACAGGATCGACACCAGTCCGGAGAGGACCATGGTGCCGACGAAGAACAGCCCCGGCACCACGCTGCCGGTCACCACGACCATGCTGACCAGCAGGAACAGCGCGATGAACTGGTCCATCAGGTTGTCGGCGAGCTGCACCACCCGGTCGGTGTCGCCGCCCTGCGCCACCACCTCGGCCGGGGTGTGCCCGCTGACCCGGCGCGGGCCGGTCTGCCCGTGCACCAGCCGCGCGCTGATCCGCAGCATCTGCCGTACCCACCACTGCGGGAAGCGCACGTTGGTCAGGAAGGGCAGCGGCAGCACCAGCAGCAGCCCGGCGGCGATGCCGAGCGCCGGCAGCCACGGGTCACCGCCGTCGACCACGTCCGCCCAGAGCCAGGGCAGCACCGAGCCGTCCAGCCCGACCAGGATCATGACCAGGAACATGGCCACCGAGGCCAGGCCGTAGCGCGGGTCGTTCAGGCCCAGGCGGAAGATCTCCCGCATGGTCCGCGCGGGCGGGTCGGGCGGCAGCGGCGGCGGGTCGGTCCGGGGTACGGCCACCACCTGCGACGTCGCCGCGTTCCCCGCCGGCTCGCCGTCCCATTCCCGGTCCGCACCGGACGGCAGCTCCCCGCCCGGGGCGGGCAGCAGGTCCACCCCGCCGCGTCCCGCGCCGGCCGGGGCGTACGCGGCGGCCTGGCTGTGCGCCAGCAGCTCGGCGAAGCGGGCCGACTCGCGCAGCGGGCCGGCCTCGACCACCGCACCGTCGGCCATCACCACCACCTCGTCGCAGCGCCGCACCGAACTGAGCCGGTGCGCGATGACGATGCCGATCCGGTCGGTGAGCAGCCGCTCGGTGGCCTGCCGGACCCGGGTCTCGGTGACCGGGTCGAGCCGGGCGGTGGCCTCGTCGAGGATCACCACCCGCGGGTCCCGGACCAGGATCCGGGCGAACGCCACCAGCTGCTCCTGCCCGGCGGAGAGCACGTACCCGCCCTCGCCGAGCCGGGTGTGCACCCCGTCGGGCAGCTCGGCGAGCCAGCCGGTCAGCCCCAGCTCGCCCAGCGCCCGGGTGGCGTCGTCGAGCAGGTCGGGGTCGAAGAGGGCGACGTTCTCGGCGAGCGTGCCGGCGAGGATCTCGGTGCGCTGCGGCACCACGGCGATCCACCGGCGCAGCGCCTCGACGTCCAGGTCGACGAGGTCGGCGTCGCCGAGGAAGACGGTGCCGGCGGGCACCTCCACCGCCCGGGTGAGCACCTTGGCCAGCGTCGACTTGCCGGACCCGGTCCGCCCGACCAGGGCGTACGAGCGGCCCCGGGCGAAGGTGAGCCGGACGTCGCGCAGCGCCGGGCCCCGCTCGGCGTCGGCGGAGACCGGGTAGTGGAAGGTGAGCCCCCGGACGGTCAGGTCACCGTCGGCCGGGTCGGCCCCGCCGGCGGGCTCCTGCCGGGCGTCGGTGAGCAGCTGCACCCGCGCCCAGGCGCCGAGCGCGTACTGCAGGTGCGGCACCCAGCGGGCGATGTGCTCCACGGTCGCGCCGAAGGCGATCGCCAGCAGCCAGATCGCGGTCAGCCGGGTGCCGTCGACCCGGCCGGTGGACAGCGCCCACGCCCCGGCGAGGACCACCCCGGCGATCCCGGCCCGGATCCCGCCGGCGGCGACGGTGGTGACCTTCGCCGACATCAGGAACACCCGCTTGCCCCGGGCCAGCACCTCGGCGGCCCGCCGGGCGTAGAGCCGTAGCACGTACGGCTGGGCGAGGCTGGTCCGCACGTCGTCCTGGCCGTGGACGGCCTCCTCCATCACCGCGGCGAGGTCCGACCAGGCCTCCTCCTCGGCCATCCGGGCCGGGCCGATCCGGGCGGTCGGCCGGCGCAGCAGGACGACGAGCAGCACGGTCAGCAGCACCATGCCGACGCCGGCCGGCCACCACACGACGAGCGCGCTGACCGTGGCCAGGGCACAGACGGCCAGCCCCTGCGCCAGCCGTACGCCGGTGTTGCGCAGCTCGGAGGCGACCTGGTAGACGTCGTTGTCGATCCGGTCGAGCAGCTCGCCGACCGGGGTGGTCTCCAGGGTGGGCAGGTCCTGCCCGAGCGCCACCCGGCAGAGCCGGCGGCGCACGTCGGCCGACCAGTCGGCGGTGAGCCGGGCCATCACCAGCCCGATCACCAGGTCGCTGACCACGGCGGCGACCAGCGCGACGGCGAGCGCCACGAACCAGCCCGCCGAGCGCTGCACCAGCACGGGGCCGGCCAGCGCGGACGCGGCCGCCTGGCCGCCGGCGCCGATGACGACGAGCAGCGCCACGACGGCCATACGGCGGGGCGCGGTGGCCCACAGATCTCGGAGCAGGCGCACGGCGGTTCCTCCGGACTCGGATCGGTGGGGGCGGTGACCCCAGCCTGGCCCGTCCGGCCGTACCGGCTCAAACGATTTACGCCGGGCCGAAAGGTCCGGCGTGCCGCGGCCCGGTGGTGCCTCAGGTCTGCGCCACCCGGCGGACGATGCCGAGCAGCGCCTCCTGCACGTCGGAGATCGGCCGGTCGGGCTGGAAGACCAACCAGTCCACGGCCACCACCAGGCCCACCCCGAACAGCGCCGAGCTGGCCGTCGGCACGTCCAGGTCGGCGGGGAGGTCGCCGCTGGCCACGCCGGCCCGGACGGTCTCCGCGATCACCTCGATCGCCTCGCCGCGCAGCAGCCGCAGGGTCTGCTGCCACTCCCGGTTGGTCCGCCACATCTCGGAGAGCAGCAGCTGGGCGAAGGCCCGGTAGCGGCGGATGTACTCCAGCTCGGCGCGGACCAGCGCGGCGAGCGCCTCGCGTGGCGGCAGCCCGTCGACGGCGGCCCGGAAGTCGGCGGTGAGCAGGCCGATGCCGTGCCGCAGCAGCTCCTCGAAGAGGACCGTCTTGGACTGGAAGTTGTAGTAGACGGTCCCCTTCGCCACCCCGGCCCGGGCCGCGATGTCGTCCACGGTGGTGGCGGTGAAGCCCTGCTCGGCGATCAGCTCCACGGCCGCCACGAAGAGCCGCTGGCGGGTGTCCTCCCGCCGCCGTGTCCGCCCGTCCGTCACCACCCCATCCTCACATGGTCAGTTCGGGGTGCAGTTTGGCCGGGGTGAGCCGGCGGGACCGGCGGGCCGCGCCGACGCTGAGCGCCATCGCGCCCACCCCGAAGGCGAGCAGCACCAGCGCGCCGGTGACCACCGGGGCGGCCGGCCCGCCGTTGACGGTGTGCCGCAGCCCGGCCACCACGTACGTCATCGGCAGCCAGGGGTGGATCGCCTGGAAGAAGCCGGGTGAGGTCTGCACCGGGTAGGTGCCGCCGGAGGAGGTGAGCTGGAGCATCAGCAGGGCCAGCGCGGCGAGCCGGCCGGCCGGGCCGAGCGCCACCCCGAGCAGCTGCATGATCGCGGTGAACGCCAGCGAGGTGAGGGCGAGCAGCCCGAAGGTCGCCACCGGGTGCGCCGGGTGCAGGCCGAGCGCCAGGGTGACCACGGTGAACAGGATCGCCACCTGGGCCAGGCCGATCGCCGCGGCGGGCAGCCAGCCGGCGAGCACGACCCGCCAGCCGGGCGCGTCGGACATCACGTGCCGCCGGTTGACCGGCCGCAGCAGCATGTACGTGATCATCGCGCCGACCCAGAGGGCGAGGGCGAGGAAGTACGGGGCGAAGCCCACGCCGTACGAGCCGGCCGGGTTGTGCGAGTCGCGGATCAGGCCGACCGGGTCACCGAGGACGTCCGAGCGGCTGCCCGCGTCGTGGTAGCCGGGCAGCTTCTGCTCACCGGCGGCGAGCCCGTCGGCGAGGTCACCGGCGCCGCCCTCCAGTTTGGTCAGTCCGTCGACCAGCCGGTCGCTGCCACTGCCGAGCTGGGTCAGGCCGCCGTCGAGCTGCCGGGCGCCGGTGGCGAGCCGGTACAGGCCGCCCCGGAGCTGGTCCGCGCCGCCGGCCGCGTCGCCGAGGCCGTCGCGCAGCTTGGCGCTGCCCTGGGCGAGGGTGCCCAGCCCGCCGGCGAGCTGGTCGATCTTGCCCCGGGCGGAGGCGACGTCGTCGGCCAGGTGCGGCGCGGCGGCGGCCACCTCGCGGGCGGTCGCGGCCACCTCGGTCATCTGCTTCTTGAGCGTGGCCAGGTCGGTCTTGTCCAGCGTGGTGACCATGGCCTTCGCCGCGGTGACGGCCTTCTGCGCGGCCTGCCGGGCGGCGGTGAAGTTCGGGTCGTCGGCCAGCTCGGGGTGGTCCTTCGCCACCGCGTCGAGCCGGTCGCGGACCTGCTCGGCCTGGGTGACCACCTCGTCGGCCTTGGCCGGCAGGGTCTCGATGCCGTCGGCGAGCGCCTGCGCGCCCTCGGCGACCAGGGTGGCGCCCTTGCGGATGTCCTCGGCGTTCTTGCGCAGCAGCGGCTCGTACTTGTCGGCGGCGGCGTCCACCTTGGCGGCGGCGGCCTTCGTCTCGGTCGCGGCCCGGTTGGCGCCGTCGGCGATCTGCGCCGCTCCGGTGTAGAGCTGGTCGAGGCCGGTGGCCAGCTTGTCGGCCCCCTGGGCGGACTTGGCCAGCCCGGCGGAGAGCTGCCCGGCGCCGCCCTCGGCGCTGTCCAGCCCGGCGGCGATCTTCCCGGCTCCCTGCCCGGAGGCGTCGAGCCCGTCATGGATCTTGCCGGCCCCGTCGGCGGCCCGACCGGTCTCGGTCTTGGCGTCGGTGAAGCCGATCAGCATCTTGTCGAAGTACGACGCGGCGGTGCTCTCCGCGGCGGCAGCCCGGATCTCGCTGAAGGCGGAGCGGGCGAGCAGCCCGGAGAGGTAGTTGGTGGCGTCGTCGTTGACCACCTTCAGCTCACCCTGGCGGGCCGGCCGGTCCGGCTCGGGGCTGTCCACCAGGGTGGCGGAGAAGTCGGCCGGGATGGAGAAGACCAGGTGGTAGCGGCCGTCGCGCAGCCCCTCGGTGGCGTCGGCCTGGTCGGTCACGGTCCAGCCGAAGACCTTGCGGTCGATCAGTTCGTCGGCGAGGTCGGCGCCGGCGTGCACCTCGCTGCCGTCGCCGGCCTTCGCCGGCCGGTCGGCGTTGACCAGGGCGACCGGGATGCGGTCCAGGTTCCCGTACGGGTCCCAGAAGGCGTAGAGGTAGAGCGCGCCGTAGAGCAGCGGGACGACGGTGAGGACGGCGAGCGCGGCGCGCGGCAGTCGGCCCCGGGTCATCCGGCGCAGCTCGAAGAGCGCGAGTCGCAGGACGGTCATGCGGTCACCTCGGAAGTGTGCGCGGCACCGGGCGCGGTGAGGGCGGGGGTGGGCAGGACGGGCTCGCCGATCCGGTGCAGGATCGCGGCGCTGCCCGGCTCGACCGCGCGGGCGCTGGCGATCACGGCGTACCCCTGGTCGGCGAGGCGGCCCAGGGCGGCCCAGATCCACTCCCGCTCGGGTGCGTCGGAGCCGGCGTCCACGTCGTCGGCGACGATCAGGTTCGGGCCGCTCAGGCTGGCCAGCACGAGGCCGAGCACCTGCCGCTCGACGGGGGTCAGGTCCCGGCCGTACCGGTCGGGGTCGAGCGGGGCGTCGGTGAAGCCGGCGCCGGCGATGGCGGCGGCGAACGCGTCGCGGCGGTAGGCCCGGCGGGCGCGGACCGCGGCGACCGGCACGAATCGGCGGCGGCGGCGCGGCACCGGCCCGAGCAGCAGCAGCCGCTCCTGGATGTGCTCGGCCACGGTCAGCGTGGGGTCGGGCTCGTGCACCCCGGCCACCTGCCCGAGCGCGGCGGGGCCGCGCCGGCGCAGCTCACCCTCGGTGTGCGGGAAGCGCCCGGCCAGGGCGAGCAGCAGGGAGGTACGTCCGCTGCCGGGCGGCCCGGTGACCGCGTGCAGCTCACCCGCCTCGGCGGTGAGGTCGACGTCCCGGTACACCCAGCCGCGGCGGGTCCGCAGACCCAGCCCACTGGCCTCGACGATCTTCATCGCTCCTCGTCCCGGTCAATTAAACTGACTGGTCAGTACAAAAACATGACCAGCATAGCGCCGACTGTCCGGTTCGGCGCAATTCAGCGGGACGTGATCCCGGCCATGCGGGCGGGCCGGCGGCCTAGAACAGCACGGTGGCGAGGGTGCCCACCGGGCGGAAGCCGCAGCGCTCGTAGACCCGCCGGGCGGGCAGGTTGAAGTCGTTGACGTAGAGGCTGACCGTCGGCGCGAAGCGGGACAGGGCGTCGCGGACCACCGCCGCCATCGCCGCCGTGGCGATCCCCCGGCCGCGCCACTCCGGCGCCACCCAGACCCCCTGCACCTGGGCGGTCCGCCGGGTCACCACGGCCAGCTCCGCCTTGAAGATCACCTTGCCGTCGGCGAACCGGGCGTAGGCCCGCCCCGCCCGGACCAGGTCGCCCACCCGCCGCCGGTAGCCGCGCCCGCCGTCCTCGGCCAGCGGCGACACCCCGACCTCCTCGGTGTACATCGCCACCGCCGCCGGGAAGAGCCGGTCGACCTCGGTGCCCCGCACCCGGCGTACCTGCGGGTCGGCCGCCACCGGCGGCGGCGCGTCCGCGGCCAGCAACGGCTGGTTGGGGCGTACGTCCCGGGCCGGCCCCCAGTGCCCGGAGAGGCGGTCCCAGAGCCCGAGCACCGCGTCGGCACGCCCGACGATCGACGAGCAGAGCCGCTCCTCGCCGCTCAACTGCTCGGCGAAGGCGGTCACCGCCGGCTCCGAGGCGAGCACCGGGGTCAGGTTGCCGCCCAACCAGCAGATCGACTCCAGGTTGCGCCGGGCGCCGTAGCCCAGCACCCGCCCCTCGGCCCGCCACCAGGCCAGCCCCCGGGCGGCGATCCGCTCGGCCACCTGCGCGCCCGCGTACGGGTCGAGGTCGAGCAGTCGCTCGACCGCGCGGCGCTCCGACTCCCCCAGTTGGCGTACCGGCAGCGTGAGCACGGGTACCAGCCTGCCAGATCCACCCCGGCCCGCGCGGGCCGACCTGTGGACCCGGTGAGCCACCGCTCAGCCCACCGGCACCGGCGCGTCGACCGGGGGCACCGGCCGGGTCCCGGCCGCCCACCGCACCACCGGCGGCACCAGCAGCCCGAGCAGCAGGAAGAAGCCACCGAGCACCAACCAGCCGGGCAGGCCCCAGCCGACCGCCAGGGTGGTCACCACGATCGGGGCCACCATCGAGCCGAGCTGCATGCCCATCCCGTACGCGCCCTGGTACTGCCCCTGCGCGTGGGCCGGGGCGAGGCCGAACGAGATGCCCCAGCCGGCCGCGGCGTGCCACAACTCCCCCACCACGTGCACCAGCGCCCCGCCCAGCAGCAGCGGCACCGCGACCACGGCGGGCACCCCGCCGGCGAGCGCGAAGAGCACGCAGGCCGCCGCGATGACCGCGCCGGCCCGGCGGGCCGCCCGGGCGGCGCCGGCCAGGTCCTCGGTGCCCCGCGAGGCACGCACCTGGAACAGCACCACCATCACGGTGTTGACCAGCAGGCAGCCGGAGATCAGCCACTCCGGCGCCCGGGTGTGCCCGGCGATCCAGAGCGGCAGGGCGATGTTGAGCAGCCCGAAGTGCATGGACATCAGCCCGTCCAGCACGGTGAAGGCGAGGAACGGGCGGTCCCGCAGCGCCACCAGGCGGGGCCCGTGCGCCGGGGCGGCCACCGGCGGCACCGCCGGCAGCCGGAGCAGGACGGCCGCCGCGCCCAGGTAGGTGACCGCGTCGAGCAGGATCAGCGCGACGTACGCCGCCCGGGTGTCGGCGGCGATGCCGAAGCCGGCGGCGACCGCGCCGACCGAGATGCCCACGTTGGTGACCGCCCGCAGCCAGGCGCGGGTGCGGACCCGCTGGTCGGCGGGGACCGCCCCGGCGATCAGCGCGCCCCGGGCGCCCCGGCTGGCCGAGTCGGCGACCGCCATCAGCAGGCCGACCGCGAGGAAGGCGGCGAACGACCGGACGGCGACCAGGGCGGCGGTGCAGCCGGCGGAGGCGAGCAGGGCGACGAGCTGCGTGCCGCGCGGGCCGCAGCGGTCCGCGAGGTAGCCCATCGGGGTGGCGGTGAGCAGGCTGACCAGCGCGGTGAGGGTGAGCGCGAGGCCCACCTCGGTCACGGTCAGCCCGACCGAGCGGGTCAGGAAGAGCGCGCTGACGGTCAGCCAGGTCCCCCGCCCGACGGTGTTGACGAGGGTGGAGAGGGCGAGGACCCGGGCCGGGCCCGGTTCGGGAAGCAGGCGCACCCGGGCACTCTAACAATACGTACGTACGGTTTGCAGTCCCGTCCCATCCCGGACCGGACGTCAACCGCGCCGGCGGGCCGTGAGGAGCAGGTACTCCCAGCGCATCCCGTCCGCGTGCAGGTGACGCCGGGCCAGCTGGGCGAGGTCACGGTCGAGGGCGGCGACCCGCTCGGGATCACCCGCGATCATCCGGTACACCGCGATCGTCGGCCCGTAGCGGGCCTTGAAGTAGTCGCGGAACGCCTCGGCGCTGTCGAACCGGTCCACCAGGACCGCCTCCCGACGGGCGACGACGTCCGTGACCCGGTCGCCGAGCAACTCCCGCACGTGCGCCTCGCTGCCCCACAGCGGCGGGGGCTGCGCACCCGGCGGCGGCGCGGGCGCGTACGGCCCCATCGTGGCGAGCAACTGCCCGAGGAAGCCCTCCGGCGTCCAGTTGAGCAGGCCGATCCGCCCGCCCGGTCGGCAGACCCGCAGCAGTTCGTCGGCGGCGACCCGGTGCCGGGGCGCGAACATCACGCCCACGCAGGACATCACCACGTCGAACTCGCCGTCGCGGTACGGCAGCGCCTCGGCGTCGGCCTGTTCCCACTCCAGGTCCACCCCCCGGCGCGCCGCGACCGCCCGGCCGGCGGTCAGCAGTTCCGGGGTCAGGTCGCTGGCCACCACCTGCGCCCCGGCCGACGCGGCCGCGACGGCGGCGTTGCCGCTGCCGGCCGCCACGTCCAGCACCCGGTCGCCCGGCCCCGCACCGACCGCCCCGACCAGCACCGCCCCCAGCCGCGGAATCACCTCCTCGGCGACCGTCGGATAGTCACCCAGGGCCCACATCCGGCGGTGCCGTTCCTTCACCGCCCGGTCCGCCGCCACGGCGTCCGTCTCGACATCCATCGCTCCTCCTCCGTGTGTGACGTGTCGTCACGGGATCGACGATAGGTAGCCGGAACGGGGCGCCCCAGTACGAGATCTGTACTGCCGCGGGTCGTCCGAGCGGCCCTGGGCAGGCCGGGCGCGGGAGCCTACCGTGCACCCATGGGCTCCTCATACCACCAGTTCTGCCCGGTCGCGAAGGCGATGGAGCTGCTCGACGAACGCTGGACGCTGCTGGTCGTCCGGGAGCTGGTGAGTGGCTCGCAGCGCTTCAACGAGCTGCGTCGGGGCCTGCCGCGGATGTCGCCCAGCCTGCTGTCCCGACGACTGCAACAGCTCGTCCGCGCCGGTGTCGTGGCCCGCCACGCCGACGGTAGCGACGTCCGGTACCTGCTGACCGACGCCGGACACGAACTGCGGCCGGTGGTCGAGGCGCTCGGCGCGTGGGGGATCCGCTGGGTCGGCGAGCTGGGCGAGGCGGACCTGGACCCGTCGCTGCTGCTGTGGGACATGCACCGCCACGTCGACCACAGCGCCGTACCCGACGGACGGACCGTCGTCCATTTCCACTTCCGGACCCTGCCGGCCGACCTCCGGCACTGGTGGCTGGTCATCACCCCGGGGGAGGTCGACGTCTGCGACGTGGACCCCGGCCACGAGGTGAACGTGACGGTGACCGCCGACCTCCGCGCTCTGGTCGAGGTCTGGCGCGGCGACCTCACCTGGCCGGCGGCACTGCGCGCCGGGACCGTCGCGCTGGCCGGCCCGGAGGCGCTGCGGCGGGCGCTGCCCCGCTGGTTCGAGCTGTCCGACTTCGCCCCCGTGCCCCGGCCCGTCCCGTCGGCCGGACCGGTGCGAGCCTGACCGCGGCGGACACCCGAGGTCGCGTACGCGCGAAGGGGCGGCCCCCGACGGAGGCCGCCCCTTCTTCGACGGTGCGGTCAGTGCACGGTGACGGTGGCCCCCGGGACCAGGTCGCGCAGCTCCTCGGGGATCTCCGCGCCCATCTCGTCGGCGATCCGCAGCGCCTCCTCGATCAGCGTCTCCACGATCTGCGCCTCGGGAACGGTCTTCACGACCTGGCCCTTCACGAAGATCTGGCCCTTGCCGTTGCCGGAGGCGACGCCCAGGTCGGCCTCGCGGGCCTCACCCGGACCGTTCACCACGCAGCCCATCACGGCCACCCGCAGCGGCACCGGCAGCCCCTCCAGGCCGGCGGTGACCTCCTCGGCCAGCTTGTAGACGTCGACCTGGGCCCGGCCGCAGGACGGGCAGGAGACGATCTCCAGGCCCCGCTCGCGCAGGCCCAGCGACTCCAGGATCGCGGTGCCGACCTTGATCTCCTCCACCGGCGGGGCGGAGAGCGAGACCCGGATCGTGTCGCCGATCCCCTCGGCCAGCAGCGCGCCGAACGCCACCGCCGACTTGATCGTGCCCTGGAACGCCGGACCGGCCTCGGTGACGCCCAGGTGCAGCGGGTAGTCGCACTTCTCGGCGAGCAGCCGGTACGCCCGGATCATCACCACCGGGTCGTTGTGCTTCACCGAGATCTTGATGTCCCGGAAGCCGTGCTCCTCGAAGAGCGAGCACTCCCAGAGCGCCGACTCGACCAGCGCCTCGGCGGTGGCCTTGCCGTACTTCGCCAGCAGCCGCTTGTCCAGGGAGCCGGCGTTCACGCCGATCCGGATCGGCACGCCGGCGTCACCGGCGGCCTTCGCGATCTCCTTGACCTTGTCGTCGAACTGGCGGATGTTGCCCGGGTTCACCCGGACCGCCGCGCAGCCCGCGTCGATCGCGGCGAAGACGTACTTCGGCTGGAAGTGGATGTCGGCGATCACCGGGATCTGCGACTTGCGCGCGATCGCCGGCAGCGCCTCGACGTCGTCCTGCGACGGCACCGCGACCCGGACGATCTGACAGCCCGAGGCGGTCAGCTCGGCGATCTGCTGGAGGGTGGCGTTGACGTCGGCGGTCAGGGTGGTGGTCATCGACTGGACCGAGACCGGCGCACCCCCACCCACCGGCACGGAGCCGACCATGATCTGGCGGCTGGCCCGGCGGGGGGCGAGCGGCGGCGGCGGTACGGGGGGCATACCGAGACTGACAGCGGTCACTTCAGGCACTCACCTTGAGAAGAGCGTGATCGGGTTGACGACGTCCGCGGTGATGGTCAGCAGCGTGAACGCGCCACCGATCAGGATCACCCCGTACGTGATGGGCATGAGCTTGAGGTAGTCGACGCGCCCCGGGTCGGGACGGCCGATGCGGGCGTAGAGCCAGGAGCGGACCCGCTCGAACCAGGCGATGGCGATGTGCCCACCGTCCAGCGGCAGCAGCGGCAGCAGGTTGAACACGCCGATGAAGAAGTTCAGCCCGATGAAGAGGCTGACGAAGAGCTCCCACGCGTCGTGCTCCACCGCCTCGCCGCCGAGCCGGGTGGCGCCGACCACGCTGATCGGGGTGTCGACGTCCCGCTCGCCACCGGTGATGGCGGTCCACAGCGCGGGCACCTTCTGCGGGATCCGCTTCATCGACTCGTACGTGCCGATCGCCAGCTCCTTGGTGTAGCCGGCGGTGGCGGGGAGCGCGTCGACCGGGCCGTACTTCACCATCAGCGGGACACCCGGGGGCAGCGACGGGCCGACGACCCCGACGACGGAGACGGCGCGGGCCGGGGCGTTCGGGTCGTCGAGCGGCTTGCGCTGCACCGAGGCGGGCGTGAGCCGGGCCTCGCCCGTGACGCCGTCCCGCTCGTACCGGACGGTGGCGGCCTGCCCGGCGGGCAGCCCGCGGACGGCCTTCACCAGGGCGTCGTAGTCGGCGACCGGGGTGCCGTTCACGGCGAGGATCTTGTCGTCGTCGCGCAGCCCCGCCTGCTTGGCCGGGCTGACCGGGTCACCGGGGGCGCACGCGCGCTGCGCGCCGTCGGGCAGGACGCACTCGACGACCTTGACGTACGCGGGCAGCGGGTTGGGGATGTCCCGGTTCGGCAGACCCATCGACATGGCGGCGAGCCAGATGGCGACCAGGGCCAGGGCGAAGTGGGTGATCGACCCGGCGGACATCACGATCGTCCGCTTCCAGACCGGGTAGCGCCACATGGCCCGGTGCTCGTCGCCCGGCTCGACGTCGTCGTCCTGCGGCGTCATTCCGACGATCTTGCAGAAGCCGCCGAGCGGGATGCCCTTGACGCCGTACTCGGTCTCGCCCCGCTTGAACGACCACAGCGTCGGGCCGAAGCCGACGAAGTACTTGGTGACCTTCATCCCGAAGGCCTTGGCGGTGAGCATGTGCCCCGCCTCGTGCAGACTCACCGAGATGAGGATCGCCGAGGCGAAGAGCACCATCCCGAGCAGGTATGCCATCAAGATCCTTCCACCGACCCGACGATGATCCCCTGGGCGTGCGCCCGCGCCCACGACTCGGCGGCGAGCACGTCCTCGACGGTACCTGGTTCGGCGAAATCGGGAGCGTCCTCCAGCACCCGCTGGAGGGTGTCGACGATGCCGAGGAACGGCAGCCGCCCGGCGACGAACGCCGCCACGCACTCCTCGTTCGCCGCGTTGTAGATCGCCGGCCGGCAGCGACCCGCCTCGCCGGCCGCCTTCGCCAGCGCGACCGCCGGGAACGCGGTGTCGTCCAGCGGGAAGAACTCCCAGGTGTGGGCCGTGGTCCAGTCGACGGCGGCGGCGGCCTCGGGCACCCGGTCCGGCCAGCCGATGCCCAGCGCGATGGGCAGCCGCATGTCGGGCGGGCTGGCCTGGGCCAGCGTGGAGCCGTCGGTGAACTCGACCATCGAGTGGATCACCGACTGCGGGTGGACCATCACGTCGATGTCGGCGTACGGCACGTCGAACAGCTCGTGCGCCTCGATCACCTCCAGCGCCTTGTTGACCATGGTGGCGGAGTTGATGGTGACCACGGGACCCATGTTCCAGGTGGGGTGGGCCAGCGCCTGCTCGGGCGTGACCTGCGTCAACTCGTCGCGCCGCCGGCCCCGGAACGGCCCGCCGCTGGCGGTCACCACCAGCCGGCGCACCTCACCCCGGGCGCCGCCGCGCAGGCACTGCGCCAGCGCCGAGTGCTCCGAGTCGACCGGCACGATCTGCCCCGGCCGGGTCACCGCGGCCTTCACCAGCGGGCCGCCGGCCACCAGCGACTCCTTGTTGGCCAGCGCGAGGGTACGACCGGCGCGCAGCGCGGCCAGCGTCGGCGCCAGCCCGAGCGAGCCGACCACGCCGTTGAGCACCACGTCGCAGGGCCAGCCGGCCAGCTCGGTCATCGCGTCCGGCCCGGCCACCAGCTTGGGCAGCTTGAAGTCGCCGGTGGCCCAGCCGCGCCGGCTCGCCTCGGCGTAGAACGCCAGCTGGAGGTCCTGGGCGGCGGACGCCTTCGCCACGCCGACCGCCTCGACGCCCAGCTCCAGCGCCTGCGCGGCGAGCAGCTCGACGTTGCCGCCGCCGGCGCCCAGGGCGACCACCCGGAACCGGTCCGGGTTGCGCCGGACGATGTCGATGGCCTGGGTCCCGATCGAGCCGGTCGAGCCCAGCAGGACGAGGTCGCGGGGAGACGTCACCCGTCCATTCTTCCCCAGCGCCCCTGAGCGCCCGCTGGGAGCCTCACTCCCCGCCGTCGGGCTCCTCCGCCGGCGCCTCCTCGCCCAGCAGTTCGGCCGGGTCGATCGTGAACGCGAACGGCTCCTTCATCACGAACGGCGTGCCGGCCGCAGCCGCCGCCACCGGCCGGTACTCGCCCTCGAAGAGTTCGAAGAGGGCAATGGTCGGGACCCGATCACGCAGGTCGACACGGAGGAAGAACGGCACGCCGGCAGCCGCGTACTCGCGCGGCCGAAGCGGCCGTCGGGGGCAGCCACCTTCTTTCAAGATCTCGTGGAGGACCGGGCGACCGGTTCAGGCCGGGCGTTGCAGGACGAAGGTCTCCAGTTCGAGGCCGCCGTACCAGTCGGTGCGCGGGCCCAGGTGGGTCATGCCGAGGCGGCGGGTCACCGCGATCGACGGCTCGTTGCCGGGCGTCACCACCGCGTACACCTGGCGGGTGCCGGTGGCGAACTCGCGCGCCAGCACCGCCCGGGCCGCCTCGGTGGCGTAGCCGTGGCCCTGCGCGTCGGGGTGCAGGTGCCAGCCGACCTCCAGGTCGTCGGTGTGGGTCACCCCGTCCCGACCGGGCAACGGCTTGAGCAGCACGCTGCCGACCGCCCGGCCGGTCGCCCGGGACTCGATCGCCCAGAGCCCCCACCGGCCCGCGTACGCCGCGTGCCGCTCGTGCCAGAGGCGGACCCGCGCCGGGGCCTCGGCCGGGTCGGTCAGCCGCCCCTTGCCCCCGCCCAGCCAGCGCATCACCTCCTCGCGGGAGTAGATGTCGTAGACCACGTCCAGGTCCTCCGGCGTCTGCGTCCAGTCCCGCACCACCAGGCGCTCGGTCGAGGCGATCTCCATGCCGTCATGATGCCGCCGGATCGTGATGCGTGCCGTCCCCGGGTACGGGGAAGAGGATCGCGATGGGTGCGGGATGGCAGCGGACGAAGCGGATCACCGGGGCGGCCTTCCGGCCGGTACGCGGGCGGGACCTCTCCCTGCACGCCGCCGCGATCACCTTCTACGGGGCGATCGCCGTGGTGCCGGTGGCGCTGCTGGCGATCTGGCTCACCGGGCTCGTCGCCGGCGACGACCGGGTCCGCCGGCTCACCTCGTACGCCATCGACACGCTGCCCACCGACATCGGTGCGAACCGGGCGGTGGCCGCGCTGGTCGAGGCCGGGCTGGGGCTGACCCCGCTGCTCGCCCTGGCCTCGCTGCTGCCGGCCTCGCTGTACGGGGAAGGGCTGCGCCGCGCCTTCGTCTCGGTGGCCGACCCGGGCGGCGAGTCGGGGGCGCTGGTCGGCTGGCGCGGACGGCTGCTGCTGCTCCCCCTGCTCGCCCCGGCCCCGGCGCTGCTGCTGTCGATCCTGCTCGCGCTGCCGCTCACCACGCGCCTGGTGCAGCAGGGCGGGTGGCGGGGCGCGCTGGGCGTGGTGCTGTCGTTCCTGGCGGTCTGGCTGGTGCTCACGCCGGTGCTGATGTGGGTGTTCCGGGTGGTCGGCCCGGCCTCGCCGGACTGGCTCGCCACCCTCGGCATGGGCTCGTTCACCGCCGCGAACCTCTCCGGGTTCCTGCACGGCTTCGTGCTCTTCTGCTCCCTGCCGCTGAACCTGGGCGTGCCGTTCGGCGGCTTCAACGAGATCGGGGCCGGCGTGGCGGTGCTGCTCTGGCTCTACCTCTTCCACGTGATCGTGCTCGCCGGCTACTCCGCCACGCTGGCGTTGAGCCGGTGGCGGGCGGTACGCCGGGCCGCCTGACGCCCGCCCGGTCAGAGGCTGTCCACGTACCGCTTCGCGTCCGCCAGCGACCATCCGGTGTGCTCCCGGACCACCTTGACCGCCTGGATCTTCCTGCCGGCACGCACGAGGGCGGCCGCCGAGGCCCGCAGCTCGTCGTCGAGCGGCCCGACCGCGCCGTCCCGGGCCGGGGGCGGCAGCGCAACTGCCGCCAGCAGGTCGACCACCTGCTTCGCCTCCTTCAGCGGCAGCCCGGTCTGCTGGCGCAGCACCGCCACCGCCTCGATCCTCCGCTGCTCCCGGACCAGCCGCAGCACCGGCGCCTCGCCGGTGGGGCGGTCCGGGGCGACCAGGTCCCGGGGGCGGCCGGCGGCGCGCCGCAGCGCGATCGGGACGACCACGGCGGCCGTGAGCGCCCCCACGAGGGCGGCCTGGAGAGCGGGCGGCATGCCGATGACGGTAGCGGCCCGGCGCATCCCACCCCGCGCCACCCGGCCCCGCCGCGAGCCCTCCCGCCCGGGGCCCGCCGGCAGTAGGCTGCCCGGGCATGAGCGATGCGAGTGAGCTGCCGTCCCGCGCCGACGTCGTCGTGGTCGGCTCCGGGCACAACGGCCTGGTCTCGGCGATCCTGCTGGCCCGCGCCGGCCTCGACGTGCTGGTGCTGGAGGCGGCCGAGGTGATCGGCGGGGCCACCCGCACCGAGAACCCGTTCCCGAAGGTGCCCGGCCTGCGGCACTCCACCGGCTCGTACCTGCTCGGGCTGATGCCGCCCGAGCTGCTCGCCACGCTCGACGTGACGATCCCGGTGCTGCGCCGCGACCCGCACTACTTCCTGCCCACCCCGGGCGGGCTCGGCTCGCCGTACCTGCTGTTCGGCAGCGACGACGCGGCCACCCGGCGACAGCTCGCCGAGTTCTTCTCCCCCGCCGACGTGGCCGCCGACGACGCCCTCCAGGCCGAGCTGGCGCAGCTGCGCGACGACCTGGCCCCCGCCTGGCTGGCCGAGCCGCTGCCGGTGGAGGAGACCGCCGAACGGTACGTCCGTCCCGCGCTGCGGCAGGTCTTCGTCGACCTGGTGCGCGGCTCGGTCGCCGACCACCTGGCCCGCTTCGACTTCCGCTCCGAGCTGCTGGTCAGCATGTACGCGGTCACCGACGGCCTGTCCGGCCTCAACGCCGGCCCCGACGACCCCGGCACCGGGCACAACTTCCTCCTGCACAACATGTGCCGGCTGCCCGGCTCCGACGGCACCTGGATGATCGCCCGGGGCGGCATGGGCACGGTGTCGCGCACCTTCGCCGAGGCGGCCCGCGCGGCCGGGGCCCGGATCCTCACCGGTACGCCGGTCACCGCGGTCACCCTGGCCGGCGGCGCGGCGAGCGGGGTGGTGCTCGCCGACGGACGGCAGGTGACCGCGTCCGTGGTGCTCGGGGCCTGTGACCCGTACCGGCTGATGGAGCTGCTGCCCGACGGCGCGCTCCCGGCCGCGCTGGGCGAGCGGATGGCGGCGGTCCGCCGCCCCGGCACCACCCTCAAGCTCAACCTGGCGCTGACCGGGCTGCCCCGCTTCGGCTGCCTGCCGGCGGACGCGCCGAGCCCGTTCGGCTCCACCATCCACCTGCTGCCCGGCTCCGCCTCGCTGGTCGGCGCGGGCGGCGAACCGCCGATGGCCGCGCTGCGCGCGATGTGGGCGGACGTGCAGGCCGGCCGGCTGCCGGCGGAGCCGACCATCGAGTGGTACCTGCACACCACCGTCGACCCGTCGCTGTCGGACTCCGCGGGGCACCACTCGTCGGCGCTGTTCGTGCAGTCGGTCCCGTACGAGCTGGCCGGCACCACCTGGGACGCGGCCCTGCCCGGCTACGTCGAGCGGCTGATCGGCATCTGCGAGCGGTACGCCCCGGGCACCGCCGACCTGATCGCCGACGCGGTGCCGCTGCCGCCGCCCGGCATCGAGGCGCACTTCGGCATCACCGGCGGGCACATCCACCACGTCGACAACACCGTCTCGTTCACCGACCGGATGCCGTACGCCACCGGCGTCGACGGCGTGTACGCCGGCAGCGCCGGCTGCCACCCGGGGGGCAGCGTGATCGGCGCCGCGGGCCACAACGCGGCCCGCCGCATCCTCACCGACCTGGGCCGCTGACCCCCCGACCCGGCTCGGTGGCCTCCCGTCCGGCGGGCGGGAGGTCGCCGGGGCCGCGGATCAGGTAGACGGCCACCAGCAGCAGGTAGGCCAGCAGGCTGAGGATCGGGTCGATGAACACGACGGCGAAGGCGACCAGGTAGAGCAGCGGGCCGAGCCGGAACCGGCGGGCCACCGCCTGCGCCAGCCGGGGGTCGAGGTCCGGGTGCAGCAGGCCTCGGCGGCGGGCCCACCACCAGCTCAGGTTGAAGAAGAGCGCCTCGCCGAGCACCGTTCCGGCGTAGAGCGCCGCGCTGAGCCGCTGGTCGCCGACCGGGCCGCGCAGGTTGTCCGAGAGCAGGTTGGCGGTGAACGGGATGGCCGCCACGAACATGAGCAGCAGCAGGTTCAACACCAGCAGCATCTGGTCGACCCGGCAGACGTAGCGCCACATGTTGTGATGGGTCAGCCAGACCTGGCCGACGATGGCGAAGGTGATCACGTATGCCAGATAGGCCCGCCACTCGTGGGCCAGCGCGGCGGGCAGCGCCCGGTCGTCCGGGGCGTCCGGACTGAACTGGAGCAGCTCGACCGCCATCAGGGTGAGCACGATGGCGATCACCGCGTCGGAGAACGCCTCCACCCGGGAGGCGTCCCGCGCCATCTCGCTGCTGCGCCCGAACCGGTACCCCGGCTCCCTGTCCGCACCCGTCACGCCGCCCCCTCCGTGACCTATCGTCACCCGGCGGGGGCGGCGGACGGGGCGAAACTCAGCTCACCGCCTCCCCGGCCGGGGCCGGGGTCTCGGCGTCGGCGCGGTGCGCCCGGATCTTGTGCCCGACGCTGGTCAGGCAGCGGCCGCTGGGCAGGTCGAACTTCCAGCCGTGCAGCTGGCAGGTGAGCTGGTCGCCGTCGACGATGCCGAACCGGCTCAGGTCCGCCTTCAGGTGCGGGCAGCGGCGCTGCACCACCCAGCCGTCGAGGGTGATGTCCTCGGCGTCGACGGCCCGCTCGTGCTCGTCGTACCAGCCCTCGGCGTACTGGAGGCGCTCCTCGGAGAGGCACTTGAAGAAGGCGTAGACGAACTCGTTGTACTGGCCGATCCGGGCCGCCGAGAAGCGGCAGGAGAGGAAGAGCGAGTTGACCCAGTCGACCTCTTCGATGTGCAGCAGGTGCTCGACCAGCGCCCGCTCGGTCCGGAACCGGTAACGGACCTTCTCGTCCGCGTACGGCCGGACCTCCTTGCCCGGGAAGTCCACCACGATGGATTCAACGGTCTCGCCGCCTGAGCTGTCAGTGCCGACCAGGTCGAAGCGGACCGGGCCGCCGACCCCCTTGGCCAGGTAGATCGACTCGTCCAGCAGCGGCTCGATCCGGCGCTTCATCTCGCCCAGCACGTCGACCTCGGGGTGCCGCCAGGACGCCTTCTCGGCCTCGATCACGGGCCGCTTGCGCTCCCGCATCTCCTCCAGGTGGGCCACCTTGTTGGCGAAGAACTCCTCGACCGGCACCGGGTGGGTGGTGGTGGTCCCCTCGGTGGTCACCTCGGCGACGCTGCCCGGCAGCAGCACGATGCCGTTGGTGCCGCCGACCTTCGCGTACTCGGCCAGGAAGACCGACTGGTCGGGGAAGATGTTCCCCTCGTCGCCGTGGATGTCGTTGAACTGCCACAGCTCGTCGTCGAGGAAGCAGGGCGGGCCGGCGATCGGGAAGACGTTGTCGGCCTTCAGGTCGTCGATGTAGCGCCAGGTGCGGTCGAACTGCCGCTCCCGCTTCTGCTTGCCGAACGCGGTCTTCGCCGACTGGGGCAGCTCGTAGACCATCGGGTACCAGATCGCGCCGGAGAACTGGAGCATGTGCGCGTGCACGTGGCCCAGCTCGGCGAAGACGCTCAGGTCGGTCGGGCGGGCGTCGTTCTGGTTGAGCAGCCGGACCCCGTCGTACTCCACCCAGAGCGACGAGTCACCGATCGGGCCGTCGGTCGGGCTGGTCAGCGCCTGGATCATCACCTTCAGGCCGCCGGGCAGCTCCACGACCTGCTCGTTCGGGGCCTTGAGGAACTTCGTGAAGCCGAGCGCCCGCAGCTCGTCCTCCATCTCCGAGGTGGGGAACTCGGGCAGCAGGACGGTGGCGTCCTTGCTGACGAAGTCGCGCAGGTGCTTCGCGTCGAAGTGGTCCCGGTGCAGGTGCGACACGTACAGGTAGTCGACCTGGCCCAGCGTCGCCCAGTCGAGCCGGGAGTTGTCCGGGAAGGGGAACCACGAGGCGAAGTAGGCGGGATTGACCCACGGGTCGCACAGGATGCTGCCCGCGGCCGTGTCGATCCGCATGCTGGCATGTCCCGTACCGGTCACTCGCACCGCAGTCCCCCTCGAAAAGACAATCAGGTGTACGTCACGACGCTACCGGAGGCAGTGTGGTCGCCGGCCCGCGACGCCGGTAGAGCCCTTCCGGCCCGCCGAGGACGGGACCAACGGCCCGGGTCCTCGCGGCGCCCGCCCCCGCCGGCTGCTCCCGGGCCCGCCCGGCAGCCCCTTGGGCCGGATCAGGGCGGACCCCGCACCGGGCCCGGCGCGGGGCGTGCCAGACTAACCGGAGATCCGATCGCGAGGGAAGGACCGACAGTGGCAGGAAGCGAGCCGGTAACCGCGCCAGATCAGCACAAGCCCGGACACCGCAAGTCCGGACGGATCGGTGCGGTGCTGTCGGCGGTGGTTTTGGTGATCATGGCGTTCTGCGGCAACCACGAGGGCAAGGTCGAGGACATCTGGCTGATCGGGCTCGCCGCGCTGCTGCTCGCCATCGTGATCGGCGACGCGGTGCTGCGCCGCAACGGCCTGCGCTCCTGACCCGACGCCCGTCAGACCCGTACGCGACAGGGCCCACCCCCGGCCGGGGGCGGGCCCTTCGTCGTGTTCCGCGGGCCGCGGTCAGCGGCCCAGCAGGATGTCCTGCACGTCCTTGAGCGCGGCGTCCACCTCGGCCTCGAAGTAGCCGCCGGGCACCAGGCCGAAGCGCAGCGTGTCCAGGTCCTTCGGGTTCACCGGCATCGCGTTGCGCCCCTGCATGCCGCCGAGCAGCGTCTCGAAGAAGCGGTCCACCTGGTCCGGGTCGTACCCGCTACCGAAGCGGCGCACCTGGAAGCTGCGGCGGATCTGGTCCACCCGGTAGAGGTCGCTGCCGGGCGGGCCGGCCATCGGCGGGCCCACCATCGGGGGACCACCGACCGGCGGGCCGCCCATCCCCGGGCCGCCACCGTAGCCGGCGTCCGGACCGGGGCCACCGTAGCCGGCGTCCGGACCGGGACCGCCGTAACCCTGCTCCGGGCCGGGGCCGTAACCCGGCTCCGGGCCGTAGCCCTGCTGGGGCAGCGGCGGCGGGCCGGCCGGGCCACGACCGCGCAGCTCACGCAGCTCGCGCTCGGGCATCCGGATCTCGGCGGTCATGTCGGCGCGACCCCGCCGGCCGGCCTCGAAGCCGTCGAACCGGGGCTCCTCCTGGCCGTAGCCACTCGGACCCGGGGGCAGACCACGCTGCGGCGGGCCGCCGTGACCCAGCGGAGCCGGACCACCCGGACCCATCGGACCGGGACCGCCGGGACCACCGGGGCCACCCGGGCCGCCGGGACCGCGCGGCGGCTCGTACGCCGCCCGCCGGCCCTCGTACCCGCCGGCGAAGGCGCCGGTGGGCTCGTCGTACCGGCTGCCGTAGCGGTCGGCGGGCGGGCCGGCCTGCGCGGGCATCGGCCGTGGCGGCATCGGGGGCTGCGGCACCGGCGAGAGGCCCCGGTCGTCGCGCATCGGCGGGCCCATCCGGTCGGCCATCCGGGGGTCGCCACCGCGCCCACCGGGTGCGCCGCCGCGCTCCTCCAGCTCGGCCAGCTGCCGCTCGACGCGGTCGAGGTGCAGGTCGACCTGCCACTCGTCGTAGCCGTTGAACCGGACCCGGAAGACGACGTCGTGGACCTCCTGGGAGGCCACGGGCGCGCCGACCGGCTGGCCGGCGAGCGTCGCCTCCACCCGGTCGAGGAAGGCGTCCACCTCGTCGACCTTGTATCCCCGGCGGAGCGCCTTCCGCCGGAAACGCTGACCCTGACTCGCCACTATGTCTCCTGGTCTCGTACCGCTACGCCGTCGCGGTGCGCGGGTCGGTGTCCCTGTCCTCGGCGGCGGCGAGCTGCCCACACGCGCCGTCGATCTCGCGTCCCCGGGTGTCCCGCACGGTGGTCGACACCCCGGCGTCGCGCAACCGCCGGACGAACTCCCGCTCGACCGGCTTCGGGCTGGCGTCCCAGCGGCTGCCCGGAGTCGGGTTGAGCGGGATGAGGTTCACGTGGGCCAGCTTGCCGGCCAGCAGCCGCCCGAGCAGATCGGCTCTCCACGGCTGGTCGTTCACGTCCTTGATCATCGCGTACTCGATCGACACGCGACGCCCCGTCGTGGCCGCGTAGTCCCACGCCGCGTCCAGCACCTCGGACACCTTCCAGCGCTGGTTGACCGGGACGAGTTCGTCGCGCAGCTCATCATCGGGGGCGTGCAGCGACAACGCAAGGGTCACGGAGAGGTCTTCGCTGGCCAGTCGGCGGATGGCCGGGACCAGGCCGACCGTGGAGACGGTGATGTGCCGCTGCGACAGGCCCAGCCCCTCGGGGGCCGGGGAGACCAGCCGGCGGATCGCCGCCACCACCCGCGAGTAGTTGGCCAGCGGCTCGCCCATGCCCATGAAGACGACGTGCGACAGCCGCGGCGGCGAGCCGGCGACCGCGCCCGAGGCGGCCACCCCGGCCAGGTAGACCGCCTGGTCGACGATCTCCGCGGTGGAGAGGTTACGGGTCAGCCCGGCCTGGCCGGTGGCGCAGAACGGGCACGCCATCCCGCAGCCGGCCTGGCTGGAGATGCAGACGGTGACCCGGTCCGGGTAGCCCATCAGCACGCTCTCCACCAGCGAGCCGTCGTGCAGCCGCCAGAGCGCCTTGCGGGTGGCCCCGTCGTCGCAGGCCAGCTCGCGTACGGGCGTGAGCAGCGTGGGCAGCAGGGAACCCGCCAGCCGCTCACGGGTGGCGGCCGGCAGGTCGGTCATCTGCGCCGGGTCACGCACCAGGCGGCCGAAGTAGTGGTTCGACACCTGCTTGGCGCGGAAGGCCGGCTCCCCCAGCTCGGTGACGAGCGCCTGCCGGCCGGGCAGGTCCAGGTCGGCGAGGTGACGGGGTGGCATCGCGGGTCGGCGGCCGCGGGCGTCGGGGTCTACGGAGATCAGCGGGAGGCTCGTCATGGCGGATCCAGTCTGACACGCCAGGAGCGGGACGCACCCGTCCGTAGGTGCCGAATCCGCCCCGACCGGCCGGCCGACGGCACCCCGAGCACGTGATTCATCCCTCAGACCACCACCGGCACGAAGACCGCCAGCAGCAGGTACGCCGTCGGCACCGCGAACAGGATCGAGTCCAGCCGGTCCATCAGGCCACCGTGCCCGGGGAGCAGGTTGCTCATGTCCTTCACGCCGAGATCCCGCTTGATCATCGACTCGGCGAGGTCGCCGAGGACGGCCGCGCAGGACATCGCCACCCCGAACAGCGCACCCCACCAGGGGGCCACGTCGAAGAGCAGCCAGAGCAGCAGGGCACTGCCCACCGCGGCCGCGGTCACCGAGCCGGCGAAGCCCTCCCAGGACTTCTTCGGGCTGATCGTCGGGGCCATCGGGTGCTTGCCGAAGGCCACCCCGGCCGCGTACCCGCCGGTGTCGGAGAGCACCACCGCGACGAGGGTGACCAGCACCCGCAGGTGCCCGTCGGACGCGGCGGCCAGCATCGCCGCGAAGCCGCCCAGAAACGGCACGTAGACCGCGATCAGGGCGGCGGCGGTGAGGTCACGCTGGTAGTTGCCGGGCCCGTCGCCGAGCCGCCAGATCATCGTGCCCAGCACGGTGACCAGCAGGCCGAGACTCAACGCGTCCGGGCCGGCGAACCAGCCCAGGCAGACCGTGATCACCCCGCCGGCGACCAGCGGCACCAGCGGCGGGTATGCCCCGCTGCGGCGGACCGCCCGGGCCATCTCCCAGATCCCGATCCCCATCGCGGCGGCGACCACCACCAGGAACGCCGGCCGGTAGAAGAAGAGCGGCACGACGACCGCCGCGCCGAGGACCACCCCGACCCCGATCGCCGCCGGCAGATTGCGGCCGGCCCGTCCGGTCGGGGCCGACACGGTCGGCGGACGCTCCGCGCTGGCCCGACGCCGACCCCGCCGGCGACCGGCCGGGGGCGTGGTCGCCGGCTCGTCCGGAGCCGGCCCGAAGCGGGTGGACGGGTCGTCGGCACCCGACCGGAACGGGTCGTCGCCGCCCGGCGGGAACCGGTCGTCGCCGCCCGGCCGGGACGGGTGGTCGCCGACCGGATCGAAGCGGCCGGTCGGTTCGTCGCGGAACGGGGGAAGGGTGCCGGTGGGCTCGTCGCGGACCGGGGCGATCCGGGCGGTCGGGTAGTCGTCGTCCGGTCCGCCGGCACGGCCGCCGGCCGGGTCGACGTACCCGGGCTCGTTGCCGCGACCCCGGGCGCCCGGGCCAGCGGGGCCACGGTCGCGTCCGGTGGTGCCGGGGTTGCCGTACTCGAAGGGGGTGGAGTGGTCCGGCCAGTGCGGGTCGGCGTGCGGCGCCCGGCCGCGCGGGTCGTCGTGGCCCGGCTCGCCGTGTCCCGCGCGGTCCCGGTCGGCGCTGCGCCGGCCCGGCCCCTCGGGACGGCGTGGCTCGCCGGACCGGCCGTGCTCCGGCGGGGCGTAGCCGTCAGCCGGGCGGGGGTGCGGGTCGCCGCCGGGGCGGGACCGGCCGGGGGCGTACGTGTCCGGGCCGGCCGGGCGACGCCACGGGTCG
Source organism: Micromonospora auratinigra (assembly GCF_900089595.1). Lineage (GTDB taxonomy): Bacteria > Actinomycetota > Actinomycetes > Mycobacteriales > Micromonosporaceae > Micromonospora > Micromonospora auratinigra. Next base: position 6,515,683 of record NZ_LT594323.1, on the reverse strand, counting down.
TTCGGTTCCAGGTCGGACTCCGGCCAGGGCAGGGGAGCCGGGGCCGGGCGGTCCCAGCCGCGCGGCTCGGCGGCGCCGTAGGGGTCGGGGTGGGACATCACGCACCGGAGCGCGGGACGAGTGCCACCACTTGACGCAAGACCAAGACCATCCCCTACAGGCGCGACTGCTCCGGTTGACCGGCCCGACGGCCGGCTGATCCCCCTCGTTCACCCGCTGGTGGTCGGGAATCGTGCCGAGCCTACTGCACCCGGGAACCCGGCACGGCGGACGATGGCCCCACCACGACGACGGCACCGGGCCCGCCGCCCGGACGGGCGGCGGCACACCGGTGCCGTGGCGGGTACGACGGGCCGCTCAGACCTCGAGCAGCTCGCTCTCCTTGTGCTTGATCAGCTCGTCGACGGTGGCGACGAACCGCTGGGTCAGGTCGTCCAGGTCCTTCTCGGCGCGGCGGCCCTCGTCCTCGCCGACCTCACCGTCCTTGACCAGGCGGTCCAGCTCTTCCTTGCCCTTGCGGCGGATGTTGCGGACGGCCACCTTGGCCTCCTCGCCCTTGTGCCGGGCGACCTTGATCATCTCGCGGCGCCGCTCCTCGGTCATCGGGGGGAGCACGATGCGCAGCTGGGTGCCCTCGTTGTTCGGGTTCACCCCGAGATCCGAGTCGCGGATCGCCCGCTCCATCGCGCCGAGCTGCGAGTTGTCGTACGGCTTGATGATCACCATGCGCGGCTCGGGCACGCCGATCGACGCCATCTGCGGCAGCGGGGTCGGGCTGCCGTAGTAGTCGATCACGATCCGGGAGAACATGGCGGCGTTGGCGCGACCGGTGCGGATCCCGCCGAACTCCTCCTTGGCGTGCTCGATGGCACGCTCCATCTTCTCCTCTGCCTCGAGGAGGGTGTCGTCGATCACCGGGCTCCTCGCCTCCTTCTGTCGGTCTTCGTGGGCTGTGCTGATGCTGCTGTGTCGTCGTCGGCGGACCGCCGCCCGGCCGCCGGTACGGCCGGGCCTCAGGCGGTGATCAGCGTGCCGATCTTCTCGCCGCCGACGGCACGGACGATCGTGTCGTCGCCCTGGGCGCCGAAGACCAGCATCGGCAGGCCGTTCTCCATGCAGAGGCTGAACGCCGCGGCGTCGGCCACCCGCAGGTTGCGGCGCAGCACCTCGGAGAAGGTGATGGAGTCGAGCTTGCTCGCCGTCGGGTCGATCCGGGGGTCGGCGGTGTAGACCGCGTCCACGCCGTTCTTGCTCATCAGCACCACGTCGGCGCGGATCTCCAGCGCCCGCTGGGCGGCGACCGTGTCGGTGGAGAAGTAGGGCATGCCGGCGCCCGCGCCGAAGATGACCACGCGGCCCTTCTCCAGGTGCCGGATGGCGCGCAGCGGGATGTACGGCTCGGCGACCTGGGCCATGGTGATCGCGCTCTGCACCCGGGTCTCGATGCCCTCCTTCTCCAGGAAGTCCTGGAGCGCCAGGCAGTTCATCACCGTGCCGAGCATGCCCATGTAGTCGGCCCGGGCCCGGTCCATGCCGCGCTTCTGCAGCTCGGCGCCGCGGAAGAAGTTGCCGCCGCCGACCACCACGGAGACCTGCACGCCGCGGCGGACCACGGTGGCGATCTGCCGGGCGATGGCCTGCACGACGTCCGGGTCGACGCCGATCGCGCCGCCGCCGAAGACCTCGCCGGAGAGCTTCAGCACCACCCGGCGGGCCCGGCCGGGCGGTGGGGCGGTGGGATCATCCGCCGCCAGGCTCCGGTCACTCACAACCTGCGTCATCCGCCCCGCCCCTTCCGTCGCGCACCTCGTGGGCGCCGCGTACCGCGTAACTGCCGTTGCCGACCCTATGTGACGAGGAGGCCGCGGTGCCTGTCACGTACACCGGCGGCCTCCTCGTCTCTGTTTTCCCTGCCGCCGGACGCGTCATGCGCCCGGCGCGGCGGCTCAGGCCTGGCCGACCTCGAACCGCAGGAAGCGGGTCACCTCGATGCCGGCCTCGGCCAGCACCTGCTTCACCGTCTTCTTGTTGTCGGCGACCGAGGACTGCTCGAGCAGCACGAAGTCCTTGAAGAAGGCGTTCACCCGGCCCTCGACGATCTTCGGCAGCGCCGCCTCGGGCTTGTTCTCCTCGCGGGCGGTCTGCTCGGCGATGCGCCGCTCCGACTCGACGACGTCGGCCGGAACCTCGTCGCGGGTCAGGAACTTCGGCCGCATGGCGGCGATCTGCATGGCCACGCCACGGGCGTCGGCGTCGGCGGCCTCGTCGGTCTTGCCGGCGTACTGCACCAGCACGCCGACGGCCGGCGGCAGGTCCTGGCTCTTGCGGTGCAGGTAGACCGCGGTGGTGCCGTCCAGCTTGGCGAAGCGGTTGAGCACCAGCTTCTCGCCGATCTTGGCGGACTGCTCCTGGATCAGGTCGGCGACGGACTTGCCGTCGACGGTGCTGGCGAGCAGCTCCTCGGCGCTGGTGGCGCCGCTGGCCACGCCGTGCTCGACCAGCTGCTGGGCCAGCGCGATGAACGCGTCGTTCTTGGCCACGAAGTCGGTCTCGCAGTTGAGCTCGAGCAGCGCCTGGCCGGAGTGCGCGATGAGGCCGTTGGCGGCGGTACGGCTGGCCCGCTTGCCGACGTCCTTGGCGCCCTTGACGCGCAGGATCTCGACGGCCTTGTCGAAGTCGCCCTCGGCCTCGGTCAGCGCCTTCTTGCAGTCCATCATGCCGGCGCCGGTGAGGTCGCGGAGCTTCTTGACGTCCGCGGCGGTGAAGTTGGACATGACTCTCTCTTCGGGTCTTGAGGCTGCGGTGGGATGGTCTGTGTGCCGGTTACCCGGATCCGGGCCGCTCGTGCCCGGCGTACCCGTCGCGCCCCACCGGCCGGGAAACCGGACGGTGGGGACGCGACGGCGCGATCACTCCGCGGCGGCGGTCGCCGGCTGCTCGGCGGGGGCCGCCGGCTGCTCGTCGGCCTTCTTCGACTCCTCGTCGGCCTTCTTCGGCTCCTCGAGCAGCTCGCGCTCCCACTCGGCCAGCGGCTCGTCGGCGCCGACCTGGCCCGCCTCGGGCTTCTCGTCGCCGCCCCGGTTGCGGCCGGAGCGGGCGATCAGACCGTCGGCGACGGCGGCGGCCACGACCTTGGTCAGCAGCTCGGCCGAGCGGATGGCGTCGTCGTTGCCCGGGATCGGGAAGTCGACCTCGTCCGGGTCGCAGTTGGTGTCGAGCACCGCGATCACCGGGATGCCCAGCTTGCGGGCCTCGTCGACGGCGATGTGCTCCTTCTTGGTGTCGACGATCCAGACCGCGCTCGGGAGCTTCTGCATGTCCCGCAGACCACCGAGGGTCTTGGTGAGCTTGATCTTCTCGCGGGAGAGCTGCAGGGTCTCCTTCTTGGTGTAACCGGCGGCGGTGCCGCTCAGGTCACCCAGGGCCTCCAGCTCCTTCATCCGCTGGAGCCGCTTGTACACCGTCTGGAAGTTGGTCAGCATGCCACCGAGCCAGCGGTGGTTCACGTACGGCTGGCCGACCCGGGTCGCCTGCTCGGCGATGGCCTCCTGGGCCTGCTTCTTGGTGCCGACGAAGAGGATGCTGCCGCCACCGGCGACGGTGGTGCGCACGAACTCGTACGCCTTCTCGATGTAGTCGAGGGTCTGGCGCAGGTCGATGATGTAGATACCGTTGCGCTCGGTGAAGATGAAGCGCTTCATCTTCGGGTTCCAGCGCCGGGTCTGGTGCCCGAAGTGGACACCGCTCTCCAGCAGCTGACGCATGGTCACGACGGCCATGGTGGTACTCCCTGTTTTCCCTGGTTGTCCCGTCCGGCCGGCGGCCGGACGCCTGGTGCCCGGTCGTCGGCCGTGGCGGACCCGACCAAGATCGGGACCAGGGAGGCCGCCGCCCCACGGAACGTTCCGTGAAGAGGGCACGCGAGGTCGACCGCACGAGGCGGTCGCCAGTCGACCAGTGTACGCCCCTCCCCCGCGCCCCGGCCCCGGGGTGCAGGAACACCGCCCCGCCGACCCCGCCGACCCCGCCCACCCCACCCGTCCCCTCGGCCCCACCGGCGCGCGCCCGTCACCGTGACCGAACGGGTTGATCGAGGGGCTGGCCGCGTTGATCGAGGAGCTTGCGTCATGAATTCACCGTCAGGCGACGCAAAGCCCTTGATCACGGCGGCGGGGCCAGGGGGAAGGGGGAGGGCGGGGTCAGGGGCGGGGGCCGGGCGGGGCTACGGGCAGGGGGCGGGGAGGGCGGGGTCAGCGGGCGGCGAGGGCGGCGGCGAGGAAGAGCACCAGGCCGACCGTCAGGTAGGCGGTCGGCGGGCGGAGCCACCCACGGCTGCCGTCGGCGAGCGCCAGGCCGCCGGTACGCAGGCCGTACAGGCCGGCACCGAAGATCGGCAGGCCGACCACGAGGAACGTGCCCACCACGACGTGCGAGGTGGAGACCGGATCGCCCACCAGACCGCGCCACAGCACCCGCAGCGCCGGGATCTCCAGCACCAGCACCAGCACACCCAGCAGCACCGCCAACGCCGGGCGCCGGGTGCGGTAGACCCCGTCGCCCGGCGGTGGCCCGTCCAGCCGGGGCGCCACGGACGGCATCGGACCGGTCGGCATCTCCAGCGGGTGCGGCACGGCCGCCGGCTCGACCGGCCGCTCCCCGACCGTCAACGGGGCGGCGGCGCCGTGGCTCGGCCGGTCGCCGACGCCGGGCGCGGTATGTGCCCCGAGGCCGGAACGGTCCCCGACGGTCAGTGCGCCGGCACCGCCGCCGGGACGGTCGCCGACGGTCAACGGGGTGTGCGCGCCGTGACCGGGCGACGCGGCGCCGCCCAGGGTCGACTCCGCCGGGCGTCCCGGCTCGACGATCGGGTAGCCGCCCAGCGGTCCGGCCGCCCGCGACTCGTCGGCCTCGCGGGCCGCCCGCCGGCCGCCGCGCTCACCCGGCAGCTCGCCGGAGATCTCCGACGGGTCCTCCGCGCGGCGGGACCGCCGGTAGCCGTCCCCGTCGTCGGCCAGCGGATCGACCGCGCCGAACCGCCCGGTGTCGCCGTAGCGCCCCTCGGCCCCGCCCCGCTGCTCGGGGGCCCGGAAGTCCTCGTCGCGGTAGCGCGACTCGCTCGCCGTCCGCCAGTCCGGCTGCTCGGCGTACCCGTGGTCGCTCCACCGCGACCCGGGCTGATCCTCGGGAAAGCTCCGTCGTCCGTCCACGACGGGCACGGTATGCGACCGGAACCACCGACGCCATCCGACCCCGTCCGCGTCGGTGCTGGTCAGCGCCGACACGGCGGCGTCATCGGGAGTACGCGGAGAGTGACGGAGCAGTCCCCTAGCACGCCGCGACCATGATCGTCAGCCTGTCCACAGTACCTTCCGTCGTCCACAGGCTCCGCTTTCCGGCCGACGGAACCGGCCCCGTCCGGCGCACCGTGTCCGCCATGACGAAGCGGAACCAGGCCGTCGGCGCGTACGGCGAGCGGTGCGCGGTCCGGCACCTGATCGAGACGGGCCTGCGCCCGGTCGCCCGGAACTGGCGCTGTCCCGACGGGGAGATCGACATCATCGCCTGGGACGGCGCGGTGCTCGCCTTCTGCGAGGTGAAGACCCGCCGCACCGACGACTTCGGCACCCCGACCGAGGCGGTCGTGCCGGCGAAGGCCCGCCGGCTGCGAGGGCTGGCCGCCCGCTGGCTGGCCGAGACCGGCGCCACCGCCGACGAGGTCCGCTTCGACGTCCTCGCCGTCCGGCTGCCCGTCGCCGGGCCGGCCCGGGTCGAACACCTGAAGGGCGCGTTCTGATGAGCTACGCGAAGGTGCACTGCGTGGGGCTGGTCGGCGTCCGGGGACACGTGGTCGAGGTGGAGGCGGACCTGGCCGCCGGGCTGCCCGGCGTGGTCATCTCGGGCCTGCCCGACACGGCCCTGCACGAGGCCCGCGACCGGGTACGCGCCGCGATCGTCAACTCCGGCCAGAAGTGGCCGAACCGGCGCATCACCCTGAACCTGCTCCCCGCCACCCTGCCCAAGTACGGGTCGGCGTTCGACCTCGCCATCGCGGCGGCGGTCCTGGGCGGCTCGGGCGAGCTGCCGCTGCTCCCGCTGGACCGGACGGTGGTGCTCGGCGAACTCGGCCTCGACGGCACGGTCCGCCCGGTCCGGGGCGTCCTGCCGATGGTGGCCGCCGCCGCCCGCGACGGGCTGGACCGGGTGGTGGTGCCGGTGGGCAACGCCGCCGAGGCGGCGGTGATCCCCGGCGTCCGGGTCCGGGCCGTCGACACCCTGCACCGGCTGGTCGCCTTCGTCCGTGACGGTGCCGCGCTGCTGCCCCCACCCGCCGTCGCGCCGACCACCACCGGCGGCGGGCCGGACCTGGCCGAGGTGGCCGGGCAGGAGTTGGGCCGCCGGGCCCTGGAGGTGGCGGCGGCCGGCGGCCACCACGTGGCGCTGCTCGGCCCGCCCGGTGCCGGCAAGACCATGCTCGCGGAGCGGCTCCCGTCGCTGCTGCCCGAGCTGGACGACGACGCCGCCCTGGAGGTGACCGCGCTGCACTCCATCGCCGGGCTGCTCCCGCCCGGGGGTCGGTTGCTGCGCCGGCCGCCGTTCCAGGCCCCGCACCACACGGCGACGGTGCCGTCCCTGGTCGGCGGCGGCTCCGGCCTGGCCCGACCGGGTGCGGTGTCGCTGGCCCACCGGGGGGTGCTCTTCCTCGACGAGGCGCCCGAGTTCAGCAAGGCGGCGCTGGAGGCGTTGCGGCAGCCGCTGGAGAACGGCCGGGTCCAGGTCAACCGGACCCGCGGCGCCACCGAGTACCCGGCCCGGACCCAGTTGGTGCTGGCCGCCAACCCCTGCCCCTGCGCGAAGCCGTCCGGCGACGTCGACTGCGAGTGCACACCGCTGGCCCGCCGCCGCTACCTGGGCCGCCTGTCCGGCCCCCTGCTGGACCGGGTGGACGTGCAGGTGCGCCTGCCGCCCGTCCGCGCCGCCGCGCTGCTGGACACGAACGCGCGGAGCGAATCGTCCGCCACCGTGGCGGCCCGGGTGGCCGCCGCCCGGCAGGCCGCCGCCGCGCGGTGGGCGGCCACCGGACACCGGGTGAACGCGGACGTCCCGGGCCCCTCCCTGCGATTGCCGCCCTGGCAGTTGCCCGGGCGGGACACCCGGGAGCTGCGCCGGCGGCTGGACGCCGGTTCGCTCTCCGCCCGGGGATTCGACCGGGTCATCCGACTGGCCTGGACCGTCGCCGACCTGGACGGGCGGGACCGCCCGGACGGTGGGGACATCGCCGAGGCCATCCACCTGCGGACGGGAGAAGGCGCATGACCGCCACCGAGGATGTGCGGCTGGCCCGGGTGGCGCTCACCTGGCTGGCCGAGCCGGGCACCCGGGCGGTGCACGCGCTGGTCAAGGAGGTGGGCCCGGTCGCCGCCCTCGACCGGCTCCTCGACGGCGGTGCACCCGACCGGGCGCTGCGGGCGGCGGTCGCGGCGCGGAGCGCGGGCGAGGACGCCCGGGCGGTGGCCGAGCAGGCGCTGGCGCGTACCGAGCGGCTCGGCGCACGACTGGTGACCCCCGAGGACGACGACTGGCCCACCCGGGTCGCCGACCTGAGCAAGCTGCGGCTCTCCGGCGTCACCCGCAGGGTCGACGTGGAAACCGCTCCCCCGCTCTGCTTCTGGGTGCGCGGCGGATGGCCGCTGGCGCAGGCGTTCGACCGGTCGGTCGCGGTGGTCGGCGCCCGGGCCGCCACGCCGTACGGCACGCACGTCGCCACCGAACTCGGGTACGGCCTCGGCGACCGGGGCTGGACGGTGGTCTCCGGCGGGGCCTTCGGCATCGATTCCGCCGCGCACCGGGGTGCGTTGACCGCCGGCGGGTTAACGGTGGCCGTGCTGGCCTGCGGGGTGGACCGTCCCTACCCGATGGGCAACACCGCGTTGTTCGACCGGATCGCCGAGACCGGCCTGTTGATGAGCGAATGGATGCCGGGCGCGGAGCCGCTGCGCCCCCGCTTCCTGATCCGCAACCGGGTCATCGCGGCCGCGACCCTGGGCACCGTCCTCGTCGAGGCGGCGGCCCGCAGTGGGGCCACGCAGACCCTGAACCGGGCGCTCGGCATGGTCCGACGCGGGATGGTGGTGCCGGGTCCGGTCACCTCTGCCATGTCGGTGGGCGGGCACGAGGTGCTGCGGGCGGAGTCCGGGGCCCGGCTGGTCACCGGCGTCGCGCAGGTGGTCGAGGAGGTCGGGCGGATCGGCGAACTCGCCCCGCCGGTGAGGGCGCCGGAGCGCCTGCGCGACCGGCTGGACGACGAGGCGACGCAGGTGCTGGAGGCGCTGCCCCGGCGCGGTTCGCTGGCCCTGGAGAGCGTGGCGTCGCGCGCCGGGGTGGAGTTGCGGACGGCCATGCGCAAGCTCTCCCTGCTGGAGGAGCTGGCCCTGGTGGTCCGCCGCGACGAGGGGTACGCGCTCGTCCGGTCACCGGCCCCCGACGGGGGCCGCCGTGCCTGAGTCAATCGCCCTCGAAGCGGATCTCCACCTCCCGGGTGTTCAGGCAGCGACGGGCGAGCAACGCGAGCCGCCGGACCTGCTCGACCTCGGCCGGCGCGGTGGCCACCTCGGCGAGGCAACGCAGTTCGGTGAGCAACTGCGGGGCGGAACCGGGGCCGACCACCATCTCACCCAGCGGGTCGACGCGGTCCAGCAGCGGCGTACGTCCCCCGCCGCGCACCCGCTTGAGCAGATCGAGCAGCACGTCGTCGGGATCCGCCACCACCTCGGACGCGACGTACGACGCGCGGCGACGGGTCGGTCCGGCCCGCACCAGCCGATAGAGGACGGCATCCACACCCACGTCCGGTCCCTCCTCCCGCCGGCGTCGCCCACCCCGGCGACGCCCGTCCCGTCCGACTCGCGAATCACCCTTCCGCGCGGCAGCGCCCCGACCCGGCCGCCACTGTCCCTTGCGTACGACCAGTTTCCCCTGTCCAGGCCCACTTCAGCCACCCCGCTCGGCGTGCCGCCCCGCCGTTCCGGTTCCGCGCCACGGCGGCGCGCCGTGTCGCCGGCCGCGACCGCCGTTGCGTTCCGCGCCACGGCCCGGGGCCCGCGTCCCGACCGGCCGGAACACCGGGCCCCCGTCCCGGCCCGACCCCGACCCCGGTCCAACGTGAGCACGCCGACGAGTTGCGTCCCCCGGTCCATCCGGCCACTGCGCCGTACGCTGGGCCGGTGACGCGGAAGCGGAGGCGGCGGTGAGCGGCGACCGGACCGGCACCAGGGCCCGACACGAGGCCCTGCCTCCGGCGATGCGGGAGGCCGTGGACGACTTCGCCGACCAGCTGGCCCGGGTGCGCAACCGGTCGGCGCACACCGTGCGGGCGTACGTCACCGACCTCGTCTCGCTTCTCGACCACGCCACTCGGATGGGGTGCACCGACCTGTCCACGCTGGACCTCACCGTGTTGCGCAGCTGGTTGGCGAAGCACCGGACGACCGGCGCGGCGCGGACGACGCTGGCCCGGCGGGCCGCCTCGGCCCGCGTGTTCAGCAACTGGGCACACCGCACCGGCCTGCTCCCCGCGGACGTGGCCGCCGCGCTGGCCAGCCCGCGTGCGCACCGGGAGCTGCCCACCGTGCTCCGCGCCGACCAGGCTGCCGCCCTGATGGACGCCCCCGGCCAGGTCGCCCGAGCGGTGACCGACACCGGAGGCACCAGGCCCGGCGGGACCGACGGCATGGACGGGCCGGCCCCGGCCGGCACCGAGCCCACCCCGACCCGCACGACCGACGGCGGAGACCGGCCGTCCCCGGCCCGACCGACCTGGCCGGCCGCACCGGCGGACGGCGGACCGGATCGGGGCGACGGTGACGACGGCGACGGCGACGAGGCGGTGCTGTTGCGCGACCGGGCGCTGCTCGAACTGCTCTACGGCACCGGGATCCGGATCAGCGAGGCGTGCGGCCTGGACGTGGGCGACGTCGACCACGCCCGCCGGGTGGTCCGGGTGCTGGGCAAGGGCGGCCGGGAACGGTCGGTGCCGTACGGGGTGCCGGCACAGCGGGCGTTGGACGCCTGGCTCGGCCGGGGACGCCCCGACCTGGCGGGACCGGGCTCCGGCGGCGCGCTGCTGGTCGGCGCGCGGGGCGGGCGACTCAACCCGACCACGGCCCGCCGGATCGTCGCCGGGTACGCCGAGGCCGCCGGCCTGCCCCGCACCACCCCGCACGGGCTGCGGCACTCGGCCGCCACCCACCTGCTGGAGGGCGGCGCGGACCTGCGGGCCGTGCAGGAGCTGCTGGGCCATTCCTCGCTGGCCAGCACCCAGATCTACACCCACGTGTCGGTGGAGCGGCTGCGCGCGGCGTACCGGCAGGCGCACCCGCGAGCCTGACGGCGGCGGTTCCACCGGAAGGTCACCGGTCCGGGTGCGCTCGACGGAACCGGGCGTCGATGATCCACGGCGGGCTACCATCGACGGATGACGGTCCCGCAGCCGCCCGAGCCGCTTCCGGGTGCTCGGCTGCTCTTCTCGCTCGACCCGTCGGTCAGCCACCTCAACCACGGATCGTTCGGCGCCGTCCCGGTCGGGGTGCAGCGGGCGCAGCAGCGGCTGCGGGACGAGATGGAGGCGAACCCGCTCCGGTTCTTCACCCAGGGACTCGTGGACCGGATCACGCACACCCGGCGGCACCTGGCGGCCTTCCTGGGCGCGGACCCCGACGGCACCGCGCTGGTGGGCAACGCCACCACGGGTGCGGCGGTGGTGCTCCAGTCGCTCGGGCTGCGCCCCGGTGACGAGGTCCTGACCACCGACCACGGCTACGGCGCGGTCGCCTTCTCCGTGCGGCGGGAGTGCGGGCGTACCGGCGCGGTGTCGCGGACCCTGCCGGTGCCGTTGGCGGCCACCGACGAGGAGGTGGTCCAGCTCGTCCGGGCCGGGCTGCGGCCGGGGCGTACCAAGCTGCTGATCGTGGACCAGATCACCTCGCCGACCGCCCGGCTCTTCCCGGCCGCCGCGATCGTCGGGGTGGCCCGGGAACACGGGGTGCCGGTGCTGGTGGACGGGGCCCACGCCCCCGGGCAGCTGGCCACCACGGTGGCCTCGATCGGCGCGGACTTCTGGGTCGGCAACCTGCACAAGTGGGCGTACGCGCCCCGGGGCACGGCCGCGCTGGTGGTGTCCGAGCCGTGGCGGGAGCGGATCCAGCCGCTGGTGGTCTCCTGGGAGCAGGAGAGCGGCTTTCCCGCCCGGGTCGAGTGGCAGGCGACGCTGGACTACACCCCCTGGCTGGCTGCCCCGGTGGGGGTTTTCACCCTGCGCAGCCTGGGACCCGACCGGGTACGGGCGCACAACGCGGCGCTGGCGGCGTACGGACAACGGGTGGTCGGGGACGCGCTCGGGGTGCCGCCGGCCGACCTGCCGGAGCCCGGCGGGCCGACGCTCGCCATGCGTCTCGTGCCGCTGCCGGACGGGGTCGCCACCACCCTCGACGCGGCGCGGGCATTACGGGCCCGGATCGCCGACCGGCTCGCCGCTGAGGTGGCGGTCTCGGCCTGGAACGGCCGGGGCTGGCTGCGCCTCTGCGGCCAGGTCTACAACGTGCCGGACGAGTACGACCGGTTGGCGGCGCGGCTGCCCACGCTGCTCGCCCAGGGCTGACCGGGCTCGGTGCGCGCCGGGCTCGCGGCGTCGGCGTCCAGCGGGAGCAGCCGGACCGGGCCGAGGCCGAGCAGGGCGAGCGGGTCCAGGTAGTCCGCGCCCCGGCGCAGTCCCCAGTGCAGGCACGCCTCGGCGGGGCAGCCGGCGTGGCCGGCGAGCAGCGTGCCGATCGGCGTGCCGAGCCCCAACCGGGTGCCGGCGGCGAGCCCGGGGCGCACCGGCTCGTAGGTGGTCCGCAGCCCGTCGGCGTGCCCGACGGTGACCACCGGCCGCCCGGCCACCGTGCCGGCGAAGAGCACGATCCCGGCGCCCGCCGCGCGGACCGGTGCCCCGGAGGTGGCAGCGAGGTCGACGCCGCGGTGGCCGGGGAGCCAGGGCTGCGGCGGCGGGTCGAAGCGGCGCACCGGCCGGGGCGGGCCGGGCAGCGGCCAGCCGAATCGCACATCCGGACCACCGCCTTCCGGCACGACGGCATCCACCGGAGCGGCGGACCGCACCGCCCCGTCCGGCAGGGCGGGTGGCGGCGTCGCGCGGGCCGGCGAGGTGACCGCGGCACCCGAAACGCCGGGCATGGCCGGGAGCAGGAGCAGCAGGGGGCCGAGCGTCGTCACGGCCCGGCGGGACAGGTTCCACACGTCCGGCAGCCTGCCCCGCGGGACGCCTCCCCCGCCGGCCGAGACCCGGGCCGCTGTGGATGACGGCCGTGCTGTGGACGACCCCCACGACGGGACCGGATCTGGTACGGGTGCCGCCGTCGGGGCCCGCCGGCCGACCCGTCCCCCGCCTATGCTGGCCGCGTGACGAGGGACTGGTACGCCTGGCACGCCGACTACGCCGACCCCGACTCGGCACTGTCCCGCCGCCTCGCCGAGGTGCAGGGCCGGGTCCGCGACGCGCTCGACCAGGCGCCGGCCGGTCCGGTGCGGGTGATCAGCCTCTGTGCGGGTCAGGGGCACGACCTGATCCCGGTGCTGGCCGCCCATCCCCGGCGCGACGAGGTGACCGCCCGCCTGGTCGAGTGGGACGCGCGCAACGTCGAGGTGGCCCGGCGAGCAGTGCGGGAGGCGGGCCTGACCGGGGTGGAGGTGGTGGCCGGCGACGCCGCCCGCACCGACCGGTACGCCGATCTGGTCCCGGCCGACCTGGTGCTGCTCTGCGGGATCTTCGGCAACGTCGTCGACGCCGACATCCGTGCCACGGTGCGGCACGCCGCCTCGCTCTGCGCCACCGGCGGCACGGTCGTCTGGACCCGGCACCGCCGCGAGCCGGACCTGGTGCCCGCCATCTGTGACTGGTTCGCCGAGGAGGGCTTCGCGCCGGTCGCGGTGAGCAGCCCGGCCGACGGGGTGGGGGTGGGCGTGCACCGCCTCACCGGCCCGCCCCGTCCGCTGGCGGCGGGCGCGACGATGTTCACCTTCGTCCGCTGAGAGCGACCGGACCTGAGAGCGACCGGACCTGAGAGCGACCGGACCTGAGAGCGACCGGACCTGAGAGCGACCGGAACACCCCCGACCGAGCGGAGAGCCCGCGAGATGACCACTGTCGACGATGTCAGCCGCCCCTCCCGGGTCGCCGGGCCCGACGAGGCGATCAGCGCCGAGGAACTCCAGCTGGCGGCCCGCAACCACGGCATCCCGCTGGAGGCACTGCGCTACGACGTGACCCCGGCCGGCCTGCACTACCTGCTCATCCACTACGACATCCCGGATGTCGACCCGGCCGGCCACGTGCTGACCGTCGACGGGGCGGTGGGCCGGTCGCTGCGGCTCGACCTGGCCACGCTGCGGGGTCTGCCCCGGGTCACTCACCGGGTGACGCTGGAGTGCGCCGGCAACGGTAGGGCGCTGCTGCACCCCCGCCCGGTCAGCCAGCCGTGGCTGGTGGAGGCGGTGGGCAACGCCGAGTGGACCGGCACGCCGCTGGCGCCGTTGCTGCGCGAGGCGGGGCTGCCCGCGAACGCCGTCGACGTGGTCTTCACCGGCGCGGACCACGGGGTGGAGCGCGGCGTGGAGCAGGACTACCAGCGGTCCCTGCCGGTGGCGGACGCGCTGCGCGAGGAGGTGCTGCTCGCGTACGAGATGAACGGCGCTCCGCTTCTGCCGCAGCACGGCGCCCCGCTCCGGCTGATCGTGCCGGGCTGGTACGGCATGGCGCACGTGAAGTGGCTGCGCGACGTACGGGTGCTGACCGAGCCGTTCGGCGGCTACCAGAACGCGGTGGCGTACCGGCTGCGGCGCGACGCCGACGACCCGGGTGTGCCGGTGACCCGGATCGAGCCACGGGCCCTGGTGCGTCCGCCGGGGTTCCCGGACTTCATGTCGCGGACCCGGGTGCTGCGACCGGGACCGTGCACGGTGGACGGTCGGGCCTGGTCCGGGCACGCGCCGGTGACGGCGGTGGAGGTGACCTTCGACGGCGGGGCGACGTGGGTGCCGGCCGCGCTCGACGAGCCGACCGGGGGTGAGTGGGCGTGGCGGCGCTGGCACGTCGAGTGGCGACCCGAGCCGGGACGGCACGTGCTGGGGGCGCGGGCGACCGACGCCTCGGGGCGAACCCAGCCGGTCGAGCAGCCGTGGAACCGGGGTGGTTTCGCGAACAACCTGGTACAGCGGGTCGAGGTGGTGGTGCTGGCGGACTGACCGCCACCGGTGGCCGGGGTGGGAACCGCCCCGGCGTCCGGGGAAGCGTCAGCCGCCGAATCCGGAATCTGCGGGAAGCGAGATGTCGGGCTTTTCCAACTCTTCGACGTTGACGTCCTTGAACGTCATGACGCGGACATTCTTCACGAAGCGGGCCGGACGGTACATGTCCCACACCCAGGCGTCGTGCATCTCGACCTCGAAGTAGACCTCGCCGTCCGAGTTGCGCACGTGCAGATCCACCTGGTTCGCCAGGTAGAAGCGGCGCTCGGTCTCCACCACGTAGGAGAACTGGCGGACAATGTCGCGGTACTCCCGGTAGAGCTGCAGCTCCATCTCGGTCTCGTACTTCTCGAGATCTTCCGCGCTCATCGCACTCCGCCTTCCATGACCACATCTTCCCCCACCGGCGCCGGGGGTCGCGGCTGCTCGCCCAACGCCACGCCGACGGTACCCCCTGCCGCGCCGGAGCGCTCCATCGGCTCGTCCCGGCGCCCGCCGGCACCGCCGGACGGAAGCTCACCGGCCGCCCCGAGCGGCAGCTCCGCCACGCCGGCGGTGCGGCTGCGGGGCGCGGCCGGCCGCCGGGCGCGCGGCGGCGTGTCGACCCGGCCGGAGACGGCCGCCACATTGACGTACGAGAACCGGTGCTCCCGGCACGGCCCGCGCTCGCGCAGCGCGGCGGTGTGCTCGGCGGTGATGTACCCCTTGTGCTCGGCGAAGCCGTAGCCCGGGTAGCGCCCGTCCAGCTCCACCATGATCCGGTCCCGGGTGACCTTGGCGAGCACGCTCGCCGCCGCCACGCAGGCGGCCACCCGATCGCCCTTCCAGACCGCCAGCCCCGGCACGTCCAGCCCGTCGACGCCGAAGCCGTCGGTCAGCACGTACTCCGGGCGGGTGGTCAGCGAGGCGAGCGCCCGGCGCATCGCGGCCAGGTTGCACACGTGCAGGCCCCGGGCGTCGACCTCGTCGGCGGGGATGACCACCACCGCGTACGCCAGGGCCCGCTCGACGACCTCGTCGTGGATCCGCTCCCGGGTGGCCGGGGTGAGCAGCTTGGAGTCGGCCAGCCCGTCGATCTCGCCGCGCCGCCCCTCGGGCAGGATCGCGGCGGCGGCCACCAGCGGGCCGGCACAGGCGCCCCGACCGGCCTCGTCGGCGCCCGCCACGTGCCGGAAGCCGCGCCGTTGCAGGGCGCGCTCCAGGGCGTAGAGACCGCCGTCGCGGCGCACCACGGTGCGCGGGGGCGTCAGCACGGGGCACCTCCCCCGGCGGCCCCCGCCCCGGCGAGCGCCCGGCCCAGCACCGCCGGCAGGTCGGTCGGGTAGTAGCGCTCGCCGGTGCTGCTCAGCTCGTCGACCGTCCACCAGCGGTGGCCGTGCACGCTGGCCTGCTCGATCTCGTTGAAGCCGGCGGTGTCCACCTGCCAGCCGGGCACCCGGACGAGGAAGAACTCCTGCTGCTGGCGGTACCAGACCCCGTCGAACGGGAACTCCACGGTCTCGGACCAGACCGGGGCGCCCAGCTCGGCCGGGGAGAGCCGCAGCCCGGTCTCCTCGGCCAGCTCGCGGGCCGCCCCCTCGGCCGGGGACTCCTGCGGGTCCAGGCCGCCGCCCGGGGTGAACCAGTAGCGGTGCTCCGGCCGGGCCGGGTCACTGCCCTGGAAGAGCAGCAGCCGGCCACCGGCGTCGACGAGCAGCACGCGGGCCGCGCGGCGAGGGTGGAAGGCGGTCACGGCACCAGCCTGCCAGACGCGTACGACGATCGCCCACGCCCTCCCGGCTCAGGGATTCGGGACGCCGTCGAACTGCTTCGGCACCGTGAGCCAGGTCGCCCGGCCGACCGGCCAGAAGATCGTGAAGGCCCGGCCGACCACCCGGTCCTCGGGGATCGTGGCCTCGTTGATGTCCTCGCCGGACTGGTGCCAGTGCTCCAGCGAGTCGCCGGAGGCCTCCCGGTGGTCACCCATCACCCAGAGCCGGTCCTTCGGCACGGTGATGTCGAAGTCCTGGTCGGCGACCTTGTTACCGGGGTACACGAACGGCTCGTCGATCGCCTTGCCGTTGATCACCAGCCGCTCCTGGCCGCCGGTGCGGTCGCAGCAGACCACGTGGTCGCCGCCGACCCCGATGACCCGCTTGATGAAGTCCTCGCCGTCCGGGTTGCCGCTCCAGTCGGTGGGGGCCTTGAAGACGATCACCTCGCCCCGGTGCGGCGACCGGAAGTCGTAGACCAACTTGTTGACCAGCACCCGATCGTCGATCTGGAGGGTGTTCTCCATCGACGGGGAGGGGATGAAGAAGGTCTGCAGCACAAAGGCACGTACCAGCACTGCGACCAGGATCGCCACGCCCAGGAGGATGGGCAGCTCCTTCCAGAAGGAGCTGCGCGGCTTTTCGGTCTGCTCGTCAATCACGGGTGGAGCCTACGTCCCCCGGTGCGCCGCAGTCGCCCCGAACGCGCGAGAACGGACGCGGCGGCGGTGACCGGGAGGATCAGGACGACGCCCCCGACCGGGTCCGGGTCGACCGGGGCCGGGGCGGCGGGCGCCGCGTCGGCGCGCGGCAGCTTGGCGAAGGTGTCCGGCACCGGCAGGCTGGTCCACCGTTGCTGCGGCCACACGATCATGAAGGCCCGGCCCACCACGTTGTCGATCGGCACCGGCCCCTGGCAGCGGGCGTCCTGCGAGACCAGCCGGTGGTCACCCATCACGAAGATCTGCCCCGGGGGTACGACCACCTCGGTGAACTGTCGGGAGCGGCACTCCTTCGGGTTCGGCGGCAGCTCCAGCGGGGAGTTCTCCGACACGTACGGCTCGTCCAGCGGCACCCCGTTGACCACGACCCGGCCGTCGTCGCAGCACCGGACCCGGTCACCGGGCACGCCGATCACCCGCTTGATGAAGTCCTTCTCGCCGGGCCGGCTCACCCCGACCAGGTCGCCGAGGGTGCGGCCCACCTTGCCGGCGAAGTTCGTCGGCGGCGCGGGCGCCTCCTGCGCGACCCACTTGTCGGTGCCCCGGAAGACCACCACCTCGCCGCGGACCGGGTCGCGGACGTCGTAGACGACCTTGTTGACCAGCACCCGGTCACCGATCAGCAGGGTGTTCTCCATCGACCCGGAGGGGATGAAGAACGCCTGGAGCAGGAAGGTGCGGATCAGCACCGCGAGGCAGAAGGCGACGATCAGCAGCAGCGGCAACTCCTGCCAGAGCGGCATCTGGCGGCGGGCACGGCGGGCCCGCCGGCGCCACGGGTCGACGGTGCCGTCCTCGTCAAGCATCTGCACCATGCCACTCTCCGGTCCGCAGAAACGACACTACCGCCCGGGAGCCTCCTCGACGGAGGCCCCACGGGCGGCAGTGGACCGCTTCGCGTCGTCCGGCTGCGCCCGTACCGACCAGGGTAATGCGATCTGGTCGATACGACATCTGCGCAGTTCAGTAGGCGTGGCGAGCAGAAATTCAGTTCGCCGGCTGCTTCTCGCGCAGCTCCTTGATCTTGGCCTTCTTGCCGCGCAGCTCACGCAGGTAGTAGAGCTTGGCGCGACGCACGTCACCGCGGGTGACGACCTCGATCCGGTCGAGCGCCGGGCTGTTCAGCGGGTAGGTCCGCTCCACGCCGACGCCGAAGCTGACCTTGCGGACCGAGAAGGTCTCGCGCAGACCGTCACCCTGGCGGCGGATCACGACGCCCTGGAAGATCTGGACACGGGACCGGTTGCCCTCGACGACCCGCGCGTGCACCTTCACGGTGTCACCGGCACGGAAGTCGGGGAGGTCGACCCGCTTCGACTGGGCGTCAAGGGCGTCCAGGATGTTCATCGCTGTGTCCTCGTGAGGCTCACGGCGCACCGTCAGTCGGTGCGCGGATGGGTGATTCTGACCCCCGGGTGGTGGCCGGCCGGTGTGCCCCGGTCGGGGAAGCACCTGGCAGACCCCGGTCGGGGGTCCTCGCAACCGGCCACGGCGTGGTCGGATGCGGCAACCCCTCTACTTTGCCACATCCCCCGGCGGCAGCTGAAATCCACCCCGGTCCAGCGTCGCCCGGTCCCGTTTGTCCAGGCTCTCCGGCGGCAGCGCGGCGATCATGTCCGGCCGGCGGGTGGCCGTACGCAGCAGCGACTCGTCGCGCCGCCAGCGGGCGATCCGGCCGTGGTCGCCCGAGCGGAGCACCTCGGGCACCTCCAGCCCGCGCCAGCTCGCCGGCTTGGTGTAGACGGGGGCCTCCAGCAGGCCGTGCGCGTGCGACTCCTCGTCCAGCGAGCCGGCGTTGCCGAGCACCCCGGGCAGCAGCCGGGTGATCGCCTCCAGCATCACCAGCACGGCCACCTCGCCGCCGAAGAGCACGTAGTCGCCGAGGGAGACCTCGGTCACCCGCATCCGGGTCGCCGCGTGGTCGAGCACCCGCTGGTCGATGCCCTCGTACCGGCCGCAGGCGAAGAGCAGGTGCGACTCGGCGGCCAGCTCGTGGGCCAGCGCCTGGCTGAACGGGACGCCGACCGGCGAGGGGACGAGGAGCCGCGGCAGCGTGTGCCCGTCCGGGCTCAACTCGTCGGGGGCCAGCGAGTCCAGCGCGGCACCCCACGGCTCCGGCCGCATCACCATGCCGGGACCGCCGCCGTACGGCGTGTCGTCGACCGTGCGGTGCACGTCGTGGGTCCAGAGCCGCAGATCGTGTACGGCCAGCCGGAGCGTGCCGTTCGCGCGGGCCTTGCCGATCAGCGACAGGTCCAGCGGGGCGAAGTACTCGGGGAAGATCGACACGATGTCGACGCGCATCGGGGTGGCTCCAGCTACAGGTCGAGCAGGCCGCCGGGCGGGTCGACGACGACGCGACCGCCGACGAGGTCCACCTCGGGCACGATCGCCTTGACGAACGGGATGAGCGCGGTACGCCCCTCCGGGCGGCGCAGCACCAGCAGGTCGGAGGCGGGGGCGTGGTCGATCCGGGCCACCTCGCCGAGCCGCTCGCCGCTGGGGGTGACCACGGCGAGACCGACCAGCTGGTGGTCGTGGAACTCCTCCGGGTCCTCCGGTGGCGCGACCTCGCCACTGTCCACGCTGAGGAGGGTGTTGCGCAGCGCCTCGGCGACGTTGCGGTCGGCCACGCCCGCGAAGACCACCAGCAGCCGACCCTGGTGCCACCGGGCCGACTCGACGGTCAGCTCGGCCGGCACCCGCCAGGCGCCGGGCTCGGACGGGACGACCCCCGGGTCGGTGCGCAGCACCGCCCCGGGGGTGAACCGTGCTTCGGGCTCATCGGTCCGCACCTCCACGGTGACCTCACCGCGGATGCCGTGCGGCTTGCCGATCCTGCCGACGACGAGAAGCATCAGTACGAGTCGACGATGTCGACGCGTACCCCACGCCCACCGATGGAGCCGATGACCTGGCGCAGCGCCTTGGCGGTCCGGCCGGACCGCCCGATCACCGTGCCGAGGTCCTCGGGGTGCACGCGGACTTCCAGCCGCTTGCCCCGGCGGGAATCGACCATCCGCACCCGGACGTCGTCCGGGTGGTCGACGATGCCCTTGACCAGGTGCTCCAGAGCGGGACGCAGCGGCATGTCAGGCCTGCTCACCGGAGTCGGCAGCAGCGGCCGGCGCGGCCTCGGCCGGAGCAGCCTCGGTCTCGGCCGGAGCCTCGGCCTTGGCGGCCTTCTTGGCCGGCTTGGCGGCCGGGGTGTCGGCGATGCCGGCGGCGGCCTTCGCCTCGGCCTCGTACGCGGCCTTGCGGTCGGCACGCTCGGCGGCCACCTTCAGCGGCGGCGGGGCCGGCAGGCCCTTGAACTGCTGCCAGTCGCCGGTCAGCTCCAGCAGACGCTGCACGGCCTCGCTCGGCTGCGCGCCGACGGACAGCCAGTACTGCACCCGCTCCGACTTGACCTCGATCACCGAAGGGTCTTCCTTCGGCTGGTACACACCGACGAACTCGATCGCGCGGCCGTCACGCTTGGTGCGCGAGTCGGCGACGACGATGCGGTACTGCGGGTTGCGGATCTTACCCATCCGCAGGAGCCGGATCTTTACGGCCACAGTTGTTTCGCTCCTGTTGCGATCTCACCGGCCCGGTACGGGCGGTGTGCGGGTGAGCGCCGACCGGCACAGTGGGGTTGGGCCGGAGACTGCTCGGTGGACTGGCGACGCGCCCGGGTTAGAGGGCGCCGGACGCGCGCCGGATACCAGCGAACCATTCTGCCAGATCCGGCCGGGATCTCTCACACCGGACCCGGACGCGTCACCCGGGGTCGACCGCGGAGTGACGTACGACACGTCTCAGCGGACCGGCGGGCGGTCCCAGCCGGGCGGCAGCCGGTCCGGCACGTCCCACTCGGCGGGCGGGGTGAAGTCGCACCAGGTCCCGTCGAAGGGGAACCGGCCGGCCTCGGCGAGCCGGATCACCCGCTCCCCCTCGGCCCGGACCGCCCGCTCGTCGGCCACCCAGTAGTGCGCCGGGTGGGCGAGGCGCTCGGCGAACTCCTCCTCGTCCTTCCACGCCCAGCTCAGGTCCGGCCGCACCACCACGTCGAGGTCCTGGTCCACCATGTCGACGCCGGCCACCGGGCCGTCGTCCCAGCGCACGCCCGGCTCCTCCAGGTTGACGTACCAGTTCTGGAACCGGCCCCGCTCGTCGCGGAACCACCAGACCGAGTGGGCGGCGCCGGTGGGCAGGAACTTGAGCACCGGCGGCCCGTTCCAGCGGCCCGTCCGGAGCCGGTAGGACGAGGTGATCCACTCGGTGAAGGGCATGGCCCGCATGCCCAGCCCCGCCTCGGTCACCTCGTTGGCCACCGGCGCGCCCCGGTCGACCCAGAGCAGCAGCCCCCGGTCGTCGTCGAGCACCACGCGGGCCGCCCGGACCCAGCCGATCCGGCCGTGCCGCACGTTGCGGTGCAGGATCAGCCGGCCCGGCGCGAACCGGTCGACCGGCCGCACCTCAGTAGGCGCGGGCCAGGATGGCGACCAGGTCCGGCTCGTCCTCCGAGTCGGGCACCGAGCCGTCGGCCCGCAGCAGGCAGCGCACGGTGACGCCCTGGCCGTTCGCCTCGGCCTCACCCGGCGCGCCGACCGCCGACCACGGCACCATCGCCCAGCCGGTGGCCGCCGCCTCGATCGCCTCGGCCAGGGTGCTCACCTCGACGGTCCGGGAGCGGCGGAACTCCAGCGCCTGGTCGTGCAGCGCCCGCTGGTCGGCCTCCAGCGCGGCGAGCACCGCGCCGACCACGTCGGCCACCGGGGTGGGGGCCTTCGAGCCGTCCGTACGCCGGACCACGACCGCGTTGCCGGCGGCCAGGTCACGGGGGCCGACCTCGACGCGGACCGGGTAGCCGCGCAGCTCGGCGTCGACCGCGCGGCGGCCGAACGCGGTGTCGGTCCGGTCGTCGAGCGCGACCCGGACGCCGGCGTCGCGCAGCGCGTCGCGCAGCTTGGCCGCCGCCTCGCCGACCCCCTCGCCGTCCTTGACGATCATCACGTACGCCTGGATCGGCGCCACCTTCGGCGGCACCCGCAGGCCGTTGTCGTCGCCGTGCGCCATGATCAGGCCGCCGAGCATCCGGGTCGAGGTGCCCCAGGAGGTGGTCCAGGCGTGCTCCCGGCCGCCCTCCTTCGAGGAGTAGCTGATGTCGAACGCCTTGGCGAAGTTCTGCCCCAGCTCGTGGCTGGTGCCCAGCTGGAGCGCCTTGCCGTCGCCCATCATGCCTTCGCAGGTGTACGTGGCGGTGGCCCCGGCGAAGCGCTCCCGGGCGGTCTTCAGGCCGACCACCACCGGGATGCCCAGCACATTGACCATCAGGTCCTCGTACGCGTCGTGCAGGATCTGCCGGGCGTAGCCACGGGCGTCCTCACGGGTGGCGTGCGCGGTGTGCCCCTCCTGCCAGAGGAACTCGCTGGTCCGCAGGAAGATCCGCGGGCGCAGCTCCCAGCGGACCACGTTCGCCCACTGGTTGAGCAGCAGCGGCAGGTCCCGGTACGAGTCGATCCACTTGGCCATGAACTCGCCGATGACCGTCTCGCTGGTGGGGCGGACCACCACCGGCTCGGCGAGCTGCTTGCCGCCACCGTGGGTGACCACCGCCAGCTCCGGCGAGAAGCCCTCGACGTGCTCGGCCTCCCGCTTGAGGTAGCTCTCCGGGATGAAGAGCGGGAAGTACGCGTTCTCCGCGCCGGCCGCCTTGATCCGGGCGTCCATCTCGGCCTGCATCCGCTCCCAGATGGCGTAGCCGGCCGGTCGGATGACCATGGTGCCCCGCACCGGGCCGTTGTCGGCCAGCTTCGCCTTGGCGATCAGGTCCTGGTACCAGCGGGGAAAGTCCTCCGCACGGGGAGTGAGCACGCGTGCCATGACCGCACATCCTATGCGCCGCTCCCGGCCCCGCTGCGCTCGGGCGGCGACCCGGGCCGTGTCGGGCCGGCCGGCCGTAGACTTCGACCACCATGGGTGACTCTCCTGCCGGCAGCTCCGGGCCGTCGCGGCTGCGCGACGCGATCGTGGACGCCGCCCGCGCACAGACCGTGGCCGGCGGCTGGGACGGCGTACGGATGGGCGGGGTGGCGACGGCCGCCGGGGTGAGCCGGCAGACCGTCTACAACGAGTTCGGCAGCAAGGCCGGCCTGGCCGAGGCGCTCGCCCGGCGCGAGGTCGACCGGTTCGTCGACGAGGTCCGCGCCGCCCTGGCGGCACACGGCTCCGACGTGCACTCCGGGGCGTACGCGGCCATCCGGCACACCCTGGCCGCGGCGGCCGACAACCCGCTGATCAAGGCGATCCTGACCAGCGCCCGGGGCGGCTCCGACGAGCTGCTGCCCTACCTGACCACCCGGTCGGAGCTGGTGCTGACCGAGGCCACCGGGGCGCTGCTGGACTGGGCGGGCCGGCACCTGCCCGACGCCGACCCGGCCGCCCTCAGCTTCGCCGCCGACACCGTCGTACGCCTGGTGGTGAGCCACATCGTGCTCCCCCGGGCCCCCGTGGACGACACCGCCGCCCGCCTGGCCGACCTCACCCTGCACCTCTTCCTCACCGCCACCACCCCGCCCCCACCCCTACCTCCGCACTAATTCACGGAAAGAGTGGCTTCCCGAGGCGGAATTACCACTCATTCCGTGAATTAGCGGCCGGCGCGGCGGGGCGGTGGCGCGGCGGGGCGGTGGCGGGGCGGGCGGGGCGGTGACGGGTCAGCGGAGGACGCGGCCGCGGAGGATGATGCGGGTGGGTGCCTTCACCACGCGGAGGTCGCGGCGGGGGTCCTCGGGGTAGACGACCACGTCGGCGAGGCCGCCCTCGACCAGCCCGGGGAAGCCCAGCCACTCCCGGGCCCGCCAGGAGGCGGCGGCCAGGACGTCCTCGGTGGACATGCCGGCCCGCTCGTGCAGCAGCAGCATCTCCTCGGCGGCCAGCCCGTGGTCGATGCCACCGCCCGCGTCGGTGCCGACGTAGATCGACACCCCGGCCTCGTACGCGGCCCGGACCACCTCGGGGAAGCCGTCGCGCAGGGCGAGCATGTGGTCGGCGTACCCGGGGAACTTGGGGCGGGCCGCGGCGGCGATGTGGCCGAAGGTCTGAATGTTGATCATTGTGGGCACCAGGGCGGTGCCCTGCCGGGCCATCAGGTCGACCAGGTCGAGGCTGAGTCCGGTGCCGTGCTCGACCGAGTCGACCCCGGCCCGCACCATGATCTCCACCGCCTCCTCGCTGAAGGTGTGCACGGCGGCCCGGGCCCCGGCGGCGTGCGCGGCGGCCACCGCGGCGGTCATCGTGGCGGCGTCCCAGGCCGGGGCCAGGTCACCCACGCCCCGGTCGATCCAGTCGCCGACCAGCTTCACCCAGCCGTTGCCGGCAGCGGCCTGCGCGGTCACCGTCGCGGCCACCTCGGCGGCGCCCACCTCCACCCCGATGTCGCGCAGGTAGCGCTTCGGCGGGGCGACGTGCCGGCCGGCGCGGGCCAGTCGCGGCACGTCCGGCTCGTCGTCGAGTTCGGGGTACGGGTACGGCGAGCCGGCGTCACGGATCGCCAGCACGCCGGCGTCCCGGTCGACGGCGGCCAGCTCGCGGGCCTGGTCGAGGGAGGTGATCGGCGCGCCGCCCCGGGCGATGCCGAGGTGGCAGTGGGCGTCGGTCAGGCCGGGCAGCAGCCAGCCGCCGTCGGTGACGGTCTCCGCGCCGGGCACCGGCTCGAAGGTGACCCGGTCGCCGACCAGCCAGACGTCCCGGACCTCGTCGTCCGGCAGGAGCACACCGCGCAGATGCAGAGCCATGCGCTCAGTCCTACCGGATCACTCGTCTCCGGTGGCGAGCAGGGCGGCACGGCGGGCGGTGAGCGCCGGCAGGTCGACGGAGACCTTCCAGGGCGTCTCGGTGACGAAGAGGTCCTCGGTGTTGCCGACCTGCTCGTACTCCCGGTTCGCGCCGAGGGCGTACTCGGTGAGCGCGATCCGGTCCTGCAGCGGGTCCACCACCCAGTAGGAGCGGACCTTGGCGTGCGCGTAGACCTTCGCCTTGTCGTACATGTCGCGGAAGGTGGAGGTCGGCGAGACCACCTCCACCGCGAGGAGCGCGTCCTCGACCGGCACCGGCGACCGGCCGGCGTGCTTGCGCCGGATCACCACCACGTCGGGGCGCGGCTCGTTGCGCCGGTCGACCCGCATCGACAGGTCGATGCTGACCAGGTACTCGGGCGGGCAGTTGACCCGGAGGGCGAGCAGCAGCTCGACACACAACTCCTGGTGCACGGCAGTGGGCGACGGCACGATCAACCTTCCGTTGACCAGTTCGTACGGAAGGTCCTTGGGCAGGTCACCCAGGTCGTCGACCGTCCACTCGTGCCGCTCCGGCAGGATCGGGGCCGCGGTCATTGACATCTCCTTCCAGGGGGCGACATCACCCTAGGAGAGGATGACGTCGCCCACCGTCACCGACACGCGCTCAGCGGGGGCGGTTGTCGCCCTTGCCGAGCTTGTTGAAGTCGATCTTCGGGAGCTTGAAGCCTGGCGGCAGGCCCTGGCCACCGGCCAGGTCGCCCGGGTCCAGGCCCGGCGGGAGCTGCGGCATGCCACCGGGGAAGCCGCCCGGCAGGCCGGCGCCGCTGCGCGGCCGGTTGCCGCCCTTGGTGCCCTTGCGCTTGTTCTTCGGCGACTTGGTCGCCTTGCGCCGGCCACCGCCGGGCAGGCCCATCATGCCGCCCATCTGCTTCATCATCTTCTGCGCGTCGGCGAAGCGGTTGAGCAGCTGGTTGACGTCCATCACGGTGACGCCCGAGCCGCTGGCGATCCGGGCCCGCCGGGAACCGTTGATGATCTTCGGGTTGCTGCGCTCACCCGGGGTCATCGACCGGATGATCGCGGTGACCCGGTCGAAGTGCTTGTCGTCCAGCTCGGCGAGCTGGTCCTTCATCTGCCCCATGCCGGGCATCATGGCCAGCACGTTGGCGATCGGGCCCATCCGCCGGACCGCGATGAGCTGGTCGAGGAAGTCCTCCAGGGTGAACTGCTCGCCGCCCATCAGCTTGGCGGTCATCTTCTCCTTCTGATCGGTGTCGAAGGCCGCCTCGGCCTGCTCGATCAGAGTGAGGACGTCGCCCATGCCGAGGATCCGGCTGGCCATCCGGTCGGGGTGGAAGACGTCGAAGTCCTCCAGCTTCTCGCCGGTGGAGGCGAAGAGGATCGGCTGGCCGGTGACCTCGCGGACCGACAGCGCGGCACCACCACGGGCGTCGCCGTCGAGCTTGGACAGGACCACACCGGTGATGCCGACGCCGTCACGGAACGCCTCGGCGGTGCGGACCGCGTCCTGGCCGACCATCGCGTCGATGACGAAGATGACCTCGTCGGGCTGGACCGCGTCGCGGATGTCCGCGGCCTGCTGCATCATCTCGGCGTCGATACCGAGCCGACCGGCGGTGTCGACGATGACGATGTCCCGGGCCGCCCGCTTGGCGTGCTCGATGGAGTCGCGGGCCACCTGCACCGGGTCGCCGACGCCGTTGCCGGGCGCCGGGGCGTACACCTCGACGCCGGCCCGGCCACCGAGCACCTGGAGCTGCCCGACGGCGTTGGGACGCTGGAGGTCGGCGGCGACCAGCAGCGGTTGGTGCCCCTGGGCCTTGAGCCACCGGGCCAGCTTGCCGGCGAGGGTGGTCTTGCCGGAGCCCTGGAGACCGGCCAGCATGATCACGGTCGGCGGGTGCTTGGCGAACTGGAGCCGCCGCCCCTCGCCGCCGAGGACAGCGATCAGCTCCTCGTTGACGATCTTGACGATCTGCTGGGCCGGGTTCAGGGCCTGGGAGACCTCGGCGCTGCGGGCGCGCTCCTTGACGTTCGCGATGAAGCCCTTGACCACCGGCAGGGCGACGTCGGCCTCCAGCAGCGCCATGCGGATCTCGCGCGCGGTGGCGTCGATGTCGGCGTCGGTGAGCCGGCCCTTGCCGCGGAGCTTGGTGAAGATCCCGGAGAGGCGGTCACTCAAGGTGTCAAACACGCGAACATCCCGTTTGTCGTTTTCGGCGGGCACAGAGCGGCCGAACAGGCTGTCCAGCCACCGCTAGGGTAGCCCGCCGCCCACACCCCCGCTCCACGCCGGCCCAGCCTCCCCGTCCGCACCCCCGCGTCCACCCGCGCTCGCACTCACCCGCCCCCACGCCCGCTCTACCCGGGCCCACCCGCACCCGCTCCGCCTGGGCGCGTCCGCCCCCGCCCCAAGATCCGCACAACTTCCCGGAAGATGCTGCTCTCCGAGGCCGTCGATGCCACCACTTCCCGGAGGTTGCGCGGATCTCGGCGCGGGTCGGGGTCAGGAGACGACCAGGCCGGACTGGTAGGCGAAGACCACCAGCTGGGCCCGGTCGCGGGCGGCGAGCTTGACCATGGCCCGGCTGACGTGGGTACGGGCCGTCGCCGGGCTGATCACCAGCCGGTCGGCGATCTCCGCGTTGCTCAGCCCCTCGCCGACCAGGCCGACGATCTCGCGTTCCCGGTCGGTGAGGGTGCCGAGCCGGGGATGCGGCCGGGGCACCCGGGCGGGCCGGACCGCGAACTCGCGGACCACCCGCCGGGTCACCGACGGCGACAGCAGCGCCTCCCCCTCGGCCACCAGCCGGATCGCCCGCAGCAGATCGGCCGGGCGGGTGTCCTTGGTGAGGAAGCCGCTGGCCCCGTGCCGCAACGCGTCGAAGACGTACTCGTTCAGCTCGAAGGTGGTCAGCACGACCACCCGGGTACCGGCCAGCTCCGGATCGGCCACGATCCGCCGGGTCGCCTCGATGCCGTCCACCCCGGGCATCCGGACGTCCATCAGCACCACGTCGGGGCGCTCCCGGCGGGCCAGCGCCACGGCCTGCAGGCCGTCGGTCGCCTCCCCCACCACCGCGAGGTCGTCCTCGCTCTCCACCAGGGCACGCAGCCCGATCCGGACCAGGTCCTGGTCGTCGGCGAGCAACACCCGGATCATGCGACCTCCTCCTGCAACGGCAGCGTGGCGTACACCCGGAAGCCGCGGGCCGGGGCGGGCCCGGCGGCGAACGTCCCGCCCAGCGCGGTGACCCGCTCCCGCATGCCGGCCAGGCCGGAGCCACCGGTGCCGGCGGCGGCCGGGCCCCGGCCGGTGTCGGTGACCTCGACGGCCACCTCGGCGGGGGCGTACCGGAGCCGGACGGCGGCGGTCGCCGGACCGGCGTGGCGCAGCACGTTGGTCAGCGCCTCCTGCACCACGCGGTACGCGGCCAGGTCCACCGCCACCGGCAGGGCCCGGCGCTCCCCGTCGACCTCGACGGTGACCGGCACCCCGGCCCCGGCCAGCCGCTCGCGCAACTGCGGGAGCTGGGCCAGCCCGGGCACCGGCGTCCGCTCGTCGGCGGGCTCGTCGCGGCGGACCACGGTCAGCGTGACCCGCAGCTCGTCGAGCGCCTCCTTGCTGGTCCGGCTGATCGCGGTGAGCGCCGCCTCGGCCTGCTCCGGCTTGCGGGCCAGCAGGTGCAACGCCACCTCG
The DNA here is from genome assembly GCF_900089595.1 of Micromonospora auratinigra. Taxonomy (GTDB): domain Bacteria; phylum Actinomycetota; class Actinomycetes; order Mycobacteriales; family Micromonosporaceae; genus Micromonospora; species Micromonospora auratinigra. Next base: position 6,487,410 of record NZ_LT594323.1, on the reverse strand, counting down.
GCCTGCAGGTGGATGGCGGCCAGCCCGTGCCCGACCACGTCGTGCACCTCCCGGGCCACCCGCAGCCGCTCCGCGTCGGCCAGCCGGCGCGCCTCGTCGGTGCGGTTGCGGGCCGCGCTCTCCCGGTTGAGCCGCACGGTGGCACCCACCGCGAACGGCACCACCACCCAGGCGGCGGCCGCGTTCAGCCCGAGCAGGCCGGGTGGGCGCACCCCGACGACCACGTGCGTCAGCAGCACCAGCAGCGCCACCCCGTTCGCCACCGCCGCCGCGCGCAGCGGCCGGTACGCGGCGGTGCTGTAGACCGCCACGAAGAACGACAGCAGGATCGGCCCGTACGGGAGGCCGAGGATCAGGTACGCGGTGCACGCGGCGGTCACCACCGCCAGGGTGACCAGCGGCCACCGCCGCCGGACGGCCACCGCCAGCGCCGCCACCACGACCAGCGGGTAGGCGACCGGGTGCACGTCCACGCCCTGGTCGAGGCCGGCCGGCGCGGTGCCGGCCAGCCCGATCAGCAGCAGGAGCAGGGCGATCAGCCCGTCGAGGAGCGGGCCACCCCGCTGCCCGCGTTCGCGCCGCACGTCCGTCCCCTCCTCCGCCCGGCCTCAGCCGATGTCCCGTCGGCGCAGCAGCACCGCGCCGATCGCCGCGAACCCGACCAGGTACGCGGCCACCACCACCGCCGCCTGCCCACCGCCCACGGTGTCCGCCACCCCGGGAGTGTCGCCCGGCGCGCCGAGCGCGATGGCCAGCGACCCGGCGTTCGGCCCGGGCAGCCCCTCCTGGAGCTTCGCCACCCAGTCGACCAGCGGCGCGGCGATCGCGGCGAGCAGGTTCTGCACCGCGAGCATCCACACCAGACCGAGCCCGACCGGCAACGCCACCGCGCGCAGCGCGACGGCCAGCACGGCACCGAGCATGGCCCACATCGTCGCGATCAGCCACCCCGCCCCGATCCCGGTGAGCAGGTCGCCGGCCGACGGCCAGCTCACCGGCTGCGCCTCGGCCGACGCGATGAGCAGGCTGGCCACCGCGCCGACCCCGTACACGGCGAGCACCACGGCCAGCGCGGCGGCGGCGAGGGCGAGCAGCTTGCCGGCGTACACCTCCAGCCGGGTCGGGCCCTGGGTGAGCACGGTCTTCCAGGTGCCCCAGCCGTACTCGCCGCCGACCGTGAGCACGCCGAGGATCAGCAGGATCGAGCCGAGGAAGATCGGCAGCCCGCCGAGGGAGTTGCCGACCAGGTGGTCGGGGAGCAGCGCGGGCAGCGCCCGGTCGGTGTTCGGCCCGTCGGTGCCGCCGGCGAGCGCGGCGTACGGGAAGACGTAGGTGAAGACCAACGAGAGCACCAGCGTGATGGCCAGCAGCAGCCAGTTGGCCGGCCGCCGCACCAGCTTGACCGTCTCGGCCCGGAAACTACGCGACATCAGCCGTTCCTTTCTCCACGAGGTTGAAGAAGATCTGCTCCAGGTCCTGCTCCTGCCGACGCAGCTCGCGGACGGCGATCCCGGCCCCGACCAGCTCGGCGTTGAGCCAGGCGGCCCGCTCCGGCTCCACTGCCAACTCCAGCCCGCCGTCGACCACCCGGACCCGCTCGGCGCCGACCAGCTCCCGCGCCCGGTCGGCGGCGGCGTCCAGCGGGTCGGCGAGCAGCCGCAGCCCGGCCGCGCCGCGCAACTCGGCGACGCTGCCCTCGGCGACCAGCCGGCCCCGGGCCACCACCCCGACCCGGTCGCAGACCTGCTCGACCTCGCCGAGCAGGTGACTGGAGACCAGCACGGTGCAGCCGGCCGCGCCGAGCCGGCGGATCAGGGTGCGCATGTCCGCCATGCCGGCCGGGTCGAGGCCGTTGGTCGGCTCGTCGAGGATCAGCAGGCGGGGGTCCTTCAGCAGGGCCGCCGCGACACCGAGCCGCTGCTTCATGCCCAACGAGTAGCCGGTGTACCGGTCGCCCGCCCGGTCGGTCAGGTCGACCAGGTCGAGCACGAGCGCGATCCGGTCCGCGCCGACCCCGGCGTAGCGGGCCATCACCCGCAGGTTGTCCCGCCCGGAGAGGTACGGGTAGAAGGCCGGCCCCTCGATCAGCGCGCCGACCCCGGTGAGCCGTCCGGCGGCGGGCGGCCGGCCGAGCAGCCGGACCGTGCCGGCGCTGGGCCGGACCAGCCCGAGCAGCATGCGCAGGGTGGTGGTCTTGCCGGCCCCGTTGGGGCCGAGGAAGCCGTACACCTCGCCGGCCCGGACGGTGAGGTGCAGGTCGTGCACGGCGGTCAGGCCGCCGTACCGTTTGGTGAGCCCTTCGGTCTGCACTGGCAGGTTCATGTCCGACAGCGTCCCGCCGGACGACGCCCGGCACGTCGTGCCGGCGGCGGCGCTCGGCGTACGTCCCCGGACGTACCCGGGTCAGACGGCGGCCAGCACGGCGGCCTCGATACGGTCGCGGTCCGCCTCCGCGGGCCAGCCGCCGACCAGGTAGAAGGTGTCCACCACGTCGCCGCCGAGGGTGGCGATCCGGGCCGCCCGGACCTGCGCGCCGGCCTCGTCGAGGGCGACGGCGACCCGGTAGAGCAGGCCGGCCGCGTCGGCGGCGCGCAGCTCCAGCAGCACCGCGTCGGTGGCCGCCGCCCGGTGCCAGACCACCCGGGGGGCGGCGCCCTGGCTGCGGGCCGCGAGGGCCCGGCCGCGCAGCCGCTGGGTGACCGAGACGTCGCCGGAGACGGCGCGGCGCAGGTCGGCGCCGAGCGCGATCGGGTCGGGCGCCAGGCCGTAGCGCGGCTGCACCCGGCACTCGACCAGGGCCCGGCCGTCGACCGTGGAGGCGTCCGCGGAGACCACCTCCAGCCGGTGCAGGGCCAGGCAGCCGGCCACCGTGGCGAGCAGCCCGCGCCGGTCCGCCGCGGCCACCGCCACCCGGTCCTCGGTGAGCTGTACGACCGGCAGCGGCCCGGCGACCAGCGCCGGGTCCGGGGCCGGCGGGGCGGGCAGCACGCCGGTGTCGAGGGCGGTACGCACCCGGGCGACCAGCTCGGCGACCAGTCGTCCCTTCCATTCCGACCAGGCGGCCGGCCCGGTGGCGGCCGCGTCGGCGCGGACCAGGGCGTGCAGCAGGTCCAGGGTGGTGGTGTCGCCGACCCGCTCGGCCACCCCGGCGACGGTCTTCGGGTCGGACAGGTCACGCCGGGTGGCCACGTCGGGCAGGAGCAGGTGCAGCCGGACCAGCGTGCCGATCAGCGCCGCGTCGGTGGCGGACAGGCCGATCCGGGTGGCGACCGCCTCGGCCAGCGGAGCGCCCACCGTGCTGTGGTCTGCGACGGTGCCGGCGGGCTCATGCCTGCCGGCCCGCCCGGCGGCACCGTCGCCGGGCAGCCCCTTGCCGATGTCGTGCAGGAACGCGCCGAGCAGCAGCAGGTCGGGGCGGTCCACGTCGCGGGTGTGCCGGCTGGCCTCGTACGCGGTCTGCACCAGGTGCCGGTCGAGGGTGAACCGGTGCACCGGGTTGTGCTGGGGCAGGCTGCGCAGCCGGGTCCACTCGGGCAGCCAGCCGTCGATGAGGCCGTACCGGTCGCAGGTCTCCCAGGCGGGCACCAGGCCGGGACCGGCCCCGAGCAGGGTGATCAGCGCGGCGCGGGCGGCCGGCGGCCAGGGCGCGGGCAGCGGCGGGCAGTACGCGGCCAGCCACTCGCAGGTGGCCCGGGCGATCGGCAGCCGGGTGCTGGCCGCGGCGGCGGCGACCCGCAGCGACAGGCTCGGGTCGGGGCGGGCCCCGATGGCGGTGCGGGCGAGCACCAGTTCGCCGTCGTGCTCGACGACGTCCCGGGCGACCGGGCGGCGTTGCGGCCGGCCGTCGGCGCCCCGGCGGCGGCCGGCACGGAGCCGGTCGGCGGCCCGCCAGGCGTCGTCGAGGGCGTGCCGGACGGTGCGGGCGTCCCCGGCGACGCGGCGCAGCAGCGCGTCCCCGTCCCCGCCGTCCGTCAGCAGCTCGGCGCGGTCCGGGTGGCCCTCGGACCGGGGCGCACCATCGGCCCCGGCCCGGGCGGGCGGGGCGTCGACCGGGCCGGGCGGGAGCCGGCGCAGGCCGAGCAGCGCCGCGACGCCGTCGCGTTCCTGCGCGAGGAGCCGGTCGACCCGGCGGCCGACCTGCTGGTGCAGGGCGTCGCGGGTGTCCAGCAGCCGGCGGTGCGCGGCGTGTACGGCGGGGCGCAGCGCGTCGGTCACGCCGGCGGTGGCGATGGCCCGCAGCAGGCCCACGTCGCGCAGCCCGCCGGCGGCCTCCTTGAGGTCGCCCTCCAGGAGGAACGCCAGCTCGCCGTGGGCGGCCCAGCGGGCGGTGGTGATCTCGCGCAGCCCGGTCAGCTGCCGCACCGCGGTGCGCCGCCAGTGGTCGGTGGCGGTGCGGCTGAGCTGGTCGGCCAGCGCCCGGTCCCCGGCGACGAAGCGGGCGTCGAGCAGCCCGAGGGCCACCTTGACGTCGTCCTGGGCCACCGAGAGCGCCTCGGCGACGGTGCGGACCGAGTGGTCGAGGCGCAGGCCCGCGTCCCAGATCGGGTACCAGAGCTTCGCGGCCAGCTCGTCGGTGCCGGCCACCCCGGCGTGCACCAGCACCAGGTCGAGGTCCCCGTACGGGGCGCACTGCCGCCGGCCCAGCCCGCCGACCGCGACCAGCGCGATCCCGGGCCGCTCGGGCAGCAACGTGGCCAGCCACCGGTCGAACGCCTCGGCGCGGGCCCGCCGGGCCGCCTCCCCGATCCCCCCGGGCAGGCCGACGACCCCGTTGATCAGATGGTCCGCGTCACCGTCGCCGGGCTGTCCGAACGCGTCCTTCTTGATCAACGAGGTCATCGGCCGGCCTTCCTACAGGGCGTCGAGGCCGCGCTCGCCGGTACGGACCCGGACGACCTCCTCGACCCCGGTCACCCAGACCTTCCCGTCACCGATCTTGCCGGTCCGGGCGGCCCCGACGATGGCGTCGACGATCTTGTCGACGTCGATCTCGTCGGTGAGCACCTCGACCCGGATCTTGGGCAGGAACTCGACCGTGTACTCGGCACCCCGGTAGACCTCGGTGTGCCCCTTCTGCCGGCCGTACCCCTGGACCTCGCTGACGGTCAGGCCGGCCACGCCGAGGGCGTGCAGGGCCTCCTTCACCGCGTCCAGCTGGTACGGCTTGATGACCGCGGTCACCAGCTTCATGTCCAACCCCTCCATCCCAGGAACGTTAACCGGCGACCTTCTCGCTGACGGGCTCGGCGGGTTCGTCCGCCGCCGCGGCCGCCTCCGGGGCCGGCTTGCCGGCGCCGATCCCGGCCAGGGCGAACGCGCCGCCGCTGCTGCCCGTGGTGGGCGACAGGTCGTACGCGCTCTCCGCGTGCTCGGCCACGTCGATGCCCTCCACCTCGGCCTCGGTGCCGATCCGGAACCCGATGGTCTTCTCGATGCCGAAGGCGAGCAACCAGGCCACGCCGAACGACCAGACGGTGACGACCAGACCGGCCGCGGCCTGCCGGCCGAGCTGGGTCAGGCCACCGCCGTAGAAGAGGCCGTCGGATGCGCCCACCACGTCGCTGATCGCGCCGTTGACCGAGGTGGTGGCGAAGAGGCCGAGCCAGAGCGACCCGATCCAGCCACCGACGAAGTGCACGCCCACCACGTCGAGCGAGTCGTCGTAGCCCAGCTTGTACTTCAGGCTGATGGCGAGGGCGCAGACCGCACCGGCGACGATGCCGAGCAGGACCGACGCCCAGGGGGCGATGAAACCGCAGGCCGGGGTGATCGCGACCAGACCGGCCACGGCGCCCGAGGAGGCGCCGACCATGGTCGGCTTCTTGTCCTTGATCCATTCGACCGCGAGCCAGCCGAGCACCGCCGCCGCCGTGGCGAGCTGGGTGTTCAGGAAGGCCAGGCCGGCGACCGAGTCGACGGTCAGCTCCGAGCCGGCGTTGAAGCCGAACCAGCCGAACCAGAGCAGGCCGGCGCCGAGCGCGACCAGCGGGATGTTGTGCGGCTTCATGCCCTCCCGGGGCCAGCCCATCCGCTTGCCGAGCACCAGGGCCACGCCGAGCGCCGCCGCACCGGCGTTGATGTGCACCGCCGTGCCGCCGGCGAAGTCGAGCGCGTGCAGCTTGGCGCCGATGAAGCCGCCGCCCCACACCCAGTGCGCGACCGGGAAGTAGACCAGGGTGGCCCAGCCGAAGGCGAAGATCAGCCAGCCGGCGAACCTGGCCCGGTCGGAGATCGCGCCGCTGATCAGCGCGACGGTGATCACCGCGAAGACCATCTGGAACGCCATGAAGACGTAGAGCGGGATACCGATGCCGCTGGGGTTCTCCGCCGTGGCGCCCCACAGGTCGGTCTCGGCGAGGAACGTCTTGGTGCCCAGGTACGCCCCCGGGTCACCCCAGAGGCCGTTCACGTCGGTCCCGAAGGCGACGCTGAAGCCGTAGAACCACCACAGAACAGAGATGAGCCCGATGGCGGAGAAGCTCATCATCATCATGTTGAGCACGCCCTTGGCCCGGTTCAGGCCGCCGTAGAACAGCGCCAGACCGGGGGTCATGAGCAGCACGAGAGCGGTCGAAACCAGCAGCCAAACGGTGTTGCCGCCGTCGATCGTCGGTGCTTCAGGCACGCTGGCCTCCTAAAGGTGAAGTTCCCTCCCTCGCGGCTTCCGGGGCAGCGTCGCCCGTACGCCGGATGCGCGGAAGCTTGGTCGGCGGCTGTTTCCTTCACCGACACCGCTCGATTTCCGACGCGTGACGGGTTGTTTCCGGCATGTGAAGAACGCCGATCTTGGTTACGGAAAAGGGGAAGGAGGGGCCACGACGGCCTCTCCTTCCCCTTTTTCTCGCGTCAGCGCAGCGCGTACTCCAGGGCGTGCCGCTCGTAGTCGAGCAGCCGCAGGTCCCGCATCGGGCGGCGCAGGTGCCCCTTGTGCACGATCCGGACGAACGCCGGCTCACCGGCCGCCGCCATCCGGCGGATGCCCTCGACGTGGTCGACGATCCGCTTGCGGATGGTCCGGATCAGCCGGTGCCGGTCGCGCGGGATCAGCCCGTACGCGTCGGCGAAGAGCCGCAGCCGGCGCGGCCGGTCCGGGTGCTTCCAGCCGAGGGTGATCGAGTCCCGGTCGGAGAAGATCGGCACCCAGGTCCAGGCCGCGTACGCCACGTCGTAGATCCGCGCGCCGGGGGAGGCCAGATCGAAGTCGATCAGCCCGAGGGTGCCGTCCGGCCGCCAGATCACGTTGTGCGGGGCGGCGTCGTGGTGGCAGATCACCTCGGTGTCCGGCGGGGGCGGGCCGAACGAGCGCCAGACCGCCCCCGGCGGCGGGGTGAAGCCGTACTGGGCGTCGTGGAACATCCGCAGCATGGTCGCCACGGTCACCAGCGCCTCGTCGGTGACCCAGTGCGGGGCGAGCGGATATTCCCCGCACTCCCCCTCCAGGTACGACAGCACCTCCCGGTTGCGCTCGTCCATGCCGAGGGCGCGGGGCGCGCCGGTGAAGCCGACGTACTCCAGGTGGCGCAGCAGGGCGTGCACCGAGGGTGTCCAGGGGCCGGCGTTGCGCCGGACCGTGTCGCCCACCCGGACCACGGTGCTGACGTTCCCGCCGTGCAGCGGGATCTCCTGCGAAGTCACGTACGGTCTCCCGAGGCGTGGCGCCGGCTGGCTGGGGTCGCGCCACCCCGCGTAGGCGCGATCGTCGCTGGTCACGTCGAGGCTACGCGTCCCGGGCGAGCGGCTCGGTGCCGAGCAGCGCGTCGACGAACTGGGCCGGGTCGAACGGGGCCAGGTCGTCCGGGCCCTCACCCAGGCCGACCAGCTTGACCGGGATGCCGAGCTTGCGCTGCACGGCGATCACGATGCCGCCCTTGGCGGTGCCGTCGAGCTTGGTCAGCACCACCCCGGTCACGTTCACCACCTCGGTGAAGACCCGGGCCTGCTCCAGGCCGTTCTGGCCGGTGGTGGCGTCCAGGATGAGCAGGGTCTCGTCGATCGGGCCGTGCTTCTCCACCACCCGCTTGACCTTGCCCAGCTCGTCCATCAGGCCGATCTTGTTCTGCAGCCGGCCGGCGGTGTCGATCAGCACCGTGTCGACCGTGGTGTCGATGCCGCGCTTGACCGCGTCGAAGGCGACGCTGGCCGGGTCGGCGGCCTCGGGCCCGCGGACGGTCTCCGCGCCGACCCGACCGCCCCAGGTCTCCAGCTGGTCGGCGGCGGCGGCGCGGAAGGTGTCGGCCGCGCCCAGCAGCACGGTCCGGCCGTCCGCGATCAGCACCCGGGCGATCTTGCCGCAGGTGGTGGTCTTGCCGGCGCCGTTGACCCCGACGACCAGCACGACGGCGGGCACGCCCTCCTTCGGCGCGGTCCGCAGCGACCGGTCCAGCTCGGGTTCGAGCGCGGTGACCAGCTCGGTGGCGAGCAGGGTGCGCAGCTCGCCGGCGGAGCGGGTGCCGAGCACCCGGGTGCGCTCGCGCAGCCGGTCGACGATCTCCCGGGTGGCGTCGAGGCCGACGTCGGCGGTGATCAGGCTGTCCTCGATCTCCTCCCAGGCGTCCTCGTCCAGGTGGTCGCGGCTGAGCAGGCCGAGCAGGCCCTTGCCGAAGACGTTCTGCGAGCGGGACAGCCGGGAGCGCAGCCGGACCAGCCGGCCGGCGGTGGGCTCGGGGACCTCGATGGTGGGGGCCGGCGCCTCGACCACCGGCGGGGGCTCGACCAGCACGCCGGTGGAGAGGTCCGACTCGGCCGCCTCGACCGGCGGCCCGGCCAGGTCCTCCTCGGCGCGGGTGTCGACCTCCGTCTCGGGCAGCGGCGGCTCGGGACGCCGGCGCAGCTTCGGCACCACGAGGCTGAGGCCGCCCACGATCAGCGCCACCAGCAGGGCGAGTGCGACGAGGAGGTATTCCTTCATGCCCGAAATCCTGTCAGATGCCGGCGACCGCGTCCCACTCACCGCCTCGGCACGTGAACGAGCTGCGGGTACGCTCGCGACTGGAAGGCGTACCGCAACCGCCGGCCGGGTAGAGAACGGCCAAATGATCTTTGTCGGAGGTGCGTCGTGCCCAGTTCCCGCCTGCTGATCGGTCCCCTGCTGCGGCGGGTCGTCGGCACGCGGGCGACCGTCTGGGTGGAGACCAGCGCGCCCGCCGTGGTGACGGTCCGCACCGCCGCCGGCGCCCGGGGCAGCGCGCCCACCTTCTCCGCGTACGACCACCACTACGCGCTCGTGGTGGTCGAGGGGCTCACCCCGGACAGCGTCACCACCTACGAGGTGCTGATCGACGACGAGGTCGCCTGGCCGGTGCCGGCGAACGGCTTCCCGCCCAGCGTGATCCGGACCCGGGCCGAGGACGACCGGGACCAGCCGGTCTCGCTGATCTTCGGCTCCTGCCGGGAGACCACCCAGCACTCGACCGCCCGCAAGCTGCCCCCGGACGCGCTGGACGCGTACGCCCGCCGGGCGATGGCCACGCCCGACCCGGCGGCGCTGCCCGACCTGCTGGTGCTGCTCGGTGACCAGGTCTACGCCGACGAGACCTCGCCGACCGTGCGCAAGCTGCTCAAGCGGCGCCGCCGCCGGCCGAAGGACGCCCCGGCGACCCAGGTGGTCAGCTTCGACGAGTACACCAAGCTCTACCTGGAGTCCTGGCGCGACCCGGAGATCCGCTGGCTGCTCTCCACCGTGCCGAGCGTGATGATCTTCGACGACCACGAGGTGATCGACGACTGGAACACCTCGAAGTCGTGGCGGGCGGACATGCGCGAGCAGCCCTGGTGGGCCGAGCGGATCCGCAGCGGGCTCGCCTCGTACTGGGTCTACCAGCACCTGGGCAACCTCGCCCCGGACGAGATCGCGGCCGACCCGGTGTACGCCAAGGTGATCGCCGCCGAGGACGCCACCGGGGTGCTGCACGAGTTCGGCGAGCGGGTCGACCAGGAGGCCGACGTCGCGCACGACACCGAGCGCTGGCGGGCCGTGCAGTACCAGTGGAGCTACGCCCTCGACCTGGGCCGGACCCGGCTGGTGATGCTCGACAACCGGTCCAGCCGGGTGCTGGAGCCGGGCCAGCGGGCGATGCTGCCGCCGGGCGAGTGGTCCTGGTTCCTCGACCGGGCGCACGGCGTCTACGACCACCTCGTGGTCGGCGCCTCGCTGCCCTGGCTGCTGCCGCCGGGCATCCACCACGTCGAGGCGTGGAACGAGAAGCTGGCCGACTCGCCCCGGCCAATGGTGGCGAAGCTGGCCGAGCAGATGCGCCGGGCCTGGGACCTGGAGCACTGGGGCTCGTTCCGGCGCTCCTTCGACGCCCTCGGCGAGCTCTTCGCCCGGCTGGGCAGCGGCCGGGCCGCGCGGCCGGGCGACCGGGTCGGCGCGGGTCCGGCGTACGCCGCCCCGGCCTCGATCAGCGTCCTCTCCGGGGACGTGCACCACTCGTACGTGGCCCGGGCCCGGTTCGCCGACCGGGGCGTCCGCACGCCGGTGCACCAGCTCACCTGCTCGCCGATCCACAACCAGGTGCCGGCCGCGATGCGGCCGCTGATGACGCTGGGCTGGAACCCGGGGCCGGCCGGGGCCGCCCGGGCGCTGGCCCGCTCGGCAGGCGTACGTCGCCCGTTCGTGCGCTGGAAGAAGCTGGCCGGCCCGTACTTCGGCAACGCGATCGCCACCCTGACCCACCGGGGCCGGGAGGCGGAGGTGGTGATCGAGGGCACCACCAGCGACGGCCATCTGCGCACGGTGGCGCGGCGGCGGCTCAGCCAGGATTCGTGAGTACGCTCTCCCCCGTGGAGGAGCACCTGCCGGAGGCCCTGCGCGCGGTCGAGCACGAGTTGACCGCGCTGCTGCGCCGGGGCCGCGCCCTGTCCTGGGAGATCGCCCGCGAGGTGCATCCCAACCTGGAGCCGAACGCGTACGGGCTGCTGCTCTGGCTGCGCCGGTCCGGTTCGATCCGGCTGACCGACCTGGCCGCCAAGCTGGGCATCGGCAAGGGCACGCTGAGCCGGCAGATCAACGGTCTGGAGTCGCTGGGCCTGGTGCGCCGCGACCCGGACCCGAGCGACCGGCGGGCGGCCCAGCTCAGCCTCACCGACGAGGGCACCCGGCGGTTCGACGCGGCCCGGGCGGCCCGACTCGGACAGATCCGGCGGTCGCTGGAGAGCTGGCCGAAACAGGACGTCGAGGACTTCGCCCGGTTGATGCACCGGTTCAACGAGACCTTCTGAGCCGGTCGGGCCGGGAATAAGACCTGCGCCACGTCGGGTTGTTGCTTGGGGCAACCAAGACCTACGGTTGCCCGAGGCAACCCTTCCCCGACATGTTCCGGAGGCACTTCACGATGACGCAGGCGACAGCGCCCACCAGGGCGACCGCCGTCGACATGACCCACCGGCAGATCCTGGAGGCGCTCTCCGGCCTGCTGCTGGGCATGTTCGTCGCGATCCTCTCCTCCACGGTCGTCTCCAACGCGCTGCCGCGGATCATCACCGAGCTGCACGGCACCCAGTCCGCGTACACCTGGGTGGTCACCTCGACGCTGCTGGCCACCACCGCCACCACCCCGATCTGGGGCAAGCTCGCCGACCTGACCAGCAAGAAGATCCTGGTGCAGCTCGCCCTCACGATCTTCGTGCTGGGCTCGGTGCTGGCCGGGATCTCGCAGTCCACCGGTCAGCTCATCGCCTGCCGCGTGGTGCAGGGCGTCGGCGCCGGCGGTCTCACCGCCCTGGCCCAGGTGATCATGGCGACGATGATCTCGCCGCGCGAGCGCGGCCGCTACAGCGGCTACCTCGGCGCGGTGATGGCCGTCGGCACGATCGGCGGCCCGCTGATCGGTGGCGTGATCGTCGACACCGACTGGCTCGGCTGGCGCTGGTGCTTCTACGTCGGCGTGCCGTTCGCCATCCTCGCCCTGATCGTGCTCCAGAAGACCCTGCACCTGCCGGTGGTCAAGCGGCCGGCGAAGATCGACTGGTGGGGCGCCACGCTGATCACCGCGGCCGTCTCGGTGCTGCTGATCTGGGTCACCCTGGCCGGCGACAAGTACGACTGGATCTCCTGGCAGAGCGCCGCCATGGTGGCCGGGGCGCTGCTGCTCGGGGCGCTCGCCATCCGGGTCGAGCAGCGGGCCGCCGAGCCGATGATCCCGCCGCGGCTGTTCCGCAACCGCACCATCACCCTCGCCGTCATCGCCAGCGTCGGGGTCGGCGTCGGCATGTTCGGCGCCTCGGTCTTCCTCGGCCAGTACTTCCAGATCAGCCGCGGCGAGAGCCCGACCATGTCCGGCCTGATGACGCTGCCGATGATCGGCGGTCTGCTGGTCGCCTCGACCGTGGTCGGCCGGATCATCACCAACACCGGGCGCTGGAAGCGCTACCTGGTGGCCGGCTCCGCCCTGCTCACCGTCGGCTTCGCGCTGATGGGCACGATGCGGGTGGACACCCCGTACTGGCGGCTCGCCGTCTTCATGGCGCTGATCGGTCTCGGGCTCGGCATGACCATGCAGAACCTGGTCCTCGCCGTGCAGAACACCGTCGACGCCCACGAGCTCGGCGCGGCCAGCTCGGTGGTGGCCTTCTTCCGCAGCCTCGGCGGCGCGATCGGCGTCAGCGCGCTCGGCGCGGTGCTCGGCCACAAGGTCAAGGACTACCTGGCCGAGGGGCTCGGCCGACTGGGCATCCCGGCCCCCAGCTCCAGCGGCGGCGGCGCGCTGCCCGACGTGCACGCCCTGCCCGCCCCGATCCGGGCGGTCGTCGAGTCCGCGTACGGGCACGGGGCCGGGGACATCTTCCTGGCCGCCGCCCCGTTCGGGCTGGTCGCCCTGATCGCGGTGCTGTTCATCAAGGAGGTGCCGCTGCGCCGGCACACCGGCGACGCGGTCTCCGCCGAGGTCGAGCCGGAGTCCACGGTCGCCGTCGGCGCGGGCGCGGCGGTGGTCCGCACCGGAGCGCGGGACTGAGCCATGAGCGCTCCTGTCGATCGTGAGGAGTACGGCCCGCAGGCCCGTCCGCTGCCGTTCGAACGCGGCACGGACGGGCCGCGGGTGGTCCTCGTCGGGGTGGACGGCAGCCGCACCTCGCTGCGCGCCGCCGCCTACGCGGCCGGGCTCGCCCGCCGGCAGGGCGCCGGCCTGGTGGTGGTCTTCGTCAGCTCGCCGGCCCCGTACAGCGGGATGATCTCCGGCGTGGTGGCCGGGGCGGTCCAGCAGACCCACGACGAGCTCGCCGCCGAGCTGCGTGACGAGTGCCGGCGCGGGGCCGAGGAGTTGGGCCTGCCGGTGACCTTCCTGTGCCGGCGCGGCGACGCGTACACCGAGCTGCGCACGGCGGCCGACGAGCACCGCGCGGACCTGGTGGTGGTCGGCTCGTCCGAGCAGGCCGGGCACCGGTTGGTCGGCTCGGTCGCCAACCGCCTGGTGCGCACCGGCCGCTGGCCGGTCGTCGTGGTGCCCTGAGCGGCCGGAGACGTCGGGCCGACTGACAACCCGCCGGCCACTGGCTAGCCTCGGGCGCTGTGACGTCTTCCGTGGCCGCCGCCCGGCCGGCTGACGAGTCGGGCCGGGCAGCCGCGTCGATCACCCGCCGGCCCTTCGCCCGGCTGCCGGTCGGCCTGGTGGCGGCGGCGGTGGCGGCCCTCCTGGCCGCGACCGCGCCGGCCTACGGCTACCACCGGGACGAGTTGTACTTCCGGGTGCTCGGTCGGCACCCCGCGTGGGGCTACGTGGACCAGCCGCCCGGCACGCCCCTGCTGACCCGGGCCGCGACCGCCGTCTTCGGCGACAGCGTGTGGGGACTGCGGGTGCCGGCCGTGCTCGCCGCGGTCGCGGTGGCCGTGCTGCTGGCACTCGTCGCCCGCGAGGTGGGCGCCGGGGCGCTCGGCCAGACGCTGGCCGCCTGTGGCGTCGCCGGCACCGTCGGGCTCCTCTTCGGACACGTCCTGATCACCGCGTCGGTCGACCTGGTGGTCTGGCTGACCGTGCTGCTGTGCGTCCTGCGGGCGGCGCTGCGGGCGCAACCGCGCTGGTGGCTGGCCGCCGGGCTGGCGGTGGGCGTGGGACTGTGGTTCAAACTGCTGATCGGGCTGCTGGTGGCCGCGCTCGTGCTGGCGGTGCTCGCGGTCGGCCCCCGGTCGCTGCTGCGCTCCCGGTGGTGCTGGGCGGGCGCGGCGCTCGCGCTGGCGGTGGGCGCGCCCAACCTCGTCTACCAGGTCGCGAACGACTTTCCGCAGCTCACCATGGCGGAGGCACTGCGCCAGCACAAGGGCGCCGAGGCCAGGACGCTGCTGCTGCCGTTCCAGTTGGTCACGGTGGGTCTGCCGCTGCTGCCGGTCGTGGTGGCCGGTCTGGTCGCCGCGTGGCGGCGGCCGGCGCTGCGGCCGATCCGGGCGCTGGTCCCCGGGTACGCGCTGATGCTCGTCGCGCTGCTCGTCCTGGCCGCCCAGCCGTACTACACCGCCGGCCTGGTGCTGGCCCTGCACGCGGTGGGCTCGCTGCCGGCCGAGCAGTGGATCGACCGGGTCGCCCGGCGCCGCCGCCTCGTCACCGCCGCGGTGGCGCTGAACGCCGTGGCGGCGACGGCCTTCGCCCTGCCGGTGTTCCCGCTGTCGGTCCAGGAACGGCTCGGACTGGCCGCGGCCGACCAGGTCACCCGGGACCAGATCGGCTGGCCCCGGTACGTCCGCCAGGTCGCCGACGTCTGGGCGGCGCTGTCCTCGGCGGACCGGGCACACGCGGTGCTGATCACCGGCAACTACGGCGAATACGGTGCGATCGACCGGTACGGAGCCCGGTACGGGCTACCCGTCGACCGGCTCTACAGCGGACAGAACGAGCTGCACCGGCTCGCCGTGCCGCCCGGCGACACGACGGTCGTCGTGCTGTTCGGCCTCGGCGAGGACGGTGGCGTCGTGGCCACCTGGTTCGGCTCCTGCCGGATCGCCGCGCGGCTCGATCACGGGCTCGACATCGACAACGAGGAACAGGGGCGACCGGTCGCCGTGTGCCGCCGGCCGATGGCGTCCCTGCCGGTGCTCTGGCCACGCTTCCTGCACTACGACTGAGCCGCGCCGACCCGGCGAAACGGGGTCGCGCGGCACTCCGGGACCGGCCAGGATGTCCCGATGACCTGGAGAGCACCCGAGATCGACCGCCGCCACGAGCCGTACGTCGCCGACGAGCGCACCATGCTGGAAGGCTGGCTCGACTACCACCGCGACACCCTGCTGCACAAGTGCGCCGGCCTGACCGCCGAGCAACTGCGTACCGCCAGCGTCGAGCCGTCCGGGCTGACCCTGCTCGGTCTGGTCCGGCACATGGCCGACGTGGAACGCTGGTGGTTCCGCATCCGCGCCGCCGGTGAGGACATCCCCGGCCTCTACGACGACCAGGACGACCCGGACGCCGACCTCAACGCGATCGCCGACGCCGACCCGGAGCAGGCCTTCGCCACCTACCTCGCCGAGGTCGCCGCCGCCCGCAGCGCCGCCGCCGGGATCTCCCTGGACCAGACCTTCCAGCGCAACCGCCGGGACGGCACCCCGGAGACCCGGACGATCAGCGTCCGCTGGGTGTACGTGCACATGATCGAGGAGTACGCCCGGCACAACGGCCACGCCGACCTGATCCGCGAGCGGATCGACGGCGTCACCGGGGACTGACCGCCGCAGGTCGACGCCCGGGGCGACCGGTCGCAGTGGTGGCCGGGTAGGTTCGGCCGGTGCGTCTGCTCGCCGAGCTCCCCGGGCGGTGGTGGATCCTCGCGGCGCTGCTGGTGACGACCTGGCTCCTGCTGTGGCGCCGGCCGGTCCACCGCCGAGTCCGGATGTGGTTCGCCGGGCTGGCCCCACTGGTGTGCGCAGCGGTCCTCGCGGTCGGCGTGACGATCATCAGCCGCGACGACGGCCCGGCACCGGGTTCCTGCGTCGACGCGGGACCATGCGGGGAGGGCGGGTCGGCGCACTGGGCCCACAGCCTGGCGGCCATCTCCGACACCGGTCTGGCGGTCACCGCGAACGCCCTGCTCGCGGGCGTCGTCGCGCTACCGCTGCTGGTCGTCACGGCGATCGTGGAGCTGTTCCGGACGGCCGCCGCCCGCAGCGCCCGGGCAACGGGCCCGGGTGGGCGCGGGCGCCGGGAGGGCTCACCCGGCACCCGGCGCTCCACCCTTCAGTAGGCCAGCGCGGCCCGCAGGTAGCGCAGGTCGGCGGGGCCGCTCCAGCGGTGCGCGGAGAGTCCGGCCACCCGGGCGCCGGCCACCGCCCGGTCCTCGTCGTCGACGAAGAACACCCGGGCGGGCGGGGTCGCCAGCGCCTCACAGGCGGCCTGGAAGTACTCCTTCGCCGGCTTGTGCACACCGACGACCGAGGAGTTGACCACCACGTCCAGCTCGTCGGTGAGGCCCAGCGCGGCGAGGTCGGCGTCGAGCTGGTCGGTGGCGTTGGTGCCCAGTCCGACCCGGATGCCGGCGGCCCGGACCTCGCGGACGAAGGCGAGCACGTCGGGGTCGACCTCGCCCCGGTAGCGCTGCCACTGGTCCACCGCGGCGCGGGCCCGCTCCGGGTCGCCCACCGACGGGGTGAGCGCGTCCGCCACGCTGCTCATCCACTCGGCGTGGCTGACCCGCCCGGTGAGCACCGGCTGGAGCAACCCCCAGGACATCGCGATCTCGCCGAGGACGCCCTCGGTGAGCCCGTACTCCCGCTCGACCCCGGCGGCCACCGCCGGGTCCCAGTGGCGCAGCACGCCGTCGAAGTCCACCAGGAGCGCCGTGGCGCGTTCCCGACTCACTCGTTGTTCCCCTGTCCCTCGTCCTCGGCCCGGTTGAGCCGCTGGCTGATCACCTGGGTGACCCCGCTGCGCATGGTCACGCCGTAGAGCGCGTCGGCGATCTCCATGGTGCGCTTCTGGTGCGTGATCACGATCAGCTGGCTCTTCTCGCGCAACTGCGCCAGCAGTGTGATCAGGCGGCCCAGGTTCACGTCGTCGAGGGCCGCCTCCACCTCGTCCATGATGTAGAACGGGCTGGGCCGGGCCCGGAAGATCGCCACCAGCATGGCCACCGCGGTCAGCGACCGCTCCCCGCCGGAGAGCAGCGACAGCCGCTTGATCTTCTTGCCCGGCGGCCGGGCCTCCACCTCGACGCCGGTGGTGAGCAGGTCCTCCGGGTCGGTGAGCACCAGCCGTCCCTCGCCGCCGGGGAAGAGCACGGTGAAGACCTGCTCGAACTCCCGCGCGGTGTCCTCGAACGCGCTGGCGAAGACCTCCAGGATCCGGTCGTCGACGTCCTTGACCACGGTGAGCAGGTCCCGCCGGGTGGCCTTGAGGTCCTCCAGCTGCTCGGAGAGGAACTTGTAGCGCTCCTCCAGCGCGGCGAACTCCTCCAGCGCGAGCGGGTTGACCTTGCCGAGCAGGGCCAGCTCCCGTTCCGCCTTGGCGGCCCGCTTCTCCTGCACCGGACGCTCGTAGCGGACCGGCTCGGGCGCCGGCCGGCCCTCCTTCTCGGCCAGCACCAGCTCGGCCTGGGTGGGCGGCACGGGCTGGGCGGGGCCGTACTCGGCGACCAGCGTCTCCACGTCCAGACCGAAGTCCTCGGCGGCCTTCGCCTCCAGCTGCTCGATCCGCATCCGCTGCTCGGCGCGGGCCACCTCGTCCCGGTGCACCTGGCTGGTCAACCGCTCCAGCTCGGCGCCGAGCCGCTTCGCCGCGCCGCGTACCTCGGAGAGCTCCGCCTCACGCGCGGCCCGCTCGCGGGCCACGGCGTCGCGGTGCTCCTCGGCCCGGGCGATCGAGACGGCGAGCCGGGTCAGCGCCGCCCGCGCGCCGCCGACCACGGCGCGGGCGATCTCCGCGCCCCGGGTGCGGGCCGCGCGCCGGGCGGCGGCGCGCTCCCGCGCGGCCCGCTCGGCGTTCGCCTGCCGGGCCAGCGAGTCGGCCCGGCCGGCGATCGAGGAGACCCGCTCCTCGGCGGTACGCACCGCCAGCCGTACCTCCATCTCGTTCTGCCGGGCCTGGGGCACCATGGCGGCGAGCTGGTCGCGGTCCTCGGTGGACGGTTCGGCGTCGAGCGGGGTGGCCTCGGCCAGCCGCAGTCGTTCCGCCAGCTCGGCCAGCGCGGCCAGGTCGCGTTCCCGGGCCGCCTCCGCGCGGGCCCGGGACTCGCCGAGCCGGTCGGTCTCCGCCTTCGCCGACCGGGCGGCCGCGCCCAACTCGGCGAGGCGACGGGCGGCGGCGTTGCGGTGGCTCTCCGCCTCCCGCTTGGCGGCGGCGGCGTGCTGCACGGCCTCCTTGGCGGCGGCCACCTCGGCGCGCGCCTCGACCAGTTCCTCGCGCAGCTCGGCGCTGCTCCGCTCGGCGGCGCCCCGGTTGGCCCGGGCCTCCTCGACGGCCGCCTGCACCTCGATGTAGCTGGGCGCCCGGGACGACCCGCCGGCCGCCGCGTACGCCCCCACCACGTCGCCGTCCGGGGTGACCGCACGCAGCTCCGGATTGCCGGCGACCACGTCGGCGGCGGCGGCGAGGTCGTCGACGAGCACCACGTCGCGCAACGCCCGGTGCACCGCCGGCCGGATCCCCGCGTCGCACTCGACCAGGTCGGGCGCCCAGCGGGCGCCGTCGGGCAGCTTCGGGCGCAGCGCGTCCGCCGGCCCGTCCATGCCGGGCCCGGCGGGGCTGCCGACCAGCAGGCCGGCCCGCCCGGCGTCGGAGATCTTCAACAGCCGCATCGCCTCGACGGCCTCGTCCACGCCGGTGACGGCGACCGCGTCGGCCAGCCCGCCGAGCGCGGCGGCGAGCGCCGCCTCGTTGCCCGGCGCGACCGTGAGCAGCCCGGCCAGGCTGCCGAGCAGGCCGGGCACCTGGTCGGCCTTCGCCAGCAGCGCGCCGGCCCCGTCCTTACGGCGCAGGCCGAGGGCGAGCGCCTCCTCGCGGGCCTTCCAGGTGGCCGCGTCCTTCTCGGCGGCGCGTTCGGCGTCGGAGAGCCGCCGTACGGTCGCCTGGGCCGCCTCGTGGGCGGCGACGGCCTCGTCGTGGCGGGCGTCCAGGTCGGCGTTGTCCCGGTCCGCCTCGGTGGACTGCTCGGCCACCGCGTCCAGGTCGGCCTGGGCCTTCTCGGCGCGGGCCAGGGCGTCGGTGTGCGCCGCGGCGAGCCGCTCGATCTCCTCCCCGGCGCTGGTGGTCCGGGCCCGGGCCGAGTTGACCTGGCCGGTGAGCCGGGCCAGCCCCTCGCGACGGTCGGCGATGGCCTTGGCGGCGGCCACCAGCTCCCGCTCGGCGGCGGCGAGCTGCCGTTCCAGCTCCTGGCGGTGCTCGACCGCCTCGGCCAGCCGGATCTGGTCCTCGGTGAGCGCCGCGCGCAGCTCCTCCTCCTGCTCGCGGACCCGCTGCGACTCGGCCTCCAGTTGGTCCGGGTCGCGGCCGGGGCGCTCGTCGTCCGGGGTGGCGCTGAGGTGGCGCAGCCGTTCCCGGGCGAGCTGCTCGATGGAGCGGAACCGCTCCTGCAACGCGGAGAGCTTGTACCAGGTGTCCTGGGCGGCGGCGAGCAGCGGGGCGTCCTCGGCGAGGGCGCCCTCCAGCTCACCGAGGCGGCCCTGCACCTCGGCGTGTTCCGCCTCGATCTGCTCGCGCCGCTCGCGCAGCGCGGTCTCGTCGGCGATCTCCTTGTCCAGCGTCGTCCGCAGGGTGTGCAGGTCGTCGGCGAGCAGCCGGAGCCGGGCGTCGCGCAGGTTGGCCTGGATGGCGGCGGCCCGCCGGGCCACCTCGGCCTGCCGGCCCAGCGGCTTGAGCTGGCGGCGCAGCTCGGCGGTGAGGTCGGTCAGCCGGTTGAGGTTCACCTGCATCGCGTCCAGCTTCCGCAGCGCCTTCTCCTTGCGCTTGCGGTGCTTGAGGACGCCGGCCGCCTCCTCGATGAAGGAGCGCCGGTCCTCCGGCTTGGCGTGCAGCATGCCGTCGAGCCGGCCCTGCCCGACGATGATGTGCATCTCCCGGCCGATGCCGGAGTCCGACAGCAGCTCCTGGATGTCGAGCAGCCGGCAGGAGTCGCCGTTGATCTCGTACTCGCTCTCGCCGGAGCGGAACATCCGGCGGGTGATGGAGACCTCGGTGTACTCGATCGGCAGCGCGCCGTCGGTGTTGTCGATGGTGAGGGTGACCTCGGCCCGCCCCAGCGGCGCCCGGCCTGCGGTGCCGGCGAAGATGACGTCCTCCATCTTGCCGCCGCGCAGCGCCTTGGCGCCCTGCTCGCCCAGCACCCAGGCGATGGCGTCGACGACGTTGGACTTGCCGGAGCCGTTCGGGCCGACCACACAGGTGATCCCGGGCTCCAGCTTCAGCGTCGTCGCGGAGGCGAAGGACTTGAAGCCCTTCACCGTCAGGCTCTTGAGATGCACCTTCTCGATCCTCGTCCGGTGGCCGCCGTACCGTCGCGGGCTGCGCGGACCTGGTGAACCCGCAGACTAACCCCTCTGCGGCGGCGGCCCGGTACGCGACCCACCCGGTGCGTCCCCGGCGGCCCGGGTGACGCCCGCGCCACGGGCGGAAACGGCAAGATCGTAATTGTCGGCGGGCAATGTCCGGGCCGGGCCGGGAACGGCGCGAGGCGACCGGGAAAATTGTCCGCACAAAGCTGCGCGCCGGCACATCGGTGTCGGCGCGCGTTCTTCGTGGTGCTTTTCAGTTGTGGTCGGGGAACCGGATCAGGTCAGCGCGGGCTCGGCCAGCCGGAGGAGGTCGTCAGCCTCCGCCGCAGCCGCAGCCAGCCGATCATTGTCGGCGCGCAGACGCGTGATCTCGAACTCCAGTGCCTGAACCCGGGCACGAAGCCGGGTGACCTCGTCGAGCAGACGCCGGTCGGGCGCTGCACCTACGTGGCCGTAGAGGGCCTTCGCCATGCTGAACTCCTTGATATGCGCTGCCGGAAAGCCGGCCAACGCGCGCCCAATGGTTCGCGGCTGTCATCCCGCGAAATCCGGGCATGACTGGGCGCGACTGGCGACACCTATATATTGAGCCGCACACCCCCTCTGCGTCAAGTTCCCGCAGGCCGTAGATCATCTCTGCGTCGGCCGGGCCACTCGCCGGGGGGCTGCCGTGAGGCGCGGACACGCTCTGTCCGGACCCCCTGACTGTACGCCCGGAAATGTGTGAACACCTCATCCTCGGTGTCGGGTTCCCCTTAACTCTCTCTTAGCCAGGTTGCCGCGGCTCTCGGCGCGCCCGTAGCGTCAGCCCGGCCCGCAACCGACCCGTGGAGGGGACAGGCGTGTACCGCTGGACCGACCCGATCGAACCGGAAGGCGTCTCCCGACGCCCCGAGCCGCCGACCGACGAGGGCCCGGCCTGGCTCACCGACCGGCCCGAGCCGCGGTCGTCCTACCTCTTCGGGGACGAGCCGGCGCCGGCCGCCCCGGAGCCGGCCGACGCCCCCACCGGCGTCTGGCGCGCAGGCTCGCCGGACGCCCCCTGGCGCACCGCTCCGGGCGTCGACGACACCGCCCGCCACGAGCCGGTCGCCGACCTCGACCGGTACCGCCCGACCGCCGACCCGGACCGGTACGGGCCCGCCACCGACCCGTACCGGCACGCTCCGGCCGCCGGCTCCGGCCGCCCCGGACCCGCTACCGACGCGGACCGGTACGGGCCGGCCGCCGACCGGCCGACCGCGGAGCGGGCGTACCCGACCTGGGCCCCGGTGGCGGACGTGCCGCCCACGCCCGGCTGGGTCCAGGCCGCCGACGAGCCGGCCGGGGACAGCGGCCGGCACCGGCAGAAGCGGCGCATTCCGCGCCCGTTGCTGATCGGCGGGGCCGCCGCGGCGGCGACCCTCGTGGTGAGCCTCGGCGTCGGCGCCCTGGTGCTGCCGGGCGACGACGGCCGGACCGATCCCACCGCGGCCGAGGGTGCGATCGCCGCCGCCCCGGAGGCGCCCGGCGGCAGTGACACCGGGCCCGGCGACGCCCTCGCCCCCAGCTCGGTCGCGCCTACGCCGAGCAGCCTGCGCCCCAGCCCCAGCCGGACGGCCACCCCGAAGCCCAGCCGCACCACCGCGCCGTCGCGTCAGTTGCCGCGCAGCACCGCCCCGAACGGTCCCGCCGCCCGGGCCGCCACCACCGCCGGCGTCAGCGCTGAGCTCCAGCAGGTCGTCGACCTGGTGAACAAGGAGCGGGCGAAGGCCGGCTGCAAGGCGCTGGGCATCGACGACAAGCTGATGCTGGCCGCCCAGCGGCACAGCCAGGACCAGGCCGACCACAAGACCATGTCGCACGACGGCAGCGACGGCAGCGACGTCGGCGACCGGCTGGACCGGGTCGGTTACGCGTGGCGGGCGTACGGCGAGAACGTCGCCTGGAACCAGCAGACCCCGGCCGCCGTCATGGACGCCTGGATGAACAGCCCGGGCCACCGGGCCAACATCCTGAACTGCTCGTTCACCGAGATCGGCGTCGGCGTGGCGCGCAGCAACGGGCCGTACTGGACGCAGGACTTCGGCACCCCGCGCTGACCCGCGCGTCGTGACCGGGCCCGCGCTCGTTTGACCGGGTGAGGTACGCCGGCTCCGGCCGGGCCACGCCGGGCGGAGGTCCGGGTGGACCGGGTCGCCGGCCGCGTACCGGCAGGACGGCGCGGTGCCGTCCGCGACCCGGGAGCTGTCGATGCGGATCCGGCCGGCGGGGGCCGAGCCGCCCCGCCGGGCCGTCCGCGTCGGTCGACGGGGACCCGGCCGGTGGGCGGCGGTGCTGCTGAGCGTGCTGCTGCTCGGCCCGGTGGCCGCCTGCCGGGAGCCGGTCGTCCCGCCCGGCGCGCCCACCCCGTGGCCGGCCGCGCTGGCCCGGCAGTGGCAGTGGCAGTGGCAGCTCACCGGCCCGCTGGACGTCACCGTCGAGGCCGACGTGTTCCTGCTCGACCCGGTCCGCACCACCTCCGCCGAGACCGCCGCGCTCCGGGCCCGCCACCGCCGGCTGGTCTGCCAGGTGCCCGTCGGCTCGTACG
The DNA here is from genome assembly GCF_900089595.1 of Micromonospora auratinigra. Lineage (GTDB taxonomy): Bacteria > Actinomycetota > Actinomycetes > Mycobacteriales > Micromonosporaceae > Micromonospora > Micromonospora auratinigra. Next base: position 6,464,437 of record NZ_LT594323.1, on the reverse strand, counting down.
CGGCCACCGACCCGGACGCCGACCGCTTCCCGGCGGCGGTGCGCGGCGCGCCGGTGGCCGGTGCGACCGGCCGGCGCTGGCTGGACGTACGCCGGTGGCCGGCGCTCGCGCCGGTGCTGGCCGACCGGTTCCGGCTCTGCCGGGGCAAGGGTTTCGGGGCGGTCGCCCTCGACGACGCCGACGGCTACCTGCACCGCCCCGGCTTCCCGCTGACCTTCGACGACCAACTGCTCTTCGATCGGCGGGTGGCCCGGCTGGCCCGGTCCCTGGACCTCTCCCCCGGGCTGGTCGACGACGTGCCCCAGGTGGCAGCGCTCGCCCCCGACTTCGACTTCGCGGTCAACCAGGAGTGCGTCCGCCGGCGGGAGTGCGCCAAGCTGCTGCCGTTCGTCGACGCGTACAAGCCGGTCTTCCACGTCGAGTACACCGGCGACCCGGCCACCTTCTGCGTCACCACGGTCGGCTACGGCTTCGCCTCCATGCGCAAGGACCGCGCCCTGGACGCCGACCGCACCCCCTGCCCCCTCCCCTGACCCGGCCCCACGACGAGCGACGCCGCCCCGGCCCGGGTGGGCGGGGGCGGCGTCGGGGGGAACGGCGGAGGTCAGGCGGTGGGGGTGCCGGCGGCCGGGGTCGGGGTGCCGGCGCCGCCGCGCTGCGCCGGGATGCCGGCCTGCTCGGCGCTGAGCGGGGTGGCCAGGTCCTCCAGCGACTTGCCCTCGGCCTTGACGCCGAGCGCCAGCTCGACCAGACCACCGATGATCATCACGGTGGCACCGATCACGAAGGCGACCACGGTGTCGCCGACCTTGCCGCTGCCGACCAGCTTCGAGAAGAGCAGCGGGCCGGTGATGCCACCGGCGGCGGTGCCGATCGCGTAGAAGAACGCGATGGCCATGGCCCGGGTCTCCATCGGGAAGATCTCGCTGACCGTCAGGTACGCGGCGCTGGCGCCGGCCGAGGCGAAGAAGAGCACCACGCACCAGCAGGCGGTCATGGTGACCGCGTTGAGCACGCCGGAGTGGAACAGCCAGGCCGTGCCGAGCAGCAGCACGCCCGAGCCGATGTACGAACCGGCGATCATCGGCACCCGGCCGACGGTGTCGAACAGCTTGCCCAGCAGCAGCGGGCCGAGCAGGTTGCCGACCGCGATCACCGCGAAGTAGTAGCCGCTGTTGCCCGGCGGCACGTCGAAGAAGGTCTGCAGGATCTGGGCGAACCCGAAGGTGATCGCGTTGTAGAGGAACGCCTGCCCGATGAAGAGCGAGAAGCCCAGGGTGGCGCGCTTCGGGTAGCGGCGGAACAGGGTCTTCGCGATCTCCAGGAAGTTGGTGCTCTTCCGCTGCCGGATCTCGATGTAGTTGTCCGCCTCGCCGAGCTCCTTGCCGGTCTCCCGCTTCACCTCGGCCTCGACCGAGTCGACCAGCTCGTTCGCCTCGTCGGCCCGCCCGTGGATGAACAGCCAGCGTGGGCTCTCCGGGACGTGCCGACGGACCAGCAGGATCACCACGCCGAGCACCGCGCCGAGGCCGAAGGCCACCCGCCAGCCGAGGTTGGTCGGCAGGCCGTTGAGCAGCGGTACGGTCAGCAGCGCGCCGAGCGCCGCGCCGAGCCAGAAGGTGCCGTTGATGATGATGTCGATCCGGCCGCGGTGCCGCGCCGGGATCAGCTCGTCGATCGCCGAGTTGATGGCCGCGTACTCACCGCCGATGCCCATGCCGGTCAGGAACCGGAACAGGAAGAACCACCAGCTGTCGAAGGCCAGCGCGGTCATGGCGGTGGCGACCAGGTAGAGCCCGAGGGTCAGCAGGAACAGCTTCTTGCGCCCGAACCGGTCGGTCAGCCAACCGAAGAAGAGCGCGCCGACACAGGCGCCGGCCACGTAGAGCGCGGCCGCCAGGCCGGTGACCTGGCTCTGGGTGATGCTCAGGCCGCTGCCCGGCTCGGCCAGCTTGCCGGAGAGGTTGCCGACGATGGTCACCTCGAGGCCGTCGAGGATCCACACCGTGCCGAGGCCGATCACGATCATCCAGTGCCAGCGGGACCACGGCAGCCGGTCGAGGCGGGCCGGGACGTTGGTCCGTACGGTGTCGGTGCGCACGTCGCTGCTCATGACGCGCTCCGGGGGGTGGTGGGGGCCGGGGCGCGACGACGGGCCGCCGGCGTGAGCTGTTCGTCCATGGCGGCCCAGATTCCCAGCCGCCGTTCAGGTTAATCCTCCGGTGACACGTGGGTCACACCAACGGCCGCAGGGCCGGGCCGCGGGGTGCGCGGCCCGGCCCTGCGGGCTGGGGGTACGGGCGGTCAGTGCGCGCCGACCAGCTCCGGTGCGGGTGCCGGCGGGTCGGCCGGCGGGGTCTCGGCGCGGGCGCGCAGGAAGCGCGGGGCCCACCAGTTCGCGTCGCCGAGCAGGGTCATCAGCGAGGGCAGCACCACCGCCCGGATGATCGTGGCGTCCAGCAGGATCGCCGCGGCCAGCCCGATGCCGAGCTGCTTCATGTCGATGGTGCTCAGCGTGGCGAAGATCGAGAAGACCCCGACCATGACGATCGCCGCGCTGGTCACCGTGCCGGCCGACGAGGTGATCCCGTACGACACCGCCGCCCGGTTGGACAGGCCGGAGCGGACCCCCTCGCGGATCCGGCTGACCACGAAGACGTGGTAGTCCATGGAGAGGCCGAAGAGCACCACGAAGAGGAAGAGCGGCAGCCAGGAGACGATCGCCCCCATCGAGGTGAAGCCGAGCAGGTCCTCCGCCCACTCACCCTGGAAGATCAGCACCAGCAGCCCGTACGCGGCCCCGGCGGAGAGCAGGTTCAGCACGATCGAGGTGGCCGCGACCACCACCGAGCGGAACGTCCAGGCCATCACCAGGAAGGTCAGGGCCAGCACGAACCCGGCCACCACCGGGAGCTTCTCCTCGATGTGCCGCGCGTAGTCCTCGCTGGCCGCCACGCCGCCGCCCACCGCGTACTCGACCCCGGGGATGCCGCGCAGGGCGGCCGGGACCAGGTCGTCGCGCAGCTCGTGCAGCGACCGCGCCGCCTCGTCGGTGCGGCTGGCGTACGGGGTGGCCACCTCCAGCACCGACACCCGCCGGTCGGCCGACACCTGGATCTTCGGGCCGTCCCCCTCGGCCGGCGCGAAGAGCGGGTCGGTGCCGGCCCGACCGGACAGGGCGGTCAGCGCGGCGTGCACCCGGTCGGCCTGCTCGGCCGGGGCCCGCACCGCGACGGTGTGGCTGGTGCCGTTGCTCGGGAAGGCCGCGGTGAGCCGGTCGTACGCCTGCATCGCCGCGGTGGTGCGCGGCACGTCCTCCATGCCGGGGAACTTCAGCTTCATGCCCAGCGCCGGGGCGGCCAGGGCCAGCAGCAGCCCGACCGAGACGACCAGGGTGGCCAACGGCGCGCGCAGCGCGGGCCGGAGCACGGCCGGCCAGAAGCGGGGCCGGGCCGCCCGACCGTGCGCGCCGGTACGCGGGGCGGTGAGCCGCCACAGCAGCGGCACCCGGGGCCGGTCGACCCAGCGGCCGAGCTTGGCCAGCAGGGCCGGCAGGACGGTCAGCGAACCGGTGACCGCGACGGCCACCACCAGGATCGAGCCGACCGCCAGCGACGAGAAGATGGCGTCGTTGGCGAGCAGCAGCCCGGCCATCGAGATGATCACGGCGGTGCCGGAGACCACCACGGCGTGCCCGGAGGTCTCCGCCGCGATCTCCACCGCGTCCAGGCCGGAGCGGCCCTTGGCCCGTTCCTCGCGTTCCCGGCGGACGTAGAAGAGCGAGTAGTCGACGCCGACCGCCATGCCGATCAGCAGGATCACGCTGGACGTGGTGTCGGTGGCCGGCACCAGGTGCGAGGCGAGGGTGGAGAGCCCCATCGCCGCGGCCACCGAGGAGAGCGCGAGCAGCACCGGCACGCCGGCCGCGATCAGCGCGCCGAACGCGATGATCAGGATGGCCAGGGTCACCGGGAGGCTGAGCAGCTCGGCCCGCTTGAAGTCGTTGCCCAGGGTCTCGTTCAGCGCCTTGCCGATGGACGGGCCGCCGACCTCCTCGACCCGCAGCTGCGGGTGCGCCTGCTGGACCTGGGCGGTGGTGTCGCGCAGCGGCTGCACCCGGTCCTCGGCGGTCTCCGGGTCACCGGACATGGTGATCGGCAGCAGCAGCGCGCCGCCGTCCCGCGACGGCACCGGCGTACCCACCGAGGCGACCCCCTCGACCTGCCGCAGCCGCGCCGCGGCGTCGTCGGCGGCGGCCCGCGCGGCGGCCTGGTCGAGCGTCCCCGAGCGGGGCGTGATCAGCACGTTCTCGGTGGCCGGCTGGTGGAAGCCACCACTGTCGACGATCAGCTCGGCCCGGCCGAACTCACCGATCGCCTGGTCGGAGTCGGTGGCCTCGTTCAGGCCCGCGGCGTTGCCGCCCACGAAGCAGACCGCCACGAACACGATCCACAACGCGATGGCCCGCCACGGGTGCTCCGCGCTCCACCGTGCCAACCGCACGGTCACCGGTCGCCTGCCCATCCTGGTGTCCCCCTCCACACGCCGGCACTCTGCCGACGGTGCTGACGCTAGGCAGCGGGCGACGCCCGGACATCGGGGAACGGCCCCCGCTCGTCCCCCATCCGTCCGACTCGGACCGGCCGGCCCGGACCGGCTCCACCAACCGGACGGAACGCCCTTTTCCGGGTACGACCGGGGGACGCGCCGGGGCGCGGTCGGGCAGGCACACCGGCGCAACCCCGACGCGCGCTCGGGGTCATCCCCGAAGGGCACCCCGGGGCCGGGGCTGGCAGCGCGGGCAACTGTACGACGACCGGTTCATGAACGCCTCGCGCCGGATCGGCGCCCCGCAGCGCGGGCAGGGCTCGCCCTCCCGCCCGTACGCGTTGAGCGAGCGGTCGAAGTAGCCGCTCTCGCCGTTGACGTTGACGTACAGCTCGTCGAAGCTGGTGCCGCCCTGCGTGATCGCCTCACCCAGCACGTCGCGCACGTGCCCGAGCAGCCGGCCGGCCGCCGGGGCGGTCAGCGCGTCGGTCGGGCGGATGCCGTGCAGCTTCGCCCGCCAGAGCGCCTCGTCGGCGTAGATGTTGCCGACGCCGGAGATCAGGGTCTGGTCCAGCAGCGCCCGCTTCACCTCGGTGCGCCGCCGCCGCAACGCCGCCACGAAGCCGGCGTCGGAGAACTCCGGGTCCATCGGGTCGCGGGCGATGTGCGCGATCTCGGCGGGCAGCTCCGCCCCGCCGGCCGAGACGGACAGCCCGCCGAACGTGCGCTGGTCGACGAAGCGCAGCTCGGGGCCGTCGTCAGCGAACCGGAACCGGACCCGCAGGTGCAGCTCGTCGGCGGCGTCCACCGGCTGGAGCAGCAGCTGGCCGGACATGCCGAGGTGCCCGATCAGGGCGTCCCCGCTGTCCAGCGGCAGCCAGAGGTACTTGCCCCGGCGGCGGACGTCGGTGACGGTCCGGCCGGTCAGCACGTCGGCGAAGTGGGTCGCGCCCGGCTCGTGCCGGCGGATCGCCCGGGGGTGCCGCACCTGCACGGCGGTGATCGTCCGGCCGGTCACCCACTGGGCGAGGCCCTGCCGGACGGTCTCCACCTCGGGCAGCTCAGGCACGGCCGGCGCCCGCCCCGGCGGCGTCCGCCGCAGCCCCGTCGACCTGGGCCTCCGGCCGTGCGGCGGCCGCCGCACCCGCACCGGCCGCGCCGGACGCGGCCGCCCCCGCGCTGTCCGTCGCGTCCGCGCCGGTGGCGTCCGGCTCGCCGCCCTCCGCCGCCGCGCCGGCGGCGGCCTCGGCCTCGGCCTGCTCGGTCAGCATCCGCCACGCGGACTCGGCGGCCCGCTGCTCGGCCTCCTTCTTGCTGCGCCCCTCCGCGCCGCCGTACCGGTTGCCGGCCACCACCACCCAGGCGGTGAAGGTCTTCAGGTGGTCGGGGCCGGTGCCCTCGATCCGGTACTCCGGGACGCCCAGCCCCAGCGCGGCGGTCAACTCCTGGAGGCTGGTCTTCCAGTCCAGCGCCGCGCCCCGGCCGGCCGACTCGGCCATCAGCGGGTCGAAGAGGCGGTGGATCACGATGGCGGCGGTGTCCAGGCCGTACTGGAGGTAGATCGCGCCGAGCAGCGCCTCCAGGGTGTCGGCCAGGATGCTGGCCTTGTCCCGGCCGCCGGTGGCCTCCTCGCCCTTGCCCAGCAGCAGGTACGCGCCGAGCCCGTCCGGGCCGAGGCCGCGCGCCACGTCGGCCAGCGCCCGCATGTTGACCACGCTGGCCCGGAGCTTGGCGAGCTGCCCCTCGGGCAGGTCCGGGTGGTTGTGGAAGAGCGCGGTGGTGATCACCACGCCGAGGACCGAGTCGCCCAGGAACTCCAGCCGCTCGTTGGTGGGCAGGCCGCCGTTCTCGTACGCGTAGGAGCGGTGGGTCAGCGCCCGCTCCAGCAGTTCCGGGTCGAGCGACACCCCGAAGGCCGCCTCGAGGTGGCCGACGGGCGCGCGCCGCCGCTTGTCGTTGGTCATGGTGCTACCTCGGTGTCGTTTCGGTGTCAGGTGCGGGATCGTGCGGGACGCCGTCGAGCAGCGTCGAGACGGTGTGGGCGGCGTCGCGCCGCCACAGGTGGGCGGCGAGGGCGATGCCGGAGGCGACGTCGTCGGGGCGGGCCGCGCCGTGGCAGACCACCACCGTGCCGGCCACGCCGAGCAGGGCGGCCGCGCGGGGGGCGCCACCGCTCGCCGGGGGCCCGCCGGCCATCGCGTACGCGCCCTCGATGGCCTTGAGCAGCACGTTACCGGTGAAGCCGTCGGTGACCACGACGTCGGCGCGGGTGCCGACGGAGACGTCGTACCCCTCGACGAGGCCGACGTAGCGTGCGCCGCACGGCAGCGGCGTGGCGGCGAGCACGGGATCGGCGGCCCGGCGCAGCCGGTCGCCCTTGCCGGTCTCGGTGCCGACGGAGAGCAGTCCGACCCGGGGCGCGGCGACGGCGTGCGCCACGGCGGCGTACGCGGCGCCGAGGACGGCGTGCCGGGCCAGGGCGGCGGTACCGGCGTCGAGGCTGCCGCCGACGTCGACCAGGACCACCGGGCCGGCCACGGCGGGCAGGGTGGCCACCAGGGCGGGCCGGCGTACCCCGGTCCAGCGACCGAGGCCGAGCGCGGCGGCGGTGACGGTGGCGCCGGTCGAGCCGGCGGAGACGAGCGCGTCGGCGATCCCGTCGCGGACGGCGTTGACCGCCGAGCGGACGGTGCTCTCGGCCCGGGCGGCGGTGGGGTGGTCGGCCATGCCGACGGCGGTCCGCACCGGGCGGACGGTGACCCGGGCCCGCTGCTCCGGGTCCAGCGCAGCGATCAGCCCGTCGGCGACCTCGGTCGGTCCGACGAGCAGCAGGTGCAGGTCAGGGTCGCTGCGCACTGCTCGCAGAGCGCCGTCAACCACGACGGCGGGAGCATCGTCCCCGCCGAGGAGGTCAACGGCGATCCGCGCGGTGCCCGACTCCGTCGGTCCGCCGGCCGTGCGGCGGGCGGCAGCGGACGGAGCCGGGGCACCGGGCGTGAGCCTTGGTGTGCGCGCCACCCGACCGCTGGTCGGGGGCGTCACTCGGCGTCCAGGTCAGACCTCGAGGACCTGGCGGCCGTTGTAGGTGCCGCAGACGGAGCAGGCGGCGTGCGGGAGCTTCGCCGACTTGCACTGCGGGCAGGCCACGGTCGCGACCGCCGAGGCCTTCCAGTTCGCCCGGCGGGCGCGGGTGTTGCTGCGCGACATCTTGCGCTTGGGGACGGCCACGGTTCTTACTCCTCTGTACGGGTCAGTTGCGACAGGCCCGCCCAACGCGGGTCGATCTGCTGGTGACTGTGGTCGGCCGGCAGATCGTCCCAGTGCACCCCACACTCGGGGCACAAGCCTGGGCAGTCCTCCCGGCAGAGCGGGTTGGTCGGCAGCGCGAGCACCACCGCGTCCCGCAGCGCCGGCTCCAGGTCGATCAGATCGCCCTGCATCCGGCCCACCTCGAACTCGTCGGTCGTGTCGTCCGTGGTGCTGTTCTCGTACGCGTACAGCTCCTGGATCGTCACGGCCACCGAGTCGTCGATCTCGCGCAGGCAGCGGCCGCACTCGCCCTTGACGGGACCGCTGACGGTCCCGGAGACGAGCACGCCCTCGGACACCGACTCCAACCTCAGGTCGAGGTCGAGGTCCGCGCCCTCCGGCACGCTGATCAACTCCACGCCGAGGTCCGCCGGTGCCGGAGCGACCCGCTTGACCGTACGCAGAGCACCAGGTCGACGCGGCAGTTCCCTCGTGTCGAGGACCAGCGGCGACCTGGGATCGAGTGGGTTCGGCGAGTGCTTGGGCATAGTTAGACTCCGGCCGGTGAGAGGCCGACAAAAAAGGTTACCTGGATGACGGGCGGACCGTCGAACCGGGGGCGTCTTCCCCGGTCCGGCGGCTGCCGGCTGTCGGCTGCCGGCCCGCGCACGTCGCTCAGAAGGGTAGCGGGCGGTCCGCCTCGTCCCCGGCGAAGGTGCCGATCTCCCGCAGCGCGTGCATCTTGTCCCGGCCGCGCTCTATCGAGGCCAGCGCCCGGGTCAGGAACTGCTCGAAGTTGGCCAGCGCGGTGTCGACGTAGTCGTCCACCTCGTCGCGCAGGCGCTGCGCCTCGGCGCGGGCCTCGCCGATGATCCGGGCGCCCTCGTGCTCGGCGGACACCGTGATCTCGTTCACCGAGACCAGGCGGGCGTGTTCCGCCTCACCCTCGCTGATGATCCGGTCGGCCTCCCGCTTGCCGGCCTCCATGATCTTGTCGCGCTCCTCGAGCAGGGCGGCGGCCCGGCGCAGGTCGGCCGGGAGTTCCGCGCGCAGCTCGTCGAGGGCCGCGATCATCTCGCCCCGGTCGACCATGCAGTTGTTGCGCGACATCGGGACGGAGCGGGCCTGCTCCACCATGGCGATCAGTTCGTCGATGCGATCGAGCGGGTCCACCGGTACCTCACTCCTGTCCTCGTCGGCCACCTACATGATGCGGCCTGCGCCCCGCTTCGGCGCTGCCCCCCATCATGTCGCCCCCACCCCACCCCACGCCTCTCCACCCCGACCCGGCGCGTCGCCCCACCCGCCCCGCTCTCCGCGATCTTGCACTTCCGGCCCCGTCATATCAGGACAAAAGGGGCGGCGGGCGGGCCGCAAGTGCAAGATCGGCGCGGGGTGGGGTGGGGGTGGGGTGGGTCAGGGGGTGGGGTCAAGGCGGGCGGCGAGTTGGGCGCGGACGGTGTCGGGGACGTGGGCGGAGATGTCGCCGCCCCACTTGGCCACGTCCTTGACCAGGCTGGAGGAGAGGAACGAGTAGAGCGGGTTGGTCGGCATGAAGAGGGTCTCCACGCCGGCCAGGCCGATGTTCATCTGCGCCATCTGCAGCTCGTAGTCGAAGTCGCTGACCGCGCGCAGGCCCTTGATCAGCACGCTCGCCTGCTGGGCGCGGCAGAAGTCCACCAGCAGCCCGCGGAACGACTCGACCCGGACGTTGTCGTACGACGAGGTCACCTCGCGGAGCATGTCGATCCGCTCCTCGACGGTGAACAGACCCTGCTTCGACTGGTTGACCAGCACTCCGACGATCACCTCGTCGAACAGCCGGCTGGCCCGGCCGATGATGTCGAGGTGTCCGTTGGTGACCGGGTCGAACGAGCCCGGACAGACCGCACGTCTCATGATCGGCGACCGTACCAAAGGGTGGTCTCGCCATAGCGGCGACTGCGCTCACCAGTGAGCCCTTCCACCCAGTCGACCGCCCGGGTGCGACTCGACCGCTCCACCACCACGAGGGCGTCCGGGGCCAGCCAGCCGCCGTCGACCAGCGCGGCCAGCAGCGCGGTGATCTCCTCGTCGGGTACGGCGTACGGCGGGTCGGCGAAGACCACGTCGTACGGCCCACCGTCCGGGCCGGCCGCGAGCACGGTGGACACCTTGCCGGTGACCAGGCGGGCGGCCGGGGCGGCACGCAGCGCGGCGACGTTCTCCCGGATCACCCGGGCGGCCCGCGCGTCGGACTCGACCAGCAGCACGTGCGCCGCACCCCGGGACAGCGCCTCCAGGCCGACCGCGCCCGAACCGGCGTAGAGGTCGGCGAAGCGCGCCCCGGCCAGCTCGGTCCCGGCCTGCACGGCACTGAACAGGGCCTCCCGGACCCGGTCCGAGGTGGGACGGGTGCCGGCGCCGGGCGGTGCGGCGATCCGCCGCCCGCCGAACGTCCCGGCCACGATCCGGGTCACCGGTTGCTCCTGCGCATAACCCCAGACGCTACGCGACGCCCGGATCCGTTCCGACGACGGTGCGTACGCCCGGACGGAACAGGTGATCACCGACGGTGCATCAATGATCTCGAATTCATAACAACGTTCGGATATCACCCGGCTCGAAGTAACACCCTCTGTGCGTATCTCGCTAGGGTCTGCCCGGTTGTCGGCTCGTCGCGTCGCCGCACAGACCTCGCACCTCCTCGTGCGCGCCCCGGGCCCGACGTCAGCCATCCCGAACCCCCTCGATCCGGGAGTACCCGTGACCCGTACCAGGCTGTCGCTGCGGCGACCGCTCGCCGTGCTGGGGGCCACCCTGCTCGGCCTGACCGCGGCCTTCGCCCTCACCGCGCCGGCGAGCGCCACCAACACCTCGCCGTCCCCCTCGGCCTCCCCGAGCGCCACCGACTCGCCCTCGGCGAGCCCGAGCGCGTCGGCGGAGCCGACGCCGGAGTGCGTCAAGGCGGCCGACGCGCGCTACACCCACACCTTCGACGGCCCGCAGGGCAAGGCGTCGATCACGCTGACCAACGGTCCGCTCTGCGCCGGCGAGGAGCAGGAACTCGCCCTGGTGTCCTACGTGACCCCGTCGGCGAAGTTCGCCGTTCCCCAGTACGTGCTCGACACCTCCGTCAAGAAGTTCACGGGCGTGCGCGAGGGTGAGATCGGGGTGGCCACCCTGGACTTCCAGGTGGAGGTCCCGAACTGCTACACCCAGGTCGACTTCGTGTTCGGCAGCAAGATCATCGACCCGCTTACCGACACCAGCGACCGGTACGGCGACCGCAAGGTCGGCAGCGCCAGCGGCATCGGCCACCGGTCCACCGGCCCGCAGGCCTGGTACAACGGCGGTTCCGGCACCTGCACCGCCGCGCCCGAGGTGATCGCCCAGTCCGACTGCGACGGCAACGTCGAGCTGACCCTGGTCAACCGGACGGGCAACGCCGCCGCCGAGTTCACCATCACCGGCAGCGGCGGCTTCACCGAGAAGGTGACCGTCCCGATGCGCAAGATCGAGACCCGGAAGCTCACCCCGGCCCAGGCGCAGCAGATCACCGTCACCGCGCCGGGCATGAAGGACTTCACCGGTGGCTGGCAGAAGCCGGCGGACTGCCAGCAGCCCGAGGTCGGCGTGCCGGACGGCAGCTACGAGTCGACCTGCACCGAGATGACCTTCCGGATCGTCAACCCCGAGGACGGCGCGACCGTCACCTCGGTGTTCACCTCGAACAAGGGCGAGACGAAGAACCTGACGGTCGAGCCCGGCCGTACCGGCACCGTGAGCTTCAAGGCGGTCAAGGGGCTCACCGTGACCGTCACCGGTGACCTCGACTCCGGTGGCCCGCTGGCCTGGGAGCAGCCCAAGGGCTGCCCGAGCGGCGGCACCGGTGGCGGCGCCGAGGAGCCGGGCCTGCCGGTGACCGGCCCGCAGGCCGGGGCCATCGCGGGCGGGGCGCTGCTGCTCCTGGCCGCCGGCGCGGTGCTCTTCGTGATCGCCCGCCGTCGTCGGGTCCGCTTCACCGCCTGACGTAACGCCTGAGCCGAGGGCGCGTCGACCACCCGGTCGGCGCGCCCTCGCGCCTTTCACAGGTCAACGGCTGAATGAGCGCTCATCCGGTCGAGGCCGGTGGGACCGGCTCACCGACGCCCGGACCCGTGCACATCCCGCGGGCGAGACAGCCCATGGGTCAGGCCCGTCCCGGAAGGTCGTCGCGGGCGATCTCGATGTGCTCACGTATCGACAGGCACGAAGGCAGCGACAGGGCGACGTCGAAGGCGCGCTCGACGTCACCGAGCACACCTTCGACATGCACCGCACACATGAGAAGTATGTCCACGCAGCTGGCGTTCCCTGACGCGAACAGCTCCTCGACGAAGACGTCCCGCCGAGCCGCCATCATCTCGACACACGTCCGTACCGAGGCCCTGCCGACCACCTCGTTGTCGATGTGCTCCTCATAGCCGGAGGCAATGACGTTCAGGAGATCAAGGATCGACTTGCGACCGGGCGGCGGCGCCAGATCCATCGCGACCAGCAGGCATGAGGTGACCGGTACGGCCGCCTCGGACAGCCTTCCGTCCACGGCGAGCACGTTGTCCAGCCGCCAGTACCCCGCCAACGCCTGCTCGTCGGACTCCGCAGCGGCCAACGCCAGGATGGCCGCCGGGAGCTTCGAGCCGTCACCCGTGAACGTCCGGTAGGCGGTCCAGTCATGTCTGGCCAGTTCGGCCGAGAGGTTCGGGTCAGTCTCTGCCCCCGGGCGCATCAGCCTCCACCTTCACACCTAGTCGGGGTCGTTGATCCGGAGCCAGTCGGACTCGAAGGTCGTCTCCGGAGAGACATTCTCCCTGCCCCACGTGAGCTCACAACTGATGCACACCGCCCGCGGACTCAGGAAGTTGGACTTGCGCAGCAGCACCGGGGTCGTTCGCATCACCTTCGCCGGATCACCACCGAGGGCGTTGATCACGCACGTCTCGGCGCATCCGGCGGCCGACGACGCCGCAGCCGCGTACTCGCCGGTCTCCATGTTGTAGCCGCCGATGGCGACGTTCGGCATCTTCCTGTTCGACACCGACCGCTGGAGCTGGGTGGCCAGACCGTCGCGAGCCTGAATTGCGGCGCCCTCGAGCTCCTCGGGCGAAAGCCCGGTCGACTTGTTGACCCCCGTGCCGATGCAGTTGTGCACGAGTACCGGCGTGCCGCCGGCGACGACGTAGTACGTGTGGAGGTCGGCGACAGTCAGGTCCCGCATCCAGTGCAGGCCGGTCCAGGTACGGACGCTGACGACGAGCTGGCTGGCCCGCCCGCCGGCGTCGCGTAGCTGGTCGCCGGGGACCAGGTCCGATGCCTCGACCCACTGCTGCCGGTCGGCGGCCCAGAACGGGTGGTGCCAGGTGGTGTGCAGGACGGTGCTGGCACCCGTCTTCGCGTCCTTGACGGTGACGTCGGCCAGATCCCGGTCGGCGTTGCGGTGCAGGACGGTGACCAGCTTCGCGACCCGCTTGCCGGTCTGCGGATCGGTGGCGAGCACCTTGTCGCCGACGCGGACGTCCTTGATCGCCTTGGTGCTGCCGTCGGCCATCAGGACCCGCGTCCTCGGGTCGAAGCTGTGGCAGTTGGTGACAGCTCCCTCCGCCGCGCCTGCGGACGCCTTACTGGCCGAACTGCGGAAGGCGTTGCGGGTGAGGCCGCTGACGATCGCGCCGGCCTCCTTCTTGGCCGCCGCGCCGCCGGCCGCCGCCGCCGCCCGTGCGCCGGCCCCGGACAGCAGCGACGAGACCCCGGCCTTGATGGCCTGACCGGCGACGGAACCCAGGCCGCCCATCACACCGCCGACGACCGCGCCGACGGCGCCCTGTATCAGCATTCCGCCGAGGCTGAAGTTGCCCTTGTGCTCGACTTTCGTCTCGATCGCGTAGGTGACCATGTTGCCGGCGGCTCCGGCGAGCGCGCCGCAGGCGACCGCGCCGACGCCGGTCCAGCCGATGGCCGCGCCGCAGCCGACGCCGACGACCACCCCGACGGCCGCGCCGGCGATCGCCGCCTTGTGGTCGTCGACCCAGTTGGCGGTGGCGGTGAAGCCGTGGTGCAGCTTGCACTTCCAGTCGCAGTGCTTGTGGTGCGGCGGCGGCTTCGGGGTGGTGGGGGGCGGGGGCGTGGCACTGGCCGGCGGCGGGGGCGTGCTGGAGCAGTACCCGCACCCGTCCGCGATGATCATCTGGCCGGACGGGTCGGCGCGGACCACCGGGTCGTTGTCCCCGTAGGCGTAGCCCTCCATCGACTGCGGGTCGCTGTGGTCCAGCACCGGGTCGAGCGAGATGAACCGACCCAGCGCCGGGTCGTACTCGCGGGCGCCCACGTGGGTCAGGCCGGTCGACTCGACGGTGCCACCGACGAAGCCCTTGGTGTTGGCCCAGGTGACCACCGGGCCGCGGGGGGTGCCGAACGGGGTCTGCCGGCGGATCGTGGCGACCTGGGTCTGCTCGTCGAGGGTGACGTCCTGGGTGCCCTGGTGGTCGCTGGCCAGCCAGGTCAGTCCGCTACTGGTCCGCTGCGCGACGGTGCCGCCACCGAACTGGTAGTACCGGGTGCAGGTGGTGGTCGCGCTGCTGTTCGAGTAGCGCAGTTCCTGGTCCGGCAGGTAGAGCGTCCGGCCGGTGGTGTCCCGGCTGACCAGGCGGTTGCCGTCGGCGTCGTAGAGGTAGCTGACCGTGCCGGCGGTGTCGGTGACGCTCTGCAGGTGCCCCTCGGCGTCCCAGATCAGGCTCTGGGTGCCGTGTGGGCCGGGCCGGGTCTTGGTGTTACCGGCCTTGTCGTACGTGTACGCGGCGGTGTGCGTACCCGTGCCGTCGGTCGTGGTGGTGCCGCGCAGCACGTGCGGCTGCCCGGCGGTGGGGTCGCTCGGCGCGCTGTCGGTGAACTGGTAGTCGGTGGTGGCCTGCCCGGCGGGCGTGACGTGGTCGACGAGCTGCTGACGGGCCCCGCCGGCGGTGTACCTGTAGGTCTGCCAGTACGGTGCCGGGCCACCGAGCGCGCCCGTGGACGGGGCGGTCGCGCAGTCGTCGGCGGTCGGCGTCCAGGCGTCCTGGAGCCGCTGGTAGCGGTCGTAGCTGAAGCACTGGATGTCGGTGAAGCCGCCGCCGGTCGGCGTGTCGGCGATCTTGGTGACGTTGCCGGCGTCGTCGTAGCTGTAGTGCATGTCGGTGACCGTGTTCGGCGCCAGGCCGTCGCGGTGCACGCTGATCTCGTTGAGCCGGCCGGTGGTCTGGTCGGTCTCGAAGTTCAGGTAGGCCCGTGAGCCGAGACTGGTGAACAGGCCGGTGTAGAGCGTGTACTGGGTGGCGTGCGCCAGCGCGTCGTAACGGCTGTCCGAGACGATGCTCGACTCGGCCCGGGTGCCGTAGAGGTCGGTCAGGCTGAGCGGCTGGTCGGAGTCGGTGTAGTGGTAGAGCACGCTCTCGGCCTGCAGATCCCCGCTGGCCGGGTAGCTGAGCCCGCTGACGCTGCCGTCCGGGTTGTAGCCCGAGCCGTAGACGTAGGTGCCGCCGAGGCCAGTCTCCGCGCTGGGGATCGTCACGCTGCTGACCAGCGGTTGGTAGCGCCTGTCGTACTGCTTCACCGCCTTGACGTAGCGACGGCTGGAGTCGATCCGGCTGGCCTGGTAGAGCTGCCCCTTCACCGGCGTCACGCCGTCGTCGAAGGTCGCCTGGTCGTAGTCCCACTGCGAGAGCTGGCCGCTGGAGGTGGGGCTGGTGCCCTTGTAGAGCGCGGTCTTGCGGCCCAACGCGTCGTAGGTGTAGGTGAGCGAGACCGTGTTCGCGTCGGTGCTGCCGGTGATCTGTCCGGCGTTGTCGTAGCGCTTGGTGGACCGGCCGCCGTCCGGGTCGGTCACGCTGGTCTGTCGGCCGCGCACGTCATAGCCGTAGGACCACTTGCTGCCGTCCGGGATGGTGACCGAGTCGAGCAGGCCGCGCCGGTTGTAGGCGAAGTCGGTGTGGTCGAAGTCGGTGCCGGTGGCCGACCGGGTCGGGTAGCGGCGCAGCTGCACGGTGCGGTCCCGAGCGTCGGTCCAGGTCGAGCCGGCGGTCGCGCCGACCGGCGGTACGACGTCGGTGTGGTCGCCGCCGTAGATCATGGTGGTGCGCCAGCGTTCGACGCCCTTCGGCTGGAACAGCGAGGTGACCGGCCGCCCCGCGCCGTCGTAGACGGTGGCTGTCTGGTTCGGCACGTCCTGCTGGATCAGCGGCTGCACCAGGTCGGTGCCCGGCGCGCCGGTCCTGTCGTAGTAGGCGCCGTAGTCCAGCACCTTGCGGCCGGCGGCGTCGTAGAAGCTGTCGGTCAGGATCCGGCCGCCGGACGGCGAGGCCGTCTGGGTCTGCCGGGGCCGCAGCAGCCCGTCGTAGAGGCTGTACGACTTCGTGACGCCGCCCTTGGGGTTCAGGTGGCTGGTCGTCACCGCGTTCACGCCGGTGGTGCGGATCAGGTAGTCGTACGCGGTGTCGGGGGTGTCGGTGGCGGGGTTGCGGCCCGGCAGCCACACCTTGGTGAGCCGGCCCAGACCGTCGTAGCGCACCGTCGTGCTGAGCTGGTTGACGTCGCTGGTCGTGGTGGCCAGCCCCCAGGCCGGCTCGACCGTGGTGGTGGTGGTCCAGCCCATCGGGTTGGTGTCGACGGTCTGGGTGACCGGGCCGGTGCGCAGCGGCGTGTAGGTGGTCGCCGAGTGCCGGTCCAGGGCGTCCCACGAGTCGACGGCCCGCCCGAGGTCGTCGTAGCCGGTCCGGGTCACCTGGGCGTACGTCGGGCTGCCACTGTTGTACGCGGTCATCTGGTCGGTCTCGGTGACGTCGCCCTTGGTCGGCGCGACCCCGTAGGCGTGCCCGTCGTAGAGGGTGCGCCCGTCGCCGATCACGTCGGCCTCGACCACCGTGCCGGCCGCCTTGGCGCAGTCCAGCGCGTACGTCTGCACCCGGTGCGGCAGCGCCAGCAGCCAGGCCGAGGTGTTGCGCGGCTCGAAGGTGGTCACCGTGCACTGCTCGTCGCCGGTGACCGCCTCGTCGCCCGCGTCGTCCTCCTTGACCACCATGCCGTACTGGTCGAAGGTGCTCTTGGTGTAGGTCTTGCGGACCCACGGCGCGTGGTCGAGCGTGACCCGGGTGTGGGTGCCCTCGGTGTTGACGTAGCGGGCCTCCACGGTCGCCCCGGCGATGGTCCGGGTCGCGGTGGGCGCGGACTGCCACGGGTCGTGGATCTCGCCGGAGACCTCGGCGCCGCCGGGCCCGAGGAAGGTGCGCGACTCGCGGGTCATCCCGGCGTACGCGTCCTCGTCCGGCACCGACCCGCCCTGGGAGTCGGTGACCGACACCGACCGGGTGCCGCTGGGCAGGTGGTCGCCGTTCATGCCGCGGAAGTAGGTCGTCTCGGCGTACGTCTGCCCGCCGGGGTCACCGGTGGTCACCCCGACCTTGGCGTAGCCGCGCCACTGCGACCAGGTCTTGGCCTCGTCCGGGATCAGCCCGTCGTCGTCGGTGTAGTGCCAGGCCGGCGCGCCGAAGTAGGTGTAGTGGTGCAGCACCCGGGTCGAGCCGCCGGTCCGGTCGGTCTCGGTGACCTCGTTGACCACGTACCGGTTGAAGTAGTCGGTCTTCTCCGGGAAGCCCGGCGGGGTCCAGCGGACCGGATAGCACCGCTTGGTGTTGTTCTCCGGCGACGCCGGCATGCTCTGCCCGGCCACGCAGTCGGTGTCCAGGTAGTCGACGTGCACGATCGCGCCGGTCTCGCTGTTGATGTCGGTCAGCCGCATCCAGTTCATCGGGGGCGAGTTGTCGACCGTGTCGACCCGGTTGGGCATGGCCTTGCCGGTGAAGGTGACGTCCGGCAGCGAGGTCGCCGTGCCGACCAGGCCGGTGTGGCTGATCCGGGCCAGCCACAGGCCGGCCCGGGTGCCGTCCTGGGGATCCGGGTACGAGTGGGTCAGCGTCCACCGCTCGACGTCGCGGAACTTGGCGGTGGGCGCGTCGTAGACGCTCGTGGTGACGGTGGTGAGGCGTCGGGTGGTGTAGAACGACGGCATCCGGGCGTCGCAGGTGGTGCTGCTCGTGCAGGCCAGGTCCCACGGGGTGTCCGGCCAGTGCGCGGCGTCGTGGGTGGTGCAGCCGCTCAGGCAACGGTCGCCGTAGCCGAAGTCGACCCGCGCGGCGGCGTGCCCGGTGAGGACGGTGTCCTTGCCGGTGGCCAGGTCCGGCTCGACCCGGGTGCCGTAGCTGACGTGGTCGAGGTTGCCGCTGCGCAGGTACGACTCCACCTTGCCGGAGCCGAGCGACTGGTAGTTGTTCGACTCGGTGGTGTACCAGTACGACATGGTGTTGCCGTGCGGGTCCACCACGTAGTCGAGGTTCCACCGCCACGCCTGCGTGCAGGACGACGCGCTGAACGCCGTCTGGTGGCAGGGCTCCCCGGTGTGGTTGCCGAAGACCGGCACGGTCCAGGTGGAGGCGGTGGTGGCACCGGAGGTCCAGCCGGGCAGCTTGTTACGGCCGAACCAGTACTGGGTGCCGTTGACGGTGGTCACGACCCACCACTCGCCGTTGCGCGCGCCGTTGTCGGCGCCGGTCCGGCGCTCGATCCGGGAGCCGTCGTCGTGCCGCAGGTGCCACAGGTTCGGGTCGGTGGCGTCCTTGATCAGGTCACCACCGGCACCGTTGAGGCTCAGCGAGGCGTTGTCGGTGGCCCAGCACTGGTCGTCGGCGTCCTTGTCGCCGGTGCCGGCGTTGTTGCCGTTCTTCGTGTCGTCCCGGCAGGTCTTGTAGCGGCGCTCGATGAAGCCGCCGGTGCCCAGCTCGAACCCCTCGCCGACCTCGGTGGGCTGGTTGTTGGAGGCGACCATCCGCCCGTCGACCGCCTGCGACGAGTAGCCGAGCTCGACCGTCGGGACCGGGCCGCCCAGTGCCGGGGGCACCCGCATCGGGAACGACCAGTTGAAGTTGCCGGACGAGCTGCCCGCCGACCAGGTGCCGGAGGAGGAGAGCTTGGTGGCCCCGTAGCTGCCGGACGACCCGGACGGTGACGCGGTCAACGCCATCAGCTGGGTGGCGCCGACCGTCACGTCCGCGGTGACCCGCTCGGCGGCCGGGTCGTTGCGGGTCGGCAGCGGCGTGCCCCGGCACTCGACGCGCTGCGGGCTCGCCAGCGCGCACTCGGGCAGCCGGACCAGCCGCAACCGGGTCGACCAGTCCGCGCCGTACGCGGTGGCGAAGCGGCCGTAGTCGACCGCGACGCCGACCGGGGCGACGGCAGTCGCGCCGTCGCCGCGCCCGACCCGGAACAGCAGCCCCGGTACGCCCGCCCGGGCGGCGGCCGCCCGGTCCAGCACCTCGACGTGCATCCGGGCCGGCGGTGCCGCCGACCGCGCGGCGGGCCCGGCGGCCGGGGCGCGGAAGGAGACCGGCGTACCGGTCGGCGCGGTGAGCGCGGCGTCGCCACTGGCGGCGGCTGGCCACACCGGCGCCGGGAGGGCGGCCGCCTGCCGCAGGTGGTCGACCGGCGCCGGCTTCGCCGGCACCTTCTTCACCCGGATGCTGGGCTGCTGCGCCGCCTTCGGCGGGGTGTACGGCTTCGGCCTGGCGGCGACGGCCGGCTGCTGGTGCATGGTGACGACCAGGACGGTCGTGACCAGCATGCCGAGGATCGCCCGGGGACGGGACAGGCGGGAGCGCACCGATGACCTCCGCGGATCGGGGTGGGCGGGCGGGGTGGGCATGTCAGGGGGTCACCGGCGGATGGATCACGACCGACTTCCCGGTCGGGAAACCTTCGCCGTTGTCTTCGAACCACCGGGCGTCATGGTCGTACGGGTGCAGGTAGATCGCCGCTATGTAGGGCATCACTGACGGGTCGGGGGGATCCTTGAAGATCATCTTCACCGTGCCGTCCTCACCGAGAATCGTCTCCCAGCTCAGGCGCACGTCCGGCCGCTCCTCGAAGGAGTAGTTGCGGGCCTCGATCACGAACTGCCGGTTGGGGGCAGTGCCCACCACGGCGGTCAGGGTGCTGGACTGCGCGTCGTAGATGCGGTTGCCGCCCGGCCAGAATTCGATCTCGCCACCCGCGGACCCGTCGGCGGGGCTGTCGTTCCACAGCTGTCCCGGGCACACGTACGCCGACGTCCAGTGCCCGCCGTAGAACGGGAAGGCGAAGGGAAGGGTGACGTCACCGGCGCCGCCGGGCACCACCGTGTCGCCCGGGATCCACGCCTCCTGCTCCCAGGTGCAGGAATAGCCGTAGTCGTCGACATAGGTGGTGAGCGGGAGATCGAGGGTGACGTCGCCGTCGACCTCGACGTTCGGCGCGTTGGCGGCATCGCACGCCTGGTTCGCCTCCACGCCGTACGTGCCCCATTCGAGGTCGCCGAACGAATAGTGGCCGAGGTCGTCAGAGGTGGCGACCTCCTGACCGAGCACCAACTGGGCCTGCCGGACGGGGTGACCGTCGCGAAGGACGGTTCCGGACAGCGAGCCGTACGAGAGGGGCCACGGGTCGGCCGGCGCGACGAACGTCACCGCCGTGCCGGACGTGAGCACCGGATCCTGGAAGGAGTACTCGAGGCCGTACCCGCCGCCGGGACTGGTGATACCGACCGCCGCGCTGCCCCCCTTGGACCTGTCGTCCGTCGCTCCTGAGTAGCTGAACGTGATGTTGCCATCGGGCGCGAACTGCACCTCGAAGCTGAAGCGGGCGGACGAGTTGTAGAACGTGACGTTGCGCCACTCCACCAGGAACCGCTGCCCAGCGCCGCTACCTGTCGTCGCGGTCCAGATGCTCGACTGGGAGTCGACGTAGACGTCGTCCCAGAACGGGAAGACCGCCGCGTGCGGCGCCTTGGCGCGATCCGGAAGGCTGACCGCCCGGAAGGGAATCGTGTCCCCCGGGTCCTTGAACGTCACCGCACCGTACGGCGACACCCAGGCGGCGCTGTACGTCCGGCCGTAGTACGGCAGCGGGAAGGGCAACGCGATCTGCGCGAGGTTCAGCACGCTCAGCTTGGTCGTGCCCGCCACGAACGGGGTGTTCGGCGTGGTCTTGCAGGTGTAGCCGTAGACGTCCGACTCCGGCGCGAGCCTCAGGTCGATGGTCACCACCCGGTCGAGGTCCACCTCGGTGGTGGCGATCTCGCCCGCACAGCCGTTCCCGCCGTTGGTCGCGGTCACCTCGTAGGTGCCGGCGGCGATGCCGGTGAAGCTGTACGTCCCGGTCGCGCTGGTGGTCCGGGTCAGGTTCCCGGGGTTCAGTTCCACCGTGATCCCGGCCAGCGGCGCGTCGGTGATCGCGTCGACCACCTGTCCGGTGAGCGCCGGGGCCTCCTTGAAGGTCAGCAGCGTGGAGGTGACCGGGGACTTCGCGCCCGCCGTGTCGATGCCCTGCACCAGCAGCATCGGTGTGCCCACCGTGGTCCCGGTGAGGCTGACCGTGGTCTGCCCGCCTGCCGTGGGCAGGGCCACGGTGGTGACGGTGCCGGAGACGCCGAGCTGGTACTGCACCTTGGTCACCGCCGGGTCGCCGCCCGCGCTGAGCACCGCCGAGAGGCTCTGCCCGACGTACGCGGTGGTGCCCCCGGGAGTGGTCACGATCGGCGGGTTCGGCAGTTGCAGCAGGGTGAACTCGGACTCGGTGGAGAGCACCGCCCGCCCGTACACCCGCACGTCGTCGACCGCGCCCGGGAAGTAGGCGGCGGGTGCGCCGGCCCAGCGGCCCCGCCCCACGGTGACCGGCCCGGTGGCGTCGAAGGTGGTGCCGGTCGCGGTGGCCGTCTGGAGCACCCCGTTGACGTAGAGCTTGAGCGCGTGGGTGGTGCCGTCGTAGGTGGCGAGCAGCCGAGTCCAGACGCCGGTGGCGACGGTCGTGTTGGACAGCACCGCGACGGTCGCGGGTGCGTCCGCGTCGGAGCCGGCCACCGCGAAGCGCCACTTCTTGTCGGTGACGCTGTAGCTGAGCAGGAACGGTGAGGTCCGGCTGCCGTCCTGGGCCACGATCACCCGCTGGCCGGACCCGGCCGTGCTGTCCAGCCGCACCGTGGTCGCCACGCTGAAGCTGCGGTTGGAGTGCACGGTGACCGGGCCGCCCGTCTGCGGGTCCCGGGTGGTGATCGGCCCGCCGGTCGCGGCGTACGCGGCGGTGCCGTCGAGCAGCAGGGCCTTGCCGAAGCTGCCGCGCCCGGCCACCCAGCTCCCGCCGGTCACGGTCAACGTGTTGCCATGGGCGGAGATGTCGGTGCCGGCCTGGTCGTCGAACATCCAGCGGGCGTCCGGCCCGGTGCCGGCCCGCACACTGAAGGTGTAGGTGTAGGGCGAGGTGGAGAAGTTGCCCGCCTTGTCCCGCGACCAGACCCGCAGGTTGTAGGTCTGGTCGACCACCGGGGTGAGGGAGACCGTGGCGGTGTGGTCGGTGGCGCCGGCGGTCACCTGGGTCGCGCTCGCCGCGCTGACGCCGGGGTCGAGGGTGTACGCGTACCCGTCGAAGTCGGCCGGCACGGTCGTCGGCGGCTTGAAGGTGAAGCTGCCGGCCGTGCCGACGCCGCCGTGCGCCTGGCCGTCGTTCGGGTACGTCGTGGAGGTGACCCCGCTCGGTGCGCCCGGCGGCGTCACGTCGACCTGGAACTCGCAGGTGGTCGAGTACTGCCCGCTGTCGATGCCGTCGTACGTGATGGCCTGCACCACGTAGATGCCGCCGTCGGTCAGGCGGCCCGCCGGGATGGTCACGTGGGCGTACTGGCCGGCGACGACCGAGCCCTGCGCGACGGAGTCGGTGCCGTTGCGGCTGCCGCCGCTGAGCTTCCACCAGTAGAACGTGCCCTTGAGCAGCCGCGCCGTGCCGTCCGGGTCGGTGAGCCGGGCCGAGAGCGCGGGCGTGAGCGTGCGCACGTACGGCCGGGCGGTGCCGGTGCGGCAGGGGCCGTTCGCGACGCTGAGGTTGTCGGGCGCGTTCGGGTACGAGTTGTAGATGACGGTGAGCAGCGCGGTGCCGGCGTCGAACTTCTTCCAGTGGTTCTTGTCGGACTCGTCGACGGCCCGCAGGCCGAAGGTCAGGGTGCCGTTCGTGCCCCCGGCCGCCTTCTGCACCGCGCCGGTGACGCCCCACTCGGTGCGCCGGCGGACCCGGTCGTGGGCGTGGCTGTTGGCGGTGGCGACCACCGCGCCCCAGCTGCCGGCGTTGTTCGACCAGGTGGTGCCGGAGCTGATCCCGCCGGTGACCCGCACCTGGGTGCCGTAGTCGGTGTTGGTGTACGAGTAGACGGTGTCCATCGACAGCTTGGCGTCCTGCACGTGCTTGTGCAGCAGGGTGCCGATGCCGAAGGCGAAGAGCGACCGGTAGATCATCGACTGCGGCACGGTGGTGTAGCCGACCTTCGCGCACTGGATGCTGCCGTACGGATCGGGGCAGTCCTGCCGGTCGTAGCTCCAGTAGGACTGGCTCGGGAAGGTGCTGTTGATCATCGTCCAGGCGGACTTGCCGAGCGCCGGGTCGATGTAGACGGGGAACCGGGTCGCCTTCGCCCGCAGCATGGTGAGGTCGGGACGGATCACCAGGTCGGCACCGGCGAGCCGGACCGGCATCGCCCCGCTCCGCGCGCCCGGCCGGACCAGCCGGCTGCCGAGGTTGGGGCCGGCCGCCCGGTCACCCGGCGTGGACGAGTCCCACATCGCCGGCGTACCGGAACCGAACAGGACGCTCCCCGCGTCGTCGACCGCGGTCACGTCGCCCGCCCGGCCCTGGCGCAGTCGCAGTCCCCGGGCCGTGGTGCGGAACCGCACGGTGGCCAGCGCGGGGTTGGCGGCGGCCCGGGCGTCCCGGACCACCAGCAGCTCGGAGTAGCCCTCGACACCGGCGGTGAGCACCAGGTCCACGCCCGGCAGGACGTCCGGGTAGGTGGCCCGGGGCCCGGCGATCCTCGGGGCGGGCAGCGCGGTCGGCCAGTGCAGGCTCACCTCGGCGGATCCCTTGCCGATGGTCGCGGCCGGGCCGGTGCCGCCGCCGGAGAAGGAGATCGCCAGCGAGGTCGCGGCCGGGACGAGCCGGCCCTCGACGGTCCGGTGCAGGGTCGGGTCCGGCGCGACCCAGCGGCCCCGGGCGTCCCGGACCCGCTGGACCACGGCGGCCGAGCGGGCCGTGAAGGACCCGTTGGGGTTGGCGAGGACCTGCACCTTCTCGCCGCGGGCCGACGCCACCTCGACCTGACCGTGACAGGCGGCGGCGGCCCGGACGGCGGCGGTCTCGTCCGGGGCCGAGTCGGGGCAGCGGGTGGCGGGGGCCGCCGCTGCGGCCGGTGTCCGTACCGCCGCCACGGCCGTCAGCGGCAGCAGGAGGGCGAGCAGCAGGGCGACCGGACGTCGGGACCGGCCCGCTCCGGGCACCGCTCTCCGACGGCCACCCGTCACACGATCCTGAACGCGGCCCATGGCTACCCCCGTACTCAATGCCGACTGCCAGATCATGCTCATCGACGCCTGCGCATCCCCGGCACCTGCCGGCGCACACCGCGCGCACATCGAGAGATCTCGCTGCCAAGGGTCGGCACGCTCTTGTGAGCCGGCGGCGAGGCACCTACCGTCATCACCGGAACACACGGGGGATTCACATGGAGATCAGCTTTGCCCTGCTGGGCACGGTGCAGGCGACCGTGGACGGCGCCGACCTGACCCTGGACGTCGCCATGCTCCGGGCGGTACTCGCCGCGCTGCTCCTCGCGGGCGGGCAGCGACTCACCAGCAACCGGCTGAGCCAGGCGCTGTGGGCCGCGCCGCCGCGATCCGCGGCGTCGAACCTGCGCACCTACCTGGCCCGGGTACGGGCCGCGCTGCGCGCCGTCAGCCCCGGGTTGGCGGGCCGCCTGGTCACCGTTCCCGACGGCGGCGGTTACCTGCTCACCCTCGCCCCCGGAGAGCTCGACGCCCGCGTCTTCGGTGATCTCGCCCGCCGCGGGCAGGCTCATCTGCTGGCCGGCGAGCACGCCGTGGCGGCGGCGCTGCTGCACGACGCCCTGGCACTCTGGCGCGGACCCGCGGGGCAGGACATCGCGGTCACCGGCACCCTCCGGCAGCAGCTCACCGACCTCGACGAACAGCGCGTCATCGCCACCGAGGACTACGTCGAGGCGCGCCTCGCCCTCGGCGCCACCAGTGGCCTGCTACCCGAGATCCGGGCGCTCGTGCTCGAACACCCGCTGCGCGACCGCCCCTGGGAGCAACTGATGCGGGCGTTGTACCGCGCCGGTGACCCGGCCGGGGCGCTGGACGCCTACCAGAGCGCCCGGCGGCGATTCAGCGACGCGCTCGGCATCGAGCCGTCCCGACGCCTGCAACACCTGCAGGGCGCGATCCTGCGCCGCGACGACGTCCTCATCGCCCGGCCCGCGCTGCCCTGACCCGGCCGGGTCAGCCCTTCTCCAGGTATTCGGCCCGCTCCTCGTCGACCAGGGCGGCCACCGAGGCGGCCAGCGCCGGGTGCCGCGCCAGCTCCGGATCCTCCTCGACCAGCTCGATCGCCTCGGCCCGGGCGTCCCGGATCAGGTCGGTGTCGCGCAGCAGCGACAACAGCCGAAGGTGGGAGCGACGACCGGACTGGGTCGCGCCCAGCACGTCGCCCTCCCGACGCTGTTCCAGGTCGAGTTCGGCCAGTTTGAAGCCGTCGGTGGTGGAGGCGACCGCGTCCAGGCGTTCCCGGGACGACGAGCCCTCCATCGCCTCGGTGACCAGCAGGCAGAGGCCCGCCGCGCTGCCCCGACCGACCCGGCCGCGCAGCTGGTGCAGCTGGGAGACACCGAACCGGTCGGCGTCCAGCACGATCATCACGGTCGCGTTGGGCACGTTGACGCCCACCTCGATCACCGTGGTGGCGACCAGCACGTCCAGGTCACCGGCGGCGAAGGCGCGCATCACCGCGTCCTTCTCGTCGGCCGGCAGCCGCCCGTGCAGCACGCCGATCCGCAGCCCGTGCAGCGGTCCCTCGGCGAGCAGCGGCGCCACCTCGGTGACCGCCAGCGGCGGCCGGCGGCCGTTGTCGTCCTCGCGCGGGGGCTCCTCGTCGGAGACCGGCCCCTCACCGATCCGCGGGCAGACCACGTACGCCTGGTGGCCGGCGGACACCTCCTCGCGCACCCGGCGCCAGGCCCGGTCCAGGAAGGCCGGCTTCTCGGCGGCCGGCACCACGTGCGAGGCGATCGGCGAGCGGCCCTGCGGCAACTGGGAGAGGGTGGACACCTCCAGGTCGCCGTAGACGGTCATGGCGACCGTACGCGGGATCGGCGTGGCGGTCATCACCAGCACGTGCGGCGGCTGGTCGGCCTTGGACCGCAGCGCGTCGCGCTGCTCGACGCCGAAGCGGTGCTGCTCGTCGACGACCACCAGGCCGAGGTCGTGGAAGTCGACCCCCTCGTAGAGCAGGGCGTGGGTGCCGAGCACGATGCCGGCCCGTCCCTCGGCGACCTCGGCGAGCGCCCGCCGCCGGGCCGCCGCGCCGAGCGAGCCGGTGACCAGCTCGACCCGGGTGGCGTCGTCGGCCGCGCCCAGCTCGCCGGCCCGGGCGAGCGGGCCGAGCAGCTCCAGCACGCCCCGGTAGTGCTGGGCGGCGAGCACCTCGGTGGGGGCGAGCAGGGCCGCCTGCCCGCCCGCGTCGACCACCTGGAGCATGGCGCGCAGCGCCACCACGGTCTTGCCCGAGCCCACCTCGCCCTGGAGCAGCCGGTGCATCGGATGGGCGGTGGCCAGATCGGCGGCGACCTCCCGCCCGACGGTCTGCTGGCCGGGGGTCAGCTCGTACGGCAGCCGGGCGTCGAACGCGTCCAGCAGGCCACCGGCCTTCGCCGGGCGGGCCTTCGCCGGCCGGGCGGCGGCCCGGTGCTTGCGCTGCACCAGGGTGAGCTGCACCGCGAACGCCTCGTCCCACTTGAGCCGGCGGCGGGCCTTGTAGAGCGCCTCCTTCGTGGTGGGCCGGTGGATCTCGCGCAGCGCCGCACCGATGTCGACCAGGTTGCGAGTGGCCCGCACGGTGGCCGGCAGCGGATCGTCGGGCGGGGTGAAGGTGTCCAGCACCACCCGCACGCAGCGGGCGATCACCCAGGTCGGCACCGCCGCCGCGGCGGGGTAGACCGGGATCAGCGCCCCGGCGAACTCCTCGACCTCCTCGTTGGCCGCCGCCTCGCCGTCGCCGCCCTCGCCGAGCAGCACGTACTCCGGGCCGTTGAGCTGCCGCTTGCCCCGGAACTCGGTGACCTTGCCGGCGAACAGCCCCCACCGGCCGGGACGCAGGTCGCGCTCGCGCCAGGCCTGGTTGCCGAAGAAGGTGAGGGTGAGCACCCCGCCGGAGCCGTCGCCGACGGTCACCTCCAGCAGGTTGCCGCGCCGCTGGCGCATCGGCCGCACGGCGGTGCGCTGCACCTGGGCCAGCACGGTGACCTGCTCCCCCACGTCCAGCGAGCGGATGTCGGTGTGCTCGCCGCGCTCGTCGTAGCGGCGCGGGAAGTGGTAGATCAGGTCACCGGCGGTGTGCAGGTCGAGGTGGCTCGCCAGCGCCTTCGCCGTACGCTCCCCCACCAGCTTCTTCAGCGGGGTGTCCACCGTGGTCGGCTCGCTCGTCATTCGACCCCCAGCAGGAGCGGGTAGTGCGGCTGGCCGCCCTCGTACGCCTGCACCTCGACGAACGGCCAGGCGCGCTCGACGTGCGCGCGGACCCTGTCGGCCAGCCCGTCCGGGGCGTCCGCCCCGCAGAGCAGGGTGACCAGTTCGCCGCCGCCGCCGAGCATCCGGTCGATCACCGCGGTGCAGGTGTCGAGCAGGTCCGCGCCGATCAGGTGCACCTCGCCCTCGACCAGGGCCAGCACGTCGCCCGGCCGGCACGGCCCGGCCACGGTGAGCGCCTCCCGGCTGGCGTGGCAGACCTCGGCGTACCGGCAGGCGCCGGCCGCCTCGGCCATCGCGATGACGTCGTCCTCGAAGCGCCGCTTCGGGTCGCGGACGGCCAGCGCCGCGAGGGCCTGCACCGGCGAGCGGGTCGGCACCACGCTGACCTTGATGCCGAGCCGGTGCGCCTCCTTGGCCGCCGCGCTCGCCACGGACTGGGTGTTCGGGTCGTTGGGCAGCACCACCACCCGGGCCGCCCCGGTGGCGCGGACGGCGTCGAGCAGCTCGCCGGTGGACGGGTTCGCCGGCACCACCGTCGCGCCCTCGGCACCGAACAGCTCGGCGATGCCGGCGCCGGTGGCCACCACCACGGCCGCCCGACCGTCGGACACCCGGGGCGGCGCGGCGGCCGCCGCGGCCGTCTGGTCGGCGAAGCGGGTCACCGTGATCCGGTGCGGGCGGCCGGCCACCACCCCCGCCTCGATCGCCGCGCCGACGTCGTTGACGTGCACGTGCACGTTCCACGTCTCGCCGTCGCCGACCACCACGAGGGAGTCGCCGAGCGCGTCCAGCTCGCCGCGCAGCCGGGCCACCGCCTCGTCGCCCGCGTCGAGCAGGTACTGCACCTCGTAGGCGTACGCGGAGGAACCGGTCTCCCGGACGGCGGTGACCGGCGGCCGCGGCGGCGCCGGCGCCGCGACCGGCGGCGGGCTCTCCCCGGTGACCACCTCGACCAACGCGTCCAGCAGGAGGCAGAGACCGCGACCGCCGGCGTCGACGACGCCCGCGCGGGCCAGCGCCGGCAACTGCTCGGGGGTACGCGCCAGGGCGCGCGCCGCGCCCTCGGCGGCGGCCCGGGCCACCGCCCGCAGGTCGTCGCTGTCCGCCCCGTCGGCCGCGCGGGCCGCCGCGGCGACTACGCTGAGCAGGGTGCCCTCGACCGGATGGGCGACCGCGGCGTACGCGGCGGTGGTCGCGTCGGCCAGCGCGGTGGCCAACTGCCGGCCGCGCACCGCCGGGGCGGCGGCCAGCGCGTCGGCGAACCCGCGCAGGATCTGCGACAGGATGACCCCCGAGTTGCCCCGCGCGCCGAGCAGCGCGCCCCGGGCCATCAGCCGCAGCGCGTGCCCGTGCGGGGTGTGCCCGTCGTCGGGGAGGGTGCCCAGGTCCATGGCGAGCGCCTGGTGGGCGGAGGTGAGGGTGAGCACCAGGTTGGTGCCGGTGTCACCGTCCGGCACCGGGTAGACGTTGAGGTCGTCGATCTCGCCCTGGTGCCGTTGCAGGGTGGCCAGCCCGCTCGCGCACCAGCGGCGCACCGCGGCGGCGTCGAGGGTGTCCAGCACGTCGGAGAGCCTACTGGCGCGCACCGACACGCGCCGGGGTCGCCCGGCCCGTTCCGGCGTGTCCCGGCACCCGGGGGTGGGCGTGGCCGGCCGGGCCCCGCCGGTACGCTGGGCAGGCCGGTTGGGCGTACCGGCATGTCATCGGGTAACCTGACCAGGTTGCCCGGGCAGCGCCTGCTGGCGACCTCATGAACGTATCAATCCCAGGAGTATCCCGTGGCTAGCGTGTGCGACGTCTGTGGCAAGGGGCCGGGCTTCGGCCACAACGTGCCCTGGTCCAAGAAGAAGACCAACCGCCGCTGGAACCCGAACATCCAGTCCGTGCGTACCCCGGCCGGTGGCGGCAACACCAAGAAGCTCCAGGTCTGCACCTCGTGCATCAAGGCCGGCAAGGTCACCCGCGCCTGACGCGGCAGCACCACCTCGACGAACGTCGGTAGCCGGCGGACCCTCCCGGGTCCGCCGGCTTCTGTCGTGCCCACCCCGGCCGACCGCCACGGTGAGCCGACCGGCTGATGGCCGGCTCGCGGCACGCGGTTAGGGTCGTGCTGCGTCGGCTGTCCGCTTCGGCGCGATGAGGGGGACGACCGTGCACCTCGACCTCAACCGCGACGAGATGGTGATGTTCGGCGCGTCGTTCGGCTCGCTGGCGTGGTTCGACCAGGAGCTGCCCGCCGGCAGTGTGGTGCTGATCGAGGAGCCGGACGTGATCCGCCGCCGGGGCCTCGACCGGTACTGCGCCGAGCTGCCGCTGACCTCCCGGGTGGTGGCCGCCGAGTACCAGACCGGCCTGGACGTGGACGCCCTGCTCGACCGGGAGCCCGGCCTGGCCGCCGCCCGGCTGGTCATGCCCGGCCAGGAGTACGCCGTCGGCGCCGCCGCCCGGCTCGCCGAGCGCCTCGGCCTGCCCGGGGCCGGGGTGGCCGCCGCCGACATCTTCACCGACAAGCACCGGATGCGACTGCTGGCCGACGGGGCCGGCCTGGCCAACCCGGCGTACGAGCTGGTCGACCACCCGGACCGGGCGGTGCGGTTCGCCCGGCGGCACGGCGGTCGCTGCGTGCTCAAGCCCACCCGCCGCTCCGGCAGCCTCGGCGTCCAGCTCGTCGGCGACCCGGCCGAGATCGGCCCGGCCTGGGCGCGCAGCGCCGACCCGGAACCGTCGGCGGAGGCCACCGAGCGCGGCCTGCCCACCGAGGTGCTGGTCGAGCAGCTGCTGGTCGGTACGGAGCACAGCGTCGAGCTGCTGGTCGCCGACGGCGAGGTGCTCTTCGCGAACGTGACGGACAAGCGGATCGTCGGCGGCCGGTTCCCGGTGGAGACCGGGCACACGGTGCCGTCCGCGCTGCCGGCGGCGACCTGCCGGGCGCTGACCGACGCCGCCGTCCGGCTGGCCCACGCGGCCGGCTTCCGCAGCGGCATGCTGCACAGCGAGTGGATCCTGGCCGACGGCGTGCCGACCCTGGTGGAGTGCGCCGCCCGGGTGCCGGGCGACATGATCACGGCGCTGGTCTCGATCGCCTACGAGTGTGACTTCATCGGCGCGTACCTGCGGGTGCTGCGCGGGGAGCGCCCGCAGCTGCCGGCCGGCCCGATCGGCGCGGCGGCCATCGAGTTCCTGCTCGCCCCGCCCGGGCGGGTCACCGCCGTGCAGGGGGTCAAGGCGGCGCTGCGGGTGTCGGGGGTGCTCGACGTGCAGGTCGACGTCGCCGTCGGCGACACCGTCGCCGAGCTGATCTCGTCGGCGCAGCGCGCCGGACACCTGCTGGTCTGGGGGGCCGACCAGGCGGAGGCGGAGCAGTCGGCCCGCAAGGCGGCCGAGCAGGTCCAGTTCACGGTCGGCTGAGCCGGCGCGCCGGCGGTCGTCCCGCGCACCGGCCGGCGGCGGGGGTCAGAGCGGGCGGCCGTAGGAGAGGCAGCCGGGGGCGTCCTGGTAGTAGCCGAAGTTGGGGATCCGCTCGTAGCCGGCCGAGGTGTACATGGCGATCGCCTCGGGCTGCTTGTCACCGCACTCCAGCACGATCCGCTTGCGGCCCTGCTCGCGCGCCGAGCGTTCCACGGCGGCCAGCACCGCGCGGGCGACGCCCCGGCCCCGGGCCGCCGGGTCGGTGTACATCCGCTTCAGCTCGGCCGTCTCGCCGTCGTCGCCGTGGCTGCGCCAGCCGCCGCAGCCGACCGGCTGCCCGTCGAGGTAGGCGATCAGGAAGACGCCGGCCGGTGGGACGAACTCCGCCGGGTCCACCGGGGTGTCGTCGCCGTTGCCGCCGTACCGCCGGCCGAGGTCGGCCAGGGCGGCCCGGATCAGCGCCTGCGACTCGGGATCGTCGAAGGGACGTACCCGGATCTCGATCTCACTCACCGGTAAAGGGTACGACCGGCCCGGGCCGCTTACCGCCGGCCAGCACGGGCGGGGGCGGTGTGATCCGCCGCACCACCACCGCCGTCCCGGCCTCGACGAACGCGGGTCAGCGGAAGTGGTCCCAGCCGGCGGGGCCCGGGTGGGCCGCGCCGTCGACGGTCACCCCGGCGCCCTCGGTCACCCGGCCGACCGGCCGCCAGCCGGCCGGCAGCGCCGCCGTCGCGGGGAAGGTCGCCGCCAGGGCGTGGTCGTCACCCCCGGCCAGGATCCACGAGTACGGGTCGACGCCGAGCGCCTGCGCCGCGTCGCGCATCTGCCGGGGCACCTCGAACGCGTCCCGGGTCAGGTCGATCGCCACGCCGCTGGCCTTCGCCACGTGTCCCAGGTCGGCGAGCAGCCCGTCCGACACGTCGATCATGGCGGTAGCGCCGTGCCGGGCCGCCTCCGGACCGGCCGGGTAGGGCACCTCGGGCCGACGGAACGCCTCCACCAGCAGCCGGGGCGTACGGAAGCCCCGGGACAGCACCGTGTAGCCGGCCGCCGCCCAACCGGTCCGCCCGGCCAGCGCCACCACGTCCCCCGGGCGGGCCCCGGAGCGGACCACCGGGGGCAGGCCGGCCAGGTCGCCGAGCGCGGTGACCGCGATGGTGAGGGTCGGGCTGGCCGACATGTCGCCGCCGACCACGCTCGCGCCGACCAGGGCGGCCTCCGCGCCGAGCCCGTCCGCCAGCTCCTCCGCCCAGGCGGTGTCCAGGTCGGCCGGCATGCAGAGGGCGACCAGCAGCGCGGTCGGGGTGGCGCCCATGGCGGCGATGTCGGCCAGGTTGGCCGCCGCCGCCCGGTGTCCCACGTCCCGGGCCCCGGACCAGTCGCGCCGGAAGTGCCGCCCCTCGACGAGCACGTCGGTGGAGGCCACCACCCGCCGGTCCGGCGCCGCCACCACCGCGCCGTCGTCCCCGGGGCCGAGCAGACAGCTCTCCCCGTACGTCAGCCGGGCCGTGACCCGGTCGATCAGTCCGAACTCCCCGACACCCGCGACCGTCATGCCGTCCTCTCGTCGCGCTCACTCGTTCCGCCGTCCCACCGACCACGACCCGACGTGCGCTCGCTCACCGCGTCGGTCCGACCACCGATAGGGATCGGACCTGCTCCGTAAGGTACTTTCACCCTTCGGGCCGCCCGAGGGCGGCGACGGACGGAGGTCGAGTCGTGGTTCAGGCGTACATCCTCATCCAGACCGAGGTCGGTCGGGCGCGTGACGTGGCCGGTCTGATCGCGGACCTTGCCGGCGTGGTACGCGTCGACGCCGTCACCGGGCCGTACGACGTGGTCGTGCTCACCGAGGCGAACACCGTCGACGAGCTCGGCAAGCTCATCGTCAGCAAGGTGCAGATGGTGCCCGGCATCACCCGCACCCTCACGTGTTCGGTGGTGCGTCTGTAAGTGGACGAGATCAGTTCCTCCCCCGCCCGGGACGGCTCGGGCCCGGCGCAGCCGGGTCGCGACGGGTCGACCCGCCGCGCGGCGCTCTGGGCGACGCTGATCGCGGTGCCGGTCACCGTGGCCGTGGCCGGGTTCACCTTCGCGAAGCTCTCCCCCGCGGAGCCGGCCGCCGCGCCCGGCCCGTCGGCGTCCGCCGCCCGGCCGCAGTCGACCGCCCCGGTCGCCCTGCCCGCGCCGGCCCTGGCGCAGCGACCCGCGGTGGTCTGCCGGGCCCTGACGTCGCAGCTGCCGGACAGCGTGCGGGAGCTGCGGCAGCGGCCGGTCACCGCCGGCCCCGAGCAGAACGCCGCGTACGGCGATCCGGCGTTGACGGTCGCCTGCGGGGTGGACGCGCCGGTGAAGGCGTGCCCCTCGCCCGCCGCCGGTGGCACGCTGCCGGCGGGCTGCTTCCTCGACACCGACGAGGTGTGGGCGGTCAACAAGGTCTGCTGGCACCCCAGCGAGGAGGGCGACGTCACGGTGCTGACCGCCGTCGACCGGGAGGTCCCGATCCAGGTGCGGGTGCCCAGGGCGTACGCGCAGCCGCTGCAGTGGGTGGCACCTATCTCCGACGCGATCGTCGCCGCGGTCCCGTCCGCCAAGTCCGCCCCGTCGGGCTGTTCCGCCTGACCCCACCCACCCACCCCTCAGGGACGCTGATTCACGGAAAGAGTGGTTATCCCTGGCCGGATAACCACTCTTTCCGTGAATCAGGCGGCGGGCGCGGCCCGGTCAGCGGCCGGCGCGGCGCAGGGCGGTGCGGATGAGGCGGTTGACCAGCTTCGGGTACTCCAGGCCGCTGGCCGCCCACATCCGGGGGAACATCGAGGTGGGCGTGAAGCCCGGCATGGTGTTGATCTCGTTGAGGTAGACGTCCAGGTCGGGCGTGACGAAGAAGTCGACCCGGGCCAGGCCGGAGCAGTCCAGCGCGGTGAACGCCCGGGTGGCGTACTCCTGCACCCGGCGGGTGACCGCCTCGGGCAGCCCGGCCGGGACGTCGCACTCGGTGACCTCGTCGGCGTACAGGTACTTGGCCTCGAAGTCGTACCAGTCGCGGTCGCCGACCATCCGCACCTCGGCCAGGACGGACGCCTCGGGCGCACCACCGGCCTCGCCCTCCAGCACCCCGCACTCGATCTCGCGGCCGACGATCGCGCCCTCGACCAGCACCTTCGTGTCGATCTCCCGGGCGGTGGCCACGGCGGCGTCGAGCTGCGACCAGTCGTCGATCTTGGTGATGCCGAAGGAGGAGCCGGCCCGCGACGGCTTGACGAAGACGGGCAGGCCGAGGCGCTCCTTGTCCTCCTCGGTCAGCGTCATCCCGGTGCGCAGCACCACGTACGGGCCGACCGGGATGCCCTCGGCGGCGCAGAGCTTCTTGGTGAACTCCTTGTCCATCGCGGCGGCGGAGGCGAAGACGTTCGCCCCGACGTACGGGATGTCGGCCATCTCCAGCATCCCCTGGATGGTGCCGTCCTCGCCGTACGCGCCGTGCAGCACCGGGAAGACCACGTCCACGTCGGCGAGGGCGCGAGGGCCCTGCGCCGGGTCGAGCACCATCAGCCCGCCGGCGGTGGGGTCGGCGCGCAGCACCAGCTCGGCGCCGGAGCCGGCGGTGACCTCCGGCAGCTTGCGGTCGGCGATGGCGAGCTGGGCCGGGTCACCGCTGGCCAGCACCCACTGCCCCTGCCGGGTGATGCCGACCGGCACGATCTCGAACTCGTCCGGGTCGAGGGCGCCGAGCACACTGCCCGCGCTGACGCAGGAGATGCCGTGCTCGGGGCTGCGGCCGCCGAAGACGATCGCCACGCGGGTCCTGCCTGGGGTGGTCACTGGTAGGTCACCTCTTCGTTCGCGACTGCCGGCCGGCGGCCGTGCTCGCCGGTGGCGCTCACCGGTTGACCTTACTGTGCGTGGCGAGGGCCGGCAGCCGATACCCGGGTGCCGGGCACATCGGCGCGCAACCGGTCAACACTCCATATACAGGGAGTAACGACGCGGGGAGCCTGCCCGACCCCGGGCGCACGGACGGCCGGTGGCGGGACCTGCCACCGGCCGTCCGGCACCCCGCCCCGTGGGACCCACGCGGGAGCCGGCGTGGTCCGGAGGCGGGCGGGTTCAGTCCAGGTGCGCGGGATCCTTGGGACGGCGTCCCACCGCGATGACCTTCACCCGTTGCCGCCCGGCGCGCACCATGCCGAGGGCCATGAAGGCGCCGGCGATCCGGTCGGCCGCCTCGCGGTTGCTGGCCCCGACCACCTGCCGGCGACGTTCGGGGCTGGTCCGCTCGTTGCGCCGCGCGCAGTCGAGCGGGCGGACATCGGTCAGGACCACGAGGAAGCGGGTCATCCCCGGCCACCTCCGCCCGGTACGCGGCAAGCGGTCGCCGTCATGCCCTGCCCTCCCCGTCTGCTCGGCGGTGGCGGGCACGCGGCGATCGGGTCGTGGGGGAGTAAAACCCGATCACCGCGCGCCCCATCCCCTCCGGTCGCTCACCACCACCGTCGCCACGACAACCGGCGGTGAGGACGCCATCACAGATTGACAGGTGGACACGCGTGAATGCAACTCTCATCGACGTTCTCTCATGCCGAACCTCCCGTCGATGTGCAACCATCGATGCATGGCGCCGAAGACCGCCCGGGCCCGACGGCTCGGCATCGCCCTGCGTACCCACCGGGAAGCCGCCGGCCTGACCCTGGAGGCCGCGGCCGACGAGATCAACAGCACCCGGAGCACCCTGTCCCGTTACGAGAACGCACAGACCCTGGTCAACCCGGCCACCGTGCGCGCGCTGCTCACCCTCTACGGAGTCGGCCCGGACGAGATCGCGGCGGCGGTGGAGCTGGCCAAGGACGCCCGCAAGCCCGGCTGGTGGGTCTCCTACTCGTACCTGCTCGACCGGCGGACCATCGACTTCATCGCGCTGGAGGCGGAGGCGACCGGCATCGCCAACTTCGAGCCCTCCGTGGTGCCCGGACTGTTGCAGACCGCCGACTACATCCGCGGCGTGATGCGCGGCGGCCCGCACACCCTCAGCGACGAGCAGGTGGAGCAACGCGTCCACCTGCGACTGGACCGCCAGCAGCGGCTCACCGCCGACGACCCGCCCATCTTCGACGCCATCATCGACGAGGGCGCGCTGCTGCGCCCGGTGGGTGACCGGCAGGTGATGGCCGGCCAGCTCCAGCACCTGCTGAAGATGGCCGAGCAGCCCAACATCACCGTGCAGGTCATCCCACTGGCGGCGGGCTACCACCGGGGGACCCGGGGCTCGCTGCACATCCTGGAGTTCGCCGACCCGGAGGATCCGATCATCGCCTCGGTGGAGACCGTCGCCGGTCAGATGGTCCTGGACCGGCCGGGCGACCTGCGCACCTGCACAAAGATCATGGAGCACCTGCGGACCGTGGCGCTCAGCCCGGCAGCCAGCCGGGACCAGCTCCTCCGCCTGCGCAACGAGAGGTAGACCGCGATGAACGGCACCGACCACCCCCGCCCGCCGGCCACCGGATGGCGCAAGAGCAGCCACAGCGGCGACGAGGGCGCGTGCGTCGAGATGGCGCTGCTACCGGCGGCGGTCGCGGTCCGCGACTCCAAGGACCCGGCCGGCCCGGTGCTGGTCTTCTCCCCCACCGCCTGGGCCGCCTTCACCGGCGCGCCGCCGCGCGGCTGACCGCGCCGGCCCGCCCCGGTTCAGGCCGTGACCACCGGACCGGTGGCGGCGGCGCCCCGCACCGCCTCCAGCGCCGCGATGGCCACGCCGCGCGCGCCGGCCATGTCCCGCTCGGGCACCAGCGCGAAGGTGGCCACCGCGGCCTGCTCCTCGCGGAGCACGGTGTGTTCCCGGACCGCGGCGAGGAACCAGTCGCGGAACTCCGGCGCCGCCTCCACCACCCCACCACCGACGAAGTACGCGTGCGGGTCGGTGAAGTTGGCCGCGATCGTGAAGAGCCGGCCGAGCGCCTTCGCCTGCTGGCCGAAGACCTGCCGGGCCAGCTCGTCACCGCGCTCGCCGTAGCCACGGACCAGCTTCGCGGCCCGGCCCGGCTCCTCCGCCGCCAACGGGTGCCCGGGGAAGCGTCCCAGCCAGTACGGCAGCAGATTGCGCTCGATCCCGGTGAGCGAGGCCACGCTCTCGGCGTCCCCCCGGAAGCCGCAGTTGCAGCCGGGCACCGGCTGCTCCGGCCCGAGCAGCCCGTCGAGCGGGATGTGCACGTGCCCGAACTCCCCCGCCATGCCGGCCGCGCCACCGACCACCCGGCCGGCCTCCACCACGCCACCGCCGAGGCCGGTGCCGACGATC
The DNA here is from genome assembly GCF_900089595.1 of Micromonospora auratinigra. GTDB lineage: Bacteria > Actinomycetota > Actinomycetes > Mycobacteriales > Micromonosporaceae > Micromonospora > Micromonospora auratinigra. The sequence goes on along the minus strand of NZ_LT594323.1, from coordinate 6,427,276 downwards.
GCCGCCACCGAGGACCGGCGCATCGCGTCCGCCCCGAAGTGCACGTGGTGCGCGTAGAGGGCGGCGGCGTTGCCGTCGTTGGCGTAGACCACCGGCAGGCCGAGCCGCCGCTCCAGGGCGCTGCGCACGTCGTACCCCCGCCAGGCCGGCTGGGAGAAGTTGGTCGAGCCGCGTACCGAGATCACCCCGGTGGCGCTGGCCGGGCCGGGCGTGTCCAGCCCGACGGCGCGTACCAGCTCGCGGGGCACCCCGACCGACGCCAGGACCCCGTCGAAGGCCCGCGCCAGCGCCTCGATCGCCGCCTCCGGGCCGGCCCGCACCTCACTCGGGCTCTCCATCAGCCCGTCCACCAGGAACCGGCCGTCGACCGTCAGGACGGTGGCGTTGTTGCTCGTCCCACCGTTGTCCAGGCCCACCACCACCGGCACACCCGCACCGCCCACGGCCACCCCTCCCACCGAGCCTGACCTGAGGCTAGTGCCCGGCCGACGCTCCCGCCACGGACTGCACCCACCCGACGCCCCGGCCCGGGACGGACGGGCCGGAGCGGAGCGGAGCGGGGTCAGCCGGGGCGGCGGGCGGTGACCGCGGTGGCCTCCAGGTCCTCGTCGGAGACGACGGTCGGCTCCAGCCCGGCCGCCACCAACGCCGCGCAGAGCGGGTCGACCTGCCCCGCGCTCGTCTCCACCGCCAGGTGACCGCCGGGGGCGAGCCACTGCGCCGCCGCACCGGCCACCCGGCGCAGCACGGCCAGGCCGTCCGCGCCGCCGTCCAGCGCCATCGGCGCCTCGTAGAGCCGCGCCTCCGGCGGCATCAGCTGCACCGCCCCGCTCGGCACGTACGGGGCGTTGGCCACCACCAGGTCGAGCCGGCCCCGCCACCGCGGCGGCACGGGGGCGAAGAGGTCGCCCTGGTAGACCGGCACCCCGAGCGGGGCCAGGTTGCGCCGGGCGCAGGCCACCGCGGCCGGGTCGAGGTCGGCGGCGGCCAGCCAGCGCGGGGCGAGCCGGTCGTGCAGCACCAGGGCGGCGGCGCCCGAGCCGCAGCAGAGGTCCAGCACGGCCGGCGCCGGCCCGGCGACCGCCGCCGCGGCGGCGGCGGCGGCGACCAGCAGGGCGGTCCGGGCCCGGGGCACGAACACCCCCGGGTCGACGGCGACCCGGCGGCCGCAGAACTCGGCCCAGCCGAGCAGGTGTTCCAACGGCCGGCCGGCGATCCGGCGGTCGACCAGGTCGGCCAGGGTCGTGGGTGAGTCGGCGGCGGCGATCAGCAGGTCCGCCTCGTCCTCGGCGTAGACGCAACCGGCGGCGCGCAGCCGCTGGACGAGGGTGGGACGGTCGGGGTGCGACGGTGCCATGGGGATGCCTTTCGGGAACGCTCGTCGGCGCTCCCGGCGTCGCCTAACCCGTGGGCGACGTGGACTCGGAGGGAGCGCCGGTCCTCTGCTGGGGGATCGGTCCCACCTCCTCCGGTCGGGGCCCGCGCGGGCCGTGGCTGCCCGTCACCTTAGCCGAGCGCGCTGGCGTCGAGGGCGGCGGACACGTCGGCCACCAGATCGGCGGCGTCCTCGATGCCGCAGGAGAGCCGGACGAACCCCGGAGCGGTGTCGTCACCCCACTGGGCCCGGCGGTCGGCGGTGGTGTGCAGCCCCCCGAACGAGGTGGCGGCGGCGACCAGTCGGGACGCGTCGAGGAACCGGGCCACCCGGGCGGCGTCACCCAGGTCGAACGAGAGCACCCCGGGCATCCGACGCATCTGCGCCGAGGCGACCCGGTACGCGGGATCCGCCGGCCGCCCCGGCCACCGCAGGCCGGTCACGTCCGGCCGGTCGGCGAGCAGCCGGACGAGCGCCTCGGCGTTGGCGCTCTGCCGGGCCAGCCGCAGGTCGACGGTGGCCAGCGAGCGGTGCGCCAGCCAGCAGTCGAACGCCCCCGGGACCCCGCCGGTGGTGGTCCGCCACGCGTTCACCGGGTCGAGCAGGTCGGCGGCGCGGGTCGCCACGTACCCGAGCAGCAGGTCGGAGTGGCCGGTCAACGCCTTGGTGCCGGAGGCGACCACCAGGTCGGCGCCCAGGTCCAGCGGGCGCTGCCCGAGCGGGGTGGCGGTGGTGTTGTCCACCGCGACGAGCGCCCCGGCGGCGTGCGCGGCGGCGCTGAGCGCCGGCAGGTCGGCCACGTCCAGGCCCGGGTTCGCCGGGGTCTCCAGCAGCACCAGCCGGACGCCGTCGAAGGACGGGTACGGCCCGGCGGTCGGCACGAACCCGACGGTCACCCCGATGCCGGCCAGCGTGTCGGTGGCGAAGGCGCGCACCGGGAAGTACCCGTCGGCGGGCAGCAGCACGGTGTCGCCGGGGCGCAGCAGGGCCAGCAGCAGCCCGGTGATGGCGGCCTGGCCGCTGGCGAAGACCCGGCAGTCGCCGCCCTCCAACTCGCCGATGGCGGCCTCCAGCAGCCGCCGGGTCGGGTTGTCCGGCCGGCCGTACCCGTTGGGCGTCGCCGCCGGCCCCTGCCACGGGTCGAGGTGGTACGGCGCGGCGAAGACCGGTCCGGGCAGGAACGGCTGCCCGGGCGTCGGGGCGGGCAGCCCCGCGTGCACGCTGCGGGTGCCGTCCCCCCAGTCGGCGCTCACTCGTACGACTCCGGCTTCGCGGTGCGGCTCATCAGGGCGTCCACGGCGAGCCGCGGGTCCATCCCCTCGTGGCAGATCCGCTCGATCTGCTCGGTGATCGGCATCTCCACCCCGTTGGCGCGGGCCAGGTCGCGGATGGACAGGCAGCTCTTCACGCCCTCGGCGGTCTGCCGGGTGGCGGCCTGCGCCTGCTCCAGGGTCTCGCCCCGGCCCAGGTGCTCGCCGAAGGTGCGGTTGCGGGCCAGCGGGGACGAGCAGGAGGCGACCAGGTCGCCCATGCCGGCGAGGCCGGCGAAGGTGATCGGGTCGGCGCCGAGCGCCACGCCGAGGCGGGCGGTCTCGGCGAGGCCGCGGGTCATCAGCATGGCCCGGGTGTTGTCGCCGAAGCCCATCGCGGTGGCGATGCCGTAGGCCAGGGCGATGACGTTCTTGACCGCCCCGCCCAGCTCGCAGCCGATCACGTCGTCGTTGGTGTACGGGCGGAAGTAGGGCGTCCGGATCGACGACTGGACCAGCGCGGTGCGGCGGCTGTCGGTGCCGGCCACCACGGTCGCGGCGGGCTGCTCGGCGGCGATCTCCGGGGCCAGGTTGGGGCCGGAGACGACCACCACCCGGTCGGCGGGCACCCCGGCGGTCTCCATGATCACCTGGCTCATCCGCTTCGTGGTGCCCAGCTCGATGCCCTTCATCAGGGACACCAGCGTGGCGTCGGAGTCCAGGAACGGGGTCCAGTCGGCGAGGTTGGCGCGCAGCGTCTGCGACGGCACGGAGAGCACCACCACCTCCGCGCCGGCGATCGCCTCCTCGGCGTCACCGGTGGCGGTGACCCGGTCGGGCAGCCGTACGTCCGGCAGGTAGTCCGGGTTGTGCCGCCCGGTGCGGATCGCCTCGGCCAGGGCGGGACGCCGGGCCAGGATGGTCACGTCCCGGCCGGCGTCGGCGAGGATCTTGGCGAACGCCGTCCCCCACGACCCGGCCCCGAGCACAGCGACATGTCCGGTCATTCGGTCACCTCGGGGGTACGCGTGCGGGCGGGTCGCTCCCAGAGCGGGGGTGGGGTGCCGCCGCGGATCTCGGCGACCAGGTCACGGATCCGCAGCATGATGGTGTCGGTCATCTCCTCGAGGATGGCCCGGGTGGGGGTGGCGCCCGCCCAGCGGCTCAGGTCGACGGGCGGGCCGGCGACCACCGTCACCGGGGTGCGGGGGCGCAGCCCGAGCCGGGCGGTCTTCGGGTCGAACATCCGCTCCGGCCCGACCATGGCGACCGGGATGACCGGCGCGCCGGTGGCCAGCGCCAGCCGGGCCGCCCCGGTCTTGCCCCTCATCGGCCAGAGGTCCGGTTCGCGGGTGATCGTGCCCTCCGGGTAGATCACCACCGCGCCGCCCGAGTCGAGCGCCTCGACCAGCCGGTCCAGCGACTTCACCGCGTCGACGGAGCCGCGCTCCACCGGGATCTGCCGGCACCGGTGCAGGATCCAGCCGATCACCGGCACCCGGAACACGCTGGCCTTGCCGAGGAACTGCGGCCAGCGCCCGGCGTCGTAGATGAAGTGCGCGGCGACCAGCGGATCGGCGTGCGAGATGTGGTTCGGCACGATGATGATGCCGCCGTCGCCGCCCAACTGCTCGGTGCCCCGCCAGCTGCGCCGGGTCCAGACGGTGAGCACCGGCTTCACCAGCACCACGGCGAACCGTGGCCAGAATCCCAGCTTCCGCCGCCCCACCCTGCCTCCTCGTCCTGCCCCCGCGCGCCCCACGTCCCGCGACGAAATCATGCCTGCTCGCCCCGGGTACGGCCAGTGAGGGTACCGCCGGGGGCGCTGGCAGGATGGTCGGTGTGCCCGAGCCGAGCTGGACCGTGGTGGTGCCGGTGAAGCGCCTCGGGGTGGCCAAGAGCCGCCTGCGGGGCGCGCTGCCCGGCGTACCCCACGAGGAGCTGGCGCTCGCCCTGGCGGCCGACACGGTCCGCGCGGTGCGGGCCTGCCCGGCGGTGGCGGAGGTGCTGGTGGTCACCGACGACCCGCGGGCGGCGGCGGAGGCCCGCGCGGCGGGCGCCCGGGTCACCGGGGACCCGGCGGCCGGGTTGAACGGCGCCTTCCGGCACGGCGCGGCGACGGCCGGCCCGGCGGCCCCGGTGGCCGCGCTCACCGCCGACCTGCCGGCGCTGCGCCCGGCCGAGCTGGCCGCGGCGCTGCGGGCCGTGCCCACCGACCCGCCGGGGGTACGCGGCTTCGTGGCCGACGCCCCGGGGGACGGCACCGTGCTGCTCGCCGCGCCGGCCGGGGTGGCGCTGGAACCCCGGTTCGGGCCGGGCTCCGCGGCGGCGCACCTGGCGAGCGGGGCGCTCCCGCTGCACGGCGACTGGCCCGGCCTGCGCCGCGACGTGGACACCGCCGACGACCTGGCCGGGGCGGCCCGGCTGGGGCTCGGCCCGCGCACCGGCCGGCTGCTGCGGGCCCGCGCGCTCGCCGCGCCCGTCCGGACGGTCCGGTACGGTGCTGGCATGCAGGGCACGGTGGCCACCTACGACGCGTCGACCCGCAGCGGCGTGCTGCTCCTCGACGACGGCACCGAGCTGGCCTTCCCGGCCCGCGCCTTCGACGCCTCCGGGCTGCGGCTGCTCCGGCTCGGCCAGCGGGTCCGGATCGAGCGGGACGCCGCCGGGGAGATCATCCGGGTGACGTTGCCGACCATGTCCTGACCGACCTGCCCGAGTTCATTTTCTGTTCACCGTCGTCGGGGAATCATGGGGTGGTGAGCACCCCTCGCGAGCGTTCCGACAGCCCACCCGACCTCCTCGACCCGACCGCGCCCCGCAACGGCGCCCGGCCGCGCGGCACCGACGGCCGGTTCCGCCGCCCGCCCGAGGAGAACGCCGCCGTCGAGGCGGCCGCCCCCGACTCGGCCGGGCTGGAGGAGTCGCTCGACCCGGTCGAGGGGCCGGGCCCCGGGCCGGACGCCCCGCCGCCGGCGGCCGAGCCGCTGCCCGACGACCGCTTCCTCAACCGGGAGCTCTCCTGGCTCGACTTCAACTCCCGGGTGCTGGCGCTCGCCGAGGACCCGCGTACGCCGCTGCTGGAGCGGGCCAAGTTCCTCGCCATCTTCGCCAGCAACCTCGACGAGTTCTACATGGTCCGGGTGGCCGGGCTGAAGCGCCGGCTCTCCGCCGGCCTGCCGGTCCGCGGTGGAGACCGGCTGCCGCTGCGCACCCAGCTGGAGCTGATCGGGGAACGGACCGCCGAGCTGGTGGGCCGGCACGCCGCCTGCTTCGTCGACGACGTGCTGCCGAAGCTGGCCGCGGAGGACATCCGCATCCTGCGCTGGAGCGAGCTGGACGACGCCGAGCGGGAGCGGCTGCGCACCTGGTTCCGGGAGCACATCTTCCCGGTGCTGACCCCGCTGGCGGTCGACCCGGCGCACCCGTTCCCGTACATCTCGGGGCGGTCGCTGAACCTGGCCGTCGCGGTCCGCGACCCGGACGGCGGCCCGGAGCTGTTCGCCCGGGTCAAGGTGCCCAACAACGTGCCCCGTTTCGTCCGGGTGGCCCGCGAGCAGCCGGGGGTGCGTTTCCTGCCGGTGGAGGACCTCATCTCGGTGCACCTCGGGCAGCTCTTCTCCGGCATGCAGGTGGTCGAGTGCCACCTGTTCCGGGTCACCCGCAACGCCGAGGTGGAGGTGGACGAGGACCGCGACGAGGACCTGCTCCAGGCCCTGGAGCGGGAGCTGGCCCGCCGCCGGTTCGGCCCGCCGGTCCGGCTGGAGGTGGCCGCCTCCATCTCCGACCACATGCTGGAGCTGCTCGTCCGCGAGCTGGACATGGACGGCCACGACGTGCTGCGGGTACGCGGCCTGCTCGACCTCTCCGCCCTCTGGCAGGTGTACGGCGAGACCGACCGCGCCGACCTGAAGGACCCTCCGTTCGTGCCGGCCACCCACCCCCGGCTCACCGAGGGCGAGGTGCCGCGCAGCGTCTTCGCCACGCTGCGCGACGGGGACGTGCTGGTGCACCACCCGTACCACTCCTTCGCGACCAGCGTGCAGCGCTTCGTCGAGCAGGCCGCCGCCGACCCGAATGTGCTGGCCATCAAGCAGACCCTCTACCGCACCAGCGGCGACTCCCCGATCGTCGACGCGCTGGTCGACGCGGCCGCCGCCGGCAAGCAGGTGGTGGTGCTGGTGGAGCTGAAGGCGCGCTTCGACGAGGTGGCGAACATCGGCTGGGCGCGCACCCTGGAACGGGCCGGCTGCCACGTGGTCTACGGCCTGGTGGGGCTCAAGACGCACTGCAAGACGGCGCTGGTGGTCCGCCAGGAGGGCAACCAGATCCGCCGCTACTGCCACATCGGCACCGGCAACTACCACCCGAAGACCGCCCGGCTCTACGAGGACTTCGGGATGCTCACCGCCGACCCGGAGATCGGCGCCGACCTGACCGACCTGTTCAACGTGCTCACCGGCTACAGCCGGCAGACCGCGTACCGGCGGCTGCTGGTGGCCCCGCAGGGCATCCGCCGGGGCCTGGTCGAGCGGATCGAGCGGGAGATCGAGCACGTCCGGCTGGGCATGCCCGGCCTGGTGCAGTTCAAGGTGAACTCGCTGGTCGACGAGGAGGTCACCGACGCGCTGTACCGGGCGTCGCGGGCCGGCGTCCACGTCGACCTGCTGATCCGGGGCATGTGCACGCTGCGGCCCGGGGTGTCCGGGCTGTCGGAGAACATCCGGGTCCGCTCGATCCTCGGCCGGTTCCTGGAGCACTCCCGGATCTTCCGGTTCGGCAACAACGGCGACGCGGAGTTCTGGATGGGCTCGGCGGACCTGATGCACCGCAACCTGGACCGCCGGGTGGAGGCGCTGGTGCAGGTGAGCGACCCGGTCGCCCGGGCCGAACTGGACCACGTGCTCACCGCCGCGTTCAGCCCCGAGGTGGACGCGTTCGAGCTGGCCGGGGACGGCTCCTGGACGCGGCGTACCGGCACCGCCGACACGCCGCTGACCCACCTTCAGGACCTGCTCCTGCACCGGGTCGGCGGCACGGCCGGCTGAGCGGCCCGACACCGCTTACGGTGAACCGATGACGGACGACGGGCCGGGGCTGATCCGGGCGGCGGGCGGGGTCGCCTGGCGGCCCGGGCCGAACGGCGTCGAGGTGTGCCTCGTGCACCGCCCCCGGTACGGCGACTGGTCGCTGCCCAAGGGCAAGCTGGACGCCGGCGAGCACCCGATGCGGGCCGCCGTCCGCGAGGTGGCCGAGGAGGCGGACGTCCGCGCGGTGCCGCAGGTGCGCCTGCCCACCGTGCGCTACCGCAGCGAGGGGCGGCCGAAACGGGTCGACTACTGGTCGATGCGGGCCGCGGTGCCGGGCGGTTTCCAGCCGGACACCGAGGTCGACGAGATCGCCTGGCTCGACGTCGACGCCGCCGTACGCCGGGTCAGCTACCCGCACGACGCCGAGGTGCTCGCCGCGTTCGCGGCGCTGCCGCCGGTCACCGGCACCGTGCTGCTGGTCCGGCACGCGCACGCCGGCAAGCGGGGCACCTGGTCCGGCCCGGACACCGGCCGGCCGCTGGACGCCGAGGGGCGGGCGCAGGCGCAGGCCCTGGCCGCCCTGGTGGCGCTGGTCCGCCCGGTCCGCCTGCTCTCCGCCTCGGCCCGCCGCTGCGTGCAGACCCTGGACCCGGCGGCCGCCCGGCTGGACCTGCCGATCGAGGTGGCCGGCGAGCTGGACGAGCCGCGCCCCGGCCAGCAGGCCGACGAGTGCGCCCTGGCCGGCGCGGCCCTGCTGACCGCGCTCGCCGCCGCCGGTGACCCGGTCGCGGTGTGCAGCCAGGGCAAGCTGATCCCCGGCATGCTGGAGCGGCTGACCGGCCGGTCCGACGACCTCACCACCCCGAAGGGCGGCGGCTGGCTGCTCGCCTTCACCGGCGACCGGCTGCACGCCGCCGACCGGCTGTAGGCAAGGGCCCCCTCGTGACGCCTCCGGTCGAACAGGGGTCCCTTGTTGACGCCTCCCCGCCGGCGCTCAGGGCAGGGTGAGGGTCACCGCGACCGGCAGGTGGTCGCTGGCGGTGCTGCGCGGGGCGGCCACGTCGGCCGCGCCGATACCGGGCGAGACGAAGACGTGGTCGATCTGCTGGCGCGGGTCGTCGGCCGGGCTGGTGGGCAGGGGCCGGGCGGCGGCCAGCGCGTCGACCAGGCCGGCGGCGGTGAACGCCGTGAACGCCGGTTCGCCCGGCTCGGTGTTCAGGTCGCCGCCCAGCACCAGCGGGCGGCCGGCCGCGTACCGGGTGGCGAACGCGGCCACCTCGCGGGCCTGGGCCACCGGCCCCCGCCCCGGCGGCGGTTGCAGGTGGGTGGCGACCACGGCGAGCTCGCGGCCGCCCAGGTCGAGGGTGATGCCGAGGGCCTGCGCCCCGGTGGGCGCGCCGTGCGCGGCGAGCGGCCGGGTCCGGCCGGAGCGCACCGGGAAGCGGCTCAGCACCGCGTCGCCCCAGACCGGGTCGGCGGCGGGCGCGAAGACGTACGGCAGCCGCAGTCGTTGCGCCAGCAGGGCGAGGGTGTCGTGGCCGCCGTTGAGCAACCAGCCGCGGTCCACCTCGCTGAGCAGCACCACGTCGGCCCGGCCGGCCCGGACCACCCGGGCCACCGCGTCGAGGTCCAGCCGGCCGTCCAGCCCGAACCCCATCCGGATGTTGTACGCCACCACCCGTACCACCGTCGCGGGGGTGCGGGGTGGCACGGCGGTGGGTACCGGACGGTGGATCTCCAGGGCCACCACGGTCAGCAGCACCAGCGGCGCGACGCTGGCCCAGCGCGGCGTCCCGGTGAGCACCGGGGTCGCTGTGGACGGCCCGGCGAACGCCACCAGGGCGACCAGGACGGCCGTTCCGACCGGCACCCACCCGTTGGGGTAGCCGAGGTCGTAGGTGGCGTAGTAGACCACCGTGGCGACGGCGAAGACGAGCATCCCGCCGACGGCCGCGTACCCGCGTCGCACCCCGTCAGCGCCCGGTACGCCGCGTGCCGCGCCGTCCGGCCCGGCCGCCTTGGTGGCGGCGGTGTCGGTCAGCGCCAGGCAGCCACCGAGACCTACCCCGGTGAGCAGCATCGCCGGCACCAGCCAGCCGGCGGCGAAGAGCCCCGCGCCGACCAGCAGCACGACCGGCCAGAGCACCCGGACGAGCCGGGTCGCCGGCCAGTGCAGCGCGGCCAGCAGGAAGAACAGCACCGGGAAGACCGGGAGCAGCGACGAACTCCCCACCGATGACCGGTACAGGCCGGGAAAGTCGCGCGACCCGCTGACGAAGGCGGCGCTCCACAGGGCCGGGGCGAGCGCCACCTGGCCGGCCAGCAGCAGCGCGGGCCCCAGCAGCAACCAGGACCGGGCCCCCGTGACGCGCGCGGCCGTACCCGTTCCTGTCGTCGGGGCGGCTGCCGGCGGGGCGGGGGTTGCCGCCGAGGCGGCCAGGAAGGCCAGGACCAGCAGGACGCTCAGCGTCCAGCCGAGCACACCGCCCCGCCAGACGAGGTCCTCGGTGCCGAGCAGGCCGTGCCCGACGGCCGCGCCGGCCAGGCCGAGCGCCAGGCCGGGAACCGGCCGGTCGACCGACGCGGCGGTGGCGGCGAGCCAGACCAGACCGGCGAGCAGACCGGCGCAGGCCAGCCAGAGCTGCGCCCGCCCGCCGGGGGCGGCGGTCAGCGCGAGCCGGCTGGCCGCCAGCGTCCCCGCCGCGACCAGGCCGACCGGGCGCGATCCCAGCCGGCGTACCAGGCTGGGCGCGGCCAGGGCCAGCAGGAACCAGCAGAGGGCGAAGGCGCCGAGCAGTTCCGCCGGCGTCTCGGCGGCCCGGCCGAAGATGGTGATGATCGAGGGCAGCCAGACCCGCAGCACGTCCAGCAGGACCGCCACGCCCAGGGCGACGGCGGCGGTGGGGAGGTGACGGTGCCGCACGGGCGCCCTCTTCTCGTGACCGACGGGGGTGTTCGGCACGGCGATTCTGCGGGCTGTCCGGCGACCGGTCAACGCGTACCCACGAGAAAGGGCGCCCACCGCGAGCGGTGGGCGCCCTTTCGGGCCGTCCGGTCAGCGCCGGGTGGCGGCCTTCTTGGCCGGCGCCTTCTTCGCGGGCGCCTTCTTGGCGGCCGTGGTCTTCTTCGCCGCGGTCTTCTTCGCCGCGGTGGACTTCGCCGCGGTCGTCTTCTTGGCCGCGGTGGACTTCGCCGCGGTCGACTTGGCGGCCGTGGTCTTCTTCGCCGCGGTCGTCTTGGTCGCGGCGGCCTTGGTGGCCGGCGCGGCCTTCTTGGTCGCCGCGGTGGTCTTGGTCGCCTTCGCCGCCGTGGTCTTCTTGGCGGCCGCGGTCGCGGTGGTCTTCTTCGCCGCGGTCGCCTTGGCGCCGGTGGTCTTCGCGGCGGCGGCCGCGGTGGTCTTCTTGGCCGCGGCCGTGGCCTTCGGCACCTTGCCGCTGGCCACCATCTCCTTGAATCCGGCGCCCGGACGGAACGTCGGGACGGAGGTCTTCTTGACCTTCACCGCCTCGCCGGTCCGCGGGTTCCGGGCTGTTCGGGCGCCTCGGACACGCTTCTCGAACGCTCCGAAGCCGGTGATCGCCACCTTGTCGCCCTTGGTGACCGCCGCCTGGACCTCAGCGAGAACCGCGTCGAGCGCGGCCGTCGCCGTTTTCCGGTCCCCCAGGCGAACGGCGAGCGCCTCGATGAGCTCGGCCTTGTTCACGACTTCCTCCCGATTGTGCAACTGACTCGACGCGAGCCATTCTGCGCGCACGGTATGCCCTGTGCTGCCGCTACACAAACATTCGGTGGAAAAAAGCCCTTGTGTCGCAACGGATTCGCCCCCACCGGCGACACCGGTGGGGGCGAATAGCCGGCAACGGTCAGCCGACCGAGGGCAGGAACGACGGGCGGGACGCCTCGTACACGCCGATCTCGGCCTCGTGCCGGAGGGTCAGTCCAATGTCATCCAAGCCCTCCATCAGCCGCCAGCGGCTGTGGTCGTCCAGCGGGAAGGACCAGGTGGCGTCCCCGGCGTGGACCTGGCGGGCGGTCAGGTCGACGGTGATCGTGGTGGTGGGCTCGGATTCCACGAGATCCCACAGTTCCTCCACCGCCTTCAATTCCAGCTCCACCGGAAGGAGGCCTTCCTTGAGGGCGTTGCCCCGGAAGATGTCACCGAACCGGGGCGAGATCACCGCCCGGAAGCCCCAGTCCCGCAGCGCCCAGACGGCGTGCTCGCGGGACGACCCGGTACCGAACTCGGGGCCGGCGAGAAGAATCGACGCGCCCGAATAAGCGGGGTTGTTGAGAACGAATGACGGGTCCTCCCGCCACGCGTTGAACAGCCCGTCCGCGAAACCGGTCCGGGTCACCCGCTTGAGGTACACGGCGGGGATGATCTGGTCGGTGTCCACGTTGGACCGGCGCAGCGGCACGGCGGTGCCGGTGTGGGTGGTGAACTTGTCCATCTCTCGGCTGCCCTTCTACAGGTCGGCGGGGGCGGCCAGCCGGCCGACCACGGCGGTGGCGGCGGCGACCGGCGGGGACACCAGGTGGGTACGCCCGCCCCGGCCCTGGCGGCCCTCGAAGTTGCGGTTGGAGGTCGAGGCCGACCGCTCCCCCGGCTTGAGCGTGTCCGGGTTCATGCCCAGGCACATGGAGCAGCCGGCGAAGCGCCACTCGGCGCCGGCGTCGGCGAAGACCTTGTCCAGCCCCTCCGCCTCGGCCGCCTCGCGGACCGCGGCGGAGCCGGGGACCACCAGCATCCGTACGCCGTCGGCGACCCGGTGCCCGCGCAGCACGTCGGCGGCGGCCCGCAGGTCCTCCAGCCGGCCGTTGGTGCAGGAGCCGACGAAGACCACGTCGACCGCGAGGTCGCGCAGCGGGGTGCCGGGGCTGAGGTCCATGTACTCCAGGGCCCGGCGGGCCGCCACCCGCTCCGGCTCGGTGACGAACTCCTCCGGGTCGGGCACGGTCGCGCCCAGCGGCACACCCTGGCCCGGGTTGGTGCCCCAGGTGACGAACGGGGTGATCCGGCCGGCGTCGAGGGTGACCTCGGTGTCGAAAATCGCGCCCTCGTCGGTGGGCAGCGTCCGCCAGTACTCGACCGCCGCGTCCCAGTCGCTCCCCTGCGGCGCGTGCGGCCGCCCCTTGAGGTACGCGAACGTGGTCTCGTCCGGCGCGATCATGCCGGCCTTGGCGCCCCACTCGATGGACATGTTGGCGATGGTCATCCGCCCCTCCATGGAGAGGCCGCGGATCGCCTCGCCCCGGTACTCCACGATGTGGCCGCGCCCGCCGCCGGTGCCCACCTGGGCGATCAGGGCGAGCACCAGGTCCTTGGCGGTGACGCCCGGGGCCAGCTCGCCGACCACGTTCACCGCCATGGTCCGCGGCCGGGCCTGCGGCAGCGTCTGGGTGGCCAGCACGTGCTCGACCTCGCTGGTGCCGATGCCGAAGGCCAGCGCGCCGAACGCGCCGTGGGTGGCGGTGTGCGAGTCGCCGCAGACGATCGTCGTGCCGGGCTGGGTGAGGCCCAGCTGCGGCCCGATGACGTGCACGATGCCCTGGTTCTCGTCGCCCAGCGGGTGCAGCCGTACGCCGAACTCGGCGCAGTTGCGGCGCAGCGTCTCGATCTGGGTGCGGGAGGTGGGGTCCGCGATGGTGAGCAGGTCGCCGCGCCGGGACCGGAACGCCGGGTCGTCGTACCCGGTCGGGGTGTTGTGGTCCTCGGTGGCGATGGTCAGGTCGGTACGGCGCACCCGGCGGCCGGCCAGGCGCAGCCCGTCGAAGGCCTGCGGGCTGGTCACCTCGTGCAGCAGGTGCAGGTCGATGAAGAGCAGATCCGGCTCCCCCTCGGCGGAGCGGACCACGTGCGCGTCCCAGACCTTCTCGGCCAGGGTCCTCGGTTGAGTGACTCCCACCATCTGGACATCCTAAATTCTGGGAGGTAAATTTCGGCTTGTGGGACACAGTATGAGCGGTGTCGGCGTTCTCGACAAGGCGGTGGTCATCCTGGCCGCCTGTGTCGACGGCGCCAGCCTGGCCGAACTCGTTGAACGCACCAAGCTGCCCCGGGCCACCGCGCACCGGCTGGCACAGGCGCTGGAGATCCACCGGATGCTGGTCCGGGACACCCAGGGACGCTGGCGCCCCGGCCCCCGGCTCGGTGAACTCGCCAACGCCGCGCCGGACGTGCTGCTGACCGCGGCCGAGCCGCTGCTCGCCGCGCTGCGCGACGCCACCGGGGAGAGCGCCCAGCTCTACCTGCGCCGCGCCGACGAGCGGATCTGCGTGGCCGCCGCCGAACGGGCCAGCGGCCTGCGGGACACCGTGCCGGTGGGCTCGGTGCTGCCGATGACGGCCGGCTCCGCGGCGCAGATCCTGCTCGCCTGGGAGCCGCCGGAGGCGGTGATGCCACTGCTGCCCCGCTCCAAGTTCACCGGCCGCACCCTCGCCGAGGTGCGCCGCCGGGGCTGGGCGCAGAGCGTCGCCGAACGCGAGGCCGGTGTGGCGAGCGTCTCCGCACCGATCCGCGACCGGACCGGCCGGGTGATCGCCTCGATCAGCATCTCCGGCCCGATCGAGCGCCTCGGCCGCCGCCCCGGCGAACGCCACGCCATGGCCGTGGTCCGCGCCGGCCAGCGCCTCTCCGGCCTCTGAGCACGACCACTGACGGGTCGGGCACGGCCGTCGACCCGGGTCGATGAAGAGGTTCGCGTCACCGGTCCCGCGACTCGGGACGCGAACCTCTCGATCGACGGCGGCCGGCCCGGGGTCAGGGCGTCAGGCGCGTGGCGGGGCTGTCGCCGGGGAGGCCGGCCATGTTGGTCTCGACCGGGGGGACCGGGGTGGCGCCCAGCACCCGCCCGTCGGCGCCGTACGCGGTGAGGATGGCCGGACGGTCCGGCGGCACCCGCACGGCGCCGGCGGACGAGGCGTCCAGGGCGACCTCGGCCGGGGGCAGGTCGCCGACGGTGACGGTGACCCGGGCCGCGTCCGGTGGGGCGACCACCCGCACCTGGTCCGTCGGCGTCCGCGCGCCGGTGTCCGCCCGGATCCGCCAGCCGACCGGCCGCTCGTCGACACCCTGGGCCGGCAGCAGCAGCCGCAGGTCGGTCCAGTGACCGCTCCGCTCGTCACCGTGCAGGGCGTACGCGATGACTCCCCCGCCCGTGGGCTGCACGGTGAGCAGCGCGGCGGGCAGCCCGTGCTGCCGACCCGACCAGCGCACCCGCACCGTCGTCCCGGCAGCGGGGAGGCGACTGTCCGTGAGCGCCGACTGGACGAAGGTCCGCAGGGTGACCTCGTCCAGCGGCCGCCCCCCGACGGGCCGTCGGGCCGGGCCGAGCAGCGCGTCCATCTCCGGGCCGGCCGGCTCGGGCGTGAGGTACGGGCCACCGGCCAGGCCACCCTGGTAGAGCAGGTGACCGTCCCGGCTGACCCGGGCGACGGACTCCTGCCGGGGCAGGGCGGGCAGCACGGCCACCCCGATCCCGCCGTCGTCCGCCCGGGCGAGGTTCTCGTACTCCAGGGTTCCGCGTGCGGTGTAGCGCGGGTCCCCGCTGATCGTCACCGTCGACCCGGGCGGCCCGACGACGACCGCGAACCCGCCCCGCCCGGGTTCGGCCCGCAGCAGGGTCACCACCGGGCTGTCGTCGAGCCGGGTGTGACCGGCGTAGTCCATCTGCGCGGCCCCGGCCCCGGCCGGACCGACGTACCAGACCAGCGTCTCCCTGGTCAGCAGGCCGAACCGCAGCGGCACCGCGACCAGCGCGACCCGGTGGCCCGGCCGGTCACTGCCGTAGAGCAGGCGGATCCGGTCGGGATCGCCGACCCGCCAGGCGCCGGCCGCCGGTCCAGCGCCCCACAGGTCGCCGTCGCGGAGCCGCGGGTCGCCGCCGACCCGCGCCCGCAGCGCGGCCAGCCAGGCCCGGTCGTCGGCCAGGGTGCCCCGGGGCGGTCCGTCGAGCAGCGCCGCCGGAGCTGCCGCGACCGCGATGCCCGGCGCCCAGCCCGGCAGCGGCAGCACGTTCGACTGGACCCCGACGAGGGCCGCCACGACCCCGGCGAGCACCGCCCGCCGGGCCAGCCGGGTACGCCGGTGCCGTCGCTCGCGCCGGGTGAACCCGGGCCACGGGTCCTCGGGTACGTCGACGGCCCGCGTCGCCTGCCGCAGCGCGGGACCGAGCGCGGAGTCGACGAAGCTCTCGGTCATGCCGATTCCTCCTGGAGCCGTAGCGAACCCTGCGAACTGGTGCGGGTGACCTCGCCGCGCAGCCGGGCCAACCCGCGCGACGCCTGGCTCTTCACCGAGCCGACGGAGCAGCCGAGGACGCGGGCGGTGTCCGCCTCGCTGAGGTCCTCGAAGTAGCGCAGCACCAGTACCGCCTGGGTCCGGCGCGGTAGCCGGCGCAGCGCGGCGAGAAGCAGCTGCCGCTCCTCCACCTGCGCGTACGCGTCCCGGGCCGGCGCGCTGTCGGAGGGCAGCAGCGGAACCTCCGGCAGCCGCCGCCGGCGTCGCCAGGAGATGGCGGTGTTCACCATCACCCGGCGTACGTAGACCTCCGGCGCGTCCCGGCGCAGGATCCGCGCCCAGTGCCGGTGGGTCTTCTCCAGCGCCGACTGGGTCAGGTCCTCGGCCGTCCCCCGGTCGCCGGTCAGCAGGTAGGCCGTGCGCAGCAACGGCCCCCACTGTCGTTGGACGAACAGCCGGAACCGTTCGTCGTCGTCCTGTGCCACGCCACCTCCACGTCGGTCCGCCTCGTGATCGTGTGCGGATGACGAGAGAGACGCCGTCCCGGCCCGCGGGGTTGAGCGGACACCGGACGGTGGGGCGATCCGGCGCCGCCGGAAGGTGCCCGGGGTCCGTTCCGGGGGCGACGGCCGCAGCGGCCGGGAACGGCGAACGGCCCGCCTCGCTGACGCGAGACGGGCCGTTCGTGTGGTAGCCCCGACCGGATTCGAACCGGCGCTACCGCCTTGAGAGGGCGGCGTCCTGGGCCGCTAGACGACGGGGCCAGGCACTTCTCCTGCTTCACCGCCCTGCTGAGCGGTGCGGCAGTAGTCTATCGGCACCACGTCCGGCACCGACCAGGGGGGTCACCCCCACCGGGGCGGCCGGGCACGGACACGAAACAGCCCGCCCCACGGGTGGGACGGGCTGTCAGTGCTGTAGCCCCGACCGGATTCGAACCGGCGCTACCGCCTTGAGAGGGCGGCGTCCTGGGCCGCTAGACGACGGGGCCAGAACTTCATGCTCCCCCACCCTCGCGGGCAGGGAAGCTGCACTCTACCAGAGATCAACTGCCGCTCCCCCGAGGAGGAGCGGAGCGGAACTCCATCAGAATCCAGCGTTCCGGGGATTCTCGCGAATCCCCGGTTGCGCTGGGGTACCAGGACTCGAACCTAGACTAACTGAACCAGAATCAGTCGGGCTGCCAATTACCCCATACCCCATTGGCCCCTTGCGGCGCCGGGAATGAACTTTACCCTCCCCGCGCCGGCAGGCCAAATCCAACCCCCCGAACCGCCCTTGAGCTGCGGAAACGAGGCGTCGGACGCGTCAGGCGACCGGGACCACCGGGTTGGTGAGTTCGCCGATCCCCTCGATCCGCACCGTGACCGTATCCCCGTCCGTGAGCGGGCTAACCCCCGCCGGGGTGCCGGTCAGCACCACGTCGCCGGGGAGCAGCGTCATCACGTGGGAGATGTACGACACCAGGGCCGGTACGTCGAAGACCATGTCCTTGGTCCGGCCGAGCTGGCGTACCTCCATCTCCTCGGGGTTGCGGCCCACCTCGCAGCGGACCTCGAGGTCGGAGACGTCCAGCCCGGTGGTGATCCACGGGCCGATCGGGCAGAACGAGTCGAAGCCCTTGGCGCGGGTCCACTGGCCGTCGGCCCGCTGGAGGTCCCGCGCGGTGACGTCGTTGGCGCAGGTGTAGCCGAAGATGGCCCGCTCGGCGGCGGCCCGGTCGGCCCGGCGGGCGCCGGGGGCGCCGATGACCACGGCGAGTTCGGCCTCGTGCTCGACCTGCTTGGAGAAGATCGGCAGCCGGATCGCGTCCCGCGGGCCGATCACCGAGGTGGAGGGCTTGAGGAAGAGCAGCGGCTCCTTGGGCACCTCGCTGCCGTGCTCGGCGGCGTGCTCGGCGTAGTTGCGGCCGACACACACCACCTTGCTGGGCAGGATCGGCGAGAGCAGCCGCACGTCGGAGAGCGCCCAGCGGGCGCCCGAGAACTGGATCTGACCGAACGGGTGGCCCTCGATCTCGGCGATGGTCAGGCCCTGCGGCCCGGCCTCCGGCTCGCCCTCGACGACCCCGAACGACATTCCCTTGGCATGAGCGAAACGAGCGATACGCACCCGGCCAATCTATCCCCGGCCACCGGTCGGCCCCCGCCGGACGCGACGAGCGCCACCCGGAGACCAGGGCCGGTCAGGGTACGCCGGGCCGGGCCGACCAGGGCGGGAATGCCGACTTCGTACCCACCCGGCGGGGCCGGGCCCATAGCTTCGGGTCCGGAGGTTCGTTCGTATGGCTGCATCGAGACGACACCACAGGGCCCTGGCAGTGATCGTGAACTGCCTCGGCGTCCTCGCCGCCGTGCCGGCGCTACCGCCCGGCGCGCCCCGGGCACAGGCCGCGCCGGCCCGGCCGGCACCGGCCGTCGCGCCGGCCCGGGCCACCCCGATCCCGACCGGCGCGCCCGCCGCGCCGCCGGCAGTGGGACCCACCCGGGCCGCGCCGATCCAGATGACGACGCCCCCGGTCACGCTGCGGGTGGCCGCGTCGAACACCCCGGCGCCCGGCTACCGGATCGAGGTGCGCAACGCCGGCACCGGCACGGTCGAGACGACGGTCCGGCAGGAACTGCCCACCGGGTCCCGGGCCACCACGGTGACCGGCGGTGGCCGGGCCGCCCGGGCGGTCGGGGCGGCCGGCCCGAACGAGGTGACCTGGCGGCTGCGGCTGCCGGCACAGAGCACCACCAGCCTGCACACCGCGCTGGCGATGACCGCGCCGGGCCAGTCGGTCACGGCACCCACCTGCGTGTACGGCAGCGACGGCACCCGCCCGTACGACTGCGCCACGGCGACCTGGACGGGGTCGGCCGCGGCCGTACCGGCGGCCCGGGCGACGGCCGCGCCGGCCTGGCAGCGCCCGCCGGTGCTGCTGGCCGGGCTGGCGGCGGTCCTGGTGCTCACCGGCGGCGCGCTCTGGTGGTGGTGGCTCCGACGCCGGCAGCGCTCCGGGGTGCGCCCGGACGGCCCGGCGGCGGCGAGCGCCGGCACCCCGGCGGTGGCCGGCGGGGCGGGCGGCCCGGCGGACCGGGGCACGGTCTACCCGCGCCCGGCCCTGCCCAACGCGACGCGCCGTCGGCGCGGTCCGCCGGTCTGGCTGGTGGTCGGGGTCGCGGTGGCGGTGCTGGCCGGCGTGGTGGGCGCGGCGGCCTGGACGGCCACCCAGCGGGTCGCCGCGTACGACACCACCAAGCAGCCGACCAGCGGCGCGTGGGAGGGCCGCAGCGTCAACGGTCGGCTCGGGACGCCGCTGCGGGAGGCCGCCTTCGAGTTCACCGTCTACCGGGTGGCCTGCGGCACCGGTGAGCTGCCGGTGACCAAGCCGGGCGCCCGGCAGTGCCTGGCGACGGTCGAGGTGCGCAACCTCACCCCGGGCGAGCAGAACTGGCACGGGCAGTTGCAACGGGCCTACCTGCCCGGCGGAAACTGGGTGCCGACGGACGCGGACGCGACCCGGGCCGCCAACCTCGGGCGGGACGTCTTCGCCCAGCCGGTCGCCGCGGGCAGCCGGGTGCTGCTGCCGCTGGTCTTCACCATGCCGGGGGCCGACCCACCGAAGCAGTTGGAGCTGCGCAGCGGGGTGTTCTCCGCCGGCGTCCGGGTGGACGTGGCCTGACCGGGGCCGGGGCGGCGGTCGTACCCTGGGGTCCGTGACCGCCGCCCTCGCCCCCGCCGCCGCCCTCGACGCGGCCGACTGGCAGGCCCGGCGTCGGGCCCACGAGGAGCGCGTCGACGCCTGGCTGACCCCGCACCTGGCCCGCCGACGGGCCGGCCGCAAACACCCGGTGGAGGACTTCCTCTTCACCTACTACTCGTACCGGCCCGCCCAGCTGCGCCGCTGGCACCCCGGGGCGGGCGTGACGTTGCGCGACGCGGACCCGGCCGGGTTCGGCCCGGACTACACCGCCACCGCCGCCGGTCTCACCGTCGACACCGAACGGGTACGCGCCCGGCGCGCCGAGTCGATCGCCTGGATCCGGGACCTGCTGGTGGCTACCGCCGGCCGCCCGGCCCAGCTGGGCTGCTTCGGCATGCACGAGTGGGCGATGGTCTACCGGCAGACCCAGGAGCAGGTGCGGCACAACGCCTGGCCGCTGCGGCTGAGCCCGGAGGCGACCGCGACGGTGGTCGAGGAGCGTGGCGTGCGGTGCAGCCACTTCGACGCGTACCGGTTCTTCACCGCGCCGGCCCGGCCGCTGAACGTGCTCACCCCGACCCGGGAGAGCCAGTCCGCGCTGGAGCAGCCGGGCTGCCTGCACGCCAACATGGATCTCTACAAGTGGGCGTACAAGCTCTCCCCCCTGGTGCCGTCCGAGCTGGTGGCCGACTGCTTCGCGCTGGCCCGGGAGATCCGGACCCTGGACATGCGGGCCAGCCCGTACGACCTGGCCGAGCTGGGCCACCCGCCGGTGCGGGTGGAGACCCCGGCGGGCCGGGCCGAGTACGCGCAGGCCCAGCGCTCGTTCGCCGAGCGGGCCGCGCCGTTGCGGGCGCGCCTGATCGCCGGGTGCGACCGGCTCCTCGCCGCGCCGTAGTGAGCCGGCGCGGCGTCCGCCCGCCGAACGAATGCACGCCCAGCAGCTCGATCTACTTGACGGGAAAGAGCCACGCCAATACGGCGACAACCAGCGCCGCCGCCCCGATCCAGACGGAGAGCCGATCCGGCCGCACGCCCATCCCATTCCGTGCGGCTCTCGGACCTGCCCTTCCACGGATGACGCGCGACCTCCGCGTGCGGCCGGTCGACGTTCGCTCGACTTTCGACACCAGCACTCCTTCCCGACGAGGCTTCGTCATGGTGCGCGGCGCGACCCCGAGCGGGAAAGTCTCAAGGTGTACACATCGACCGATGGAGGCTCCGGTCCATCGTGGTAGCTTCGCCCGGTGATTCGCTTCTTGAGGCCTGTTTCAGAGAGCACAACGGGCGTTCGCCAGGCCCGGGAGAAGTTGCCTGAGTTGCTGACCTCCGTCGCGTCGGGAAACCGAATGATCCACGTGACCAGACGCGGAGAACGCATCGCGGCGATCGTCAGTCCCGATGTGGCCCAGAAGCTTCTGGCGGTCGTGGGTGAGGGCGGGCCAGCCATCCCCGGGGACCTGGCAGGGGCCATCACGCTGACAGAAATGCTGCTGGAGGAAGACGAGCAGCGTCAGCCCGACGTGAGCGCACTGCAGGCGGAGCGGCACGAGCTGAGTGGCGCATTCATCACGCTGGTCGACATCATGCTGCCCAGCGCCATCCTCAACCGTGGCAGATTGCGCGTGACGGATGACAGCGGGAAAGTGGTCGAGACGAAGCTCGTCGCGGACATCCTGGTGAGGAAACTCTACGGCAACCCGGAAATTCAGAAGATGCCCCTGGACTGCTTTCCCGTTGTTGCCGGCAGCATATGGGCCGCCCAGAATGGCACCGCCATCGGCCACCGGTTGCAGATCCCGATCGAAGTGTCCCCGATAGAGACGGTGTTATGGGCGTTCGCCGTGTACGAACTCTGCCGGATCATCAACATCATTCACGGGGACGGCACGGCGGAGGCGCTGATGTACGAGGTAGAAGAGTCCTCCCGAGTCGCCCTGAAAGGCGCGGGAGCCGATCCGGGTCACTGGGGTTTCTGGGCTCCCGGGCAGGGCATGGTCTTCGGCGACGTGACCCGGTTCGACGAATAACCGACGGGCGCCTCGTCACGACCGAGCACTACCGGGTCGGCCGGACGCGCCTAAGAGCGACCGGCAATAGGTGTCACTTGAGGCGGCGGGTGGTCGGTCTGGTGTCCCAGCGGTAGAGCGTGCGGGCGCGTTGGATGAGTTGACGGATCGTGACGATGGCGGCGGCCAGGTGGAGGTAGAAGTCGATGATCTGGGCGTTGCGGTCGGTGCAGCGGCGGATCTTGCCGAAGCCGTTCATCCACGAGTTCGTGCGCTCGACTACCCATCTCTGGCCGATCTGGATCGGGGCGGGCACGCCCTTACGGGCGATCTGCGCGTCGAAGCCGATCTCATCGAGTAGTTCACGGGTGCGCGTGCTGTCGTAGCCGCGGTCGAGGTGAGCGGTGACCTGGTCAGGCCAGTGATGGCGTAGCTGGCGGCTGCACTGTTCGAAGGTGTCTCGCAGTGGCGGTGAGTCGTGCCGGTTCGCCGGGGCGCCGACGATGCCGATCGGGATGCCGTAGCCGTCCACACCGGTCGAGCGTTTCATCCCGCCTTTGCCCCGGTCGACCGGGGACCGGTCGGCCCGGTCACCGCCGCACGGCGCTTTCGTGATCGCGCCGTCGGCGCTGACGTCGGCCAGGTCCAGGCCGATCATCCGGTCATAGGCATCCAGGGCCAGCTCATGGACATGTTCACCGAGACCGGCAGCGGCCCACGCCTGCAGACGGCGGCGGATGGTTCGGTCCGCACAGGCAGCCGACGCGACGCGTTCATAGCCGGAGCCGTGCACCAGAGCGGCGATGACATGCTCGAACACCACCCGGTCCGGGATCCGGCGGCGGTGGCAGCCCAGAGGATGCGACGAATCGAACTCGGGTCGTTCAGGCCACAGCGCGGCGAGCTGGACCCAGACAGGTTCGAGCAACGAAGATGGCAGCGCAGGCACGGGACCCCATCGGTCACCAAGCGTAGAAACTCCGATGATCAATGGACCCGTGCCTGTTTGCTTCCTGCTGGTCCCGCCTGTCCGAATCTTGGACCTGTCGCCGGACGCTCTAAGGGTTCACCAACGTGACGGCGTGACCGTACCGGCCGCACCCAACAGCCGAGCTGTGTCGGCTCACGGTGAACAGGACGGCCCCTACCCCTGGACGCCGATCCCGTGCCGGAAGGCGAACGCGACCGCCTGCGCCCGATCACGTGCGCCGATCTTGGCGAACAGGTGGTTGACGTGACTCTTCACTGTGCCCTCGCTGACCACGAGCCGGGCGGCGATCTCTCCGTTGGACAGTCCATCGGCCATCAGCTTCAACACCTCGGCCTCGCGCGGCGTCAGTCCGCCCGGCAGCTCCGGCCGCGGTCCCGGATCGCTCGCGATCGCGTCGATCAGATGCTTCTGTACGGCCGGGTCGATGACGGCGTGGTCGTCGAGAACTTGCCGCAGCGCCTGGTAGATCTGTTCACTGCTGGCGTCCTTGGTCAGGTAGCCCCGGGCGCCGGCGCGCAGCGCTTCCAGCACCGAGCGGTCGTCGGAGTAGGTGGTCAGCACCACCACCTTGACGGCCGGTGCCTCGGTGCGCAGCCGGCGGGTGGCCTCGACGCCGTCGCACCGGGGCATCCGCAGGTCCATGAGCACGACATCCGGTCGCGCTGTCTGCGCCAGGGTGACCGCTTCGGCGCCGTCGGCGGCCGCGCCGACCACCTCGACGTCCTTCATCAGACCGAGCACCATGCTCAAGCCCTCCCGGACGACGCGCTGGTCGTCGGCGATCAACACCCGGATCATGCCGGCACCACCAGTTCGACCCGGAATCCATGGCCGGTCGTGCCCGCCGACAGCTCGCCGCCGAGCAGTTCGGCCCGCTCGCGCATCCCGGTCAATCCGTAGCCGTCGGTGTCCTCGGGAACCACCGGTGGCTGGTCGGAGAAGTCCTCGACGGTCAGGCGGGTGGCCGCCGGCTCGTACGTCAGCTGGACCGTGACCCGGGACGGTGCCGCGTGTTTGATCACGTTGGTCAGTGCCTCCTGGGCCACTCGGTAGATCGCCAGCCGCGCCTGCGATCCCAGCGGATGCGGCTCCCCGGACACCGCGAACTCGCACGGCACTGCTTGATCCAGGGCGAACTGCTCGGCCAGCTTCGGCAGCCGGTCCGGGCCGGGCAGGTCATCGTCGCGCAGCATGCCGATCGCCCGGCGAGCCTCCTGCAGGCCGGTCCGGCCGAGGTGGTGAGCGCGCTCCACGGCGGCCGGCAGGCGCGGGTCGGCCGGGTCCTCGGCGAGCAGCATGCGGGCCCCCTCGAGCTGCAGCAACAGTCCGGACAACGAATGTGCGAGCACGTCGTGCATCTCGCGGGCCAGTCGTTGCCGCTCCGCCAGACCGGCTGCCTCGGCCAGCGCCGCCTGGCCGGCCTCCCGCTCGGCCAGCAACCGCTGCGTCTCCCGCTGCGCCTCGGCGAGCCGGAACGCCAGATACATCAGCCCGAACAGCACGGCGAACCCGGCGAGCACGGCCAGCGAGCCGAGAGCCTGCCCGGTGATTGTGGCGACCATCTCGAGTAGCACGAACGTCCCGATCAAAGCCGGCACCGCCACCCGGGCCGGCAGCAGTCCGGTCGCCGCGCACAGCACCGCCACGAGCACCGCGACCGAGCCCGGCCCGCCCGGCTGCACCGCCACCAGCGCCACCGAGCCGACCAACATCAGCACCACGGAAATCACGAACGCCGGCCGCCGCGGCTGTTCGGCCGTCGCGTTGCGGCCGAACACCCCGGCCACGAACGCCGTGCTGCCCAGGACGACCACGAGTCGTTTCCCGCTCAGCCCGAATCCGGGATCGATGGTCGCAGCCGCCCAGACGAACCACGCCAGCATCAACGGCGTGAGAAGCTGCATCCCCCGGACCACCCGGATGCGGGTGAGTGCGGGCTCTTCGGTCGGCACCCCCGCAACCTATCGGGAGATCGCAACGGCGGGCTTCGGCCCGTGGTTGGAGACGCGCTTCCACCCCCGGTCAGAGGACCAGGTTCCATCCGGGCGCAGATGCCTAACCATGGCCCCGGAGACCAGGCTGAGCACATGAAAAACGACCACATGCAGACCGTTGTGAAGCTGCTGGCCGCCTTCCTGGTGATCAGCGTGTCCACTCTCATCGCCGCGATCGCGATGCGCCACCACCCGGCACTGGTCACCTCGGCAGTCTGGATCCGCACTCCGCTGGTCGCAGCCAGCGCAGCGGTGCTGCTGTGGCTCGCCCGCCGGGCCGCCGCCGGCCACCGCAAGTCGTTCCGGCGGCTCCGCATCATCTCGATCGTGGTGCTGGCGGCGATCATCGCGGTCGTCGCCTGGCCCGGTGCCTTCCCGGTCTGGATCCGCATCGAGCAGGCCGTATGCGGCGTGTTCATGCTCAGCGTCGTGGTCCGCACCAACCTGCGAGTGGTCCGCTCCACCATGGCGGCCACCTGAGGACCTTCCGTCCCGACGGCTGAGGGACCACGGCCCGCCCCCGGTAGTTGCCGGGGGCGGATTCGTCGCTGAGATGGCAACGACTGCTACGAGTCGTGCCGGTTGGCCGGGGCTCCCGACGACGCCGGGTGGAGTGCCGTGACCATCGACACCGGCCGAACGTTTCATCCTGCCTGCGGGCGCCCGCCTGTCCGGATCTTGGACGCCTACTGCCGGTCGCTCTAAGCTGCGCCCATGACCGAGGCACGGCCGTGGGTCCGGGGCGAACTCCCCTGGCTGCGTTCGGGACCGCTGTTCCGGGTGCACTCCGCGATGGTCCCGACACTCGACGCGTACCTGCAGCGGTGGTCGTACCGGCGGGTCCGGCTGGACGGCCGGCGGATGACGTCACGCGTCGACGCGCACACCGAGATCGCCCACGCGTTCGGCTTTCCCGGGTACTACGGGAAGAACTGGGACGCCTTCAACGACTGCTTCGGCGATTACCTCCTGGAGCACTCCGGGGACCTGGTCGCGGTCCTCTGGACCGACCTCGAGTCCGCCGCGCGGGCCGCCCCGGCGACCACGGCCGAGGTGGCGTGGGCGCTGCTGATGGCCGCCCAGGGCGGCATGTCCCCGGTTGATCCGGCCGCCGCCGGGCCAACCCTGTCGATGGACGTGTTCGTGATCGGCGCCGGCACGGACTTCGACCGCGAGCGGTGATCCAGGAAGTAGTGGCTGGCCGGCCCGCCCCACACCACTCGGTCCGGCATCGGCCGCGATCGTGACCGGGCGCGTGCCGAGATCCAGGCAAGGTCGGGGCCCGCCGGAACGCCGACGGGCCCCGGGAAGGGCTCAGCCTGCGGTGCAGGTGAGCGGCGTGATGAGGGGGCCGCCGCTGGCCAGGAAGCCCCAGGTGGTCTGCGCGGCCGGGGCCAGCACCCCGTTCCAGCTGACGTTGCGGGCGGTCACCGTGGTGCCGCTCTGGTTCAGCTCGGCCCCCCAGGCCTGAGTGATCCGCGAACCCTCGGGGAGGGTGAACCGCACGGTCCAGCCGCTGATCGGGGCGGTGCCGGTGTTGGCGACGGTCACCTCACCCTGGAAGCCGCCCGGCCACTCGCCGGCGGTCCGGTAGGTGGCCGCGCAGCCGCCCGTCGGGCTCGGGCTGACGGTCGGGCTCGCCGTCGGGGTCGGGCCGCCGGTCGGGCTGGGGCTCGCCGTGGGCGAGGCGGTTGGGGTGCCGGTGGGCGTCGGGGTGCCGCGCCGCAACGCGGCGGTCAGCGCCGGATACCAGCGGTCGGACATCTTCTGGTCCCCGGCGGCGTTCGGGTGCACCCCGTCGTAGGTGTCGGTGGCGGTGTCGAAGCCGGTCCACTGGTCGACCACCACCACCGGGGAGACGGCCGTGGTCCGCCCCGCCGCCCAGCCGTCGATCGCGGCGTTCAACGCGACCACCCGCTGCCCGCACTCCGGGCAGGTCGCGGGATTCATCGGGATGATCCTCGCGACCAGCACGGCGGTCGCCGGGTTGGCCGCCCGCATCTGGTCCACCAGCTTCGAGTACGCGGCCACGATGGTGCTCGGCGCGATGTTGCTCCACACGTCGTTGGTGCCGAAGTGCATCAGCACCACGTCCGGGTGGGTGGCGGCGAGCCAGCCGGGCAGCAGGTTCTGGTTGGCCACGTTGGTCACCAGGTAGCCGCCGTGCCCCTCGTTGTCGCCGTCGTAGGGCAGTGCGCAGCCCTGCGGCCCGAGGGTGCCGACGAAGTCCACGTCGGAGTAGCCGCTGGACCGGAGGCGGTTCCAGAGCACCGAACGCCAGCAGCCGGGCGACCCGGTGATGGAGTCGCCGAGCGGCATGACGCGGACCGGGGTGGGCGCCGCGACGGCCGGCGGCGCGGCGGAGACCAGCGCGAGGCCGAGGACGAGGGTGGGCAGCAGGGCGGCGGCCGCGGTCAGCGCGGCCCGCAGGGGGGTACGGAGCATGAGGACGGGACTCCTGTCACGTGACGTGGTGATCGGTGACGGCCCGGACGCTCCCGCAGCCATTGAAGCGCTTCGACCCTCGGCTCCTCAAGCCGGTCCCGCCCTGCGGACTCAGCCCGCCGGGTGCCCCCGGTGCCGCGCCCACTCGGGGGCGAGGATCGACATGACGGTGGCGTCCGCCCAGCCGTCGCCGTCGCGCAGCACCTGGCGCAGGGTGCCCTCGGCCACGAACCCGACCTTCTCGTACACCCGGCGGGCGCGCGGGTTGAACGCGAACACCTCCAGCCCGATCCGGTGCAGGCCGAGCTGCTCGAAGCCGTAGCCGACGACCAGCCGGACCGCCTCGGTGCCGAGCCCGCGGTCCCGCCCGGACGCGCCGATCAGGGTCCGGAAGTTGCAGCTGCGGTTGTGCCGGTCCCACTCGTTGAGGACCACCTCGCCGACGCAGGCCCCGGTGGCCCGGTCCACCACGGCCAGGTCGAGCCGGTCGGTCTGGCTGTTGCGGGTGCCGTACCAGGCGCGCAGCCGGACCGGGTCGAGCCCGTCGTCGGGCGGGCTGCCGGTGAGCCGGCCGACCTCCGGGTCGGCCAGGATCGCCGCGAAGGCGGCGGGGTCGTCGTCGACGAAGGGTCGGAGCAGCACCCGCTCGCCGGTGAGCGTGGGCTTGACGGAGAAGTCGGTCGGCACAGGGCGGATTGTCGCCAGTCCGCGAACCGGGCGGCAACCGGGTTCCGGGACGGGACGGGGTTGGCCGATCACCGGTCGGGCGGGCACCGGACTCGGCAGAGTGAACGGGTGGGCGGCCTCGGGCGGATCCAGCTGGCCGGCGACGGGAAGGGCGTCAGCCGGCTGGAGCTGTTCCTCGACCTCATCTTCGTCTTCGTCCTCCTCAACGTCACCGGGGTGACCGCCGAGCAGCTCAACCCGGCGGGCCTGCCGCGCGGCCTGCTCCTGCTGGTGCTGCTCTGGTGGTGCTGGGCGCCGTTCGCCTGGCTCGGCAACTCCGTCCGGTTCGACCGGGGTGCCATGCCGGTGGTGATGTTCGGGCTCAGTGCCACCCTGTTCGTGCTGGGGCTGACGGTCCGGGAGGCCTTCCTCGACCGGCCCGGCGGCCTGTCCGGGCCGGTGGTCTTCGCGCTCGGCTACGCCGTCGTACGGGTCACCCCGCTGGCGGTCGCCACCCGGGCCGCGCCGCCGCCGCGTCGGCGGTTCCTCCGTGCCTGGCCACCGGTGCTGGCCGGCGTGCTGTTCCTGCTCGCCGCCGCCGTGGTGCCCACCTGGGTGGAGGGCGACGTACGCCAGGCCTGGATCCGGTTCGCCCTGGTGGGCTGCGCGGTCGTCGCGGAGTACGGCGGGGCGGTCTGGACCGGCGCCGGGTTGTGGCGGATCGGTTCGATCCCGTACTGGGCGGAGCGGCACGCCTTGATCATCCTGGTCGGATTCGGCGAGACGATCATCTCGATCGGGCTGAGCCAGGGCGTCGCGGTGGCCCAACCGCTGACGCCGGGGGTGCTGGTCGGGGTGCTCTTCGGGGTGGCGCTCGCCGGCGCGCTCTGGTGGACGTACTTCGACGTCGCCCGGTTCGCCGCCGAGCAGGCGCTGCAGCGGTCCACCGGGGAACGGCTGACCCGACTCGGCCGGGACGCGTACAGCTTCCGGCACCTGCCCATGATGGCCGGGCTGATCCTGGTGGCGCTGGGCCTCAAGAAGGCGCTCGGCGAGCTGCGGGTGCACAGCGCCGAGTCCAGTCCCGGCCTCGAACTGCTGGCGCTCTACGGCGGGGTGGTGCTCTACCTGGTGGGGCTGATCCTGTTCGAACTCCGTACGCTGCGCATCCTCGGCCGATCCCCGGTCCTCGGCATCGTGCTGGTGGCGGCCCTCGTACCGGTCGCGCGGCACCTGCCGGTCCTCGCGGAACTGGCGCTGCTCGCCACCGCGACCGGCGCGATGGCACTGGCCGACGTGACCGTCTTCCGGCACCGGCACCGCCGGCTGCACGCCCGGATCGGGCCCACCCACGAGCAGGGCGGCGTGACGCCGAAGGAACTCTTCTTCGACCTGGTCTTCGTGTACGCGTTCCTCCAGGTGGCCGCGCTGATGTCGGACGACCCGACCGGCACCGGGCTGGTCCGGGGCCTGCTGGTGCTGACCGTGCTCTGGCTGGCCTGGTGCGGGTACACCTGGCTGACCGCGCTGGTCCGCGCCGAGATCCCGGCGGTCCGCCTCACCATGGTGCTGGTGGTCGCGCTGACCACGATGATCACGCTGGCCGGTCCGCAGGCGTTCAACGACGCCCTGGGTGGGCTCTCCGGGCCGCTGGTCTTCGTGGCCTGCTACGCGGCCATCCGGCTGCTCCGCCTCGCCGTGCCCTGGCTCGTCGCGGCGCGGGACGCGACCGCGCCCCGCCCCCGGTTCCGGGACGCCACGCCCACCCTGGTCGCGCTCGTCCTCCTGCTGGCCGCCGCACTGGTGCCGCAGCCGGTGGGCGACATCCGTCGGCCGGCGGCGGTGCAGGTGTGGCTCTGGCTGGCGGCGATCGCCGTCGACATGGTCGGTAACGGCAGGTTCGCGGTCCGCCGGCTGCGCATCGGGTCGGCCGAGCACTGGACCGACCGCTACGGCCTGATCGTCATCATCGGCCTGGGCGAGGCGGTGATCTCGATGGGCTCCGCGGTGACGTACACGCCGATCTCGGCGCGGATCGTGGTGGCGGTCTTCCTGGGCACCGCCCTGCTGGGCTGCCTCTGGTGGGTCTACTTCGGCCGGGACAACACGGAGGAGCGACGGATCCTCGCCGTCACCGACGGGCCGGCGCGGACCCGGCTGGCCCGCGACGCGTACACCTGGTTGCACCTGCCGATGGTGGCCGGCATCGTGCTGGTCTCGTTGGGGCTGCGCAAGACGATGTCGGTGCTGGGCAGCCGGGGCTTCTTCGAGTGGGGGGCGGCCCCGTACCCGCTCGGCCACTGGGCGCTGTTCGGCGGCGCGCTGCTCTTCCTGCTCAGTGAGCTGGCGTTCCGGTGGCGGGTGACCCGACGGGTACGGCCGGCCCGGGTGGTCCTCGCGCTGGTCGTCGCCGTCCTGCTGCCGCTGACCACGACGGCCCCGGCGCTGCTCGCGCTGGCCCTGCTCGCCGGGGCCGGCC
Source organism: Micromonospora auratinigra (assembly GCF_900089595.1). GTDB lineage: Bacteria > Actinomycetota > Actinomycetes > Mycobacteriales > Micromonosporaceae > Micromonospora > Micromonospora auratinigra. Next base: position 6,397,110 of record NZ_LT594323.1, on the reverse strand, counting down.
TCGCGCTCACCGGGTACGAGGTGGCCCGGGGGCGCCGGTCCGCCGCGGTCCGGCCGGTCGTCCCCGGGTGAGCCGGACGGTCAGTCGCCGTCCACCCGGCGGTCGCGCTTGCGCTGGGACTGGCGCTTCTTCTCGGCCAGCCGGCGTTCCTTGGCGCCCCGGGACGGGCGGGTGGGACGGCGTGGTTTCGGCGGTGGCGCGACCGCCTCCCGCAGCAGCGCGGCCAGCCGCTCGCGGGCGGCCTCCCGGTTGGCCAGCTGGGCCCGGTGCTCGCTGGCGGCCACGGTCAGCACGCCGTCGACCAGCCGGTTGGCGAGCCGGTCCAGGGCGCGGGCCCGCAGCGACTCGGGCACGCTGGGCGAGCCGGCCAGGTCGAAGCTGAGTTCCACCCGCGAGTCGGTGGTGTTGACCCCCTGCCCGCCCGGCCCGGACGAGCGGGAGAACCGCTCCCGCAGCTCGGCGGCGGGGACCAGGATCCGGTCGGTCACCCGCAGTCCGTCGTCCACGCCCAGAGGCTAGCGCCCCGGCCGGGAGGTCGGGGCCGGGGTCACCGTCGGGGTGGGCGCCGGGCTGGCCCGTTCGTGGTCCGAGCCGACCGCCGCGTACGCCACCGCACCGAAGAGCAGCAGCACGATCACGCCCAGCTTGACCGCGACCGCGCGGATCGCCGTCCAGGCGCTGCGTCGCGCGCCCGGGACGGTGTTCCGCGCGGTCTGGTAATCCTTCCAACCACGCTTCGCCCGGGCGTACGCCGCGCCCACGCCGGTACCGATGACCAGGCCCACCAGGAGGAGGGCCGCGATGACAGCTTGCTCCACCCACGCCAGTATCCATACTCAGCGTAATATTTCCATGGCCCGATGGTCCCACGCCGGATATCCGACAGTTCACCCCGTTCCCACCCGCCGGTCCGGTAAGGAACCCGCAGCTCAGCGCCGCGGCGGCGGTCAGCCGCCCCGGCCGATGATGGTGTCGGCGGTGTGCTGCACCTGGTCGATCGGGATGGCGAAGCCGATGCCGATCGACCCGCTGCCGTCGATGGTGGCGATGGCCGTGTTCACCCCGACCACCTCACCCCGGGCGTTGACCAGCGGGCCACCGGAGTTGCCCGGGTTGATCGAGGCGTCGGTCTGCACCGCGGTGTGCCGGCCGCTGCCGATGCGTACCTGCCGGTTGAGCGCGCTGACGATGCCGGCGGTGACGGTGCCGGCCAGCCCGAGCGGCGAGCCGACGGCCAGCACCGGCTCCCCCACCCGGGTGGAGTTCGGCTTGGCCAGCGGCAACGGCGGCAGCCCGGCCGTCGCGGGGACCTTGAGCACCGCCAGGTCGCTGGCCGGCTCCCGGCCCACCACCTCGGCGGTGAACCGGCGGCCGTCCGAGGTCTCCACCGTCACCGGTCCCCCGCCGCCCCGGGCCAGGATGTGGTCGTTGGTGACGATGTGCTGCTCCTGGTCGAGGGCGAAGCCGGACCCGGTTGCCCCGGCACCGGAGCCGGAGCCGCCGCCGACCATCACCGAGACCACTCCGGGCACGGTCTTCTCGGCGGCGGTGACCAGCTCCGCCGGCACCGGTGCGGCGGAGGCCGCCGCCGGCCCGGGTGCGTCCCGGTCGGCCGCCCAGCTGCCGGCCGCCGCGCCTGAGACGGCGGACAGGGCCACCACCGCCAGTGTGCTCAGCAACCGGCCGCGCCAGCCGCGTCCGTCGGGACCGCGCTCCGGCCCGGGTACGTCCCAGAAGCCGCGCCCGTCCGGGTCCAGCTCCGGCGAGACGAACCACGGACCGCGCGGCTCACCGAGTCCGGTCTGCACTGCCATACCTGGCTCCTCACGTGTCGTGCCGTCTTGCCGGTGCCACGGGTCAGGGCAGCCGGGAGAACCACCGCAGCGAGCCGGCGGCCGCGCCCATGGCGAGGACCAGTCCCAGGCCGATGAAGCGGGCGGAGATGTCCTGCCGTTCCTTGCGGTAGCCGACCGAGGTGCCGATGTCCTCGTAGACGGCGCGCAGTTCGGCGCTGCTGGTCGCCTCGTGGAAGCCGCCCCCGGTCTCCTCGGCGACCGCCTTGAGGGTCTGCCCGTCGACCGGCACCTGGATGGCGCGTCCGCCCCGGTCCACGAAGCCGGACGGGGTGCCGAACGAGATGGTGTGCACCGGCACCTTGGCCGCCACCGCCTCGGCGGCCGCCTCCATCGGATCCATGCCGGAGGTGTTCGCCCCGTCGGAGAGGATGATGATCCGGGCCGGCGGCGGGTTCTTCGCGGCCGTGGCGTCCAGGCTCTTCACCGCCCCCAGCGAGGTGCTGATCGCCTCGCCGATGGCGGTGCCCTGCACGCCGGTGATCCCCTCGGCGAGCCGATCGATGCCCTCGTGCAGCTTGTCCCGGTCGGTGCCGGGCGGGACCAGCACCGCGGCGCTGCCGGCGAAGGCGACCAGCCCGACGTTGAACTCGTCCGGCAGGCCGTCGGCGAACCGGCGGGCGGCGTGCTTGGCGGCGGTCAGCCGGTCCGGGTCGACGTCCCCGGCCAGCATCGAGGTGGAGACGTCGACCGCGACCATCACGGTGGCCCGCTCCCGGGGCACCCGTACCTCGGCGCTGGGCCGGGCGAAGCCCACCACGAGCAGCGCCAGCATGGCGAGGAACAGGCCGGCCGGCACGTGCCGACGCCAGGCCGGCCGCCGGGGCGCGACCCGGTCCAGCAGGCGCAGGTTGGTGAAGCGGACCGCGTACCGGCTCTGCCGGCGTTGCATCACCAGGTAGCCGACGACCAGCGCGACGACGCCGAGCAGCAGCCAGAGCCGGGCCGGTGACTGCCAGCTCACACCCCACCGCCCCGGGTCGCGGCCGTCGTGGCCGGGGCGGCGGCCAACCGACGCTGGGCGTGCACGTGCCGCACGATGTCGGCGCTGACGTCCCGGTCGGTGCGCAACGCCAGGTGTGTCGCGCCGCTGCGGCGCAGCGCCCGGCGTACCTGGTCGCGTTGGGCGGCGGCGGCCCGCGCGTACCGTTCCCGCAGGCCCCGGTCGCCGGTCCACACCTCACGGTGCCGGCCGGTCTCCGGGTCGACGAGGGTGACCAGGCCGACGTCCGGCAGTTCCAGCTCGCGCGGGTCGGTCACCTCCACCGCCAGCACCTGGTGCCGCACGGCGAGGCGGCGCAGGCCGGCCGCCCAGGGTGGCGGGTCCGCCGGGTCGTCCGGCAGCCCGTCGAGGAAGTCGGAGACGACCACCACGAGGCCGCGCCGGGTGGCCGTGCGTTCCAGCGCGGCGAGCCCGTCGACCAGCGTGGGTGGGGTGCCGACGCCGTCGTGCTCACCCGCCCGGGGCGCCGCCAGCAGGGCCCGCAGCAGGCCCAGCAGGTGGGTACGCCCGCTGCGCGCCGGATACCGCTGCACCCCGTCCGGGGTGAGCACCTGGGCGCCGAGCCGGTTGCCGACGCCGACGGTGAGGAACCCGACGGCGGCGACGGCGGCCACCGCGAGTTCCCGCTTGTCCAGCGTCGCGGTGCCGTACTCCATGCTGGCGCTGGCGTCGACCAGCAGCCAGGTGCTCAGCTCCCGGTCGGCGTCGACCTCGCGGACGTGCGGCACGGTGGTCCGGGCGGTCACCGCCCAGTCCATCCGTCGCACCTCGTCCTCGCCGGGGCGGTACTCGCGGCTGCCGGCCACCTCGCTGCCCGGTCCGGGCAGCAGGCCCCGGTACTGGCCGTGCAGCAACCCGTCGAGCCGGCGGGTGACGGTCAGCTCCAGCCGGCGCAGCCGTGCGTCGGGGGTGAGGTCGGCCAGCCCCGGCGCGGGCGGTACGGGCACCCGCCGCCGGCTCATGCCGCCGCCAGGTCGGCCGTCGCGGTCGGGTGCCCGGCGACCACCCGTGGTGGCGGCACCGCCTCGACCAGCCGGCGGACCACCGCCTCGGCGGAGACGCCGTCGGCCACCGCGTCGAAGGAGAGCACCAGCCGGTGCGCCAACACGTCGACGGCGAGTTCCCGGACGTCGTCGGGCAGCACGTACTCCCGGCCCCGGATCAGCGCCTGGGCCCGGGCGGCGGCGACCAGGCCGAGGGTGGCCCGCGGGCTGGCCCCGTACGCCAGCAGCGGGGCGATCTCGGGCAGCCCGAACCGGCCCGGGTCGCGGGTGGCGAGGATGAGCCGGACGACGTACTCGGCGAGCGCGTGGTGGACGAAGACCTGGCCGGCCCGGTGTTGCAGGTGGCGCAGCCGGGTCGGGTCGAGCACCTGGCGCGCGGTCGGCCGGTCGGTGCTCATCCGGTAGAGGATGGCCAGCTCGTCGGCGTCGCTCGGGTAGTCCACCACGATCTTCATGAGGAACCGGTCGCGCTGCGCCTCGGGGAGCTGGTAGACCCCCTCGGACTCGATCGGGTTCTGGGTGGCCAGCACCAGGAACGGGTCGGGCACCGGCCAGCTCCGGCCGCCGATGGAGACCTGCCGCTCGGCCATCGCCTCCAGCAGCGCGGACTGCACCTTGGCCGGCGCGCGATTGATCTCGTCGGCCAGCACCAGGTTGGCCATCACCGGGCCCAGCTCGACGTCGAAGCTCTCGGTGGAGGCCCGGTAGATCCGGGTGCCCACGATGTCCGACGGGACGAGGTCGGGGGTGAACTGGATCCGGGAGAAGCTGCCGCCGACGACGGTGGCGAGGGTCTGCGCGGCCAGGGTCTTGGCGACCCCGGGTACGCCCTCCAGCAGGCAGTGCCCGTCGGCGACCAGAGCGGTGAGCAGGCGTTCGACGAGCCGATCCTGCCCGACGATCACGCGTTTGACCTCGAAGAGGGTCTGTTCCAGCTCGACGCCGCTCGCGTCGGCATCGACCGAGCTGGGCACGCTGGCCAGGGTGTCCGAGATGTCCGTCACGGTGCTTGCTTCCCGGGCCACCCACCGGACAAACGTCGGAATATCAGTGCTCGCCAGGCACTGACCGCACCGGACCGGGACGAGCTTCCCGTCCGGCGCGTTGCCCGGCATACGGCGCGGCCGGCCCCGGGAGGTCCGGAACCGGCCGCGTCGGGCGGGGGTCAGGAGATCAGGTGTACGACCAGGTGGAAGGAGCGGTTGGCCGGGGTGCCGCTGGAGTTGCGGGTCTGCACGAAGACCGCGGTCGGGGTGAGCACCCGGGGCGCCACCCCGATCTCGCCCGCGTCCGGGATGCAGCAGTCGCTGGCGTCGCCGAGGGTGGCGGCGTGGACGGCGTTCAGCACGCTGACCGGGAAGTTCACCGAGAACTGGCCGGTGCCCAGCCGGTTGACCGTGATGCCGGGGGCGGAGGACCGGGCCACCGTGGTGGTCCCGGTGGTCGGGTTCCAGACCACGATGACGGCGAACGAGGTGGCGACGGACTCGATGCCGATGGACTTGGACGCCTTGACCGCGGCCCGCTCGGCGGCGGTGACCGGCGGCTGGGTGCTCGTCCGGGCCTGGCCGGGCCGGGGCTGCGGGTTCGACTGGGCCGCCGCGGCGATGCCACCCCCGGCCAGGGTGAGGGTCAGGACGGCGAGCGCCACCACTGTCGCCTTGCGCTTGAGGAACGTGACCATGACAGGTCTCCCTTGATTCTGGCGTGGTGATACGACCGGCCCGCAATTGACGGGACGGATTGTTCTCGACGGTGAGCCGGGCGCGGAAATGGCCGGACCATCGGGTGTCCACCATTTCTCGCGCACCGCAGATGTTCACAACTCAACATCCCGCACCCGGGTTGAGCTGCTTTTACTACGGAGAGTCGCGACGTCAACCAGGTGGAAGGTAGCACCGCAAAAAGCCGCGGGTCAATAGCGTCAATCCGCCCCGAAAACCCTCGTCGAACGCTTCCAAAAATTGTGAGAAGTGAAGCCGTCTCGACTCACGAAATTGTCGCGCCGGCCGGACGGGGCACTACCTCGACCCGGCCGTCGGTACGGTGACCGCCGTGACCACCGAGTTGTCCGAGGACCGGATCGAGCGGCCGGTACGCCGGCGGCGGACGCCGGTGACGGTGCTGTGCTGGCTCGCCGTGCTGCCCGCCGCCGGGTGGGCGGTGCTGCGCCTGGCCGGCCTGGAACGGGGGCCACTGGTGCAGGCGTTCGCCTTCACGCCGTACGTCGCGGCCGGCGCGCTCGCCCCGCTGGTCCTCGCGCTCGCGCTGCGCCGCCGGGGCCCGGCGGTGGTCGCGGCCCTCGCCGCGCTGGCGCTGGCCGGCGTGGTGGTGCCGCGCGCCCTCGACGCCGACGAGCCGGCCGTCGACGGGCCGACCGTGCGGGTGCTCACCGCCAACCTGCTGCTGGGCCAGGCCGACCCGGGGGCGCTGGTCGACCTGGTCCGCACCCGCCGGGTCGACGTGCTGGCCGTGCAGGAGTTCACCCCGCAGGCCGCCGCCACGCTGGACCGGCTCGGGCTGGCCACCCTGCTGCCGTACCGGGAACTCGCCGCCGAGCCGGGGGCCACCGGGTCCGGCCTCTACGCCCGCTTCCCGCTGAGCGACACGGGCGCGCGGCGCAACCAGGGCTTCGCCTTCCGGCAGGCGTACGGGACCGTGGCGGTGCCGGGCGCGCCACCCGTGCGGGTCGAGTCGGCGCACCCGGCCTCCCCGTACGAGGTGCGGGTGGTGCCGGACTGGTTCACCGACCTGCGGGCCCAGCCGCCCGCCACCCCGCACGGGCCGCTGAGCGTGCTGGCCGGCGACTTCAACGCCACCCTCGACCACGCGCCGCTGCGCGCCCTGATCGCCACCGGGTACGCCGACGCGGCGGACGCCACCGGCCGGGGCCTGGTCGGGACCTGGGGCCCGTACGACGGCGACCCGATCCCGCCGGTCACCATCGACCACGTGCTGGCCGACCGGCGGATCGCGGTCCGCGCGGTGTCGGTGCACCCGCTGCCCGGCAGCGACCACCGCGCCGTCCTCGCCGAACTGCGGCTGCCCGCCGCACGGTGACGCGGCACCGGGCGGCGGGCTCCGACGACGGGCTCAGACCCGGGCGCGGTCCAGGCCGTAGGTGAGCGCGTCGACCAGCGCGTGCCAGGACGCCTCGACCACGTTGGGGTGCACGCCGACGGTGGTCCAGTCGCGCCCCGCGCCGGCGGTCTCCACCAGCACCCGGGTCACCGCGCCGGTGCCGTGGCTGCCCTCCAGGATGCGCACCTTGTAGTCGGCCAGCTCGAAGTCGCGCAGCTCCGGGTAGTGCCGGGCCAGCCCGGTGCGCAGCGCCTCGTCCAGGGCGTTGACCGGGCCGTTGCCCTCGGCGGTGGCGATCACCCGCTCGCCGCGTACCCGGATCTTCACGGTTGCCTCGGAGACCACCGCGCCGTCCTCGCGGTGCTCGACGATCACCCGGTACGACTCCAGGGCGAACGGGCGCGGCACCGCCCGGTCCGGCAGCTCGGCGCGGACCAGCAGCTCGAACGAGGCGTCGGCGGCCTCGAACGACCACCCGCCCGCCTCCAGCTCCTTGACCCGGTTGGTGACCGTGGCGAGCGCCTCCGGATGGCCGGCCAGGTCCAGACCCAGCTCGCGGCTCTTGAGCTCGATGCTGGCCCGGCCGGCCATCTCGGTCACCAGGATCCGCATGTCGTTGCCCACCACCGACGGGTCCACGTGGTTGTAGAGCAACGGGTCGACCTTGATCGCGCTCGCGTGGAGCCCCGCCTTGTGGGCGAAGGCCGCCGCCCCGACGTACGCCTGGTGGGTGTCGGGGGCGATGTTGGCGATCTCGGCGATGGCGTGCGAGACCCGCACCATCTGTTCCAGGCAGCCGTCCGGCAGGACGGGCAGCCCGAGCTTGAGCTGGAGGTTGGCGACGATCGCGAAGATGTCGGCGTTGCCGGGGCGCTCGCCGTACCCGTTGGCGGTGCCCTGGAAGTGCTTCACCCCGGCCTCGACGGCGGCGATGGTGTTGGCGACCGCGCAGGCGGTGTCGTTCTGGCAGTGGATGCCGAGCAGCTCCGGGGCCACCCCGGTCCGTGCGGTGACGTCCGCGATCGCGGCGGTGACCTGCGACGGCAGCATCCCGCCGTTGGTGTCGCAGAGCACGAAACGCTCGGCGCCCGCGGCGAGCGCGGTCTCCAGCACCGCGGCGGTGTACGCCGGGTCGAGCCGGTAGCCGTCGAAGAAGTGCTCCCCGTCGACGAAGACCCGCCGGCCGTGGGCGACCAGGTGGGTCACCGTGTCCCGGATCATCGCCAGGTTCTCCTCGGCGGTGGTCCGCAGCGCCCGCTCGACGTGCCGCAGGTCGGCCTTGGCGACCAGGGCCACGGCCGGGGTCTCCGCGTCGAGCAACCCACGCACCTGCGCGTCGGCCTCGACCGCCACGCCGGCCTTGCGGGTCGCCCCGAAGGCGACCAGGATCGCGTGCCGCAGCTCCAGCTCCGTGCGGGCCCGCCGGAAGAACTCGGTGTCCTTCGGCACCGCGCCCGGCCAGCCGCCCTCGATGAAGCCGACGCCGAGGTCGTCGAGCAGGCGGGCCACCGCCAGCTTGTCGACCACCGAGTAGCTGAGCCCCTCGCGCTGCGCGCCGTCGCGCAGCGTCGTGTCGTACACCTGGAAGGTCATGGGAGTCCTCGTCTCGAACCCGGGGGGAGCAACAAAAAGACCCCCCGCGGATGCGGGAGGTCTGCGCGCTCGGCGAGTGGGTTGCCGGCGCGCTAGCTGCCAATAATCAGGGCGGAGCTGGTCACGATCGGTACTCTGCCATGCCCGCTCGATTTTGGGAGGTAGAACCCACATTCCGGGACCGCGGTGGGGCCGGTGATCGACTTCACAAAGTCATCCGGCCGCCACCCGGCGCAAACGTGGCTACGGAAGCATCTGGAACTGATCCAGTTATCGGCCTCGCGCCGCTGACGAGCCCCTGTCAAGGAGGACCTGTGCTCACCGTCGGTGACCGCTTCCCCGAGTACGAACTCACCGCCTGCGTGTCGCTCGACGCCGACAAGGCGTTCGAGACGATCCACCACAAGTCCTACGAGGGCAAGTGGCGGGTGGTCTTCTTCTGGCCGAAGGACTTCACCTTCATCTGCCCGACCGAGATCGCCGAGTTCGGCCGCCTCAACGGTGAGTTCGCCGACCGGGACGCCCAGGTGCTCGGCGTCTCGGTGGACAACGAGTTCGTCCACTACGCCTGGCGCAAGGACCACCCCGACCTGCGCGAGCTGCCCTTCCCGATGGTCAGCGACATCAAGCGCGAGCTGACCGAGGCCTGCGGCGTGCTCGGCGCCGACGGCGTCGCCCAGCGCGCCACCTTCATCGTCGACCCGAACAACGAGATCCAGTTCGCCATGGTCACCGCCGGCTCGGTCGGCCGCAACGTCTCCGAGGTGCTGCGGGTGCTGGACGCGCTGCAGACCGACGAGCTCTGCCCGTGCAACTGGAACTCCGGCGGCGCCACCCTGGACGCGAACGCGCTGCTCGCCGGCGCCGGGGCCTGAGGCGTGGGTCTGGACGCGGTCAAGGCGGCCCTGCCCGAGTACGCCAAGGACATCAAGCTCAACCTCGGCTCGACGGTGGGCACCTCCACGCTGAAGCCCGAGCAGGCCTGGGGCACCGCCCTGGCCTGCGCGGTCGCCGCCCGAAACCCGGTGGTGCTGCGTGAGATCGCCGCCGAGGCGGCCGACCACCTCACCCCGGAGGCGATCGAGGCGGCCAAGGGCGCGGCCACGATCATGGCGATGAACAACGTCTTCTACCGGGCCAAGCACCTGATCGGCGACGAGCAGTACGGCTCGATGCCGGCCCGGCTGCGGATGCAGATCATCGCCCGGCCCGGCGTGGACAAGGGCGACTTCGAACTCTGGTGCCTGGCCGTCTCGGCGATCACCGGGTGCGGCGTCTGCCTGGAGTCGCACGAGAAGACCCTGCGGGCCACCGGGTTCACCCGGGAGCAGGTGCACGAGGGGCTGCGGATCGCCGCCGTCGTGCACGCCGCCGCGGTGGCGCTCGACGCCGAGGCCGCGCTGGCCTGAGCAGCCGTACGCCCTGGTCAGGGCCGGTGTCGCGGGTTCGCGACACCGGCCCTTTCGGCGTACGAGGGTTGAGAAGACGACTAACGGGTAGGAGTTTCCGGGACAACGAACCACGCACTCCCCATGACGACTGCACAGTCGGGACAGGAGTTATCCATGGACAGGCTCGACCCGCACACCACCCACGGCGGCACCGACCCGGTCATCGACGGCGGCCAGGGCACCTACGCCGGCGGCGCGCCGTCCGGCGCGTTCGACCCGTGGCGCTACCGCGACGAGGCCGGCGTGGCCAGCGCCGACCTGACCGGCTACAAGGTCGAGGCGACCGACGGCAGCATCGGCAAGATCGACAAGGCCAGCCACGAGGTGAACGACAGCTACCTGGTCGTCGACACCGGACCGTGGATCTTCGGCAAGAAGGTCATGCTGCCGGCCGGCACCGTGAACCGCGTCGACCACGACGAGCAGAAGGTCTACGTCGACCGGGACAAGGACCAGATCAAGGCCGCCCCGGAGTACGACGAGGCCAGCCACGCCGACGCGGGCTACCGCGACAAGCTCGGTGGCTACTACGGCGAGAACTACTCCGCGCTGCCGCCGGACGGCCCGAACCGGGTCTGAACCACCCGACGGTCGGCGGGGCACTCCGGTGCCTCGCCGACCGTTACCGTGTCAGGGGTGGACGCTCCCGACCTGACCTTCCGCACCCTGTTCAACTTCCGCGACGTCGGCGGCCGTACCGGCCACGACGGGCGCCCGGTCCGCACCGGCCGGCTCTACCGCTCCGACTCGCTGCACCGGCTCGACGAGACCGACCAGGCCGCCTTCACCGCCCTCGGCATCCGCACCGTCATCGACCTGCGCCGCCCCACCGAGGTGGCCCGCGACGGCCGGGTGCCCGAGCTGGCCGGCCTGACCTACCGGCACATCCACCCCGAGCACCGGGACTGGGCCGAGCAGATGTACGACCCCGGCACCGGCCTCGCCCGCTGGCTCGCCGACCGGTACGCCGACCTGGCCCGCACCGGCACCGCCGGGCTGGCCGAGGCGGTCGGCCTGATCGCCGACAGCGCCAACGCGCCGACCGTGGTGCACTGCGTCGCCGGCAAGGACCGCACCGGCATCGTCTGCGGCCTCACCCTGGCGGTCCTCGGCGTCGCCGACGACGACATCGCCGCCGACTACGCGCTGAGCACCGAGGCGTCCGAGCGGTTCCACGCCTGGGTCACCGCCACCCTGCCGGAACTGCCCGCGCTGCCGGCGCCCTACCTGGCCTCCCCCGCCGAGGCGATGTCGCTGTTCCTCGCCGAACTGCGCGCCGGGTACGGCTCGGTGGAGGACTACCTGCGCCACGCCGGGGTGACCGACGCCCAGCTCGACGCGTTGCGCGCGCACCTGCTGAGCTGACCCGCCCCGGCCCGCTCCCCGCCCTCGCCCTCTGCGACCCCCGTCCTGCTCAGGGCTGGGGTCGCGCCGCTGACCGCCGCCGTTACGCGAGCAGCCGAACGAGGTCGGACCCGGCAGTAGACACCGCCGGGGCGCGCACCCCCGCCAGGACAGGCACCACCGACGAACGCCGAGATCGGGCCACACGGAGACGGCCGGCACCGTCGGGCGACGGTGCCGGCCGTGACCGGGTCCGCTGAGCGGCGGTCAGAGCACCCGCTGCACCCAGCCGTGCCGGTCCTCGGCCCGGCCGCGCTGGATGTCGACGAGCTGCTGCCGCAGCGCCATGGTGGTCCGCCCCGGCTCGCCGCCGCCGATCAGGAACTCGCCGTCCGGGAAGCGCACCCCGCCGATCGGGTTGATCACCGCTGCGGTGCCGCAGGCGAAGACCTCACGCAGCCGTCCGCTCGCCGCGTCGGCCTGCCAGTCGGCGAAGCTGACCGGCCGCTCCTGCACCTGGAGCCCCGACTCGGCGGCCAGGGTGAGGATCGCGTCCCGGGTGATGCCGGGCAGGATCGTGCCGGTCAGCGGCGGGGTGACCAGCGTGTCGTCGTCGTAGACGAAGAAGACGTTCATGCCGCCCAGCTCGTCGACGAAGCGCCGCTCCACCGCGTCCAGGAAGACCACCTGGTCGCAACCGGCCTCGATCGCCTCGGCCTGGGCGGCCAGCGAGGCGGCGTAGTTGCCGCCGCACTTGGCCGCGCCGGTGCCGCCGGGCGCGGCCCGGGTGTAGTCCGGGGAGACCCAGAGCGTCACCGGCTTGATCCCACCGGCGAAGTACGCCCCGGCGGGCGAGGCGATGACGCAGTAGAGGTACTCGTTGGCGGGCCGGACGCCGAGGAAGACCTCGCTGGCGAACATGAACGGCCGCAGGTAGAGGCTGGCGTCCTCGTGCTCGGGGATCCAGTCCCGGTCGATCTCGACCAGCCGGCGCAGCGAGTCGACGAACGTCTCCGGCGGCAGCTCCGGCATCGCCAGCCGCTTCGCCGAGGCGACGAAGCGGGCCGCGTTGGCCTCCGGCCGGAACATGGTCACCGACCCGTCCCCGGTCCGGTACGCCTTCAGCCCCTCGAAGATCTCCTGCGCGTAGTGCAGGACCGCGGCGGCCGGATCCATCGGGATCGGCGCGCGGGCCTCCACCCGGGCGTCGTACCAGCCCTTGCCCTCGGCGTACCGGATCGTCACCATGTGGTCGGTGAACACCCGACCGAAGCCGGGGTTCGCCAGCAGGGCGGCCCGATCGGCGGCGGATACCGGCGCGGTATTCGGACGGGTCTCGAAATCGAGCTTGTCACCACCGCTCATCGCGCTGACCTCCCTGCGGGTCCACGGCATGCGGGATCGCACGCCGACGTCACTGGTGCCAGAAACTTACCCCGAACGGTCGTTCAGCGGATAGCTCCGCCCCACCGGATCGAGACCACCGAATGGCACCGTGGCCGGTCGGCGGCGCGGTCCCGGCGAGACGGGTCCGGCGGCCCGTCACCCGGGCCGCAGGAGGACCCGGGTCAGGCTACGGCGTGCGCGGCGAGCCGGTCGCCGACCTCGTCGGTGCGCAGCGCGGCCCCCGGCGTACGGCCGGCCAGCTCGGCGGCGACCGCGGCGGTGACCCGGGCGGCGGCGTCGGCGTGCCCGAGCTGGTCCAGCAGCAGCGCGGCGGAGAGCACCGCGGCGACCGGGTCGGCGACGCCCCGGCCCGCGATGTCCGGCGCGGAGCCGTGCACCGGCTCGAACATCGACGGGTATCGCCCCTCCGGGTTGATGCAGCCGCTCGCGGCCAGCCCGATCCCCCCGGTCACCGCAGCGGCGATGTCGGTGAGGATGTCGCCGAAGAGGTTGTCGGTGACCACCACGTCGTAACGCTGGGGGTTGGTCACCAGGAACATCGCGGCGGCGTCGACGTGCTGGTACTCGGTGGCGATGTCGGGGTGTTCGGCGGCGACCGCCTCGAAGGCGCGGGCCCAGAGCGAGCCGGCGTGGGTGAGCACGTTGGTCTTGTGCACCAGGGTCACCTTGCGCCGCTCGCGCCGGGCGGCCCGGGCGAAGGCGTCGCGGATCACCCGCTCCACGCCGTGCCGGGTGTTCAGGCTCTCCTCGGTGGCCACCTCGGCGGGGGTGTCGCGGTGCAGCGAGCCGCCGGCCCCGGCGTACAGGCCCTCGGTGCCCTCGCGGACCACGACCAGGTCGACCTCGCCCGGCTTGACCGCGGCCAGCGGCCCGGCCACCCCGGGCCAGAGCCGCGACGGGCGCAGGTTGACGTACTGGTCGAAGGCGAAGCGGAGCTTGAGCAGCAGGCCACGCTCCAGCACCCCCGGCGGCACCGTCGGGTCGCCGACCGCGCCGAGCAGGATGGCGTCGTGCCCGGCCAGCTCGTCGAGGACGGAGTCGGGCAGCACCTCGCCGGTGCGGTGGTAGCGGGCGGCGCCGAGGTCGTACTCGGTGGCCTCCACCCCGGGCAGCACGGCGTCGATGACCTTACGGGCCTGCGCGACCACCTCGGGTCCGATGCCGTCCCCGGCCACCACCGCGATGCGTGCCACCTGGCGCTCCTCACCTCGTCGTTCTGCGCAACGGTACGTCGCCGTCCCGGCTCCCGGTACGCGTCTTCCAGATTGCGGGACGGTGGAACACTCAGCATCCTCCCAGCCGACATTCATGGGGTGGTCAACTCCGCCCCCTAGGGTCGGGGGGAGCGGGTCGACAGCGGGCCCGGGACGGCTCCGCCGCGACGCGGCGGCGGCGCCAGCGAGGGAGCGGGTGCCATGCCGATCGACGAGCAGCGCAGGGTGCGTTGGAGCGACGAGCAGCCCCGCACCCGGTGGGTCGACCAGTCCGCCTTCCTCAGCCGCCGCCCCGACCTGCGCCTCGGCGGTCGCAGTCACAAGCTGGACCGGGCCGGCGGCGCGGCCGCCGACCGGATCAGCGTGCAGCACACCGTGCGCACCTCCACCGCCGAGTACACGCTGCTGCTCAACGCGCCCGAGTGGCTGGGCCGGCGCGGGGTCGGCGAGGCGCTGCGGGACGCGGTCGCCGAGCTGCGCGCCGTCGACCTCACCTACGGACCGAACCGGCCGGACAGCCTGGTGTCGAAGCTGCGGCGGGGCGAGATCGGCGCCGGGTCCTACCCACCGCTGGCCGACCTGGTGGACCGCTGCGCCGCCATGCGGGCGGCCACCGACGGCTGGTTCGACGCCTGGGCGGTGCCGGGCGGCTTCGACCCGGGCGGCCTGCTCGGCGGCTGGGCGGTGGAACGGGCCGCGGCCCGGCTGCGCGCCGCCGGTGTGCACGACTACGCCGTGCTCTGCGGCGCCGACCTGACGGTCCGGGGACACGCCGCGCACGGCGGCCCCTGGCGGGTCGCGGTGCACCACCCGACCGACGCCCGCCGGGCGCCGCTGGTGCTGGAGATGACGGCCGGCGCGGTGGGCACCTCGGGGGTGACCGGGCGGCGCGGGCACGTGGTCGACCCGCACACCGGCGAACCCGCCGACCAGCTCGTCGCCGCGACCGTGGTGGGGCCGGACCTGGCGGTCGCCGACGCCTACGCCACCGCGCTGTACGCGGCCGGGCCGGCCGGGCTCGCCTGGTTCCGCAACGACTCGGACTACCGCGCGCTCTTCGCGCACCGCCGGCGCTGACGGCGGCGCTCGGCAACCCGGGACCGGACCGCGATCGGCCCCCACGGTCTCGGCAACGACCGTGGGGGCCGGTCAGCGACGAGTGCGCGTGGCTCGCGCAATCGAGGGGTGCGGGCCGGTGGGCCGGGACGGCGACCACGCCACCCGAAGACGGGCCGGAGTCACAACTCAGCCAGTGACCGCACGGGTACGCTAGCGAATCGACGCAACTCGACGCAAGAGTCTCCACAGCGGACCGGACGGGCGCCTCCTGCGGCGACCAGCCGGTCCAGCTGCGGCGGGGCAAGGGTGACGCCGCCGGCCGGGGATGGCACGCTGTCCGCCGTGAGTTTCGATCTGAGCGTGTGGGCCCTGCCGTCCGGGGCCACGCCCGACGACGTACGGGCAGCGGTACGGCGGTGCCGCGAGGGGCGGCACGGCGACCAGTACCCCGACCCGCGGGTGGTCGGCTTCTACCGGGCGATCACCGCCGCGTACCCGGATCGCCCGGCCGGGCCGGGCACCCCGTGGGAGGTGGCCCCGCTGCACGCGGCCAGTGACCACGTGGAGCTGAATCTCTTCGCCACCTGCGAGGACCAGGTCCTGCTCGACATCGAGCGGCTGGCCGGCGAGCACGACCTGATGCTCTTCGACGCGCAGGACGGCTCGGTCTACCCGCCGCCCGCGCGGGTCAACTCCTGAACACGTACGACGAGGGGCCCGGCCGTACCGGCCGGGCCCCCGATCAGTCCTGTCCGGACTACTCGTCGCGCAGGTCGGCGGCGCTGGCCGAGACCGCGCCGATCGAGTCGGCCGCCGAGCTGAGCAGGTCCGCGCCGAGCGCCTGGTCGACGGTGAGCGTCATCAGCGTCTCGCCACCGGCCTCCCGACGGGCGACCTGCATGGCGGCGATGTTCACGCCCGCCTCGCCGAGCAGCGTGCCGACGGTGCCGACCACGCCCGGCCGGTCGACGTAGCGCAGGAAGACCAGGATCCCCTCCGCGCCGATCTCCACGTCGAAGCCGTCCACCTCGGTCAGCTTGATGACGTCCCGGGCACCGGTGTGGGTGACCGTGCCGGAGACGCTGACCGTGCGGCCGTCCGGCAGGGCGCCCCGCACGGTGACCAGGTTCGGGTGGTCGATCGTCTCGGCCGGGGAGGCCAGCGCCACCTCGACGCCCCGCTCGGCGGCCAGGTGCGGCGCGTTGACGTAGGTGACCTGCTCCTCGACCACCGAGCTGAACAGCCCCTTGGTGGCGGCGAGCTTGAGCACCGAGACGTCGTGGTTGACGATCTCGCCGCGCACCTCGACGGTGACGCTCGCGGCGACCCCACCGGCCACCGCGGTGAAGGCCCGGCCCAGCTTCTCGGCCAGCGGCAGCAGCGGCCGGACGTCCTCGGCGACCACGCCGCCGGCCTGCACGTTCACCGCGTCCGGCACGAACTCGCCCTGCAGCGCCAGCTTGACGCTCTTGGCCACGGCCAGGCCGGCCTTGTCCTGCGCCTCGTGGGTGGAGGCGCCCAGGTGCGGGGTGGCCACCACGTTGTCGAAGGCGAACAGCGGAGACGAGGTGCACGGCTCCTTGGCGTACACGTCGACGCCGGCGCCGGCGACCCGGCCCTCGGCGATCGCGTCGGCCAGCGCCTGCTCGTCGACCAGGCCGCCCCGGGCGGCGTTGACGATCCGGACGCCCGGCTTGACGATCGCCAGCTCCTTCTCGCCGATCAGGCCCACGGTCTCCGGCGTCTTGGGCAGGTGGATCGAGATGAAGTCGGCCTCGCGCAGCAGCTCCTCCAGCCCGACCAGGCGCACGCCGAGCTGGGCGGCGCGGGCCGGCTGGATGTACGGGTCGTACGCGATCAGCCGGGTGCCGAAGGCGGCGATGCGAGACGCGAAGAGCACGCCGATGCGGCCGAGGCCGACCACGCCCACGGTCTTGCCCTGCAGCTCCACGCCGGTGTACTTCGACCGCTTCCACTCCCCCGCCTTCAGCGCGGCGCTGGCGCTCGCGGTGTTGCGGGCGACGGCCAGCAGCAGCGCGACGGCCTGCTCGGCGGCGGAGACGATGTTGGAGGTGGGGGCGTTGACGACCATGACGCCCCGCGCGGTGGCGGCCGGCACCTCGACGTTGTCGAGACCGACGCCGGCCCGGGCGACCACCTTCAGGCGCGGCGCGGCGGCGATCGCCTCGGCGTCGATCTGGGTGGCGCTGCGCACGATCACCGCGTCGGCCTCGGAGAGCGCGGACAGCAGGGCCGGACGGTCGGTGCCGTCGACGTGACGCACGTCGAAGTCGTGCGCGAGCACCTCGATGGCGGCGGGAGCGAGTTCTTCGGCGATCAGTACGACAGGATTCATCGGTCCTCGTAGACGCTCGTGTGCGGTCGGCGTGGGGCGCCGGGACGCCGCGCTGCGCCCTGCGCTGATCCGTGCCATGGCCGTCAGGTGCCGATCGGAGCACCTATAGGGGATCGTAGGGGCCGGTTCGGCCGGTGTGTCCCGGACCCTGGGGTGAGGGCCCTCACACGCCGTGGTCACCGGCGTGACATCCGACGTTCACGGGCGCGGCCGGCCGGGTCCACGCCGGCCCGGGCGCGGGTGTTCGGCCCCGGACCGGCCGAGGCGTCGGTCACCCGGTCCCACGACGTGGACGGCGGAGCCGGCGGCGGACAGCTGCGCGGCCCACGACCCGAGCCGGGGAGAGCGTCGGGTCGCGGGCCGCGGGGCCCCCGTGCGGGAAGGCTGGTCAGGCGGTCTCGGTGATCGGCCGGTCCACCCAGCTCATCATGGCGCGCAGCTTCTGCCCGGTCTCCTCGATCGGGTGCGCCGCGCCCTCGGCCCGCCACTTGGCGAAGTTCGGCCGGCCGGCCTCGTCCTCGGCCACCCACTCACGGGCGAACTCGCCGGACTGGATCTCGCCGAGGATCTTGCGCATCTCCTCCTTGACCCGGGAGTCGATGACCCGGGGGCCGCGGGAGAGGTCGCCGTACTCGGCGGTGTCGGAGATGCTGTAGCGCATCCGGGCGATGCCGCCCTCGTACATCAGGTCGACGATCAGCTTCAGCTCGTGCAGGCACTCGAAGTAGGCCACCTCGGGGGCGTAGCCGGCCTCGGTGAGCACCTCGAACCCGGTCTGCACCAGCGCCGCGGCGCCACCGCAGAGCACCGCCTGCTCGCCGAAGAGGTCGGTCTCGGTCTCCTCGGTGAAGGTGGTCTTGATCGCGCCGGCCCGGGTACCGCCGATCGCCTTGGCGTACGCCAGCGCCAGCGCGAAGGCGTTGCCGGTGGCGTCCTGCTCGACGGCGACCAGGCAGGGCACGCCCTTGCCGTCGACGTACTGGCGGCGGACCAGGTGACCGGGGCCCTTCGGGGCCACCATCGCCACGTCCACGTCGGCCGGGGGCTTGATCAGGTCGTACCGGATGTTGAAGCCGTGGCCGAAGAAGAGCGCCTTGCCGGCCGCCAGGTTCGGCGCGATCGCGTCGGCGTAGAGGCCCCGCTGGGCGGTGTCCGGCGCCAGGATCATGATCACGTCGGCCTCGGCCGCCGCCTCGGCCGGCGTGAGCACCCGCAGGCCCTGCTCCTCGGCCTTCGGCCGGCTCTTCGAGCCCGCCGGCAGGCCGATCACCACGTCGACACCCGAGTCGCGCAGCGACAGCGCGTGGGCGTGCCCCTGGCTGCCGTACCCGATCACGGCGACCTTGCGGCCCTGGATCAGGCCCAGGTCGGCGTCGTCGTCGTAGTACACCTCAACGCTCATTGACTTCCCTTTCGGTACGGCGGTGCCCGGCGGCCCGTCGTGAATCTCCTGCGGTACGGGTCCGGACGGCGCGGCGGCGCGTCGCCCGGCTGGGGTTCAGGCGGCGCGCAGCGCCGGACCGGCGGTGATGGAGCGCGAGCCGCGCCCGATCGCCACCGTGCCGGACTGGACCATCTCCTTGATGCCGAACGGCTCCAGGTCGCGCAGCAGCGCGTCGAGCTTGTCCGGCGTGCCGGTGGCCTCGATGGTCAGCGTGTCCGGGGCGACGTCGACCACCCGGGCGCGGAACAGGTTCACCGTCTCCAGCACCTGCCCCCGGGCGTTGCGGTCGGCCCGGACCTTGACCAGCAGCAGCTCCCGGGCCACCGAGACCTGCGGGTCCAGCTCCACGATCTTCAGCACGTTGACCAGCTTGTTGAGCTGCTTGGTGACCTGCTCCAACGGGGACGACTCGGCGTTGACCACGATGGTGATCCGGGAGACGTCCGGGTTCTCGGTCTCGCCCACGGCGAGGCTGTCGATGTTGAAGCCGCGCCGGGAGAAGAGCCCGGAGACCCGGGCCAGCACACCCGGCTTGTTCTCCACCAGCACGCTCAGCGTGTGCATCGTCATATTTAGATCTCGTCCTCGTCGAAGTCGGGGCGGACGCCCCGGGCGAACATGATCTCGTCGTTGCTGGTGCCGGCGGCGACCATCGGCCAGACCATGGCGTCCTTGCCGACCACGAAGTCGATCACCACGGGGGCGTCGTCGATCGCCATCGCCGCCTCGATGACCTTGTCCACGTCGGCGGCGTTCTCGCAGCGCAGCCCCACGCAGCCGAGCGCCTCGGCGAGCTTGACGAAGTCCGGGATGCGGTGCTTGTGGGTGCCCAGCTCGGTGTTGGAGTAGCGCTCCCCGTAGAACAGGGTCTGCCACTGCCGGACCATGCCCAGGTTGCCGTTGTTGATCACGGCGACCTTGATCGGGATGCCCTCCAGCGCGCAGGTGGCCAGCTCCTGGTTGGTCATCTGGAAGCAGCCGTCGCCGTCCACCGCCCAGACCGTGGTGTCCGGCTTGCCGACCTTCGCGCCCATCGCCGCCGGGACGGCGTACCCCATGGTGCCGAGGCCACCGGAGTTGAGCCAGGTGTACGGCTTCTCGTACGAGATGAACTGGCTGGCCCACATCTGGTGCTGGCCGACGCCCGCCACGTAGACCGAGTCCGGGCCGGCGATCTCGCCCAGCCGCTTGATCACGTACTGCGGGGAGAGGGTGCCGTCGGCCGGCTCCTCGTAGCCCAGCGGGTAGCGGTTGCGCAGGTCGTCGAGCTGGGTCCACCAGTCGCCGAGGTCGGTGGCCGGCCGGGCCGCCCGCTCGGTGGTGACGGCGGCGATCAGCTCGTCGATCACGTGCTTGGCGTCGCCGACGATCGGCACGTCGGCGTGGCGGTTCTTGCCGATCTCGGCCGGGTCGATGTCGGCGTGCACGACGGTGGCGTCCGGCGCGAACGAGTCCAGCCGGCCGGTGACCCGGTCGTCGAAGCGGGCCCCGAGCGCCACGATCAGGTCGGACTTCTGCAGGCCGTAGACCGCCGCGACGGTGCCGTGCATGCCGGGCATGCCCAGGTGCTGCCGGTGCGAGTCGGGGAACGCGCCGAGCGCCATCAGGGTGGTGACCACCGGGATCCCGGTCAGCTCGGCCAGCTTGCGCAGCCCCTCGGTGGCGCCGGCCTTGAGCACGCCGCCACCGACGTAGAGCACCGGGCGGCGGGCGGTGGTCAGCAGCCGGGCCGCCTCACGGATCTGCTTGCCGTGCGGGTGCAGGGTCGGCCGGTAGCCGGGCAGGTCGAGGGTGGGCGGCCAGGCGAAGCTGGTCGGCGCCTGCAGGACGTCCTTCGGGATGTCCACCAGCACCGGGCCGGGACGGCCGGTCGAGGCCAGGTGGAACGCCTCGGCGAGGACCTGCGGGATCTCCTCGGCGGTCTGCACCAGGAAGTTGTGCTTGGTGATCGGCAGGGTGATGCCCTGGATGTCCGCCTCCTGGAAGGCGTCCGTGCCGATCGACGGGCGGGCGACCTGGCCGGTGATCGCCACCAGCGGCACCGAGTCCATGTAGGCGTCGGCGATCGGGGTGACCAGGTTGGTCGCGCCCGGGCCGGAGGTCGCCATGCAGACGCCCACCTTGCCGGTGGCCTGCGCGTAACCGGTGGCCGCGTGCCCCGCGCCCTGCTCGTGACGGACCAGGATGTGCCGGACGGTGGAGTCGTAGAGCGGGTCGTACGCCGGCAGGATCGCGCCGCCCGGGATGCCGAAGACGACGTCGACGCCGAGCGCCTCGAGCGACCGCACCAGCGAGCCGGCACCGGAGATCGGCGCAGGCACGCGGTCGGTTGCGGTCCGTCCGTCCGCGCCGGCCTGTGCCACCCGTTCCCGTACCGCCGGGGCGGCCGGGGCGGAGCCGGTGCGGGGGGTGGGGGCGTGGTCGGTGTCGCCCGCCGGCTCGGTGGCCGGACGGGATCGCCGGGCGGAGTGGGCGAGGGTCTCGGGCGTGGGTCTCGTCATGGCGGTTCAGGCCTTCGGCTGGAGTGGAATTCTCGGTCTTGGGACGCGGGGCGCGTCCCGGCGATGGTCCGACGGCAACAAAAAAGCCCACGTGCAGGATGCACGGGGCCAGCGCACTCTCGACGGGGAGAGTGCGCTCAGGTAAGTACTCGCAGCGACCGGTTCGACGACATGTGGCTAAGCCTGACGCATCTCACGCGATGAGTCAACTGATCCCACATTCTGGTTCACGGACGTGGGCGTGTCGGCCCCGGAAGCCCCCTCCACGGCCGGCTTCACCTGCGCGGATCCCTCTTCCGGGGGACGCTGGGCGGGCACCTGGCGGGGCGGATTCGACCGCAGCCGCGGCAGCAACGGCGACGGCCCGGTCCGCACCGGACGCGGCGGCGGGGCGGGCGCCGGCGTGGCCGGCCGCGCCCCCGGCGAGGTGGCCGCCTCCAGCATCGCCTCCAGGTGCTCGGCGGGCACCCCCCAGCCGAAGAGCGCGCCCTGGCCGAACCGGCAGCCGGCGGCGACCACCGCCGCCAGTTCGGTGGGGCTGGTGACGCCCTCGGCGATCACCTCCAGCCCGAAGTGGTGCCCGAGGCGCAGCACGATGTCGACCATCGGGGCGAACGCCGGGCCGTCCCGACCGACCGGCCGGACCGGCTCGTGCTCGGCGACCAGGCCGTGGTCGATCTTCAGGATGTCGACCGGCAGCCGGCGCAGCTGACCCAGCGAGGAGTAGCCCGCGCCGAAGTCGTCCAGCGCGATCCGCACCCCGGTCAGCCGCAACGCGGTGAGCCGGCGGATCAACTCGTCCAGGTCGGTGGCGACGGCCTGCTCGGTGACCTCCAGCACCAGCCGCTGCGGCGGTACGTGGTGGGCGCGCAACGCCTCGGCGACCTGCACCACGTACTCCGGGGCGTGCAGCTCCCGGGGCGAGACGTTCACCGACACCCAGACGTCGTGCCCGTCGGCGAGCCAGCGGGAGAGCTGATAGCAGGCCTGGTGCAGCACCCAGGCACCCAGCTTGGCGATCATCCCGCACTCCTCGGCCAGCGGGATGAACTCGTCCGGGCGGACGTTGCCCAGCTCGGGGTGGTGCCAGCGGAGCAGCGCCTCGGCCCCCACCGGACGCACCGACGGCAGCGACGCCACCGGCTGGAACACCAGCCGCAGCTCGTCGCGCTCGATCGCCCCGCGCAGCTCGTGCTCCAGCAGGGTGCGCCGGCTCAGCAGCTGGTCGTAGGTGGCGTCGTAGCGCTCGATCCGGTTCTTGCCCCGCTGCTTGGCGTAGCGCAGCGCCAGGTCGGCGTTGCGCAGCAGCAGCTCGACGTCGGTCTGCCCGCCGCCGGCGGCCACCCCGATGCTGACCGAGAGGAAGACCGGCCCGTCCGGCTCCTCGTAGGGGCGGCCCAGCACCCCGAGCAGCCGCTCGGCGACCGGCTCCGGGTCGGCGGCCCCGTGCATCAGCACCGCGAACTCGTCGCCGCCGAGGCGGGCGGCCAGGTCGCCGGGGCGCAGGTTGCCGCGCAGCCGCCGGCCCACCTCGGCCAGCACCGCGTCCCCGACGTCGTGCCCGCGCATGTCGTTGACGTTCTTGAAGCCGTCCAGGTCGAGGCCGAGCAGCACGCAGGGCACGCCCTGTTCCGCGCAGCGGTGCAGGGCGCGCAGCAGCCCCCGCCGGTTGGCCAGCCCGGTGAGCGGGTCGGTGTGCGCCAGCTCGCGGAAGTGCGCCTCCCGCTCGGCCAGCCGGCTCGCGTACCCGCGGACGTCGTTGAGGGCCAGGTACTGCCGGGCGACCAGGGCGAAGCCCTCGACGCTGCCGGCCACGATGCCGTACGCGTCGAACCGGCCCCCCTGGGCGAGGTGGTACATCGCCGAGGCGGCCATCGCGAACATCGGCGCGAAGGCGTACTCGCCGTCGCGGCTGATCAGGTCGACGTCGACCCGGCCGGGCCGGTCCACCCGGTGCACGGCCAGGGCGACGGCCAGCAGGCCCGCGGCGAGCACCACCGTGCCGGCGACCGCCATGCCGGGACCGGCCTGGCAGAGCCCGGCGGCGAGCCCCAGGCCACCACCGGTCACCCCGGTCAGCCCGGTGCCGAGCAGGACGATCCGGGCCCGCGCGGACGCGGCCCGGAGCACCATCATCACGGTGAGCCCGGCGGCGAGGGCCGCGGTGGCGGTGGCCAGCACGATGGGTACGCAGGCGACCGGCGTCGCGGCGCCGAGCAGGCGGGTCGGCTCGGAGCAGACGACCCAGCCCACGAACCACAGCGCGCTGGCGATGACCAGGGCGTCGAGCAGCAGCCGGGCCGCCGCCGCCCGGGTGGTCGCCGCGCCGAGCAGCCGCAGCAGGGCGACGCTCACCGCCCCGCCGCTGAGCGTGGTGCCGACCGCCACCAGGGTCGCCCACCAGGTGCGTTGCCCCTGCTGGTGCGTCCAGTGGTCACCGGCGGCCAGCCCGCCCGCCAGGCCGAGCAGCAGGCTCAGCAGCGCCGCGCCACCGGCGGCGGCGAGCAGCGCGTACGCCTGGCGGTGCGGCCCGGGGCGGCGGGCCGAGGCGACCAGCAGCGCGGTGGCCGTGGCGGCGACGAGCCCGCTCAGTGCCGCGACGGCGACCATGCCCGGGGGGAAGTGCACGGCATCAACTGTGCCGGATGCCTGCCGGCCGTAGGGCACCGGGTGTGCATCTGTTGGGACACGGACCGCGTGGCGGGCGGTGGGCGAGCCGGCAGTGCCACACTGGTTCTCATGCCTGAGCTGCGGTCGAGGACCTCCACCCACGGTCGGACGATGGCCGGCGCCCGGGCCCTCTGGCGGGCCACCGGGATGACCGACGACGACTTCGGCAAGCCGATCGTCGCCATCGCGAACAGTTTCACCCAGTTCGTGCCCGGCCACGTACACCTCAAGGATCTCGGCGGCCTGGTCGCCGACGCGGTGGCCGAGGCCGGCGGGGTGGGGCGCGAGTTCAACACCATCGCGGTGGACGACGGCATCGCCATGGGCCACGGCGGGATGCTCTACTCGCTGCCCAGCCGGGAGCTGATCGCCGACGCGGTGGAATACATGGTCAACGCGCACTGCGCGGACGCCCTGGTCTGCATCTCCAACTGCGACAAGATCACCCCCGGCATGCTGCTGGCCGCGCTGCGGCTCAACATCCCGACCGTCTTCGTCTCCGGCGGCCCGATGGAGGCCGGTAAGACGGTCGCGATCGAGGGGATCGTGCACTCCAAGATCGACCTGATCGACGCCATGATCGCCTCGTCCAACGAGGCCGTCACCGACGAGCAGCTCGGCGAGATCGAGCGCTCCGCCTGCCCGACCTGCGGCTCCTGCTCCGGCATGTTCACCGCCAACTCGATGAACTGCCTGACCGAGGCGATCGGCCTGGCGCTGCCCGGCAACGGGTCGACGCTGGCCACCCACGCCGCGCGCCGCGCGCTCTTCGTCGAGGCCGGCCGCACCGCCGTCGAGATCGCCAAGCGGTGGTACGACCACGACGACGCCTCGGTGCTGCCCCGCGCGGTCGCCGGCCGGGCCGCGTTCGAGAACGCCGTCGCCCTGGACGTGGCGATGGGCGGTTCGACCAACACGATCCTGCACCTGCTCGCCGCCGCCCGCGAGGCGGAACTCGACTTCGACGTCGCCGACATCGACGCCATCTCCCGCCGGGTGCCCTGCCTGGCCAAGGTCGCCCCGAACTCGCCGCAGTACCACATGGAGGACGTGCACCGGGCCGGCGGCATCCCGGCCATCCTCGGCGAGCTGGACCGCGCCGGCCTGCTGCACCGGGACGTGCACGCGGTCCACTCCCCCGACCTGACGCGCTGGCTGGCCGACTGGGACGTGCGCGGCGGCAGCCCGACACCCGAGGCGGTCGAGCTGTTCCACGCCGCCCCGGGCGGGGTGCGCACCACCGAGCCGTTCTCCACCACCAACCGCTGGTCGTCGCTGGACACCGACGCGGCCGGCGGCTGCATCCGCGACCGCGAGCACGCGTACAGCGCGGACGGCGGGCTGGCCATCCTGCACGGCAACCTCGCCCCGGACGGCTGCGTGGTGAAGACCGCCGGGGTGCCCGAGGAGTGCCTGACCTTCCGGGGGCCCGCCAAGGTCTACGAGTCGCAGGACGACGCGGTGGCTGCGATCCTGGCCAAGGAGGTCGTCGCCGGGGACGTGGTGGTGATCCGCTACGAGGGCCCCAAGGGCGGCCCCGGCATGCAGGAGATGCTCTACCCCACCTCGTTCCTCAAGGGCCGGGGACTGGGCCGCTCCTGCGCGCTGCTCACCGACGGCCGCTTCTCCGGTGGCACCTCCGGGCTCTCCATCGGGCACGTCTCCCCGGAGGCCGCCTCCGGCGGACTGATCGCGCTGGTGCGCGAGGGCGACGAGATCGTCATCGACATCCCGGGCCGGTCCATCGAGCTGAACGTCCCGGCCGACGAGCTGACCGCGCGCCGCGTCGAGGAGGAGAAGCGGGACCGCCCGTACACCCCGGCGAACCGGCAGCGACCGGTGTCGGCGGCGCTGCGCGCGTACGCCTCGATGGCCACCTCGGCCAGCGACGGCGCGTACCGGCGGGTGCCGGAGTAACCCTCGGCGGTGGGACCGGCGACGGCCGGTCCCACCGGCCTAGCGGGTGAGCAGGTTGACCGCCACCCCGATCGGGATCGAGGCGGCCAGCCCGGCGACCAGCCACCAGAACTGCTCCCGGCGGCCCCGGCGCTGCGCCTCGTCCAGCACCTGCCGCAGGTCCGAGGCGTCGCCGTCCCCGTCGGCCGGCATCAGGGACATCATCTGCCGCTGCCGCACGACCTGCCGGATCCGGCTGGTCGCCGACACCATCAGCCGGTACCGCCGGGGCTCCCGCCGCTCGGCCGCCGCCGGCACCCCGCCGAAGCTGCCGTCGTGGTGGCGGACGGGATCAGCCGTCCGGTGGGGTTGGGCGCGGGCACGGAGGAACCGGTAGGGGAAGATCGGCCGGCTGTCCCACCACAGGTCGCCACCGAGGGCGAGCAGCGTCAGGCTGGCGACGATCGACGCCTTCGCCCAGGTGTCCGGGACGACGAAGCCGACCGCCCCGACCGGGATCGCGGCCAGGATGCACGCCTTGGCCGCCGCCCTGCGATTGGTCACTGCCATGCCTGTCATTGCAGCCGACGTCGGCCACCGATTCGCCGCACCCGTCGGGTGGCCGACAGTTCACCTCCGGCGCAGGTGCGGATCCCGGACAGCGGGTGGCTGTCCGGGATCCGTGGGGTGAGCTATTCGGCGCGCAGGTTGTCCAGGTCGTGGGTGCCGGGGCTGACCCAGATCAGCACGCCCCGTACGTCGGCGAGGGCCGCCGCGTCGCAGGACATCTGGTTGAGCAGATCCACCTCGACCGTGGTGGTGGTGCCCTGACCGACCCAGCCGAAGGTCGACTGGCACCAGGCGAACCCGGAACCGGTCTGCAGGGCGATCGCCGTCGACGTGCCGGCGGCCGGCGACGTGCGCAGGTCGTACTTCAGCGTCGCCTTGGCCGACAGGTCGACCGGGGCCGGCAGGGTCACCCCGAACCAGCCGCCGCCGGTGGCGGCCACCTCCAGGCCGTGCGTGCCCTCGGTGGCGAAGGAGGCGGTCTGCGCGACCGAGCCGGCGTCGGTCTGCCAGCTCCCCGGCGCCCAGCCCTCCACCCCGGTCTCCCAGGAGGCGAGCCGGATCGGGTCCCTCGGCGCGGGCTTGACGGTGACCGTGAGGTCGGCGACGTTCGACACCCGGCCGGCGGCGTCCCGGACCGTGTAGTGGCCGGTCGCCTTGCCCTGGAACCCGTCGGCCGGGGTGAAGACGACCGCCCCGCCTGCCGACAGCGCGAACGCGCCTCCGGCGACGGTGGCGACCCGCTGCTGGCCGTACGCCGACGGGTCGAGGTCGACGGTGGACGGTCGGACCTGTCCCGCGTACGCGATGTCGTTGCTCGTCGGGGTGAGGGTGACCGGCGTGCCGGCCTGGGTGGTCGCGGTGTCGTGGTCGGCGACCGGTGGGCGCGGGCGGCGGTCGCCGCGGATGGCGTCCGCCGCGTTGCCGAGGGTGGTGCAGACCGGGCTCGGGCAGTAGACGGTGTAGCCGTCGTAGTCCGGGTAGAGGCTGCCGTCGTCCTGGGTCCCGGAGAGGATCCAGTAGAGGAAGCCGTCGCCGCCGCTGCGGATCACCGCGTCGGTCCACCGCCGGTAGACCGGGTTGCGGGTGGCCTTGTCGGCCCAGCCGAACTCGCCGAGCAGGACCGGCTTGCCGATCGCCTCGGCCTCCCGGCTGTGCCGCTCGATCCAGGTCACGCCCCAGTCGGCGGTCCGGTCCCAGTGGTCCGGGTAGAGGTGGTAGCCCATCAGGTCCACCGCCGGCAGCGACGCCAGCGCGACCGTGTCGACGCCTTCGCCGCAGTTGACGGTCCAGTCGGTCGCCGCCCGGTCGTCGCAGAAGAAGCCCTCGTCGCCGACGCCGACCAGGTGCCGCCGGTCGACCGCCTTGACGTGCCGGCTCATCTCGTCGGCCCAGGTGGTCAGCGTGCTGGTCGAGCAGGTCGGTGAGGTCGGGTAGACGCCGGAGCCCTTGCAGCGCGGCTCGTTCGCCAGCTCCCAGGCCATGACCGTCGGGTCGTCCTTGTACGCGACGCCGGTGAGCGGATTGACCCGGTCGAGCACGTGCGAGACCCAGTCCCGGTACCAGCCCCGGATCACCGGGTCGGTGTAGAAGTCGTCGTGGTACGTCCCGCCGCGCCAGCGGACGTACTGGTCCATCCCGCCGAAGTCACGCCAGTTGTTGGTCAGCGGCACGACCACCTTGATCCCGGCGCGCCGGGCGGCGTAGAGCACGTAGTCGAGGCGCTGCAACCCGTCCGGCCCGTCGTTGTACGCCGGCTTCGTGCCGTCCCAGTACTGGAGGTACACCCCGTCGGACTTGCCGGAGACCGAGTTGCTGTCGTCGGCGTTGCCGATGTCCAGGAAGCCCCAGTGCCGCAGCACGGTGAACCCGGCCGCCTTCGCGTCGGCGAAGACGTCGTCGACCATCGGCCGGGACTTGTACTCCAGGTAGTAGTTGTTCGTGCCGGCGAACCGGAACGGCCGGCCGTCCAGGAAGAGCCGGTCGCCCTTGCGGACCACGAACCCGCCGTCGTGCCGGCTGCCCGCCACGGCCGGGGTTGCCGCCCCGGCCGTCGCGAGCAGCCCGGCCAGGGCCAGCAGGGCGCCGGCCAGCCTTCGCCTCATCGGCTTCCTCTCGGGTGAGGGGTGCGGGGCCCCGCCGGGGCGGGGCCCCGCCGTCAGATGTCGTTGACGCAGCGCAGCACCGGGCGGGCGGTGAGCGCCGCCGGGTCGAGCGGGGCGTCGGCGCGCACGGTGAACGTCGTCGACTCGCCCGGCAGCAGGGTGACCAGGGCCTGGTCGACCTGCGCGGACCCGTCCAGCCGGTCGGGGAAGAGGGCCAGGTCGCGCAGCACCGTCCGGGCGGTCACCCGGACCAGCTGGCCGCCGTCGACCGGCTCGACCGTGGCGTCCAGCTCGGCCGCCGGCCACTCGATCTCCCGGTCCTCGGCGAAGAACCAGAGCGCCCGCTCGGCGCTGTCGCCGGCCTCGGCGACCAGCAGCTCACGCCGGGCCTCGTCCGGCCGTACCAGCTCCGCCGGCAGCGCCAGCACCACCGAGGAGTACGCCGGGACGTCGAGGTCGACCGAGGTCTTCGCCCTCGGCTCCCCGGCCAGGTCGATCCGGGTGACCGTGGCGGGCGCGTGCCACGCCTCGGCGGTCTCGTTCACCGCCACCAGGGCCAGCCCGCCGTCGCGCGGCTGCACGGTGAGCAGACGGTCGGCGTACGCGCGGCGCAGCGCGTGCCAGAGCGGCTTGCGTCGGCCGTCGCCGTCGACCGCCGCCCACGAGGTGACCGGCCAGCAGTCGTTGAGCTGCCAGACGATGGTGCCCATGCAGACCGGCCGGTACGAGCGGAAGTGCTCGACCCCGAGCTGGATGGCCCGGGCCTGGTTGAGCTGGGTGAGGTAGTGCCAGTCGTCGAAGTCGGCCGGCACCGGCAGGTGCGCGTCGAGGCCGCGCTGGAGCTTCAGGTCGCCGTCGATGGCCTTCTGGTGGTGGGCCATGCCCGGCGAGTCGGGCGCGAGCCGCTCGTCGGAGATGGACCGGCGCAGCGTCGCGTACGCCGGGGGCGCCTGGTAGCCGAACTCGGCCACGAAGCGGGGCACGTACTCCCGGTACTTGGTGTAGTCGTCGTCGTTCCAGACGTCCCAGATGTGCATGGTGCCGTGCGCCGGGTCGTTGGGGTGGATCTCCTCGGTCCCCGACCACGGGCTGCCCGGCCAGTACGGGCGGGTCGGGTCCAGCTCGCCGACGATCGCCGGCAGCAGGTCCAGGTAGTAGCCCCGGCCCCAGCTGCGGCCGGCGAGCGGCTCCTGCCAGTCCCAGTCGTGCCAGCCCCAGATGTTCTCGTTGTTGCCGGTCCAGAGCACCAGCGACGGGTGCGCGGCGAGCCGGGTGACCTGCTCGCGCGCCTCCGCCTCGATCTCGGAGCGGAACGGCTCCTCCTCCGGGTACGCGGCGCAGGCGAAGAGGAAGTCCTGCTGCACCAGCAGGCCGCGCTCGTCGGCCAGCTCGTAGAAGTCGGCCGACTCGTACCGGCCGCCGCCCCAGATCCGCAGCAGGTTGATGTTCGCGCCGAGGGCCTGGTCGAAGCGGTGCGCCAGGCGCTCGCGGGTGACCCGGGTCGGGAAGGCGTCGTCGGGGATCCAGTTGACGCCCTTGACGAAGACCGGCACGTCGTTGACGTGCAGCACGAACGGGGTGCCGTGCGCGTCGGGGGTGGTGTCGAGGCGTACCGAGCGGAAGCCGATCCGCCGGGTCCAGGCGTCCAGCTCCCGGCCGTCGGCGGCGCGCAGGGTCACGTCGAGGTCGTAGCGCGGCTGCGCGCCGTACCCGACGGGCCACCACCGCTCGGGGTCGCGGACGGTGAGGGTCGCGACCCCGGTGCGCTCCCCCGCCGGAACGGTGACCTCGGCCGTCGCGTCGGCGACCGTGGCGTGCACGGTGACCGGCTCGTCGGCGGCGCGCTCCAGCTCGACGTGCAGCTCCACCCGGCCGGTGTCGCCCTCGACGGTGACCAGCGGCCGGACCGACGCCAGCCGGGCGACCGACCAGCCGTGCAGCCCGATCTCCTGCCAGATGCCGGCGGTGACCACCGTCGGTCCCCAGTCCCAGCCGAAGTTGCAGGCCGTCTTGCGGATGAAGTTGAACGGCTCCGGGTACGCGTTGGGCCGGTCACCGAGCCGGTCGCGGTGCGCCTCGGCGTACCGGTACGGCGAGTCGAAGCGGACGGTGAGCGTGTTCGCGCCCGGCCGCAGCAGCGCGCCGACGTCGAAGCGGTAGCCGCGGTGCTGGTTCTCGGTGCGGCCCACCTCGGTGCCGTTGAGGCTGACCGTGGCGACGGTGTCCAGGCCGGCGCAGACCAGGTCGACCCGCTCGTCGTCGCCCGGCTGCCAGGCGAAGGTGGTCTCGTAGACCCAGTCGGTGCGCCCGATCCAGCCCAGCCGGTTCTCGTTGTCGTCCAGGTACGGGTCGGGGATGAGGCCGGCGGCCAGCAGGTCGGTGTGCACGACGCCGGGCACGGTGGCCGGTACCGCCCGGTCGGCGATCTCCGGCGGCACCTGGGGGCCGGGTACGGCCCGCAGCACCCAACCCTCGTGCAGCGCAAGACGACTCACGACTTCACCGCGCCTTCCATGATTCCGCGGACGATCTGACGTCCACCGATGAAGAGCATCACCAGCAGCGGGACGGTCGCGATGAACGCGCCGGCCAGCACCCGCCGGTAGATCACGTAGTTGCCGCTGGCCAGGTCCGAGACGGCCACCATCGAGGTGGGGAAGTCGGTGCCGCTCAGCGTGATCAGCGGCCACTGGAAGTCGTTCCAGGTGGCCACGAAGGTGAGCAGGCCGAGCACCGCCAGGGCGGGACGGATCGCCGGCAGCACGATGTTGGCGTACACCCGCATCGTGCTGGCGCCGTCCATCCGGGCCGACTCGACCAGCTCGTCCGGGACGGTGTTGACGATGAACTGCCGCATGTAGAACACGCCGAACGCGGTGACCAGGCCGGGGGCGATGACCGCCAGCAAAGTGCCGTTCCAGCCGAGCTTGCCCATCACGATGTAGAGCGCGACGATGCCGAGCTGGTTCGGCACGGTCAGGGTGAGCACCACGAAGAGCATCAGCGCGTTGCTGCCCTTGAACCGCAGCTTGGCGAAGGCGAACCCGGCCAGCGAGCAGAAGAACAGCACCGAGGCGGTCACCACGGTGGAGACGATGACGCTGTTGACCAGGGAGGCCGCGAAGTAGACGTCCTGGAGGGAGAAGACCTCGTTGACGTTGGCCATGAACCGGTCGCCGGGGATGATCGCCGGCGGCAGCTTGGCCAGCGCCTGGTCGTCGCTGGTGGCGATGACGAACATCCAGTACAGCGGGAACGCCGCGAAGAGGAGGGTCACCGCGAGGGACAGGTAGGTCCAGATCCCGGCCGGGGTGTCCTGCGGGGCCCGGGCCATCGCCCGGGGCTTGCGCCGCTGCGGCGCGGCGACGGTGCGCGGGGGCGCGACGGCGGTCATTTGCGACCTCCGGAGAGTCGGTTGGTCACCAGGTAGTTGATGCCGGCGACGATCAGGATGATCAGGAACAGGGCCCAGGACATCGCGGCGGCGTAGCCGAGGTTGAGGTCCTTCCAGCCGACCTTGTAGATCAGCATGGCGATGGTCTGCCATTCGCCGTCCGGTCCGCCGGTGGCGGCCTGGGCGTTCGGGTCGAAGAGCATCGGCTCGGTGAAGAGCTGGAGGCCACCGATGGTGGAGAGGATGACCGTGAAGACCACCACCGGCTGGATCATCGGCACGGTGATCCGCCAGAGCTGCTTCCACGGGCCGGCGCCGTCGATCGCCGACGCCTCGTAGACGTCGCGCGGGATGGACTGCATGGCGGCCAGGTAGAGCAGGGCGTTGTAGCCGATCCACTTCCAGTTGACCATCGTGGCGACGGCGATCCAGGAGTGCAGCTTGTCGGCGCGCCAGTCGATCGGGTCGTCCGCGCCGCCGATGCCGAAGAGGCCGAGCACCCAGTTGGCCATGCCGAAGTCGCGGGAGAAGAAGACGCTGAACACCATCGTCGAGGCGACGATCGGCGTCACGTACGGCAGCAGCACGCCCACCCGCCACCAGGTCTGCGCCTGGAGCTTGCGGTTGAGCAGCGAGGCGACCACCAGCGCGAGCAGCAGCTGGGGCACCGAGGAGAGCAGGAAGATGCCGAAGGTGTTGAACAGCGCGTTCCAGAAGTCGTCGTCGCCGAGCAGCTTGCTGAAGTTCTCCGCGCCCGCCCAGTACGGCAGGGTCGGGTCGTCGAGCCGGTAGTTGCGCAGCGAGACGACCGCGTTGAACAGCAGCGGGAAGAGGCCGAAGACGATGAAGAGCAGGAAGAACGGCGCGATCATCAGGTACGGCATGTAGCGCATGTCGAACCGGTACAGCCGGTTGCGCCAGTTGAGTCGCCGGTCGCCCCCGGAGCGGCCGCGCTCCGGCGCGGCTCGGTGGCTCGACGGCGCGGGTGCGGCACGGGTGGTGGACATCGGATCACTCCAGGGCCGAGGTGGTGAGGTCAGGCGGTGACGGAGCGGGCGGCGGCCCGCTCCGTCACCGGTGGTGCGGGGTACGTCAGGACTTGGCGACCTTCTCGGCCTCCTTGACCGCCTCACCCCAGGCGGCGTCCGGCTTCAGGCTCTTGTTCTGCACCCGGGTGATGACGTTCTCCACCGCGACCCGGGTCGGGCCGTTCTTCTTGCCGAGGTACTGCGGGGTCAGACCCTGGGCCATCTTCGGGAAGATCTGCCCGACCGGGGCGTTGTTGAAGAACGGGTTCTTGAAGTCGGCGATCGCCGGGTCGGCGTAGAGCGCCGGCTGCGAGGGCAGGTTGCCGACCTTCTTGAAGATCTCGATCTGCTGCTCCGGCTGGACCAGCCACTCCAGCAGCTTGTACGCCTCGTCGACGTGCTTGCCCTGCTTCGGGATGGTCAGGAACGAGCCACCCCAGTTGCCGCCGCCACCGGGCACCGCGGCGATGTCCCACTTGCCCTCGGTCTTCGGCGCGGTGTCCTTGATGTGGCCGAGCATCCACGCCGGGCAGGCGAGCACGGCGAAGGAGCCGCTGGTGAAGCCCTTGTCCCAGTCGGCCTGGAAGCTGGCCAGGTTGGCCGAGAGGCCGGCCTGGATGCCCTTGATGGTGTAGTCGAAGGCCACCTTCGGGCCGCCGTCCATCTGGAGCTGGTCCTGGTCGTTGTAGAAGCCGACCTGCTGCTGCCCGAGGATCGGGTTGAACAGGTTGGTGCCGGAGTCGATGAACTTCTTCTTGGTCTTGCCGGTGTACTGCTGGCCGACCTCGATGAACTTGTCCCAGGTGGGCCAGAGGGCGGAGACCTGGTCCCGCTCGGTGGGCAGCCCGGCCGCCTTGAACAGGTCGGTCCGGTAGCACATGGCGAGGCCGCCGACGTCGGTGCCGAGGCCGATCTGGGTCTTGCCGTCGGCCGACAGCGACTGCTTCCACTTCCAGGGCAGGTACTTGCTCTCGTACGAGCCGGCGCCCTTGTCGAGCAG
The DNA here is from genome assembly GCF_900089595.1 of Micromonospora auratinigra. Classification (GTDB taxonomy): domain Bacteria; phylum Actinomycetota; class Actinomycetes; order Mycobacteriales; family Micromonosporaceae; genus Micromonospora; species Micromonospora auratinigra. The sequence continues at coordinate 6,363,140 of NZ_LT594323.1, read as the reverse complement.
GTTGACGAACTTGTCGGACTGGCTGCGGAACTGGACCATGAAGCCCTCGTCGATCGCCGCGATGTCCGGCGCGCCGTTGCCGGCGACGAGCTTCTTCTGCAGGTCCTCGTGCTGGGCGTTGTACTCGCCCGAGTTGAGCTGGATCTTGACGTTCGGGTGGGCGGCCTCGTACTTGGTCTTGAGGTCCGTCAGGCCGAAGTCGCCCCAGAAATTGATCTTCAAGGTGACCTGACCGTCGGCCGCGTCCGAGCCGCCGCCGGTGGTGCTCTTGCCGCTGCACGCCGCGACCATGACCAGGCTGACGGCACCCACCGCCGCCGCCCGGGCCCAGTGCGTCCAGGACCGTCTCATGTCATCCTCCGCGCCAAATGGGAACGCTCCCGCAATCGAGAGACGTTGACTGAACCGGATAAGTGAGCACACCGTACGGGTGACCCACGACACTGTCAACGGCCGGTTAACGCCGAGGCCGTCCCGTAACCGTTCCGATGCCGTGGGAGCGCGACCATGCGTGGTGAAGCGCTCTCCGAAGCAGAATCGTGAGCGTTAGGGGTGGCGCTCACGGGTGGGGTTGGCCGTACGCTTAACCGCACAAGTGGCGGACTGTACGGTTCAGTCCCCCGGGTCCCGCCGCGCCGACCGGCCGCGGGACCCCTTGCAGTAGCGTGATCAGCCGCCGGCAACCCCGGCGGCGCAGGACTGCCCCGAGGGGCCGGACAAGTGGAGGAGCACGCCGGTGAAGCGGCCGACCATCGCCGATGTCGCCCGGCGGGCCGGGGTCTCCAAGGGCGCGGTGTCGTACGCGCTGAACGGGCAGCCCGGTGTGTCCGAGACGACCCGCCAGCGGATCCTGGCCATCGCCGCGGAGATCGGGTTCAGCCCGAGCAGCGCCGCCCGGGCGCTCTCCGGCGCCACCGCCAAGGCGGTCGGCCTGGCCCTGTGCCGGCCCGCCCGGATACTGGGCATCGAGCCGTTCTTCATGGAGCTGATCAGCGGCGTCGAGGCCGAACTGTCCGCCCGCTCGTACGCGCTGACGCTCCAGGTGGTGGCCGACCAGGACGCCGAGATCGCGGTCTACCGCCGATGGTGGGCCGAGCGTCGGGTGGACGGCGTCTTCCTCTGCGACCTGCGCACCGACGACCAGCGGGTGCCCGCGCTGGAGGAGCTGCAACTGCCGGCCGTGGTGATCGGCGGACCGGGCCACACCGGCACGCTGGCCAGCGTCTGGTCGGACGACGCGGCGGCCCTGGTCGAGACCGTGGAGTACCTGGTCGCGCTCGGCCACCGGCGGATCGCCCGGGTCGGCGGCCTGCCGTCGCTGCTGCACACCGAGATCCGCACCGACGCGTTCACCGACGTGTGCCGCCGGCTCGGGCTGGAGGAGGCCACCACCGTCTGGTCCGACTACACCGGCGAGGAGGGCGCCCGGTCCACCCGCCGGCTGCTCAGCTCGGCCAACCGGCCCACCGCGGTCATCTACGACAACGACGTGATGGCGATCGCCGGGCTGTCGGTCGCCCAGGAGATGGGGCTCGCCGTCCCCGGCGACCTGTCCATCGTGGCCTGGGACGACTCGCCGCTCTGCCAGCTGGTGCACCCGCCGCTGACCGCGCTGGGCCGGGACATCCCGGCGTACGGCGCGCACGCCGCGCGACAGTTGCTCGCGGTGATCGCCGGGGAGCCGGTGAGCGGGTTGCAGGACGAGACCGCCCATCTCACCCCGCGCGGCAGCACCGCACCGCCCCGGGGTCGCTGAACCGGTTCAGCAGATTGACTGAACGACCAGTTCACCGCGGGGTGGACGGGAACTCCTCGAACCAGGCCTCGACCCGTTCGGCGGTGGCCGGGCGGGCCAGCGCGAAGCCCTGCCCGTAACGGCAGCCGGCCCGGCGGGCCCCGGCCACCTGGGCGGCCGACTCCAGCCCCTCCACCACCACCTCCAGGCCGAGCCGGTCACCCAGGTTCGCCACCACGTCGATCAACGGGCGCTGCCCGTCCGGCGCCGGGTCGACCAGGTGCGGGCCCACCTTGAGCAGGTCGATCGGCAGCCGCCGGAGCTGCGCCAGCGACGCCTGCTCGGCGCGGAAGTCGTCCAGCGCGGTGCGCACGCCCAGGGAGCGCAGCCCGGCGAACCGGGCCACCACCGTGGGCAGGTCGGCGGCGACCACCGGCTCGGACACCTCCACCACCAGGCGCTCCGGCGGCACCTCGTACGCGGTCAGCGCGGTCGCCGTACGGGCCACGAAGTCGGGCGCGGCCAGCTCGCGCGGGGTCACGTTGACCGCCATCCACAGCTCCCGGCCGCCCTCGGACCAGGCGGCGAGCTGCCGGCAGGCCCGGTCCAGCACCCAGCGCCCGACCTCGCCGAGCAGGTCCAGGTCGGCCGCGACGGGGAGCAACTCCTTCGGCAGCACGGTGCCGAGCACCGGGCTGCGCCAGCGCAGCAGCGCCTCGGTGCCCACCGGCAGCCGGTCGGCCAGCGCCAGCACCGGCTGGTAGACCAGGTCCAGCTCGCCCCGGGCCACCGCGCCGGGCAGCTCCCGTTCCAGGTCGAGCCGGCGGACCAGCTGCTCCTCCAGGTACGCGTCGTACCACTCCACCCGGTCCCCGCCGAGCTGCACCGCCCGCCGCCGGGCCAGCTCGGCCTGGCGCAACACATCCTCCGGGTCGCCGCCGACGGTCTCGGCCAACCCGATCGCCACCCGCAGCCGGGCCGCCCCGTCCGGCCCCGGGTACGGCTCGGCCAGCGCGGCCAGCAGCCGGGTGCCCAGGGCGTACGCGAGCACCGGCCCGACCCCGGTGAGGACGGCGAACTCGGTCCCGGTCAGCCGGACCACCAGGTCGTCCGGGCCGTGGCCGGCGCGCAGCCGCCGGGCGGCCTCGACCAGCACCCGCTCGGCCACCCCGGTGCCGTCGTCGAGGCCGAGCAGGTCGATCACGAGCAGCGCCCCACCCGCCCGGCCGACCAGTCGGCGCAACAGCTCGGGCCGGTCGGCCAGGCCGGCCGACGCGTCGGCGGGGGGCGGCGACGCGGCCGAACCCGGCGGGGCGGCGGCCCGGGTGAGGGCGCGCAGCCGGGCCTCGTGCGCGGCCAGCCGGGCCGCCCGACGCCGCTGGTCGGCGGCGGCGAGCACCTCCCGCAGCACCATCGGTGGAATGACCGCCAGCCCGAGCGCCATCGCCGGGGCGGTGAACTCGCCCACCGTCCACAGGTGCAGGCCGGCCGCGCAGGCGGCGATCCCGGCCGGGGCGGTGAGCCCCGGCCAGGCCGCGCCGGTGGATGCGGACGGCCCCGGGCCGGGGCGCTCGCCACCGGCGGCCCGGCGCGCGCCGGCGGCGGTGAGCAACGCGCCCAGCAGCAGCGGCGGGGCCACCGCCAGGGTGGCCCGGTCCGGCGCGGGGTAGGCGAGCAGCACCACCAGGAGCACCAGTCCGACCAGGGTGGCCGCCGCGCCGGCCAGGCAGCGCGCCGCGCCGGGGCGGCGTCGCCGGTCGGCCAGCGCGCCCACCAGCAGCAGCGCCAGGCCGACCGCGCCGCCCACCGTGGCCAGTCGGGCGGCCGGCGGCACCGGGCCGGGTGGCAGCAGCACCGCGCCGGCGAAGAGCAGGCTGACGCCGAGCCCGAGCGCGTCCACGGTGCGGCGCAGCCGGGCCGCGCCGGAGAGCCGGGACCGGCCGGGCAGGCGGAGCAGGGCCAGCGCGTACAGCGCAGTGCTGAGGAGCAGGCCGGCGAGCGCGACGGGGAGCCGCTGGGCCGCCGGGAGCAGTGGCAGCACGGCGACGGTGAGGCCGGCGGCCAGGACGGCCGCGTCGAGGATCGCGGCCACCCGGCGGGAGAGCACGGCCCGGCGGGCCCGCCGGCCGTCCGGGGCCGGGGTGCCGGCGAGCCAGGCGAGCCGGACGCAGGCCAGCGCGCAGCCGGCGGCGACGGCGAGGGCCACCGCGGCGCGGGCCGGGACCAGGCCGGTGGCCCCGGCGAGCAGGAACAGCGCGCCGGCCAGCGACACGAGCGGAACGGCCAGCGGCGGTCGGCGACGCTGGTCGCCGGAGGGGTGGAGGACGGGCACGGCGGTCGCCTTCGTGAGGGGGCACGGGGCGGTGCGGTTGCGGTACGACGTGCGGGTCGTGGGCGGATCGGGGCGACGGAGCGACCGCGTCGGGCGGGGACCCGGCGTGGCCACGCCTGACAACGATCCCGGACACGCGACGTTATGGGACCACTACAGTGACTGTCGTCACATTCATGCCGCCGGGCACACTCCGCCCGCCCGCCCGGATCCGGGCCGGTACGGGGTGCGATCATCGGGAGGTGAGCCGCGCCGACACCGTCCACTTCCGCCACAACCAGGCGATCCTGGTCGCCGCGATCGTCGCGTTCATCGGCGCGCTGCCCCTGGCCAGCGCCCGCTGGTGGCTGCTCTGGGTGCTGCTGGTCCCGCTCGCCGTCGCGCTCTGGGCCTGGTGGGGCGGCACCGACGCCGACCCGGACGGGCTGCGCCTGCGGGCCCTGCTCGGGCAGCGGCGGATCGCGTGGCGGCGGGTCACCGAGCTGGCCGGCGACAATCGCGGCCGGGCGGTCGCCCGGCTCGACGACGGGGAGGTGGTCGTGCTCCCCGCGGTCCGCGCCGCCGACCTGCCCCGGCTGGTGTCGGCCAGTGGGCAGGAGCTGACCGACGCCGAGTGAGCCGGCGACCGGCTCGCGCCCGGCGGTCCGCTCAGTAGTCGCCGACCACCCGGTTCGTCAGCGGCTCCCCGGCCGCGAAGCGGCGCACCTGCTCCCCCACCAGCCGGTACGCCCGTGGCAGCAGGCCGCGCACCGAGCCGGCCACGTGCGGGGTGAGCAGCACGTTGGGCAGCTCCCACAGCGGATGGTCGGCGGGCAGCGGCTCCGGATCGGTCACGTCCAGCGCCGCCCGCAACCGCCCCGAGGCCAGCTCGGCGACCAGCGCCGACGTCCGGGCCACCGGACCACGGGCGGCGTTGACCAGCAGCGCGCCGTCCGGCATCGCGGCGAGGAACGTCTCGTCCACCAGCCCCCGGGTCTGCTCGGTCAGCGGCACCAGCAGCACCACCACGTCCGCCCCGGGCAGCAGCGCGGGCAGCTCGGCCACCCCGTGCACCCCGTCGGCGGGGCGGGGCGTCCGGGCGACCAGGGTGAAGCTCACCTCGAACGGGGCCAGCCGGGCCCGGACCGCCGCCCCGATCGAGCCGGCGCCCACGATCAGCACCCGCTTGCCGGCCAGTTCGTCGGTCGGGGCCACCTCGTCGTACGCCCACTCGCGCCGGGCCTGCGCCCGGGCCAGCGGGGCGAAGCCGCGCAGCGCGGACAGGATCGCCGCCACCACCCACTCGGCGGTGGCCGAGTCGTGCACGCCCCGGGCGTCGCAGAGGGTCACCCCGTCGGGGACCCGCCCCACCCACGCGTCCGCCCCCGCCGAGAGCAGCTGCACCACCGCCAGGTCGGGCAGTTCGGCCAGCAGCGCGCCGGCGTCGGGGCCGGCGAGGAAGGGCGGCACCCAGAACCGCACGTCGGCCGGGTCCGACGGGAGCCGGGTCGGATCCGCCAGCACCTCCACCGTCACGCCGGGCGGCAGGTCGCCGAGCAGGGCCGGACCGGTGGGGTGCGGGAGCCATACCTTCACGACCGCGACGATAGCCGTACCCTCGTTCCGCACGACGCGGGACGGGGTACCGGGACCCGTGACCGTGACCGCAGGGTCGCTCCCGCCGGTCACCGCACCGGGTATAACCGAGGGCGGGACGCCGGTCGGCGTCCCGTCTCCCGAGACAGGTGGCGATGACCGAGCACCCGCCCGACCGGCCGGCCCCGCCGCCACCGGCGCTGACCGACCACGAGCGGCTGCGGGCCCTCGCGGAGACCCGGCTCGACGTCGCCCCGGACGAGGCCTTCGAGCGGTTCGCGCGGCTGGTCAGCGCCCTGCTCGACGTGCCGGTCGCGCTGGTGTCGCTGGTCACCGCCGACCGGCAGTTCTTCCCCGGCGCGGTGGGCCTGCCCGAGCCGTGGGCCGGGCGCCGCGAGACGCCACTGAGTCACTCGTTCTGCCAGCACGTGGTCGACATCGAGGTGCCGATGGTGCTGCCGGACGCCCGGCTCTACCCCCGGGTGCGGCACAACCGGGCGATCGAGGACCTCGGCGTGATCGCGTACGCCGGGATGCCGCTGACCGACCTGGACGGTCGGGTGCTGGGCTCACTCTGCGCCATCGACAGCAAGCCCCGGGCGTGGACCGCCGAGCAGTTGCGGATCCTCGCCGACCTGGCCGCCGCCTGCTCCTCCGAGCTACGCCTGCGGATCGCGGTGGACACCGCCGAGCAGGCCCGGCACCGCGCCGAGGAGGCGCACGACCGGCTGGCCATGCTGGCCGACCTGAGCGAGACGTTGGGCGGCACCCTCGACGTCGGCACGACGGTGGACCGGCTCGGCCGGGCCATGGTGCCGCTGCTGGCCGACTGGTGCGTGGTCACCCTGGTCGACCCGACCCGACGGCCGAGCACCGTCGCGGCGGTGCACCGCGACCCGGCGTACGCCGCCGAGGCCACCCGCCTCGCGGAGCTGGTCACCAGGGGCCTCGGGCCGGGCTCGATCATCCGGTCGGTGCTGCGCACCGGCCGGCCGGTGCTGCACAGCCCGGCCCCGCTCACCGACGTGCGGCACGGCACCACCGAATCGGAGCTGGTGGCGCTCGCCGACCGGCTCGGCTTCGGGTCCCACCTGACCGTGCCGGTCACCGCGACCGGCGGGCACACCGTCGGCACGATCACCCTGGTCAACGGCCCGGACCGGCGGGGGTTCGACGACGACGACCTACGGACCGCGCTGGACATCGGCCGGCGGGCCGGCCAGGCCGTCGGCAACAGCTGGCGGTACGGCGAGCAGCGGCACGTCGCCGAGGTGCTCCAGCACAGCATGCTGCCCACCCTGCCGGTGGTGCCCGGCGTGCAGCTCGCCGCCCGCTACCTGCCCGCCGCAGACCGGGTCGAGGTGGGCGGCGACTGGTACGACGCGTTCGTCCAGCCGGACGGCGAGCTGGTGGCCGCGATCGGCGACGTGGCCGGGCACGACATCGAGGCCGCCGCCACCATGGGCCAGCTGCGCAACCTGGTCCGGGGCGACGCGTACGGCCGGACGGACCCGGTCGAGGAGCTGATGACGCACCTCGACCGGGCGATCCACGGGCTGGCCATCCCGACCGTCGCCACCGCCGTGCTGGCACGGGTCCGCCGGACCACGCAGGGCGGGCTGCGGGTCTCCTGGTGCAACGCGGGGCACCCGGCGCCGCTGCTGGTCACCGCCGAGGGTCGGGTCACCCTGCTGGAGCCGGGCCGGGAGCCGCTGCTGGGGCTGTCCCGGCCACCCCGCCGGACCGGCCGGGAGCTACTCCTCGCGCCGGGCGACACCCTGGTGCTGCACACCGACGGTCTGATCGAACGCCGGGACCGGTCGCTCGACGAGGGGCAGGCCGAGCTGGTCGAGCGGCTCACCGGCACCGGGAACCGTCCGCTGGCCGACCTCTGCGACCTGCTGCTCGCCGCCGCCCCGGGCCGGGAGGACGACGTCGCCCTGCTGGCCCTGCGGGCCGGATAGGGTGGGGCGGGTGAGCGCCCGTCCCCCGTACCTCCGCAGCGGCCGTCTCCGGACGGCGCTGGCGGCGTCCTGCGCAGCGCTGCTGCTCGGCACCACCGGCTGCGCCTTCGGTGAGCCGGATCCCGACCCGGCGGGCGAGCCGCCCAACCTGCCCACCCCGTCGGCGTCGGCGAGCGCCGGCGGCCCGGGCCAGCAGGTGGTCGCGACGGTGCTGGCCAAGGGGTTGACGGTGCCGTGGGCGATCGCGTTCCTGCCCGACGGCGGCGCGCTGGTGACGGAACGGGACAGCGGCCGGATCCTCCAGGTCGGCCCGGAGTCCGGGCCGGAGGGCATGAAGGTCGCCGTGGTGCAGACCATCGCGGACGTGGCGGCCGGCGGCGAGGCCGGGCTGCTCGGGATCGCGGTCTCCCCCGCGTACGCGAAGGACCGGACGGTCTTCGTCTACTACACCACCGAGCAGGACAACCGGATCGCCCGGCTGCAACCGGGTGCCGCGCCCACCCCGATCCTCACCGGCATCCCGAAGGCCGGCAACCACGACGGCGGCGGGCTCGGGTTCGGCCCCGACGGCTTCCTCTACGCCAGCACCGGGGACGCCGGGAAGCCGGCCGCCGCGCAGGACCCGAAGAGCCTCGGCGGCAAGATCCTCCGGCTCACCCGGGACGGGAAACCGGCCCCCGGCAACCCCACCGCAGGCTCGCCGGTCTGGTCCCTCGGGCACCGCAACGTACAGGGTTTCGCCTGGACGCAGCAGCGCCGGATGTACGCCGTCGAGTTCGGCCAGAACACCTGGGACGAGATCAACAAGATCGACAAGGGCGGCAACTACGGCTGGCCGCAGGTCGAGGGACGGGCCGACGACAAGCGGTACGTCGATCCGATCGTGCAGTGGAAGACCACCGACGCCTCCTGCTCGGGGCTGGCCGCGGTGGAGCGCCTGCTGATCACGGCCTGCCTGCGCGGACAGCGGCTCTGGCTGGTCGAGCTGACCGCCGACGGCACCCCCTTCGGCCAGCCCCGGGAACTGCTGACCGGCAAGTACGGGCGGCTGCGGGCGGCGGCGGTCGCCCCCGACGGCTCGGTCTGGGTGAGCACCTCCAACCGGGACGGGCGGGGCCGTCCCGCGCCCGAGGACGACCGGATCCTGCGCCTGGTCTTCGCGGACGGCGGAGCCGGCCGGAGCTGACCGGCTTCCCCCGGGTTTGCCAAGATCCCTCTTCGGGCAGGACAGAATCTCATCATGGACGGCCAGGAGAACGAGCAGCGCGACACCGGGGCGGACGCGGCCCCGGACACCGGGTCGACCCGCCGCCGGATCTCGTGGCCGGGGCGGGGCGAGCGGTCCCGGGACCGGCTGCGCCGGCTCGGCGCGGTGCTGCTGCTGCTCGTGGTCACCCTGACCGGAGTCGTCGCCGGCACGTACGCGGGCGGGCACGTCGACACCGACATCGGACCGTTCCGCGCCCAGCTCAGTCTCAGTCCCTCGCTGACCGGCGGCACCACGGTCGACATCCCGCCGCTCGGCGCGCTGCTGCTGGACAGCCACGACGGGCCGGCGTACCTGACGGTGGAGCTGGGCGCGCTGGACCAGCGGCGCACCGAGGCGCTGATCGACGACCCGGCGAGCATCAGCCGGGCCAGCCAGTCGGCCGTCGACGACGTACGCGCCGGGGTGATGCGGCTCGGCCTGAAGACCCTCGCCGCCGCGGTGCTGGCCACCCTGCTCCTGGCCGGGCTGGTCTTCCGCGACGTCCGCCGCACCGCGTGGGCCGGTGGCCTGGCGCTGGCGGTGACCGCCGGCAGCCTGGGGCTGGCCGCCGCCACCATCCGCCCGCAGGCAATCGAGGAGCCGCGGTACGAAGGGCTGCTGGTCAACGCGCCCGCGATCGTCGGTGACGCGCGCCGGATCGCCAACGACTACACCCGGTACGCCGAGCAGCTCCAGCGGCTGGTCGGCAACGTCAGCAAGCTCTACACCACGGTGTCGTCGCTGCCGGTGTACCAGCCGGCCCCCGGCACCACCCGGGTGCTGCACGTCTCCGACATGCACCTGAACCCGACCGGCTGGCAGCTGATCCGGACGGTGGTGGAGCAGTTCGGCATCGACGTGGTGATCGACACCGGGGACATCACCGACTGGGGCAGCGAGCCGGAGGCCTCCTTCGTCGGCTCGATCGGCCTGCTCAAGAAGCCGTACGTCTACATCCGCGGCAACCACGACTCGCCGCGTACCGCCGCGGCGGTGGCCCAGCAGCCGAACGCGATCGTGCTGAACAACTCGACGGTCACCGTCTCCGGGCTGACCATCGCCGGCATCGGCGACCCCCGGTTCACCCCGGACAAGGAGACCTCACCGGCCGGCAGCGGGCTGACCAGGCAGGTCGCCGACCAGGTCATCGGGACCGGCGAGCAGCTCGCCGCCACGGTGCAGAACTCGCCGGCGAAGGTGAACGTGGCGCTGGTGCACGACCCGGCCTCGGCCGGCCCGCTCTCCGGCAGCTGCCCGCTGGTCCTCGCCGGGCACACCCACTCCCGACAGGTGTCGAAGCTGCCCCAGGTGCCCGGCAAGCAGCCGACCACGCTGATGGTGGAGGGTTCCACCGGTGGGGCCGGGCTGCGGGGCCTGGAGGGTGAGAAGCCCACCCCGCTGACCATGACGGTGCTCTACTTCGACCAGCAGAAGCTGCTCCAGGCGTACGACGACATCACCGTGGGCGGCACCGGGCAGTCCCAGGTCAACCTGGAACGGCACGTGGTCCGCGACCCGGCGAAGGGCGACCAGGTGCCGGTCACCCCGACCCCGACCCGCGGCGGCCCGGAGTCCCCGGCCCCGACCTCCCCCAGCCCCACCACCACCGGCTGACGGCCGAGCCGGTCGACCTGATGCCCACCCGGCCGGCACTCGCACGGCCGGCACTCGCACGGACCGGACCGGTGCACGAGGGTCACTCAGAGCCATCTTCGACGTTGACGCGGACCGACCCCCGCCGGCTTTGCTCTGCTTAACCATACGCAACACACACGCAACGTCACCGTCGCGCGGATGGCACGTCCTCAGCCCTCAAAGAATCCGCAGCTCAGCGAGGTGTTGCGTGGGTTGAAGCAGAGCAAAGGCGGGACGGGGGTCAGCGTCGGGGAGCGGATGCGGCTACTCAGCGTTGCCTCAACCATTGGTCACCCTATGTGGTCGTCCGGCCGGGCGCCGGGCGATCACGGGTGTCGGGTCAGCGCAGCGAGAGGGCGGCCAGGGCGGCGTTGACGATGCTGCCGGGCAGCAGGTCGTGCAGCTCGTACAGCTCCTGGACGCTGCCGGACTGGCCGAACTCGTCCACCCCGAGCGGCACCGCCGGCGCGCCGAGCGCCGAACCGAGCCAGGCCATCGCGTGCGAGGCCGCGTCGTGCACGGTCACCATCGGCACCCGGTCGGCGAACGCCGACCGGAGCGCGCCGGGCACGCTCGGCACGGTCGCGGTCCGCACGCCCTGGCGCAGGGTCCGCTGCCAGGCCCGGTAGAGCCGGTCCAGGCTGGTCACGTCGACCACGTGCGCGGCGACGCCCTCCTCCGCCAGCTCCGCGGCGGCCGCGAGCACCTCCGGCAGGACCGCGCCGGAGGCGGCGAGCTGCACCACCGGGGCGTCCGCCAGGTGCGGGTACGCCTGGTGCGCGTCGACCAGCCGGTACGCGCCCGCCACCACCTGCCGGCGCAGCACCGCGTCGCCGATCCGGGCCCGGGCCGCCTCGAACGGCGCCTGGTCGATCGGGCGGGTGCTGAGCCGGAAGTAGTACGCCCCGTCCTCGGCCGGCGCGGCCGTGGCAGCCGGCGTCGCGCCCTGCGCGATCTGCCCGAGCGCGTCGCAGAGCAGCCAGTCCAGGCTGCCGGCGTACGCCGGTTCGAGGAAGGTGACGCCGGGCAGCTCCAGCCCGACGGAGGCGGTGATGGTGGACTGGTGGGCGCCGCCCTCCGGGGCGAGGGTGATGCCCGACGGGGTGCCGGCCACCACGAACCGGGAGCCGGAGTAGGTGCCGTAGAGGAACGCGTCCAGGCCACGCAGCACGAACGGGTCGTAGACCGTGCCGACCGGCAGCAGCGGCTGCCCGGACAGGTCCCAGGACAGGCCGAGCTGACCGAGCAGCAGGAACAGGTTCATCTCGGAGATGCCCAGCTCGATGTGCTGGCCCGCCGGGCTCTCCGTCCAGCGCAGCATCCGGTCCTCGGTCCAGGAGCGCTGCTCGGTGGGGGCGAACACCCCGGTCTTGTTGATGAACCCGGCCAGGTTGGTGGAGGTGGCCACGTCCGGCGCGGTGGTCACCAGGTAGGGCGCCACCTGCGGGTCGCGGGCCAGGTCGACCAGCACCCGACCGAAGACCTCCTGGGTGGAGACCGGCTTGTTGGCGCGTACCTTCGTGGTCTCCGGGACGGTGACCCCCAGCGCCCGCTCGCGCGGCGCGCGGGCCAGCGCCTCCCGGCGCGCGCCGGCCCGGATGCCGGCCTCCGACGCCGGGTCGAGCCGGTCCCACTCGGTCTCGGCGGTGAGGCCCAGCTCGGCCCGGAACGCGTCGACCTGTTCGGTGCTGAGCAGCGCCGAGTGGTTGCGCGGGTTGCCGGCGATCGGCAGCCCCCACCCCTTCACCGTGTACGCGAAGATCACACTGGGCCGGTCGGTGACCGCGTCGCACTGGGCGTACGCGTCGAGCATCGCCGCCAGGTCGTGCCCGCCCAGGTCGGTGACGAGCGGGCCCAGCTCGTCGTCGGCGATGTCGGCGATGAACTCCGCGATGCCGGCCGGCGCGCCGTCCAGGAACTGCTTGCGCAGCGCCGGGCCGGCCAGGCCGAAGAGCGACTGGTACTGCTCGTTCGGCATCAGGTCGATCCAGTCGCGCAGCGCCGCGCCGCCCGGCCGGGCGTACGCCTCGGCGAGCTTGCGGCCGTACTTGACCTCCACCACGTGCCAGCCGGCGGCCTCGAACTGGCCGCGCCACTGGTTGATCCGGATGCCCGGCACGACCCGGTCCAGCGACTGCCGGTTGAAGTCGACCAGCCACATCACGTTGCCCAGCCCGGTGGTGGCCGGGTCGGCGACCGCCTCCCAGATGTTCCCCTCGTCCAGCTCGGCGTCGCCGATCAGCGCCACGAACCGGGAGTGCGGGCGCTCGCCGAAGTGCGCGTCGACGTAGCGGCGGGTGACCGCGGCGAAGAGCGGCGCGGCCGCGCCGAGACCCACCGAGCCGGTGGAGAAGTCCACCTCGTCGGGGTCCTTGGTGCGCGACGGGTACGACTGGAGACCGCCCCGGGCGCGCAGCTTCGGCAGGTACGACCGGTCCAGCCGGCCGAGCAGGTACTGGATGGCGTGGAACACCGGCGAGGCGTGCGGCTTGACCGCGACCCGGTCCTCGGCGTCCAGGTGGGCGAACCAGAGCGCGGTCATCGCGGTGACCAGGGAGGCGCTGGAGGCCTGGTGGCCGCCGACCTTCACCCCGTCGCCGGTGTTCCGGTCGTGGTTGGCCGCGTCCACGATCCGGGTGGCGAGCCAGAGCACGCGCCGCTGGATCTCGTCGAGGACGTCGAGGTCGTGCTGGTTCACGGTGACTCCATCCGGGCGTCGCCGGTGACGCCCTCGCGAGGGGGTGGCGCGGGTCGCGCGCGCACTCCGGGAAGGTCGAAAGGCCGCCGCCGGGTCACGACGGCGGCCCTTCGGGTGAGGTTCAGCCCTGGGCGCCGAGGCGCTCCAGGATCAGCTCGCGGACGGTCTTGGCGTCCGCCTGGCCGCGGGTGGTCTTCATGACCGCGCCGACCAGCGCGCCGGCCGCCGCGACCTTGCCGCTGCGGATCTTGTCGGCCACGTCCGGGTTGGCGGCGATGGCCTCGTCCACGGCGGCGGTCAGCGCGCCGGTGTCCGAGACGACCTCCAGGTTGCGGTTGGTCATGATCTCGGTCGGCGAGCCCTCGCCGGCCACCACGCCCTCCAGCACGGTACGGGCCAGCTTGTCGTTGAGCGAGCCTGCGTCGACCAGACCCTGCAGCTCGGCGACCTGCGCCGGGGTGGCCCCGACGTCGGCCAGCTCCACGCCGGACTCGTTGGCCCGCCGGGACAGCTCGCCCAGCCACCACTTGCGGGCCGCGGCCGGGGTGGCCCCGGCGGCGACGGTGGCCTCGATCAGCTCGACCGCGCCGGCGTTGACCACCGACTGCATGTCCAGGTCGGACAGGCCCCAGTCCTGCTGGATCCGCTTGCGGCGCAGCCGCGGCAGCTCCGGCAGGGCCGCCTTCAGCTCGGCCACCCAGCCGGTGTCCGGCGCGAGCGGGACCAGGTCCGGCTCCGGGAAGTACCGGTAGTCGGTGGCGGTCTCCTTGGACCGGCCCGGCGTGGTGTCGCCGGTGTCCTCGTGGAAGTGCCGGGTCTCCTGGGTGATCCGCCCGCCGGCGTCGAGCACCGACGCCTGGCGCAGCATCTCCGAGCGGACCGCCCGCTCGACCGAGCGCAGCGAGTTGACGTTCTTGGTCTCGGTGCGGGTGCCCCACTCCTCGCCCGGCAGGTTGAGCGAGGTGTTGACGTCGCAGCGCAGCGAGCCCTCCTCCATCCGGACGTCGGAGACGCCCAGCGAGCGGATCACGTCCCGCAGCTCGGCGACGTACGCCCGGGCCACCTCCGGCGCGAGCGCGCCGATGCCGGGGACCGGCTTGGTGACGATCTCGACCAGCGGGATGCCGGCCCGGTTGTAGTCGACCAGCGACTCGGTGGCCCCGTGGATGCGCCCGGTGGCCCCACCGACGTGCAGCGTCTTGCCGGTGTCCTCCTCCAGGTGCACCCGCTCGATGCCGATCCGGACCAGCTCGCCGTTGACCTCGACGTCCAGGTAGCCGTCGAAGCAGAGCGGCTCGTCGTACTGGCTGATCTGGAAGTTCTTCGGCATGTCCGGGTAGAAGTAGTTCTTCCGGGCGAACCGGCACCACTCGGCGATCGAGCAGTTCAGCGCGAGACCGATCCGGATCGTCGCCTCGATCGCCGCCTTGTTGGCCACCGGCAGCGAGCCGGGCAGGCCCAGGCAGACCGGGCAGACCCGGGTGTTCGGCTCGCCGCCGAAGTCGGTCGGGCAGCCGCACCACATCTTGGTGTTCGTGCCCAGCTCGACGTGGGTCTCCAGGCCGATCACCGGTTCGTAGCGCGCGACGACCTCGTCGTACGCGGGCAGTGTCGTGGTCATCTGCTCCTGCCTCACAGTGCCGGTGGGGTGAACGTGCCGACGGTGGACTCCAGCGCGGCGGCGACCCGGTACATCCGGTCGTCGGCCATGGTCGGGGCCATGATCTGGAAGCCGACCGGCAGCCCCTCGGAGAGGCCGCACGGGACCGAGATGGCCGGCCCGCCGTACAGGTTCGTCGGGATGGTGAAGAGGTCGGCCAGGTACATCTGGTACGGGTCGGCGGTGCGCGCCCCGAGCGGGAAGGCCACCGACGGGGTGGTCGGCGAGATCAGCGCGTCGACCTGCTCGAAGGCGGCGGTGAAGTCCCGGGTGATCAGGGTGCGGACCTTCTGCGCCTGACCGTAGTAGGCGTCGTAGTAGCCCGAGGAGAGCGCGTACGTGCCGATCATGATGCGCCGCTTCACCTCGGGGCCGAAGCCGGCCTCGCGGGTCAGCGACATTACCTCCTCCAGCGACCGGTTGCCGTCGTCGCCGACCCGCAGGCCGAACCGGACGCCGTCGAAGCGGGCCAGGTTGGAGGAGCACTCGCTCGGCGCGATCAGGTAGTAGGCCGGCAGCGCGTAGGTGAAGTGCGGGCAGGAGATCTCCACGATCTCGGCGCCCAGCTTGGCCAGCGCCTCGACCGAGTCGCGGAACGCGGCCATCACGCCCGGCTCGGCGCCCTCGCCGGTGAACTCGGTGACCACACCGAGCTTCACCCCGGTCAGGTCGCCGGTCGCGCCGAGGCGCGCCGCGCCGACCACGTCCGGCACCGGGGCCGGGATCGAGGTGGAGTCGCGCGGGTCGTGCCCGCCGATCACCTGGTGCAGCAGCGCGGCGTCGAGCACGGTACGCGCGCACGGGCCGGGGGTGTCCAGCGACGAGGAGAACGCCACCAGGCCGTACCGGGAGGTGCCGCCGTAGGTGGGCTTCGCGCCGACGGTGCCGGTGACCGCGCCGGGCTGGCGGATCGAGCCGCCGGTGTCCGAGCCGATCGACAACGGGGCCTCGTACGCGGCCAGGGCCGCCGCGCTGCCGCCGCCGGAGCCGCCGGGGATCCGGTCCAGGTCCCACGGGTTGCGGGTGGCCCCGTACGCGGAGTACTCGGTGGAGGAGCCCATCGCGAACTCGTCCATGTTGGTCTTGCCGAGCATCACCGTGCCGGCGGCGCGCAGCCGCTCGACGATCGTCGAGTCGTACGGCGGGCGCCAGCCCTGAAGGATCTTCGACCCGACGGTGGTCGGCACGCCCTTGGTGGTGAGCACGTCCTTGACCGCGACCGGCACGCCGGCCAGCGGGCCCAGCGCCTCACCGGCGGCCCGCCGCTCGTCCACGCTCCGGGCGGCGGCCAGAGCACCCTCGGTGTCCACGTGCAGGAACGCGTGGACCCGCTCGTCGACCGCGTCGATCCGGTCCAGGTGCGCCCGGGTGACCTCCACGGCGGAGGTCTCACCGGAGGCCACCAGGCCGGCGATCTCCGTCGCGGTGAGCTTGATCAGGTCGGTCATGAAGCCACATCCTCGTCCAGGATCCGCGGAACGCGGAACCGCTGCTCCTCGGCGTCGGGCGCACCCGACAGCGCCTCCTGCGGGCTGAGCCCGGGGACCACCACGTCCTCGCGGAGGACGTTGGTCAGCGGCACCGAGTGGGACGTCGGCGGGATGTCCGCCGCGGCGACCTCGCCGACCTGGGCGACCGACTGGAGGATCACGTCCAGCTGACCGGCGAAGGTGTCCAACTCCTCCTCGGTGACGGCGAGCCGCGACAGTCGCGCGAGGTGCGCGACCTCCTCGCGGGAGATGGCGGCCATCGGGTGCCCCCTTCGTGGCTGTCCTGAGACGTCTGCGGTGTGCCGGCCGCGCGTCGGGCGTGCCGATGACGCGCGGTGACCGGAGCGAGTCTATTGTCCTGCGCTCGCGCCGACGCCTCCGACCCACCCGCCGCCGGCCCGGGCGGTCAGCGGCCGGGGCGGCGCGGCCCGTCGGTGTCGGTGGTCACCGTGGGGCGTACCGGCCGGTACCGGGACAGCCAGGTGGCCAGGTCGGCGGCGGGCATCGGCCGGGCGTGGAACCAGCCCTGGGCGACGTCGCAGCCGGCCGCGTGCAGCAGCCGCCAGGTGCGCTCGTCCTCGACGCCCTCGGCCACCACCCGCAGGCCGAGCGCCCCGGCCAGCTCGATCATCGACCGGACGATCGCCGCGTCGTCCGGGTCGTCGGCCATGCCGAGGACGAAGGAGCGGTCGACCTTCACCTCGGACAGCGGCAGCCGGCGCAGGTGCTGCAGCGACGAGTAGCCGGTGCCGAAGTCGTCCAGCGCGATGCCCACGCCGATCCGGTGCAGCTGGGTGATGCTGGCCAGCACCCGCCGCGGGTCGGCCATCAGGGCCCCCTCGGTGATCTCCACCTGGAGCTGTTCCGGCCGGACGCCGTAGCGGGCCAGCCGGTCGGCGATCTGGTCGGCGATCTCCCCGGTGTGCAGGTCGCGGACGCTCACGTTGAGCGCGGCCCGCAGCGTGATGCCGGCCGCCGACCACGCCGCCACCTGGGCCACCACGTCGTCGACCACCCGACGGGTGAGCAGCCGCATCACCGCGCTCTGCTCGGCGACCTGGATCAGCTCCCCGGGGTCGACCATGCCCCGGCGCGGGTGCCGCCAGCGCAGCAGCGCCTCCACCCCGACCACCTCGCCGGTCGCGATGGCGATCTGCGGCTGGTAGTACATGGTGATCTCGCCCGGGTCACCGGCCGGGTCGTCGCCGCGGGCCGGCGTCGGCCGGGCCGGCCGGGGCTGTGGGAGCGGGTCGGGCGCGACCGCCGGCAGCTCCGGCACCGACGAGGGCTCCGGGGCCGCCGGGCGGGCCGCCCGCCGCCGGATCGGGTCGGCGCCGGTGACGATCCGGTTGATCAGCTCGTCGTCGGAGCCGACCTCGGCCCGCTGCCGCCGCCGGTTGAGCCGCCAGCGCGGCGCACCCCCGCCCGGGCGGACCGACTCGCCGCGTGCGCCGTTGCGGGTGACACCGTGCGCCCCGCCGGGATGGGCGACGGCGGCCGGCACCGTGGCGGGCGGGAGGGCGGCCCCGGCCGCCGGACCGTCCCCGCCGGGCCGGGCGAGGCGCTCCCCGCCGGCCGGCAGCACGACGCCGTCACCCTCGGGCGCCAGGTCCGCGCCGTCCCCGCCGCGCGCCGGCAGAGCCGGAGCCACCGGGGTGGCCGGGGCGGACGGGCTGACCTCCAGCACCCGGCGCAGGTCGGCCAGGAGGCCGAGCCGCTCGGCCGAGTTGTGGTCGGACTCGGCCGCGTACACGGCCACGGTGTCGTTGCGCTGCTTCGCGTCGTACATGGCCACGTCGGCGTGGCGCATCAGGGTGGCGAAGTCCTCGCCGTGCTCCGGGAAGACCGCGATGCCGATCGAGCCGCCGACGTCCAGCGGCAGCCCGTCCAGCGGGACCGGCTCGGCGAGCGCGGCCACCACCCGGTCGGCCAGCTCGCGGGCCTGCTCGCCGCCGGTCAGCCCGGGTACGACGACGGCGAACTCGTCACCGCCGAGGCGGGCCAGCAGGTCCCGCTCGCCCACCACCTCGGCCAGCCGGGCGCTCACCTCCACCAGCAGCCGGTCCCCGACCGCGTGCCCGAGGGCGTCGTTGACGTGCTTGAACCGGTCCAGGTCGAGCAGGAGCAGGGCCAGGTGCGCGTCGGGCTCGCCCCGGGCGCCCCGCTCGGCGTGCAGGTGCACCTGCTCGGCCACCTCGGTCAGCAGGGCCTTGCGGTTGGGCAGGCCGGTGAGCGGGTCGAGGGCGGCCAACTGCTCCCGCTCGGCGGAGAGCCGGGCCATCCGGTAGACGGCGAAGAGCGGCACCAGCACCAGCGGGATCAGCGCGGCACTGGCCCGCGCGGCGGCCACCAGCACCGGGGCGAGCAGCAGCAGCGACCCGGTGGAGAGCAGCTCGTAGGCCAGACCGAGCCGGACGCTGGGCCACCAGCGGTCCCCGAAGCGCAGCCGGATCGCCGAGCTGACCAGCGCGTAGTTGACCGCGAACCAGGCCGCGGTGGCGGCCCCGACGACCACCACGTCGGTCCAGTGCAGCCGGCCGCCGGCGTACAGGTCGCCGGGGCCGAGCCGGGTGACCGCGTACGCGGCGGCCAGCGCGCAGGCGTACTGGGCGCCGTTGAACGCGGTGCGCCAGGGGGCGTGCCGCATCCGCCAGCCGGAGACGGCCACCGCCACGGCCTGCACGGCGACCGCCGGACCGAGCCCCCAGCCGAGCAGGATGGCGAAGGTGAAGCAGGTCGACGGGAAGACCGCCGAGGACGCCCGCCGGCCGGGCGGCACGAACGGGCGGGCGTCGCAGGCGACGGCGAGGGCGGCCATGGTCCAGAAGGCCGCCGGCAACCCGGGCAGCCGGTCGGGCAGCCGCAGCAGCGGGCCGACCGAGACGAGCAGGGCCAGCACGCCGACCGCCGCGACGAAGCCGAAGAACGGCGCTCCCCGCCCGGGCGGGACGGAGTTGCGCGGGTCCGCGGTCTCCATCGCACCTCCCGGGGACGGCCGTGGCGTGCGCCCTTCACACGCCGTACGCCAATGAAACGCCCCCGGCGTCGATTTCCCCGACACGACAGTCACGAATCGGTCGTAGTCGTAATTAAGTTGGTATACGCGGCCAGGTCCCGCCAAGATTCACATTGGCCGCGCTCACTCCTCGACGCGGGCCACCTGCCGGGCCGCGTCGGGGCCCGACTCCAGCAGCACCCGGAAGCCGTCCTCGTCCAGCACCGGCACCTTCAGCGTGGCCGCCTTGTCGGCCTTGGAGCCCGGATTGTCGCCTACCACCACGAAGGCGGTCTTCTTGGAGACCGAACCGCTGACCTTGCCGCCGAGCCCCTGGATCGCCTCGGCCGCCTGGTCGCGGCTGAAGCCGGCCAGCGTGCCGGTGACCACCACGGTCACCCCCTCCAGCGGGCGCGGCCCCTCCTCGGCGGCCTCCTCGGCCATCCGGACGCCCGCCTCGGCCCACTTGCGCACCACCTCGCGGTGCCAGTCGACGGCGAACCACTCCTTGACGCTGGCGGCGATGGTCGGCCCCACCCCGTCGACCGAGGACAGCTCCTCCTCGGTGGCCGCCTCGACCGCGTCGACCGACCGGAAGTGCCGGGCCAGGGCCTGCGCCGCGGTCGGGCCGACGTGCCGGATGGAGAGCGCCACCAGCACCCGCCACAGCTCCCGCTCCTTGGCCACGGCCAGGTTGTCGAGCAGCTTGGCCGCGTTGCTGCCGAGCGTGCCGTCCTTGTTGACGAAGAACGGCGACCGGGCGAGCTGCTCGGCGTCGAGCTGGAACAGGTCGCCCTCGTTGCCGATGATCTCGCCGTCCAGCAGCGCCGCCGCGCCCTTCTCGCCGAGCGCCTCGATGTCGAACACCTTGCGGCTGGCCAGGTGGTAGACCCGCTCCCGGATCTGCCCCGGGCAGCCGCGCGCGTTCGGGCAGCGGATGTCGACGTCGCTCTCCTTGGCCGGGGCGAGCGGGGTGCCGCAGGACGGGCAGGTGGTCGGCATCACGAACGGGCGGGCGTCGGCCGGGCGCAGGTCGACCACCGGGCCGAGCACCTCGGGGATGACGTCGCCGGCCTTGCGCAGCACCACCGTGTCGCCGATCAGCACCCCCTTGCGCTCCACCTCGCGGGCGTTGTGCAGGGTGGCCAGGGCGACCGTGGAGCCGGCCACCCGGACCGGTTCGAGGACCGCGAACGGGGTGACCCGGCCGGTGCGCCCGACGTTGACGTCGATGTCGAGCAGCTTGGTGGTCACCTCCTCCGGCGGGTACTTGAAGGCGATCGCCCAGCGCGGCGCGCGGCTGGTGGAGCCGAGCCGACCCTGGATCGACACCGGGTCGACCTTGACCACCACGCCGTCGATCTCGTGCTCGACGTCGTGCCGGTGCTTGCCGTAGTAGGCGATGTAGTCGGCGACCCCGGCCAGGTCGGGCACCACCCGGACCCGGTCGCTGGTGGGCAGCCCCCACGCCTTGAGCGCCGCGTACGACTCGGACTGGGCGGTCGGCCGGAAGCCCTTGCGGGCGCCGATGCCGTGCACCACCAGGCGCAGCGGGCGGGACGCGGTGACCCGGGGATCCTTCTGCCGCAGACTGCCGGCGGCGGCGTTGCGCGGGTTGGCGAACGGCGCCTTGCCCTGCTCGACCAGGCCGGCGTTGAGGTCGGCGAAGGCGGCGACCGGGAAGTAGATCTCGCCGCGCACCTCGAGCAGCTCGGGCACGTCGGGGAAGTCGTCGGACGGGGTGAGCCGGGCCGGCACGTCGGCGATGCTGCGCACATTGGCGGTGACGTCCTCACCGGTGCGCCCGTCGCCCCGGGTGGCGGCCCGCACCAGGCGGCCCTTCTCGTAGGTCAGGTTGATGGCCAGGCCGTCGACCTTCAGCTCGCACAGGTAGGGCACCGGGCCACCGGCGTCGCGCTCGACGCGCTCCGCCCAGGCGGCCAGCTCCTCGTCGGCGAAGGCGTTGTCGAGCGAGAGCATCCGCTCGGCGTGCGCGACCGGGGTGAAGTCGGTGGAGAAGGTGCCGCCGACCCGCTGCGTCGGCGAGTCGGGGGTGCGCAGCCCGGGATATTCCGCCTCCAGCGCCTCCAGCTCGCGCAGCTGCTCGTCGAACTCGGCGTCGGAGATCACCGGCGCGTCGAGCACGTAGTAGCGGTACTGGTGGTCGGTGAGCTCCTGGCTCAGCGTGGCGTGCCGCTCCCGCGCCTCCGGGGTCGGCTCGGCGCCCGCCGCCGCCTCCTGCGCCGGGCTGACCGCCTGGGGAACCGCTTCTTCGGACACGCTGCCGCCTTCGGCCACCGCTGTCGACCTCCCGTGATCGTGCTACCCCCGAACCGTATCGGTCGGCACCGACAACCGTCCCGGCACCCGGCCTGACCAGGCCTGCCGACCGTGGGCCGCGCCGACGGGCGGCGGCGGACCCGCCGTGCGAGGATCGCCGCACGGCGGTGGACCGCCGGCAGCGGCGTGCGCGCCGGTGACGGACGAGAGGCGGGGGTACGGATGCCCGACGGGCTGCTCTGGGCGGCGCTGATCGTGGCCGCGATCGCGGCCGGTTGGCTGTGGAGCGAGTGGCGTCGGCGCGCCGGCACCCGCCCGGCCGGGAAGGGCGAGCGGCCCCGGGGCGGCGCGGGCACCCGGCCGGGACGCGGCAGCCGACCCGGGACGACCGGCGGTTCCCGGGGCCGCCCGGGTGCGCCGCCGCGGCCCCGGGGAGCCGGGAGCGGGCCGGCGACCGGGCCCCGCCCCGGCGAGATCTGGTGGGCCGACGTGCCGTACGCCGACGGGACCGGCTCGAAGGTGCGCCCCTGCCTGGTGCTGCGCGCCGACGGGCGGGAGGCCGAGGTCCTGAAGATCACCAGCCAGGACAAGTCGGACCGGGACGACCACGTGCGCATCCCCACCCGGAGCTGGGACGCCGACGCCGACCACGACAGCTGGCTGGACGTCAGCGAACCGATCCCGGTGCCGGTCGCCGACTTCGCCGACAAGGCCGGCGACTGCGACCCGGAGCTGTGGCGGCAGGTACGCCGTCTCCCGCACCTCGCGGCCTGAGGGCGCCGGGCCATAGTGGTGCGGTGACCACTCGTACCCCCGGCGACGGGGTGGCCGTGCGGGCCCGGCGGCTGCTCGCGGTGCTGGCGTCGCTGGTCGGCGGCCCGTTCCTGCTGCTCCTGGGCTACCTGCTGGCCTGGTTCAGCCCCGAGGTGACCGGGCAGTACCGCGCCGTCGACCGGGGCGCGGCACTCTGGACGGCGCTCCTGCTGGCCTGGCTGGCGGCGGCCGGCTGCCTCTCGGCCGGGTGGCTGCGGCTGCGCCGCCCGGGACGCTGGTGGCCGTGGCCGGTCGGGCTCGCGGTGGCCCTGGCGGTGGGTTACCTGACCGCCGACGCCCTCGTCCGGGTCCCGCCGGGCTGACCGGTCGGCAGCGGGCCGGATCGATCCGTCCGGATGATCCCCGCCGTCGCGGGCGCTGATAACTTCCCGCCCAACGAGCGCGCCGACGCGCTCGCCGGGGGCGCCCGCGCGCCGGGAAATGGGGATGGACCATGAGGGGACGCTGGCGTGCCCGACTGGCGGCGGGCCTGGTGGCCGCCGTCGGCTGGACGGGGCTGGTGGTGCCGGCCGCGCCGGCCCGGGCGGCGGAGCTGCCACCGGGCGGGATGACCGGGGCCGCGCTGACCACGCTCTTCGACGACTACGGCAACACCAGCGGACGCTGGAGCGGGGCGGACAGCACCGCCTCCGTGGCGCTGCCGGACGGCCGGGTCGCCTGGCTCTTCTCCGACACCATGCTGGGCACCGTCAACGCCGACTTCAGCCGGCCCCGGACCAGCCCGATGATCAACAACTCGGCGGTGGTGCAGGACGGCGCCGCGCTCACCTCGACCGTCCACGGTGGCACGACCGCTGCCCCGCAGTCGCTGATCCCGTCCGGCGTGGCCGGCGAGTGGTACTGGGTGGCCGACGCGACGGTGGAGGGCGGATCGGTCCGGGCGCTGGTCAACCGCTACAAGCGGACCGGCACCGGCAGCCTCGACGTCGCGCTGACCGGCACCGCGCTGGCCACCCTGGCGCTGCCCGGCCTGACCCCCACCGCCGTGACCGAGCTGCCGCTGGGGAACACCGTCGCCTGGGGCGCCGCCGTGCTGGAGGACGGCCCGTGGACGTACGTCTACGGCTCCGAGTACGTGGCCGCCGACAACCAGCGCTTCGCCCGCCTGGCCCGGGTGCCCGCCGGCGGGCTCGCCGGCGCCTGGCAGTTCTGGACCGGGACCGGCTGGTCCGGCGCGCTCACCGACTCGGCGCGACTGCCGCTCTCCGGCGTCGGCACCGCGTTCGGCGTGCAGCGCGTCGGCGACCAGTACGTCATCGTCACCGTGCAGGGCAACGTCACCTTCGGCTCGCAGGTGGTCGCGTACACCGCCGCCGCCCCGACCGGCCCGTTCAGCGGGCCGGTCGACCTGTTCACCGCCGGCGAACCGGCCGCCCGGCAGGGGGTCATCGTCTACGACGCCCGGCTGCACCCGGAGCTGGCCCAGCCCGGCAAGCTGCTGGTCTCGTACAACGTGCACAGCCTCAACGCCGACGACCTGTACACCGACGCCCGGATCTACCGGCCCCGCTTCGTCGACGTCACCTGGCCGCAGCCGGTGCCCGACCCGGCGCTGCTGCCCGCCGCCCCGGCCGACCTGACCGCCACCACCGACCCGACCGGCGCGGTCCACCTCTCCTGGCCAGCGGTCACCGGCACCGGGGTCAGCTACGAGGTGCACCAGCGCGACGTCACCGCCGGCCAGACCCACTTCGCCCGGGTGGCCCAGCCGACCGGCACCACCGCCGACCTGGGTGGCACGAAGACCGGCCACACCTACGAGTACCGGGTGTTCGCCCGCAACTCCACCGGGGTGGGGCAGCCCTCGCCGACCCGCAGCGTCGTGGTCACCATCGCGCCGCCGCCCGCCCCGGCCAACCTGGCCGCCACCGCCGGCACCGACGGCTCGGTGAGGCTCACCTGGTCCGCCGTCCCGTACGCCTGGCGCTACGACGTGCAGCGGCGCGACGTGACCGCCGGGGAGACCGAGTTCGCGCCGGTCAACGACGACAACCCGGCCGACACCACGGTCACCGCCAACTGGCTGACCAAGGACCACGAGTACGAGTTCGTGGTCACCGCCAGCCACGGCGGGGGCGAGTCACCCCGCTCGGCGCCGGTGCGCGCCACCGTCCGGTACGCGGTGCCGGCCGCGCCGACCAACCTGACCGCCACCGCCCGCACCGACGGGCAGATCGACCTGGCCTGGCAGGGTCCCGCCTCGGGGGTGCACTTCCTGGTCGGGCAGCGGGACGTGACCGCGGGCGAGACCACGTTCACCGAGCTGCCGCTGCCGATCACCACCTGCTGCACGATGACCGCCGGCTACCTGACGAACGGGCACGAGTACGAGTTCACCGTCACCGCGAGCAACCTGGGCGGCGACTCGACGCCGTCGAACACCGCCCGGGCCACCTCGACGTATCCGAAGCCGTCGCCACCGGGCACCCTGACCGCGGTGGCCGGCGACGGTCAGGTCCAGCTCACCTGGGGGGCCAGCGCCACCCCGGACGCCTGGTACTGGGTGTACCAGCGCGACGTCACCGCGGGCGAGACCCAGTTCACCCAGCTGCCGCTGCCGATCACCAGCTGCTGCACGATGACCGCCGGCTACCTCGCCAACGGGCACACCTACGAGTTCAAGGTGACCACCACCGCCCAGGGCGGCGAGTCGACACCGACCAACCTGGTGCAGGCCACCCCGCGCCGCCCGCTGCCCGGCCAGGTGACCGGCCTGACGGCCACCGCGCTGAGCGACGGGGGCATCAAGCTGAACTGGACCAAGCCGGGCGACAACCTCTACTACTGGGTCTACCAGCGCGACGTGACCGCCGGGCAGACGGCCTTCACCAAGCTCGCGTATCCGGTGCCCACCTGCTGCACCTTCACCGCCGGGCTGCTCACCCACAACCACGTCTACGAGTTCAAGGTCGCGGCGAACAACGAGACCGGCGACGGCCCCGCCTCGGCGGCGGTCCGGGCCACCGCCTTCTACCAGAAGCCCGCCGCGCCGACCGGGTTGACCGCGAAGGCCGCCGGTGACGGCAGCATCGACCTGGACTGGAACGGCCCCCAGGGCATCTACTACTGGATCTACCTGCGGGACGTGACCGCCGGGCAGACCGCGTTCACCCGGTCGTTCTACCCCACCGACAAGACCTCGGCGAGCTGGGGTTCGCTGGTCAACGGGCACGTCTACGAGTTCAAGGTGACCGGCGAGAACTCCGGTGGCGAGGGGCCGGCCTCGGCCACCGTGCGGGCCACCTCGGTCGGCGGCCTGCCCAAGCCGCCGTCCGGGCTGACCGCGAGCGCCGGCGACGGCAAGGTGACGCTGCGCTGGACCGCCAGCGCCACCGCCAACGTCTACTACTGGATCGAGATGCGCCCCTCCGGCGGCACCTGGAGCCGCCTCCAGTACCCGGTGAGCACCTGCTGCTCGTTCACCGTCGACCTGCTCACCAACGGCACCACGTACGAGTTCCGGCTCCGGGCGAACAACGTCTCGGGCGACTCGGCGGCGTCCAACGTGGCCAGTGCCCGGCCGATGCCGCCGCTGCCCCAGGCGCCGTCCGGGCTGACCGCCAGCGCGGGCGACGGCAAGGTGACGCTGCGCTGGACCGCCAGCCCCAGCGCCAACGTCTACTACTGGATCGAGATGCGCCCCTCCGGCGGCACCTGGAACCGCCTCGACTACCCGGTGAGCACCTGCTGCTCCTACACGGTCAGCCTGCTCACCAACGGCACCACGTACGAGTTCCGGGTGCTGGCCAACAACCTGTCCGGCGACTCGGGGGCGACCAACACGGCCAGCGCGCGGCCCATGCCGCCGCTGCCGGCGCCACCGACGAGCCTGACCGCGACCGCCTCCGGGGACACCGCCGCCAAGCTGTCCTGGCAGGCCAGCAGCACCGGCAGCGTCTACTACTGGATCTACTACCGGCTCGCCGGGCAGTCCACCTGGAGCAAGGCGCTCTACCCGCTCGGCACCTGCTGCACCTTCACGATGAGCCTGTTGACCCCGGGTAAGACGTACGACTTCCAGCTGCGGGCGCAGAACCTGACCGGCTACAGCTCGGCGTCGAACACGGCGAGCGTGACCCTCACCATCACCGCCCCGGGCATCCCGCAGGACGTCCGGGCGGTGCCGCAGACCACCTCCTCGGACGTCCGGGTGTCGTGGAACGCGGTGGGCACGGCGACCGGCTACACGGTCGAGACGAAGGCCTGCCGGGGTGACTCGTGGCACACGGTCGGCTTCATGATCACCAGCACGTACGCCACCATCCGGTACGCCGCCGGCTGCTACCAGTACCGGGTCATCGCCGACCGGTACGGCAAGCAGGGGTACGCCTCGGGCGGCAAGTTCGCCTTCGGCACGGTCGACGACTATCCGTGGGGCTCCGGCTTCCCGTGGATCGACCGGTACGGTTTCGTGCTCCAGCAGTGCACGTCGTTCGTGGCGTCCCGGGTCTACAAGTACATCGCCCAGGACCCGCCGGGCTTCATGGCGCTGAACTACTGGAACGCCAACAACTGGGACGAGGCGGCCGCGGCGCACGGCGGCATGGTCTCGCACACCCCGGCCGTCGGGGCGATCGCCCAGTGGAACGGCGGTCAGTACGGTCACGTCGCCTGGGTGTCCGGCATCGACGGGTCGTACATCATCATCGAGGAGTACAACTACACGTACCCGAGCGCCTACTCCCGGCGCCGGATCCTGGCCTCCAGCGTGGACAACTACCTCTCGGTGATGTGACCGGCGCGGGGTCGGGCGGCGCGTCCGTCCGACCCCGCGCTCCGGTTCAGTCCGTGGCGGCGCCGAAGGCGGCGAGCTGGTCGGCGTACTCGATCCGGGTGGCCCAGTCGGCGGGCCAGGCGGCCATCCCGTGGGCCGCGCCGACGAAGGCGCCGGCGAGGGCCGCGATGGAGTCCGAGTCGCCGGCCGTGGTGGCCCCCCGGGCCAGCGCGCCGACCGGGTCGTCGGGATGCCGCAGCGCGCAGAGCAGCGCGGTGGCCAGCGCCTCCTCGGCGATCCAGCCCTCCCCGGTGAGCAGGCACGGGTCGCCGCCGTCGTCGGGGCGGGCCAGCGCGGCGCTCAGCCGGTCGAGCGCGGCGAGGCACTCGTCCCAGCCCCGGGCGATGAACTCCGCCGGGGTGCGCTCGCCCGGCCGCTGCCAGAGGTCGCCGAGCCAGTCGCCCCGGTAGACCGTCCGCTGGGCTCTCGCCCGGGCCACGAGCAGCGCGGGCAGGTCGGCGAGCGGCGCACCGTCGCGCAACACCCGGACCGCGTACGCGGTCAGCTCGCTGGCGGCCAGGCCGGTCGGGTGCCCGTGGGTCAGGCCGGCCTGGAGCTGGGCCAGCCCGGCGAGGGTGTCGAGGTCGACGTCGAGCAGCCCCACCGGGGTGACCCGCATGTTGGCCCCGCACCCCTTGGACCCGGCCACGGTGGCCTCCTGCCAGCGCAGCCCCCGGTCCAGCTCGGCGCAGGCCCGCAGGCAGGTCATGCCGGGAGCCCGGTTGTTGTCGGGGCTGACCGCCCAGTCCAGGAAGCGCCGCCGCAGCAGCGGCTCCACCGCCTCCGGGGTGAACGTCGGGGCGTCGCGCAGGGCGCCGGCCACGGCCAGCGCCATCTGGGTGTCGTCGGTGACCAGCGCCGGGTCACCGACGAGCTCGCGGGGGCCGGTCGGCCCGTAGCGCCGGACGATCTCGGCGACGGTGAGGAACTCGGTGGGCTTGCCCAGCGCGTCGCCGTAGGCGAGGCCGAAGAGCGAGCCCGAGGCGCGGCGCGGCGGGGAGTCGGTCACGCCGTGATCATGCCCGGCCGACGCAACCTCCCGCCGCCCGCGCCCGTTCCTCGTCCGACCTGCCCGGCGGCCCGCCGGTCAGTCCCAGCAGAGGCAGAACGGGTGGCCGGCCGGGTCGGCGTAGACCCGGAAGCCGTCCCCCTCGCCGGGCAGCCGACGGGCCCCCAGGGCCAGTGCCGCCCGCTCGGCCGCCTCGATGTCGTCGACCGTCACGTCGAGGTGGAACTGCTGCGGGCGCTCCGGGTCGGGCCACGCCGGGGCGCGCAGGTCGGGCGCCTGCTGGAAGGCGATCCGGGGCTGGTGCCCCGGCGGGCCGCCCAGCACCACCCACTCGTCACCGTCGGAGTTGTCCTCGATCAACTCCAGGCCGAGCAGCTCCGCGTAGAAGCCGGCCAGCGCACGCGGATCGGGGCAGTCGATCACCGTGGAACGCAGCTGTCCAATCATGCCGGTGATCCTGCCCCGCCGGTACGACGGAAAACCTCACTCCTCGGACAGCCGCCGGCCGGCGTCGCGGCAGGCGGTGAGGACCGCCCGGGCGTACGCCGGAGTGGCCCCGGCCAGCCCGCAGGCGGGGGTGACCACCACCTGCTCGGCGAGCCGGCGGCGGGGGAAGCCGAGCCGGTCCCAGAGCCGGCGTACCCGGTCGGCCACCTGGGCGGAGGTGGGCGCGCGACCGGCCGACGGCGGCAGCGCGGACGCGGCCCCGGCCAGCAGGCCCAGCCCGGCGTCGAGTGCCTCGCCGAGCGGGTCCAGGTCGTCGACCAGGCCGAGGTCGAGGGCGACCCCGACGGCTCCGGCGGTCCGGATCAGCTCCAGCGGCACGTCGGGCGCGCAGCAGTGCAGCACGGTCGGCACGCCGGCCGCCTCGATCACCCCGCGCAGCAGCCCTCGGGCCGCCTCCGGCTCCACCGGCCGGTGGGTACCGAGCCCGCTCTCGGTGGGCACCCGGCCGGCGAGCACCGCGGGCAGCGACGGCTCGTCGAGCTGGAGCAGCACCGACGCCCGGGGCAGCCGGCGGGCCACCGCCGCCAGGTGCCCGCGCAGCCCCTCGCCGAGGGAGCCGGCGAGGTCCCGGACGGCACCCGGGTCGCGCAGCATCCGGCCACCGATCGGCAGCTCCAGCGAGGCGGCCAGGGTCAGCGGGCCGGCGGCCTGCACCTTGACCGGCCCGGCGTACTCCTCGGCCTGCTCGGCGAGCTGGTCGAGGTCGCGTTCCATCAGGTCCCGGGCCCGGCGCAGGTCCTTGCCGGGACGCGGGGCGATCCGCCACCGGGCCGCGTACAGCTCGACCGGCAGCTCGACGAGGAGGCCGGCGGTACGGCCGACCAGGTCGGCGCCGGGGCCCCGGGCGGGCAGCTCCGGCAGGTGCGGCAGGGCGGGCAGTTCGCCGAGCACGACCCGCTGCGCCTCGGCGATGTCGGTGCCGGGCAGCGAACCGATGCCGGTCGCCGCCCCGGCCGGCCAGGGCCACTGCTGATCAGTCACCGCCGAAGGTTATCCGCCCGCTCCCGCCGCTGACCCGCTGACCCACGCGGCGGGGCGCGCACCGCTCGTCCGCGCCGGCCGCGCCGGTCGGCCCGGCGGGCGGACGGACGGGTGCTCCGGCCCTACAAACTTGATGACGTGGACGATTCGGGGGTGGCGGGGCCGGCACGTCCAGCCCGATCCGGCCAAGCGCCGGCGCGACCCGCCACGTCCGGCCCGCTCCGGACGGGGCCGGCACGACCCACCACGTCCAGCCCGCTCCGGACGGGGCCGGCGCGCACCCGGCCCGGTCCGTGAGGTTGGGCCGACCGGGCTGAGTCATCCACGTCATCAAGTTTGTAGCGTGTGAGGAGACCTCCGTCCGCCGGCGGCACGACACGGCGCGCGGCGGCGACCCCCGGCCCGCAGACCAGGGCAGCCCGCAGACCAGGGCAGCCCGCAGACCAGGGCAGCCCGCAGACCAGGGCAGCCCGCAGACCAGCAGCCCGGAGAACGGCAGTCCGGGGAGAGCGACCCGCGAACCGCCGGCCCGGCGACCTGTCAGGCGTCGATGGTGGCGGAGCCGAGAACCACGTCACCGGCCGGATCGGGGCGGTAGGCCACGATGGCCTGGCCTGCGGCGACGCCCCGGACCGGGCGGCGCAGCTCGGCGCGCAGCCCGTCGGCGTCCAGCGTGACCGTGGCGGGGACCACGTCACCGTGCGCCCGCAGCTGCACCTCGCACTCCACCGGGCCGGTCGGCGGCTCGCCCCCGGTCCAGACCGGGCGCACCGCGCGTACCGACGACACCTCCAGCGCCTCGGCCGGGCCGACGGTGACCGTGTTGGTCTTCGGCGTGATGGAGAGCACGTAGCGGGGGCGGCCGTCCGGGGCGGGCCGGTCCAGGTGCAGACCGCGCCGCTGGCCGACGGTGTACTGGTACGCGCCGCTGTGGCTGCCCACCACCGTCCCGGTCAGCGCGTCGACCACCTCGCCGGGGGCCTCGCCGAGCCGCTGGGCGAGGAAGCCGCGGGTGTCGCCGTCGGCGATGAAGCAGATGTCGTGCGAGTCGGGCTTGTCGGCCACCGCGAGACCACGCCGTGCGGCCTCCGCACGTACCTCGGCCTTGGTCGCGTCGCCGAGCGGGAAGACCGAGCGGTCGAGCTGCGCGCGGGTCAGCACCGCCAGCACGTACGACTGGTCCTTGGCCAGGTCGACGCTGCGCCGCAGCAGGCCGTCCGCGCCGAGCCGGGCGTGGTGGCCGGTGACCACCGCGTCGAAGCCCAGGGCCACGGCCCGGTCCAGCACCGCGGCGAACTTGATCTTCTCGTTGCAGCGCAGGCACGGATTCGGGGTACGGCCGGCCGCGTACTCGGCGACGAAGTCGTCCACCACGTCGGAGTGGAACCGGTCCGCCATGTCCCAGACGTAGAACGGGATGCCGATCACGTCGGCCGCCCGGCGGGCGTCCCGCGAGTCCTCCAGGGTGCAGCAGCCCCGGGCGCCCGTGCGGTACGTCTGCGGGTTGCGGGCCAGCGCCAGGTGCACCCCGGTCACGTCGTGCCCGGCCTCCACCGCGCGCGCCGCCGCCACGGCCGAGTCCACCCCGCCCGACATCGCCGCCAGAACCCTCACCAGCCCACTCCCCTCGTCCTCACCGAGGGTATCCGGGTCAGCGGGGGGTCCGGAGGGCGGCCGCGCGGCGGGCCCGCTCCACCGCTGCCGGCAACGCGGCGATCAGGGCGTCGACGTCCGCCCCGGTGCTGGTGTGACCGAGGCTGAACCGCAGCGAGGAGCGGGCCCGGTCGTCGTCGGCGCCCATCGCGAGCAGCACGTGCGAGGGCTGCGCCACCCCGGCGGAACAGGCCGAACCGGTCGAGCAGGCGATGCCCTGGGCGTCCAGGAGCAGCAGCAGGGCGTCGCCCTCGCAGCCCGGGAAGGAGAAGTGCGCGTTGCCGGGGAGCCGGTCGGTCGGGTCGCCGTTGAAGACCACGTCGGGGACCGCCCGCCGGACCCGCTCCACCAGCTCGTCCCGGAGCGCGGCGACGCGGGCCGCGTACTCCTGCTGGCCCTTCACGGCGGTCTCGACGGCGACCGCGAAGGCCACGATGCCGGCGGTGTCCAGCGTGCCGGAGCGGACGTCGCGCTCCTGGCCCCCGCCGTGCAGCAGCGGGGTGGCGGCGACGTCACGGGCCAGCAGCAGCGCGCCGACGCCGGTCGGGCCGCCCAGCTTGTGCCCGGTCACGGTGAGCGCGGACACGCCGCTGGCGGCGAAGTCGACGGGCACCTGACCGACCGCCTGGATCGCGTCGGTGTGGAACGGCACACCGTGCTCGGCGGCGACCGCCGCCAGCTCGGCCACCGGCTGCACGGTGCCCACCTCGTTGTTGGCCCACATCGCGGTGACCAGGGCCACCCGGTCGCCGTGCCCGGCCAGTTCGGCCCGGAGCCGCTCGGGATCGAGCCGGCCGGCGGCGTCGACCGGCAACCAGCCGACCTCCGCGCCCTCGTGCCCGGCCAGCCAGTCGACCGCGTCGAGCACCGCGTGGTGCTCGACCGCGCTGGAGACCACCCGGATCCGCCCGGCGTCGGCCGACCGACGGGACCAGAAGACACCCTTCACCGCGAGGTTGTCGCTCTCGGTGCCGCCACCGGTGAAGATCACCTCGGAGGGCCGGGCACCGAGTACGGCGGCGATCCGCTCGCGGGACTCCTCGACCCGCCGCCGGGCCCGCCGGCCCGCCGCGTGCAGCGACGACGCGTTGCCCACCTCGCGGGCCGTGGCGACGTACGCCTCGAGTGCCTCGTCGAGCATCGGGGTCGTCGCCGCGTGATCCAGGTATGCCATCGTCGTTCAGCGTAACGGCCGGGCCGGACACCGCCGGATGCCGGACCACCCGTCCCGGCAACCGACCGGAACGGGTGGCCCGACGGTCACGCCGGCACCGCCGTGACGACGATGTTGTCGCGGTAGTGGCGGGTCTTCGGGTCGAACGGCCCACCGCAGGTGATCAGGGTCAGCCGGGGCTTGCCGTCCCGGGCGAAGTAGCGGTCGAGCGGGATCTTCGTCTTGGCGTACTCCTCCCGGGCCACCACCGTGAACTTCCGCTCCCGGCCGTCCTCGCCGGTGGTGGTGAGGGTGTCCCCGCGGTCCAGCTCGCGCAGCCGGAAGAAGGCGCCCTTGCCCTGGTCCGCGCTGTCGACGTGGCCGGCGATCACCACCGAGCCGGACTCGGCCTCCAGCCCGGGGCCGTAGCGGTACCAGCCGACCTGGTCGACGCTGGGCGGCACCTCGAACTCGTCGGTGCGCTGGTTGACGCCGACCGGGTTGACGCTCGCGGTGACCCCGATGGCCGGGATCCGCAGCTTCACCGGTGGGATCGTCTTCCCGCCCGCCGGCAGGGTGCCCGCGTTCACCGGCACCGCCGGGTCACCGCTGCCGGTGGCCGTGGCGGTCGGCGTGGGGGTGGCGCTGGCCAGGGCCGCCGCCTCGTCGGCGCCGACGTCCTCGGCGGGCCCTGATCCGCACGCCACCAGGGTCGCGACGGTGAGCGCGGCAGCGCCGGCGGCCATCGCCGCCAGCGCCCCGCGGTGCCGCACCGTCACCGGCGACCGGTCCGGGCGGTGGCCACCCGCGCCCCGCCGCCGACCAGCAGCAGCACGCCGGCGCCGGCCAGCACGTACCACCAGGTGTCCACGCCGGTGCCGGCCTGGCCGCCGTTACCGCTCGGCACGCCGCCCGGGGCCGAGTGCAGCCCGGTGATGGTCTGGGCGACCAGCTTCAGGTTCTTGTCCTTGGCCGAGCCGATCGCGTAGACGATCGTCGCGGTGCCCTCCTTGAGGTTCAGGTCCGCCGGGCCGATCGCCACGGTGTCGGTGCCGGCGAGCACCACGTCGGCCTTGACGGTGCCGGCCGCCACGTCGGCCTTGGCCTCCTTGGGGTTGGTCAGGCCCTCGAAGACCGGCTTGCCACCGGCCCGCACGTCGACGGCCGGGGCGGCGGCGGTGTGCCGGACGATCAGCCGGGCCTTGCCGGCGCCGACCTTGGAGACGTCGTTGACGAACGGGGTGATCTCCGGCTTGCCGTCGGCGCTCAGGTGGGCGGCGAGGCTGATGTTCGCCCCACCCGGCACCTTGGCGTCGTCGACCTTGAGGATCGCCTTGTCGACCGCCTCGCCGGGCTTGGTCAGCGCGATGTCGTACTCGCCCTCCGGCAGGGTCAGCGGGCCGGCGACGTCGCCCGGCTTGAAGTTGTCCAGCGTCTTCTTGCCGTTGACGTACACGTCGACCGGGGTGTCCGGGATGCCGTGTACCACCGACACCTTGGACGAGGCGGCGTAGGCCGGGCTCATGGTGGCGGCGCCGACGCCGGCGAAGGTCAGGGCGGCCACCGCGCCGCCCGCGGCGACCCGACGGAACATGGCGAACTGCATTGTCTGCCTCCTGGTGATTGGTGCTGATTCGTCAGGCCTGGCTTGCAGAACGGGTTACGCCGGCTCCCGCGCCGCCGGATGCGCCCGGATCAGATTTCTTTTTTTCGTCCCGGACCGCATCCGCGGCGGTCTCGCACGACGAAGAGGAGGTGAACGAGGTGTGTGCACGGAGACCGGGAGCGGGGGCGAGGACTGTGGGAGTTACAGTCGGGCATGCCCCACGGAAGGCGAGCCGCCCGGTGACGGCGGTACGGCAGGGACCCGAGCCGCCGGTCGACGACGAGCTCGCGGCACGGTTCCGCGCCGGTGACGAGACCGCGCTGCGGGAGGCGTACGACCGGTACGGCCGGGCGGTGCTGCATCTGGCGACCAGCACGCTGGCCAACCGCAGCGACGCCGAGGACGTGACCCAGGCGACGTTCGTCGCCGCCTGGCTGGGCCGGGAGACGTTCGACCCCGGCAAGGGATCGCTGGTCGGCTGGCTGCTCGGGATCGGGCGGCGCAAGGTGATCGACCGGATCCGGGCCGCGGCCCGGGAGACCCGGGTGGTCGAGACGGTCAAGCAGCTGCCCGAGCCGGTGGCGACCGGCCCCGACCCGGACACCGTGGTCGACCGGCTGGTGGTCGCCGACGAGCTGGCCAGACTCCCCGACGAGCAACGACGGATGCTGGAGCTGGCGTTCTACGACGACCTGACACACCAGCAGATCGCGACCGTGACCGGAGTGCCGCTCGGGACGGTCAAGAGCCACATCCGACGCGGCATGCAGAGCCTGAAGCGCAGATGGGAGGTGGACGGTGCAGCACCTGGACCACGACCGGCTGGTCTTTCTGGCGCTCGGTGAGAGCGAGGCGGAAGGTGGTGAGTCCACCCACCTCGCCGACTGCGTACCGTGCCGGAGCGAGCTGGAGACGCTTCAGCACGTCGCCGGCCTGGGGGCGGACACCCAGGGCCTGGCCGACCTGCCCGCGCCGCCCGAGCACCTCTGGCAGGGCATCCTCGCCGAGGTCCGGGCCGCCGAGGAGCTGCCCTCGCTGACCGACCGGCGTGGGCCCCGTCCCCCGGCCGACCCGACCGCGCCCACCGGTACGGCCGCCGCGCCGCTGGGGTCCCGCCGGTCGCGCAACCGCTGGCCCCGGTGGGCCACCACGGCGGTCACCGCCACGGCGGCCGCCGCGCTCGGGGTGATCGGCACGCTGACCGTGCTCCGGCCCGCCGCCGAGCCGCCGCAGCCGCAACCGGCCATACTGGCCAGCGCCAACCTGGCCGCGTACGGGTCGACGCCGAAGGACGCCTCCGGGGCGGCCCGGGTGCTCGGCGACAACCAGTTGCACCTGCACGTGGCGAACCTGCCGGCGGTGCCCGGCTACTACGAGGTCTGGCTGATCGATCCCCGGACCATGAAGATGTTCTCGATCGGTACGCTGAGCAAGAGCTCGGGCGACGAGTTGCTGCCGATGCCCCGTAACGTGGACATGCGGAAGTACTCGGTGGTCGACATCTCGGCCGAGCAGTACGACAACAACACCCGCCACTCCGGCGACAGCCTGCTGAGGGGCACCCTGACGGGCTGATCGGCGGGCCGGCTCAGCTCCCCGGCCCGCCGATCAGCTCCCTTCCGCCGCACGGAAGGGCCGCACCACGACGAAGCCGCCGCCCGGAGAACCGGACGGCGGCTTCGTGGTGCCGGGGTCACTTGCGCTTGCGGATCTCCTCGGCGGCCTGCGGGACGACCTTGAACAGGTCGCCGACCACGCCGTAGTCGGCCAGCTCGAAGATCGGCGCCTCGCCGTCCTTGTTCACCGCGACGATGGTCTTCGAGGTCTGCATGCCGGCCCGGTGCTGGATCGCGCCGGAGATGCCGAGCGCGACGTACAGCTGCGGGGAGACCGTCTTGCCGGTCTGGCCGACCTGGAACTGGTGCGGGTAGTAGCCGGAGTCGACCGCCGCGCGGGACGCGCCGACCGCGCCGCCGAGCAGGTCGGCCAGCTCCTCGACCAGCTTGAAGTTGTCGGCGTTGCCGACGCCGCGACCGCCGGAGACGACGATCGAGGCCTCGGTCAGCTCAGGGCGGGAGCCCTTCTGCTCGGCGACCCGCTCGACGACCTTGGCCAGCTTGTCCGCGTCGGTGGTCGACACGGTGAGCTGCTCGACGGCCGGGGTGGCCGCCGCCGGGGTCGGGTTGAGCGAGTTCGGCCGGACGGTGACCAGCGGCAGGCCCTTGGTGACCTTGGACTTGACGATGGTCGAGCCGGCGAAGGCGACCTGGGTGGCGGTGCCGTCGGCGGCCAGGCCGACCACGTCGGTCAGGATGCCGTTGTCGAGCTTGACGGCGACCCGGGCGGCGATCTCCTTGCCCTCCTGGGAGGAGGCGAAGAGCACGGCCGCCGGCTGTACCCGCCGGACCAGCTCGGCGACCACGGTGGCCTTGGGGGCCACCAGGTAGCCGTCGATCTCCTCGCCCTCGGCGGCGTAGATCTTCTCCGCGCCGTACTCGCCGAGCTTGCCGCTCAGCGCCTCGGCGGCGCCGGCGCCACCGAGCACGACCGCGCTCGGGGTGCCCAGCTCGCGGGCGAGGGTGAGCATCTCCAGGGTGACCTTCTTGACGCCGAATTCCCGGGTGGCTTCGACGACGACGAGAACCTCAGACATGTCCTGACCCCTCACACGAACTTCTCGGTGGCGAGGAACTCGACCAGCTTCACGCCGCCCTCGCCCTCGTCGGTGATCTTCTCGCCGCCGGAGCGCGGCGGGCGCTTGGTGTGCTCCAGCACGGCGCTGGTCGCGCCGTCGAGGCCCACCTCGGCGGGGGCGACCCCGAGGTCACCCAGGGAGAGCGTCTGCACCGGCTTCTTCTTGGCCGCCATGATGCCCTTGAAGGACGGGTAGCGCGGCTCGTTGATGGTGTCCCAGACGGAGACCACGGCCGGGGTCGAGGCGGTGACCACCTCGTAGCCCTCCTCGGTCTGCCGCTCGACGGTCAGGGTGGCGCCGTCGACGGTGAGCTTGCGCGCGCCGGTGAGGGCGGCCACGCCCAGCCGCTCGGCGATCATGTGCGGCATGACCTGGACCCGACCGTCGGTCGACTCGGCCCCGCAGATCACCAGGTCGGCGCCCAGCTGACCGAGGGCGGCGGCGAGCACCTTCGAGGTGGCCACGGCGCAGGACCCGTGCAGGGCGTCGTCCACCACGTGCACGGCCTTGTCCGGCCCCATGGAGAGCGCCTTGCGGATCGACTCGGTGGCCCGGTCCGGACCCATGGTCAGGATGGTCACCTCGCCGCCGTGCGCCTCCTTGATCTTCAACGCCTCTTCGATGGCGTACTCGTCCATCTCGTTGATGACGTTGTTCGCCGAACCGCGGTCGACGGTGTTGTCGTCAGATCGCAGGTTGCGGTCCGCGCCCGAATCGGGCACCTGCTTGACGAGTACGACGATGTTCATCGCGCTTCGACGACCCTCCTGTTTGGTGTAGCGATCACTCGCCCGGTCACGGGCGCAGCCTCGCGCGTGACTTAACGTTCGGTCAACCGCGCACGGCTGTGCACTTGCCCACGGGGCAATGTTACCCGCAAGTAGCTTGGCCTCCCCGGGGGCTCAGAGTGACACAGCTCACCGGGGGCCGACCACTCGACTCAGGCCGGCTCCGCCAGCGCGCCCCGGATCCGCTCCAGCACCGTCGACTCGGCCGGGCCGACCCCCCGGTGCGCCGCCGCCACCCGGTCCGCCGCGGCCAGCACCACCCGGCGGTACGCCTCGACGTCCGCCGGCGACTTGGCCCGCAGGATCGCCACCGCCCGGCCCAGCGCCGGCAGCACGGCCGCCTCGATCTCCAGGGCCGAATCGCGGGGCAGCTCCGGCAGCGGGCCGGTGGTGAGCGCCTGCTTCACCACCCCGCTCGCCTCGGCCAGCGCCCCCGAGGCGGCGATGCTCTCCCGCACCATGGCCAGCATCCCGGGCTCGGCGTTGGAGACCAGGAAGACGGCCCCGAACGCGCCCGTCTTCAGGGTGTGCAGCTCGTCGGCCGTCAACGGTTCCATGATCACGGAGTGTAGACGTACGGGGTGGTGGTGGTGACCGCAACGAGCCCGAGCCGCTCC
The DNA here is from genome assembly GCF_900089595.1 of Micromonospora auratinigra. GTDB lineage: Bacteria > Actinomycetota > Actinomycetes > Mycobacteriales > Micromonosporaceae > Micromonospora > Micromonospora auratinigra. Next base: position 6,324,910 of record NZ_LT594323.1, on the reverse strand, counting down.
AGGATCGGCCGGCTGTCCGGCGAGCAGTCCACCTGCACCAGCGTCTTGCCCCGCTGCTCGGCCAGCCGCGCCCGGTACGCCACCAGCGCCCGGTAGATGCCCTTCCTGCGCCACTCGGGCAGCGTCGAGCCGCCCCACAGGCTGGCGAAGCCGGTGCCCCGCTGGTAGCGGATCCAGCCGGCACTGACCACCGTCTCCCCCGCCTCGGCCACCACGATCGTGATCGACTGCGGGTCGGCCTCGACCTCCCGGGCCAGACCGTGCACCAGGTGGCTGCGGTCGGAGTGCCAGACCGCCTCCTCCATCGCGGCGATCCGCGCCAGGTCCTCCCGGGCGGTGACCTCGCGCAGGCGTACCCCCTCGGGCAGCACCGGGACGGCGGCGGCGAGCGCCGCGACCGGGCCGACCACGACGGTCTCCAGGTCCTCGGGGACGAAGCCGGCGGCCCGCAGCCGGTCGGCGAGGTCGGCGGGCTGGTCGTGACCGGCCAGCTTCCACTCGACCCCCTCGCCCCGGGCCCGGAAGAACTCGACCTGCCGGGCGATCAGCGCGTCCAGCTCGGCGCCGGCCAGGCCGCCCAGGTCGCGATAGGTGATGAAGCCGCGCTGGTCCAGGCCGAGGACAAGGTGCAACGGCCCGTCCCGCTGCACGGTGACACCGGCCGGCAGCGGGTCGGGCAGCTCCGGGCGGACCTGGTGGTCGTAGGCGTCGCGCAGGGCGCGTGCGTCAAGATCGATCATCCCCTCAGGCTAGGCAACGGGCAAAGCGGATAATCGGCCGCGTGTGGCAGACGATCAGGCGGTGGTTCGACCCGCACGAGCTGAGGTCCGTGGGCAGCACGCCCGACTACCGCTTCTCGCTCGCCAACGAACGCACGTTCCTGGCCTGGCTGCGTACCGGCCTGGCGCTGATCGCCGGCGGGCTGGCCGCCGCGCAGTTCCTGCCCCGGCTGCCCCTGGCCCACCTGCGCGAGGTGATCGCCGTGGTGCTGCTGCTGCTGGGCGCCACCGTCGCGGTCCGGGCGGTGGACCACTGGGCACGTACCGAACGGGCCATCCGGCTCGACGAGGAGCTGCCGGCGTCCCGGTTCCCGGCCGTGCTGGCGCTGATCGTCGCGCTCGGCGCGCTGCTGCTGGTGCTCGCCGTGCTGGTCCGGGGCATCGGGTGAGCCGCGACCCGGGACTCCAGCCGGAACGCACCCGGCTGGCCTGGCGGCGCACCCTGCTGGCGCTCACCGGGGTGACCGTGCTGGAGCTGCGGTTGGCGTTCACCGGTGACCGGGGCGACGCGCTGCTGGCCGGCGTCGCGGTGGCCGGCTGGCTGACCGTCCTCGGGCTCGACTGGCGGCGGGCCACCGGCACCGGAACCCGGCGCGGGCACCGCTGGTCGTTCCCGCTGACCGCGCTGGCCGCCGCGGGGCTGGCCCTGCTCGGCGTGCTGCACGTGCTGCGCGGGCTGCGCTGACCGACGCCGATGGTCCATGATGTCCGGCATGGTTCGCCTGTACGGGCTCTTCTTCCTGGCCGAGGTCGTCCTCGCCGTCTGCGCGCTGATCAGCTGCCTCTCCGCCGAGGAGGGTGAGATCCGGGCGCTGCCCCGCATCGCCTGGGTGCTGATCATCCTGTTCTTCCCGCTGGTCGGGTCGATCGCCTGGTTCGTCGCCGGCCGCGAGCCGCACGGCCGGCGACCGCGTACCGCCTGGCCGGTGGGGAACGGCTTCGCCGAATCCGAGCGACGCCGGCCGGTCGCTCCGGACGACGACCCGGAGTTCCTGTCCCGCCTGGCCGAGCGGACCCGACGCGACGACCAGGAGCTGCTCCGCCGCTGGGAGGACGACCTGCGCCGGCGCGAGGAGCAGCTGCGCCGCCGCGAGGACGACCGGGACCGGCCGGAGGTCTGAGCACCGCCGCCGCACCCCGGCCGGGCAGAATCGACGCCGTGCGGATCAGCCTGCTCGGGCCGTTGGAGCTGCGCGCCGACACCGGTACGCCGGTCCAGGTCGGCGGTGCCCGGCTGCGCCGGCTGCTCATCCTGCTCGCCCTCGAACCCGGCCGGACCGTCACCGCCGGACGGCTCGTCGACGGCATCTGGGCCGGCGACCCGCCCCCGGGTGGCGCCAACGCCCTCCAGGCCCTCGTCTCCCGGCTGCGCCGGGGCGTCCCCGGGCTGCCGGTCGAGACCCGGCCGGGCGGCTACCGGCTCGCCGTCGCCCCCGACGACGTCGACCTGCACCGCTTCGAGGCGGCCGTACGCGCCGGCCGGGCCCGCCTCGACACCGACCCCGCCGACGGGTGCCGGCAGCTCGCCGACGCGCTGGCGCTGTGGCGCGGACCGGCGTTGGCCGACGTGGCCGAACTGGACTTCGCCCGCGCGCCGGTGGCCCGCCTCACCGAGCTGCGGCTGGCCGCCACCGAGGACCTGATCGAGGCGCGGCTGGCCGGGCCGGCCCCGGCCGCCCTCCTGCCCGAGCTGCGCGAGCTGGTCGCCGCCCATCCGCTGCGGGAACGGCCGGCGGAGCTGCTGATCCGGGCGCTGCACCGGGCCGGCCGTGGCGCCGAGGCGCTGGCCGAGTACGAGCGGCTGCGGACGGCGCTGGCCGACGCCCTCGGCGTCGATCCGGGGCCGGAGCTGACCGCCCTGCACCTGGAGATCCTGCGCGCCGGGCCGCCGGACGGGGCGTACGCCGACCCGCCGGACCGGGCGCGCGGTGGCAACCTGCCCGCCGCGCTGACCAGCTTCGTCGGCCGGGAGGAGGCGGTGGCGCAGGTCGCCGCGCTGCTCGGCCGGCACCGCCTGGTCACGCTGACCGGTCCCGGCGGAGCGGGCAAGACCCGGCTGGCCGTGGAGTCGGGGCGAACGGTGACCGGCCGCTTCCCGGACGGTGTCTGGCTGGTGGAACTGGCCCCGGTGACCGACCCGACCGAGGTGCCGCAGGCGGTGCTGGCCGCCCTCGGCCGGGGCGAGCAGGCACTCCTGGCGCGGATCGGGCGGGGCGGCCCGGAGCCCGCGGAACCGGTCGACCGGCTGGTCGAGGCGCTCGCCGGGCGTACCGCCCTGCTGCTGCTCGACAACTGCGAACACCTGCTCGACGCGGCGGCCGGCCTGGCCGAACGGCTGCTCACCGCCGGTCCCGGGCTGCGGGTGCTGGCCACCAGCCGGGAACCGCTGGGCGTCACCGGCGAGGCGCTGCGGCCGGTGGACTCGCTCGCCCTGCCGCCCGCCGGGGCGGATCCGGGGACCGCGTCGGCGTACCCGGCGGTGCGGCTCTTCGCCGACCGGGCCGGTGCGGTCCGCGCGGACTTCGCGGTGGACGCCGCCACCGTCGGCCCGGTGGTGCGGATCTGCCGGGCCCTGGACGGCATGCCGCTGGCCATCGAGCTGGCCGCCGCCCGGCTGCGCGCGCTCACCGCGGCACAGGTGGACGAGCGGCTGCACGACCGGTTCCGGCTGCTGACCGGCGGCAGCCGGACCGCGCTGCCCCGGCACCAGACCCTGCGGGCGGTGGTCGACTGGAGCTGGGACCTGCTGGCGGAGGACGAGCGGGCGCTCTGGCGGCGGCTGGCCGTCTTCGCCGGTGGGGCCGACCTCGCCGCGGCCGAACGGGTGTGCGCCGGTGCGCCGGGGCCGGCAGCCGGCCCGGACGTGCTGGACCGGCTCGCCGCGCTGGTGGAGAAGTCACTGGTGGTGGCCGTCGGGGCCGACGAGCCGCGGTACCGGATGCTGGAGACGGTCCGCGCGTACGGGCTGCACCGGCTCGCCGAGGCGGGCGAGGCGGACCGGGTCCGGCGGGCGCACGCCGCCGAGTACCTGGCCCTCGCCGAGGAGGCCGAGCCGTGGCTGCGGACCGGCGAGCAGCTGCGCTGGCTGCGCCGGCTCGCGGTGGACCACGACAACCTGCACGCCGGGCTGCGGTACGCCGTCGCCGAGGGGGACGCCCCGACCGCCGTCCGGTACGCCGCCGCGCTGGGCTGGTACTGGTGGCTGAGCGGCCGGCGGGTGGAGGGCGGCGAGCTGGCCGCCCAGGTCTTCGCCCTGCCCGACCTGGCGCAGCGGTCCGCGCCGGACCGGCTCGCGGTGGCGTACACCATGGCGGCGCTGAACCTGGTCTCCACCCGCAACGACCTGCCCACCGGGATGGCCTGGCTGGAGCGGGCGGCGGCGCTGGCGATCGGCAACGAGTCGGCCCATCCGGTGCTGCGGCTGGTCGGGCTGGTGGTGGCGTCGTTCCGGGCCGGGCTGCCGCCGCAGGCCCCGGCGGAGATCGGCACGCTCTTCGCCGACCCGGACCCGTGGGTGGCCGGCACCGCCCGGCTGTTCCAGGCGCACGCCTCGCTGAACGCGGGGCACTCCGACGAGTCGGCCGAGGCGGACCTGCGGGCGGCGCTGGCGCACTACCGCGCGGTCGGGGACCGCTGGGGGATGTCGTTCGCCCTCACCTCGCTGGCCGACCTGCTGGACCGGCGAGGCGAGGCGGCCCGGGCCACCCCGTTCCACGAGGAGGCGCTCGGCTGGTTCGAGGCGCTCGGCGTCCTCGACGACGTGCCCGAGATGCGGCTGCGGCTGGCGTACAACCTGTGGCGGCGGGGCGACCACGACCGGGCGCTGTCGGCGCTGGCCCGGGCGGAGCGCGAGGCGGAGCTGAGCGGCTCCGACGAGACCCGGGCGGCGGTGGCGCACGGCCGCGCCGAGATCCTGCGCGCCCAGGGCGACCGGGTCGGGGCGCGGGCCCGCCTGGTGCAGTCCCTCGCCCTGATCGGCGAACGGACCGTCGCCCCGCAGTGGCGGGCGCTGCACGCCAGCAACCTGGCCCTGCTGGACGCCGCGGACGGGCACCTGGACGCCGCCCGGGCCCACCACGACCGGGCCCTGGAGCTGGCGCTGGGGTCACAGGACGCGCCGGTGGTCGGCGCGGTGCTGGTGGGCTACGCCGACCTGGCGCTGCGGCTGGGCCGGCCGGCCGACGCCGCCCGGCTGCTGGGCGCGGCGAGCGGGGTGCGGGGCGGCCCGGACCACGCGATCCTGGACCGCCCCCGGGTGGTCGCCGCCGCCCGCGCCGCGCTCGGCGAGGCGGGCTTCGCCCAGGCGTACGCGGGCGGGTTGGGTCACCGGCTGGAGACGGCCGCCGAGGCGGTCCGGGTCACACTCGACGCCTGAGCGCCCGCACCGCGAGCGGCGCGAAGACGGCGAGCAGGACGACCGCCCAGATCAGCGACTTCGCGACCGGGCCGGCGACCGGGCCGGCGACCAGCAGGCCGCGCAGCGCGTCGGCCAGGATGGTGGCCGGGTTGACCTCGACCCAGTGCTGCAACCAGGACGGCATCTTCTCGGTGGGGACGAAGGCGTTGCTGGTGAAGGTGAGCGGGAAGATCACCATGAAGCCGAAGATCTGCACCTTGTCCGGCTCGTCGACCAGCACCCCGACCAGCACCGAGATCCACGAGGCGGCCAGCGAGAAGACCAGCAGCAGGGCGAACGCGGCCAGCAGGCCGAGCACCCCGTTGCCGACCCGGAAGCCGAGGATCATGCCGACGCCGATCAGCAGCGCCACCGACCAGGCCTGCTTGACGGTGTCGGCGACGATCCGGCCGGCCAGCGGCGCCCAGCGGGCCACCGGCAGCGACCGGAGCCGGTCGAAGACGCCCTTGGTGAGGTCGTTGTTGAGCCCGAAGCCGGTGGTCATGGTGGCGAAGAAGGCGTTCTGCACGATGATCCCGGGCAGCGCGAACTTCAGGTAGTCGCTGGGCGAGCCGGCGATCGCGGTGCCGAAGACGTACGTGAAGAGCAGCACGAACATCACCGGCTGGATGCTCAGGTCGATCAGTTCCATCGGGTTGTGCTTGATCTGCACCAGGCTGCGCCAGGCCAGGGTGAACGTGTGCCGCACCCCGGCGGCCAGGCCCGGCCGGCGGGCCGGGGCGAGCGGTGCGGTGAGCGTGGTGGCGGTCATGCCGGGACCCCTTCCAGGTCGGCGGGGGTGTCGGTGTCGGTCCGGTGACCGGTCAGGTGCAGGAAGACCTCGTCCAGGCTGGCGCCGCGCAGGGCCAGCTCGGCCACGGCGATTTCGGCGGCGTCGAGCCGGCGGACCACCGCGGGCAGCACGTCCGGGTCGTTCACCGGCACCGAGACGGTGCTCTGGGCGACCTCCGGCGTGGCTCCCGTCACCTCGGCGGTGACCGCCAGCACGGTGGGCAGGTCGGCGGCGTCGGCCGGCCGGACGGTGAGCACCTGGCCGCCGGTGCGGGCCTTCAGCTCCTCCGGGGTGCCCTGGGCGATCACCCGGCCGTGGTCGACCACGGCGATCTCGCCGGCCAACTGGTCGGCCTCCTCCAGGTACTGGGTGGTGAGCAGCACGGTCACCCCGTCGGTGACCAGGGTGCGCACGATGTCCCACAGCTCGTTGCGGCTGCGCGGGTCCAGCCCGGTGGTCGGCTCGTCCAGGAAGAGCACCTGTGGCCGGCCGACCAGGCTGGCGGCCAGGTCGAGGCGGCGGCGCATGCCGCCGGAGTAGGTCTTGGCCGCCCGCTCGCCCGCGTCGGTGAGCTGGAAGTCGGCGAGCAGCTGCCGGGCCCGGGCCCGGGCGTCGCCCCGGGAGAACCCGAGCAGCCGGCCGATGAGCAGCAGGTTCTCGGTGCCGGTCAGGTTCTCGTCGACCGAGGCGTACTGGCCGGTGAGGCCGATCAGCTGGCGCACCCGGTGCGCGTCGCGGCGGACGTCGTACCCGCCGACGGTGGCGTGCCCCTCGTCGGCGGCGAGCAGGGTGGCCAGCACCCGCACCGCCGTGGTCTTGCCCGCCCCGTTCGGCCCGAGCAGCCCGAACACCGTCCCGGTGGGGACGGCCAGGTCCACCCCGGCCAGGGCGGTGGTCGCGCCGAAGCGGCGGACCAGGCCCTCCGCGCGGATCGCGTATGTCATCGGTACTCCCGTCGTCATCGCTGGTCACCCCACCATGAGCGACGGCGCTGACGTTACGTCGACACCCGCTGACGAACCGCTGATTTTTCTCTGCCGGCAGAAGCACGCGACCGCCGTCGCCGGTCACCCCGGCGACGGCGGTCGCGGTCGGCGTCGGTCAGGCCAGGTTCGACGAGCGGGGGTACGCGTCGGTCGGGTCGGTCAGCACGTTGACCAGGTACGGCACCCCGGCGTCGAAGGCGCGGGTCAGGGCCGGCCCGAGGTCGGCGGCCTTCGCCACCGTCTCGCCGGCGCCGCCGAGCGCCTCGACCACCGAGTCGTAGCGCAGGCCGGGCTGGAGGTCGGCGGCCACGTCGTAGCCGTACATGGCCCGCATCGGGTGCTTCTCCAGGCCCCAGATGCCGTTGTTGCCGACCACGATCACCACCGGCAGCCCCTGCCGGGCCAGCGACTCGACGTCCATCAGCGAGAAGCCGGCCGCGCCGTCACCCATCAGCACGCAGATCTGCCGGTCGGGGTGGCTGACCCGGGCCCCCATCGCGTAGCCCATGCCGGTGCCGAGGCAGCCGTACGGGCCGGGGTCGAGCCAGGTGCCGGGCTGGGCGGGCTCCAGGTACTTGCCGGCGTACGAGACGAAGTCGCCGCCGTCGCCGATGGTGATCGCGTCGGGGGCGAGCACCCTGCGCAGCTCGCCGTAGACCCGGGCCGGGCGGATCGGGTCGGTCTCGGCGGCCATCTCCTCGGCGTCGCGGGCCTTCGCGGCGTCCTCGGCGGTACGCAGCTCGACGATCCAGTCGGCGTGCCCGGCCCGGTCGCCCGGGTGGTCGGCGAAGGCGGTGAGGATCAGCCGCAGGTCACCGGCGGGCGCGGCGGCCGGCTGCACGTGCCCGGCGCGCTGGCTGGGCGCGTCGACGACGTGCACCACCTTGGCGTCGCCGAAGTCACCGAAGGCGAGCCGGAAGTCCAGCGGGGTGCCGATCACGACGACCACGTCGGCGCCCTTCAGCGCGACCCGGCGGGCCTTGGCGAAGGCGAGCGGGTGCTGCGGCGGCAGCGCGCCCCGACCCATGCCGTTGGTGAAGACGGGCACCTGCAACGACTCGGCGGCGGCGCGCAGGGCGTCGACGGCGTCGCCCGCGTACACGTCGGAGCCGGCGATGATGACCGGGCGGCTCGCGGCGGCGATCAGGGCGGCGGCCCGGGTGACCTCGTCCGGGTCCGGCTCGATCGGCGCGGGCGCGGCGGCGGCGGGCAGCTCGGCGTCGCCGACGGAGAAGACCGCCTCGAGCGGGAAGTCGAGGAAGACCGGGCCGCGGTGCGGGGTGAGCGCGGTGGTCAGCGCCGCGGCGACGGCCCGCGGGATGTCGTCGGCGCTGAACACCGTCTCGGCGTGCTTGGTGACCGGGGCGACCAGCGGCAGGTGGTCCATCTCCTGGAGGCTGCCGGAGCCCCAGCGGAACTGCGGTGCCCGCCCGCCCAGCACGAGCACCGGCGAGGCGTTGAAGTATGCACTGGTCAGGCCGGAGATGCCGTTGGTGACGCCGGGGCCGGCGGTGAGCACGGCCAGGCCGGGACGACGCTGGAGCTTGGCCACCGCCTCGGCGGCGAAGACGGCCGACTGCTCGTGCCGGACGTCGTAGAGCGGGAAGCCGGCCTTGTGCGCGGCGTCGTAGAGCGGGAAGACGTGCCCGCCGGAGAGGGTGAACATCTCCCGTACGCCGTGCGCGCGCAGCGCCGCCAGCGCCAGTTCCCCGCCGTGCCCCTCGACCCGTTCCGTCATCGCCGCTCCCCTTCGTCACATGACCGGAGTCACACGCTACTGGCCGGTAGGAGAAATGTGAACCGCTCTCGGGTCGGCGGCGGGGCCCGCCACCGACCCGGAGCACGCGGCTCAGCGACCGGTGAAGCCCGGCCTGCGCTTCTCCACGAAGGCGGCCATGCCCTCGCGCCGGTCGTCGGTGGCGAAGAGCGCCGCGAAGAGCTGACTCTCCCAGGCCAGGCCGGAGTTCAGGTCCATGTCCAGGCCGGCGTCGACGGCCTGCTTGGCCGCCCGCAGCGCCTGCACCGGACCGGTCAGGAACGGCTGCACGTACGCGACGGCGGCGGCGTGGACCTCGGCGGCCGGGACCACCCGGTCGGCCAGCCCGATCCGCAGCGCCTCGGCGGCGTCGACCATCCGGCCCGTCATGATCAGGTCCTTGGCGCGGGCCGGGCCGACCAGGCGGGCCAGCCGCTGGGTGCCGCCGGCGCCCGGGATGATGCCCAGCTTGATCTCCGGCTGGCCGAGCTTGGCGTCCTCGGCCACGATCCGCCAGTCGCAGGCCAGCGCCAGCTCGCAGCCGCCGCCGAGGGCGTACCCGGTGATCGCGGCGACGACCGGCTTCGGGATCCGGGCGATCGCGCCGAGGGCGCTGGACAGGTCGGCGGCCCGCTCGGCCATGTCCACGTAGGACATGTCGGCCATCTCCTTGATGTCCGCCCCGGCCGCGAAGACCTTCTCCCCGCCGTACACGATGACCGCGCGGACCTCGGCGTCGGCGGTGGCCGCCGCCGCGGCGGCGCGCAACTCCTCCTGCACCTGGGTGTTGAGCGCGTTCATCGGCGGCCGCTCCAGCCGGATGGTGCCGATGCCGTCCTTCACTTCCAGCCTGACGAACTCGCCCACGCTGCCCTCACTTCCTCGTCGAAGTCGCGTGCCAACCTTACGGCCAGACTCGTTGGGGCAATTAGTGTGGTGTCCGACGCCGGCACCCGGGGTGAGGCCATGATCACGTATTACGACGACCGGACGGTGCAGGTCACCTCCACCGCCGTACGGGTGGACGGGCGCGCGTATCCGCTCGCCGAGCTGACCATGGTGTGGCACCGGCGGGGCAGCCGCTCCTGGCGGGTGCTCGCCGGGCGGGGCGCGATCGGGGCGGCGCTGGCCGGCCCGCTGGTGGCCGCCGCGCTGGGCGTCGCGCTGGCGCTCTGGCTGCACCGCTCGGCCACCGTCACGATCGCCATCGTCGGCGCGTCCGCGCTGGTCGGGCTGGGCGTCGGGCCGCTGGCCGACGTGCTCTTCGAACACCTCGACCGGTCCTACGCGCGGGGCAGCCGGGACTGGGAGATGTGGGCGCGCTGGCGCGGCCAGCCGGTCCGCCTGCTGCACACCGGCGACGCGCTGCGCTTCGGCCAGATCTACCGCGCGGTGCAGCGGGCGATGGAGCGCCGCCCGCACCCTCAGTCGAAGGTGATCGGCCCGTCCGCCAGCAGGCCCAGCCCCCGCAGCAGGCCGTAGGTGTCCTGCTCGCCCCAGAACTGGACGATCCGGCCGTCGGCCAGCCGGTACATCTTGCAGGCGCTCTGCACCGTGGTGACCCCGGTCGAGTCCCGCCGGTAGGTCTGCGCCATCGAGACCACCACCCGGTCCCCGGCCGCGAAGATCTCCAGGATCTCCTGGTCGAGCACGGTGAGCCCGGGCGACGAGACGGCCGCCTCCGGGTAGCGCCGGCCGCGCACGGCCGTGCCCGACCCGTAGACCTGCACGTCCTCGGCCACCACCTCGGCCAGCTCGGCCAGATCCTTGGTGCGGAAGGTCCGCAGGTAGCGCCGGACCACCTCGACGTTGCGCTCCTGCTCGGTCCCGGCCGTCTCGGCCCCGCCCCGGTCCGCCATGCCCGCGACGCTACCGCCACCGCCACCTCCCCCGCCGCCCCGGCGCGACCGCCGTGGCACCGGCCGGACTCGACACCGGGCGGTTAGGCTGAATGATGACCATCTATTACCGGGACGACGCGGTACAGGTCACCTCGCAGGCGATCCACGCCGGCGGGCACGTCGTCCGGCTCGCCGACGTCACGTACGTCTGGCACGCGCGCGGCGCGACCACCCTCGCCGTACGGGGGCGGGTCGTCGGCCGCGGCGTGCTCGTCCTGCTGCTGTCGCTGCCCCCGCTGGTCGCCCTGGTCTGCGTGCTCTCGCTGGCCTGGGCCGCGCAGGACCGGGGCAACTGGAAGCTGGCCCTGACCATCCTGGCCGCTTTCGTGGTCGTCGGGCTGGCGCTCACCCCGTTCCTCGAACTGCCGCTGGGCTGGCTCGACCGCTCCTACGAGCGGGGCAGCCGGGTGAACGAACTCTGGGTGCAGCACCTCGGGCGGGAGGTGCTGCTGCTGCGCACCCCCGACGCGCTACGGTTCGGGCAGATCTACCGGGCCGTGCAACGGGCCGTCGAGCAGCAGGGAGAACGCTGATGACCACCCGTCGCGCCGAGGCCGTCGCGCTGGCCGGGCTGCTCGCCGCCGCCGGCGTCACCCACTTCACCCGGCCCGGCTTCTACGACCCGATCGTGCCGCGCGCGCTGCCCGGTCCGGCCCGCTTCTGGACGTACGCCAGCGGGGTCGCGGAGCTGGCGGTGGCCGCAGCCGTGGCCCACCCGGCGACCCGCCGGCGGGGCGGCCTGGCCGCGGCGGCCCTGTTCGCCGCGGTGCTCCCGGCCAACGTGCAGATGGCGTGGGACTGGCGGCGGGCGCGGCCGGCCCGGCGGGCGGTCGCCTACGGGCGGGTCCCGTTGCAGGCGCCGCTGATCTGGTGGGCCTGGCGGGTGGCGCGGCACCGGTCATAACGCCCCGGTTATGGACGGAACGGGGTGTGGGCAGCGACGGCCGACCCTGCTCTCCTTTATGGACATCGACGTCCATCGTCCCCGGGAGGCTCGTCATGTTGAAGAAGTTGTCCGTCGCGGTAGCGGCGGCACTCACCCTGGTGCTGCCGGCGCCCGCCGCGCACGCCCGACCGGTCGCCGCCGTGACGGCCGCCGACCCGTCCGCGCCCGGCGCGTACCCGGCCGGCTACGTCGACGCGACCGTCAGCGCGGCCGGCCGCTCCTTCTCGGCCCGGATCACGTACCCGGCCACCGCCGCCGGCAGTGGCCAGCCGGTGGCCGCCGGCCGGTTCCCGGTGATCGCCTTCGGGCACGGCTTCCTCCAGGGGGTCTCGAAGTACTCCTCCACCCTGTCGCACCTGTCGACCTGGGGCTTCATCGTCATCGCCCCCACCTCGCAGGGCGGCTTCTCGCCCGACCACAGCGCCTTCGCCGACGACCTGAACGCGGCGCTGACCTGGGCGGTCGCCCAGGACACCACGACCGGTTCCCGGTTCGCCGGGCACGTCAGCGTCGACCGGCTGGGGCTGTCCGGGCACTCCATGGGCGCAGGCGCGAGCATCCTCGCGGCGGCCCGGAACCCGAAGGTGGTCACGGTGGCGAACCTGGCCGCCGCCGAGACCAACCCGTCGGCCAAGGCGGCCGCCGCGACCGTCACCGTCCCGGTCCGGCTGATCGCCGGTGACCGGGACACCATCGCGCCGGTCGCCGACCACCAGCGCCCGATCTACGTGGCGAAGCCGCCGGCCAAGCAGCTCCGGATCGTCAAGGGTGGGTCGCACTGCGGGTTCATGGACAGCGGCACGCTCTTCTGCGACAGCGGCTCGATCAGCCGGACCACCCAGCTCCAGCTGACCCGGCGGCTGCTCACCGAGTGGTTCCTGCGCTACCTGGCCGGGGACACCTCGTACGACGACGCGGTGTGGGGCGCGCCGGCACAGAACGACCCGCAGGTCAGCTTCGAGGGCGTGCGCTGAGCCCGGGGCCGGGGTGGGCGCGCCGGCCGCCCGCCCCGGCTCAGCCCAGCGGCAGCGTGGTCGCGAGCGGCCAGCCCAGCAGCACCGCACCGACCAGCGGGGCCAGCCACCAGGGCGCGCCGCGCCGGCGCAGCACCGCCGCCCAGGCCGCCTGCCAGGCCACCAGCGCCGCGAAGAGCGGCACCACCAGCAGCACGAAACCGGGGGCCAGGCCGAGCACCGCGGCGCCGGTCAGGACCAGCACGGCGAGCCCGCCGGCCGCCGCGTACCGCCGGCCGTGGCCGTCGGCGACCAGCTCCGCTCCGAGCAGGAAGGCCAGGCAGCAGAGGATCACCAGCGGCACCAGCCACCAGCGGGCCCCGACCGGCGCTGCCGAGGTGAACCCCAGGTGCAGCGGCACCGCGACGGCGAGCACCGCGTACCCGACCAGCACCGGCGCGACCACGGCGGCCCCGGCACCGGCCGGCACCGGGCGGCGCGGGCGGGCCCACCGCCGCGCGGCCACCAGCAGCGCCCCGCCGGCCAGCAGGAAGACGGCGACGTACCCGCCGACCGCGAGCGGCAGCCGGGCCGTCGGCAACAGCGCGGCGGCCACCACGCCGAGGACCGTCGCCGGCCCGGTCACGGCCAGCCAGCGCAGCGCGGACGCTCCCCCGCCACCGGAGCCCGACGCGGTGGTCGCCTCGACGGCCGGGTCCGCAGCCGGAGCGGTGGCACCCGGCGGGTCCACGGCCGGCCCGGCGCGACCCGGCGGGTCCGCGGCCGGGACGGTGCCACCCGGCGGGTCCGCGGCCGGGACGGTGCCGCCGCGCCGGGGGCGGAGCAGGGCGGTCGCGAGCGGGGCGAAGCCCAGCCCGGCGCCGAGCAGCAGCAGGCCGGCCCCGGCCAGCCGGGAGAACGGATCCGGGGGCGGGCCGGACGACGGACCCGGGATCGCGGCGAGCACCGTACGGTGGGTGAGCGGGGCGAAGAGCACCGAGATGTGCTCCGTTCCCGGCACCACCACCTCCCCCCGCGACCCGTCCGGCGCGCGGCGCAGCGCCTCCTCGGCGGCCCGGTGGAAGTCGGCGAACTCCAGCCCACCCACCACCAGCGTCAACGACCTCGGCCGCCCGTACGGCAGGTCGCCCGCGTCGGGCAGGGAGATCGCCACGGTGCCGGCGAGCTCGGGGTGGTCGACGGCGTACCGGGTGACCGCGCCGGCGCCCATCGAGTGGCCGACCAGCACGATCCGGGCCGGGTCCACGTCGGGCCGGGTACGCAGCCAGCCGAGCGCGACGTCGAGGTCGTGCCGCAGCGCGTCCCGGGCCCGGCCGTCGTCGCGGCCCGCCCCGGGCAGCCGGGCCGGGTTCGCGCCGTGCCCGGCGAAGTCGAGCAGCACCGCGACCGCGCCGTGCCGGGCCACCGAGTCTGCCAGCGGGCGCATCAGCCGGGCCGAGCCGGCGAACCCGTGCGCGATCAGCACCGCGGGGCGGCGCGTCCCGTTCTCCTGGTGCGCCGCCCGGACCTCGGTGAGCGGCACCCCCGCGACGGTCGCCCGGTGGACGGCCAGGCCGGCGTCGGCGCGTACCAGCAGCAGGACACCGCAGCCCGCGACGAGCAGGGCGACGACGGCGAGCAGCGACCGCGAACGGCGGCCGGGGGTGGGGGCCGACATGCCGGCACCCTACGCGCCCGGCGGCCCGGCCGGCAGTCGTCGGACGTGACCGGGGCCACCATCGCCGGCGGGCGGTACTTGCCCCGCCGACGCACACTGGGTGACATGGCGATTCCCCTTCCCCGGCCCGGCGCGGTCGTCGGCCTCACCCGTTCCGCCCTCGACCAGGCATTCGGCTCGGCCGCCGCGTTCGCGGCCGTGCCCGCCCGGGCGTTCGCGGTGCTCGACGAGGTCGAGACGTTGCTGCGCCGGATCAACGGGGTGGTCGACCGGATCGAGGAGACCCTCGACCGCACCGACCGGGTGCTGACCGACGCCGAGACGGCGGTCCGCGAGGTGGCGGTGATCAGCGCGGCGGCGACCGGGGCGATCGAGACCGCCACCGAGGTCGCCGCGGCCGCCGCCACCGTGGTCGGCGAGGCCGAGCAGGTCTCGGCCGCCGCCGCGGTGGTGGTCGGCGAGGCGGACCGGGTGGCCCGGGCGGCGGGCGCGGTGGTCGGCGAGGCGGACGCGGTGGCCGGCCGGGCCGCCGGCACGGTGCTCGCGGCCGAGCAGGCTGCCGGCACCGCGACCGAGCTGCTGGCGGCGTACGAGCCGACGCTGCGCCGGGCCGCGCCGATGGCGGCCCGCTTCGTCGAGCAGCTCAGCCCGGAGGAGGTGACCGCGGCGATCCGGCTGGTCGACGAGCTGCCGAAGCTCAAGGAGCACATGACCTCGGACGTGCTGCCGATCCTGGCCACCCTGGACCGGGTCGGTCCGGACCTGCACGACCTGCTCACCGTCACCCGGGACCTGAAACTGGCCGTCGCCGGCATCCCCGGCCTCGGCATGCTGCGCCGGCGCGGCGAGCGGCTCACCGACGAGCCGGTCGACTGAGCCGCGACGCAGTCGCCGGCCGGCGGCCGCTGACCGGCGGGACGGCGCCGGCTACCGGCGGGCCGGGACCGGCCCGGTGGCTCAGGCGCGCGGGGCGTACAACTCGTCGATCTCGGCGCGGCGGGGCAGCGCCACCGACGCGCCGAGCCGGCGTACGCAGGCCGCCCCGGCCGCCGCCGCCCAGTGCACCGCGTCGACCAGGTCCCGGCCCTCGCCCCAGGCCACCGCGAGGGCGGCCGTGAAGGCGTCCCCGGCGGCGGTCGAGTCGACCACGTCGACCCGTACCGGCGGCACGTGCACCGCCGGCGCGTCCCGGTCGACGAACCAGGCGCCGTCGCCGCCGAGGGTGAGCACCGCCCGGGGCACCAGTTCCAGCAGCGCTTCCGGCTCGTCCCGCCCCCGGCCGGTGAGCGCCTGCGCCTCGGTCTCGTTGACCACCAGCAGGTCCACCGCGGCCAGCAGCTCCGCCGGCACCGGCCGGGCCGGCGCGGCGTTGAGCACCACCCGGGTGCCGGCGGCCCGGGCCGCGACCGCCGCCTCGGTCACCGTCTCGACCGGCACCTCCAGCTGCGCGACCAGCACGTCCGCCTCGCGTACGGCCGCCAGCTCGTCCTCGGTCAGCCCGAGGAACGCGCCGTTCGCGCCGGGGGTGACCAGGATGGCGTTCTCCCCGCCCGCGCCCACCATCACCAGCGCGACGCCGGAGTCGCCGTAGACCACCCGGAGATGGCCGGTGTCCACCCCGGCGGCGGTGATCCGGGCCCGGAGGGTGACCCCGAAGGCGTCCGAGCCGATCGCGCCGAGGAAGGCACAGGACGCCCCGGCACGGACGGCGGCGATGGCCTGGTTGGCGCCCTTGCCTCCGGGCAGCATCACGAAGTCGCTGCCGAGCAGGGTCTCCCCCGGCCGGGGCAGCGCCGCGCCGGTGCCGACCAGGTCCATGTTGGCGCTGCCCACCACGGCCACCCGGGTCTGCCGCACGGTGTTCCTCCGCCCGCTCAGGCGGCGCGGGCGGTCCAGCGGTCGCCGGACCGCTCGACGACCAGCGGCAGGCCGAAGGTCTTGGACAGGTTGTCGGGGGTGAGCGTGTCGCCGAGCAGCCCCTGCGCCACCACGCCCCCGTCACGCAGCAGCAGCGCGTGGGTGAAGCCGGGCGGGATCTCCTCGACGTGGTGGGTGACCAGCACCAGCGCCGGCGCGTCCGGGTCGTACGCCAGCTCGGCGAGCCGGGCCACCAGGTCCTCGCGCCCACCCAGGTCGAGCCCGGCGGCGGGCTCGTCGAGGAGCAGCAGCTCGGGGTCGGTCATCAGGGCGCGGGCGATCTGCACCCGCTTGCGCTCACCCTCGGAGAGGGTGCCGTACGCCCGCTCGGCGAGGTGTTCGATGCCGAGCTGGCCGAGCAGCGCGCGGGCCCGGGCCTCGTCGGTGCGGTCGTAGCTCTCCCGCCAGCGGCCCACCACCGACCAGGCGGCGGTGACCACCACGTCGGTCACCCGCTCGTCGGCCGGGATCCGCTCGGCGAGGGTAGCGGTGGAGAGGCCGATGCGGGTCCGCAGCTCGTTGACGTCGGTGCGACCGATCCGCTCGCCGAGGACGTGGGCGACCCCGCTGCTCGGGTGCAGCCGGCCGGCGGCCAGGTTGAGCAGGGTGGTCTTGCCGGCTCCGTTCGGGCCCAGCACCACCCAGCGTTCGTCCAGCTCGACCCGCCAGTCGACGTCGCGCACCAGCGCGGTGCCCGAGCGCGTGACGCCCACCCCGTCGAGGCTGATCACCAGATCGTCAGTCACCGGACCATCCAACCACGCACCGCGCGCGCTGCCCCCCACGGGCGGCGTCGCCACCATAGGGTGGGGCCCCGTGTCGTTGGTCACCACAGGAGGAACCCGTATGCCCGACCGCAACCGGGACGTACGCGGATGAGCGCGGTCATCGAGATCTCGGGTCTCCGCAAGACCTTCCACACCGTGCGGCAGGGCCGCCGGGTCGCCGTCGACGGCTTCGACCTGCTGGTCGAGGCGGGGCAGATTCACGGCTTCCTCGGCCCGAACGGCTCGGGCAAGACCACCACCCTGCGTGCCCTGCTCGGCCTGGTCCGCGCCGACGCCGGCACGATGAGCGTGCTCGGCGCCCCCTCGCCGGAGCGGCTGGCCGACGTGTCGGGGCGGGTCGGGGCGATCGTGGAGAGCCCACAGTTCTTCGGCAACTTCACCGCCCGCAAGACGCTGCGGCTGCTGGCCCTGGCCGGCGGCGTGCCGACCGGCCGGGTCGACGAGGTGCTGGAGCAGGTGGGCCTGCGGGACCGGGGCGACGACCGGGTCAAGGGCTACTCGCTGGGCATGAAGCAGCGGCTGGCGGTCGCCTCGGCGCTGCTCAAGGACCCGGAGCTGCTGATCCTGGACGAGCCAGCGAACGGCCTCGACCCGGCCGGCATCCGGGAGATGCGGGACCTGATGCGCTCGCTGGCCGACGCCGGGGTGACCGTGCTGCTCTCCAGTCACATCCTCGGCGAGATCCAGCTGATCTGTGACCACGTCACGATCGTCAGCCACGGCCGGCGGGTGGCGCACGGCCGGGTCGACGAGGTGC
Organism: Micromonospora auratinigra; assembly: GCF_900089595.1. Lineage (GTDB taxonomy): Bacteria > Actinomycetota > Actinomycetes > Mycobacteriales > Micromonosporaceae > Micromonospora > Micromonospora auratinigra. The sequence continues at coordinate 6,307,260 of NZ_LT594323.1, read as the reverse complement.
TGGCCGGCTTCGACCAGCACGAGTGGCGGGTCCGGGTGGCCGAGCCGGAGCGGGCCACGGAGCTGCTCGGCCGGATCGGCGTGTCGGTCGCCGCGCACCCCGACCACCTGCTGGTCACCGGGGTCGACGATGCCGAGGTGATCAGCCGCACGCTGGGCGAGGCAGGGCTGTGGGTGCGCGAGCTGGTGCCGCTGCGGCCGGACCTGGAGTCGGTCTTCCTGGAGCTGACCGGCGACGCCGGGCACCCGGCGCTGCCCCGCCAGGTGGACGGCGCGCCGCCGGATGACCAGGTGATCGACCTCGATGTACGGGGAACCCAGGAGGTGCAGGCGTGAGGCTGGTCCGGGCCGAACTGGAGCGGTTGGCCGCCCGCCGTTTCGTGCAGTTGATGCTGGCGCTGCTGGTGGTCGCCTTCGCGGTCACCGTGGCGACCACGCTGGCCGGCTCGCACCGGCCCTCGCCGCTCGAACTGAGCCGGGCCCAGGGGCAGGCGGCCGAGGCGGTGCGCGGCATGGAGACGGCGCACACCCGGTGCCTGCAGATCAAGCAGGGCACGCTGCCGCCCGACGAGAACGACTACCTGCCCCGCGACTGCGCCGAGATCGACCCGGCGCTGGCCGAGGAGCTGCCCTCCACGGCGGACTACCTCTCCGGGGTGTTCGTCTTCGCCCACGAGGCCCCGACGCTGCTCTACGTGCTGGTCGCCTTCCTGGCGATGTTCGGGTTCCTGGTCGCCGCCTCCTACATCGGCGCCGACCTGAACTCGGGCGGGGTGGTCAACCTGCTGCTCTGGCGACCCCGTCGGGGGGTGGTGCTGGCCGCGAAGCTCGGCACGCTGCTCGGTGCGCTGCTGGTCTTCGCCGCGCTGACCACGGTGGTCTTCCTGGGCACGTTCTGGCTGATCGCCCAGTGGGGCGGTCACCCCGGGGCGCTGGACGGGAGCTTCTGGTCGGACCTCGGCGGCCGGTGGGGGCGCGGGCTGCTGCTGGTGCTGCTGCTCGCGGCGCTCGGTTTCGCCATCGCCACCCTGGGCCGGCACACCTCGGCGGCGTTGGGCGCGGTGACCGCGTACGTGGTGGTCTGGGAGCTGGGCGCGCGGCTGGTGTTCGAGATCCTGGCGGTGGGCCGGCCGGACCGCTGGTACCTGTCGAGCTACGTGGCGGCGTGGCTCAACGGCGGGGTCCGGTTCTGGGACCGGCTCGCCTGCGGTGGCAACAGCGGCGAGTTCTGCGAGGGTTACTACTCACTGAGCATGGGCGCGGGGCTGGTCGTGCTGCTCACCCTGACGGTCGGGCTGGTCGCCGTGGCGTTCACCGCGTTCCGCCGCCGTGACCTGATCTGAGTCGGGCCGGTGCGGCCCCCGGGCCGCACCGGCAACTCCTTGCAGAGATCGTTCCCCTGGTGAAGAATTCCTTCACATGGTGCCGGGAAGGACGACGCGCGGGCGGTCAGCCGACCGTCGAGCCGAACACCTCGTCACGCACCGCGTCCAGCGCCGTCCGCAACGCGCCCCGCAGGATCGGCTCCTCGGTCAGCCCGGTGCTCACCACCCGGGGCCGGACCAGGGTGATCGCGGCGACCTCGTGCTGCACCCGCTCGGCCAGCGCCGCCCCACCGGCCCGGCCCACCTCGCCGGCCAGCACCACCAGCGGCGGGTCCAGCACCACGCAGGTGCTCGCCACGCCGAGGGCCAGCCGCCGGGCCAACTCGTCCAGCAGCGGGCCACCGGCCGTGCCGGCCGCGATGGCGGCGCGCACCGCCGCGGCGGCGTCACCGGTGAAGCCGTGCTCGGCGGCCACCGCGCGGACCGCGTCCGCCCCGGCCAGCTGCTGGAACGCCGGCTTGGCCCGCTTCGACACGTCCCGGGGGATGGGCACGCCCGGCACCGGCAGGTAGCCGATCTCCCCGGCCGCGCCGCTGCTGCCGTGGTGCAGCCGGCCACCCAGCATGATCGCCAGACCGACACCGGCATCCACCCAGACCAGCACGAAGTCCGCGGTGCCCTGCGCCGCACCGGACTGCGCCTCGGCGACGGCGGCCAGGTTGACGTCGTTCTCGAAGACCACCGGGACGCGCAGGTCCTCGCGGAGCGCGGCGAGCAGGCCGCTGTGCCAGCGCGGCAGGTTGAAGGCGAAGGTGATGTCGCCGGTGCCCGGGTCGACCAGACCCGGCGTGCCGAGCACCACCCGCCGCACGCTGGACAGCTCGGCCCCGGCCCGGCTCGCCGCCTGGACCACCGCGTTGTGCACCACGCCCACCGGGTCGTCGGTGTCCTTCGTGGACTGCTCGACCCGGCCGACCACCGCGCCGGTGATGTCCGCGCAGGCCGCCACCACCCGCTCCGCGCCGACGTCCACCCCCACCACGTACGCGCTGCCCGGGCGCACCGCGTAGAGCTGGGCGTTCGGGCCCCGCCCGCCGGCCTGCTCGCCGACCCGGGCGACCAGGCCACGCTCCTCCAGCCGCTCCACCAGCTGCGACGCGGTCACCTTGGACAGGCCGGTCAGCTCGCCGAGCCGGGCCCGGGTGAGCGGACCGCGCTCCAGCAGCAGTTCCAGTGCCGCGCGGTCGTTCAGCGCCCGTAACAGGCGGGGGGTGCCGGGCAACCGGGTCGCACTCATGCCAGGTCCTCTATTTTCAGTAAAGTTTGCTAACCACAAAACGCCTGCAACGGGGTGTCCGTTAGCGTATCGGCCGCCCCGAACGGGGGCCGTCGGACGACCCGGCAGGGAAAGGGGAGACTCGTGGGACCCGATCCAGGACTTCGTCGGCTCGCGCTGGGCACGCTGCTGGCCGCGTACCCGGGGCCGGTCCCGCCCGACTGGGCGGTCGACCTGCTCGCCGAGGGACTCGCCGGGCACACCCTGTTCGGCACCAACGTGCACGACCCGGCCCAGCTCGCCGCCACCACCGCCGCGCTGCGCGCCGGCCGCCCGGACGTGATCGTCGCGATCGACGAGGAGGGTGGCGACGTCACCCGGCTGGCCCACGCCACTGGCAGCCCGTACCCGGGCAACGCGGCCCTCGGCGCGGTCGACGACCCGGGCCTCACCCGGCAGGTGTACGCGGCGATCGGCGCGGAGCTGGCCGCCCTCGGCATCACCCTCGACCTGGCCCCCACCGTCGACGTGAACACCGCCGACGAGAACCCGGTGATCGGCACCCGCTCGTTCGGCGCGGACCCGCTCCGGGTGGCCGTGCACTCGGCCGCCGCCGTGGCCGGCCTCCAGTCCACCGGGGTGGCCGCCTGCGCCAAGCACTTCCCCGGACACGGCGCCACCGTCGCCGACTCCCACCACGAGCTGCCCACCGTCGACGCCTCCCCGGCGGTGCTGCGCGAGCGCGACCTGCCGCCCTTCGCGGCCGTGATCGACGCCGGCGTACGCGCGATCATGACCGCGCACATCCGGGTGCCGGCGCTGACCGGCGACGGCCCCGCCACCTTCAGCCGGGCGGTCCTGGTCGACCTGCTGCGCCGCGAGTACGGCTTCACCGGCACGGTGATCACCGACGCGCTGGAGATGAAGGGCGCCGCGCTCGCCGCCGGCGGGGTGGGTCCCGCCGCGGTCCGCGCCCTGGCCGCCGGTGCCGACCTGCTCTGCATCGGGTCCACGGTCGACGCCGCGCTGGTCGAGCGGGTGGTCGGGGAGATCGTCGGCGCGCTCGGCGACGGCCGGCTGGAGCGGGCGCGGGTGGAGCAGGCCGCCGCCCGGGCCGCCGCGCTGGCCGCCACCACCGGCCCCGGCGACGGGGCGGCCCCGGCGGTCGACGGGCTCGGCTACGCCGCCGCCCTGCGGGCGGTACGCGTCGAGGGCGACCTCGCCGGCCTGGGCACCCCACTGGTGGTGCAGGTGCACGCCACCAGCACCATCGCCGAGGGGCGGGTGCCGTGGGGGCTGGCCCCGCACCTCGCCGGTGCCGAGCAGGTCCGCGCGGTCGCCGGCGAGACCGACCCGGCCCAGTTGCGCGGACGCGCCGGTGACCGGCCGATCGTGCTGGTCGGCCGCCACCTGCACCGGCTGCCCGGGGCCCGGGAGCTGGTGGAGGCGCTGGCCGCCACCCATCCGGTGGCCGTGGTCGAGATGGGCTGGCCCGGCGCGTGGCGGCCGGCGGGGGCGCGCGCCTTCGTCACCACGTACGGCGCCAGCCACGCCAACGGGCGGGCCGCGGCCCAGCTGCTCGGCCTGGCCTGACCGGCTCCTTCCCTGCTGTCGCGCGGCGGGCCGGGCCCCGCGCCGGGCTCAGCCCAGCCGCCGGCCGGACTCCGGTGCGGGCCCGTCCCCGGCGACGCCGAGCAGGACGTCGACGGCGGTGATCCGGAGCACCCGGAGCACGGTCGGCTGCGGATCGGTCACCCGCAGGGTGGCGCCGCGACCGACCGCCTCGGCGGCGGCCCGGAGCAGGGCGGCCACCCCGCTGGAGTCGAGGAACGGCACGCCGGTGAGGTCGACCACGATCTCGACCACACCTGGCCGATCCAGCAGGACGTCCACCGCGCGGTCGAAGGCCGGCGCGACGGCCAGGTCGAGATCGCCGGTCGGGGCGAGGACCACCCGGTCCGGCCCGACCTCCCGCGTACCGAACTCCATGACCCGCCCGTCCCACCGTCGTTGTCGTCGTCGCGACGATACCGGGCCGGTGCGACACCGCCCACGAACGGCCGACACCGCACCACCGATCGCACGCTGCGTCACCGGGAACGCCCCGGGGCTTCCAGCCCTGACCCGCAGGTCAAGTCCACTATTCGACAACGCAGACCCGCCTGACGGCCCTTGCCCGACCTCCCGTCGACACCTAGCGTTACCGGTACGGGACCTGGGGAGAAAGGCAGCGGACCGTGGATCCGGCCCGGGATCCACGGTCCGCGCCCGGGCGGTCAGCGCGCCGCCGGCTGTGCCACCCGGGTGTCCGCCTCGGTGCCGTCGGCCGGCACGTCGGCCCGGTCGTCGTCCTGCATGGTGGTCTCGTCGAAGGGACGCTCGCCGGCCAGCACCGCCCGGGCCTGCTCCCGGTCGAAGTCCCCGGTCCAGGTGCCGACCAGCACGGTCGCCACGGCGTTGCCGGCGAAGTTGGTCAGCGCCCGGGCCTCCGACATGAACCGGTCGATGCCGACGATCAGGCCCACCCCGTCGACCAGGTCCGGCCGGTGCGACTGGAGCCCACCGGCGAGCGTGGCCAGGCCCGCGCCGGTCACCCCGGCCGCGCCCTTCGAGGCGATGATCATGAAGGCGAGCAGGCCGATCTGCTCGCCGACCGCCAGCGGCTTGCCCAGCGCGTCGGCGATGAAGAGCGAGGCCATGGTCAGGTAGATGGCGGTGCCGTCGAGGTTGAAGGAGTAACCGGTCGGCACGGTGATGCCGACGACCGGCCGACCCACCCCGACGTGCTCCATCTTGGCGATCAGCCGGGGCAGCGCCGACTCCGACGAGGAGGTCGACAGGATCAGCAGGAACTCCCGACCCAGGTAGCGCAGCAGCGAGAAGATCGAGATCCGGGACACCAGCCAGAGCAGCGAGCCGAGCACCACCAGCACGAAGATCAGGCAGGTGGCGTAGAAGCCGAGCATGATCTGGGCCAGGCTGGTCAGCGCGTCCACGCCGGTCGCGCCGACCACCGCGGCGATCGCGCCGAACGCGCCGATCGGGGCCAGCCACATGATCATCGCGAGCACCTTGAAGACGACCCGCTGCAGCGCGCCGATCGCGTTGATCACCGGCTCACCGCGCCGGCCGAGGCTCTGCACCGCGAAGCCGACCAGCAGGGCCACCAGCAGCGCCGGCAGCACGTCACCCTGGGTGAGCGCGGAGAAGAGCGTGGTCGGGATGATGCCGAGCAGGAAGTCGACAGTCCCCTCGGACTCCCCGCCGGCCGCCTTCTGGCCCGCACCGGCGAGCGCCTCGTTGAGGTGCAGCCCCGACCCGGGGTGGATCAGGTTGCCGACGACCAGGCCGATGGCCAGCGCCACGGTCGACATGATCAGGAAGTAACCGAGCGCCAGGCCGCCCACCTTGCCCACCTGGGTGGCCCGGCGTACCGAGCCGACCCCGAGCACGATGGTGCAGAAGATCACCGGCCCGATCATCATCTTGATCAGGTTGACGAAGCCGGTGCCGAGCGGCTTCAACGAGGTGGCGAAATCGGGGAAGAGCAGGCCCACCGCGATGCCGGCGAGCACCGCCACGATCACCGCCAGGTAGAGATAGCGGGTCCGGTCGCGCCGCCGGGCCGGCTCGGGTACCGGGTCCGCCCCCGGCGGCTCGCCCTCGCCGGCCACCGGCCGGCGCTCGGAGGGTACGACGGGGCCGGGCTCCGGTACGCGGTCATCAGCCATGGCGGCACCCGTACCCCGCCGGCTCGGCCGGTCAAACGCCCGGTCAGGCCGGGAAGGCCCCGAACGACGTCCAGCCCCGGTCCGGGAAGCCGGCCGCCTCGGCAACCCGCGCCGACGCCGCGTTCCCGTGGTTGTGCAGATAGGTGGGGATCGCTCCCTCGTCGAGCACCCGGCGGGCCGCCTGGGCGACCAGCCGTCGGGCCAGTCCCCGCCCCCGGGCCGCCGGCACCGTGCCGACCGCCAGCTCGTGCCCGTACGCGTCGTGCCGCTTGATGCCGACGCCGGCCAGGTAGCGCCCGTCGTCGTCGGAGACCACCAGCACGTCGGTGTCGAACAGGCGCAGCCAGGACGGCAGGCCGGGCGCGGTCGACGCGATCCACTCCCCGGCGTCCGGCAGCGGGGCCGGCGCGGTGCTCCACCGGAACGCGCCCGCGTGGGTGGCGTACTCCGGCATGCCGACCACCGCCGGCAGCGCCGCCAACAGGTCCTCGACCGACTTGTCGGCCAGCTCCCGGACCGCCTCGACCCGGTCGGGGGCGACCGACAGGACCGTGCACCCGGGGGACGCCACCGCGATGGCCGGGCGCAGCCGGCCGTCCCAGGCCGGACGGGCCCGGCGGTGCGAGCGGACCACGTGCAGCCCGGGACCGGCCGGCCATTGTCCCAGCCAGGTCGCCAGGTGCAGGAACAACCGCCGGTCGAGCACCGCGGCCACACCTCCTCGTCCGTCGCGGCGTGCCGTGATCACGGTACGCCGCGCGGTCGCGCCCGGCCCGGCGATCCGTCCGCCGCCCGCGCCCCTCTGGTCGGCGCACGGCCCGACACGGCGGCGCGGCCGGTCAGCGGACGGGCCGGCGTGGCGGTCCGGAGCGGCGGCGGAGCAGGCAGCCCAGCCCGACCCCGGCCCAGAGCGCGGCCAGCCACCCCAGCAGGCCGGGCAGCGGGTCGACGTCGCGCAGCGCGGCCGGGCGGACCAGCAGCGGCACCGCGAGCAGCAGCAGGGTGGCGGTCACCGCCAGCCCGGCCCCGGCCAGCGTCCGCCGCACCGGGTCACGCACCACCCGGCCGGCCGCCAGCCCCACCACCGCCACCAGCGGCGCGACGAGCAGGTCGTGCACCAGCGGGCCGCCGAGCAGCCAGAGCGCGGCGGCGGCCCACTGCGGGCGGAGCAGCACCGCGCCGTACCCGGCCGCCGCGCCGCCGGCCAGCACCAGCAGGACCCGCAACGCCCTCACGGCAGCACCTCCAGCCGGGTGACCCACTTGGTCTGCAGCACCCCGGGCCGGCTCGGGGCGATGATCCGGCACGGGTACCCGTGGTCGGGGTGCAGCACCGCCCCGTCGAGCCGCAGCGCGAGCAGGGTCAGCGGGTCCGCGACGTGGGCGGCCGGCAGCACGCTCGACGCGTACCGGCCGGTCGCCTCCAGCGAGGCCACCCGGACCGGCCGGTCGGTGGGCGCCCCGACCGCCGCGAGCAGGTCCCGGACCGGTACGCCGGTCCAGCGCGCCGACGCGCTCCAGCCCTCCACGCAGGCGATCGGCAGGTCCGCCGTCCGCTGCGGCAACGCCGCCAGCTCGGGCAGGGAGAGCGCGTGCCGGGCCTGGTCCCAGCGGATCTCCAGCCGCCAGTCCGCCGGCACCACCACCCCCGCGGCGGCGGCGGTCCGGTTCACCGGCAGCCCCTGCGGGCCGGCCGGGGAACGCCAGGCCAGCGGCGCGACCCGGCGCAGCCACGGCACGGTCACGCCGGCCGTCGCCAGCACCGCCGCGCCGGCCGCCAGCACCGCCGTACCCAGCACGGCCCGCCGGCCCGGCACGGCCCGCACCGGCTCGCCCAGCGCCGCCCGTACCACCGGCAGTTTCACCCCGACGTGGACGAGCAGCGCGCCCGCCGCCAGCCAGGCCACCGCGTAGTGCGCCGTCGGGAAGAAGAACCGCCAGGGGTACCAGCGGGCCACATTGACCAGGCCGGTGACCAGCTCGAAGGCGGCCGCGCAGACCAGCACCAGGATCGACACCCGTTCGGCCGCGTGTGCCAGCAGCCGGGCCGGGACGGCCGGCGGACGCAGGAAGAGCCGGGGGTAGACGCTCCAGAGCTTGGCCAGCAGCAGGGGCACCGCCGCGACCCCGGAGAGCACGTGCAGCCCCTGGGTGATCCGGTAGAGCTGCACCGGCCGGGTCGGCCAGCCGAACCAGCCCGGCGGGTGCTGGGCCAGGTGACTGAGCAGCCCGGTACCGAAGCAGACCGCCAGCGCCACGCCCAGCCACAGCCCGAGCCGGGCCGCCACCGCCGGGGCGTGCGCCGGCGACCGGAAGTCCTCCGGTCGGGGGACCCGGACCCGCCACCGACGGGTGCGCGCGGTGTTCACCGGCGGGCCAGTTCGACGAACCAGCGTCCCCCGGCCGGCAGCACCGCCGCCGCCCGGAAGCCGGACGCCGCCGCCACCGCGCCGGCCAGCTCCACCCCGACCCGGGCCCAGCGGAAGGTGGGCCCCCGGGTGCCGTCCGTGCTGACGTACGCCGGACCGCGCCAGAGACCGGTGCCCGGCGGGGCCAGCTCGACCAGGGCGGTTCCGCCGGTCCGCAGCAGCCCGGCGGTACGGCGCAGCAGGCGTACCGGGTCGCCCCCGATGCCGATGTTGCCGTCGATCAGCAGGGCGTGCGCCCAGCGCCCCTCGCCGGGCAGCGGGGCGAGCACGTCCCGCCGCAACGCCGTCGCGCCCCGCTGCCGGGCCAGCCGGACGGCACCGGCCGAGACGTCGACACCGAGGGCGACCAGACCCCGTCCGGCCAGCTCGGCGGTGAGCCGGCCGGGGCCGCAGCCCAGGTCGATGGTCGGACCGGCGCAGCGGCCGAGGATCCCGGCCAGAGCCGATTCCGGCGGCCCGTGCCAGCGGCCCACCGGCAGCGGCAGCCGCAGCCCGTCGCCGAGCACCAGCCAGTGCGGTCCGGCCGGGGCGTCCGGACCGGCGAAGGCCGCCCCGAAGTCCTCGACGGACACCGTCGGTGCGGTCATCGCGGCTCCCCCGCCCCGACCGGCCACGCCGCGTCCGCGCCACCGGGCCGGCCGGCCGTGGCGGCGTCGTCGGTCTGCCGGGCGGCGAGTCGGCGTACGGTCGCGGCGAACCGGCCGGCCGGCGCGTCCTCGGCCACCCGGCGGGCCGTCGCCCAGTCGTCCACGTCGGACAGTTCGGGCAGCGTCACCGCCTCGACGCCACCGCCGCGCAGCGCCGCCCGGGTGAGCCGGCCGGTGAGCGCGGTGGACATCGGCACCCGGCGCAGGGCGGTGGCCGCCGCCGGATCCCGCAGTCCCAACGCCCACCAGCCGCCGTCGGTGGCCGGCCCGAGCACCGCCGCCGCCCCGTCGAGGACGGCCACGGCGGCACCGAGCAGGCCCGGGTCGGCCTGCGGGGTGTCCATGCCGAGCTGGAGCACCGGTCGACCGGGGAACGCCGCGGCCGCGTCGGCGTGCGCGGCGGCCAGCCGGTCGGCCAGGCCCTGGCCGCGCTGCGGCAGCAGCGTCCAGCCGGCCAGCGTGCGGCGCAGCTCCGTGCCGCGTACCGCCCCGGCGGGGTCGCCGGCGTGCGCGAGCACGGGTGTCGTGTCCGGCACCGCGCGTACCGCGTCGAGGGTGTCCAGCAGCGCGGCGGCGGCCAGCTCGGCGGCCTCGACGGGGCGCAGCGGAGGGCAGAGCCGGGTCTTCACCCGGCCCGGCACCGGGGCCTTCGCCAGCACCAGCAGCACCGTCACGGCCGCACCCCGGCCCGCAGCACGCCGGTCATGTCGCGGACCGCCCGGGCGGTGCCGCGTACCGATCCGGAGACCTTGGAGCGGGTGCCGGCGGCGCGCGGCGCGTACGCCACATCCAGCTCGACGATCCGCCAGCCGGCGGCGGCCGCGCGGAGCAGCAGCTCCAGCGGGTAGCCGAAGGCCCGGTCCGCGATGTCGAGGTCCAGCAGCGCCGCCCGGCGGGCCACCCGGATCGGGCTCAGGTCGTGCACCGGTACGCCCCGGCGGCGCAGCCCGGCCGCGAGCAGCGCGTTGCCGGCCCGGGCGTGCCAGGGCCAGGCGCCCCGGCCGACGGGGCGGCGTCGCCCGGCGACCAGGTCGGCCCGGCCCCGCGCCACCGGGGTGGCCAACCGGGGCAGCTCCCCCGGGTCGAACGAGCCGTCGGCGTCGAGCACGCAGACCAGTTCCGTCCGGGCGGCCAGCAGTCCGGTGTGGACCGCCGCCCCGTAGCCGCGCCGCGTCTCGCGTACCACCCGGGCGCCGTGCGCGACGGCCACCTCGGGTGAGCCGTCGGTGGACCCGTTGTCCACCACCAGGGCCCGGTAGCCGGGTGGCAGTGCGGCGAGCACCCCCGGCAGCGCGGCCGCCTCGTCCAGGCAGGGCAGCACCACGTCGACCTCTGTCTCCATGACCGGGGACGCTAGGCCGCCGCGGCCCTGGTCGGCGGGGGTACGACGGTTACGGAACCCTTACGCCGCACCGGTTCCTTACGAGACGCTGACGTCCCCGCCCCGGTGCTTCCGCGCCCCGTCGGGCGGTCGTAGCCTCGGCGCTCACCATGACCCGTGACCCGTACGCCGGACGCCGGCGCGACCTGACCGTCCTGGCCGTCGAGGCGGCGCTGCTCGGCACGGCGGTGGCCGTCGGCCTGGTGCTGAACCGGCGCGGCGTCGGGCTGCACGCCGACGCCGCCCCGCTCTACGCGACCTGGCGACCGCATCTCGGCTGGGGCAGCGTACCGGCGGTGGCGCTGGCGGCGGCGGTGGTGCTGCGCGGCCCCGCGCTCGCCCGGCGGCTCCGCTGGCCGTGGCTGCTGGCCGCCGGCTGGCTCGCCGCGGTCGGCTGGACCCTCGCGCTCGCCCTGGTGGACGGCTGGTCGGCGGGGTTCACCGAGCGGCTCACCGTGCAGGCGGAGTACCTGCACGAGGTGCCCCGGGTGCAGGACGTGCCGGCCACCCTCGCCGGGTTCACCGGGCGGATCCTCGACTTCGGTCCGGAGTCGTGGTCGACGCACACCGCCGGCCATCCGCCGGGGGCGCTGCTGTTCTTCGTCGCGCTGGACCGGATCGGCCTCGGCGGCGGTACGGCCGCCGCGTTCGCCTGCGTCCTGCTCGGGGCGACGGTCGCCGTCTCGGTGCCGGTGACGCTGCGGGCGCTGGGCGACGAGCGGGCCGCCCGGGCGGTGCTGCCGTTCCTGGTGCTGCTGCCCGGGGCGGTCTGGGTGGGCGCGTCCGCCGACGGGATCTTCGCCGGGGTGGTGGCCGCCGGACTGGCCCTGCTGGCCCGGCCCGGCCGCTGGTCACCGGCGCTCGGCGGGCTGCTGCTCGGCGTCGCCCTGCACCTGTCGTACGGGCTGGCGCTGGCCGGGCTGCTGGCGGTGACGGTCCTGCTGCTGCGCCCCGCCGACCGGCTCCGGGCCCTGGTCACCGCCGCCGCCGGGGTGGCCACGGTGACCGCCGTCTTCGTCGGGTACGGCTTCTGGTGGCTGGCCGGCTACCACCTGGTCGTGCAGCGCTACTACCAGGGCTGGGCGGCCGACCGGCCGTACGCCTACTGGGTGTGGGCGAACCTGGCCGCCCTGCTGCTCAGCGCCGGTCCGGTCGCCGGCCCGGCACTGGCACGCGTGCTCGGCCCGGCGGGGCGGGAGATGCGGGCCGCACTCGGCGCGCTCCGGCTCCGCGCCCGGCGCGGCCCCGCCCGGTCCGTCTCCTCCCCCGCCGAGCCGGTACGGCCCGTCGCGCAGCCGGCGCGAGCAGGCCGAGCGACCACGGCCCAGCCGGCCCAGCCCGGCATCCCGGCGCAGCCGGCCCAGCCCGTCACCCTGGCCCGGCCGGCGCAGCCCGTCACCCCGATCCGGGCGACGGCGGTGGTCTGGTTGCCGGTGGCGGCGGCGCTCTGCGTGCTCGGGGCCGACCTGTCCGGCCTGTCGAAGGCCGAGGTGGAGCGGATCTGGCTGCCCTTCGCGGTCTGGCTGCCGGTGGCGGCGGCCCGGTTGCCGGCCGCCGACCGGCGCTGGTGGCTGGCCGGTCAGGCGGTCACCGCGCTCGCCGTCAACCATCTCCTCTGGACCGTCTCCTAGCCGCCCCGTCGGGAGCCGGCCCGGCCGTCAGGCCGCCGGCACGACGGCGGGGGCACGCAGTTCGGCGGTGGCGAAGCCGGCCACCCCGTCGGCGAACCCGACCCGGCCCCGGAAGCCGAGCAGCTCCGCCGCCCGGGACGGGTCGGCGACCACGTGCCGGACGTCGGCGGCGCGGGCCCCGCCGGCCGCCACGGGTGGTGGCCCGGACATCGCGGCCGACAGGGTGGCGGCCAGCTCGCCGATGGTGTGCGGCTCGCCGGAGCAGACGTTCACCGGGGTCAGCGGTTCGGGCGCGGGGGTGCCGAGGGCGAGCAGGTTGGCCCGAGCCACGTCGGTGACGTGCACGAAGTCGCGCCGCTGCCGGCCGTCCTCCAGCACGGTCGGCGGCCGACCGGCGGCGAGCGCGGAGCGGAACAGCGACGCCACGCCCGCGTACGGGGTGTCGCGGGGCATCCGGGGGCCGTACACGTTGTGGTAGCGCAACGCCCAGGCCCGGCCGCCGGTCTGGGCCGCCCAGGCGGCGACCAGGTGCTCCTGGGCGAGCTTGGTGGCCGCGTACGTGCTGCGCGGCTCCAGCGGGGCGTGCTCCGGCACCAGGCCCGGGGTCAGCGGCGCGCCACAGTCCGGGCAGGGCGGCTCGTAGCGGCCGGCGGCCAGGTCGGCGGGGCGGCGCCGGCCCGGCCGGACCACCCCGTGCGTGCCGCAGTGGTATCGACCCTCGCCGTAGACCACCATCGAGCTGGCCAGCACCAGCCGGTCCACCCCGGCGCGGTGCATCGCGGCGAGCAGCTCGGCGGTGCCGAGGACGTTGTGTGCGGCGTAGCGGGGGGCGTCGGAGGGGTCGAGGCCGTGGCCGACCATGGCGGCCTGGTGGCAGACCGCGTCCACGCCGTCGAGCAGCCGGTCCAGCAGCGCGCCGTCGCGCACGTCGCCGGTGACCGGCTGGTGCCGGGCCGACCAGGTGGGCGCGGCCGGCCCGTGCGCCTCGGGCAGCAGCGCGTCCAGCGCCACCACCCGGTGCCCGGCGTCGGCCAGCAGGTCGGCGACGTGGGAGCCGATGAAACCGGCCGCGCCGGTGAGCAGGATCCGCATGGGCTCCGAGGCTAGGGCCGGACCGGCCCGTTGCGGCCCGGCCGTAAGAACCTCGCAATAGATCGACCACCCGGGCCGTGGCTACGCTGAGCCCACGACGGGGAGGTACGCGTGGCGCAGCGGGTGCTGGTGGTCGACGACGACCGGACGGTCGCCGACGTGGTCTGCCGCTACCTGGAGCACGCCGGCTACGAGGTGGAGCACGTCGGGGACGGGGCCGCCGCGCTGGCCGCCGTGGCCCGGCGCCCGCCGCACCTGGTGGTGCTGGACCTGATGCTGCCGGTCCTCGACGGGCTGGAGGTGTGCCGGCGGCTGCGGGAGCGGCCGGACGGCGTACCCGTGGTCATGCTGACCGCCCGGGGCGACGAGGCCGACCGGGTGCTCGGCCTGCAACTGGGCGCGGACGACTACCTGGGCAAGCCGTTCTCCCCCCGGGAGCTGGTGCTGCGGGTCCGGTCGGTGCTGCGCCGGGCCGGCGGGGAGCCGGCCGGCGTCCTGCCGCAGGTGCTGGCCGACGGCGGCCTGGAGGTGGAGACCGGGCCCCGGATCGCCCGGCTGCACGGCCGGGAGCTGACCCTGACCCTGCGCGAGTTCGACCTGCTGGCGCACCTGATGCGGCACCCGGCGCGGGCGTTCCGCCGGGCCGAGCTGCTGGAGCGGGTGTGGGGGTGGAACTTCGGCGACCAGTCCACGGTGACCGTGCACGTCCGCCGGCTGCGGGAGAAGATCGAGACCGATCCGGCCGACCCGCGGCGCATCGTCACCGTGTGGGGCGTCGGCTACCGCTACGAGCCGGCCGATGCGTGACCTGGCGCTGATCTTCGGGGCGGCGCTGCTCGCGGCGCTGGTGGTCGGGCTGGCCGGCGCGGCGGCGCTGCGGCTGCTGCGCGGCAGGTCCATCACCGTGCACATCTTCGTGCTGCTCACCATGACGGTCGGGGCGGTGGTCGCCGGGGTCGCGGTGATCGCCGAGGCGATGTTCCTCTCCCCGCACGACCTGGAGGTCGTGCTGATCACGGTCTCCGCCGCCGCCGCGGTGAGCCTGGCGGTGGGTTGGCTCTTCGGCCGCCGGCTGGCCGCCGCGGCGGTCTGGGCCGACCAGGCGCGGGAGCGGGAACGCCGGATCGAGAAGGGCCGCCGTGACCTGGTCGCCTGGGTCTCGCACGATCTGCGCACCCCGCTCGCCGGGCTGCGTGCGATGGCCGAGGCGCTGGAGGACGGGGTGGTCGGCGACCCGGCGACGGTGGCCGAGTACCACCGCCGCATCCGGGTGGAGACCGACCGGATGACCCGGCTGGTCGACGACCTGTTCGAGCTGTCCCGGATCAACGCGGGCGCGCTGCGGCTGTCGCTGTCGGCGGTGCCGCTGGGCGACGTGGTGTCGGACGCCGTGGCCGGCACGGCGCCGCTGGCCGCCGCCCGCCGGATCCGGCTGGTGGCCGCCGAGTCGGGCTGGCCGACGGTGACCGGCAGCGAGCCGGAACTGGCCCGGGTGATCGGCAACCTGCTGCTCAACGCGATCCGCTACACCCCGCAGGACGGCACGGTACGCGTCGACGCCGGCCGGGACCCGGACTCCGCCTGGCTGGCCGTGGCCGACAGCTGTGGCGGCATCCCGGAGGCGGACCTGCCCCGCGTCTTCGACGTGGCGTTCCGGGGGGAACCGGCCCGGACTCCCCGCGCCGGCACCGGTGGTGTGGAGGGATCCGGCGGGTTGGGGCTGGCGATCGTACGGGGCCTGGTTGAAGCGCACGGCGGGCGGGTAGACGTACAGAACATCACCGATGGTTGTCGGTTCGTGGTCCGGTTGCCGGCAGCGGGAACCTGACGCATCGATCCTGCGTCATATTCATTTCCATACATGTACAAGTTTCTCTGGGACGGTAATGGTCATGCCGAATCAGCCGAATGACCGGTACCAGCAGGACGCCGAGAGCAGCTGGCAGGCCGCCGAGGCCGCCGGCCGGTTCCCGGCGCAGCCCCGCTACCGCGAGAGCCGCGCCGACACCCTCTCCTGGGCGGAGCTGAACGCGCTGCCGGCCGGCACCTCCACCCGACGCGACCTCAACACCCGCTGACCGGCGGCGGGGAAAGCGACGACACACCCGGGCGCTCCACCCCGGGCGTTCGCACAGGTGTCGGGTAGCGTCTTCTGGTCGAAGAATCCGGCCTACGACAGGAGAAGCTCCCCGCATGGGCAAGAAGACGATCCACGTCTCCGACTTCAGTGGCACGGTGCTGCGTCCCGACGACGAGGTGGTCAAGGTCGTCGTGCTGGAGCACCCTGACCTGGTCGCCGGCCCCGTGCAGCTGGACGCCACGGCGCTGGAGGTGGAGAGCATCGACGACGCGGCGCTGGACGTGGCGGTGGTGGAGATCCACGACCGGCACGGCGGGGGCGAGCCGCGCCGGGTGGTGCTGACCGCCAGCGAGTTCGACGCGATGGCCACCGACGTGCCGATGGCGCAGCTGCTGCGGACCGCCGAGCGGGTGAAGCCGCCCAAGGCCCGGCGCAGCCCGGAGAAGATCGACTACGGCACCATCGAGCACGCCGGCAAGCCGCACCGGGGCCGGGTCACCGAGGAGGAGGCCCGGCTGGTGCGGGAGCGGCTCGACGAGGTCAACAAGCGGCTCGCCGACGCCGGGCTGCGCCAGGTGGACCCGGCCGACCCGGAGCACGCGGCCCGTTACGGTTTCCCCACCGCCGACTGATCCCTGAACGCCGATCGGGCACGCACCCCCGTGGCGCGTCCCCGATCGGCGGTCAGGCCGACATCTTCCGGGCGACCTCGGCCAGCGCCGAGGCGACCTCGGCCTCCGTGCCGGCCTTGTCCAGCCCGAGGCCGGCCAGCGGCCCGTCGCCGCCCTCCTCCTCGATCAGCGCGAGCAGGATGTGCTCGGTGCCGACGTAGTTGTGGCCGAGCCGCAGCGCCTCGCGGAAGGTGAGTTCCAGGGCCTTCTTGCCGCGCGCGTCGTAGGGGATCAGGTCCGGGACTTGCTCGGCCTTCGCCGGCAGGGTCGCGGTCACCGCCTCCCGGAACCGCTCCAGGGGTACGCCCCGAGCCACGATCACCTGGGCGGCGAGCGCCTGCGGGTCGGCGAGCAGCCCGAGGGCGAGGTGTCCGGCACCGATCTCGGCGTTGCCGGCCGCCCGCGCCTCCTCCTGCGAGGCCAGCACCACGTGGCGGGCGCGCGGGGTGAACCGGGCGAACCCCGCGTTGGGGTCGAGCGCCGCCGCCGTCTCCGCCTTGGCGGCCGAGCGCTTCTGGGCGGCCTGCTTGCTCACCCCCATGCTGCGGCCGATCTCGGTCCAGGAGGCCCCCGAGCGGCGGGCCTGGTCCACGAAGTGGCCGATCAGGTGGTCGGCGACGTCGCCGAGGTGGTCGGCGATCAGGACCGCGTCGGCGAGCTGGTCGAGCGCGTCGGGACGCGCCTTCTTGATCCCCTCGATGAGGTCGTCGAGGCGTACCGGGTGGGTCATCTTGACGGGTTCTTCGCTCATGCGTCAACCATAGGTTGACGCATGAGCGAACGTCAACCACTGGTTGACGAAGCCGTCAACTCGACCGACGCGCCACCAGCCAGCCCGCGACCGTCAGCACCGCGCCGAGCACGGCCAGCAGCACCGAGTCGAGCACCGTGAGCCCCAGGAGCAGCAGCACCGCGCCGAGGATCGACAGGGCGAAGGCGCCGGGGTGCCGGGCACCCGGTGGTCGCCAACCCCTTCGTGGCTGTGGCGTCATCCGATCTCCTTCTCGCATCGTGGCCGGTGGGCGCCGGGTGCGGGCCGTCCGCCGGCCCTCACCCCTTCCCCGCCCGTCTCCTCGACCGGGCCAACAGACGGTCCCCGAACAGCGCCACCACCAGCAGCACCGCACCGAGCACCGCGAACAGACCGCCGATCAGGATCTTCGTCCAGCGGTTGAGCCACGCGGCCGAGTCATCGGTGTTGCCGTTCGCGGCGACGAACTGCGCCGGGCTGGACGGGTCGACCCAGACGGTCATCTCGGCGGGCGGGTCCCGATGACAGCCGGTCGCCCCGGCGCACAGGATGCGCTGCTGGTAGTGGCTGCCCTCGTACTCGTAGGTCACCGTGATGGTGTCCGGCCCGCTACCCCGCCCCGACCCGTCGTAGAAGTCCGACACCACGGCCTGGACGGGTACGCCCTCGGCCCGTAACCGGTCCGCCTTCTCGGACACCCGCCACATGTAGCCCGCCGAGGCGACCGCCAGACTCAGACCACCGAGGAGGAACACCACACCCATGGCAACGACCTGCCAGTAGTGACGCCTGTCCGACGGTGCGGCCGCCTCGGCCCGCCTGCCCCTCCTGGCCATCAGACCTCTCTCATTCCGGAACCCGGTTGCACTCTGCCAGATGAGTCCGGCACGACGCGGCACCGCGGGCGGGAGACGGGAACACGGCCCGCACGGTCGACGCCAGCGCCCACTGCCGTCCGGCGGAGCGGCGAGCCACGGGGACGGAGGATGGCCGACACGGCGGCGGGAGGAGACGAAGAAGGCCCCGACCCGGGGACGATGCCCGGGTCAGGGCCTTGATCGTGGTGCGCCGCCAGGGACTCGAACCCCGAACCCGCGGATCAAGAGTCCGCTGCTCTGCCAGTTGAGCCAGCGGCGCTCGTCGGCAACGGGTAGGGCGCAATCACGCGGGCGGAGCGGCCCACGCCGGGCCGGAGACGACCAACCGGCCCTCACCTCCCAGCCGGCGTGGTCGGCCGGCGACGGCGTCGCGCCCGTACCGACCGTGGCGTCGGCGAGTCACTCGGGCGCCACCAGGAGCCGGGCGTAGTTGGCCATCGACCGCTGATAGCGCGGCAGGTGCCGGGAGAGCGCCCCGACGGCGATCGACACCGCCTCCCGCTCCCGGCCGACGCTGGTCAACGCCAGCGCGAGCGTCGCGGTGACCGCGTCGTCGAGTTCGTCGGACCCGCGCTCGCGCTCCTCGGTCAGCAGCCGCACGCTCTCCTCGGGCTGCCCCGTGTTCCGCAGCGAGCTGGACATCTGGATCACCGAGCGCCGTCGACGGATGCCGTCGACGCCCAGTTCCAGCGCCCTCCGGTAGAGCGGAACCGCCCGGTCCGAATGACCTGTTGAGTCCCAGGCGCAGGCCCGCTCGAAGGCCGCCACCGGATGGTCCGGGCCCAGTTCGTCGGCGAGCGCGCCGACGCGTTCGCGGAACTCCGCCGCGTCCCAGTCGTCGGGTGCCGCGTTGAAGGCCGCCCACAGGTCCGCGCTGCGGTGTTCCCAGTCCCCGCTCGGGTTCATCCCGTCCTCCTCATGATCGTCGCTTCGGTCGGGAGCCACTCTGCGAGCGCTGGTACCGTGCCCGCCAGTGATTCGGCGAGGGGCGAACCACCCCCGGTGAGGAGGTGGCCCGGATGGCGGTCACGTTGCGGTTCAGCGCCACCGACCTGCGGCGCTGCCGGTTCGCCGTCTCTCCGCTGCTCGAGACGCTGTCCGCGGTGCGCCTGCTCTCCCCGCGCGAGAGCGTCGGCCCGCACCGTCGCTGGCGCGACGCCCTCGACACGCGCGAACTCGACCTGCGGCCGCTCGCCGCGCTCCAACCTCGCCGCGGCTACACGCCCGACTTCCTCTCACCACCGCCGACCGACCCGCACGCCCGGTTCGAGGACGAGCTCGCGGCCGTGGCGGCCAGCGACCACGCCCGGGTGCGCGCAGAGGTACGGCGAGCGCTGGCGGACACCCCGGGGGCCGCCGATTCGCCGACCGGACGGCTCCTGCTGGGCGACCCGGCCCACGTTCTCCGGACGCTGGTCGCCACCGTGCGCAGAGCGTGGGAGGTCCTGGTCGAACCGGTCTGGCCGCAGGTGCGGGGCCTGCTCGACGCCGATGTGGGGTTCCAGACCCGACGCCTCGCCGAAGGGGGCCTGGACCGGCTGTTCGCCGAACTGCACCCACGACTGCGCTGGCACAACGGCGTGCTGACCCGCGAGTACGGCGACGACGAACACCGCGACATGCGAGGCGAGGGGCTCGCCCTGGTGCCCAGCGCCTTCAAGTGGGACCAGGTCGTCGTCATCGTGGACCAGCCGTGGCAGCCCACGGTGATCTATCCCGCGCGAGGGCTCGGCACGCTCTGGCAACCTCCGCCCGGCGACCGGCACGCGGCGCTGGGCCGGCTGATCGGAAAGACCCGGGCGGCACTGCTGCTCGACCTCGACGAGCCGGCCAGCACGACGACGCTGGCCCACCGCCACGCCCTGGCCGCCGGCACGGTGTCCGGGCATCTGTCGGTGCTGCGCGACGCGGGGTTCGTCACCGGGCAGCGCCACCGACACGAGATCCGCTATCGACGGACGCCGCTCGGCGAAGCCGTGCTCCGTTAGCGCGGCGCCCCGTCGTCGTGCACCACCCGGCCCCGGAAAGCACGAAGCTCCAACCGGCGTGAACGCCGATCGGAGCTTCGCGTGTGGTGCGCCGCCAGGGACTCGAACCCCGAACCCGCGGATTAAGAGTCCGCTGCTCTGCCAGTTGAGCTAGCGGCGCTCGCCGGCAACGGAGAGAGACGATAGCAGGCGCGGCGGCGAGGGTCGGCAGCGCCCGGGCAGGAAGCGTCGGCGGCGGCCCCGCACCTCCGTCAGGGCTGCGGGATCACGGGTAGCGACTCCAGGGCGTGCATCAGGGTGCTGGGGCGCCACCGCGGCACGAAGTCCGCCGGCAGCCGCATGTCCGGGTACCGGGACAGCAGCGCGGTGAACACCACCCGCGCCTCCAGGCGGGCCAGCGGAGCCCCGAGGCAGTAGTGGATGCCGTGCCCGAACGCCAGGTGGGAGTTGGCGGGCCGGCCGGCGTCGAAGGCGGCCGGGTCGGTGAAGCGCGACTCGTCGCGGTTGGCCGAGAGCAGGGAGAGCAGCACCGTGGACCCGGCGGGGATGGTGTGCCCGCCGATCGTCACCTCCCGGGTCGTCGTCCGGTGCGTGGCGAGCTGCACGGGACTGTCGTGGCGCAGCAGTTCCTCGATCGCCGGGGCGAGCAGGTGCGGATCGCGCCGCAGCCGCTCCCACCGCCCACGCTCCTCCAGCAGCCGGTACGCTCCGTTGCCGATCAGGTTGGCCGTGGTGTCGTAGCCGGCTATCAGCAGCAGGAAGGCCGTGGAGGTCAGTTCCTCGTCGCTGAGCCGGTCTCCCCCGTCGCTCTCGGCCACGAGCGCCGACAGCAGGTCGGGTCCGGGGTCGGACCGCTTCGCGGTCAGTTGGCG
Source organism: Micromonospora auratinigra (assembly GCF_900089595.1). Lineage (GTDB taxonomy): Bacteria > Actinomycetota > Actinomycetes > Mycobacteriales > Micromonosporaceae > Micromonospora > Micromonospora auratinigra. The sequence goes on along the minus strand of NZ_LT594323.1, from coordinate 6,286,510 downwards.
ACGGAGGTAGTCGAGCAGGGCGGCACGGGCCGCCGGCGCCTCGGCCAGCCGGGGCGCTCCGGCGACGATCACCTCCACCCACTCCCGGAAGGTGGCGCGGTCGTCGACCGGGACCCCCAGCAGCTCGCAGATCACCGCGATGGGCAGCGGAAACGCGACCTCCCGGATCAGGTCATGGACGCCGGGCTCGGCGAGGCCGTCCAGCAGCCGATCGGTGACGTCGGTCACGAAGGCCGTCATGCCGTCCACCCGCCCCGGGGTGAACGCCGCCTGCACCAGGCGGCGCAGCCGGGTGTGGTCGGGCTGGTCCGCCGCCAGCATGTGCCGTTCCGTGGCGGCCCAGACGTCGGCGGGCATCGGAGGCCGCATGCCCAGCGGCGAGATCAGTTCCCCCTTGGACAGGCCGGGGTCGGCCAGGGCCGCCCGTACGTGTTCGTAGCGGGTCACCAGCCAGCCGGTCCGCCCGTCGGGGAGCGGCAGCGCCGCGACCACCTGTTCCTGGCGGATCCGGCGCAGCACCTCGTGCGGGTCCCCGTGGAAGAAGCCGACGAAGGGTTGCCGCGAGTGATCGTCCACATCGGTCATTGCGCCACACCCGACCCCCGGGCCGCCAGGGGTGCGGCACGCCGAACCCGGCGCGAGTCGGGGATGCGACTGCCCGAGGACCTCGGGGCCGGAGGACGGGGTGGCCGCCCATCCGGTTCGCCGACGACGCCCGCCGCCGGCGGCGCCCGGCACGTCTCGATCAGCCGAGCCCCGGCCACGTACCCGAAAAAGGCCCCGCCTGGTGGACAACCATCGGATCAGGGCCCTGCTCGTCGGTGCGCCGCCAGGGACTCGAACCCCGAACCCGCGGATTAAGAGATAGATGCATGTCGACTCTTACCGTCTAACTGAGTCCCATGGGTCCAACTAGTGCCGGTCAGGCTGCGACTTCGCCGAGAAGCTGTACCGCTCAGTCCACCGGGTGCTTGGCCGTCCAATTTCGCCGGAGCACCCACAGAGCACCACATGGGGGTCGCTCGAGCCAGGCGATCGCTGTGCGGTGAAGTGGCCCTTGTGCGTCGCGCGGATGCGTCGTACGGTACAGAGGCCGGGACGTCGGTTGATCCGTCTCCCCTGCCTGCCGCTTCCTCTCGCGGAGCCCACCTCGTGGCCTGAGTGCCGAGGGCTACAGAACCGCTTGCGGCCATACCCGTCTGACTGGTGAATGGCGTTTCGCCGATCTGCCGTCTCGCGCGTTCCATGCTCACTGGGTTTCCGCTGCCACGTCCGTGGTCAGCGTCGCTTCCGCCGTGAGAGGGGCACCACCATGTACGTCCGACTCCGTCACCTCCAGCAAGATCCTGTCAGCGCCTGGTTCACGGAGACCTTTCCGCACCAGGATGGGCTGCGCGCCGAGATCGCGGCGGACCTCAGCCGCTGTCCGGTCCTGCTGACCGACCCGCCGGACAAGTCGTACTTCGGGCGCGTCGTCGAACTCGCCATCGGCTTGGCCCTAGGCGATCAGAACCCGTACCCGCGCCTGTTCCGCTGCCTCGACCCCGGCCTCGCGACCCGGTTACTCATCATGGCCGGCCATCAACCGGTTGCCGGTGCCACAGGCTACGACGCTGGGCGCCGCAGCCACCCCGCAGCGCGTCCGGCGCGGCTCTTCACGGCCGCCAGCCGGCTCGCTCACGTCCATGTCGTGCTCAACGCATTCGACCGCCAACACTCCGACGCTGACGCTGTGGCCAACACCCGTCAGGTTCTCGCGCAGTACCCACACCTCCTCTACGGCGCCCCCCGAGAGACGTACCAGACGAGGCGCGCCTTCCGTATCGTGTGGTCGAGCTACCACAGCGGCTTCCACGACGCTCTGCGCTCGTACGGACCGGCGACCGCGCAGCTGTCCCTGCTCGACGGACACCGCCACGCCGACTTCCTCCTCGGCACCACCGTGCTGGAGGTGAAGAGCGGCCGCCTCGACGAAGACCGCTACCTCGACGAGCTGATCCGTCAGATCCTGACCTACGCACTGCTCGCGCATCACGACGGTCACCCCGTGACCCACGTCGCGGTCTACGCGACTCGATACCAGCGGCTGCTGCGATACCGCTTCGACGAGCTGACCCACCAACTCGCCGCCAATCCCATCGACCTCACGGCGACGGCGGCCGAGCTGGCCACCCTCATCAGAAACCAGCCCCGGTACGGGCTGGCGGCCTGACCACCCGACGCCGTCCAGGAGAGCCGCAATGGGCCGCTCGGCCCATAGGACCCGCACGCCGGGATCGACAACAATGGAGCCCGTCTTGGGGGAGGTCATCGATGGCTGGGTTGTTCGACGGGTTCGAGGGCTATCGCGTGGCGAGCGAGGCCGAGTCACGTCAGGCATTGACCACAGCGCTGGTCGCGGTGGACGCCAACGTGCTTCTCAACCTCTACCGCTACAACGCGCGGACGACGGCGGACCTGTTGGCGATCTTCGAGAAGCTCGAAGATCGTCTCGTTGTTCCCTACCAGGCGATGCGCGAGTTCCACCGCAACCGGCTCAGCGCCATCGGCAACCCCGAGCATGCGACAGGTGAAGCCCGCGCCGCCCTGGAGAAAAGCCGGGCAGCGGCGGTGCGGGCTCTTGAGACCTGGTCCAAGCAACTGGCCATCGACGATGCCGAACTGCAGAGGCTGCACGCTGACGTCGACGAGGTGTTTCAACGTCTACGGGATGCCATCGCCAGCGCCACGCCCGACCGTGTTCACCCCTCCACACCAGCGGACGCAGACCCCGTACTCAGCAGACTCTCCGCGCTTCTGGCCGGCAAGGTACTCGGACGCCCTGAGGACAAGGTCTGGAACGGCCTGATCGCCGAGGGCAACAAGCGCGTTGACGCATCCATACCTCCCGGCTACCTGGACGCCGACAAGGCCGACCAGCACCCAGAGGGCGCCGCCGGTGACTACCTCGTCTACCAGCAGGCATGCCACGAGGCGAAAACGCGGGATATGGACCTCATCATCGTCACGAACGACGAGAAAGAGGACTGGTGGTGGCGCCGCGGGCCGGACATGATCGGACCGCGACAGGAGATGACGAAGGAGTTCTTCGACAGCACGGGCCACCAGTTGTTCCTGATGCGAGCCAGCGACCTGCTCAACCGATCCCAGGCTCTCGACGTCGAGGTGAACCCGGAGTCCGCCCGAGACGCCGACGTCAACCGTCCCGATCTCCACGATCCTGGCATGTGGACCGCGGAAGCGGTGGACATGCTGCTCCAGCAGCTGCGCGGCGAAGGCCGACGTGACCTCGCTGATGTGATCACTGCTGCCGCATCCGCTGGAGGCGCCATCAGTCGGGAGAACATCTACACCCTCTGCGGTTACCACGAGGACCGCATGCTGCGCGGCATCACCCGACCCACCGCACGCATCACCGCCGACCTGCAGGCCGCCAAAGTTCTACCGCCCTCCGTCACACCGATGATGACCCCGGTGTACATCGACGCCGGCCCCCTGAGCGCCATCCGCATCCCGTCAGAGGTCGTGGATGTTCTTGGCCCGGGCGCCACACCGCCCACGACAGCGCCGGACGCAGAAACGAGCGGCAAGTACCAGCCACTCGCGGACTACCTGGCGGCGCTGGATATCGAGGCGACGTCCATGACTTTCGGTGAGATCGAAGACATCCTCGGCGACACCCTTGCCCCCTCGGCCCGCAAGCACCTCCCCTACTGGTACTCGTCGCAGAACTCACTCTGCAAAGCGGTAGCGGCAGCAGGCTTCAAGGCTCGCGGCGTGCGCACAGACTCCGAGGTCGTGGAGTTCGTCCGCCACTCCTGACGAGGTCATCCCGCCAGGGATTCCTTGCTCGGCCCGCCATCACCGGTGCCATCGGATCGCCGATGTCTGCTTCAGCGCCGTTCAACGCCAGTAGGTGCTGCGATAGGTATTGACGGAGGACTGCAACCCCTACGCCTCGGCTCCCGTACCGACGCTCAGGAGCAGCGGCACGACCCGTTCACCGAGATCCGCACCTCACATGACGGGCAGAACTCCACTCCCCGCGCGTCGACCTTGGACGGCATCCAGCGATCCCTGGTCTGCAGCTGACGAGCCGCAGTTGATGCAGATCGGTTTGATTCGATCTTGCCGACCGGAGCCTCTTGCTGTGTCGCCTTGCTGACTTTCGAACCGGCTCGCCCCTTACCGGCCTTGCCTCGGCGTCTTTTCGGGGTCGAGATTCTCGTACCAGGTATCGCCATACCAGGTGGCGGAAGGATGCTCCTCACCAGATCGGTCGACACGTTCGACCACCCCATGTCGCGAAGATAGCGCGAAATCTCCCAGGTTGCCCACAGCGGGTGACGCAAGTGGATGCGCAGGACAGTCCGGCGGACCTCCTCCGCAGAAGGGAGCCTCTCGATGGGTCGAGTTGCCGCGGCTGCCGTCGCCTTCTTCTGCGGCTTCGGTGTGCGTCTGATCCGGGACTGGACCCGCCGCACGGCGACAGCGACATCTTTGGACGTCAGGCGGGCCCAACCGCCGCCCTTGCGGTGAAGAATTTGCTGCACCGATTCGTCTGCACCGGACCGGAGAATAGTCGAGATCTCACTGTCGAGTTCGCGAGTTGACGGCTTCGGCGCATGCCGAACGGCATCAGGCTTGACCGTCACGTCCGCCTTCCCACGCCGGCGGGCGGGCCGCCCGAATTTGATACCGCGAGAAGCGGCAGCACGATCGGGTCCGGCCACAGCTCGATCCAGCCACGCATCGGGACCACGATCAGGAGCCTCGTCATCGGTCATGTCGCCCGCCGATGGTGAGCCGTGGTCGAGGTACCAGTCGTTGATCGTGCGACGCCTGACCACCCGCGCCTCTTTCGACGTAGAGATCGAGATCCGATGATGGCACCTCGCGCGCGGGATGTCAGCATGTCTCTCTGCCGTATATCCGACGCCGAGGCGAGCACGAACAAGGTGCTGTGCTGAGCGGCGCAGCAGGCGGCTATTCGCTGGGGCTCTTCGGCCGCCGTCTTGGTCAGAAGCACGACTGAGCCGCCGCACAACGACGGCATGTAAGGCATATCCATTCAAGCCGGTGGCACCTACAGTGGTGCGGTGCTGACCCTCGGCGTCGACCTTGCAGCGGCGGACACGCGTACGGCGATGGCCACGGTCGAATGGCTACCGGGCAGGGCGGTGGTGCGGGACCTGGTCCTCGACGTCAGCGACGCCCGCATCGTCGGGGCCAGCGAGCATGTGGACAAGGTGGGGCTGGATTGTCCCCTCGGCTGGCCGGAGCCTTTCGTCGCGCTCGTGCAGGCCCACCGCCTCGGCCAGATCGCCGTCGCTGATGGCGATGGCGCCCAGTGGCGCCGTGGCCTGGCGTACCGGCTGACGGACGAGGTGGTCCGCCAGGAGACCGGCATCATCCCGCTGAGCGTGTCCGCGGACCGCATCGCGCACGCCGCCTTCCGCTGCGCCGGGTTGTTGGCGATGCTCGCCGCCGCCGGACACGACGTGGACCGTACTGGCGGCGGGAGAGTCGTGGAGGTGTATCCAGCGGCGGCCCTGTACCGCTGGGGATTGGCGCACCGCGGTTACAAGGGCCGAGGCCAGCAGGTACAGCACGCCCAGTTGGTGACTGCGCTTGGCGAGGCGGCGCCCTGGCTGGATCTGGGGGCGTTCGAGGGGCTGTGTCGACGCAGCCATGACGCGTTCGACTCGGTGATCGCGGCCGTGAACGCGCGCGCTGCGGCGATCGGCATGGCGGCCCAGCCGAGTGACGAGCAGCGGCCGACCGCGTGTGTCGAGGGCTGGATCGCGCTCCCGACCGGTCCGCTCCGCGAACTCATCGATGGCGCGAACGAATGAGCGGAGGGTGTGGATGGCCTCGGGGTTGAGCTGGTTGGACAGTTCCCGTGATGATCAGAGTCAGATGCGTGAGCTGCTCAAGCTGTTCAGCGACGCGGAGAGCCGGGACGAGCTGGGTGTCGGGCAGGTACGCGACGCGTTCAGCGACCTGCTGTTTCCCGGAACGTCGGTGCTGCAGACCCGGGCACGGTATCTGCTGATCGTGCCGTGGTGTTTTCAGGAGGCGCAGCGGCGCGGGCTGCGCGGTGAGCGCCTCTCCGCGCAGGTGGACGGCACCGAGCGGAAGGTGATCGCCGCGCTGCTGCGCGGGGCTGATACCGAGGGTGTGATCGGGCGGCGGGCTGGTGTCGGGGTGCGGATCCTGCCGTCGACCATCTACGCGGCGGCGCTACTGCGGTACGGCATCCGCACAGGTGACGACGACATCGCGGACCGACGGGTGACGTCTGGTTCGTCCGAGGCCGATGAGCTGGCCGACCAGTCAAGCGGCCCGTGGCATGCGACGCTGCCGACAGCGCCGGCGAACTTCCCGAATGAGGTCGACGGCGGGCTGACGTTGCCTCCGCAGGAGGCCCGGTGGCTGCGGGAGAGGCTGCTTGCCGCAGCGCCGGACACACTGTTGGCGTTCCTGCTCCAACCCGAGCACCGGCCCGTCGCCGACGGTGACGTGCCATGGGAGCCTGCGGCACTCGCCGCGCCGGAGCCGGTCGGTTCCGTGGTCAGAGACGCGCAGCGGTTCTCGCTGGCGATGCACGGGGCGGCGTTGCTGTACAACCTGCTCGTGGCCGAGCGCTACGAGCAAGCTGGTCTGACCGAGCACGAGAATCCGGCGGATGGGTACCGCGAAGCTCTGCGGGAGTGGAGCGATCGGGTGGCGGCGTTGCCGGGCCTCAAGGGCTGGCAACGGTCGGGGATGTGGGCCAGGGTGATCGAGCAGAACCCGCGGATCGCCACGAACGCGGCGGCCCGTCAGTTCATCGAGCGGTGGCTCGACGCGGTGACCAGCGGAGCCGCCGGTGACGCGGCCATCGACCGGGGTCTGCGGGCTCTCGTGGACGAGCGGGAACGGTCGGTGAAGAAGGGCCAGTCGCGGTTGGTCAACGACAAGCTGCTGCGCACGTGGAGTGGCGCGTCGGGAAGTCGGCAACTGGTGTTCCGGTGGCCGCAGGTGCGCCGGATCCTCGCCGACATCCACGACGGCTGCGCCACTACCTTGCCGGAGGCTGCCGGTGCTCGCGCCTGACTCCCGCGCCCTGCTGCTCGAGGCGCTGCGACCTCCAGCGGGCGCGCAGCTGTCCCGGGCCGTGGCGTTGACGTTCACCCTGGACCTGGAGAGCCTGCTGATCGCGCCGTTGGCGTTCGCCGCGCACGGTATGCGGGAGTCGACGGACCCGATCACGGTGATGGAGGGGGTGCGGCGCTGCGCCGACCGGATCGATGTGTTCTGTCAGGCCGGGCAGATCACCGTGCCCCCGACGCGGTCGGCGCTGCTGGCTTTCGTGGAGCCCATGGTGCACCAGGTACGCCGGCCCAAGCCCGGGCACCTGTTTCACCCGAAAGTGTGGGCGCTGCGCTTCCGCGACGAGACGACCGGCGAGACGTCGCTGCGGCTGCTGGTACTCAGCCGGAACCTGACCAAGGACCGCAGCTGGGACGTCTGCCTGCGCCTGGACGGGGCGATCGGCGCGCGACCGAGGGCGGACAACCGGCCTCTGTTTGATCTTGTGCGGCATGCGGTGCGGCTGGCGGTCGCGCCGCTACCGCCCGGCCGGCAAGGGGCGGTCGAGGCGCTGGCGGAGGACCTGCGCCGGGCTGAGTGGGAACTCCCCGACGGCGCGCGGGAGATGATCTTCCACGCGCTGGGTGTGCCCGGCGCCCGGCCGCCGCGTTTCGAGGGCACGCGTCACCTCGTCATCTCTCCGTTCTGCACGCCGGGCGGCCTGGACCGGTACGCGCCGGGGGGTCAGCTGGCCCTGGTGAGCCGGCAGGAGACCCTCGACTGCCTGCCGGAGGAGATGGTGGCCGGGGTGGAGGCGTTCGTGGTCAATGCTCTGGCGGGTCTGCCCGCCGAGGGGGCGCCGTCGGGCCAGGAGGTGCTGCACGGGCTGCACGCGAAGGTGTACGTGGTGGAGAAGGGCCACCAGGCGCGGGTCTTGCTCGGTTCCGCGAACGCCACCGACGCGGCGTTCGGCGGGAACGTCGAACTGCTGGTGGAGCTGGTCGGCAGCCGCGCCCAGTGGGGCATCAACACCGTCCTCGGCCCGGAAGCCGGTCTGCGCGGGATCCTCGAACCCTACGACCGCCACGATGCCACCGAGTCGGAGCCGGAGCCGACCGCGCTACTGGACTTGATCCGCGACATCGCGGCCATCCCCCTGTCGGGCACCGTCATCCCCGACGCCGACAGCTACAGCATCCGGCTCACCTCACAGGAGGACCTGCCCAACCTGCCGGGGGTGCGAATCACCGCGCAGATGCACGCCCGTCGCGGTGAGGCGGTGCCGCTGGTCGCGGGACAGCGGGCGGCCGCCGTGTTCACCGGACTTGCGCTGGCCGACATCACCCCGTTCATCGTCATCACCGCCGAGGACGCCACCGGCCGAGAGCAGACCGTCGTCCTGGCCACCCTGATCGGCGACCCCGCCCACCGGCTCGATCACGTGCTCGCCCAGCAGATCGACACCCCGGAGAAGTTTTTGCGGTTCCTGCTGCTGATCCTCGGCCTCGGCTCCGACGCTGCCGCCGCCGGGAACGGAGAGGTCGGCGGATCGGGTGCCTGGCGCGCCGGCGGGACCGGGATCCTTGAGCTGCTGCTCAACGCTCTCGTCGACCGGCCGGACCAGCTCGACGACCTGGCCCGGCTGGTGACCCGCATCGACGCCAACCGGGACAGCCACCGGCTGCTACCGGCCGGCTTTCCCGAGCTGTGGCGGGTCATCACGGCGGCACGCGAGACCACGACAGAGGCGGTGCGCGCATGAATCGGTACGACGCCGGGCCGGTCATGGCAGGGTTGAAGGACTTCCAACGCGCCACCGTCGCGCATGTCATCGACCGGTACTTCGGCGCCGATCCGACCCGCCGGTTCCTGGTCGCCGACGAAACCGGACTCGGCAAGAGCGTCGTCGCCCGGGGCGTCATCGCGCAGACCTTGCAGCGGTTGCAGGACGACGACAGCGTGAATCGGGTCGACGTCATCTACGTCTGCTCCAACCAAGACGTCGCCCGGCAGAACATCGCCAGGCTCCGGGTCACCCCCGACGAAACCGTCACACTGTCCAGCCGGCTCACCCTGCTCGCCAAAGACGCCCACCAGCTCAACGCCGCGACGACCACCGCGGGCAAGCCGATCAACCTGGTCGCGTTCACCCCGGGCACCTCATTCGACCAGGGGTGGCGCACCGGCACGGCCGAGGAACGCGCCCTGCTGTTCCTGATCCTGGAGCAGGCCGGTGCGTGGAACGGTTGGCGGACCAGGGCCGCGCTGCGCGCCCTGCAGGCCGGCGTCGCGAGCCCCGCCCGGTTCGAGGAACAGTGCGACCGGCTGTGGGAGCACCTCGACGGGACCCTCGACCGCACCATCACCCGCGAGTTCCTGCGACTGGCCCGTCGACGGGGGCTGCTGGAACAGTTCGACGCGCTGCTCGACGACATCGGCCGCCGCCCCGCTCTACCCGACGCGCTCCGCGAGACAGCCCGCACACTCACCGGCGCCCTACGAACCACGCTCGCCACCGCCGGCGTCGAGGCCCTCGAGCCCGACCTGATCATCCTCGACGAGTTCCAACGGTTCCGGGAACTGCTCAACCCGGAGGGCGGCGAGGGCGCCGAGCTTGCCCGGCACCTGTTCGACTACCGAGCCGCCCGGGTGCTGCTGCTGTCCGCCACCCCCTACAAGCCGTTCACCTTCGCCGAAGAGGCCACCGCCGGCGAGGACCACTACCGTGACTTCCGGCAGGTGCTGCGGTTCCTCACCGACGACGAGTCGTGGCACGCCGACGTGACGAAGGCGTTCGAGGCGTACCGGGACGCGCTGGTGCGTGGCGAGCCGTGCGGTGACCTGCGCGACTGGCTACGGGACCTGCTCCTGCGGGTCATGTGCCGTACGGAACGGCCCGCGCTGGTGCAGGACGGCATGCTGCGGGAGCACATCACCGTCGCCGACAACCTCCGGGCCCACGACGTCCGCAGCTACGTGGCGATGCGCAAGATCGCCACCGTCGTCGGCGCTCCGATGACCGTGGAGTACTGGAAGTCCGCCCCGTACTTCCTCAACTTCCTCGACGGCTACCAGCTCGGCGACAAGGTCCGCGCCGCGCTCGACGGCCAACCGCACCCCGAGGTGTCCGCGCTGCTGGCCTCCGCCCATCTCCTCGACGCCGACGCGATTAACCGACGGGAACCGGTCGACCTCGGCAACGGCCGGCTGCGGCAGCTCGCCGCCGACACCGTCGACCAGGGCTGGTGGCAACTGCTGTGGCTGCCCCCATCCCTGCCCTACCACGCGCTCGGCGAGCCGTTCGCCACCGCGGCGCGCGACGGCATCACCAAGCGGCTGCTGTTCTCGTCCTGGAACGCCACCCCCACCGCCGTGGCAGGGCTCCTCAGCTATGAAGCCGAACGGCGGCTCGGCGCCACCGGGGAACGCCATCGGCACCTCGACTACCGCATGGAACACGACCGACCCGCGGCGATGAGCGTCCTGGCATTGTTCTGGCCCCACCCCGCCCTGGCCGCCCTGTGCGACCCGCTGACCCTGGCACGCAGACAGCCCGACGAGACCACACCGCTCGACGTGGTCGAACGCGAAGTGCGGGAACAGCTGCTCGCTCACGCTTTCACCGACGCCGCGGCCACCGAAGCGAGCCCCGCCGAGCCGTGGGAGCTGGTCTTCCGGTGGCCCGGCGCCGACCCCGGCCCGGACGACGCCGCTGCCGCCCTCGGCGCCTCCGCTGACGAGGACGGCGCGGCCACCGGCCTGGATCGGCACGTTCAGCGAGCCCGCGAGCTGACCAGTAATGCCCGCTACCCGGCAGCAGACCAGCTCGACGGTCTGCTCGGCAGCGTCGCGGAGATCGGCCTGCACGGGCCCGGCAACATCGCCTGGCGAGCACTATCCCGGCTGATCCACCCCGACGATCCGGTCACACCCGCAGGGCACTGGCGCGCCGCGGCGATCCTGGCCAACGGCCTGCGATCCCTGTTCAACCGGCCCGAATCCGCGCAGCTACTCGACAGCCTGTCGATAGGCCCGGTCTACTGGCAAGCGGTGCTGCGCTACTGCGCCGCCGGCGGCCTGCAGGCCGTCCTCGACGAGCACCTGCACACCCTACGCAGCGGCGCCGCCGACACCCGCCTCGACGACGAAGAACTCCGCCGGCTCGCCGACGAGGCCCGGCAGGCGATCGCCAGCCGACCGTCGACGTACGAAGCCTTCGACCCGCACCACCCCCAGGAGCGGATCAAACTCCCCGGCCGGTTCGCGCTGCGCTACGGCGGCCGCGGCGAAGAACAATCCCAAGTCAACCGCAAAGAGACCGTCCGCCGGGCCTTCAACAGCCCGTTCTGGCCGTTCGTCGTCGCCACCACCAGCGCCGGCCAGGAAGGCATCGACTTCCACCAGTGGTGCTCCGCCGTCGTGCACTGGAACACCCCCGCCAACCCCGTCGACTTCGAGCAGCGGGAGGGTCGGGTCCACCGCTTCGGTGGGCACGCCGTGCGCCGCAACATCGCCGCCGCACACCGCGCTCAGGCCTTGCGCTCCCCCGAGCCGGACGTGTGGAAAGCCCTGTACGACGCGGCACGAGCGGAGTCCGGAGAACTCGGCGACTTCGCCCCGTACTGGGTGTTCCCCGGGCCGGCGAAGATCGAACGGCACGTCCTGCCCTACCCGCTCAGCCGCGACCAAGCGAAACTCGACCGGCTCAAATCGGACCTGGCTATGTACCGACTGGCGTTCGGCCAACCCCGGCAGGAAGACCTACTCAACCTGATCCGACGTCGAGAGACCGACGCCGCGCACGTACCCGACATCCTGGATCTGCGACCGGCCCCCGAAGGGAAACGACAGTGACGGAACAGCCGGCATGGCAGCTCATCCTCACCGCAGCGCACCAGCTCACGACACACAAACCCAACTTCAGCCGAGCGGAACTGATCGACGAGGTCCAACAGCTCGACCCGACGCGACACCCGCACTCGCTCGGCCCCGTCATCCAGGGAATGACCCGGGACATCACCGGCGGCCCGCCGAGCCCGTGCGGGACGCCGCTCATCCGGGTGGAACGTGGCCGCTACACGCTCGCCGGCAGCGGACCGTCCCCCTCCCCCGCACCTCAGCCAGTGATCCCGGCCCAGCACCACTCCGGGTCCGAGTCGGCGGAGTCCCGCGCCGACATTGCCCTGATCGGCTGCGTCAAGACGAAACTTGACCACCCTGTGCCAGCCGGCGACCTGTACGTCTCACCGCTGTTCATCCGCCGCCGCACCTACGTCGAACGGCACGCCCGCCGCTACTACATCCTGAGCGCCGAGCACGGCCTCGTGGCGCCCGAAACGGTGATTGCACCGTACGACACCGCCCTCGCCCAGCAGAGCAAGGACTATCGGCGGGCCTGGGGCCAATGGGTCACGGCCAAGCTGATACGCGCAGAGGGTCAGGTGCTCGACCGCGTGGTCGAAATCCACGCCGGCGACGAGTACGCGCAAGCGATCGCACCGCTGCTCATCCAGGCCGGAGCGACGGTTCGCCGACCGCTGGCCGGGCTATCGTTCGGCGAGCAGCTCGCCTGGTACGGCCGGCAGCCCCCACCACCAGCGCCAGAACAACCCGCGGCCCTCGCCCCCCAGCCCCGGGAGGCCATCCGGTCGCTCGCGCCCACCGGCATACCCGCTCCCGTTCAGCCAGATGCGCGTGCCGTCGTCGCTGCCCTGCTGAAGTACGGGCGGGAACATCAGGCCGAACGGGCCGGCACCCCACCCCGATTCACACCGCACCCCGAAGCCAACACGCTGATCCTGACCGACCCGTTCGCGTTCCTGCTGGCGGTCATCTTTGACCAGGGCATACCCGCCGAGCGTGCCTGGAAGGCACCGTACGACCTGCGCCAGCGCCTCGGACACCTCGACCCGGCACGGATGGCGGCCGAACCAGAGCAGGTACGTGACGCCGTCGCCCAACCGCAGGCACTGCATCGGTTCGTCAACAACATGCCCGCATGGTTGGTCGCCGCCGCCATCATCGTCGCGAACGAATACGGTGGCGACGCCGGCCAGATCTGGGCGGACGAACCCCACGCGACCGACCTGGCCACCCGGCTGCGGAGGTTTCCCGGTATCGCACAGAAGAAGTCGGCGATGGCAGTAGAAATCCTGGCCCGCGACCTATCAGTGCCGATCCGGGAGCTATCCGGGACGGACATCGCCTACGACGTGCATTTACGACGAGTATTCCTCCGTACGCGACTCGCCGAGCGCGACGACCTCGACCACATGGTGGAAGTCGCGCGATGGCTGCACCCCGAGCGGCCCGGAGAGCTGGACTTCCCCGCCTGGCTGATCGGACGACGCTGGTGCGGACCAGGCACGCCCGACTGCGGCACCTGCCCTCTGCGCGCCATCTGCCCGAAGGACATCGCCCAAGCGGCGGCGGTGTAAGGGAACACCCCTGTCCGGTCTACCTGATCGGCCAAGTCAGCATCAACGTGGCCACCGAGCGGCAGGCGTAGTCTTCGTGACCTACGTGCTCTCTCGACCAGCGGACTTTGCGCATGCGCCCCCAGGAAGCCCACCTGGACCAGCAGGTCCGACGCCCCACGGTCCGCACAGAATACCCAGGTCAGCCCCACTGCCACACGTCCCAACCAGTCCAGGCAGTCCCGCAGATTAAGAGCTTGCTCCTGGGCGAGTCGTTGCGTCCAGCCCCGTCGCGTGAGTCCATCTATTCGCGGTCAGGCCCAAGCTCTGCCCAGGCAACATTCCGCTCAGTCCAACAACTGCGGGCCCGTCCATCGCGCCCGAGCACCCACGGAGCCCCCGGGTCATGGGGTCTCCATCGCCCGAGGATTGCCGCTCGGTCGGGTCTGCGCGATCGACGCCTTACGTTGGACTGTCCGGACGGCTCGCTCGGACGGCTGGAGCTGCCATCCCAGCCGCGGCGGCTACCGCCGCCTCAACCGAGCCCTCTGCACCGTGGTCCTGGTCCCCATGGCCACGACCCCCGCGCCCGCGTCTACATCACCCGCCGCACTGCTTAAGGACGCACGAAACGCGAGGTAACGCGCAACATCAAGCGCTACATCCGCCGGCAACTCTTCGGAGCCCTGACTGGCACACGCCCAGCTATCAGCACCCGTTGACAGCCACAGACGTATCTCAAAGTAACCGCCGCCAGGGTGAGGCCTGACCGATCAGCGTGGGCGTCGACGCCTCCGTGCGGTCGTACTACTCATGTGCCGCCAGATGGCGTAGTCAAGACGGATCGGGTCCACGCCGAACTCCGCCGCAGCCGCTATCACGAGCGCTCGTGCCTCGTCTCGACTGACGTGACGGCCGATGGCGTTGGAGGCGAATCGGATGATCCAGGTGTCGGCCTTCACTCCAGGGATGCCGAGGCTCATGCCGAGGTATTCCCAGGTGACCTCGCCGAGGCCACGCACCGACGTGTAGGCGCGCCGCTGGTCGGCCCTACATACGTCGTCGTCAGGTTCCACCTGGTCGGCGTGCCGCACGCCAACGGTGACCAACTCCGTCGCCGCTTCAACGATCGCCGCCGCCTTGGACACGCCTGCTGTCCGCTGCGCGATTTCGAGCACATCCTGCAGGTCTTTCGCGGACCAAGCGGCCAGCCGGGTGAGATCGTCCAGGCGTTGCCTGTCCTCGTGCCGGCGGTACCGCGCTAGCGCACCCCGCACGCCGTTATCCGGACGCCCGTACCTGGCTTGAATGGAAAGCACCGCATCAATCAAGGCCGCTTCGACTTCGCCCCGCCAGCCGCCTGGGTAGGGCGCCCACTCGAAGCATCGGCAGGCATCTACCACCGCTATCACATCGGCGGCCTTCACCTCGGTCACTCGCTCTCGCGGATGTAGGTTATCCCGAATGCCTTGACTTGGCGGAACTCTTGGAGCTTGGTCGCGAGGTCAAATGCGTCACCGGTAACGTACTGAAAGATATCGAGGCCGCGGCCGAGGAGGATTCTCCAGCCGGTGTCCGTGACGATCGAGCGGTCGTGAATCGTATTGTCGAACGCGACGTCAAAGTTGACGCCCCCGACCGCCGCACCCTGCTTGATCTTGAGGAGGAACTCAAGCTGCTTGCGCAGCTTGTCCGCGCCCCCCTCGATGTTCTCCGCAGTGATCAGCTTGACGTTGACCTCGTCGGCTGCGTCCTTCGTCCTGGCGATCGCCTCCATGAGTTCCATGAGGTTGCGGGCCTGGTGGAACTGACGAATGTAGGGGTCGATGATCGTGATCTGCCCCGCACCGCGCAGGTAAGGGATGACGAGCGTGTCGAATGAGACGCCACGCTGGTTCTCCTGGAAATCTCGGTGCCCCTCGAACAGCGGCGGCTCGGCGACCGGCGCGGGCTCGCGCTGTGCTTCTGCCTCCGTGGTCGGCGCCGAACCACCTGGCCTCGGTTCGCCTCCATCGTCAAGGGTCTCGGCACCCTCGCGGCGCTCGCGGTAGTAGTAGGCCGGATACTCGTCCTCTTCGAGCGTCGAGACCGAGTGCCAGGATCCACCGGTGTCCAGGTAACCGAACTTGACCTCGGCCATCGTCGAGTCAATGCGCAGGATCTGGTCCTTGACGCGCTTGCGGCCCTCGATCGCGAACCGGAGGATCTCCTCGATCTCCTCAGGCGTGGCCTCCCCGTGTGGATAGAGGATCTTCATCAGCCCGGAGAACGTCTTGTGGATGCCGTCACGGTCACGGGTTGAGATGTCCGACGAGAGCGTGAAGTGCTGTTGGTAGCGGTCCGAGTAGTCCGCCGAGCGCATCGACTTGAGCACCTCGGCGATGTAGTCCACGACGAACCCGTAACCGCTGGAGAACATCTCCCCGCGGATCGTGTCGACCTCCCAGCCCGGAATGTAGTGGTGCAGCCGGTCGAGGTAGGCCGAGTCGTGGTAGCTGTCGGGCAGCTCGTCGAACAGGTCGGAGTGCTTGAGCATGTACGGCACGGTGTGCGAGGTGTTGCCGACGAACACCATCGACGCCTCCGCGCCGAGCGTCTCGACGCCGCGCGAGAACGACTTGTTCGCCATGTAGTTCTTCATGATGTCGACGAGCGCCCTGTCCGCGCGCTTCTTCTTGCCTGCGAACTCGTCGAAGGCGACGACATCCCAGTAGCCGACCAGGCCGATGCGCCCGTTGGCATTGTTGACGAACAGCTTCGGCACTGTGACCTCGCCGCCGGAGATGAGCATGCCGTGGGGCGAGAACTCCGAAAAGATGTGCGACTTGCCGGTGCCCTTGGGGCCGAGTTCCACGAGGTTGTAGTTGCGCTCGACGAAAGGGATGAGCCGCACGAGCTGAATGAGCTTGGCTCGCCGGCCGAACAGTTCGGGGTTGAACCCGATGGACTGCACCAGCAGGTCGATCCACTCGTCGGTGGTGAAGTCCCGTCGGGCGGCCAGGTAGCCCTCGAAGTCGAAGTTCGACAACTGGATGGGTTTGATCGAGCCGAGAATCCACGGCACGACCCACGCGTCCTCGCTGTGGAAGTACTCGATGTCGCAGATGCACCAGACGCCGCCGACGAGCAGCTTCGGATGGGCCTTGATCGTCGCGGGTTCGACGAGCACGCCCTTGATGCCGAGGTTTGCGAACTCTGCCTCGTACACGTCGGCTTTTTCGTTGAGCGTGGCGGTCACCTTGTCGATGATGCGGTGCCGCCCTCGTTCGCGGATCGTGGATTTCACCAGCTCGGACTGGTTCCGGTGCACATAGTGATCGGCCAGGATCTTGCGCACCGTGTCGATACCCGCCTGGATAGTGGCCTCGTCGTCGGAGGCCGCGTACTGACCGAGCAGGTACTCAAGCACGTACGACGGCACGATGGCGTTGCCCTTGACAGCCTTGACTAGGTCCTTGCGGACGACCACGCCGGGGAACAGAAGGTTAATCTTGAAGTCGAGGTCGCTCTGGCGCGGTGCGCCAGCGTCGGGCGCCTCGTTCTCGGTCTCGCTCATCCGGGCCTCCTTCCCTTAGAAGTCGAAGTCCGATGCGAACGAACGCTTCAGGATGTAGATCGCCTTCGCGTAGACGCGCCACTGGTTGGTGTTGGGGATGCGCTCCTCCAGGCGGAACTCGACGGCACGGTTGTTGTAGCCGTTGGCGTCCTGACTGAGCAGCATCCGTGCGCTCTGGTACCGGTCTCGCTTGTCGGCCGAGATCTGGTCGAAGGTTAGGTGGGCGAGACTCGAGATCAGGGTCTCGCCGACGTAGAGCCCGGCCCGGAGCGTACGTGGCTGGACCTTGTCGGTGACCGGCTCGGACTGAAACAGTCGGACGACGACCTGCCCCGTCGTGATCTTGTCGGACTCAGGCCACACCTCGACGTTGACCAGTCTGGTGTCGCTCTTGCGCTTCTTGTTGATGGCCAGCACGGGGACGACGATCTCCTGGAGCGTCGCCCCACCGTGGACGAACCGTGATCCCCCGCCAGCGAGGCGGAGTCGGTGGATCGACTTGGGGATCTGCACCTCGAGGTCGCTCTGGAGCCCGAGCTGGGCGGCATCGAAGGTCGCGAAGGCGTTGTCGACCTTGAGGCCGCGCCCCAGCACGTACCGTCGGTTGACGGCTTTGATGTCGTCGCCTTGCGGCTGGGTGGACAGAAAAAACGTGCCGGCAAGAGCCTCGTCCTGGAAGAGAAAACCGTGGTCAGCCGTGATGAAGATGTTTGTGGCGTTAGCGCTGGCCAGCTTTTTCACGAGGTCGACGAGGTCACGCAGCGTGTCCTCGACGGCCTCGAACACCTGCCGTTCGGTGCCGGGCTTGTCGCCGGTGGCGTCAATTCGGTCGTGGTAGACGTACAAGACTCGGTTGGCCTTGTAAACCTCGCGCCGCTCGTCGGCGTTCAGGGCCTTGAAGTCCTCGGCCTGGATAGCTGCGCCGCCGATGCTCTCGAGGATCTTTCCGCGGAAGACGGTGCCGTTCGTCGGCTGGCCGTCAGCGAGCACGGTCTTGGCATCGGCGGAGTGCTTGAGCGTCGAGTGCGGCAGAAGCGCCGCCATCCCGAGCTGGGTGTAGCTCGGCAACACTCCGAGGACGGCGTCGAGTGTGGCGTCGAAGCGGTCCTCCTGCCGGATGCGTGAGCCGAGTTCATCGGCCACCTCGTACCGGAGCGCGTCGGAGATGATGACGACGGCCTTCTTGTCGCCGTCGCGCACGAGTGGCTCCACGTAGCCGGCGTAGAAGCCCGTCTGCGAGCGAAGTGCGGTCGAGCGCCACCTGTCGACCTGATCCACCTGCTGCTGCCAGGCATTGCCCAGTTCGTAGACGAACTTGTTGGTGTAACGCTTCTCGACCTGCTCGCGCAGTGCTTCGAGCGGCTTCGGGTACTCGGCCGTACGTGCCGCATAGACGAACTGCCGGTACAGCTGGTCGATGCGGAACCACTTCCGGCGGTAGTGCTCCAGCCCGTCGTCGAACGATTGCATCCCAAGATCCAGCGAGGAAAGCTCGCCCAGCAGTTCGGAGGCGCTGACGACCGCCGTGTAAAGCTGCCGGTAACCGTCGATCCACACGCTGCTCTGCCGCGCCCGCACGACCTCGGCGACCTCGCGCGGGGTGACGATCTGCTCGGCCACGGCACGCGACAGGTCGCTGATGATCTTCTGGTCCGTCTCCTCGAACAGGTCGACTGCCACCAGATCACGGAAGCTCGCATCCTCGATCATCGAGGCGTAATCGAGGTCACGTGCCGCGCGCTTGGCGAGCGTGGCGAGCGCCTCCTCGCTGCGCCGGTCGTTGCGCAGGCTTGCGAAGTCGAGCTGGATGTTTTGCAGGCCACCCGGCCGGTCAGACTTGAACCCGCCGATGGCCTTGCGGAAGATCCACAGCACCAGATCGTCGATGCCCGGCGAGGCCGACTCGTAGCCGTAGATACTGGCGACGCCGCGCCAGTAGAATCCGTCGAGGCCGAAATCGACGAGCGCGTCGTACTTCGCGCGGAGCCCTCGAGCGTTCTCCGTGAGCAGCGTGCGGGTGATCTCCAGCAGGCTGTGGGAGTCCTTGAGACCAAGCAGCACCGCGGTCATCTTGGCGCGCAGGTCGGTGGAATCGTCCTCCGGACTCAGCAGAACCTTGAGGCTCTGGACGCGTTTGGTCGCGTTGAAGAACTTCTCGTGTGTCTCGACGACCTCGTCGATGCCCATGCCAGTGAGGCCGAGATCCTGCGCAACGAGGGCGGTGCGATCGGCCGTGAAGACTCCGTAGGCAAGCTCGAGATCAAGCAGCCAGTTCCCGATGCCCGTCGGCACCTGACCGGAGCGGTACACGAGGAACTTGCTCGTCGGCTCGTCGTGCAGGAGCCGGTTCTTGATACCGAACTCCTCGTTGGCGACCCGGATCGTCTGGACACCCGGCAGCGCGAGACCGTCCAGGTCGACGGCGTACTGGCCGTCCGGGTCGTGCCAGAAGACGACCCGGCGGGTCTCGAACCACCGCTCCAGGTGTGGGCGGACTGTGGCAACGTCACTCATCGCTTGCCTCAAGGCCGGGGATCTTCTTCAACGCGGCGCCGAACTTCGGGTAGTTCACCTTCACACCGTCGTCCAGGTCGATCGAGAGCTGCCGAGAGGCCAGCGGGTACAGAACGTCGTGCTCGTACTCCTCGAGCTCCAGCAGCACCTTGCGGAGCCGGTCAGCCTCCTTCTGGGCGGCCGCCTGCTGACGCGGCGTCCCGCCACCAGCGGCGAGGCGCTCCTGCTGCTGGAGGCTGGAGGTCAACTTGGCCGTGAACTCGCGCAGGTACTCGTTGAGCACCGTCGAGACCGTGGAGGGCGTGTAGCGGTGCATGTAGATGAGCGCGTTGAACGAGCCCCTGGGGCTGGAGAAGAGCCAGTAGATCGGGCGTTTCTTGTACCGCTGGATGTGATCCTTATAGAAGGACTTCACGAAGTAGTCCCGCAGGTTCTTCACACCGAGCGATTCGGTGACGAACCGCAGGTTCTCCTCAAAGTGTTGCTCGCCGAAGGCAGCGCGGAGGAACTGGCGGAAGCGTTCCACGACGTCGTCCCCGAACCAGTCGCCATCGACGATCGGGATAACGTTGTCGGCGTCCGGCACGAAGGTCGGCGTCGGCACCTTCACGAGGTAGTCCTGCAACGTCGTGCCTTGGTCCGCGAGGACCAGCCCCGGCTCGTCAAGACTGTAGCGCCCGAACATACAGCCGACGGCATAGGACACAAGGTCGCCAGCTGTCGTCCTCTCATATGCGCGGCGCGCCTCGGTGGGGATGCTGAAATTCTCGAAGCGAAACCACGGGTTGTTTGTTAGTGAGACACGGTCGATCCCGACAGCAGACGAAACCTCTCCATCAAGGCCATACGCCTTCGCGACAACATGGTTGAGTTCGATCTCCTTCGCTCGAACCTCCTCAGTCAGTGCCATCCAGTCGTCGAATCCACGGGCGATAACGTCACTTAGTAACCCTCCGTCCCCACAGCCGAGCCAACTCGAACCGTCAAACTCCATCGCAGTCTCTTGGGAATTCCAGTCCCGTCGGGAGATCTCGACAAGCCTCTCGACCAACGGCTCAAGTGACTCCGCCAACGCGAGGTCGATCGGAACCTTGGCGATAGAGCCGACCTCGTAATGGATCGTTGGAGCCAGCACCTCCAACGCCTTGGATGCGACTGTCGAGTTCAGAATTCCCAGAGAGGCGATCCGAGCCCGTTCACTACCAAACAAGCTCTGCCCTACGTGCCCGAAGATCACGCCGGCGTCTACGGCTCGAAACGCTGGCGCGCCCGAGCTCACATTCGACCATGTGACCGCAGGTTGGAAGTAGTAGTCCAGATTCTGCGGGCGTGCTCGGACTCGGCCATTCTCACCCGTCGTAGTGCGGATCTCGTGTCCGTCGCGCTCCCAGTTGACGACATGCTCGATATTGCCGTACCAACGCCGGAAGGCTCCGCCCTTATTGAATGGGAACCACTTGAGGCGGGATGCCTCCGCCTCACGCCGGTTCGGAAACCCTTTGCCGAGCTTGCTGTCGCTCACCTCATACCAATACCTGAGGAACAGGCCATCGTTAGCGGTGGCAAGCCCCTGCTTCGGCGTGGCAATTTGGGACAGCGCTGGCAGGCTCTCAAACGTTGCGAGAAAGGCTTCACTCAACCAGTAGGCGATTGGAGCACCCGGCACCTCAAGGAAGTCCTCCTGGTCGGCCCGGTAGGAGCCGTAGTTCGGGTCCAAGAACAGGGCCCGAATTTTTTCAACCGATCGAACGTCAACATGCTCCTCGAAGAGTCGGCGATAAACGCCGTGATGACCGGCCACATGCGGTAAATTGCCCGCGACGAAGGCCACTGATCCGAAGTCGGAGCCGAAGACCCCACGCCCAAGGTGCAAGAGCGACTCAAAGCGCTGCGCTCGAAGCAGAGAACGCCTCAGACCTTCAAACGAGGTCAAGAACATCCAGGAAGGCAGATTGATCATTCCCCAATAACCGCCTCGCGCGGTTAACGCCGCGGCCCGTTCCATGAACGCGGTCATCAGGTCGGCCTTGCTCAGCGGATAGTTGTCAGCCAGCCACCCCGACAAGGTCTCGCCCATGTTGTTCGATCCCATGTACGGCGGGTTTGCGACCACCACGGAGTAGCCGGAACTGAGAGAAATAGCCTGCCTGACCACTCTATGCGCCCGCTCGGTTGCCTCGGCTTTGAGCATGTCGCCACCGTCGTCGAGCGTCTCCAGGTGACGCGCCAGTCGAGCCGTGACGTCGGGATCGGGCTGAATGAGTGAGCCCAAGGTGTTTGCCACGGCGAACTGGTTCCAGAAGGCGATCTCCTCGTGACGGTCCCCTCCACGAGTAACCAAGAAGTCGAGCTCATCCGGTCCGAACGAGATCGGGTCGATCACTCGGATGTTGGGCTCGATTTGTTTGTTGAAGAAGGTCCGCTGCTTTGCACGGGCCTTCATCGTGAGTGCGAACGCGGCGAGCGCTCCTGCTCGCGGGTCGATCTCAGTGCCGTACAGGTTGTTGGCGAGGATCAGCCCGGGGATGTCAGCCGGGCCGTACCCCTCCTCCTCGTAAATGGCGTAGAGGAGATCGAAGGCGTAGGTGAGCATGTGCCCCGACCCGCAGGCCGGATCGATGACCTTCAGCTCTTCGGGCTTGGTGATCTTGACGAAGTTGGTCTCCTCCTCGACCGGGGCGATGTAGTAGTCCATCTGGTTCACCAAACCGGAGGACGGCCGGTTGAGCAACCAGAGTCGGCCGAGTGAGTTCTCGACGAGATAGCGGACGATCCAATGCGGCGTGAAGAGCTGGGTGGCGGCGGGGATCTCGTCAGCGCCGGCCTTCCTATTCTTCTTGAACCCGGCGAAGACCTCGTTCTTCCGCTCCGAGATGTAGAACTGGTATAGCCAGCCGATGACCTCGACGTCCTGGCAGACGTCGGCTGTCAGGACCTTGGCAGCCCGGTTGAGTACCGAGTCGTCCGCCAGCAGGTTGGCGGGGATGAGCAGCTCGGTGAAATCACCCTTCCGCTCAAACATGAACGGCATGGCACGGTTCCAGTAGCGGCAATAGTCTGCGAGCAGCAGGGCGTAGGCTTCGCCCTGAGGGTCTTCGCTGCGACGGGTGCCGTTGAGCAGACCCGTCACCGTCTCGCGGGTCTTGGTGCCGACGACCGTAGCGTCGATGTTGCCGCGCTTGGCTCCGGCGAGGATTTCTGGCTGACCGCTTTCGACGCCGGCCTGCGGGGAGGCGACGCAGATGCCAGTATAGCCATTGGCGTCCATGAATCTCAGGGCGATGATACGGTTGAACCAGGTGTAGGCGACCCGGTCGGCGACAGCTGCCTTGCCCTTGTCGCCGCCACCGGCTGCGTTGACGGCCTTTTCCAGGGCTTCGACGACCTTAGGCTGCTCCACCCGCTCGGGCGAGGCAGGGGCCAGCACAACGGCGATACGGGCGGTCACCTCACGGATGAGCGCCGTACGCGCCCAGGCGGCGAACGACTTCAGCGGTCCGGTTTCCATCAGAGAGAGATTCGCTTTCCGTCATTCAGGGTCTGGACGAGTGCCGTGCGCAGGGCGTCGAGGTAGTGGTCGACGTCCTCCTCCGTCTCCAGCACCCCGGAAACGCCCGTGGCCGAGATCGTCTTAACCGACACGGTCTGCTTCGGCGGCGGCGTACCGCCATCAGCGTCGCCGTCTCCCTGCTGTGAGGCGGCCAGCTGGTCGAGCAGAGCCGGGTAGACGGTCTCCTCAAAGCTCGAGCCGGTCTCGCGGATGAGCGCGACTTGGTTCTGGGTACGGACACGGGAGATCGTCTGGTCGACCCGGCGCAGCACGCTCTCCTGGGCGTCCGGTATCGCCTTGGCGTAGAAGGCGCTCGCTTCGATCTCGGCCCTACGTCCCTCGATCGCCTCGATGACGTCGGTGCGGTTGCTGGCGATGATTTCGTCGATCTGGGCGCGCAGCCGGTCGGTAGCCTGCTTGAGCTGGGCCATTTTGTTGCCGCGGAAGGCGTTCGGGTCGTCCAGCGCCGTCCGAACCGTGACGTCGCTGTCGGACGGAAGGTAGCCAAGGTTGCTGCTGTGAGTGGTCAGCAGGTCGGCGGCCTCGTCGTAGATGAGCTTCTGGCCACCACTGAGGAACGCCTGGATCGGATCGATGGTGCTCTCCTTGGCGTCGAGCAGGTCGTCGCCAAGGTTGAAGTCGGCCAGGTACCAGTCGTCGGGCTTGCCGACCACCTGGTCGAGCAGCTCGATCGGCGCGGAGAGCTGGCTCACGAAAGGGTACTTGGACCCCGTCGTGGTCGCCTTGAGCTCGTCGCGCTTGCCCCTCAGCTTGTCGGCGCCGTGCCGGGCGAGCTCCAGCGGATCCTTGGGCGCGTTGGCTTCGTCGAAGAAGTCAGTGCAGAACTTGCGGAAGGCGGACACCTTGCGCTCGTCGAAGGTCTTCTGCGGCGACACCACAGCGTGGGCGTGCTTCTGGGTGTTGCGCAGCGCTGTGGCGACCTCAGACCGCTTGAGGACGTTGCCATCGACGGTCAACGTGGCCTTGGACGCGCCAATCAGGTACGCGATCAGAACCTCGATCGAGGCCAGGTCCCAGCCGTAGGGCTTGGCCGTGAAGCTGTCGACGACGGTCTTGACCGTGACCTGCTCGCCGAGCGCCTCCTTGCGAAGGACGAACGACAGCACCTCCTCCGCAGGAAGCTTTGTCAAGGTGCCGGCTTCGAACAGGCCGCTGCCGGGGTTCGCGGCCGAGGCGATCTGCTGCTCGCTGAAGGTGACGCCGCCGAGCAGCTTGAGCTGAGTGTAGGTGCGGCTGATGAGATCCTGAAAGCCATCGGTCACCCGGATGAGCGCGTCCTGGGAGCTTGAGGTGATGTCCGCGGCGTTGATAACCAGGGTGGCCTTGCCGACCGAGCCGCGCACCCGCTGAATGAGCTCCTTCTCCCGGTCGATGTTCTGCGCACCCTTGGAGCGCAGAATCTGGTCCTCGATCACGGAGATCGAGGTGCCCTGCTTGCGCTTGATGTACTTCTCGGTCTTGATCAGCAGCCGCAGGTCCGACAGCACCCGGGCGTCCGGGTCGAGGATGACGCGCAGCTCATCCTTGCCCGCGCTGTGCATTCGGATCTCTTCAGGAGAGTACGGGTACTCCGGCGAGATGAAGTGGACCGCCACCTCCCGCTGAGCGCCATGAGCCTGGTCGTCGAGCTTGAACCCGAAGGGAAAGTCCTGTCCGTTCTTGGCATAGCGGATCTTGTTGGTCTTGATGACATCGCCGGACAGGATCTTGACCAGTCGGCCGCTGACCTCGGAGGCGTCGACGTCGACGTTCTTGATCTCTTCCTCGATGACCTGCTCTTCGTTGGTCAGGTACTCGTACGCGTTGCCGTTGCGCCGGATGTAGGTCTGCGACTCCAGCAGGGTCAGCGCTTCCTTCACCTCCTCGGACAAGGCGGGAAGGTCGAGGCCGAAGCGGTCGTACACCAACACCGTGAGGTTGCGCGGGGTCGCCTGAAAGCTCTCGACGTACTTGACGAGAAAGAGCGCCTTGAGGAGCCGGACCGCCAACTGGTTGTCGAGGTTGCGCTCGGCAACGTCGATCGAACGTTGGGCGGCGGACTTCAGCGAGGCGCGGATGCCGGCGAACATGCTGTCAAAGGTCGCGAGCTGGCCGACGTCGACGTTGCCGATGTCCTTGGCGACCTGCTGGACGACGCCGAGCATGGACCGCTCACCGACCGAGCTGTTGCGCCCCTCGAAGACGTTGTGCTCTGAGATGCCCTCGATCGCGGCCTGGAACAGCGGGAACTGGTAGCTGACGAACGGGTAGGTCCCGACGAAGTGCGCCTCGTCGGTGTAGTTGCGGTAGGTCTTGGCCCCGTCGACGAAGTCAAAGAGCGTCTTGAAGTTGGCGTGCTGGTCTGAATAGATCTTGCTCAGCGCAGCCACACCCGCGTCGTTCTTCTCCAGCAGACGCTTTCGGATGACTTCCTCGACGTCGGCGCTGGTGAGCTTCAGGCGGGTCTTGAACCGGGCTTGGATCTTGGAGAAGTCGTTGCCCTGCTGCTTGGTGCGGTCGCCGATGACCTTCTCCATGTCCTCCTGAGAGGTCACGAACACCCACGAGCGGCCGGCGCACTTAGTGTTGAGCGACTCCGCGATGGTCTGCAGGTTGAGCATCAGCTTGGTGTCGGAGCCGATGAACTGGCCGACCTCGTCGACGAAAAAGTTGAGGCGGAAGTTCGGGTCGCTCTGCTTGTCGAGCCAGGCCTTGACCTCGTCGGCGAAGTCCTCGATCGAGACCGAGTACGAGGCGCTGTACTGCTTGATGATGCCGTCGGCCGTCGCACCGTTTACCGCGGCGAAGGCCCGGTCGATGCTCGGGCCTTCCAACGCGCTCTGCTCGCGGCCCTGCGTCCAGGGGATGCCTGCGATGCGCTCGAACGCCTCCTTGAACGCGTCGTACTGTCCGCGGTTGTCCAGGTCGCGCTCGAAGCGGGCGACGTGTCCCTGGTTGCCGTAGTAGCCGCGGCTCTCGTCGAAGACCTTGACGAACACCTTCAGCAGGGCGTCGGTCTGGTCCTTGCTGATCAGGGTGGCCTTCTGGTCGATATTGAACAGCAGGCTCTTGGCCGGAATGCGGTCGGCCTTGTTGAGTAAGCCGGGCAGGAAGGCATCCGGCGTCTTGGCCCGGAAGCTTTCAGAAACGTTCGGGCGCGGGTAGTCCTGGCCTTCGACGTCCCCCAGCAGGTGGGCGAGCATCTTGAGCATGTGCGACTTACCGGAGCCGAAGAAGCCGGAGATCCACACGCCGTTGGCGTTGGTGTAGGAGGTGTACTCCTCGAGGAGGATCTCCAGGCTCTTCGCAGCCTCGTTGGTTAAGACGTACTCGTCGACCTCGGTGCTCAGGTGCGCGACGTCATCAGCCTTGATGACGCCTTCGATCGGACGCTGGATGTCCTTGGCGAAGATCTCGCTGAGCTGCATCGAGCTCACGCCTCCTGTTCCAGGATGTTCTTGGCTCGGTAGTACTGGTCGTCCTTGAGCCGGCCGAACAACACGAGCGATGAGCCCAACGTGTCGGACTGCTCATAACGGCCCGGGAAGAACATGAGCATCGGCTTGCCCTTGACCACCGACTGCAGGTTGTTCAGCACGTTGTGCGAACGGATGAACGGGAAGACCTCGCCGATCCCGGTCAGGAAGAAGATGTCGAAGTCGACCTGCGCAAGCCGGTCACGGATCGCCGGGGCGATATGCAGCTGCGGATCGAGCATCCCCTGGAGCATCTCGCGAAAGTCAGCTTTGTCCTGATCCGGCTCGATGGCCAGGACCCGGCCCCAGACACCCCGCTCCTTGAGCAGCTCGACCGACAGGTCGTAGAGGTTGATCTCGAAGACGGCGACGCCAGCGTTGGACAGCCGGTTCTTGATCCGCTTCTTGGCCGTCGCTACGGCGAGCGCATCCTCGGGCGGATACGGGTAGATGAAGAACGGAACCTCGTTGCTCAGGCCCTCCATCTGCAGGAAGCGTCGGCCGCTGAGCACCGCGAACAGGTGCTCCTCCTGCTCAGGGAGAGTCTTCGGGATCACAGCGCGCCCCCCAGCCCTTCGGTCTGCTGGGTCGGGAAGAACCGCAAATCGCTCGGTGTGCGAGCCCTGAGCACGGCGGCAACCCGCTCGGACAACACGGCAGGCGTGATGAAGCGCGCCTCCGACAGCAACTCGGCCTCCTGCAGCATCTTGAACACGTTTGACCTCAGCCTCTGCAGCGTCGAGTCCTTGATCTGGGCAAGCTCCTCGTGCCACAGCGCCTTAGTCCGGACAAAGCTGTCGAAGTCCTCGTACGTGAGCGTCGAGGTCAACAGGAGGAACCGCTCGCGCACGACCTCCTCGGCGAACTCGCCGATCAGGTCGTAGCGACGGCAGGCAGCCGCCCACAGCAGGTATCCACGTTCGGTGGCCGACGCCTCGATGAGCAGCTCGATCTCGTCATCGGCGAGTACGGCAAGTCGCTGCACAACCTCGCGTGCGAAGCGCTGCCCCGACGCAACCGTGCGGGCTTGCAGGAGGTTGTCGCCCTCGATCAACGCGCGCACCTTGGACCAGTCACGTTCACGCAGATACAGCGGTGCGGCGATCACCGCCTCTCGCATGAGGAGAGCACCGCTAGTGAAGGACAGCTTGTAGCGCTTAGTAGTGGCGGCCTCACTCACGGGCACCTCCTTCCAGTTCCAGGCAAGTCGTTCAGGATATGGCAACCCACCGACACTTCCGGCGGTCGACTGGTCGCGCCAAGGGGTCAGTCCGGTCGCGTATCGGCACCCGACGAGGCGGCGCCACCGCCGCGCACCCACTCATCGACGTCGCTAGCTTGAAACTTCCAAAGCCGGCCGAGCTTGTGGGCTGGCATGCCCTTCTCGGCGATCCACGCGTAGACCGTGTCTTTCGTGACGCCAAGGTGGGCAGCGATGTCGTCGGCGGACAGCCAGGGCTCAGCCAAGGTAGACCTCCAGTCGACAGCCACCGAGAAGCGCGGCGAGGACGCCTACCCTATCCGGGGGCACGAAGGCCGGTCTACACCTGTTCTAGCGGGTTATGGCCGGATCAAGCCGGGCGGTCGGCCACTCATCCCACCCCGACCGACCTTGGCATTACCTTGGAGTGCAGCGAGGGGTACCAAGCTGAGGCGGGGCGCTTGGACGCGAGCACACGTGGCCGTGGCCGGTAGCCGGCGGCGAACAGGCGTTGCGCCCTGAGCTCGGATCGCTCCCTGCAGGCTCCCCTCGAGTGAGACCAGGCAGACGTAAGTCTATGCCGGCTGCGTTCCGGCGGATCGGCGTCGGATTACCACAGCCGCCGTGGCCTCTGCAGCGGCGTGGGACAGCTCCGGAAGAACGTCGCCGTAGAACTTGGCGGTGAAGTGTGGGCTGGAGTGGCGGAGTCTGTTGGAGATGACCTTCATCTGGACGCCGGCGGCGAGCCCCATGGTGGCGGCACCGTGCCGAAGGTCATGAAGTCGGATGGGCGGCAGCCCCGCTTGGGTGGCGAGATGGTGGAAGTGGTCGGTGACGTCGGCGGGGTGAAGCCGGCCACCGGTGGGTGTGGTGAACACGAGCCCGGTGGTGGTCCAGGCGGGACCGGCCGCGAGGCGCTCACGGTGTTGCCGGGCGCGGTGGGCGCGCAGGACGGCGACGGTTTCGGTGTCGAGGGCGACTGCGGCTTCGCTGTCGGTGGTTTTGGGGGTGTCGATGGCGGTGGCCCAGCCGTGTTGGACGAGTTGCCAGCGGACCGTGAGCGTGTGGGCGTCGAGGTCGAGGTCGTCCCAGTGGAGGCCGCAGGCTTCGCCTCGGCGGAGGCCGGTGAAGGTGATGAGGTGGTAGAGGGCGTAGAGCCGGTCGCCGGCGTCGTGGGTGTGGTCGAGGAATCTGCCGGTGTGTTCGGGGGTCCAGATCATCACCGGGCTGGGCGACTTGCCGGTGTCCCGCCAGGTGCGGATCCGTTGATCGGTCCAGATGGTGGGCTTGGGTGCTCGGGCCGTAGGTAGTTCGACCATGAGGGCGGGGTTGGTGTCGATGTAGCGGTGGCGGCGCATCGCGTCGTTGAGGGCCTTGCGCAGGGTCGCGTGGATGACGTGCAAGGTCCGGTTGCCGACGATCCGCTGATTCTTGACCTGGTCGCGCTTCGCGGGGTTGCGGCTGGCGCGCAGGGTGGCGATGGTGGTGTTGCGTTCGGCGATGGCGTCGTACATGGCGTCGATGTGACCGGGGCGGACCCGATCGATGCGCAGGTGCCCGAGGTGCGGGATCAGGTACAGGCGGATATGCCCTTCGTAGGAGCGCAGGGTTCCGGCCTTAATGTTCCGGCGCCCGGCGAGCCAGTCGGTCAGATACACCTCCATCGTCGGGAGTTCGGTGGGGGTGATGTCGAGGTGCAGCGCCCGGCGGACCTGCTCTGGGCTGGGGACGGGCGCGCCGGTTTTGACGGCGGTTTCGATGAGATCGCCGGTCTTGACGGTGGTGTGGGGGTCGGTGGGGTCGGGGACGGCGAGCGCAGCCCGGATCCGGTCCAGGACGATATCGGCGTCGGCTTGGGTGGGGTAGGGGCCGTGGCGGAGGGTGCGGCGGGTGCCGTCGGCGCGGGCGGGGATTTCGATCTGCCAGTGCCAGTGGCCGTGGGTGCGGGACCAGCCGCCGCCGGGCCGGCGTAGCTGGGGACAGGTACGTCCCAGTCGCCGACCCGTGACGCTGTCACGGCAACTACAGCGTTTGAAGGTGGATCCCTTCACTCGTCGTCTCCCGGATGCTCCAGGGGGTGCCGCCAGCGGTGTCGGGTGGAATCCGCTGGTGGCGGGGTCGTCGCATCCACGCTCACCTTCCCGCCGGCATCAAGTCGTCCGGCGCCGGTCACGGCGGGATCGGGTTGGAGAAGGTGGAGGAGGGCGGCGACGGGGACGATGATGCGGCCTCCGGCCCGGATCAGCGGTAGCGGGAACTGGCCGGTGGCGGCGAGCCGGTACGCCTGGGATCGGCTGATCCCGAGCACCGACGCGGTGGTGGCGAGGGTGGTGGTGACACCGAGCGCGCGAATACGCTCAACGGTCCACACGTCCTCGACGGCGGGCGTGTCCGCGGTGTCGGTTGTGGTGTGGGTGGTCTGGTCAACGGGGTTCGAGTGGCTGTTCATGATCAAGCTTCTCCTGGTCGGGTGAGGGGTGGTCGTGCGGTACGAGCGGGGCGATCCCGCCAGCGGTGGCCGGCGTGGGGTTGCTGGCCGTGCCGCCGCCGCGCCCGTCCGGTGGCAGAGGCGAGGGCGGCGGGTCGGTCGGCGTGACCGGGTCGGCGAGCAGCCCGGGTGGTACCGGCGGCTCGGTCTTGAGGGTTTTAAGGAGTTCGGACAGGCGGGTGTTAGACACGGTGTTGCCGGATGCGCGGAGGGCTTCGGCGAGCGCCGCGCGGGTCAGTGGTTGTCCGTCCGCGGCGAGCCGGTTCCGAACGTGCCGCGCCGCCGGCAGCAGCTCGGCCGCATCGCCGGACGGCTGCGCGGACCGTCCCCGGTCCGCCCGTGTGCCCTGGTTCCGTCCGCGGCTCCGGCGTCGAGCGTCCTGGACGGTCCGGGAGGTGGACCGCTCCTCCCCTACCGTCGCGGCGGACCGGATTGCCCCGTCCGGTCCGCTGTCCGGGCCGCTCCGCGGGATGCGGATCGGCGGTTCGGGCGCGGCGGACGCGGCTTTGGTTTGTGTTGGGGCCGCGGTGCTGGTCCGGCCGAGGGCGACCTTGACCATGACGAGGAACCCGAGCGCGGGTACGGCGGCGGCGACCCAGCCGATGACCGAGGGTTCGGCCTCGACGACCTGCGCCGTCAGGGACAGCGTGACGGCGCAGGACGCGGCGGAGGTTGCGCTCCCGGGCGGCCGAGTGCAGCCAGAACAGCACCGGCCACGCCCGCCGGACCGTCCCAAACAACTCCCGGTAGCCCGCCAGCTTGCCGGCCAGGATCGACAGCTGTTCGCCGCCGGTGTCGTACTCCAGGAAGAACGGCACCTCCACACCGTCCTCCACCCAGCGGCCGTAGCCGTCCGGGCGGACCCGCGGCTGGTACGCCCGCAACAGCGCCGGATCCTGCGGCAGTAGGAACGTTCCAGCGCGCTGACATGCCGCCTCAGGCAGCCACTCGGTCAGCGCGGCGCCGGGGTGGGTGCGGGCGTGCCCGGCCAGGTCGGTGAAGAAGCCGTTCACCCCCAGGCGGTGGGCGAGGGTACGGGTCGAGGTCCACCGCCGCCGCTCCACCCGGGCGTGATCCCGCCGCGGCGGACGTTCGTCCCGGGCTGCGGCGACGACCTCGGCGCCGAGCTGGTCGATGACGTAGTGATACGGGTACGAGCCGCCGTCGGCCCGCTGCGGCCGGAACCGAGCGACGAGGCGCAGCCGGTACAGGGTCCGCAGCCGCCGCTGACAGAAGTCGAGGGACGGGAACAGGGCGGTCGCGATCTGGAACGACGTCAACACGCCGTGGTCGTACAACCAGCCCAGCAGCAGACGGTCACGGCCGGTCAGCTGGGACTGGACCCGAAGGACCGGATCATCCACCGGTCACCACCTCCTTCCTGATGCGGATGCCGGTCCCTTGGGGAGAGACCCGAGACCGGGAGGGTCTGTCGCAGGACAAGCCGACGACACTGACAGCCAGCCTGACCTGCGGTGTGAGAGGAGACGGGGGGTCGGTTCGGAGGTCCGGCTGAAGGCTGACGTCAACGCTGACGCCAAGCCCGACCCCCGAACGGGGATCAAGCCGGAACTCATCGCTGCCAATGCCTACGGCAGTAGGTGAAGGTTTCGACGAAAGCACGAAAACTCCTTAGTTGAGGTGTGGATGTGGTGCTGATGGCTTGGATGGGCACCCCAGCGCGCCGAAGCGGAAGGGCCGGTGAGAGGCCGGCGCCGCCCCTGCCGCAGTCGGGGTCAGCGGCACATGACTGCCCGCCGCCGGGAACAGCAGCGAAACGAATGGCATTGGGCAAGCGCGCGGAGATAGCCGTTGGCGGGGCGAGGGCTAGCCTCTCGGTCATGTCCGCCCCTGCACCGCGTCCGTTGCTGTTCCTCGACGTGGACGGCACCCTCATCCCGCTCGGAACACCCACGGCGGCTCAGCCGGGCGTGCCGCATGGCAACACCCAGGCACCGGCCCTACCAGCTGACGCCCATCCCCTGCTGCATAAGGTCGATCCGGAACACGGCCGCCGGCTGGAGGCCCTGCCATGTGATCTCGTGTGGGCGACAACCTGGATGAACGACGCGAACGACGTGCTCGCACCCCGGCTCGGGCTACCGACCCTGCCCGTCGTCGACTGGCCCGTCTCCGACGAGGTCGGCATCCTGCACTGGAAGACCCGTGGGCTGGTCGAATGGGCGCAGGGACGCCCCTTCGTCTGGGTCGACGACGAGATCTCCCACGCCGATCAACAATGGGTGTCGACTCATCACCACGCCCCGGCCCTGCTGCATCAGGTCGATCCCCGTCGCGGGTTGACCCAACACGACTTCACGGTCATCGAGAGCTGGCTCCGGCGGGCGCGGTAGGGCGAGCTCCACGCCGTCGCAGTCGCCGTGCTTGACGAGTTGTCTGACCACCCGGGACCGACGTTGGCGAACGGTGCGCCGAAACGGCGACACCGGTAGCCGGCTTAGCTGCTCTACGGGGACGAAATGTTCGGAAGCAGGTCGTCGTCGCGTCCGGCCTGGGGTAGCCCAGCGGCAGCGGCGATGGCCCTGACGGCCTCGTTCAGTCCGGTGGTCTCGGGTAGGACGAGTTCGTCGGGCCAGCCCAGGACGTCATGGGCGGCGTACCAGCCGCTCATGTTCTCGGCGGTGAACTCGCTGGCCTGCGGGCGGGTGAGGTGCCGGCGCAGGGTCTCGGCCAGGGACACGTCGAGGTAGCAGAACAGCGACCGGCCGCGGTGGCCGTTCCGCAGGGCGGTCAGCGTGCTGCGGTAGCGGCTGCTGTGCAGGATGCCCTCCAGCACCACGTGATAGCCGTGGTCCAGCGCGAACCGAACGGTCTGCGCGATCAACGCCAGTGCGGCACCGCCGGGCAGGTCCCGCTCGCGCAGTAGGATGCGGCGTAGGTAGTCCTGCTCGACCAGGGCGCAGCCCCGGCCGTGCCGGCGCCGCAGCTCCCGGGCGATGCTGCTTTTGCCCGAGCCGGAGTTGCCCCG
The DNA here is from genome assembly GCF_900089595.1 of Micromonospora auratinigra. Classification (GTDB taxonomy): domain Bacteria; phylum Actinomycetota; class Actinomycetes; order Mycobacteriales; family Micromonosporaceae; genus Micromonospora; species Micromonospora auratinigra. The sequence goes on along the minus strand of NZ_LT594323.1, from coordinate 6,253,246 downwards.
GATGCAGACGAGGATCGTGTCCGGGCTGCCGGGGGGTTAGCGACCACGATGCCTCCTCTGCTTCAGTCGTTGCGGACGGTGAGGTTGAGGGCGGCGACGGTCAGCTGGGTGAGGTCGGGAAGTTGGTCCTCGCCGAGGGTGACGCCGCGCAGGTTGTCCAGCGGCGTCTTGAGACCGTGGAGCCGGCTGCCCCGCAGGTCGGCGCCGTCGAGGTGGCAGGAGTCCAGTTCCAGGCCGGCGAGCTCACACGACCGCAGCGCGACGCGAGGTAGTCGGCAGGACGACCACGCGCCGTTGGTGAGAGTGCACTCGGTGAACGCGACTGAGCCGGCAGCGGTGACACGGTGGAAGGTGGCGTAGTCGAAGCGGCAACCGTCGAACAGGACGTCCTTGAGGCGTACGTCGGTGAGTCTGGTGCCGGTGAACCGGGAGCCGGTGATCGCGCACCGTTCGATGGTGATGCCGGTCAGGGTCGCGCCGGAGAAGTCGGTGCGGGTGATCTCGCAGCCGTAGAGGCTGCCGGCTTCCCACGCGCTCTCGCTCAGGTCCACACCGGTGATCAGGCTGCTGCGGATGCTGGCCTCTTCAAGGTGCACGCCGCGCCACGCTGCGCCCTCAACCAGGACATCGGTGAGGCTGTCGGCCAAGTCCGTCGCGGTGTCGAGGTCGTCCGGTTCGAGGTCCGGCAACAGGACCTTCACGTCGCCGATCGTGCTGGTGCGCATGTCTCCTCAACCTGTGCGGGCGCGGGGTGGGCACGCCACCCCGCGCGTCCCCGTGGTGGGGGCGGCTACTTCTTCTTGTTCCAGTTGTCCCAGCCGGGTCGACTGTCGAACTTACCCTTGTTGTCCCATGTGGGGCGGTTGTCGAACTTCGCCGCGTCGATCGACGCTACCGACCGCTGCGGGTCGACGCCGAGGCGGGCGAGTTGCTCGGGTGCGGCGTTGACGAGGACCGCGAGTGCGTTGGTCATGGTGCTCCTCCGTAAGGGGTGAGGTGGTCCGCCGCAGAGCGGACGAGGGCCTGTCGGGTGGTCCGGCAGTAGGTCGTTTCTCGGGCGGTGAACGTGGCGTGCTCGAAGTAGCGGTTGCCGGCCTGGGCGCCCCGGCAGAAGTCGTAGAAGGCGCAGTGGTCGGCGCAGTCGTTGAGGGCCGTGACGAATTCGGCGACGTAGTCCAGGTCGCCGGCGCGGGCGAGCATGGCGGTGATGGGCTGATGGAGGACGTTGCCGGCGATGAAGTCGCCGTATCGCGGCTCGGTGATGCCGAGCAGCTCCGGTGACAGCAGGACCACTTGCCCGTCCCAGGAGACGGTCGGGATCGGCTCGTACGGCGCGTGGTCGACGTGTCCGGCTCGGGTGGCGGCGAGATAGTCGGCCAGCCGGTCCACGTCGCGGATCCGCAGCGGGTTGCCGCCGACGCGACGTTTGATGAGGTGCTGCCAGAACCGGTACGCCGCATCCTCCGACACCGGTGCCCGGTCGGCGCCCTCCTGCTCTTCGATGTTGAAGCCCACCGACTGACAGCCGGGCAGGCCGGTGAAGAAGTCGCCGAGGGCTCCCGCATGGTCGATGGTTTCCGGGGTGACCACACAGATCACCGAGTACGGCACCCCTGCGTCGGCCAGGGTCTGCATGCCTCGCAGGGTTCGGGCGTCCGTCGGGTTGCCGGCCCGGTCGAGGCGGTTCCGGTTCAACGCGCCCGGTCCGTCGATGCTGACCCCGACCTCGAACCCGTAAGCGGTGAACAGCTCGCACCACTGGCGGTTAATCAGCGTCGCGTTCGTCTGAATCTCGTGACGCACCATCCCCGCGCATCGCAGCTCCTCGAACGGGGTCAGTAGATCCCGGAACAGCCCGATGGGTGTGGCGGTGGGTTCGCCCCCGTGCCACACGACACTCACGGGGTGACCGCTGCGCTGCTGGGCGATCGATTCGGCGCAGGCCTGCGCGACCGCGCCGCTCATCAGGCGCCGGGATTTCCGGTCGGGCAGGTAGCAGTAGGTGCAGTCGAGGTTGCAGAAGCTCGTCGGCTGCACGACCAGGGTGTGGAAGCTGCCGGCGATCGCCGGTTGACCGGTTGCATTGATGAGACCGATGCCGTTCACGAGGTGGCCTCCTCGATGCTGGCAGCCGTGGTGGTACTGACGCGGTAGGCGTGGGTGTGGCGGGCAGGCCAGCCAAGGAACCGGTCGAACATGTCGGCTGCGCTGCCCGTCACGCTCGGGTTCAGCCGGTGCAGGTCGTCGATCGCGTCGTGCAGGCAGCCGGCCAGATAGAGGAACAGGCTTACCGGTACTTCTCGGTACTCGGCCAGGAGCGCGAGCTTCGCCGTGCCACAAGGCCACGGCTGACCGCACCGGCGGCACAGCCACAGCGGGCGCATCGGCAGATGTTCCACCTCGGCTGGCGCGAGCCGGTTCGCCGCGAGACGGCGCTGCGGCCCCGTCACCGCCGATCACCCTCGCGGGCTTGCTGCTCGAACAGCCGACGCCACACGAAGGTGAGCAGCGGCGGGTCAGCGGTCCACACCTGCCCCGGCGACGCCGTCCCCCTCGGCTCGGGGCGCCGGGACTGGCCGGCCATGGCGTTACGCGAGACGTACACCGTCATGCCGCCACCCCCGCCAGGGACGATGAGCGGCGGGCTCGCCGGGGGAAGGGCGAGCCCGCCGCCGCACCGCGGCGGCTGGGAGCAGACCGCCGATCACCCACCCGCGCAGCCCTCATGGCGGTATGCAGGCGGGGAAAGCGCCGAGACAGTTCGCTCCCGGAAGGGCCGAGCCAGCGGCCCAAGCCGTGGTGTGGTGCGCCGCTCATCGATCCCTCCATCTGCAGCTCCCTGTCAGTCATCCCTGACACCGGCATCGACACACGCCGGTGATCCGGGGTGAACTGAACGTAGGGGCGGTCCGTCCGGAGGACCGGGAAAATCCGTACCGGGTCCGGCGGCCTTCAGCGGGCAGGGTGATGGTGTGCGAGGAATGACGGACGACATGACGATCGGCCAGCGCGTCGCCTTCTACCGGCGTCGGCGAGGGCTCTCCCAGGAGGTGCTGGCCGGTCTGGTCGGCAAGACGCAGGAGTGGTTACGCAAGGTCGAGACGAACCGGGCCGACCTGGACCGGCTCTCGGTCATCCGCGCGATCGCCAAGGCCCTCGACGTGTCCCTCGGCGACCTGATCGGTGCACCGAGCCTGTTCGAATGGTCGGACGACTCAGGGCGCGAGACCATCCCCGCCTTGCGGGCCGCGCTTCACGACTATCGTCACCTCGCGCCGACGCTTGCCAGCTCCGGGGATGTCGAGGCACCTGCCCTGCGCGAGATCGAGAACGACGTCGCCGAGATCTGGACCGCCTACCAGCACTCCCGGTACGGCACCCTCGCCCGCCGGCTGCCCTACCTCATCCACGACTGCCTCACCGCCACCGAGGCGTACGACGGCGACGACGGCCAGCGCGCGCATGCGATGACTGCCTACGCCCACCAACTCGCCGCGTTGTTCCTCACCAAGCTCGGCGAAGGTGACCTCGCATGGACCGCCGCCAGCCGAGGCCTGGCCGCCGCCAACGCCAGCCACGATCACGTCGTCATCGGCTCACTCAGCCGCTCCGCCGCACACTCGCTGGCATCCATCGGTGAATACGCCCAAGCCCGGGGCCTCGCCGCCACCGCGGCGCAGTTCCTGGAACCACGCCTCGTTAAGCCGACTCCGCAGCTGCTGTCGGTCTACGGGAGCCTGCACCTCGTCTGCGCGCTGGCCGCCGCCCGAGACGACGACCGCACCTCGGCCGACACCCACATAGCCGAGGCCGATGCCGCCGCGCAGCGGCTCGGTGCCGACGGCAACCACGTATGGACCGCATTCGGGCCAACCAACGTGTCGATCCACAAGACGACCGTGGCGATGGAACTCGGCGACGTGCAACGCGCTATCGCCATCGGCGCCCCACTCGACACCAGCACCGTGCCCGTCGAGCGGCAGGTTCGCCACGCCATCGAAACCGCCCGAGCCCTCGCCCGGTGGAACCGCATCGACGACGCGCTCGCCGCGCTTCTGGACGCCGAGGTCATCGGCCCCGACCAGGTGCGCTACCACCGGCTCTCCCGCGACCTCGTCCGGGACATCCTCACCCGCCCCCGGCCACCTCGACTGGCCGTCGAACTCAGCGACCGGATGGGCGTCCGGACGGGAGGGCCGCGCTGGTAGCTGGACTCAGATCAGCCGGCTCGTGTAGCCAGCCGCCACCAGGCGCTCGAAGGCCGCCCGTACCTCGTCCGGCATCTCCTGCGGAATCGCGAACCCGCGCTCGGCGTATACCTCGATCCGCTGCGTGTCGCCGACCAGCATGTCCACCACCCGCCGCGGGTCGCCGATGCTGCGCACGTAGTCGTCCAGTTCGAGCGGGTTCGACGCGCACACCACATCGACCTCCGGCCATATCAGCCTGCACGTGGCGTAAGCCCGGCGCTGCTGATAGGGCCGCGACATGATCAGCACCGACTTCACCGGGATCCGGTGTTCGGCCAGGAGCTGACGCGAGTACTCCAGGTTCTGGGCGGTGTTCGTGGCACGTGGCTCCACGAGGATCGCTTCTGCGGGTACGCCCTGCTCGATGGCGTACCCGCGGTAGTGCACTGCCTCGCCTCGGGGGAATCGCTCGATTGTTGTCGGCGCGTTCGCACCGGTGAACACGATCCAGGGGAACAGCCCTGCTTGAAACAGCCGCGTTGCGATCACCGCAACGCCGAGGTCATGGCTGCCCAACCCGATGCCCACGTCGCACCGGTGCAGCTCGTGGTGCATGTCGTGGTATCGCCACAGCGTCTCCACGTCAGCCCGGACCTCGTCCGGGAGCACGTAAGTCGGCACCGCGGCCTGCCGATCCATCAGCGCCCGCCAGGTAGGGCAACCGCTGGAGTTTGATGCACGCCCCGTTCCCTCATGGCGTCAGCGTAGGGCAGGCCAGGCCGATCCAGACCAGCTACACCCTCCTCAGCCCAGCGGGGGGCATTCAGGCAGGGCTGAAATCATCAGCGTGATCGGCAGCCGCTCCCTCCGTCGCCGCGACGGTTACGGCACGGGTCTTGGCTTGGGAACTGTGCGGGTGGCAGACCTTGCAGACGAGCGCCACGCGGGGAATTCAAGACGTGCCAGAAATCCCCGTAGCAGTCCGCCTTGATCAGCTGAACCGCCCGCCACGCGGATGATGGCAGAGTTCGCACGTCTCGCACACACCAGCCTAAGGCTGCCGCTGAACGACTCCTGCGGCGAACCATGTCACCAGCGTCGTGGCGAGATGCACTGCAGCGCGTGCCTGGGCCGCCGTCTCCAACACCGTCGGACGCTGCCCTCCATGCCGGGAGGTCTGCCCCTTCCAGAGCACGTCCATCATTGCAACAACTGCTTCGATGCCAGCGGCGGTTCCAGGCTGCCCTATGTCCGCCGTGAACCGATGGGGCACGCTCCGGAGTTCACCGAGCATGGTGCCAAGGGTCGCCTTCGCGTTGTTGGGCTGCACGATTGAATGCGCTGCGGCCTCGACGGCTTTGATCGCGTCGCTGTAGGCCCGCGGGGCGTCCGAGTGTAGGCCACTAATCGCGGTCCAAGCTGATCGTAGGAAGTCCACAGCCGAGCCAGACGCGGGCATCTGTTCAAGCGCACTACTCGCATCTCTGAGTGCTAGTTCACTTGCCGGATCTGTGCGGCGCACCAGACGACATCCGTCCTCCGAGATCACGTAGACCAGCCGGGCGTCGTCGAGGTGCTGCTGGAGGATTTTCCGGTGATCGGGTTTCATCGCTGCCATCGCCGCAAAGAAGCGCGACATCGGGTCAGTGGCTTTCCGCTCGGGCGAGCGGGCAGGAAGCAAACCCAGGAATGCATCGACCAAGTCGAGTAGAGCGCGGTCCGGCACGACGTGGGCCAAGGCGTGGGACACCCGCACGCGGCGGTCGCGCCAGGAAGGGGGGTCGCTCTCGTCGTACGGCTCAGGCTCCCAGTCCTGACGCAGCCCGAGTAGCACAGGTACGCGCTCAAGGTCCGATCTATCTACGTCCTGACCGGCACGGAAGATCCACTCTCTTAGCTCAGCGGCCAGGGCTGGGGAAACCCTCTCATTCCACTGCTGGTTTCCGCTTTGACGAGCGGACAGCGGCTGCCAGAGGCCAGACATGGACACGGGAAGACGATAGCGCTCCCGATCTATGCGACGCGACCGACATGCCGCGGTCTAGGTGCCACCGCCAGCCTGGTCGCTGACGCTGGCCCGAACTTGATCGGGTGCACCCACATCGACAGAAGCGGACGCGCGTTACCATCAACGCCGGCCCCTTGGTAACGGAACGTCACGACGGCCCGCCGCCTGATCCGGGAACATGCACGGCTGCATTGCCCGGTTCTAGATCATTGACGGTGCCAATCCCACGGTGCCGGCACACTGCAGCTTCCTCACGGCGTCCCATCTACTTCAAGTCATCCGGAGTACCGCCTACGGGCCGTGGTCGACCAACTGGCGGGCATTCGGCCGGAAGTGTGAGGTCGAGCAACCGGTGCCGCGTGGCGCCCGTACTCGGGACCTGCCACACCTGCTCGTGCGGCCAGTTCTGGTGCAACAAGTCGACCGTGGTGACCGCGATCGGCGCCCGCAACGGCCGGCCCACCAGATCAGCCAACAGGTTCGCCTCCCGGGCCGCGTCGCGGGCGATGACCAGCACCGCACCGACCGGTACCAACGGATCTGTACGCCGGTAACCGGCCAGGATGCTGCCAAGGCCGGCAGTGCACTGCTCACGTTCGGCGATGGCATCGCCCACCGGGCCGGGATCGACGTGCACCAGGAACCGCAGGCACTGGCCGTCCTCCAACCACACTCCGTACCCGTCAGCCCGTAGATGCGCCAGGCCCCGCTCCCGCAGCCACACCGACGTGTCTAATGTCGTCAACCACTGGAACAACCCACACCGGCCCGGATCTTGCCGCGATGCCTCCAGCAGCGGCAGGAACAGCAGGTAGTGCGCCGCACCCCAGTCCCGCTGACCCAGGCGCAACGGCACCGGCCGCCCCGACAAGACGAGATCACGATCCAGCAGCTCGGTCCCCTCCTCGGTGATCCTGTACCACCAGGCATGCGCCCGGTCCTCCGCTGACCGCTCCCGGCCCACCAGGCCCATGGTGTGCAACCCGGTGAGGTCCCGATGTGCGGTCAACCGCAGCACCCCCGCCACCACCGCGATATCGCTCGTGGTGGCCCAGCCGTGCAATGCCAGGAACGACAGGATCCGCCACCGCCGAGGCGACAGCTCACGACCATCGGCCACCCATCGATGATCCCCCACCCCGGCGACTCCGCACCATCCTGGCGATCCGGCACCGCAATGACGCCCCAGGGAACTCCCGCACCCTCAAAACGGGGTTTGTGAGACGTTTTCCATGATCACTGTTCACCAAATCAGCCGAAGAGCTGATGACGGAAGCCGCGGACCCGACATACCGCGTTCGCCAAGATCGCCGGGCCCCGGCTCCAAACCGATCCGGAACCACCGACTGCCGCGACCCCCGGCCGCCTGACCATCCCACGCCGGCAGCCACCAACCGGCGTCCCCGAGCACCGCGCCGTGTCCCACCACCGCCACCCCGGTCCACCGGCTCCCGAGCACCCACCGAGCCACCACTACCCGACAGCAGACACAAAAAAAGGCCCTGACCCGGTGTAAACCACCAGGTCAGGGCCTTGCTCGTTGGTGCGCCGCCAGGGACTCGAACCCCGAACCCGCGGATTAAGAGTCCGCTGCTCTGCCAGTTGAGCTAGCGGCGCTCGTCGGCAACGGGGAGAAGATTAGCACGGCCGTGGACCGGGGTTCCAATCAGATCCCGCCTCCCCCCTTCGGCCGAGCTTAACGGACAAGCGACTACAAAACGCCCAGGCGGGGCGGAGGGTGCTGGACGGTATGCGGCACCATGTCCGCCAGACACGCGAGAACGGGGTGGGGATGGGCAGGTTCGCGCGGGCCGGGGCGATGGTGGGCGCCCTGGTCCTGACGGCAGCACTGGCACTGACCGGGTGCGGCAACGACCCGGAGAAGGCGCCGGTGACCGCGACCAGCGGTGGACCGCCGGCGACCGACGCGGCGCCGAGCGCCACGACGGCGGCCCCGCAGCCGGCCACCGAGCCGCTGCCGGTGAGCCCGGCCGACGGCGCGAAGAGCCGGCCGGTCAGCACCGAGATCGGCGCGCGGGTGCCGGGCGGCGGAAAGGTCTCCACGGTCGTGCTGACCAGCAAGGGCAGGACCGTCGACGGCCGGCTGCGGCTCGACGGGTCGTCGTGGGTGCCCTCCGCGCCGCTGAAGTACGGCACCCGCTACACCGCCACGGTGACCGGGACCGGCGCCGACGGCCGGATCTACCGGGGCACCAGCAGCTTCAGCACGATGGCGAAGCCGAACTCGATGATCGGCTCCGGCCTCTACCTGTTCGACGGCCGCACCTACGGCGTGGCGATGCCGGTGGTGGCGGAGTTCTCCCCGGGCATCCCGGCGAAGGACCGGGCCGCGGTGCAGAAGCGGATGTTCGTCCGGACCGACCCGCCGCAGCCCGGCGCCTGGCACTGGCTGCCCGGCGGCACCCAGGCCTACTACCGCGCGCCGGAGTACTGGAAGCCCGGCACCACGCTGACCGTGCGGCTGGCGCTGGCCGGCATCCCGCTGAGCAACGGCCGGTACGGCAACACCGACCGGACGGCGACCGCGAAGATCGGCCGGTCGTTCGAGATGAAGGTCGACAACGCCAGCAAGAAGATGACCGTGTACGTGGACGGCGCGCTGGCCCGCACCATGCCGGTCAGCCTCGGCAAGAAGAGCACCCCCTCCTCCAGCGGCACGATGGTGGTGATGGAGAAGAAGGAGTCCACGGTCTTCGACACCCGGGACGAGCCGGACCCGGACAACCAGTACGTCACGGAGATCGACTTCGCCCAGCGGCTCACCTGGGGCGGTGAGTACATCCACGCCGCCCCCTGGTCGGAGGGGGACCAGGGGCGCCGGAACGTCTCGCACGGGTGCGTGAACGTGTCGACGGCGAACGCCCGCTGGCTGTTCGCGCAGACCATGATCGGTGACCCGATCACGGTCCGGGGCACCGAGCGGCGGCTGGAGCCGGGCAACGGCTGGACGGCCTGGAGCCTGAGCTGGGACGAGTACGTCAAGGGCAGCGCCCTGCCGGTGCCCGAGGGCGGTGCCGGCCCGGCCTTCTGAGCGCGCGACGGGCGGTGGGTGGAGGTGAGCCCGACTCGGGAAGCGCGCACCGTACCAGAATCGTTACGCCCCGGACGGCGTGTTTCGTTTCACTTCCGGCAACGGGTATTCGTACCGGTGCGTCAGTAGGGAACGATGGGATCGGGGACCACGACTGTGAGGGAATCATGCGAGCTAGCCAGGACGAGCTGACCCGGACCGGCACCGCCCGGCGGGGCAGACGGCGCGGTTTCGCCGCCGTCGTGCTCGCCGCCACGCTGGCCCTGGCCTCCGCCTGCACCGGTGGTGGGGGCGGCGGCGACAAGGGGTCGAGCTGGCAGGGCGGCGGGGAGAGCGGGCCGAAGGCGGCCGCCACCATCACCGAGCCCAAGGCCGACGCCAAGGACGTACCGGCCGCCACCACCATCGCCTTCACCACCAAGGAGGCGAAGGAGACCACCGTCGAGCTCAAGGACTCCGCCGGCAAGACGGTGGAGGGCGAGCTCCAGGCGGACGGCAAGAGCTGGCTGCCCGACGCCGCGCTGGGCTACGGCGAGACGTACACCGCGACGGTGACGGCGACCGGTGACGACGGCAAGCCGGCGACGGCGACCAGCACCTTCACCACCATGGCCAAGCCGGACAAGCAGGTGCGGGTCACCAGCTTCCTGGGCGACAACCAGGTGGTCGGGGTGGCGATGCCGCTGATCGTGAAGTTCGGCCGGGCCATCCCGGAGGACTACCGCGACGACGTGCAGCGCCGGATGACGGTCACCGCGAAGCCGGCCCAGGAGGGCATCTGGCACTGGGTGAGCCCGACCGAGGTGCGCTACCGGCCGAAGGAGTTCTGGCAGGCGAACAGCACCGTCAGCTACCGGGTGCAGGCGGGCGGGCTGCCGCTCGGCGACGGCTGGTACGGCCGCTCCGACCTCGCCGTCGACGTCAAGATCGGCCCGTCCTTCGTGATGACCGTGGACAACCGCGCCAAGGCCATGACGGTCACCAAGGACGGCCAGGTCGTCAAGCGGATCCTGGTCAGCCTGGGCAAGAAGAGCACCCCGTCCTCCAGCGGCACCATGGTGGTGATCGAGAAGCTCCGCAAGACCGTCTTCGACACCCGCGAGGAGCTGGGCCCCGAGGACGGCTACCGCACCGACATCGACTTCGCCCAGCGGCTCACCTGGGGTGGCGAGTTCATCCACGCGGCACCCTGGTCGGAGGGCGTGCAGGGCAAGACCAACGTCTCGCACGGCTGCGTGAACGTCTCGATGAAGGACGGCGCCTGGCTCTTCGCCAACACCCGGATCGGTGACCCGATCACGGTGAAGGGCACCGAGCGCAAGCTCCAGAACGGCAACGGCTGGACGGACTGGAACATGACCTGGGACGAGTACGTCAAGGGCAGCGCCCTGCCGTACGAGCCGGCGGCCGATCCCAGCGCCGACCCCAGCGGGGAGCCGAGCGTCGAGCCGACTCCCTGATCCCGCCCGCCCCGCACGGCCCTCTCGCCACGGCGAGGGGGCCGTCGGCGTTCCCGACCCGGGACGGTCGATCAGATCCGGAAACGCCGAAAGCCCCTCCCGGAGGAGGGGCTTTCGCAGTGAGGGTGACTGATGGGAATTGAACCCACGACAACCGGGACCACAACCCGGTGCTCTGCCAACTGAGCTACAGCCACCACGCTCTCCGCGCCGGTCGCCCGGGCGGGGTGCGGACTAATAATAGCCATACCCCGGGCGGCCCCGTCCACCGGGTTCGGGCCGGACCGCCGCACCGGCTCAGAGCTGCGCGGCGATGGCCTTCGCGCTCTCCACGTCCGGGCCGGGCAGCGGGACGAAGACGGTCCGCCGGTAGTACTCCAGCTCCCGGATGCTCTCCCGGATGTCGGCCAGCGCCCGGTGGGCCAGCCCCTTCTGCGGCTGCCCGAAGTACACCCGCGGGTACCAGCGCCGGCAGAGCTCCTTGATCGAGGAGACGTCGATCATCCGGTAGTGCAGGTGGGCGTCGAGGCGGGGCATGTCCCGGGCGATGAAGCCCCGGTCGGTGGCGATCGAGTTGCCGCAGAGCGGCGCGGTACGCGGATCCTTGACGTGGGTGCTCACGTAGTCGAGCACCAGGTCCTCGGCCTCGGCGAGGGTCACCGTGGAGCGGCGTACCTCCTCGGTGAGGCCGGACTTGCCGTGCATGGTGCGCACGATCTCCGGCATCGCGTCCAGCGCCGCCTCGTCGGCGTGGATCACCACGTCGACCCCCTCCCCGAGCACGTTCAGGTCGGGGTCGGTGACGAGGGCCGCGACCTCGATCAGCGCGTCCCGCCCGAGGTCCAGCCCGGTCATCTCACAGTCGATCCAGACGAGAAGATCAGCCACCGGACCAGACTACGCGCCGCCGACCCGCCCGCGCCTCGGCACCGGGGGCGAGGTGGACCAGTAGGGTTTCCCCCGTGCCAGCCGAATCCGTCGCGCCACCCGCCGTCACCGAGGACGACCGGGCAGGTCGTACGGCCCGTCGGGTGGCCACGGTGCTGGCCCTGGCGGCGGTGCTGCCGATGCTCTATTACCCCGGCCGGGTGCACGACTTCTTCGACCTGAAGATCTACATGCGCGCGATGGACTGGTGGGCGGCCGGGCACCCGCTCTACGACTACGTGCAGCCGGACCGGGTGCAGGGCGCGCTCTACTTCACCTACCCGCCGTTCGCGGCGCTGCTGCTGCGGCCGTTCGCGCTGCTGCCGCTGGGCGTCACGGTGGCGATCTTCACGGCGTCGACCGTGCTGGGCGTGGTGGTGACGACCCGCTGGCTGGTCACCCCGGTGATCGCCCGGCACGGCCTGCCCCGGGTGTTCGCGCTGACGGTCGCCGTGCTGCTGGTCTTCGCCGTGGAGAGCACCCGGGAGACCATCACCTTCGGCCAGATCAACATGCTGCTGGTGGTGCTGATCCTCGCCGACCTGCTCTTCGCCGTACCCGGTGGGCGACGCTGGGCGGGGGTCGGGGTGGGGCTGGCGACGGCGCTCAAGCTCTTCCCCGGCATCTTCATCCTCTACCTGCTGGTGACCCGGCGCTGGCGGGCGGCGCTGGTCGCGTCGGCGACCGCGACGGTGGCCACCCTGCTCGCCGCGGCGGTCGCGCCGCGCGACTCGTGGCGGTTCTGGACCCACGAGCTGTGGGCCACCGACCGGGTGGGCCGGACCGACTACACCGGCAACCAGTCGCTCTTCGGCCTGCTCAGCCGGCTCACCGCGCCGGAGAAGCCGAGCCAACTGCCCTGGCTGGTGCTGGTCCTGGCCGTCACCGCCTACGGGCTGTGGCGGGCCGCCCGCGCCGCGCGGGCCGGCGACGCCCTGGCCGGGCTGACCCTGACCGGGCTGGTCGGCGGGCTGGTCAGCCCGATCACCTGGACCCACCACCTGTACTGGTTCATCCCGGCGGTGGTGGTGCTGGTCGACGCCGCGCTGGACACCGATCCGGGCACGGCGGCGGGCAGCCGACGGCGGCGGTGGCTGTTCACCCTCGCCGCCGGCACCGGTTTCGTCATCATCTACGGGGTGGTGACGTTCCAGGACTGGGGGGTCGCCCCTGCCCGGACGGACAACCCGGGCGAGTTCGTGGCGCGCAACGCCTACGTGCTGCTCAGCGTGCTGCTCCTGGCGAGCCTCCCGCACCGCCGACCGGCACCCTGAAACGTGCACCAAATGGACAGATCTCGCGATCAGCGGTGTTCGCCGCTAATCTGGTCTCAACTACCTCAAGTTTCTCCCAGGTAGCACCGATCCCCCGGTGAGGGTGGCCCTCCGCGTCGGCAGCGCGGAGGGCCACCCGTCGTCGGGGGCCCGGCTCAGTCGTCGACCGCGCCGGGCGTCGACCGAGGCGCCGCGCCCGGCTCCGGTCGGAGCGCCGCGCCGGGGGCGGGCCGGGGTGCCGCGCCGGGGGAGGGCGGGGGCCAGGCCCAGCCCGGGTCGGCCGGCAGGTCGGCCAACGTCTCCGGACGACGGCTGGGCACCGGGCCGATCGCCGCGCGGGGCCGCTCGGCGTGCCCCGACCCGACCGGGACGAGTTGCCGCTCCGGGGCCGGGGACCGCTGCCCGAGACCGCTGAGCGAGGTCACCCCGAGCCGCCCGGCGAGCACCGGCACCTGGTCGGGCTCGACCACGAAGACCACCTCGCGGGGACGGACCGGCCCCAGCAGCAGCGCCACGGCCAGCGCGATCAGCAGCGTGCCGCCGGTCAGCAGCGCCCACGCCAGGCCGGGGAACCACCCGGCCCGCAGCTCGGCCCCGAGGTGCAGGGTCAGGTCTGCCGCGCCGTCCGGTCGCATCACCACCAGGCTCAGCGACCGGCCGGCCAGGTCGGCCGGGCGCCACTCCACCGCGCCGGTCCCCTCGCGTACCCAGAAGTCCTGGTCGGTCGGGACGGCGGCGCGGGTGCCGGCGGCGGCCGGGCCGGCCGGGGTGAGCCGCACCGGCAGCGGGCCCCGGGACAGCGCGACCCGGTCGACGGTCGCGTGCGGCACGCCCGCCAGCCACCGTCCGACCTGGTCGGTCGGGGCGAGGCCGAGGAAGGCCGGGCCGTCGGGGGTCCGGGCGGTCAGCCGCAGGCGGGCCGGGCCGCCACGGGCGAACGGCGCATCGGCGCGCAGCAGCCGGTCCACGTCGGTGACCACCACGGCCTGCCCGGGGGTACGGACCGTCTCGAACCGGGCGCCGAACCCACCCTGCGGGTCGGCGTGCCGGGCGGCGGCCCAGAGGCCGACCCCCACCAGCAGCGCCGGAATCCCGACGATCAACAGCAGCATGCCGGCGATGGTGCGCACGAAACGCATTCGCGTGGTCCCCCTCGGTAGCCAACTACCCGGCCGACCTTACCGACGGGAAGCGGACACGCAGCGGATATCGGCACGAAGGGCTGCGGAAAGACCACCGGCCCGGCGGACGATCCGCCGGGCCGGTGCACGACATCCCTCAGGCCTTCGGCGCGGCCCCCCGCCGGGTCCGCAGGAACGCCAGCCCGCCGAGGACCAGCCCGGCGAGACCGGCGACCAGCCCGGCCACCCCCAGCGCCGTACCGGCCCCGCCGTCGTCGTCCCCGTCGTCGCCGGACGTCGCGGCCGGCGCGCCCGCCGACGACGACGCGGACGCCGACGCGGCGGTCAGGGTGAGCACCGGGGCCGGGTCCTGCGGCTCCTCCCCACCCGGCGTCGGCTCCTCGATCCAACGCGACACGTTGCCGTCGGAGTAGGTCTGCAGCACCTTGAACACCATCCGGTCGGCCTGCGGCAGCGGGCCCATCGACACCGGGAACTCCTGGAACTCGCCCGGCTTCACCCCGCCGCCGGTCGCCGCCGTCCAGGTCAGCTTCGACACCGCCTCGGTGAGCTGGCTGCCGTGCACCTCGATCGGCGGGTCGACCTTGCGCTTCTCCACCTGCACCGTCCACCCGGGCACCGGCATGGTGGAGACCGAGCCGACCGGGGTGCTCTCCGGCAGCACCACCTCGACCTTGGTGGTCGACGCCGTGTCGCTCTCGTTCGGCACCCGGAAGGCGAACCGGCCGTAGCCGCCCTGGCTGGCCTCGGCCGGGTTGATCGTGACGTGCGCGGCGGCGGGCCCGGCCAGGCCGAGCAGCGCCGTGGCGACGGCGGCGACGGTGAGCGCGGCGGCGGTTGCGGAGCGCCGGAGACGGATCATGGGTCGGTGGAGCCTTCCTACTTGATCGGCACGGTGGCGGTCACCGTGGCCTGGTCGATGTCGGAGGTGCGGACGGTGAAGCGGAGCTGCCACTGCCCCCTCGCCGGCAGGTTGATCTCGCCGGTGGCGTGGTTGTCGACCAGCGGCAGCAGCGGGATGTCGATCGGTTCGATGCCGGCCGACGGCAGCGCCGCCGTCGCCTTCCACTCCTTGACCGGCTGCGGCCGGTTGTCCTTCGTGTACGCGTACAGGTGCAGGGTGTTGTTGCCGCTCTCGGCCGGGTCCAGCTCCACCTGCAACGAGTAGAGCGGGCTGCTGAGCGTGGTGGAGAAGTAGCCGCTGGGCGCGCCCGCCACGTCGGCGGAGGCGGTCCGGGCCGGGGTGGTCTGCACCAGGGTCGCCGACAGCCCGAGCACCACCGCGGTGATCGCCAGCTCGGCGAGCACCGCCCGGCGCATCGCCCCCGGCCGGCCGGCGGCGGCCCGCCGGCGCACCAGCGCCCGGGAGTACGCGGCCACCCCGACCACCAGCACGAACAGCACGATCTTGGCGAGCAGCAGCCGGCCGTACGTGGTGTCGACGAGCGCCTTCGGGGTGGCCACCTCGATCAGCGCCTGGACGGTGCCGGCGAGCAGCAGCGCCGCCACCGCCAGCGCCGCCCAGCGCGACCAGATCGGCAGGATCGCGTCCAGCTCCCGCTCGTCGGCCCGGCGCAGCAGGAAGACCGCGAGCATCACCAGGCCGCCCAGCCAGACCGCCATCGCGCCCAGGTGCACGGCGTCGACCAGCACGGAGACCGCCGGCGCGGGCGACGCGGCCGGGTGCCCGGCGAGCGGCCAGGTGAACAGCACCGCCGCGCCCAGCACGGCCAGGATGATCCCGTCGGTGCGGCCGACCGGGCCGGCGAACAGCGGCCGGAGCAGGAACGCGGCTGCCGCGAGCAGGCCGAGCCGGACCAGGTGGGTGGTGCCGTAGGTGCTGCCGAGCACGTCACCGACGCCCGCCCCGGTCACCGCGAACAGCCCGCCACCGTTGGTATACGGCACCTGCAGCCACAGGTCGGCCAGGGTCGCCACCACCAGCAGGCCCAACCCGGACCAGGCCAGCCGGGCCGGGCCGCGCCGGGACAGCCGGCGCGGCCAGAGCGCGGCCAGCACCAGCGCCGGGCCGACCAGCAGCAGCAGGCCGAGGTAGCCGAGGTACTTCGCGACCTTGACCGCCGCGCCGACCACCGGGTCGGCGCGGTTGTCCGAACCGGAGTCGGTCGGCGGCGTGGACGGGGCGCCCACCGAGTAGGTGAACGCCCCGGAGACCGGGTGGCTGTCGGCGGAGATCACCCGGTAGCTGACCAGGTAGGTGCCGCGCGCCCCGGCCCGGTCCACCGGCACGGTCACCACCGCGCCCCGGAAGGTGGGCTCACCCCGGTCGGCCCGGGACCCGTCCGGGGCGATCACCCGGATCTTGCCGGGCACCTTGCGGACGCCCTCGCTGAAGGTCAGCACCACCTCGGCGGGCGCGTCCGGCACCACCGAGGAGGCGGTCGGGCTGGTGCTGACCAGCACCGCGTGCGCACTGGCCGGGGTCGCCGGGGCGAGCACCAGGGCGACCAGGGTGACCAGCAGGCCGGCGGCGGCCGCCAGCCGGGCACTCCGACGACGGATGGGGGCGGCCCCGGGCCGGTCGGCCCGACGGCGTACGGCAGCAGTCATGCGCATCATGCTTCCCGACCGGGCGGCGATCGGCGAACGCGACTCGATCACGGCCGGCCGCTCCGGTCCCGTCCCCCGCCGCTCAGCCACGGCCCGGCGCGAGCACGGTCGGCCGCCGGTGCTCCGGCTCGCCGCCGGAGCGGGTCAGCGCCCAGAGCAGCCCGGCCTGCACCACGGCCGCCAGGTGACCCAGCTCGTGCACCAGCGCGGTGGTCGACGCGGCCACGTCGACCACGCTGGTCGCGGCCAGGCAGCCGGCCAGCACCAGCGCCACCGGCAGGAACGCCCGGGCCCGCTCCGGTCGCCACGCCGCCAGCGCGAACCCGACCGCCAGCGCCACGTCGAAGGAGGCCATCTCGCGACCGGTGTGCGGGTCGGCCGCCACGCCGGCCCCGGCCAGCAGGATCGGCAGCGCGACGGCGAGCTGCGCCAGCGCGGCCACCGCGACCGCCACCCGCAGCACCTGCCGGCGGGCCCGCGCCGCCGCCACCCGGCCGTCGCGGTGCGCCGCGCGCTCCGCCGCCGCCGCGGCCAGCACCGCGGCGGTCAGGTCGGGTACCTCCACCGCCTGCAACCGGGTGAGCCGGGTCACCCGCTCGGCGGACGCCAGCCAGGAACGACAGCCCGGGCAGGCCGCGGTGTGCGCGTCCAGCGCCCCGGCCGGGGCCTGCGGATCCTCGCCGTCCAACCGCGCGGAGAGCGCCACGCGTACGTCGTCGCACGTCATGAGGGGGTAGTCGGACGGCGGGCCGGAAAAGTTCCCGGCGTGGGCCGGGCCACGGAATGGGTCGAAGGACCCTGTCCCCCGCAGGTGCGCCGCGTAACCTCGGGTGTCGTGATCCCCACCCCGCGCGACCGCGCCGCCGACCGCCACCCGGCGGCGGAGGCTGCCCGGGACCGGGCCACCGAGTGGGCGCTGGCCGCCCGCACCGGCGATCCCACCGCCCAGGCGGCCTTCGTCCGGGCCACCCAGGTCGAGGTGTGGCGCTTCGCCGCCGCCCTGGTCGACCCGGACAGCGCAGACGACCTGACCCAGGAGACCTACCTGCGGGCGTTCCGGGCGCTGCCCGGGTTCGAGGGACGCTCCAGCGCCCGCACCTGGCTGCTCGGCATCGCCCGCCGGGCCTGCGCCGACCACCTGCGGGTGGTCGTCCGCCGCCGGCGGCTCGACGAGCGGCTCGCCGGGCAGGCCGCCACCGACCGGCCGTACCCGGACCCGGCCGGGCAGCTCGGCGCGACCGACCTGGTCCGCCGGCTCCCCGCCGAACGCCGCGCCGCGTTCGTGCTCACCCAACTGCTCGGCCTGTCGTACGCCGAGGCCGCCGCCGTGGAGGGGGTGCCGGTGGGCACCATCCGCTCCCGGGTGGCCCGGGCCCGTGGCGACCTGGTCGACGCCGTCGGCGACGCGTTGGCCGGATGATGGAACCGTCTTCGGCTCCCGATCGACTAATGACCGTGACGACAGCATCCCGCGCCGCCGCCCGCTGGCCCCGCCTGCGGCCCTGGCTCGGCACCGCCGCCCGGCTCGGTCTCGCCGCCGTCTGGCTGATCGCCGGCGGCGCGAAGGTCGGTGACCTGGCCGGCTCCGGCCGGGCGGTCAACGCCTACCAGGTGATGCCGTACGACCTCGCCACCGTGATCGGCGCGGCGCTGCCCTTCGTCGAGCTGGCGCTCGGCGTGCTGCTGCTGCTCGGGCTGGCCACCCGGCTGGCCGCCGGGGTCTCCACGGCGCTGCTGCTGGTCTTCATCGCCGGCATCGCCTCGGCCTGGGCCCGCGGCCTGGCCATCGACTGCGGGTGTTTCGGCAGCGGCGGGCAGCTCGCCGCCGGCCGCGCCCCGAGCTACCTCCCGGAGATCCTCCGGGACCTGGGGTTCCTGGTCATGGCCGGGTTCCTGTTGATCTGGCCCCGCACCCCGTTCTCGGTGGACGGCTGGCTGGCGGGCGACCCACCCGTGGAGGACGAGGATGAGTAGTCGCAAGGGGCAGCGGGACGCGGCCCGGGTGGTCCGCGAGCAGATCGCCCGGGAGAAGCGCCGCAAGCGCACGCTCTGGACCTCGATCGCCGCGGTGCTGGTGCTGGTCATCGCCGGTGGCATCGGCTGGGCCGTCTACTCCAGCCAGAAGTCGACCAGCTACACCACCCCGCCCGGCGCCAACGACGCCGGCACCGGCATCGTGCGCGGCACCGGCCCGGTCACCATCGACCTGTACGAGGACTACCTCTGCCCGGCCTGCAAGCAGTTCCAGGAGACCTCCGGGCCGACCGTCGACCAGCTGGTCGACGAGGGCAAGGCGAAGGTGGTCTTCCATCCCGTCGCCTACTTGAACCGCTTCTCCACCACCGAGTACTCCACCCGCGCCTCGGCCGCCTCCGGCTGCGCCGCCAAGGGCGGCAAGTTCAAGGAGTTCACCGACGCCCTCTACGCCAAGCAGCCGCCGGAGAACAGCGCCGGGCTCAGCGACGAGCAGCTGATCGACATCGGCGCGGGCGTCGGGCTGGACAAGGGCTCCTTCGGCTCCTGCGTCAACGACGGCACGTACAAGTCCTGGACCGAGCACGTCACCGAGGACGCCAGCAAATCGGGCGTCACCGGCACCCCGACCATCAAGGTCAACGGCCAGCCGGTCGACGACCGCAGCCCGGACGGGCTGAAGGCAGCGGTGGCGGCGGCCGGCAAGTGATCCCCGCAGCACCGCCGATCCCCTCGGCCCGACCGGTCCCGGCCGCGCTGCGGCGGGCCGGACTGGTGGCCACCGCCGCGCTCGCCGCCCTGCTCGCCCTCGCCACGCCCGCCGCCGCGCACGGCGCGGACGCCCCCGACGGCACCGACTACCGGGCCGAGGTCACCGCGCTCACCCCGGCCCGGCCCGGACTGTCCGCCCGGATCGTCGAGGCCGGTGCCCGGCTGGAGGTCACCAACACCACCGGGCGCGACGTGCAGGTGCTCGGCTACTCCGGGGAGCCGTACCTGCGGATCGGGCCCGACGGGGTGTACGAGAACACCCGCTCCCCCGCCACCTACCTGAACCGGACCATCGTCGGCGACACGCAGCTGCCCGCCCAGGCCGACCCGGCCGCCGCGCCGCAGTGGCGCAGGCTCTCCGCCGACCCGTCCGCCCGCTGGCACGACCAGCGCACCCTGTGGCGGGAGTCGGAGCCGCCCCCGCAGGTCGCCGCCGACCCGACCCGGCAGCAGCGGGTCCGCGACTGGGTCGTCCCGCTGCGCGACGGCGACACCATGATCGACGTACGCGGCACCCTGGACTGGGTGCCGCCGCCCGACCCGTACCCCTGGTGGGTGGCCGCCACGCTCGGCTTCCTGGCCGTCGGCGCGGCCGGGCTGACCCCGGCCGGCAGCCGGGCCGGCGGGCGGGCGCTGCGCGCGGTCGGCGCGCTGCTCGGCCTCGGCGGGCTGGCCGCCGTCGCCTTCACCGTCGGGCGGGAACTGGACGCCGGGGCGGCCGGCCCCGGCGCGGTGCTGCTCGGGCTGCTCGGCGGACAACTCTGGACCCTGCTCACCGGCCTCGGCGCGCTCGCCGCCGGTGGCTACGCGCTGGCCCGCCGCCCGGCCGCCGACTTCGCGCTCGCCCTGGCCGGGGCCTGCCTCACCCTCTTCGCCGGGGTGGCGAACCTGGCGGTGCTCTCCCGCTCGGTGGTGCCGATGCCCTGGCCGGCCGGCCTGGCCCGGGTGCTCGTGACGCTCGTCCTGGCCACCGGCGCCGGCGCGGTCGCCGCCGGCCTGCTGCGCCTGCGCACCGCCGCCCGGACCCCCCACCCCACCCGGCCCCCGGCCCGCGCCGCCCACTGACCACCCCGCGACGGGCCCTGCGGCCGGTCGGCCGTGGTCAGGGGCGCGGCACCGCGCGGGGGTCGAAGGCGTACGGCAGCTCCAGGCGGTGCCGCGCCAACAGCTCCTCGTCGGTGAGCACGTCCAGGGTGGGCGCGTCGGCGACGATCCGACCGCCGTCCAGGATCACCGACCGGGCGCAGAGTTCCGCCGCGTACGGCAGGTCGTGGGTCACCATCAGCAGGGTCACCGGGAGCCCTCGCAGGATCTCCGCCAGCTCCCGCCGGGCGGCCGGGTCGAGGTTGGACGACGGCTCGTCGAGCACCAGGATCTCCGGGTGCATGGCCAGCACGGTGGCCACCGCCACCCGACGACGCTGACCGAAGGAGAGGTGGTGCGGGGCCCGGTCGCGGTGCTCGCTCATCCCGACCGCGGCGAGCGCCTCGTCGACCCGGGCGGCCAGCTCCGCCCCGCGCAACCCCAGGTTCGCCGGGCCGAACGCCACGTCCTCGGCGACCGTGGGCAGGAAGAGCTGGTCGTCGGGGTCCTGGAAGACGACGCCGACCCGACGGCGGATCTCGGCCAGGGTGTCCCGTTCCCGGCTGACCGTCAGGCCACCGACGGCGACCGTCCCCTCGGTCGGGGTGAGGATGCCGTTCAGGTGCAGCACCAGCGTGGTCTTGCCCGCACCGTTCGGCCCGAGCAGCGCCACCCGGTCGCCGCGCGGCACGGTCAGGTCGACCCCGTGCAGGGCGACGTGCCCGTCCGGATACGCGTACCGGACACCACGGACGTCCAGGGAGGGCGGCTGCTGCACGTACCCGATCATGTCAGGACGACCGCGACGGCGGCGATGGTGGCCGCGACCGCCGGCACGGCCGCGCCGGCCGCCCACTGCCCGGCGGTCGCCGCCCCCGCGCCCTGCCCGAGCACCGGCATCCGCCCGGTGTAGCCACGCGACAGCATCGCCAGGTAGACCCGCTCACCGCGCTCGAAGGCACGCAGGAAGAGCGCCCCGACGCCGGCCGCGAAGCCGCGCAACTGCCACAGGAAGCGCGGGTCGTCACCCCGGGACACCCGCGCCACCCGCATCCGCCGGGCCTCGCCGACCAGCACGTCCAGGTAGCGCAGCATGAAGGTGGCGATCTGGGTGAGCACCTGCGGGCAGCGCAGCCGGTCCAGGCCGACGATCAGGTCCCGCGTCGTCGTGGTCGCCGCCAGCAGCAACGACGCGAGTACGCCGAGAGTCCCCTTGGCCAGGATGTTCCACGCGCCGTGCAGCCCGTCCACCGACAGGCCCACGCCGGCCACCTCGACCCGCTCCCCCGACCCGAGGAACGGCAGCGCGAACGCGAAGAGCACGAACGGCAGCTCGATCAACGCCCGGCTGAGCAGCCAGCGCGGCCCCACCCGGGCCAGCCCCGCCACCACGGCGACCAGCAGGGCGTACCCGGCGAAGGCCCAGTACGCCTCCCGGGGCGTGGCCACCACGGCGACGGTGAAGAGCACCATCGCGGCGATCTTCACCTCCGGCGGCAGCCGGTGCACCGGGGTCGCCGACTCCCGGTAGAGGACGTGCGCGTGCCCGGCACCCATCCGACCCGTACCCCTCTCAGTCGGCGCGGCCGGCGCGGGCCGGTGCGTCCCCGGCGTCGCGGGCCGGGCTGCGGCGGCGGGCCAGCCAGAACAGGCCGCCGCCGAGGGCGAAGGTGAGCAGGACGCCGAGCACCCCGGACAGACCGGTGGAGAGCGCCCCGTTGCTGACGCCGCGCACCCCGTAGTCCGCGAGCGGGCTGTCGGACAGCTCGTGGTTGCGGGCCCGCTGGGCCGGGCAGCTGCCGCCGGTGATCTCGCCCTGGGCGTTCACCGTGCAGCCCTTGAGCAGCGAGGAGTCCAGCCCGTCCGGGTGCGGGGAGGCGTAGTTGCTGACCACCCCGGCCAGCAGCAGGGCGACCAGCAGGCCACCGAGGAGGAAGGGCCAGGACCGGCGGCTCACCGGACACCCCCGGCGACCGGGACGGCGGGAGCTGGCACCGCCGGCCGGCGGGTACGCAGCGCGTACACCAGGTCGGGGCGCACCTTCGCGACGGTGAGCACGGTGGTCGCGGTGATCAGCCCTTCGCCGACGCCGATCAGCAGGTGCACGCCGGCCATCGTGCCGGCCAGTCCGGCCAGGTTGCCGCCCAGGTCGGTGGTGCCGCCGAGCCAGTACTCCAGGACGAAGCCCTGGCTGGCCACCACCACGCTGACCAGCGCCGAGACGAAGGCGGTGACGGCCAGCCCGGTCCGGGTCCGGGGCAGCACCCGCAGCAGCAGCGCGATCAGCAGGTAGCCGGCGGCGGTGCCGAGCAGCGCCATGTTGGTGATGTTGAGGCCGAGCATGGCCACCCCGCCGTCGCCGAAGACCAGGGCCTGCACGATCAGCACCACCGCGACGCAGAGCGCGCCCACCCAGGGGCCGACCAGCAGCGCGGCGAGCGCGCCACCGAGCAGGTGACCGCTGACCCCGGCCGTGAAGATCGGGAAGTTGAGCATCTGCACGGCGAAGATGAACGCGGCCACCAGGCCGGCCATCGGGGCCAGCCGGTCGTCCAGGTCGCGGCGGCCACGCAGCACACAGAAGGTGAGCGCGGCGAGCGCCAGCGCCGCGAAGATCGCGGCAACGGGACCGTCGATGATCCCGTTGGAGATGTGCATCGCCAGGGTTTCCACCCGCTGAGCTTATTTGCACGCCACTGTTGTTGCCAATCCCTTGCAACAAGCCATGGTGATCATCACCCGCGTGGCGCGTCGCCGCCCGTCCCCACCCCCACCACGGCGGTATGGTCACCGCCATGACCGACCGCCTCAGCCCCGGCGACGCCGCCCCCGAGTTCACCCTGCCCACCGACACCGGCGGGACCCTCTCCCTGGCCGACCTGCGCGGCCGCAAGGTCATCCTGTACGCCTACCCGGCCGCCATGACGCCCGGCTGCACCAAGCAGGCCTGCGACTTCCGCGACTCGCTCGGCTCCCTGCAGGCCGCCGGCTACGAGGTCGTCGGCATCTCCCCGGACAAGCCGGAGAAGCTGGCCAAGTTCCGCGACCGGGACGCCATCACCTTCCCGCTGGTCGCCGACACCGACAAGGCCGTGCTCACCGCGTACGGCGCCTACGGCGAGAAGCAGATGTACGGCAGGACCGTCACCGGGGTCATCCGCTCCACCTTCGTCGTCGACTCCGACGGCAGGATCGAACGGGCGCTCTACAACGTCAAGGCCACCGGCCACGTCGCCAAGCTGCGCCGCGACCTCGGGCTCGACTGAACCTGTCGGACGCCGCCGCTACCGTCCGCACGTGACCCGGTACCGGTACCCGCCCGAGGCGCTGGCGGCAGCGGCGGCCCGCGCCCGCACCGTCACCGAGGTGCTGCGGCTGCTCGGCGTACGACCCAGTGGCGGCTCGCACGCGCACATCAGCCGGCAGCTCAACCGCTTCGGCATCGACACCTCCCACTTCAGTGGGCAGGCGCACAACAAGGGGCAGCGCGGCGGGCGGTTCGCGCCCAGCCACGGGACGGTGTCGAACATCCTGCGGCGGGCCGGGCTCCACACCGTCTCCGCGCGACGCTCTAGACTCGGCGAGTCGGCGGGAGTGGCGTAATAGGCAGGCGCGCGGGCCTTAGGTGCCCGTGTCCGAAAGGACGTGGGGGTTCGACTCCCCTCTCCCGCACCAGGCGGCTTGTCGTGAAGGTCACGAAGGTGGGTTCACGCCGCGCCGTTCGCGCAGGATGGCGGGCGTGGACCTGCGCTTCGTTCTCGATCCCGAGTTGACCCCGGCCCTGCACGAGCAACTCATCGACCTCTGGGTGGAGGTCACCAACGCCGGTGGCGCGGTCGGTTTCGTGGCCCCGGTGACCACCGCCGACGTCCGGCCCGTGGCGCAGCGGACGCTCGACGACGTCGCCGCCGGCCCGGACCGGTTGCTGGTCGGCTACGCGGGCGAGCGCCCGGTGGCCGTACTGGTCTTCGCCGACAACCGGTTCCACCTCAAGCCGCACTGGGGCACGCTGAAGCGGGTCATGGTCCACCCGGACACCCAGGGCCGGGGCTACGGGGCGGCCCTGATGCGCGAGGCGGCGCGCCGCGCGCCCGAGCTGGGCTGGTCGGCGCTGCACGTGACGGTCCGCGGCGGGCTGGGTCTGGAGGCGTTCTACGCGCGGCTGGGCTACCGGGAGGTCGGGCGGCTGCCGGGCGCGCTGCGGGTGGGCCCGGGCGACGACCGGGACGAGATCTTCATGTGGCGGGACCTGCCGGCCCGGGAGGCGTAGCGCTCGTCGCCGTGCGGGCGGGGCGCGTCGTCCGCTTCCGCCCCGGATCCGGAGCCCGCCGACGGGCCGCCGGAACACGACCGCAGGGGCGCGGATCAGGTCAGCCGCAGGTGGGGCGCGTCTGCGCGGCGACGGGCGGGGCGAGCGCCGCGTCCCTGACCTGCGGGGTGGTGCCGGGCGCCGCGACGGACGGGCGCGGGGAGGTCGTCGGGCCGGGCGTACGCGTCGGTGTGCGGCTGGGTGCCGCCGACCGGGTGGGGGTGGTGCTGCCGCCGTACATCCGGACCGTGCTGCGTTGCACCTGGCCGGGGCGGAGCCGGATGCCGGTGGCGACGGCCCGGTGGCCGGCGGTGTCGGTGACCCGCAGGGTGTACGGGCCGGGGCCGGCCCCGGAGTCGATGAGCCAGTAGTTGTAGTCCTGTCGGGTGGCGGCGCGCCAACCGGCGCCCTGGCGTACCTCGACGGAGCGCAGCGGGTTGCCGTGGTCGCCGACGAGGACGGCGAACCACCACTGCGAGGAGCCTTCCTTGATCCGGAAGGTGAGCGGTCCGGGCAGGGGCGGGTTCAGCACCGCGCGGTAGCGGACGTCGACGACGCCCCGGACGGGGTCGGCGATCCGGGCGAACGCCTCGGCGGAGAGGTCGAGGTGGCCGGGTTCGCACTCGGGGCACTGGTCCATGACGAGGACCCGGACGGTGCCCTTCGGGCCGGTGACGTCGAGGTAGCCACCGCAGGCGGCGCCGGCGGCGTACTCCTGGGGTCCGAGGGCGACGTAGTGCCGGTCGGCGGGTGGGGCGGGGCGGGAGCAGTTGCCGCCGCCACCCTGGGAGTCGTAGAAGGTGGCCTTGCCGGGGTGCGGGGCGGGGAGAGCGCGGGGTGCGGCGGCGCAGGCGGGGGCGGCGCCGCCGCGTACCGCGAGGGTGACGCCGAGCAGGGCGGCGAGCGCGGCGACGCCACCGGCGGCGAGCGCGCGGCGGGGTCGGCCGGGCGCGCGACGGCGGCCACGCCCACTGCGCCCGCCGGAACCGGCCGGACCGCCGGGGGCGGCCGGGCCGTCAGGAGCGGGCGGTACGGGTCGGGAGGCGCTGCCGGCGGTCACGCCGGTCGATGCTGCCGGACCGACGGGGTCGCGGACAAGCCCGGCGGGCGGTACGTGGGACGGCGCGGGTCAGGGGCGCCGGGCCTGGAGCAGGCCGCGGGCGGTGGCGGTGAGGGTGGCGAGTTCGGCGGCGTGCTCGGGCCGCTCCCGCAGGGCGTCCTCCAGCTTGACCCGCCAGAGGCCGGACTCGACCGGCAGCCGGGCGTCGCCCGCCCGGCGCAGCCGGTCCCGGGTGGCGGTGAGGGCCGCCTCGGTGGCGGGGCCGAACAGGGCGCCGAGTTCGGCGCGGAGCCAGTCGAAGAGCTGGTCGTCGGGGACGGCACCGGCGATGACCCGGGCCATGTCCCAGGCCGCCCGGGGGTGGTGGATCACCTGCATGGTGTCTCCTCTGGTCGACGTGCCGCTTCGGTCATCATCGATCAGCGGGGCCCCGGCCGCAATCCCCTCACCAGGCGATGCCGATGCCGTCGCCCGGGTACCAGTGCCGGGCGGGGGTCTCCCGGTAGGCGAGGAACCGCCGGCCGGTGCGTTCGGCGTGGGTGGCGAGGACGTCGGTGGCGGTGACGTTGTCGGTGAGCAGCATCGCGCCGGGGGCGAGCTTCGCCTCGATCTCGTCGAACTCGCTCCGCTCGTGCGCCCGGCTGTGGTCGCTGTCGTGCAGGAAGAGGTCGACCGGCCGGTCCAGGGCGCGGATCGAGGCGATCGAGTCGCCGACGACCAGGTCGACGACGTCGGCCCAGGGGGTGGCCCGGGCGAGGTAGCCGGCTTCGGGGTTGATGTCGAGGGAGGTGAGCCGGCCGGGGTGTCCCTCGGCGGCGTTGCGCAGCAGCGCGGCGGCCAGTACGCAGCTGCCGAGCCCCTTGTCGACGCCGGTCTCGACGACGTGGGCGGGCCGGCGGGCGCGCACGACGGCGTACCAGCCGATCCGGCGGGCGTAGCGGACCTGCCGGTCGGCGAGGCCCCGGCGGGCGGCGGTGGCGGTGGCGGTCTCGATGTGCCGGCGCATCTTCTCGTCGCCGTCCAGCTCGGCGAACCAGGCCCGCACCTGGGCGACGGGCGCGTCACAGGTGACGGCGACGAACCAGGCCAGGTGCTCACGGCTCAGTCGGGTCAGGTCGTAGGTGTAGTTGTGGTGTTCCCGGGAGGTGAACAGCCAGCGGGCGGAGGTGCGGAGCACCGTCGCGTCGTGCCGGGCGACCCGGGCCAGCCGCTTGGGGAAGGCGGCGACCGGCGCCAACGGGGTACGGGCGATGGCACGCCGGAGCTTCGTTGCGTCCACCTCTGCGGTTGTACCAGGTGCGGGGGTCGGGCGGCGAGGGTTCGTCAGCTCGCCGCGGTCGTACCGGCGTAGTCGACGGTGGTGGGCGCGGGTCGGCTGCGCTCGCGGCGCAGTCGGTGGGCCAGGATCGCGCCGAGCCCGACGGCGAGCAGCCCGTCGCAGACCAGGCTGACCAGGACGGCGCCCTGCCAGCCGTGGGTGGGGATCAGGAGCAGGCACAGGCCGACGTTCAGCACCGCGACGGCGACCTGCACGACGGTGCGGGCGCCCTGGGCACCGGCGCAGGTCAGCGTGTCGCCGATGACGTAGTGACAGCCCTTGACGATCAGCAGGAAGGACAGGGCCCGCAGCGCCGGCACCGACTCGGTGAACGAGTCGCCGAGCAGCGCGGGCACCAGGTCGGCGGCACCGAACATGCCCACCGTGCCGAGCAGGCAGTAGGCGGCGGCCGGCCGCAGGAGGCGGGCCCGGGCCACCGCGGCGACGGCGGTGACGCTGCCGTCGGCCCCGGCGCGCCACATCGCCGGTGACGCCGCGCCGAGCAGCGACCGCACCGGGGCGTACGACATGTCCACGACGCGGTAGGCGGCCGAGTAGATGCCGGTGGCCTCCAGGGTGGCGAAGCGTCCGAGCATCGCCTTGTCGACGTCGTTGTACACGGTGGTCGACGCCATGCCGACGGAGAAGAGCAGGCCGGTCCGCCACTCCTGGCGGTACCGGGCGAGCTGCGGTGGCGACCAGCCGAGCCGGCGGAGGACGAGCACCGTGAGGGCGAGGCAGACGAGGGCGGTGGAGACGGCGTACGAGACCGCCCACGAGGTGAGGTCGACGGTCCACGGCCCCAGCACCAGGGCGGCGAGGCCGAGGAGCCGGGCGGCCTGGAGGAGGACGGGCACCAGCGCGGACCAGTGCATGTGTTCCTGGGCGTGGAAGACCGCGCCCGCGGCTTCGGTCACCCGGGCGAGGACCAGATCCGTGATCCCGACGGCGGCGATGACCGCCACCGAGGTCGCTGCCGGGGCCACCCACCGGCCGGCCAGCGCCAGCAGGACCGCCAGGGTCGTCCCGGAGACCAGCACCAGGGTCACGCAGTTCGCCCACTGGACGGCGGCGGTTGCCGGCTGCTGCGCCACGTTGCGGACCAGCAGCAGGATCGTGCCGAGGCTGGAGAACGGCAGCAGCATGGACACCAGGGCGAGCACGGCGGCGCTCGCGCCGTAGTGGGCGGCGCCCAGGGTCCGGGCCAGCACCACGAAGTAGAGACCCTGCAGGGCGATGCGCCCGATCTGCCCGGCCAGGAGCACGGCTGTGTGCCGGCGCATCCGGCCGCGCCCCTCCCCCGTCATGCCGAGGAGTGTGCCACGGGGTGCGGGTGCGGTCGGTCCGGGGCGGCGACGGAGGGGCCGTCCCGGGGCGGTGGACTATGTTGTCGCCATGAAGCTCGCGGTCTGCACCGTGCCGGGTTCGCCAGAGGACGTGCAGGTCTGGTCGGGCACCCCGGCCCACTTCGTCCGGGCCCTGCGGCGGCACGGCCACGATCCGGTGACGGTCGGTCCGCTCGCCGCTCCCGCGTACCGGGCCGGGAAGTTGCTGTCGAGCGCCACGGACCGGCTGGGCGGCAAGCTCAACTGGGAGGCCGAGCCGGCGGTGCTGGCGCACTTCACCCGGGCGATGCGGCGTCGGTTGCGCGGCCACGACGTCGATCTGGTGCTGCTGATGGGTTGGTATCCGTGGGGGTTGGAGCCGTCCGATCCGCCCTGCGTCTACTGGGGCGACGCCACGGTGGGGCAGCGCATCGACCGGGCGCCGCACTGGTCGAACCTCGCCGACCGCACCCGTCGCCTGGCGGCGGACACCGAGGCCCGGGCGCTGCGCGAGCTGGCGGCGGTGCTGATGCCGTCGCGCTGGGCCCGCGAGGACGCCGTCGCGCGGTACGCGCTCGACCCGGCGCGGGTGTTCCGGGTGCCGTTCGGCGCCAACATCGACGACCCGGGGTTGCCCGCGCGCACGTCGCCGGGTGACCCGCTGCGGCTGCTCACCGTGGGGGTGAAGTGGCACCGCAAGGGCTTCGACACCGCGGTCGGGACGCTCGACGAGCTGGTCCGCGCGGGCGTCCCGGCCCACCTGGACGTCGTGGGCGCCACGCCGCCCGACGGCTCCTGGGAGCGCCCGTACGTCACCTATCACGGTTTCCTGTCCAAGCAGGACGGTCGGCAGCGCGAGCGGCTGGCCGCCCTGTACCGGCAGGCCGACCTCTTCCTGCTGCCGACCCGCAACGACCCGTTCCCGATGGTGCTCGGGGAGGCCGCGGCGTACGGGCTGCCGATCGTGGCGGCGGACGTGGGCGGGGTGCCGGACCGGGTCGGCGAGGGCGGGATCCTGCTGCCCGACGGCGCGCCGCCGTCCGCCTACGCGCAGGCGGTCCGGCGGGTGACGGCGCCGGAGCGGTACCCGGCCTTCAGTGCGGGCTCCCGGCGTGACTACCTGAGCCGCTCCAGCTGGGAGGCGAGCGCCGCCCGGGTGTTGGAGATCACCGAGGCGATCCTGGGGCGGCCGAGCATCCCCGCCGGCTGAGGTCCACCCAGGCCAGGCTGCCCGGCCCGCCGGGCGCCGATGCCGGGCCGGTGGTTTCGACCGGCCGGAAAGGGGGTACGCGAGCCGCAATCGGAATCGTTAGCATCGCGCCATGTCGAATCGCCGGCTGTACGCCGAACCGGAGACGCAGGGTCCCGACGCCGAGGATGCCCCGGAGCCGACGGGTGAGGCGGGTCGTCGCCGTCCCCGCTGGAAGCGGATCGTGCTGATCACACTGTTGGTGCTGGCGCTGGTGGGCGTCGGCGGCGTGGCTGCCGGCGCGTTCTACCTGCACTCGGTGGAGTCGGACATCGACCGGGTGCAGGCCTTCGCGGACGTGCCCCCGGCCGAGCGTCCGCAGGTGGTGGCGAAGGACGCGTCGAACATCCTGATCCTGGGCAGCGACTCCCGTGACCCGGAGGGCACGACGGGGTCGCGGACCGACACGATCATCCTGGCCCACCTGCCGAAGGGCCGGTCGAGCGCCCAGCTCATCTCCATCCCCCGCGACACCTGGGTGCCGGTCCCGCGTTCGAAGGACGGCAACCACGGCGGTCGCGACGCGAAGATCAACGCCGCCTACGCCTGGGGCGGGGTGCCGCTGATGGTGCAGACCACGGAGAAGTTCACCGGGGTACGGATCGACAACGTGATGATCATCGACTTCGCCGGGTTCAAGGAGATCATCGACGCCCTCGGCGGGGTGGACATCGCCGTCGAGAAGGACTTCACCTCCATCCACCCGCCGTTCCGCAGCTTCCACAAGGGGGTGCAGCGGATGGACGGCGAGACGGCGCTGGACTACTCGCGGCAGCGCAAGCAGTTCGCCGACGGCGACTTCGCCCGGATCCGGCACCAGCAGCAGGTCATCAAGGCGATCCTCGACAAGGCCGTGTCCGGCGGCATCGTGACCGACCCGGGCCGGCTGAACTCCTTCGTCAAGGCGGCGTCGGGGTCGGTCTCGGTCGACGAGGGGATGTCGCTGGTGGGGATGGCGACCGACCTGCGCAACCTGCGCAGCAGGAACCTGACCTTCATGACCAGCCCCACCAAGGGCACCGGTCGGGTCGGCAGCGAGAGCGTGGTCTTCGCCGCCACCGACGAGGCGCGGTCGTTCTACGACGCGGTACGCCGCGACGACGTGCCGCGGATCCTGGCTGCCGGAAAGTAGGAGCGATTCCGACCCGCCGGCCGTGGTGAGCAGGGGGCACGGATCGTATCGTCCGTTCGCCTCGTCGCACGCCACGGGCGGCCGGGTCTTCACGGGGAGAGGACAACCATGCCAGGGCACTCGGCAACGAGCGGCCACCAACTGGTCAGACAACCGGATGACCGGCCGGCGGTGACCGAGCCGGTCGGCGCCGGATCGGACCGCTGGTTCGCGCCGTCCCCGCGCGTGTCCGCCGTGGACCGTCCCGCCGGCGCTCCGGTGCCCGATCCGGCGTCGCGCTGGCGGCCGGACGTCACCGCCGTGCTGCCGTACGCCGGTTCCCGGGCCTCCTCCCGCACCCGCTGGCTGCGCGGCTGGATGGTGACGGCGCCGGTCGACGTCGCCGCGCTGCTGACCCCGCTGCTGGTCACGCAGCACTTCTGGCGCGGCACCCTGGCCATGGCGGCGCTGACCGTGGCCGTCTTCGCCGCCGGCGGGCTCTACCAGGCGCGCCGGCACGTCAGCATCCTCGACGAGTTGCCGAGCCTCTGCGGTCGACTGCTGGCGGCCGCGGCGGTGGTGGCGATCATCGCCGCGCTGCGGCACGAGTCCGAGGGGTACGTCTTCAGCTACCTGCGCGGGGTGGCGGTCGCGGCGGGGCTCGTCATCGTGGGGCGGTTCGTCACCCGGCAGCTCACCATCACCGCCCGGCGACGCCGGTGGGTGGAGCACAACGCGATCATCATCGGCAGTGGGCCGACCGCGTTGGAACTGGCCCGCGTGCTGCGCCGGTACCCGCAGTACGGCCTGCGTTTCGTCGGCTGCGTCGACATGTCGTCGCAGTCGGGGCCGTTGAGCCCGCCCCTGATCGGCAGCCCCGACCAGCTCGGGCAGCTGGTGCGCCTGCTGGAGTGCGACGTCCTGCTCGTCGCCGACCCGGACTGCTCGGAGTCGTTCCTGATGGAGATCCTGCGGGAGCCGGCCATCGGGAGCTGTGACCTGTGGGCGGTGCCCCAGCTGTGGGGTTCCCGCTCGCACGGCGACCACATCGGCGCGATCCCGGTCGTCAAGATCGGCCGGACGACCCTCTCCGGTCCCCGGTGGGCGCTCAAGCGACTCTCCGACATCCTGTTCGCCACGGTGGCCCTGCTCCTGCTGAGCCCGGTGCTGCTGCTCTGCGCCGTCGCGACCTTCATCGACGGCGGCCCCGGCATCTTCTTCCACCAGGAGCGCGTCGGCCGCAACGGCAAGCCGTTCCGGATCGTGAAGTTCCGCTCGATGCGGCCGGTCGACGAGCAGGAGTCCCGGACCAACTGGTCGATCGCGCACGACCAGCGGGTGGGCCGGATCGGCCGGATCCTGCGCCGCACCTCCCTGGACGAGCTGCCGCAGCTGTGGAACATCCTGCGCGGGGACATGAGCGTCGTCGGCCCGCGACCGGAGCGGCCCCACTTCGTGGAGAAGTTCTCCGCCGAGTACCCCACCTACGCGATGCGCCACCGCGTCCCGGTGGGCCTGACCGGCCTGGCGCAGGTCAGTGGCCTGCGCGGGGACACCCCCATCTCGGACCGGGCCCGCTTCGACAACTACTACATCGAGAACTGGTCGCTCTGGCTGGACGCGAAGGTGCTGCTGCGCACCGTCACGGAGGTCGTCCGCGGCGGTGGCCGCTGAGCCCCCGCGGTACGCCACCGCCCCGCACGCTGTTCGCAAGCCCCGACAGATGGAGTAGTTGATGCCGGACGTGTCGGTCGTCATCCCGACCACGGGTCGACCCAGCCTCACCGAGGCGGTGCTGTCCGCGCGGGCCCAACGCGGCGTCTCCGTGCACATCGTGGTGGTGTGCGACCTCGCCGAGGTGCCGCAGACCGTACGCGAGCTGGGTGAGCACATCGACGAGGTGGTCTGCACCGGGGGCGGCCGGCGCGGCTCGTACGCGCGCAACCTCGGGGTGGCGCACGCCGCCCCGGGCAGCCACGTCGCGTTCCTGGACGACGACGACGCCTGGCTGCCGGAGAAGCTCTCCCTGCAGCTGCCGGTGCTGGAACGGCTGGTCGAGGCGGGGGTCCGCCCGGTCGTGTCGTCCCGGATCCTGCAACGCAAGGCCGGTGCGCCACCCCTGCCGACGCCCAGCCCCGCGGCCCTGATCCCGGACGGCGCGCGGCCGGAGGACTACCTGTTCCGCCGCCGCCGACCCGGGGTCGGCCGGCAGACGCTGCCCACCTCCACCCTGTTGACCACGCACGAGCTGGCCACCGCCTGCCGGTGGGACGAGACCCTGCCCCGGCACCAGGACTGGGACTGGCTGATCCGGGCCGCCCGCCTGCCGGGCACCCGGATCGTCCAGATCGAGGAGGCCACCGCCGTCTACACCGTGGGCAGCCCGGGCTCCATCTCCGCCGGGGCCGACTGGCGTACGTCGTGGGAGTGGGCCCGGCGCTGGGAGGGGGTCTGGCGCCCGGAGACCTTCGCCGACTTCGTCACCGCGCAGACCCTGCGCTACGCGTTGCAGGCCCGCGACGGGCAGGGGGTACGCGAGATGCTGCGGGTGATCCGTCGGACCTCGCCGCCGTCGGCGCGCAACGCCACGCTGGCGGTGCTCGGTCTGCTCCCCCGCCGCACCCTGGAACGGGTGGCGATGCGCCGCTCTCGGGTGGACACCGGCACGGGCGGGCCCGCCTGATGCGCGTGCACTTCGTCCTGCCGCAGCTGGAGCCGTGCTACGGCATGGAGCGCGCCGCCGTGCTCCTGCTGCGGGCGTTGGCGGCGAGCGGGGTGGCGGTGTCCGCGACGGTGCTCTCCGGGGGCGTGCCGGCCGACCTCGACGACCTCCCCGTCGACCGGCTCGACCTGGGTTCCCGGATCACCCGCCTGGTGGAGGCGGTGCCACCGCTGCGCCGCCGGTTGCGGAGCCTGCCGGCCGACACCGAGATCGTCGCGAGTGGACTGTGGGCCGCGGTGCCGGTCGGCGCCGCCCTCGCCGGTTCCGGTCGGACCTTCGTCGCCTGGGAACACTCGCTGCTCGGGGAACGCCTCGCGTACGACCGGCGGGTGCGGGTGCTCGCCCGCTCGGGTGGGCTCGCGCCGCTGCGCCCCCGACTCGTGGTGGCCGTGTCCGAGGGTGTCGCCGGCACCGTACGCCGGCTGCGGCCCGGGCAGCGGGTCGTCACCATCGCCAATCCGGTGCCACCGGCGGACTTCGTACCGCCCCGACCGGTCGCCGACCCGGAGCGGGTCCGGTTGGTGTCGACCGGCGCGTTGCGGCCGGTGAAGAACCATTCCTGCGCCCTGGCCGCGCTGGCCCTGCTGCCGGCGAGCCACCACCTGGCCCTCGCCGGTGACGGCGAGGAACGTGGGCTCCTGGAGGAACGGGCGCGAGAGCTCGGGCTGACCGGGCGGGTCACCTTCCTCGGCCGTCTGCCCGGGGTGGCCGGGCTGCTGGCGGAGGCCGACCTGCTCGTGCACCCCTCCCGTGCCGAGACGTTCGGCTTCAGTCTGGTGGAGGCGGCGCAGGCCGGGCTGCCGGTCGCCGCGCTGCCGGTGCCCGCTCTCGACGAGCTGGTCCCGGCGCTCGTGCCCGGGGCCCTGGCGGCGGCCCCCACCCCGGCCGCCCTCGCCGCGGCGATCCTGCGGATGACCGGCCGGGAACGGCCCACCGACGGCGACTTCGAGAAGGCCTGGCGGGCCCGGCGCGAGACGTTCGATCCGGCGCAGGTGAGTCGACGGTGGGCGGAGACGTTGTGGGGCTGAGCCGTCCACTATCCTCCACCGGTGCCGGGCGACCGGAATCTTGCGCGTGGCCGCGCACGACCGACCGAGAGGGTCTGAGGTGACAACGCTCTTCGGCGTCCTGTTGAGTGCCGGTGGCATCGCGGTGGCCGGGTGGCTGTTCCGCGCGCGGCGCGACGTCGCCGCCTCCTTCGGCGGCGGCGGGACGGCCGTCGCGCTGATCGCGTTCGCGGTGCTCGCGAACGCGGCACCGGTACTCGCCGGGGAACGGTCGTCGGCCGTCATCGGCGTCCTGGTGGTGGGGCTGCTCGGCTGGGCGCTGGTGAGCCGGCGGCGGCGACCGCACGGGGAACCCGACACCTGGCAGTGGGTGGTCCCGGCGATCGCCGCGGCGCTCCTGCTCTGGTGCTTCGGTGTGGACCTGCTCTCCGGCGACGGCCTGTACGGCTCCCGGCTGCCGGCGTACGTGGCGTCCGGTCTGCTGCTGGTGGTGGTCTGGTTGCTGCCGACCGGCGGCGTGCTGGGCACCCGCGCCGTCGCGTTCACCGGGCTGGCCGTGCTCGCGCTGCTCACCATCCCCACCCTCGCCTACGCCGACGCCTGGCGCGCCTGCACCACCGGCAAGCTGGAGAAGTGCTCGCTGGCCGGCGGCCTGTTCCAGAGCTTCTACAGTTCCGAGAACTACGTCGCGCTGATCGCGTCGTTCACCCTGGTCGCCGTGCTCTGCGCGATGCGCGGGCGGGAACTGCTGGCGGGGGCCGCGTTCTGCGCCGTGGTCATCGTGGCGACCGGTGCCCGCACCAGCCTCATCGCGCTCGCGGCGGTGGGCGTCTGGATCGTCGGCGCCCTCGTCCTGGAGCGGCGGCGGGCGTTCCGGCAACTCCCCTGGGCGCTCTGCGTCGCCCTGGTCGTCGGCGCGTTGGCCGCCGCCTCATACCTGACCTGGAGCGCGACGCCGACGACGTTGAGCAACCGGGGCAACATCTGGGTGACGGCCCGGGAGCACATCGCCGGCCGGGAGGCCGTCGGTGCCGGCGTCTCGAAGTGGTACCAGCTGCGCGACCTCGGTGAGGCGCCGCAGCACTTCTTCCACTCGGTGTACGTGCTGCTGCTCTTCTCCGGTGGACTGGTCGCGCTGGCCCTGCTCGGCTGCTGGCTGGTCACGCTGCTGCGCCGGCCGGTCGACGACGGGCGGGCCTTCACCGCGAAGGCACCGCTGGTGCTCTTCGTCATCTACTCCTTCACCGAGGTGGTCTGGAACCCGCTGTCGGTGGACGGACTCACCTGGATCACGGTCCTGCTGATGATGACCCGGCTCTCCGCCGCGCCCGGTACTGCCGTACGGGCCGACGGGTCCGCGCCGGCGACCGAGCGGCCGGAGCAGCCGGCCGCCACCCCGGGCCCGGTCGGCGGGCGCGACGGCGGGGCCGTCGCCCCTGCCCACGGCTGAACAGCGCCGGCCGGTGACCGCCGGGAACGGGTCGTACCTCGCCGCGCCGACCGGTGACGGGCGCAGACCGGCGAGCGTGGCCGCCGCCGGGCCGGCGGGCGAGCGGGTCGGGCCCGGGCCGGACGGGGGTCCCGGCGGGCGTTTCCGGCCGGACATCCAGGGGCTGCGCGCCTTCGCGGTCGTGGTGGTGATCCTCGAACACGTCCTGCACGCGCCGGCGGGCGGGTTCCTGGGCGTCGACGTCTTCTTCGTCATCTCCGGCTTCCTGATCACCGGCCTGCTGCTCGCCGAGCACGAGCGGGCCGGGCGGATCTCCCTCACCGCCTTCTACCGCCGGCGGATCCGACGGATCCTGCCGATGGCGATGCTGGTCCTGGTCTGCACGTACCTCGCGTCGTCGTTGCTGTTCCTCGGCGAGCGGGTCCGGACGACGGCGTGGGACACGCTGTGGGCGGCGCTCTTCGCGGCGAACTGGCGGTTCGCCGCCACCGGCACCGACTACTGGGCGACCGACGGGCCGGTCTCGCCGCTGCGGCACTACTGGTCGCTGGCGGTGGAGGAACAGTTCTACCTCGTCTGGCCGGTGCTGCTGCTGGTGGTGCTGGGCCTGGCCGCGACGTGGGGCCGGGCGGGGCACCGGTCCCGGTGGGCGGTCGGGGCGCTGCTGGGGCTCGTCGTCCTGGCTTCGGTCGCGCTCGCCCTGCGCGAGGCGTCCGACCAGCCGACGACCGCCTACTTCTCGACCTTCGCCCGGGCCTGGGAGCTGGGGGTGGGCGCCCTGCTGGCGGTGGCGGCGCCCCTGCTGGCACGGATCCCGGCGGCGGCCCGTCCCGCGTACCAGTGGCTGGGGCTGGCCGGTCTGGTCGTCTCGGTCCTCGTGATCGACGCGCGGACCCCGTTCCCGGCGCCGGGTGCCTTTCTGCCGGTGATCTCGACGGCGCTGGTCATCGCCGGGGGCGTGGGCGGATCCCGGCGGCTGTTCCCGTTGACCAGTCCCGCCGCCCGGTACCTGGGGGACATCTCCTACTCGCTCTACCTCTGGCACTTCCCGCTGCTGGTGCTCCTCGACGCCGCGCTGCCCGGCACCGGGCTCGCCGGCGCGGTGCTGGTCCTCGCGCTCACCGTCCTGCTGTCGTCGCTGTCGTACCACCTGGTGGAGGACCCGATCCGCCGGGCCGCGCGAGGGCGGCGGGTGCGTACCGGGTGGTTCGCCGCGCTGCTGGCGGCGGCCGCGACGGTCGCGACGGCCACCGTCGTCGCGGTCGGCTCGCCGGCACCGCCGCGGCGGCCGGCGACGCAGGCGGTCGGCGACGAGAACGAGTTGACCGGGCAGATCCGGGCGGCGCTGGCCGCCACCGACTGGCCGCTGCTCGTGCCCTCGGTGGGGCGGCTGGGGGAACTCGGCTTCACCCGCGGGGACGCCCGGGGGTGCCGGCCGGCGGTGCCGGACGGCAACGACTGCACGCTGCGCGGACCCCGGCCCGCCAAGGTGGCCGTCGTGGTCGGGGATTCCATCGCGGCCGCCTGGCTGCCCTCGGTGCGGGCCGTGCTGGAGCCGGCGGGGTGGGTCGTGCGGGACCTGACCTACGCCGGCTGCCCCTTCCTCGCCTCGGACACCGTCTCCCCGATCGACCGCATCACCCGGGCCTGCCCCGGTCACCGCCGGACCGTGCGGGCCTTCCTGCGGTCGGTCCGGCCCGATCTCGTGGTCGTCAGCAACGCCTACCGGCAGCGGTTCACCGCCACCGGCGGGAACCCGTCCCTGGCCGAGTGGGAGCGCGCGGCCCGGGCCGCCCGCGCCGAGTGGCTGGCGGACGCGGGGAAGGTGGTGGACCTCCAGCCGCCGCCCGTCGGCGCGGACCCGAAGGACTGCATCACCCGGCTCTCCTCACCCGGTGACTGCGTCTCGACGACCTCCGCCGAGCACCAGACGTACGGTCAGGCCGAGCAGCGCGTCTGGGCCGGGCGGGGCTCCTGGCGGGTGCCCACGACGGACTGGTTCTGCCTGTCCGGGCGGTGCCCGATCTTCGTCGGCGGGGTCATCGTGCGACGCGACGCCAACCACATCACCGCCGAGTACGCCGAGAAGCTGGCGCCGCTGCTGCGCGACGCGCTGACCCCGGTCCTGGCGGCCCCGCCGGACTGAGCCGGCTCACTCCCGCGGCGTGCCGACCCGGCGCGACCGGACGAGGAGCACGACGATCAGGGCCAGCGCCGCCACCAGCACCACACCGGCGGCGATGACCAGCGCCAGCGCCCAGCCGGGCAGGGACGACGAGGACTCGGCCTTTCCGCCGCTGAACACCGCCGCGTCCAGGTACGCCCGGGCCAGCACGTTGGCCGGCGAGCCCTGCACCACCTGGTTCAGCCGGGACACGGCGGTCGAGTGGTCGCCCGCGAAGTAGGCGGCCAGGCCGCTGCGGTAGAGCTTGTCGCTCTCGCCGAGCGCGTTCGCGCTCCCCGCCGCGTCGAGCAGCCCGGTCATCGTCGACACCGGCATCACCAGACTGTTTCCCTTGCCGGGCTGCGCGGGATCGCTGTCGAGCATGCCGACCACCCGGCCCTGGAGGTCGACGGCGACGCCCCCACGCGAGTACGAGCCGACGTCCTGGCTGATCCGGTAGACGGACAGCTGGTTGTCCACCTCGGTGACGCTGACCGGCTTGGAGAGCACGGTGTAGGCGGCGGTGCGGTAGTTCGTGTCGGTGGTGCCGTACCCGAGGGCCAGCAGGGAGGTGCCCGGGGTGATCGTGGCGGAGGGGTTCAGCTCGGCGGCGGGCAGACCCGACTGGTCGAGCTTGACGAGGGTGACGTCGCCCTCGGCGACGCCCAGCGAGCGGACCACCGTGCCCGGGATCGCCGGGCTGTCGGTGAGGTAGCCCTTGGCGGTGTTCAGTTGGCCGTACAGCTTGGCCTCGGGTTCCGTGCCGGGCTGGGGGCCGGTGACGACGGCGGTGGCCGCGCGGGCCCGGGTGAAGGCGCTGACCTCGGAGGCCTTCAGCCTGCCCTTGCCCACCAGTTCGTTGGCCACCGCGATGAGCGCGGTGGCGACCAGGGTCTCCGGGGTGGGTCGCACGCAGTGGGTGCTGGTGAGCACCTGCCCGTCGTGGTTGACCACCACCCCGCTGCACCGGCGGCTCAGGGTGACCGGCTCGGGGTGCAGCAGGGCGTTGCCCTGCTTGCTGCGCACGTAGCCGGTGATGACGGCCTCCATGAACACCATGGACGGTCCGACGGTGGCGAGCGCCCGCTCCTCCTGGCTGCGCGGTGCGGCCTGCGCCCAGGGCATCAGGCCGGGGGCGAGGGCGGTGCCGTCGGGGCCGGCCGGGCCGGCGCCGGTCGGGGCGGGACGGGGGCGGTCCGGCTTCCCGGCCGAGATGGCCCAGAAGCCCGCGCCGCCGGCGAGGACGGCCACCAGGAGCAGCGCGGAGAGGGCCGCCCAGAGTCCGGTCCGGGGCGCCGAGGGCTCGGACGGCCGGATCCGGCGTACCGGCGAGCTGAACGGGTCCGGCGGCGGCGTCCCGGTCGTCGCCGGGCCGTACGTGGTCGGGGTGGCGACCGGCTGCGGGGCCGGGGCGGTCGTGCCGGACGCCGCCGACGAGACCTGACCCTGCGGTGGGGCCGCCTGCGCGTGCATCGCCCAGGGCAGCGGCACCGCGGAGGTGGGCGTGGTGCCGGAGGTGGGGACGCCGGAGACCGGCTCCGGCGGTTCGGCGACGGTGCCGGTCTCGGGGACCAGGATCTCCGCCTCGGCCTCGGCCGGGTGCAGGTCCATGCCGAGGGTCTGGAAGAGCCGCTGCGCGCCCATCCCCTCCTCGGCCGGGTAGGCCGCCCACGGCTTCGCGGCGTCGAGGTCGGCGTTGACGTAGCGCTGGCCGCCGGGGGTGAGCGCCATGGCGTTGGCGGCGTTGGCGAAGGCCTGCCGCCAGGGCAGGTCGCTCGCGGCGGCGCCCTCGAGCACCGCCACCGTCACCAGCCGGTCCTGGCCGTCGATGGCCCACCACGCCGTGCCCACCTGGCAGACGCCGAGCGCCTCGGTGAACCTGTACGGACCGACCGGCTGCATGCCCACCACTCCTCTGTTCCTCCGCCGTGCGGATAGTACAGAGGCGGTGCCCACGCGGTGCCCGCGCGGGCGGCCCCGACCAGGGAGACTCCCTTGTGGAGCGGGGGCGGACGACCGCCGCGGCGGGGTTGCGCTGTGAAAGTTTTCATGCATAGAGTCGCCGCATGAATGAAAGCGGTGCGGCGACCACCGACCGCCTGCTCGACCTCTTCCACGGGGTCCGGCTCACCCCCACCCAGCGGCGGATCGCGCACTGCCTGATGCGGCACGCGGGCGCGGCGGCGTACCTGTCGGCGGCCGAGGTCGCCGAGCTGGCCGGGGTCAGCCAGCCGTCAGTGACCCGGTTCGCGATGGCGCTCGGCCACGACGGCTACCCGGCGCTGCGGCGACGACTGCGTGAGCTGGGCAGCGGCAGCACCCCACCCACCGACGGCGGCAACCCGCTGCAACGCGCGGTCCGCGCCGAGCTGGGCAACCTCGACCGGCTCGCCGGGCAGCTCGCCGACGCCGGCCCGATCGCCGAGGTGGGCCGGTTGCTCGCCGCCAGCCGGCCGCTGCCGGTGCTCGGGCTGCGCGCCGCCGCCCCGCTCGCCGCGTACTTCGCCTACTTCGCCGCGAAGGTGCACCCGGACGTCCGGGTCCTCGACGACGGCGGCAGCCTGCTCGCCGACCGGCTGGAGCAGGCGAGCGCGGCCGGGGCCAGCGCGCTGCTGGCCCTGGTGCTGCCCCGCTACCCCCGGGAGACCCTGGACGCGCTCGGCGAGGCCCGCGACCTCGGGCTGACCGTGGTGGCGATCACCGACTCGGCGGTCAGCCCGGCCGCCGAGCACGCCGACGTGGTGCTGCCCGCCGCCGTCGGCACCGACCTGGTCTTCGACCTGCACACCGCCCCGATGGCCCTGGCCATGGTGGTGCTCCAGGCGATCTGCGACGCCACCCCCGCCGAGACCCAGGCCCGGCTCGAGGCGTTCGAGTCGTCCGCCGCCCGTCGCCAGTTGTTCCTCGGCTGAGAGGAGTACGAGATGCACCAGCCCGTCCGCGCCGCCCGCGGCACCACCCGCACCGCCCAGGGGTGGCCGCAGGAGGCCGCCCTGCGGATGCTGATGAACAACCTCGACCCGGAGGTGGCCGAGCGCCCCGACGACCTGGTCGTCTACGGCGGCACCGGGAAGGCCGCCCGGGACTGGCCGTCGTACCACGCGCTGGTGCGGACGCTGACCGGGCTGCGCGACGACGAGACCATGCTGGTGCAGTCCGGCCGCCCGGTCGGGGTCATGCGCACCCACGAGTGGGCGCCCCGGGTGCTGCTGGCCAACTCCAACCTGGTCGGCGACTGGGCGACCTGGCCGGAGTTCCGCCGCCTGGAGTCGCTCGGCCTGACCATGTACGGGCAGATGACCGCCGGTTCGTGGATCTACATCGGCACCCAGGGCATCCTCCAGGGCACCTACGAGACGTTCGCCGCCGTCGCCGCGAAGCGGTTCGGCGGCTCGCTGGCCGGCACCCTGACGCTCACCGCCGGCTGCGGCG
The DNA here is from genome assembly GCF_900089595.1 of Micromonospora auratinigra. Lineage (GTDB taxonomy): Bacteria > Actinomycetota > Actinomycetes > Mycobacteriales > Micromonosporaceae > Micromonospora > Micromonospora auratinigra. The sequence goes on along the minus strand of NZ_LT594323.1, from coordinate 6,211,647 downwards.
GGATGGGCGGCGCGCAGCCGCTCGCGGTCACCATGAACGGCGGCGCCTGCCTGGTCGTCGACGTCGACCGCAGCCGGCTGGAGCGCCGGGCGCACGACCGCTACCTGGACGAGATCGCCGACTCGCTGGACGACGCGGTGCAGCGCGCGCTGGCCGCGAAGCGGGACCGGCGGGCGCTCAGCGTCGGCGTGGTCGGCAACGCCGCCACCGTCTTCCCCGAGCTGCTGCGCCGGGGCGTGGCGATCGACGTGGTCACCGACCAGACCAGCGCGCACGACCCGCTGTCGTACCTGCCGGAGGGGGTGGAGCCGGCCGACGCGCGGGACTACGCGGCGGCCAAGCCGGCCGAGTTCACCGACCGGGCCCGGGCGTCGATGGCGAAGCACGTCGAGGCGATGGTCGGCTTCCTCGACGCCGGCGCCGAGGTCTTCGACTACGGCAACTCGATCCGGGGCGAGGCGAAGCTCGGCGGGTACGAGCGGGCCTTCGACTTCCCCGGCTTCGTGCCGGCGTACATCCGGCCGTTGTTCTGCGAGGGCAAGGGCCCGTTCCGGTGGGCGGCGCTCTCCGGCGACCCGAAGGACATCGCGGCCACCGACAAGGCGATCCTCGACCTGTTCCCGGAGAACGAGTCCCTCGCGCGGTGGATCCGGCTGGCCGGCGAGCGGGTCGCCTTCCAGGGCCTGCCGGCGCGGATCTGCTGGCTCGGCTACGGCGAGCGCGACAAGGCCGGGGTCCGGTTCAACGAGATGGTCGCCGAAGGCTCGCTGAGCGCGCCCGTGGTGATCGGCCGGGACCACCTGGACTGCGGCAGCGTGGCCAGCCCGTACCGGGAGACCGAGGCGATGGCCGACGGCTCCGACGCGATCGCCGACTGGCCGCTGCTCAACGCCCTGGTCAACACGGCCAGCGGGGCGAGCTGGGTGTCCATCCACCACGGCGGTGGGGTGGGCATCGGCCGGTCCATCCACGCCGGGCAGGTCTGCGTCGCCGACGGCACCCCGCTGGCCGGGCAGAAGATCGAGCGGGTGCTCACCAACGACCCGGCGATGGGCGTGATCCGGCACGTCGACGCCGGCTACGACGACGCCCGCGAGGTCGCGGCGCGCACCGGCGTCCGCGTCCCGATGACCGAGGGCCCGGCGACCGACGGGGGCACCGCGTGACGGACCTCGCCGCGCGGTTCCGAGGGCTCTGGGACGAGATCGCGCCCGTCGGGCGGGACGCGGGCAGCGGCGGGTACCTGCGGTACGCGCTCACCGGACCCGAGCACACGCTGCGCGGCTGGTTCCGCGAGCAGGCCGACGCGCGCGGCATGCCGGTGCACGAGGACGGCAACGGCAACCTGTTCGCCTGGTGGGGTGACCCGGCGGCCGGGGACGCGGTGCTCACCGGCAGCCACTTCGACTCGGTGCCGCACGGCGGGGCGTACGACGGTCCGCTCGGCATCGTCAGCGCCTTCCTCGCCGTGGACGAGCTGCGGGCCGCCGGGGTCACCCCGGACCGACCGATCGCGGTGGCCGCGTTCGTCGAGGAGGAGGGGGGCCGCTTCGGCGTACCCTGCCTGGGGTCGCGGCTGCTCACCGGGGAGATCGCGGTCGAGCGCGCGGCCGGGCTGCGCGACGCGGCCGGGGTGAGCTTCGCCGAGGCGCTGGGCGCGGAGCCGGCGGGGGCCGACCCGGCGCTGCTCGGCCGGTTCGCGGCCTTCGTCGAGCTGCACGTCGAGCAGGGCCGCGCGCTGGTCGACCTCGACGCGCCGGTCGCGGTGGCCGGCGCGATCTGGCCGCACGGCCGCTGGCGCTTCGACTTCCACGGCGAGGGCAACCACGCGGGTACGACCCGGATGGCCGACCGCCGCGACCCGATGCTCACCTACGCGTTCACCGTGCTCGCGGCGAACAAGGAGGCCCGGCTGCGCGACGCGCACGCCACGGTGGCCCGGGTGGCGGTGGAACCCAACGCCACCAACGCCATCCCGGCGAAGGTCACCGGCTGGCTGGACGCCCGGGCGGCCGAGCCGGACACGCTGCACGGCCTGGTCGAGGCGGTCCGGGCCAAGGCCACCGAGCGGGCGAAGCGCGACGGCACCGAGCTGACCTGCACGCAGGAGTCGGCCACCCCGCTGGTGGCCTTCGACGGCGGGCTCGCCGACCGGCTGGCGACGCTGCTGGCCGCGCCGGTGCTGCCCACCGGGGCGGGACACGACGCCGGTGTGCTCGCCGCGCACCTGCCCACCGCCATGCTGTTCGTGCGCAACCCCACCGGGGTGTCGCACTCCCCCGCCGAGTCCGCCACCGACGCCGACTGCGCGGCCGGGGTGACCGCCCTGGCCCGGGTGCTCCAGGAGCTGGCATGCCGTTGACCCGTTGGCTCGCCGAGTACGCCTGGCTGCCCGAGCGCGCCGAACCCACCCCCGACGTGCTGATCGAGGCCGAGGACGGCCGGATCACCGCGGTCACCCCGCTGGTCGGCGCGGGCACGCCCCCGGCCGGCGTGGAGGTGCTGCCCGACGCCACCCGGCTGCCCGGGCTGACCCTGCCCGGCCTGGCCAACGCGCACTCGCACGCCTTCCACCGGGCGCTGCGCGGGCGCACCCACGGCGGGCGCGGCGACTTCTGGAGCTGGCGGGACCTGATGTACGCCGTCGCCGCCCGGCTCGACCCCGACTCGTACCTGGCCCTGGCCCGGGCCGCGTACGCCGAGATGGCGCTCGCCGGGATCACCTGCGTGGGCGAGTTCCACTACCTGCACCACGGCCCGGACGGGAGACCGTACGACGACCCGAACGCGATGTCGGCGGCGCTGGTCGAGGCCGCCGCGCACGCCGGGATCCGGCTCACCCTGCTGGACGCCTGCTACCTGACCGCCACGGTCGACGGCGCGCCGCTGGCCGGTCCGCAGCGCCGGTTCGGTGACGGCGACGCGCTGCGCTGGGCGGAGCGGGTCGCCGCGTTCCAGCCGGAGAACGGGCACACCCGCGTCGGCGCGGCGATCCACTCGGTACGCGCGGTGCCGGCGGAGCAGCTCGCCACCGTCGCCAACCTGGCCGACCGGGCCGGCGTGCCGCTGCACCTGCACCTGTCCGAGCAGCCGGCCGAGAACGACGCCTGCCGGGCCGTGCACGGCGTCACCCCGACCCGGCTGCTCGCCGAGCACGGGGTGCTCGGCCGGCACACCACCGCCGTGCACGCCACCCACCCCACGAGCGCGGACGTGGCGCTGCTCGGCGAGAGCGGCACCGGGGTCTGCCTCTGCCCCACCACCGAGCGCGACCTCGCCGACGGGATCGGCCCGGCCCGCCGGCTGGCCGAGGCGGGCAGCCCGCTCAGCCTGGGCAGCGACAGCCACGCCGTGGTCGACCTCTTCGAGGAGGCGCGCGCGGTCGAGCTGGACGAGCGACTGCGCACCCGCCGGCGGGGCCACTTCACCGCCGCCGAGCTGGTCACCGCCGCCACCGTCACCGGGCACGCCGCGCTGGGCTGGGGCGACGCCGGCCGGCTCGCCGTCGGCGACCGGGCCGACCTGGTCACGGTCCGCCTGGACAGCGCCCGTACCGCCGGGGTGCCGCCGGTCGGCGCGTTCTTCGCGGCCACCGCCGCCGACGTCACGCACGTGGTGGTGGACGGGCGGACCCTGGTCACCGACGGCCGGCACCTGACCGTCGACGTACCGACCGAACTGCGGCACGCCATCGCGGAGGTGACCTCATGAGTGGCTTCGCACCGCGGCCGGTGCGGCCGGGCGACCCGGCGCGGCCGGCGGCCCGCAACTCCGGCAGCCTGCTGGTGGACAACATCGGTGAGCTGGTCACCAACGACGCCCGGCCGGGTGACCCGCTGGGGCTGCGGCGCGACGCCGCCGTGCTGGTCGAGGACGGGGAGGTGGCCTGGGTCGGGCCGGCCCGGGACGCGCCGGCCGCCGACCGGCGACTCGACGCGCAGGGCGCGGCCGTGCTGCCCGGCTTCGTGGACAGCCACGCCCACCTGGTCTTCGCCGGGGACCGGGCCGCCGAGTTCGCCGCCCGGATGGCCGGCGAGCCGTACACCGGCGGCGGCATCCGGACCACCGTGGGCGCCACCCGGGCCGCCACCGACGGGCAGCTGCGCGCCACCGTGGGCCGGCTGCGCGCCGAGGCGATGCGGCAGGGCACCACCACGATCGAGATCAAGAGTGGGTACGGCCTGACCGTCGCCGACGAGGCCCGGTCGCTGCGGATCGCCGCCGAGTTCAGCGAGGACACCACCTTCCTCGGCGCGCACGTGGTGCCCGCCGAGTACGCCCACCGACCCGACGACTACGTGGGCATGGTCTGCGGTCCGATGCTCGCCGCCGCCGCCCCGTACGCCCGCTGGATCGACGTGTTCTGCGAGCGGGGCGCCTTCGACGTCGACCACGCCCGGGCGATCCTGGCCTGCGGGCAGGCCGCCGGCCTGGGTGTGCGGCTGCACGCCAACCAGCTCGGCCCCGGGCCGGGCGTACGCCTCGGCGTGGAGCTGGGCGCGGCCAGCGTCGACCACTGCACCCACCTGAGCGACGCCGACGTGGACGCGCTCGCTGGTTCGACAACGGTCGCCACCCTACTGCCCGGCGCGGAGTTCTCCACCCGGTCGCCGTACCCGGACGCCCGCCGGCTGCTCGACGCCGGGGTGACCGTCGCGCTGGCCACCGACTGCAACCCCGGCTCGTCGTACACCTCGTCGATGCCGTTCTGCGTCGCGCTGGCCGTCCGCGAGATGCGGATGACCCCGGCGGAGGCGGTGTGGGCCGCGACGGCCGGTGGCGCGGCGGCGCTGCGCCGCACCGACGTGGGCCGGCTGGCGCGGGGCGCGCGGGCCGACCTGATGATCCTCGACGCCCCGTCCCACCTGCACCTGGCCTACCGGCCGGGGGTACCGCTGATCCGCCAGGTCCTGCACAACGGAGCGCCGCAATGTCCACAGTGATCGTCCAGCCCACCGGGGTCTGTCCCGCCGACGTGCTCGCGGTCGCCCGCGGCACCGCCAAGGTGGTCCTCGACCCGGCCACCGTCGAGGCGATGACCGTCAGCCGCGCCATCGTCGACGGCATCGAGGCCGCCGGCCGACCCGTGTACGGCGTCTCCACCGGGTTCGGCGCGCTGGCCAACACCTTCGTCGCGCCCGAGCGGCGGGCCGAGCTGCAGCACGCGCTGATCCGCTCGCACGCCGCCGGGGTCGGTGCGCCGATGCCCCGCGAGGTGGTCCGGGCGATGATGCTGCTGCGGGTACGCTCGCTCGCCCTCGGCCGCTCCGGGGTCCGCCCGCTGGTCGCCGAGGCCCTGGTGGACCTGCTCAACCACGAGGTCACCCCGTGGGTGCCGGAGCACGGCTCGCTGGGCGCCTCCGGCGACCTCGCACCGCTCGCGCACTGCGCGCTGGTGCTGCTCGGCGAGGGCTGGGTGCTCGGCCCGGCCGGGGACCGGCTCCCCGCCGCCGACGCGCTGCGCCGGGTCGGGCTGGCGCCGATCGGCCTGGCCGCCAAGGAGGGGCTGGCGCTGATCAACGGCACCGACGGCATGCTCGGCATGCTGCTGCTGGCGATCCGCGACGCCCGGCACCTGTTCGCGATGGCCGACGTCACCGCCGCGCTGGCGATCGAGGCGATGCTCGGCTCGGAGCGGCCGTTCCTGCCCGAGCTGCACGCCATCCGGCCGCACCCGGGCCAGGCCGCGTCGGCGGCGAACATCCACCGCCTGCTCCAGGACTCCCGGGTGATGGACTCGCACCGCGACGACCTGGCGCACGCCGTGCAGGACGCGTACTCGATGCGCTGTGCCCCGCAGGTGGCCGGCGCGGCCCGGGACACCCTCGACTTCGTCGAGCTGGTGGCCGGGCGGGAGCTGGGCTCGGTGGTGGACAACCCGGTGGTGCTGCCGGACGGGCGGGTCGAGTCGACCGGTAACTTCCACGGCGCGCCGCTCGGTTTCGCCGCCGACTACCTGGCCATCGCCGCCGCCGAGGTGGGTGCGATCGCCGAGCGCCGGGTGGACCGGCTGCTCGACGTGGCCCGCAACCGGGAGCTGCCGGCGTTCCTCTCCCCCGACGCCGGGGTCAACTCCGGGCTGATGATCGCCCAGTACACGGCGGCCGGCATCGTCGCGGAGAACCGCCGGCTCGCCGCCCCCGCCTCGGTCGACTCGCTGCCCACCAGCGGCATGCAGGAGGACCACGTCTCGATGGGCTGGGCGGCGGCCAAGAAGCTGCGTACGGTGCTGGACAACCTGACCAGCCTGCTCGCGGTGGAGCTGCTGGCCGCCGTACGCGGGCTGCAACTGCGCGGCCCGCTCACCCCGTCGCCGGCCGGTCGGGCCGCCCTCGCGGCGCTCGGCGAGGTGGCCGGCGAGCCGGGTCCGGACGTCTTCCTCGCCCCGCTGATGGAGGCGGCCCGGGACGTGGTGCGCGGCCCCGAGCTGCGGGCCGCGATCGAACGCGAGGTCGGCCCGCTGGCCTGACCGGGCACGTCGTCGGTCCCGGCTGCTAGCGTTCGCCGCCGTGACCGACGACGTGACCGCCCCCGCCCTGCCCGACCACCTGCCCGACGAGCTCCGTTCCTTCGTCCGCGGGCAGGTGGCGCTGGCCGAGCTGCCCGCCGCCGCCATCGTCACCGAGACGGTGGCGTACTTCGCCGACCAGGCCGCGCCGGAGCGGGTCGAGGCGCTGGCCTGGGCCGTGGTGGCCGAGGAGCTGACCGCGCACCTCGCCGACCAGGCGACCTGGCCGGCGGTGACCGACAGCGACCGGCTCACCGCCGCGTTCCGGGCGCTCACCGCAGCCGGGATCATGGCCCGGGAGAACTTCGCCTGCTGCCAGAACTGCGGCCTGGGCGAGATCGGCGCCGAGGCGCCCGGCACCATCGAGCCCCGCGGGTACGCCTTCTACCACCAGCAGGACGCCGAGCGGGGCGTGGCCGGCGAGGGCGTCCACGTCGCGTACGGCCTGTTCGATCAGCCGCCGTCGGTGGAGATCGGCGCGGAGGTGGCGGCGGCGCTGCGGGCGCAGGGGCTGACCGTGCACTGGAACGACGACGTGGCCAGCCGGATCTTTGTGCCGCTGGACTGGCGGCGGCGCCGGGCCGGCCGGTTCGCCGCCGTACCGGCTGCGGTGGCCGACGACGTCGAGGTCGACGTGGAGCTGGTCGGCGAGTGGACCGGCCGGCACGCCCCGACGCAGGGGCCGACCCCGGCCGGCCGGTTCGTCGCCCTGCACCTGCCGTGGCTGCCGGCCGCCGTCCGGGTCCGGCTGGAGGCGGACGGCCGGTCGGTGACGATCCGCCGGGTCGGCGACCGCCTCGTCGGCCGCTACGCCGACCCGGAGCTGCCGGAGCTGACCGTGGGCCGGCACGACGGCGCGGCGCTGGTGCGGCGGCTGCGCGGCCTGTCCCCGGCGGCCACCCCGACCGCCGAGCCGGTCGGCTACGTCGAGGTGACCGGCGACCACCCGTACGGCGAGGACCGGGAGGTGGCGATGGAGCTGGCGGAACTGCTGGAGGCCGTACGCGCCATGCGGCCGCTCAGCTACGACTTCCTCACCTGCTTCGGCCGCTCCGGCGGCTGCGTGCAGACCACCTGGAACCCCGCCGGCCTCTGGGTGGAGGAACTGGACACCGAGGCGGCCGTCTCGGTCGGCCGGTACGCCACCCTGCCCGAGGTCGAACAGGTGCTCACCGTGCTGGCGGTGCAGGACCGGGTGGCCGTACGGGAGCTGGGCGGCGAGCTGACCACCCTCAACCTTCGCTGACCCGGCATCCACCCACCCACTCACCCACCCCTGCCCTCTTTCACGGAAAGAGTGGTTATCCGACGTCGGATAACCACTCTTTCCGTGAATTAGCGGGCGAGGTGGGGCGGGGGTCAGGGGGTCAGGGGGTCGGGGGGAGGACCTTGGCGACCAGCTTGGCCAGCTCGCGCAGGGCCTTGCCACGGTGGCTGATCGCGTCCTTCTCCTCGGGGGTCAGCTCCGCGTTGGTCCGCTCCTGGCCGTCGCCGAGGAAGATCGGGTCGTAGCCGAAGCCGCCGTCACCGCGCGGCGCGCGCAGCAGCCGGCCGGACTGGCGGCCGTCGACCAGGTGCTCCTTGCCGCCGGGCAGCACCAGCGCCACCGTGCAGACGAAGGCGGCGCCCCGGTGCTCGTCCGGCACGTCGCCGACCTGGTCCAGCACCAGTTGGAGGTTGGCCCGGTCGTCGCCGTGCCGGCCGGACCAGCGGGCGCTGAACACGCCCGGCATGCCGTTCAGCGCGTCCACGGCCAGCCCGGAGTCGTCGGCGATGGTCGGCAGGCCGGTGCGCCGGCAGCCCTCCCGCGCCTTGATCAGCGCGTTCTCGCCGAAGGTCAGGCCGGTCTCCGGCAGCTCCGGGTACTCCTCGACGTCGTCGAGGCCGACCAGGGCGATCCGGTGCGCGCCGAGCGCGCCGTCGAGGATCCGCTGCAGCTCGACGAGCTTCTTGCGGTTCCGGGTGGCGAGCAGGACCTTGTTCATCGGTGATCACCTTCGTTCGCGACTGCGGGGCTCGCAAGCTCGCTCCTCGCGCTCACTGCAGCGCCTTGCGCTGCGCGTCGGCCAGTTCGAGACAGCCCAGCACGCCCAGGTCGAGCAGGGCGTCGAGCTGGGCGCGGGAGAAGATTCCCGCCTCACCGGTCCCCTGCACCTCGACGAAGTCGCCGGTGCCGGTGCAGACCACGTTCATGTCGACCTCGGCGGCCACGTCCTCCTCGTAGCAGAGGTCCAGCCGCGGTTCACCGTCGATGATGCCGACGCTGACCGCCGCCACCGAGCGGTGCATCACCTTGTCCACCTTGCCGGCGAGCGACTTGCGCTCGGCGAGCCAGGTGACCGCGTCGTGCAGCGCCACGTACGCGCCGGTGATGGCGGCGGTGCGGGTGCCGCCGTCGGCCTGGAGCACGTCGCAGTCGAGCACGACCGAGTTCTCGCCGAGGGCCTTGAGGTCCACGCAGGCCCGCAGGCTGCGCCCGATCAGCCGGGAGATCTCGTGGGTCCGCCCGCCGATCTTGCCGCGGACGCTCTCCCGGTCGGAGCGGGTGTTGGTGGCCCGGGGCAGCATCGCGTACTCGGCGGTGACCCAGCCGAGGCCCGAGCCCTTGCGCCAGCGGGGCACACCCTCGGTCACGCTGGCCGTGCAGAGCACCCGGGTGGCGCCGAACTCGACGAGGACCGAGCCCTCCGGGTGGGAGCTCCAGCCCCGGGTCAGGGTCACCGGTCGGAGTTGGTCGGGCCGCCGCCCGTCAGGTCGCGCCATCCCTGCACCCTATGTGGTGCCGTGATCGAACCGTCCCCCGGTGCCACCGTTCAGTCGTGCCAGCCGGCGGTGAGCGTCGCCGTGACGGAGCCGTCGATGGACCGGTTACCGGGGACGATGACGAGCATCGCGGTCATGGTGAACCCGTCGCGGTGCCAGGTCTAGACGCCGCACGAGGGCCGCCCCGGGTCGGCGACGCAGCTCCGCATCTCCTGCACGGTGATCGAGTACCCGGCGTCGGTCAACCAGGTCTGCAGGCTCTCGGCGAGGTTCACCGGACACACGCCCCGTTCACACTCCAGGCTGTAGGTGGCGGTGGCGCTCCTGTCGCCCTCCACCACGCCGGAGCCGGTGAAACCCGACGGCGCGCCCGCGTCGACGATGATCTGCCGGCGCTGCTCCTGGAGTTGCTTCGGCACCCACCACCCGTCATAGGTGAACCACCCGCCGCAGCAGCACATCAGCAGCAGCGCGACGACGGAGAGCAGGATGACGACGGTCCGGCCGGCGTGGGACTTCTTGCGCGGCACCGGGGGCGCCGGCGGCGGAAAGCCGGGCGGACCGGGCCACGGCCCCGCGGGCGGACCGGGATACGGCCCCACGGGCGGTCCGGGGTACGACCCCGCGGGCGGTCCGGGGTACGGACGCGCTGCCCAGCCGGGACCGGCCGGCGGCACCGCACCGGTGGGCGGCGGCACGGGGCCGGTGGCCGGCGGCACCGCACCGGTGGGCGGCGGCGCGGGCGGCACGGGGCCGGCGGGCGGCCAGGCCGGGCGGTGCTGCGGGGGTGTCGCGGCCGGCCAGCCCGGGGCGCTCGGCGAGGACGCACCGGCCGGCTGGTCCGGCGAGGGCTGCCAGCCCTGCGGGCCGGACGGCGGGTACGGGCCGGGCACGCCGGAGGAGGGGTCGGTCACGCGGGCGATCTTAGGATGCGACCCGGCTCCCGGCTGTCCCGTCCGGGCTCGGGGCCGGTGGCTCAGATGTCGTAGCAGGCGCCGGGGCGGACCACGTCCAGCGGACCGGTGTACGCCCCGGCCGCCGCCTCCACGGTGTGCGCCTCGCTGCCCCACGCCTCGACCAGGTGGGTGAGCAGCAGTCGGCCCACCCCCGCCTTGGTCGCGTACTCGCCCGCCTCCCGGCCGGTGAGGTGCAGGTCCGGCGGATTGTCCACCCCGTCGAGGTAGCTGGCCTCGCAGAGGAAGACGTCGGCGCCCTGGGCCAGCCGCAGCAGCGCGTCGCAGGGCGCGGTGTCCGACGAGTAGCAGAGCACCCGACCGTCGTGCTCCAGCCGCACGCCGTACGTCTCGACCGGGTGGTTCATCCGGTCGACGGTGACCGTGAACGGGCCGATCGGGAAGGTGCCCGGCTGGAGGCCGTAGAACTGGTAGACGTCGTCGACCGTGCTGCCCTCCTGCCCGTACGCGCCGGTCAGCCGATCCGGGGCGCCGGACGGCGCGTACACCGGCAGCGGCGGGTAGGGGCCGTCCGGAGCGTACCGCCGCACCACCACGTAGGTGACCGCGTCGAGCATGTGGTCGCAGTGCAGGTGGGTGAGGAGGATGGCGTCGGGGGCGTGCAGACCGGCGTAGCGCTGGAGGGTGGAGAGCGCCCCGGACCCGAAGTCGATCAGGAGACGGAACCCCTCGGCCTCCACCAGGTAGGCGGAGCAGGGGGACTCGGGGCCGGGGAAGCTGCCCGCGCAGCCGAGGACGGTCAGTCGCATCCGGTCGCCCCGAAGTCACGCTTCGTAGTCGACACGTCGGCAGTCGCTCCGCCGATGATCTCTACCGACGCGTACGCCACGCTGCGCAGCCTACGCGTCGGGCCACTGCACCAAGAATCATCTACCGGAAGTTGTCATCAACGTGACACCCGTACGCGTCCGCTCCCGGACAAGACGGTCGGGCCGGCCGACGGGGTGCCGTCGACCGACCCGAACCGTGGACCGTCAGGCCCAGAGCTGTCCCTCCAGGGCGTCCTCGGCGTCCGCGAGGGTGCCTCCGTACGCCCCGGTCGAGAGGTACTTCCAGCCGCCGTCACAGACCACGAAGGCCACGTCGGCACGGCGGCCGTCGCGCACCGCCTCGTGCGCCACGGCGAGGGCGGCGTGCAGGATCGCGCCGGTGGAGAAGCCCGCGAAGATGCCCTCCACCTCGACGAGCTGCCGGGTGCGCAGCACGGCGTCCCGGGTGCCCACCGAGAAGCGCCGGGACAGCACCCCGGCGTCGTAGAGCTCCGGGACGTACCCCTCGTCGATGTTGCGCAGGCCGTAGACCAGCTCGCCGTAGCGGGGCTCGGCCGCGACGACCTGGATCCCCTCGACCTTCTCCCGCAGGTAGCGCCCGGTGCCCATCAGGGTGCCGGTGGTGCCCAGCCCGGCCACGAAGTGCGTGATGGTGGGCAGGTCGTGCAGCAGCTCCGGCCCGGTCGTCTCGTAGTGCGCCCGGGCGTTCGCCTCGTTGCCGTACTGGTAGAGCATCACCCAGTCGGGATGCTCGGCGGAGATCTGCTTCGCGGTCGCGACGGCCTGGTTCGAGCCGCCGGCGGCCGGCGAGAAGATGATCTCGGCGCCGTACATCCGGAGCAGTTGGACCCGCTCGGTGGAGACGTTCTCCGGCATCACGCAGACCAACCGGTAGCCCCGCAGCTTGGCCACCATGGCCAGCGAGATGCCGGTGTTGCCGCTGGTCGGCTCCAGGATGGTGTCACCCGGTCGGAGCCGGCCGGACTCCTCGGCCGCGCGCACCATGAACAGGGCCGCCCGGTCCTTGATGCTGCCGGTCGGGTTCCGGTCCTCCAGCTTGGCCCAGAGCCGCACCGGCGGCGCCCCGTCGGGCACCGTCGGCGAGAGCCGGGGCAGACCGATCAGGGGCGTACCGCCGCAGGCGTCGAGCAGGCTGTCGTACCGCGCCATGACGACCGCCCTCAGCGGCCCGCTACGCGGGCCCCGTGCGACGCGACCGCCGCTGCCGCGGCGCGGTGCTGGCTGATCGCCGCAGCGGCGGCGAAGCCGAACGCGCCGCCGGCCACGGCCGGCAGGATGGTGACGCTGTCGCCGTCGTTGAGCTTGGCGTCGAGCGCGCCGAGGAAGCGGACGTCCTCGTCGTTGACGTAGACGTTGACGAAGCGGTGCAGCGCGCCCGCCTCGGTGACCAGCCGGCCCTTCAGCCCGGCGTGCCGGGAGTCCAGGTCGGTGAGCAGGTCGCCCAGGGTGTCGCCGGTGCCCTCGACGACCTTCGCGCCGCCGGTGTAGCTGCGCAGGATGGTGGGGATGCGAACCTCGATGGCCATGATGTCTCGTGCTCCTTGTTCAGGGTCGTGCCAGGTGACGGGAGAAAGGAAGGTGTGCCGGCGCTGGGGGGTCAGCGGTCGGAACACTCGTAGTCGACCGTCGCCGGGCTCTGCCCGAACATGTAGGACTGGACGGCGTGCGGGTCCACGGCGGCATCCACGATCCGGACCGGCTCCTCGGTGACCACGCCGTCCACGATGCGGAAGGAGCGGATCTCCTCCGTGTCGGGCTCACGGGTCGAGACGAGCAGGTAGTGCGCTCCCGGCTCACCGGCGAAGGAGATGTCCGTACGGGACGGGTAGGCCTCCGTCGCGGTGTGCGAGTGGTAGATGACGACCGGTTCCTCGTCGCGGTCGTCCATCTCGCGCCACACCCGCAACTGCTCCATCGAGTCGAACTCGTAGAACGTCATGGAGCGGGCGGCATTGTCCATCGGGATGTGCCGGGTCGGGGTGTCACTGCCGGCGGGACCGGCGACCACGCCGCACGCCTCGTCCGGGTGGTCCCGACGCGCGTGGGCCACGATCGCGTCGATGATCGACCGGTCGATGCTCAGCACGTCGCCCAGCCTAGCGCCTGGGGGTCACGAGCGGCGAGGTGGTGGCCGTCACCACTCAGTCGATCAAGGCGTTGAGCAGGGATTCCTGGAGATAACCGAGATAGGCGTAGACCGACAGTTGGAACACCCGGGACGAGGTGGGGTCCTCGGCCACCGCCTCGTCGAGCTCCTCGCCGAGGTCCGTGCCGTCCTTGATCTCCAGCCGCACCCCCATCGCCAGCCGGGCGTCGTTGAGTGCGCGCAGCCACGCCTCGGCCGCCTCCGCGTCGAGCCGCACCTCACCGCCGACCTCGCCGTCGGGCAGCGCGGCCAGGATCGCCCCGGCCTGGTCGATCTTGGCGGTCTTGAGGTCGCCCTCGGTGTAGCGGCGGAACTCGGCGGTGCCGGCCGCGTCCTCCGGGTAGACCTCGGGGAAGAGCCGGCCGACCACCGGGTCGCCGTGGTCGAAACCGTCGGTGAGCAGACCCACCACCTCGGAGGCGACCTTGCGCAGCACGCGGACCTCGTCGACCGCGAAGCCGGCCACGTAGCGGTCGCCGTGCCGTCGGAACATGCTCATGACCGCTCCACCGTCGCCCAGAGCCCGTACGCGTGCAGCTGCGACGCGTCGTGCTCCATCCGCTCCCGGGCCCCGCTCGAGACCACGGCCTTGCCCTTGTGGTGCACGTCCAGCATCAACTGCTCGGCCTTTTCCCTGCTGTAGCCGAAGAGCTTCTGGAACACCCAGGTCACGTACGTCATGAGGTTGACCGGGTCGTCCCAGACGATGGTCACCCACGGCCGGTCGGACGCCGGCACCTCGTCGGTGTCCGGCGTCTCGACCGGTGCAACCTGCGGAGCCGCCATGCCCCCCATCGTGCCACCGGTCCCGCGGAACTGAGGAACCGGAACGCCGCGCGGGCGGGGATCACCCGCCCGGGCCGCCGTCGGCGGCCCGGGTACGCGGTCGACGACCGCCACCTCAGGCGAGCAGGATGCCGTGTTCGACAGCATCGGTGAGCACCGAGCCCAACGAGAGACGGATCACCTCGAACCGGCGGGACACCTCGCGGGACAGCTCCAGCTCGATCTCCCGCAGGGCCCGCTGCGCCCAGGAGCGCGCCGCGTTCGGGTCGTTGTTGCCGGGCGAGCGCCAGTGCTGCCAGCAGCCGCCGGAGAGGGCCACGCCGACCGGCGGCAGCACCTCGTCGCGCACGGCGCCGGGAAAGCCGGACAGCGCGTCGAGCGCGCCGCCACCGGCCAGCCCGGCCACCCCGGCCGTGCTGGTCACCAGGAGCACCCGGTCCAGCTCGTGGCCGGCGGTCTGGTCGGCGAGGCCCCATCGCACGGCGTGCGCGATCCGGCCCCGGACCCCTTCCGCCAGCGGCGCGCCGAAGACCCGCGCGGCCGCCTCGTCGAGCAGACCCCGGGCCGCCTCGTCGCACTGCGCGGTGGCGAGCAGCGACAGGGCCTCCGTCTCCCGGTCGAGCAGCTGCGGCAGGCCGGCGCAGCCCACCCCGAAGACGATCTCCTGCACCACGCGCAGGTGGATGTTGGCCAGCTCCAGGGCCAGGTGCTGGCGGATCCGCTGGGCACAGGAGCGGGCCTGCCGGTCCAGCCGCTCGGCCAGCTCGCCCGGATCCAGGCCGGGCACCACCGGCACCTTCCCGTGCCGCCCCGGCGGCTCCGGCGGCCGGGCGCTGGACCGGCGCAGTCCTTCGTCCACCGCCCAGCCGACCAGGGCCCGGCGCAGCACCCCGGGGTCGGTCGGCCGGACCGCGTACCAGCGGGCGCCGGCCAGCCCGGGCACGGCGGACAGCAGCGCGGCACGGTGCGCCGCGAGGGACACCTCCGCCGGGTCCATCCGCCGGGCCGGGAGCGACCCGGGACGACCGGCCGACGGGACGGAAGCCCCCGTGCCCTCCGTCGCCGTCGGCCCGTCCACCGCGCCCGACCAGCCGGCCGAGGCGCGGGTGACCGCGAAGAACACCTGGACCCGGGCCCGGGCCAGCTCGGCCAGCAGGTGCAGCTCGGCCGCGGTGAACGCCTGGTCGGCGGAGATCACGAAGAGCAGCGCGCCGGCCCGGCCCGCCGCGTCGAGCAGCACCCGGCCGCCCGCGACCCCGAGCGAGCCGGTGTCCGGCGTGTCGAGCAGCGCGAAGTGCTTCAGCAGCGGCTCGGGCAGGCTCAGCTCGACCCGGCGGGGCGGCCGGGCGAGGGCCGGTCCGGCGGCCAGCGGATCGGCGCCGTACGCGTGCGGCTGGCGGTAGCCCGGCACATACGCGGCGCGGGTCGGCACCCGCCCGTGGTCGACGAGCAGGAAGCTGCCGGAGGGGACGGTCAGCATCCCGGGCTCCAGCCCGAGCAGGCCCGCGAGCAGCTCCCGGCGGCCGGCGCCGGACGGACCGGCGACGACGACGGCCAGCGGCTCGTCGGCACGGGGTTCGGTGACCCCGAGTCGGGTGGGCAGGGACGCGCAGCGCGGCGGGTCGACCGGCCCGCCCGAGCCGGGCGTGTCGACCGAGCGGAGCGGGCCCGGCTTCATCAATCGGCCTCCCGGTCGGGCGACCGGGTGAGGACCGGTCGCGGAGCAGGGGAAATCCGTGGTGGCAGAAGATTACGGGTGTCGGGAGTCCGACACAGAACATTTACGGTACTCACCAGTAATCGCCAGGCTACTCAACTTCACTGCGTGACGGTGTACGTGCGGACGGATTACCGTCGATATGCTGCACCGATGAACCGGTGGGACTTCGTCGGCCGACGGGACGAGCTCAACCGTCTGTCGTCGGCGGTCCAGGGGCTCGACGGACGCGGACTGCTCTTCAGCGGCAGCGCCGGCGTCGGCAAGAGCCGGTTGCTGCGCGAGGGCGTCGCCGCGCTGCCCACCGACCGGTACGCGGTCTGGTCCGTCGCGGCCAGCGCCACCACCGCCGCGGTGCCCTTCGGCGGCATGGTCCAGGTGCTCCCCGCCGAGCAGCCCTCCGGCCTCTCCCCCGCCGGTGTGCTGCGCTGGGCGCTCCAGGTGCTCCAGGAGCAGGCCGCCGGCCGGCCGATCGTGCTCGCCATCGACGACGCGCACCTGCTCGACCCGCCGTCGGCCGCGCTCATCCACCTGATCGCCCGGTCCGAGAACGCCACCGTGATCGGGACGGTGCGCAACGGCGAGCAGATCCCGCTGCCCATCCGGGCACTCTGGACCGACGACCTGGTGGAGCTGGTCGAGCTCGCGCCGCTCGGTCCGACGGAGACCACCGGCCTGCTCGCCGCGATCCTCGGCGGCCCGGTCGACGCCGGCTCCTCGGAGCGGCTGTTCCGGCTCTCCGCGGGCAACCCGCTGCTGCTGCGCGAGCTGGTGCTCGCGGCCTCCGGCGGGGAGGAGCTGAGCCGCCGGTACGGCATCTGGAAGTGGACCGGCCGCCTCGAGCTGGCCCCCAGCCTGACCGAGTTGATCGACACCCGGATCGGCCAGCTGACCCCGGGCGTCCGGTCGGTGGTCGAGCTGGTGGCGTTCGGCGAGCCGCTGGGCCTCCAACTGCTCCAGCGGGCGGTCGACCCGGCCGACGTGGAGACCGCCGAGGAGCGCGGCCTGATCGTGCTGGTGCAGGACGACCGGCGGTTGAACGTCCGGCTCGCCCACCCGCTCTACGGCGAGGTGATGCGCCGGCAGTGCCCGGTCAGCCGTACCCGGCGACTCCAGGCCACCCTGGCCGACCTGCTGGAGGAGGTCGGCAAGCGACGCCGCGACGACCTGCTGCGGGTGGCGGTCTGGCGGCTGGACTCCGGCACCGCGCAGAATCCTGCGCTGCTGCTCGACGCGGCCGCCCAGGCCTTCGGCCGGTACGACGTACCGCTGGCGACCCGGCTGGCCCGCGCGGCGCTGGAGGCCGACGGCGGCTCCGACGCCGCCGAACTGCTCGCCACCATCCTGATGTTCGGCGACCGGCCGGACGAGGCGATCCGGGTGCTGGACCAGGTCGCCGCGGAGCTCACCGACGACCGGCGGCGCAGCCGCTGGCTGACGGTCCGGGGCATGGTGAGCTACTGGGGGCTCAGCCGTGAGTCCACGGTGGACGAGATCGCCGCCCGCGGCGACGAGCTGAGCGACCCGGCCGACCAGGCACGGGTCCGCGCGTTCGAGGCGATCATGCGGCTGCACGGGCTGGACACCGGCACCGCCGTGCGGCTGGCCCAGGCGGTGCTGGACCGGCCGGCCGCCCCGCTGGCCGCCCGGGAGCTGGCCCGCTGCACGCTCGCCCATCTCCAGGCCGCCCAGGGGCAGTACCGCCGCAGCGCCACGGCGATCGCCCGGGTCCAGGCCGAGGCGGCCCGCTGGCGCGCCGACATGCCGTACCTCCAGCTCGCCATGGAGCTGGCCCGGGGCACCCGGCTGGCTCTCTCCGGCGACCTGACCGGGATCGACGCGATCGTCGCCGACGAGTTCGCCGACCTGGCCGGCGCGGGCGACTTCCGGCTCGGCACCGGCTACCTGGCCATCCTCCAGGCGTACGCGGCCCGGCTGCGGGGGCGCAGCGGCGAGGCGCTCAAGACCAGCCTCGGCGCCTGCGCCGTGCTCGCCACCAGCCGGGTCTACGGGGGCCTGGCGCACGCCGAACGGGCCCAGGCGGCGGCGCTGCGCGGCGACGCCACGCACGCGGCGGAGGCGATGGCCGAGGCGGACCGGGCCCAGACTCCCGGCATGGCGGTGCTCTATCCGTGGCTGGAGCAGGCCCGGGGCGCCGCGCTGGCCGTCGCCGGCGACCTGCCGGCCGCCGGCAAGCACCTCGCCGCGCTGGCCGACCGGCTCCGCGACGACGGCCTCGCCGGGCACGAGCTGCTCGTCCTGCTCGACCTGGTCCGGCTGGGGCAGTCCACCGTCGCGGTCGGGCCGACCTGCACCGACGGCGGCCGACGGACCGCGGCGCAGCGGCTGGCGGAACTCTCCGAGCAGGTCGACGGGATGTTGCCGCCGCTGGCCGCCCGCTACGCCCGGGCGGCGGCCGACGGCGACCCGGGCGAGCTGCTCGCCGTCGCCGACGGCTTCGTCGCCCGCGACCTGATCGTGTACGCCGCCGAGGCCACCGCCATGGCGGTGCACCACGCGGGACGGGCCCGGGGCACCGACACCGCCCCGGCCCGGGACCGGCTCGCCGCCCTGCTGCGCCGCTGCGACGGGGTCTCCACCCCGGCGCTGCGGCTGCTCCGGCCGGCGCTGAGCGACCGCGAGTGGGAGGTGGCCCGGCTGGCCGCCGAGGGCGCCACGAGTCGGGCCATCGCCGAGCGGCTCTACCTGTCCAGCCGGACCGTGGAGAACCATCTCCAGCGGGTCTACAGCAAGCTCGGCGTGGCCGGCCGGGCCGAGTTGCGGGCGGCGCTGCGGGCCATGCCGGGGCACGACGGCGCGGATCCGCTCTGAACTCTAGGCTGGAGGCGTGAGCACCCTTCGCCCCGCGCTGCTGACCGACCACTACGAGCTGACCATGGTCAGCGCCGCCCTGCGGGACGGCACGGCCGACCGCCGCTGCGTCTTCGAGGTGTTCAGCCGGCGGCTGCCCGCCGGCCGCCGCTACGGGGTGGTCGCCGGGACGGCCCGGCTGGTCGAGATGATCCGTGACTTCCGGTTCTCGCCGGAGGAGGTCGACTTCCTGCGCCGCACCGGGGTGGTCGACGAGGCCGCCGCCCGGTGGCTGGCCGACTACCGCTTCACCGGCGACATCGACGGGTACGCCGAGGGCGAGCTGTTCTTCCCCGGCTCACCGATCCTCACCGTCTCGGGCGGCTTCGCCGAGTGCGTGGTGCTGGAGACGCTGGTGCTCTCCGTGCTCAACCACGACTGCGCGGTCGCCGCGGCGGCCGCCCGGATGGTCACCGCCGCCCGGGGCCGGGCGCTGATCGAGATGGGTTCGCGCCGGGCGCACGAGGAGGCGGCGGTGGCTGCCGCGCGGGCGGCGTACCTGGCCGGGTTCCGGTTCACCTCCAACCTGGCGGCGGGCGAGCGCTACGGCATCCCCACCGCGGGCACCGCGGCGCACGCCTTCACCCTGCTGCACGACGACGAGCGGGCGGCCTTCGCCTCGCAGGTCGCCACGCTGGGCAAGGACACCACGCTGCTGGTCGACACGTACGACATCAGCCAGGGCATCCGCAACGCGATCGAGGTGGCCGGCCCGGAGCTGCGGGCGGTCCGGATCGACTCCGGCGACCTGACGGTGATCGCCCAGCAGTCGCGGGAACTGCTCGACTCGCTGGGCGCCGCCGAGACCAAGATCATCGTCTCGGGCGACCTGGACGAGTACGCCATCGCCACCCTCGCCGCCGAGCCGGTCGACATGTACGGCGCCGGCACCGCGGTGGTGACCGGCTCCGGCGCGCCCACCGCCGGGCTGGTCTACAAGCTGGTCGAGGTGGAGGGGCGGCCGGTGGTCAAGCGCTCCGAGCACAAGGCCACCATCGGCGGCCGGAAGGTGGCCGTCCGCCGGCACAAGCCGACCGGCACCGCCACCGAGGAGGTCATCGTGTCGCAGGGCGTGCCGGACCGGCAGCCCAACGACCGGCTGCTCCAGCACTCCTTCGTCGTCGAGGGCGAGCCGGTGGGGCTGCCCACCCTCGAGGAGTCGCGGGAGCACCTGCGGCAGTGCCTGATCTCCATCCCCTGGGAGGGCCTGAAGCTCTCCGGCGGCGACCCGGCCGTGCCGGTGACCGTCGTTCCCGCGACCTGAGGAGGCCCGCCATGGGCAACGCGTTGATCATCGTGGACGTGCAGAACGACTTCTGCGAGGGCGGCTCGCTCGCCGTGGCCGGCGGTGCCGGCGTGGCGGCCGGCATCTCCCGGCTGCTGGCCGCCGAGCCGCAGCGCTGGGACCACGTGGTGGCGACGAAGGACTACCACATCGACCCGGGGGCGCACTTCGGCAACCCGCCGGACTACGTCGACTCCTGGCCCCGGCACTGCGTGGTGGGCACGGCCGGCTCGGAGTTCCACCCGGACCTGGCCACCGGCCGGGTCGAGGCGATCTTCCACAAGGGCGAGCACGCGGCCGCGTACTCCGGCTTCGAGGGGCACGGCCCCGACGGCGAGTGCCTGGCCGACTGGTTGCGCCGGCACGACGTCGACCGGGTCGACGTGGTGGGCATCGCCACCGACCACTGCGTACGGGCGACCGCGCTGGACGCCGCCCGGGAGGGCTTCCGGACCACGGTGCTGCTCGACCTGACCGCCGCGGTCGCGGCGGACACCCTGGACGTGGCGCTGCGGGCGCTCGAGGGGGCCGACGTGGCCATGGTCGGCGCGCCTGTGATCAGGGCCGCTTGACCGGGTAATCGCTTGCGACTGTCGTACCCCCGGTCGAGGATGTCGGCCGGAGGTACGGACCGTCGTGAACTTGAAGCCTTACCGGGAGGCGCTCGCCCTGCCCGGTCTCCGGTCGTTGCTGCTGGTGTCGGTGCTGGCCCGCATCCCGCTCACCGCGACCGGGGTGGTGCTCACCTTCCACGTGGTGCTCGACCTCGGCCGCGGCTACGGCGCGGCCGGCCTGGTCGGGGCCGCCTCGACGGTCGGCGCCGCGCTCGGCTCCCCGCTGCTCGGCCGGCTGGTCGACCGGCGTGGGCTGCGCCCGGTGCTGCTGCTCACCACCGTCGCCGAGGGCGTCTTCTGGGCCACCGCGCCGACCCTGAGCTATCCGGTGCTGCTGCCGACGGCGTTCCTCGCCGGGCTGCTCGCCCTCCCGGTCTTCTCGGTGGTCCGCCAGTCGGTCGCCGCGCTCGTCCCGGCCGAGCGCCGCCGCCCGGCGTACGCGCTGGACTCGATGTCGGTCGAGCTGTCGTTCATGGTCGGCCCGGCGCTGGCCGTGGCCCTCGCCACCACCCTCTCCGCGCGCACCACCATGTGGGCCGTCGGGGCTGGGATCGTCGCCGCCGGGATCGGGTTCTGGCTGCTCGATCCGCCCACCCGCAGCGCCGACGAGCCGGTCGGTCCGCACCGCAGGGTGCCGCGCCGCGAGTGGCTCACGCCCCGGCTGCTGGCCGTGCTGGCGGTGAGCCTGGCCGCCACCCTGGTGCTCGGTGGCACCGACGTGGCCGTGGTGGCCGTGCTCCGCGACGGCGGCGAGGTGGGCTGGACCGGTGCCGTGCTGGCCGCCTGGGCGGTGGCGTCGCTGGTGGGCGGCTTCGCGTACGGGGCGGTGCACCGCTCGTTCTCGCCGCTGGCGCTGATGGCGACGCTCAGCCTCACCACCATCCCGGTCGGGCTGGGCGGTTCGCACTGGTGGCTGCTCTGCCTCGCCCTGGTCCCGGCCGGGGCGCTCTGCGCTCCCACCATCGCGTCGACCTCCGACGCGGTGAGCCGGCTGGCCCCCGCCGGGGTACGCGGTGAGGCGATGGGCCTGCACGGCTCGGCGGTCACCGTCGGCATCGCCCTCGGCGCGCCGCTGGCCGGCGCGGTGATCGACGCCTCGGCCCCGATGTGGGGCTTCGTGGTCACCGGCGCGATCGGCGTGCTGGTGGCGGCGGCGGTGCTCCCGGTCGAACTGCGGCACCGCCGTGCGCCGCTGCCGGCCGCACCGGAGCCGGAGCCGGTGCCAGTGCCGGCCGCCGGCTGACCGGCCGTCCGGCTTCCGGCTGCCGTCCGGCTTCGGGGGGCGGGCTTCCGGGGAGCGGTCTTCCGGGGGGCGGGCGGGCTTCCGGCCGGCCGGGTGGCGGGCCGTCCGGCGCGCCACCCGGCCGGCGCGGGTCACTGCGGCAGCGCCTCCACGCTCTCCGCCACGTTGCCGCTGTAGCAGGTGGTGGTGGCCGTGTCGGGGGCGGTCACCACCTGGCCGCCGTAGACGACGTACGCCACGCCGGTCTGGAGGTTACGACAGTTGATCTTCACCTGGTACCGGCCGGTGTCGCACTGGACCCGGCCCCGGCCGTAGTAGTGGTTGCTGCCCTCGTGCACCCACTCGATCCAGGGCGCGCACCCCGTGGTGACCCCGGTCGGCAGCGGGTCCTCCACCGGATAGACCTTCTCGGCGACGTTGCCGACGTAGCAGGTGGCGGTGGCCGTGCCGGGAGCGTTCACCGCGGTGCCGCCGTAGATGACGTAGCCGACCCCGGTCTGCTGGTTGCGACACTGGATCTTGACCCGGTAGCGGCCCGTGGTGCACTGCACCTTGCCGCGCCCGTAGTAGTAGTTGACGCCGTCGTAGATCCACTCCATCGAGGTGGTGCAGCCGGTCGGCGCGGGGGCCGGGGTCGACCACCCGGCGACGGCCGGCATTTCGGGTGCCGCCTGCGCGGGGGCGGTCGACAGCGGCAGGCCGAGGGCGGCGACTGCCAACGTCACGAGCGGATACCTGAGCACGACGCCTCCTGAGGCCGGGCACGCGAAGATCGCGGATGCGACCCGCTCAGGCTAAGCGATTCATCGAAGAATGAGAATGCCTACGCCCCGCGCCCCGCGATCATCCTCGATCCAGGAAGTAGTGGAACCCAAGCCCGCCCGACACCACTCGATCAATGATCGAGCGTGATCCCGGGCATCCGCACCCGACCGTCGCGGCAACGTCAAGGTGCCGCCGCCCGGCAGCGGCACGGTTGGGGGCGGAAAGGCGACGGGCGCCGCTCCCGTGAGGGGGCGGCGCCCGTCGGCGTACTGGTGGAGCGTCAGCGCTGGTCGAGGTTGCCGGCGGTGTCCTCCTGGTAGCTGGCGCCACCGTTGGACTCGCTGGTCAGCGGCTTGGCGCCACCCTCCGGCGGGCCGGCCAGGCTCTGACCGGCGGCCAGCTCCGGGAACTTCAGGTCGAACGCCGGCCGCTCGGAGCGGATCCGCGGCATCCGGTCGAAGTTGCGCAGCGGCGGCGGGCAGCTGGTGGCCCACTCGAGCGAGTTGCCGTGGCCCCACGGGTCGTCGACCTCGACCACCGGACCGGACTTGTACGACTTCCAGCAGTTCCAGATGAACGGCAGGGTCGAGATGCCGGTGATGAACGCGCCGATCGTGGAGATGGTGTTCAGCGTGGTGAAGCCGTCGCTGGGCAGGTAGTCGGCGTACCGGCGGGGCATGCCCTCGTTGCCGAGCCAGTGCTGCACCAGGAACGTGGTGTGGAAGCCGATCATGGTCAGCCAGAAGTGAATCTTGCCGAGCCGCTCGTCGAGCATCCGGCCGAACATCTTCGGGAACCAGAAGTAGATGCCGGAGAACACCGCGAACACGATCGTGCCGAAGAGCACGTAGTGGAAGTGCGCCACCACGAAGTACGAGTCGTGCACGTGGAAGTCGATCGGCGGGCTGGCCAGCAGCACACCGGTCAGACCACCGAAGAGGAAGGTCACCAGGAAGCCGACCGCGAAGAGCATCGGCGTCTCGAAGGTGATCTGCCCCCGCCACATGGTGCCGATCCAGTTGAAGAACTTCATACCGGTGGGCACGGCGATCAGGTAGCTGAGGAAGCTGAAGAACGGCAGCAGCACCTGGCCGGTGGCGAACATGTGGTGCGCCCAGACGCTCATCGACAGGGCGGCGATGGCGATGGTCGCGGCGACCAGACCCTTGTAGCCGAAGATCGGCTTGCGGGAGAAGACCGGGATGACCTCGGTGACGATGCCGAAGAACGGCAGCGCGATGATGTACACCTCGGGGTGCCCGAAGAACCAGAACAGGTGCTGCCAGAGCATCGGCCCGCCGGTGGCCGGGTCGTACACGTGCGCGCCGATCAGGCGGTCGGCGGCCAGCGCGAAGAGCGCGGCGGCCAGCAGCGGGAAGACCAGGATCGCCAGCAGGCTGGTGACCAGCATGTTCCAGGTGAAGATCGGCATCCGGAACATGGTCATGCCGGGGGCGCGCAGGGTCAGGATCGTGGTGATCAGGTTGACCGCGCCGAGGATGGTGCCCAGACCGGAGATGGCCAGGCCGACCACCCACATGTTCGCGCCGACGCCCGGCGAGTGCTCGACCGTGCTCAGCGGGGTGTAGGCGGTCCAGCCGAAGTCGGCGGCGCCACCCGGGCTGATGAAGCCGGCGGTGGCCAGCGTGCCACCGAAGAGGTACAGCCAGTAGGCGAAGGCGTTCAGTCGGGGGAACGACACGTCGGGCGCGCCGATCTGCAGCGGCACCACGTAGTTCGCGAAGGCGAACACGATCGGCGTCGCGAAGAACAGCAGCATGATCGTGCCGTGCATGGTGAAGAGCTGGTTGTACTGCTCGGGCGACAGGAACTGCAGGCCCGGCCGCGCCAGCTCGGCGCGCATGATCAGGGCCATCAGGCCACCGATCATGAAGAACGCGAACGCGGTGACCATGTACATGATCCCGATCTGCTTCGCGTCCGTGGTGCGCAGCAGCCGCGCGAGGGCCGACCCCTTGACCGGCTCGCGGACCGGCCAGGGCCGGGTCACGACCGGCTTGGGTGCGACGGTGGTCACGAGTGGCCTCCGGTTCTGGGTTGTCCCGCTCGGCACGCGCTGGTCATCTGCGCAGCCGTCATCCGTAGGGAGGATAGTCCCCGGCAGGTGGGGGTGCCGCGTGGGGTGGGCGGCTACGATCACCGCCCCCGCGCGCGGTGCTCAGAGCGGGCCGACCAGCAACCGGTAGTGCTCCTGGAAGATCCGTCCGCCGCGACCGCGAAGCAGCGGGTCGCGCAGCGCCGGCGGCACGTCGCGGGTGCGGTTGCGGTCCCGGGTCCGGTCCCGCACCCATCGGGTACGCGGCCGACGGCGGCTCTCGTACGCGAGCAGCGCGGCGTCGACGCTGGTGGCGGCCTTGAGCGACTCGGCGAGCACCACGGCGTCCTCCAGCGCCATCGCGGCGCCCTGGGACAGCGTCGGCGCGGTGGCGTGGGCCGCGTCACCGACCAGCAGCACCCGGCCGTGGAACCAGCGGCCCAGCTCCACCTCCTGGGTCAGCTCGACCTGCACGTCCTGCAGGGCGGCGAGCACCTGGGGCACCGGACCGCCGTATTCGCCGAAGAGTTCGTGCAGCCGGGCCAGCGGGTCGGCCGGCACGGTGCTGCCCGCCTCGTCGGCGTAGCAGTGCAGGCGACCGGCCCCGATCGGCACGACGAGGAAGCCGGCGCGCTGGCCGAGCAGCGCCGTCCAGTCGGCGACCCGCGGCCCGCCGCGCACCACCGCCCGGTAGACGACCTGGCCGGCGGGGCGGGGCGGCCCACCGAGCGCGGCCAGGGTACGCACCGTCGAGCGCGGCCCGTCGGCCCCGATGACCAGGTCGTACTCGCTGGCGGTGCCGTCGGTGAAGCCGACCGCGACGCCGCCGGGGAGCGGGTCGACGGTGCGGATCTCGGCGCCGTGCCGGACCGCGCCGCCGGCCCCGGTCAGCAGCACCCGGTGCAGTTCGGCGCGGGGCAGCGCCCGGCACTCCCCCACGCCGGCCCAGAGGGCGTCGAGGTCGACCTCGCAGAGCGGCGCGCCCGCGGCGTCGAGGAAGCGCTGCCGGTGGATGATCTGCCCGAGCGGGCGTACCGGGCCGTCCAGGTCGAGGCGGCGCAGCGCCCGGGCGGCGTTTCCGGGGAGGTAGAGGCCGATGTCGCTGCGCTCGTCGGGCGGCAGCTTCTCGGTGACGTCCGGCCGGAATCCCGCCAGGCGTAGCGCCCGCGCCACGGCGAGACCGGCGATGCCCGCGCCGACGACGAGGACGCGCAGGGGGGAGCCACCCATCGTGGTGTACGCCTCCGGAGGGGTTCGGCACGCGTTGGAGGCAAGACACTACTCGCCGCGATCGACGCACGGTAGGTCCCATCGGGCCTGGCGCGCCCACTGCTCGGTTTCGTGCGGTAATCCCGCAGGCCAGGAGTCCCACGCCGAGCGGGGGAATGAACCAGCACGCTGTGCCACCGCGGGTTCACCGGTGCGTGGTATTGCCGGCTGACTTAACCGGTACAGTTGCGCAACTGTTTCAGGCATGTAAATGTGTCCTCCTGAACCTGGGAGCGCTCCCGCCCGTACTCCCCCACACGTCCCGGCGCCCCCGCGCCGCACCCAAGGAGCATCATGAAGCGTCCACTGAGGGCGATCGCGGCCGCCGGCCTGCTGGCCGCCGGCTCGATCGTCGCCGTCATCCTCGGCGGCAACGCCTCCGCCGACACCCAGATCTGCGACCAGTACGGCTCCACCACCATCGGCGGCAAGTACGTCGTGCAGAACAACCGCTGGGGCACCACCGCCACCCAGTGCATCAACGTGACGTCCACCGGCTTCTCGATCACCCGGGCGGACGGCTCGTCGCCGACCAACGGCGCGCCGGTCTCCTACCCCTCGATCTTCGTGGGCTGCCACTACACCAACTGCTCGCCCGGCACCAACCTGCCGGTGCAGGTGAAGAACATCGGCAGCGCGCCGGCCAGCATCAGCTACAACTACGTCAGCGGGGCGGTCTTCGACGCCTCGTACGACATCTGGCTCGACCCCAGCCCCAAGAAGGACGGGGTGAACCAGATGGAGATCATGATCTGGCTCAACCGCCAGGGCTCCATCCAGCCCATCGGCTCGCCCGTCGCGACCGCCAACATCGCCGGCCGCAACTGGGAGGTCTGGCGGGGCAGCAACGGCTCCAACAACGTCATCTCGTACGTCGCCCCGTCGGCGATCCCGAGCATGAGCTTCGACGTCATGGCGTTCATCGCCGACACCCGTAACCGGGGCGCGATCACCAACGATTGGTACCTGACCAGCATCCAGGCCGGCTTCGAGCCGTGGCAGGGCGGCGTGGGCCTCGCGGTCAACTCGTTCTCGCAGGACGTCAACACCGGCGCCACCCCGCCGCCCACGTCCAGCAGCCCGACCCCGCCGCCCACCAGCAGCAGCCCGACCCCGCCGCCGAGCGGCAACGCGTCCTGCGCGGTGAAGTACACCCCGACGAACGTGTGGAACAACGGCTTCACCGCCGAGGTGACGATCACCAACACCGGCTCCAGCACGATCAACGGCTGGACCATGAACTACAACCTGCCGTCCGGGCAGACCGTCACCAACGCGTGGAACGCCACGGTGACCCAGAGCGGGTCCGCGCTCACCGCGAAGAACGTCAGCTACAACGGCACGCTCTCGCCGGGCGCCTCGACCAACTTCGGTTACCAGGCGACGCTGAGCGGGGCGTACTCCGCGCCGAGCAGCTTCACCCTCAACGGGGCCACCTGCACGAAGTCCTGACCCCAGGAGTACGACGAGGGGGCGCGGTCCGTCCGGACCGCGCCCCCTCGCGCGACGGGAGTCGCCCTGCGCGCCGAGGGCTCAGCCGGCACCGGGGCCCGCCTCGGCTGCCGGCAACTCGGCGAACGCCCGGAACCGCTGCAGTGCCACCTGCAGCGACAGCGGATCGCAGGAACTACTGAAGTGCCGACCGTCGGACTCCACCCACACCCAGCGACCCGCCCCCGGCTCCAGCTTCGTACGGCTCAGCAGCCGCCCTTCGAGCCGCGTGTCGACGAGATCGACCTCGACGGTCCAGCCCGGGTTGTCCAGGGTCTCGATGCGCACCCCGAACTCGTGCTCCCAGTCACCGTCGCAGTTGCTCAGGTACCAGTGCTGAAGGAAGTCCACGCCGTCATGGTGTCAGCCGCCCAGCGCGTCGATGTCGCGCATCTCCTCGGCGGTGAGCGAGAAGTCGAAGACCTCGGCGTTGGCCCGGATCCGCTCCGGGGTCACCGACTTGGGGATCACCACGATCTCGTGATCGATGTGCCAGCGCAGCACCACCTGCGCCGGGGAGACGTCGTGCGCCTGAGCGATGCGCACCAGCACCGGATCCGACAGGTCACTGGTCTTGAACGGGCTGTAGCCCTCCAGCACCACGCCCCGGTCCTTGTGCGCGGCGTGCACCTGCCGGTCGTACAGGGCGGGGCTCCACCGGATCTGGTTGACCGCCGGGATCTCCTCGGTGGCCTGGATCAGCTCGTCGATCTGGGCGATCGAGTAGTTGCTGACCCCGACGGCACGGGTGAGGCCCTCGTTGCGCGCGGCGAGCAGTTCCCGCCAGACCGGGATGCTGTCGGCCGGCGAGGACGGCGGCCAGTGGATCAGCCAGAGGTCGACGTGGTCGGTGTCGAGGGCCGCCAGGCTCGCCTCGATGGTCTCCCGTTCCCGGCCCACCCGGTCCGGCGGCAGCTTGGTGGTGAGGAAGATGTCCTCGCGGCGCAGCCCGCTCTCCTGGACCGCCCGACCGACCTCCTTCTCGTTGCCGTACATGGTGGCGGTGTCGATGTGCCGGTAACCGGCGTCCAGGGCGGCGAGCACGGCGTCGTAGCCGGCCTCCCCGGTCGCCTGCCAGGTGCCGAAGCCGAGCAGCGGCATCCGCAGGTCGCCGGCGATTGCCGCGGTGGGTTGGTCGAGGTCCATACCGACGCTTCTACCCCTGATCGCCGCGCCCATGCCGGCGACCCGCCGGAGCGCGGCGAACCGGACAGACGTGGCGGGATCCGGGCGATCGGCCGCACCGTGGCGGAGAATGCGGGGGTGGGCGACCGGCTGGAGGAGTACCGGAGCAAGCGGGACGCGGAGCGTACCCCCGAGCCGGTGCCCGCCCGCACGACGCGGCGCGGGCGGACCGCTCGCTGCGCGCCCCGCTTCGTGATCCAGCAGCACCACGCCCGCAGCCTGCACTGGGATCTGCGGCTGGAGCACGACGGCGTGCTGGCCTCCTGGGCGGTGCCGCGCGGCCTGCCCCGCGACCCGGGTCGCAACCACCTCGCGGTGCACACCGAGGACCACCCGATGGAGTACCTCACCTTCCACGGCGAGATCCCGGCCGGTGAGTACGGCGGCGGCCGGATGGTCATCCACGACAGCGGGACGTACCGGCTGGAGAAGTGGCGCGACGACGAGGTGGTCGTGGTGCTGGCCGGGGAGCGGACCACGGGCCGGTACGTGCTCTTCGCGACCGGCGGGCGGGGCCGGGACTGGATGGTCCGCCGCACCGACCCGGCGCCGGAGGGCTGGACGCCGATGCCCGAGCTGGTCCGCCCGATGCACGCCACCCCCGGCCGGCGGCTGCCGGCCGACGAGGCGGCCTGGGGCTACGAGCTGCGCTGGGACGGCGTCCGGGTGACCGGGTACGTCTCCGGTGGCCGGTTGCGGCTGCTCGACGCGGACGACGAGGAGGTCACCGGGGCGTACCCCTGGCTGCGCGCGCTGGCCGAGGAGCTGGCCCCGACCGAGGCGGTGCTGGACGGCGTGCTGGTCCGGATCGACCCGGCCGGCCGGGTGAAGCCGCCCAGCAAGCGGGACGGCCAGTTCCTCGCCGTCGACCTGCTCTGGCTGGAGGGCGTCACCACCGGCGACCTGCCGTACGCGCAGCGCCGCGAGCTGCTCGACGGTCTGGCGCTCGCCGGTACGCACTGGCAGACTCCGCCGTGGTTCCCGGGCGTCGGCGCCGACGCCCTGCGGACCGCCCGCGAACAGGGGCTCCCGGGGGTGGTGGCCAAACGCCTCGACTCCCCCTACGAGCCGGGCCGGCGCAGTCGGCACTGGCTGAGCATCGACGCGAGCTGAGGAGCACCGTGCACCTGACGCACCTGGAATGCCCCCGTTGCGGTCTGCACCATCCGGCGGACAAGCTGCAGAACCTCTGCGAGTGCGGGTCGCCGCTGCTGGCCCGCTACGACCTGGCGGCGGTGGCCGCGTCGGTCACCCCGGAACAGTTCGGGCTGCGCCCGGCCGACCTGTGGCGCTACCGGGAGCTGCTGCCGGTGGCCGACCCGCGTTTCGTCACCACGTTGGGCGAGGGCTGGACGCCGCTGTTGCGCGCCCCCCGCTACGGGCACGAGATCGGCATCCCGGACCTGATCGTCAAGGACGAGGGGCTCACCCCGACCGGGTCGTTCAAGGCCCGGGGCGCGGCGGTCGGCGTGAGCCGGGCCCGGGAGCTGGGCGTGGAGCGGATCGCCATGCCGACCAACGGCAACGCCGGGGCGGCCTGGGCGACGTACGCGGCCCGGGCCGGGATGGGCGCGACCATCGCGATGCCGCTCGACGCGCCGACCATCTGCCGGCGCGAGTGTGTGGCCGCCGGGGCCGACCTGCGGCTGGTGGACGGCCTGATCAGCGACGCCGGCCGCTGGGTGGCCCGGCTGGTCGCCGAGTCGGGCGGGCGGGTCTTCGACGCCGGCACGCTGCGCGAGCCCTACCGGCTGGAGGGCAAGAAGACCATGGGGTACGAGATCGTCGAGCAGCTGGGCTGGCAGGTACCCGACGTGATCATCTACCCGACCGGCGGCGGGGTCGGGCTGATCGGCATCCACAAGGCCCTGCACGAGCTGCGCGAGCTGGGGTGGGTCGAGGACCGGCTGCCCCGGCTCGTCGCGGTGCAGTCCACCGGCTGCGCCCCGGTGGTGCGCGCCTTCGCGGCCGGCGAGGAGCGGGTCACCCCGTGGACGGACGCGCACACGGTGGCGTTCGGCATCACCGTGCCGGCCCCGCTCGGCGACGAGCTGATCCTGACCGCGCTGCGGGAGAGCAGCGGTACCGCGATCGCGGTGGACGACACGGAGATCCTGGCCGACCTGCGCGACTTCGCGGCCCGGGAGGGGCTGCTGCTCTGCCCGGAGGGGGCCGCCTGCCTGACCGCCGCCCGGCACCTGCGCGCCGGCGGCTGGATCCGCCCCGGCGAGCGGGTGGTGGTCCTGAACACCGGCGCCGGCCTGAAGTACCCGGAGACCGTGGACGTCTCGGACGTGCCGCTGGTGTAGCCCACCGCCCCGGTCAGTCGGTGTCCGGTTCGGTCAGCCGCCAGGCCGCGTTGATCAGGCCGATGTGCGACAGCGCCTGTGGGGTGTTGCCGAGCTGGACCCCGCTGCGCAGGTCGATCTGCTCGGCGAACAGGCCGAGGTCGTTGGCGTGGCCGAGGACCCGCTCGAACAGCCGCCGGGCCCGGCCCGCCTCGCCGGCCAGCACCAGGCACTCCACCAGCCAGAACGAGCAGAGCACGAAACCCGCCGGGTCGTCGTTCCAGCGCCGGACCAGGCCGTCGTCGCTGCCCAGCTCGCGCTCGACCACCGCGATGGTGGCGCGCATCCGTGGGTCGGTGGCCGGGAGGAAACCCATGACCGGCAGGAACAGCGCCGAGGCGTCCAGCTCCGCCGAGCCGAACGCGCCGGTGTACGCGCCGACCCGGTCGTTCCACCCCTCGCGCAGCACGGTGGCGCGGATCTCGTCGCGCGCCGCCGCCCAGCGGCGCGGCTCCGCCCGCTCCCCGAGCCGGGGCGCCAGCGCCACCGCCCGGTCCAGCGCCAGCCAGCAGAGCGCCTTGGAGGAGACGTAGTGCCGCTCGGTGTCCCGGGTCTCCCACATCCCCCGGTCCGGCTGCCGCCAGGTCGCGGCCACCTGGTCGGCCAGGCCGACCACCATCTCCCGCAGCTCCGTCTCGAAGGGGTCGCCGAGGTAGTCGTGCAGCCGCCAGACCGCGGAGATGACCTCGCCGGGCACGTCCAGCTGCCGCTGCCGCCAGGCGTCGTTGCCGATGCGCACCGGCCGGCTGTCGGCGTACCCGCGCAGGTGGGTGCACTCGTGCTCGGAGAGGTCCCGCTCCCCCTCCAACCCGAACAGCACCGGCACCGGCCGGTCGCCGATCCGCCCGATCGAGCGGGCCACCCAGGCGAACAGCCTCGACGCCTCGTCCGGGCAGGCGCCCACCCAGAGCGCCCGCATGGTCATCGAGAAGTCGCGCAGCCAGGAGTACCGGTAGTCGTAGTTGCGGTCACCGCCGATGCGTTCCGGCAGGGAGGTGGTCAGCGCCGCGGCGACCGCGCCGCTGCGGGCGTACGTCAGGCCGGTGAGCACCAGCGCGCTCTGCCGGACCTGCGGCACGTACTGCCCGTCGTAGCGGTGCGTCTCCCGGAACGCCTGCCAGGCCTGCACCGTCTCGTCGAGCGCGGTCACCGGATCGAGCCGGGCCGGCGGGTCCCCGTAGACCGGGGCGTACGCGAGGTCGAAGGCGACCGTCCGGCCGGCGGGGACGTCGAAGGTGCAGCTCACCCGGTCCCGGTCCGGACGCAGCGCCTCGCCGGCGGCGCGCAGGACCAGCGCCACCGGCCCGGCGGTGGCCAGCACCCCGCCCTCCGGCTGCTCGTGCAGGTACGGGGTGAGCAGGCCGTGCTCGGGTCGCGGGGCGAAGTCGAGCTGCATCCGGACCCGCCCGGAGAGCCCCTCGACCACCCGGAGCAGCACGGCCGGCGAGTTCATGCCCAGCTCGTGGCCCCGGGCGCCCGGCTCGGCGGCGAGCGCGTCGGTGACCGCCACGCTGCCCTCCGGGGTGTGGTGCACGGTCCGCAGCACCAGGGTGTCGGGCAGGTACGCCCGCTCCACCCGGCTCGGGGCGAGCGGGGCGAGCCGCCAGTGCCCGCCGGCCGGGTCGAGCAGCCGGGCGAAGACCGACGCCTGGTCGAACCGGTCGGGGCACCACCAGTCGACCGAGCCGTCCCGCCCCACCAGGGCCCCGGATCGGCAGTCGGAGAGAAACCCGTAGTCGGAGATCGCCGGCTGCTGCACCACCCGCTCCGGGTACCCGGAGCGGGTGGGTTCAGGCCGTGCCGGTCAGGCGGTCGGCGGCTCGTCCCGACCGGCGGCCTCGGCCGCGTCGGCCTCCTCCTTGGTCCGGTGCACCGCCCCGTCGGCGTGGTCGGGCGGCCCGTAGACGGTGTAGAGGACCAGCGGGTTGGGGCCGGTGTTGACGAAGTTGTGCCTGGTTCCGGCCGGTACGACCACCAGGTCGCCGGAGACGACCTCCTGCTTCTCCCCGGCCACCCGCGCCTCACCGGTACCGCTGACGAAGGTGAGGATCTGGTCGATGCCCTCGTGGACCTCCTCGCCGATCTCCCCGCCCGGCGGAATCGTCATGATCACCAACTGGGTGCGCTCCCCGGTCCAGAGCACCCGACGGAAGTCCGGGCTCTTCTCGGCGACGGTCGCGATCGTGAAATGTTCCATGGCGGGCGCATACCCGTCGCGCCCGCCCGTCACGCCGGGATCGGCAGATGGTGGAATTCCCCACCCCGTCGCGGTTTGGATCCCCTTCGGACGGGCATCCCGTCCGCCAAGACCGGCGTACGACGCCGGGCGAGCCAGGTCCCCGCCGGCGTACCGCCGTACGGCTGCGGTGGTGGGAGACGGCCAGAGCGCGGCGACGTCACGACCCAGGTCGGGCGGCGCCGCGCGCTCGTGTCCGGCCGGCCCACCGGCATCCCGCCAGCAGCAGCGCTGCGGCGACGAACCGCAGCAGGTCGGCACCCGCCCCGCCGACGGCTGCCCGGACCTGGTACTCCTCGGCGGAGTAGAAGGTCAGGCCCGACTGGTCGGCGAGCCCCGGCAGCGGCGGCCACCCCCGGTGGACCACCCCCAGCGCCGCCACCGCCGCCACGGTCAGGCCCGTCGCGACCAGGACCGCCCCGGACCGGAGCAGCGCCACCAGCGCCAGGGCAACCAGCACCAGGTACGCCGGCAGGACGTCGATCGGCTCGGGTGGCAGCACGGACGGCGGCAGGAACGGCGCGGAGCCGCGGGTGGCGAGGAGCAGGCCGGCCAGCACGGCCAGTGTCGCCGCCCCGACGACTCGCCGCCGGTCCACCGGCCGTCCCGGCAGGGCGAGCACCGCGACCGTGAGCGCGACCCCGGCCACCGCTGACGGTAGCCACCGCCACGGCTCGGTGCTCCCGGACCCGTCGACGGGCGTCAGCGCCACCCAGCCGAACTGCGGCTGCCCGGCGGTCGGCAGCGCCAGCAGGCCGACGGCGAGCGCGGCGACGGCGAGCCCGGACCGGACGAGTGGCGGCAGGCCGGGCAGGATCAGCGCGGTACCCGCGGCGGCGAACCAGGCCAGGGCCTGCGCGGCGGGCAGCAGCGGGTTCGCGTACGCCGACCCGACCAGGTGGGCGACGGCGAGCAGGGCCGCGAGCACGGCCAGCAGGCGGTGGAGACGCACCGCGCGATGCTGCCACAGGCCGGCCCGGCCCGCCGCCCCGCCGGATTCAGGCCAGGACCGCCAGGTGGAACGGGCGGTCGGCGTGGCCGCCGGCGGCGTACGTCTCGACGAAGACCGCGTTCGGGATGCCGGTGCGCGGGGTGACGCCGATGGTCCCCTGCGGGGCGACCCCACCACTGTGGGCGTACCCCACGGTGCCGAGGTAGCCGGCGCCGGTGACGTCCTGGTCGAAGACGACCTGGTACATGCCGGTGGCCAACCGGGTGGCCGAGGTGGCGCCGAGCCCTCGGACCAGGGTGCCGTCGCCGGCGACGACGGCGAAGAGCACCCGGGCGGTGGCCGGCAGGCCGGCGGGGGCGCAGGTGGGGATCTGGGCGTCGGCGCGGCTGACCTCAGCCGAGGCGGGTACCGGCTGTCGGGCCGCTCCCTTCGTGCCTCTACTGCGGGACATCGGGGTCCTCTCTGCCGGCATCGCGGCGGGGAGGCGTGCCGGGCGGATCGGGGTGATCACATCACTGGTTGTAACGAAAATAGGTCGGACAGCCGTTAGCAAACCACCGCGACAGCTGTCCGATCATGGACATCCAACCCCGCTGAACTGCAAAAAGAAGGGCCGATCGGGGATTCCCGACCGGCCCTTCCGGCTTTCAGCGCAGCGCGCAGCCGAGATTAATCGGCAACTGAGAGTCACCATTTACGACCAGTCCCCAGCTGGTGCTGCCGCCGGGGGCCAGACTTCCGTTCCAGCCGGCGTTGGTCGCGGTCACCTGCTGACCCGACTGGGTGGCGGTGGCGTTCCAGGCGCTGGCCAGGCGCTGTGTACCGGGGAAGCCGAAGGAGCTGCTCCAGCCGGTGGCCGCGCCGGTGCCGGTGTTGCGGACGGTCACCTCGGCCTGGAAGCCGCCGCTCCACGTACCGGTCACCTTCCAGGTCGCCGCGCAGCCGGCCGACGGCGAGGGCGGGGCGGACGGGGTCGGCGAGACCGTCGGGGTGGGGCTCGGCGAGCCGGTCGGGCTCGGCGACACGGTCCCGGTCGGGGTCGGCGAGCCGGTCGGTCCGGTGCCGGCGGAGGTGGTGTAGGCGACCGGCGTGTACGCCGCCGAGCAGGTCCCGCCGCACGAGGCCGGCAGGGAGAACTTGTACACCCGCCCGCCGTTGATCAGCGTGTCGGTCACGTCGCGGACCCGGATCTGGAAGTCGGTGCCGCCGGAGGCGGTCGCCCCGATCAGGTACGACTGGCCCATGTCGCTGTTCATCGTGGCGCTCTTCCACGCGCCGTCGGCCAGATACTCCACCCCGTGGATGCCGTTGGCCAGGTGCGAGACGGCGATGGCCGGCCAGTACCGCTGCGCGCCCTGCAGGAAGCCGATCCGGATGTCGCCGGTGTAGTTGGGCGCGGGCACGAACGACCAGGAGACGTGCCGGTTGTTCCAGTGGTTCGGGTACAGGTCCCCGACCGGGGTGCCGTTGCGGGCGAAGCGATTCAGCGAGCCGGTGGCCAGGTCCAGGTGGTACGGGTCGTCGCGGCACCAGGCGTTGCCGTCGCCGCAGGAGTCCGCGACCAGCATGGTGAGGGTCGCGCCGTTGTAGCCGTCGGCGACCCAGGAGCCGTTGCGGCAGAACGGCTGGCCGGCCGCGCCGTCGTTGACGCCGGTGCAGTAGTCGCCGATGGCGACCTTCACGTACCGGCCGCAGTTGAGGCCGTTGTTCCACAGCCCGATCTTGTCCGCCTGCGACGGCGGCAGCGGGCGGGTCGGGTACGACGAGTAGTCGCCGGGCAGGTCGTAGACGTTGAGCGCGACGAAGTCCTGGCTGTCCAGCTCGGACTGGGGCAGGCCGCAGCCCCCGTACGGGGAGCCGAGGCCGTCGAAGTGGGTGGCGTTGCCGGTCACCGGGGCCGGTGGGTCGCTGACCGCGTTCGCGGGGAGCTGACCGAGGACGAGCAGCGCCGCGGCGGAGGCCGCCAGGGCGGCGGCGATCAGGCGGGGACGGGAGGTCGACATGGAAAAGCCTTCCGAGGTGGCCGACCCGAGCGCAGGGTCGACACAGGAGGGTGGTCATGGTTGCCCGTGCCATGCCCGGCGGTGCCCGCCGGACCATGGCACCACCCCGCCCGGGCCGCTGTCAACGGATGTCACTGAACCGGTTCAGAAGACTGATCCCGACTCGGATCCCCTGTGCGGAACGTGAGACTGCCGATACATTGAAGTATGGTGCCCGCCCACGGGGGTCGGGCGGCGGAACCGGTCTACCGGCCGGTCCTGGCGGGCCGGGGCGCGCTCGAGGCGCTGACCCACCTCGACGACGCCACCGCTCCGCTGCTCGCTCCGGTCATCGACGTACACGGGGTCGACCCGTGCACCGTGGACCTGCTGGGCCGGCTGCCGGCCGGGCTGCTCCCCGCCGTCGACGTGTCCGCCCTGCCCGACGCGCCCGAGCACGAGCCGGCCCGGTGGGGCGTACCGCTGGTCCCGGTGATCGGGCTCGCGGAGAGCGACCGGCGGCTGGCGGCGCTCGGCGTCGCGGCCCGGGCGTACGCCCGGCGGGCGGTGGTGCGGCTGCGGACCGGACGGGACCGGGCCGGCCCGGACGCCACGACCGGGGCGGCGGAGCGGGTCTGGCGGCTCGCCGGGCTGGTGCCGGAGCAGTGCGACCTGCTCGTCGACGCCGGGGACGTGTGCTGTCCGGCGGACGTGCGGGCGGCCGAGCCGCGGATCCGCCGGCTGGTCGACTGGGCCCGGCGGCACGCCTGGCGCTCGGTGACGGTGGCGGCGGGTGGGATGCCCCCCACCCTGACCCGGCTCCCCACCGACGAGCCGGTCCGCCTCGACCGCTTCGACTGGCGGCTCTGGCAGAGCCTGGCCGACCTGGGCGTCGGCTACGGCGACTACGGGGTCCGCCCGGCGGCACCGGACGCGGACGGCCCGGACGACCGGCTGCCCACGCTGCGGTACACCACCGACGGGGCGTGGTGGATCTACCGCTGGTCGCGCCGGGGCGGGCGGGGCGACGAACGCCTCGCCGACCTGTGCCGGACGCTGGTGGCGGCACGCTGGTGGCCGGCCACCGGGGCCGGTTTCTCCTGGGGCGACCACGAGATCCTGCGCCGGGCCCGGCGG
Source organism: Micromonospora auratinigra (assembly GCF_900089595.1). GTDB lineage: Bacteria > Actinomycetota > Actinomycetes > Mycobacteriales > Micromonosporaceae > Micromonospora > Micromonospora auratinigra. The sequence goes on along the minus strand of NZ_LT594323.1, from coordinate 6,174,528 downwards.
GCGGCCGGGGCCGGTTCGCCGGTGAACCAGCTCGCCTGGAGCACCTCGCACCACCTGGCGTACGTGCTGGCCGCGCTGCGCGAGCCGGAGCCGGAGTGGGCCGATCCGGAGCCGGTCGTGCGGGGACGACCCGGACGACCGGGGCGCGGCGGGGAGCACCGCCGCGCCGGGTGAGTCACTCCCTGCCGGTGAAGCCGAACTGGACGACGCCCTCGTCGTCGACCACCGCGTCGACCGAGGTGTCGTTGAGCAGCTCGGCCGCGTCGGCGTCGAGGAAGATCCGGGCCCCCTGGGTGTCGACCACCTGGTCGCCCTGGATCGGCTCCTCGACCAGCTCGATGGAGAGCGAGCCCGCCTCGGTGTCGGCGGCGATGCGCAGCCCACCGGCCTCGGCGACGTCCTGCTGGGCGGCGAGGTCGCGGATCACCAGGACGGCGTTGTCGGTCATGGTCAGCATGGTGGAACTCCTCATGGCTGGCTCGGATCGGGTCGACACGGCCCTCACGGCCGGCTACGCACCCTTGGTAGGCGAATCGGTCGTCGCCCCCGGAAACAGGGCAGCCCGGAGCGCCCCTCAACGCCCACGTTCCCCCCTCGACGGCCATCCGTCAAATAGAGTCCGGTCAGTCGACAGCCTGGCCCGCGCACTCCGCACCGGACGAGTGAAAGCATCCTGAGCTGCGGTTTTACCTGACTCCAGCCGGGTACCTCCGCCTATCGTCGGCGCCATGGACGACATCCGTCGCTACGCCGCCGAGTTCCTCGGCGCCCTGCTGCTGGTCTTCTTCGGGGTGGGCAGCTCCGTCGCCGCCCGGGTGGAGGGCGGTGTCGTGGTGGTCGCCCTCGCGTTCGGGTTCGTCATGCTGGCGCTGGTCTACACCATCGGCCCCCTCTCCGGCAGTCACGTGAACCCGGCGGTGACCCTCGGCGTGCTGCTCTCCGGCAAGATCTCCGTGGTGGGCGCGGTGGCGTACTGGATCGCCCAGTTCGCCGGAGCCACGGTCGCCGCCTTCCTGCTCTGGATCCTCACCCGCTGGGGTGACGTGGTGGACCAGACCGGCGTGCTCGGCACCAACGGGTACGGCAAGCACATCAACCTCCTCGGCACGGCGGTGCTGGAGATCGTGCTGACCTTCCTCTTCGTCCTGGTGGTGCTGGTGGTGACCAGCTGGGCCGAACACTCCCGCTTCGCCGGGCTGGCGATCGGGCTCGCCCTCGCCGCCGCCCACCTGGTCGGCATCACGCTCGACGGCACCTCGGTCAACCCGGCCCGGTCCTTCGGCCCGGCGCTCTTCGAGGGTGGGTCGGCGCTGCGCCAGCTCTGGGCGTTCATCGTCTTCCCGCTGGTGGGCGGGGCACTCGCCGCCCTGGTGGCGCCGCTGCTCGTGCCCCGCGATCCGGACCAGCGGTCGCGCACCGAGCCACCCCGAGGGGGCCGGGCCTGACCGCCCGCCATCCGGCGGAGATAAGTTTCGACGCAGGATCTTCACTGGAAGAAAGCGCCATGGCAGCATCGACGCATGCAACGTCGTCTCTTTATCGGGGCAGTCGGGGTCGTGGCGCTGGTCGCCACCGCGGCCACCGCCGGCGCCCCCACCGCCACGGCCGACGCGCCCACCCCCGCGCAGGTCCGGCTGACCGCGACCATCGACGCGATCCTCGCCGACTCCCGCCTGGACGGCGCGCAGGCCGGGGTGGTCGTCGTCGACGCCAGCACCGGCCGGACCCTGTACGACCGCAACGGCAACCGCCGCCTGGTGCCGGCCTCCAACACCAAGCTGCTCACCTCCACCGCCGCGATGGAACTGCTCGGGCCGGGCCACCGCTTCACCACCGACGTCTCCGGCGCCGGCCGGCGCCGCGCCGGGCTGCTCTCCGGCAACCTCTACCTGCGCGGCGGCGGCGACCCGACGATGCTGGCCGCCGACTACGACCGGCTGGCCGCCCAGGTGGCCGCCGAGGGCGTCCGGGTGGTGACCGGGAACCTGGTGGCCGACGACACCCGCTACGACCGGACCCGGCTGGGCCCGGACTGGACCTGGGACGACGAGTCCGCCTACTACGCGGCGCAGGTCTCCGCGCTGACCGTCGCCCCGGACACCGACTACGACGCGGGCACGGTGATCGTGCACGCGGCCCCGGGCGGGACGGCCGGGGCACGCCCCGAGATCACCATGACGCCGGCCAACGGCTGGCTCCGGATCGACAACCGGGCCGAGACCGTCGCCACCGGCGAGACGAGCATCTCCTTCGAGCGGGAGCACGGCGGCAACACCATCGTGGTGACCGGGCAGATCGCCGTCGGCGACGCCCCCGAGAGCGACTGGGTCACGGTCTGGGAGCCGACCGGGTACGCCGCCGACATCTTCCGTACGGCCCTGCAACGGCACGGCGTACGGGTGCTCGGCCGCACCGTGCTCGGGCAGCCCACCCCCGACGACGCCACCACCGTGGCCCGGCACGACTCGATGCCGCTGGCCGAGCTGATGGTCCCGTTCCTCAAGCTCTCCAACAACGGGCACGCCGAGGTGCTCACCAAGGAACTCGGGCGGGTGCTCTCCGGCTCCGGCACCTGGGCCGCCGGCCTCTCGGCGATCAGCGAGTACGTCGGCGACTCCGGCGTCGACACCGGCACGCTGCGCCAGCGGGACGGCTCCGGGCTGTCCCGGCGCAACCTGATCCCACCGGCCCAGTTCGTCTCGCTGCTCACCGAGGTACGCGCCGAGCCCTGGTTCGACACCTGGTACGCGGCGCTGCCGGTGGCCGGCAACGCCGACCGCTTCGTCGGCGGGACGCTGCGCAGCCGGATGCGGGGCACCGCCGCGGCGGACAACGTGCACGCCAAGACCGGCAGCCTGACCGGCGTCTCCAGCCTCTCCGGCTACGCCACCGACGCCGACGGCCACGTGCTGGCGTTCTCCGTCGTGCTCAACAACTACCTGACCTCGTCGGTCAAGGGGCTGGAGGACCAGATCGCGATCGCGCTGGCGTCGTACACCGAGAAGGGGACGAGCAGCGCGCGGCTGGCGGTGCCGACGGCGCCGGAGTCACCGCGGGTGCCCGACGGGCTGGAGTGCTCCTGGGTGAAGCCGGCCGTCTGCTGACCCGTCGTCCCCGGCCCGGTCTCCCCGGGCCGGGGACGGCGCTCAGGCCCCCGGCCGGTACGGCGGCGTGGCGGCCGGGTCGCCGCGCTCGATCAGGGCGTCGATCTCGGCCGAGGGCAGGCCCCGCAGGGTGAGCACCCGCCGGCCCCAGCGGTGCAGCCGGCACGGGTGCGGGCTGGCGTCGTTGCGGCAGATCGTCCCGCCGGACCAGCGTCGCGGCGCATGGACCACCACCGCCCGCACGGCGAACTGGGCGTCCTCGCCGGTCACGTACGGCGGCAGCGGGATGTCCCGCAGCACCTCGCCGGACGTGTCGTCGACGACGGAACGGACGACGGGGGCACTGCTGCTCATCGGTCGAGCCTCCACAGAGGATGGTCGTACGGGGACATCGCAGAACCTACGACGCCCGCACCGGCGCGCGACGGACAAACTGTCCCCGACCTCAGCGGCCGCAGTGGCGGCAGGGCCGGCGGGTACGCCGCCGGTGCGCCGTCGCGGCGGCCAGCAGGCCCCAGCCCCAGGCCCAGTACCCGGACTCGGCCACCCAGAAGAAGGACAACGGGAAGCGCCCGTCGCCCGGGTCGAAGCTGCCGGTGACGGTCTCCACGGCGAGCTGTCCGAGGCCGACGCCGAAGTAGCCGACCAGGCCCACGCCGAAGACGTACGCCGGCACCAGCAGCAGCATCGGCGGCACCCGCCGGCCGGCGAGCAGCGGCACCCAGCCCGGCCAGACCGTCCCCCAGTGGTGCACCAGGGCCAGCGGCAGCAGCACCCCGGCGAGCAGGAAGCCCACCTCGAACACCGCCATCGAGGCGCCCCGGGTCAGCGGCACGTCGCCGAACCCGACCGCCACCTGCGCGGCCAACCGGATCAGGCAGCCGGCGACCGCGACCCGGGCGGCGATCCGGGCCCAGCCCGGCACCGGCCCGCCCGAGCGGCGGGTGCGGCCACACTCACCGCAGTCGCCCCGGAACCGCCGGACGTGGCCGAGCGCCGCCGCGGCCAGCAGCAGCGCCCCGGTGACCGCGCCGGCCCGGCCGAGGAAGCCGGCCGGCGTGAACGCCGCGGTGAGGTCGCCGATCAGGAAGCCCACCAGGTCCAGCAGGAACAGCGCGCCGGAGACCAGCAGCGCCGCGCAGACCGCCCCGGCCGCGCCGACCAGGCCCGGCCGCCAGGACCGGGCCCGGGCCAGCCCGACACCGACCACCCCCGCGGCGGCACAGAGCACCAGCGGCCACCCGCCGGTGAACACCACCAGGTCGGTGCCGAGCGGCCCGAACGACGGCGCTCCGGCCAGCAGCCAGACGGCCCGCAGCAGCCCGTAGCCGACGGCCCAGGCCGGCAGCGCGTACGCCGGCCAGGCGCGCCGGGTCGCGGCGGGTGGCGGCAGGAGGTTCGTCGTCGTCATGGCTCCACCCTGCCGCCCCCACCGGGCGGTCCCCTCCCCGACGGAAGGGGACCCGCTCCCCCGGGCGGGGGACCGGGTCAGTCGGTGGCCGCGCGCAGCCGGGCGGCGGTGCGCCGCGGGTCGTAGTCGGGGCCCACGCCCTGGACGATCAGCGTGGAGCCCTCGATGTGCCGGGTGCGCAGGGGCAGGATCTCCTGGTACGCCGGGGAGGCGTACCAGGCGTGTGCCGACTCCACGTCGGGGAACTCGACGATCACGATGGTGCCCGGCCACTCCCCCTCCAGGACATGCGGATCGGCGCCGTGCACCCGGAACCGCCCCTGGTACGGGTCGAGGGTCGCCTGGATCTTCTCGATGTACTCCAGCACGTCCTCATTGATCTGGGGCGTACGCAGGTGGGCGATGGCGAATGCGGGCATGGTCCCTCCCCGGTGTCGTGCGCCGTCTCGGCGCAGGGCCTGACCCCGAGTCTGCGGGTGACCGGGCGCGACGTCGACACCCGGGAGCGGACGGAGTGCGCTCAGCGCAGCGCCACCGCCTGGAGGCTGACGTTGCCGCAGTCCCCCATGGACTCCTCCACCGTCCAGCTCAGCTGCAACTTCGCCCCGCGCGGGGCGCGGAAGCGGATGGTGAACTCGGCGGTCCGCGTGGTGTGCGGGTCCTCCAGCCGCACCGTGCTGGCCGGACCGCCGGTGAGGCGCAGGTCCAGGCGGCCCCGGGCCATCCAGAGCCCGGCGTAGAGGCGCACCGTGCGGGGCCGGCCGTCGGCCGCCACGGCGAGGGTGAAGCCGCTGCCCTTGTCGCAGGTGTAGACCCCGGACATGGTGCCGGTGGCGGAGCCGACGGGGTCGCCGTCGCGCCAGGCGTACGCCTCCGGGTTGTTGCTGTAGCTGACCCGGGTGCCGTTGCCGCCCTCGTCGCGGATCTCGCCGGAGCCGCCGCGCTTGCGCACCGGCGCGCCCGGGCCGAGCAGTCCCCAGTGCACCCAGTCCGTCGGGCCGGCGGCGGTCAGGTCGACCAGCGCCGGCACGTCCGCCTGGGCCACCGTCAGGGTGGCCGCGGCCGGCGGCGAGGTGGACGGCGACGGGCTGGGCGACGGTGGGCGCTGGCGGGGGCGCAGCCCGGGTGTCACACCGCCGTCGGCCACGTCCGGGGAGGGCGGCACCGGCCGGCCGCTGGGCGGGCCGGGCAGCACCTCGCTGCGCTCCTCGCGCGGCGTCGGATGCTGCTCGGTGCCGAGATAGCCGATCAGCGCGGCCAGGCAGCCGACGGCGGCGCATGCCTCCAGCAACCAGCGTCGTCGCTGCCGGCTCCGGGCCGTGCGGCGGAGCGCCGAGCGGGTCTGCCCCTGCGGGTACGGCGTGCCGCCGCCGACCCGATCGTGGTCTTCCTGCCCCACCTGACCTCCGTCCCCACACCGCTCCGGCCGCCGGACCGGGCGGCGCGGAACCGGCTCCACGTTTTCATCTTTGGGGGCCGATGCGCCATATGTCGGTGGGTGGGAATTTCCCGGCCAATGTCGCGCGCTCAGCTGGCCGTGACCGCCTCCATGGTCACGCCGTCGTTGTCGCCCCCGGCGACGGTCAGCGCCCGCCAGGTGATCAGCAGCCGGGTGCCCCGGGGCGCCCGGAAGTGCACCACGTACTGGAAGAACCGGTCGTCGGCGGCCAGCGCCACCTCGCGTACCGCGGGGTCACCGCCGCCGGACAGGCGCAGGTCGAGCCGGGCGCCCGCGCCGAACGTGCCGACGAAGAGCCGTACCGTGCGCAGGTCGCCGCTGCCGGCCACGGTCACCGCGAAGCTCTTGCCGGCCCCGCGCTGGAAGACCCCGTAGCGCAGGCCCTCCTGGCGGGCGACGGGCGTGCCGTCGGTCCAGGCGAAGGCCGCCACGCTGGCCGCGTGTTCCAGCCGTTCCCCGCCCGGGTCGCCGATCTCGCCGGTGCCGGCCTGCTTGCGCTGCACGCTGCCACCGCCGTTGCCACCCCAGTGGATCCAGTCGCGCGCGCCGAGCGCGGTCAGGTCGACCCGCGCCGGAATCGGTTCCGGCTCGACGCTGAGCAGTGGCCCGCCGGGGAAGGCCGGGTTCCCGGTGGCCGGCACGACCGTCGCCGGGGGCGCCGTCGGGGCGGGCCGGGAGGCGGCGACCGGCGGTACCGCCGCCGGCACCGCCGGCCTACGGTCGGACTCCGGCCCCGGACCCGCGTACACGAGGACCAGCGCCAGCGCGACCACCCCGGCCGCCACCAGCAACACCCGGCGACGGCGACGCCGGGCCCGGCCCACGCCGACCCGGGTGACCGGTCCCTCGGGGGCGACGCCGACGGCCACCCGCACCCGGGCCGCCGCCGGGGCGACCAGCTCCGCGAGCCGTTCGGTGACGCCTTCCCGGGCGGTGTGCCGGGCCGGCGCCAAGTCGCCCACCGTCGCCGCCCGTGGCGACCCGGCCGGCGGACCCCCCGCCGGCGGACTCCCGGCCGGCGTCGGCACGGCGGCCGTTTCCCCTGCCAGGCGTGGCGGCGCGGCAGCCGGATCAGCGGCGAGGGGCGGCGGCGCGGCTGCCGGATCGCCGGCGAGGGGTCGCGGCGTGGCGGCCCGGTCGTCGGGGAGGGGCGGCGGAGGCCCGGCAGGCGGCGGGTCGGCGGGACCGGCGGTCGGCTGCGGTCGCACCGGAGGATGCGCTCCCGGCGGGCCCGGGTCGGGACCGGCCGGCACGGACCCGCCCGGCTCGGCGACGGACCGGTCCGCCGCCGGGGCCGGACCTTCCGGATCGGGTCCGGGCGGGCCGCCGGGATCGGCCGGCAGCCGGCGCGGCACGGCCGGCCGCTGCTGGTCCCCGGCTCGCTCGGCGGGCACGGCGGGGAGCCACCCGCCGACCCGGATCCCGGTCTGGGTGAGTTCCTCCTCAGCCACCGACCCCTCCCTCGGTCACCGGAACCGCGGTCGCCCCGGTGGACCGCCGCAGGGAGAATGACACAGGTCGCGATCGCCGAGAAGCCGCCGACCGAGCCAGTTTCGCGACAGCCGGCGCGGGTCAGCGCCGTTCGCGCCGGCGCAGCCCCCGATCCGGGTGCCAGCTCTCGATCACCAGGTGGTCGGCCGGCTCACCGACCCGGGTCAGCACCACCTCGGTCAGCTCGATCCGGAACCGGTGCGACCCGTCCTCGCCCGGCGGTTCCTCGTGCGCCCGGCCGGCGATCTTCGCGTCCCCGTCCCAGGTCGTCGGCTCATGCTCGGGTGCGTCCTCGGTCGGGCAGTGCAGCGCCACCCGGGGGTCGCGCCGCAGGTCGAGGGCCTTGAGTGCGCCGGCCATGCTGCCCAGCCGGAGCTGGCCGTCGGCGGAGAAGTCGAACTCGGTGCCGCTGATCCGGGGCGAGCCGTCCCGCCGCAGGGTCGCCATCGTGCCGTGCTTGCGCACCTCGAACCGGGCGCGCACCCGCGCGGCGAAGTCGGGTTCGGACGCCACCAGGTCGGACCACCATGTCATGACCGCATCCTGGCAGGAAACCCTGACAGGTCACGGCGGGATTCCCCGGCCGGTCAGCGGAGCTCGAAGCCGAGCGACCGGGCCAGCACGATCGCCTGCCCGGCGTCGATGATCGCCCCGGCCCGCTCGACGGCGGTCGGGTCGAGCGCGGTGAGGTCGCTGCCCCGCAGGTCGGCCCGGGCCAGCTTGACGGCGTGCAGGTGGGCGCCGGAGAGGTCGACGCCGGTGACGGTCGCCCCGGTCAGGTCGGCGCCGGTCAGGTCGACCTCGCGCATCCGCGCGCCGGTGATCCGCACCCCGCGCAGGTCGGCGCCGGGCAGGCCGACGAACGACCAGTCGCCGCCGTCGATCCGCAACGGGCGCAGGTCGCACTGGTCGAAGCTGCTGCCGACCAGCTTGCACCCGGTGAACTCGGCCTCGAAGAGGTTGCAGCGCCTGAAGGAGCAGCGGGTGAAGGCCGAATCGGTGTGCCGGGAGGCGTTGAGCGTCACGTTGCCGAAGACGCACTCGGTGAAGCTCGCCCCCTGGCTCAGCGCCTCGGTGAGGTCGACGCGGAAGAACTCGCACCGCACGAAGTGCCGGTCGACCAACTCCTCGGCGTACCAGTCCTGGTCGCGGTAGGTGACGCCCTCGACGGTCTCCGGCATGGGGTCGACGATAGTGGCCCCGACCGACACTTCCCGGTGCGCCTACCGACCGGTAGCGTCGGCGCGGTGAGCCTCGCAGTGAGCACCGACCCGACCCGTATCGGCTTCGACCCCGCCCGGCTGGCGCGCATCGACGAGCACTTCGGCAGGTACGTCGACGACGGCCGGCTCGCCGGCTGGCAGATCGTGGTGACCCGGCGGGGCGAGGTCGCGCACTCCTCGACGTACGGCATGCGGGACCGGGAGGCCGGCGTGCCGGTCGAGGCGGACACCCTCTGGCGCATCTACTCGATGACCAAGCCGATCACCTCGGTCGCCGCGATGATGCTCTGGGAGGAGGGCCGGTTCGAGCTGACCGACCCGATCAGCCGCTGGCTGCCGGAGTTCGCCGACGTCCGGGTCTTCGACAAGGGTTCGGTGCTCAAGCCGTACACGGTGCCGGCGGTCGAGCCGATCCGGATCTGGCACCTGCTCACCCACACCGCCGGCCTGACGTACGGCTTCGCCCAGGTCTCGGTGGTCGACGGCCTCTACCGCAAGGCCGGCTTCGACCTGGGCGTGCCGCCGGGCGCGGACCTGGCCACGGCCTCGGCCGGGCTGGCGAAGCTGCCGCTGCTCTTCCAGCCCGGCACGAGCTGGAACTACGGCGTCTCCACCGACGTGCTGGGCCGGCTCGTCGAGGTGGTCTCCGGGCAGCGCCTGGACGCCTTCTTCGCCGAGCGGATCCTGCGACCGCTCGGCATGACCGACACCCGCTGGTGGGTCGACGAGCCGGACGCCAAGCGGCTGGCCGCCCTCTACACCCCGCACCCGGGCACCGGCCAGGCGGTCCGCGCCGACGGCATCGGCCGGGCCGCCTCGACCGAGCCGGGCTGGCACTCGGGCGGCGGCGGGCTGGTCTCCACCGCCGCCGACTACCACCGGTTCACCCAGTTCCTGCTGCGCGGCGGCGAGCTGGACGGGGTACGCCTGCTCGGCCCCCGCACGGTGCGCTTCATGACCCGTAACCACCTGCCCGGCAACCGCGACCTGGCCTCGTTCGCCCCGGACGGGTTCTCCGAGACGATCCTCGACGGGATCGGCTTCGGCCTCGGCTTCGCCGTGGTGCTGGACCCGGTGCCGTCGCGGGTGCCGAGCAGCGTGGGCGAGTACTACTGGGGTGGCCTGGCCAGCACCGCGTTCTGGGTGGACCCGGTCGAGGAGGTCACCGCGCTGCTCTTCACCCAGCTCATGCCGTCGAGCACGTACCCGTTGCGCCCGCAGTTGCGCCAGCTCGTCTACTCCGCCCTGGTCGACTGAGCCCCTGATCCGGGTAACGGCACCGGCCGGGCGCCCGGATCCCTAGCCTGGGGGCATGACCAACATCGTCGTGTTCGGCGCCGGCGGCACCGCGGGGTCGCGGATCGCGGCCGAGGCGGTCGAGCGGGGGCACCGGGTGACCGCGGCGGTACGCCGCCCCGAGGCGACCGGCTACCTGCCGCCCGGCGTACGGACGGTGACCGGCGACGCCACCTCGGCGCGCAGCGTCAAGGAGCTGGCCACCGACGCCGACGTGTTCGTGGTGGCCATCGGGGGCGGCGAGCGGGAGCTGTGGGGTGACGCCGCCCGCACGCTGGTGCGGACGCTGGGCGAGCTGCCCGACCCGCCCCGGGTGATCCACGTGGGCGGCGGGGCGACCCTGCTCACCCCGAAGGGCACGCCGTACCTGGACGAGCCGGACTTCCCGACCGAGTACCGGGACTCGGCCGAGGGTCAGGCCGACGCCCTGGCCGTCTACCGCTCCTCGGCCGACGGGGTGACCTGGACGTACGTCTCACCACCGCCGCTGGAGTTCCACCCGGGCGAGCGCACCGGCCACTACCGCACCGGCACCGACGAGCCGGTGACCGACGCGCAGGGCCGGTCGGTGCTCACCTACGAGGACCTGGCGGTGGCGATCGTCGACGAGATCGAGAGCCCGCGGTTCCGCAACGCGCGCTTCACCGCCGCGTACTGAGTCAGTCGGCCAGCCGGGCGGGGAAGCCGCCGGTGGCGATCGGGCCCCAGCCCTCGACGGTGACCCGGATCAACGACTTGCCCTGCTTCACCATCGCGGCGCGGTACTCGTCCCAGTCCGGGTGCTCGCCGGAGATGCTGCGGAAGTACTCCACCAGCGGTTCGAGCGCCTCGGGCAGGTCGAGCACCTCGGCGGTGCCGTCGACCTGCACCCAGGGCCCGTTCCAGTCGTCGGAGAGCACGCAGGCGGAGACCCGCGGGTCGCGCCGGATGTTGGCCACCTTGGCCCGCTGCGGGTACGTGGAGATGACCAGGCGGCCCTCGGCGTCGACCCCGCAGGAGACCGGGGAGGACTGCGGTCGCCCGTCGGCGCGGGTCGTCATGAGCACGACCTTGTGCCGGGGCCGGAGGAACTCGATCAGGGCGTCCCGGTCGACCCGGGTGTTGGTCGCGATGCTGCGTGCCATGCCTCGGTTCTACCAGGCCGGGCGGCGCACGGCCCGGTGGGAGGCGGGACGGCCGGGCCGGCCGCTCAGCGGGGCCGGTCGGCGGTGCGGCGCGCGGTGGCCTGGGCGGGCACCTTCGGCCGTGCCGCCGGCCGCCAGGCCCGGCCGTTGGCGTAGATCACCCGGAAGCCCAGGTACGCCGCCAGGGGCGCCCAGTGCGCCGAGCCCATCCGCAGCTCGGCGGCGTTGTGCCGCTGCCCGTTGGCGAGCACGTCGAGCAGCACGGTCTCGAAGGCGGCGGACTCGACCCAGTCGACCTCACGGGTGAAGCCGCAGATCAGCGCCGCCCCGGTGACGTCGAGGAAGTCGCGCAGCGCCGCGTCGGAGGCGCGCAGCACCGAGCAGCTGCCGAAGTAGAGCCGGCGTCCCTCGCAGCGCCCGGCCATCCGGTCGGCCACGTCGGCCAGTGCGACGGAGTCCCAGTCGGTGAGGCAGAGCCGGCTGGGCTCGCCGTGCATGGCGAAGAAGCCGACCCGGTGGTCGGCGTACTGCTTGAGCAGCCAGCGGTCGAGGAAGTAGAAGAGCTCGTCGCGGGTGGCGGCGTCCTTGTGGATGTAACGGATCTTGCCCAGCCGTTCGAGCAGTTCGAGGGTGGGCAGGACCGAGCCGCGCTCGTTGAGGTCGCGGTGCCACTGTCCCTCGATGCAGAAGATGCCCCCACGCGCCAACGCCGACCTCCCCGCCCGCGGTCGCCCGCCGGGTCGTCCCCGCGACCCGGTGCAGACGTTACCGGGCCGTCCGGCCCGGGTGGCATCACCCTCGGTGGGGTCGGATGAGCATTTCTGTCACGTTTGTCGCCGCCCATCGACATAAAAAGGAACTGCTGTTTCGCAATTACGGCCTTTTCTCAGCCGACACCCAGGATCCGCGATTGTGAGGACAATTCCGGTTATTGCCCACGAACCGGCCCAAGCGCTGTCAGGGTGGAAAGCACGGGACGCACCGGTCGATGTCCCGGTCACGCCTCATTCGATCGCTTGTCGGGAGGACTTCTGTGCGCGTGAACACCCTCAAGCGGGCCGCTGTCGCATTCGCGCTGGCGCTGCCCGGGGCCGCCATCGCCACGGCGGTCGCCGCGCCGGCCGCACACGCCGACGGCTGCTACACCTGGAAGAGGACCCTCTCCCAGGGCAGCTCCGGCTCCGACGTCCGCCAGTTGCAGATCCGGGTGGGCGGCTGGGCCGGCTACCGGGACATCGTCCGCGTCGACGGGATCTACGGCCCGGAGACCGCCGCCGCGGTCCGCCGGTTCCAGTCCGCGTACGGGCTGCGGGCCGACGGCGTCGCCGGACCGCAGACCTTCGCCAAGATCTACGACCTGCAGGACGACGACTGCACGCCGAAACACTTCAGCTACGCCGAACTCGACAACGGGTGCGGCAAGGGCGGCTGGAGCGGCGGTCCGCTCTCCGCGAACGCCACCCGGGAGAACGCGATCCGCACCATGTGGAAACTGGAGGCGCTGCGGCGCAGCCTCGGCGACAAGCCGGTCTCCGTGAGCAGCGGCTTCCGCAGCATCGCCTGCAACAGCCAGGTCGGTGGCGCGTCCGACAGCCAGCACCTCTACGGCAACGCGGCCGACCTGTCCGGCAGCGCGTCGCTGTGCCAGCTCGCCCGCACGGCCCGCAACCACGGCTTCAGCGGCATCTACGGCCCCGGCTACCCGGACCACGACGACCACGTCCACGTGGACTCGCGCCGGGAGAACAACAGCGACAACAGCCGGAACACGACCAGTTGGTCCGCGCCCGACTGCGGCGTCGGCGCCGGCAGCGACTGACCGCCGCGCCACGGCGGCCGGCACACCGGGTCGGGAACGACCTGAGCGTCACGTCACGGCGGCCCGGACAGCGGGGGTGGAGGTCCCCGGCGTCCGGGCCGCCGTCGCGTGCCCCGGGCGTGGGGCGTGCCCCCGATCGACGGCCGCTCCGGCGCGGCGCGGCTGACCCCCGCGCCGCGACCGGAGCGGTCGTCAGCTCGCCCGGGGCCAGCGCGGCCGGCCGGTGGCCGGCGGCGGTACCGGCCGGCCGCTACCGCCGGGCCGCGCCACGGGCCGCACCCCGGGGGCGACCGGCCGGCCGGCCTGGCCGCGCGGGGCCGGGCCGGGCGGAGCCGGCGTACGGGGCCCGGTCAGCACGAACGGGAAGGGCACGTGCACGAACGGGTTGCCGTGCCGCACCAGCGCGTCGATCTGGCGTTCGTTGAGGCCGTGGGCCTCCAGCACCCGCCGCCCCCACCGGTGCAGCCGGCAGGGGTACGCGGCACCGTCGTTGCGGCACTTCGGTCCGGCGGGCCACTCCTCGGCGGCGTGCACCACCACCGCCCGGACCGCGAGCCGGACGTCCTCGGGGGTCAACGACGCCGGCACCGGCACCTCACCCAGAATCTGATCGATGGGATCCCTCGACTGCTCACCAACTCGCACGGCAGGCCTCCCGCAGCTCGGCAGCGGTGCGGCCGACCCGCCGCACCACATCCTCGACCACTGGTACGGCCGCCGGGCAGCAGCAGTTCAATCCCGTCCGGCGCTCAGACCAGCCCGGCGTCGTGCACCAGCAACGCGACCTGGACCCGGTTGTTGAGGTCGAGCTTGGTGAGCAGCCGCGACACGTACGCCTTGACCGTCGGCACGCTCATGAACAGCTGCGCCGAGATCTCCGCGTTGGTGCGCCCCTGACCGAGGGCCACCGCCACCTCCCGCTCGCGCGGGGTCAGCCCGTCCAGCAGCCGCACCGCCCGGTCCCGGCGCGCGTCCGGGCCGGACACCGGCACCGGGGCGGTCACGTGGGCGATGAGCCGGCGGGTGATCGCCGGGGACAGGGTGGCCTCCCCCGCCGCCACCCGGCGTACCGCCGCCACGATCTCGGCGGGCGGGGTGTCCTTGAGCAGGAAACCGCCCGCCCCGGCGCGCAGCGCGCGCAGCACCTGCTCGTCGGCGTCGAAGGTGGTCAGCACCAGCACCTCCGGCGGCTCCGCCGTCGCCCGCAGCGCCTCGGTGGCAGCCAGCCCGTCGACCCGGGGCATCCGGATGTCCATCAGCACCACGTCCGGGGCGTACGCGGCGACGGCCGCCGGGACCTCGGCGCCGTCGGTCGCCTCGCCGACCACGCTGACGCCGGGCGCGCCGTCGAGGATCATCGCCAGCGCGGCGCGGACCAGGGCGTCGTCGTCGACGATCAGCACCCGGACCGGCGCGCCCTGCACGGCGCTCACGACGCCGCCCAGGGCAGCCAGGCGGAGAGCCGGAAGTCGCCGTCCGGGGTACGCCCGTGCTCCAGCCGGCCACCGGCGAGGGTGACCCGCTCGGCGACGCCCACCAGCCCGGTGCCGGTGCCCGGGATGGCCGACCCGGTCCCGCCCACCGGCCACGGGTTGCCGATCTCCACCGCCAGCCCGGCGCCCGGGCCACCGGCCAGCCGGACGGAGACCACCGCGCCGGGGGCGTGCTTGCGGGCGTTGGTGAGCCCTTCCTGCACGATCCGGTAGACGCTGCGCCCCACCGCCGCCGGCACCGCGTCGCCGTCGACCACCTGGTCCACCACGGCGACCCGGACCCCGGCGGCACGGGACTCGGCGATCAGGGCGGGCACGTCGCCGAGCGTGGGCTGTGGCCGCTCCGGGTCGGCGCCGCCCTCCGGCTCGGCCCGCAGCACGCCGATCACCTCCCGCAGGTCCTGCAACGCGGCGTGCGCGCTGCCGCGGATCACCCCGGCCGCCTTCGCGATCTTCTCCGGTGACGCGTCCGGGCGGAACTCCAGCGCGCCGGCGTGCAGGCTGAGCAGCGAGATCCGGTGCGCCAGCACGTCGTGCATCTCCCGGGCGATGCGGGTGCGTTCGAGCTGGCGCGCCTGGTCCACCCGGAGCTGCTGCTCCGCCTCGGCGCGCTCGGCCCGGTCCCGCAACGACAGCACCAGTTGGCGGCGGGCGCGGACGAACAGCGCCCAGGCCACCACCGCGCCGATGAACAGCGCCGACCAGGCCAGCGTCGGCCAGAACGGCATGCTGGGGTCGGGGTGCAGCGCGGTGTAGGCCGGCGCGGTGACCAGGTGCCAGCCGACCAGCGCGGCGGCCAGCGGCAGGGGCTGGTGCACCACCACCGTGAACAGGACGACCAGCAGCGCCACCGACGCGCTGACCGAGAGCAGCGCCAGCGGCAGGGTGGCCACCGCGAGCCCGACCGGCCAGCGCCGGCGCAACCAGAGCGCCCCGGTGGCGAGCACCCCCAGGACGATGTCGACCTCGGTCAGCCAGCCGGGGCCGACGGGCAGTGCCAGCTGCGGCGACCCGCTCGACGAGTCGACGACGAAGAGCAGCACCCAGGCCGCGGAGAGCAGGAACGCCATCGCGTCGACGAGCCAGTCGCGGGGCGTGCGGCGCCGCACCGCCGCCGGGACCAGGGAGCCCGGCAACAGCCAGGGATGATCGGGTACGACGGCGCTGCTCACCGGTCCATCCTAGGAACCTGCTCCCGCCGGTCACCAGCTACCAAAGTCGACGTCGGCGGTGGACCGAGGTATCACCGGGTCGCGACCGCCGGCCGCAGCGGCCGACCGGGTGGCATCGGCAGGCTCGACGCATGATCGAAGTCGACCACCTGACCAAGCGGTACGGCCCGCACACCGCCGTCGAGGACGTCTCGTTCCGCTGCGAGCCCGGCACGGTGACCGGGTTCCTCGGCCCCAACGGCGCCGGCAAGTCCACCACCATGCGGATGCTCTGCGGGATGACCCCGCCCACCTCCGGCGGCGCCACCGTCGTCGGCCGGCCCTACCGCGACCTGCCCAACCCGGGCCGGGTGATCGGTGTGCTGCTCGACGCGTCGGCGCAGCACGCGGGGCGTACCGGCCGGGAGGTGCTGGCCCTGGCGGCGGCGACGATGGGCGTGGACCGGGGGCGGATCGCCGCCACCCTCGACCTGGTCGGGCTGAACGCGACCGCGGCCCGGCGGCGGGTCGGGGCGTACTCCCTCGGGATGCGCCAGCGGCTCGGCCTGGCGCTGGCGCTGCTGGGCGACCCCCGGGTGCTGGTCCTCGACGAGCCGGCCAACGGCCTCGACCCGGAGGGCATCTTCTGGATGCGCGGCCTGCTGCGCGACTTCGCCGACCGGGGCGGCACCGTGCTGCTCTCCTCGCACCTGCTGCGCGAGGTGGAGGCGGTGGCCGACCGGCTGGTGGTGATCGGCGGCGGCCGGGTGGTGGCGCAGGGCGGCAAGGACGAGCTGCTGGCCGGCGCCGGCACCCTGGTGCGCGCCCGCGACCCGCACGCGCTGCGGCTGACCCTGGACCGGGCCGCGCTGCCGGCCACCGCCAACACCGACGGCGGCTTCGTCGTCCGGGCCGACCCGGGCGCGGTCGGTCAGGCCGCCGCCGACGCGGGGCTGGTCCTCACCGAGCTGCGCGCCGCCGGCAGCGGCGGACTCGAACACCTCTTCCTCACCCTCACCGCCGGCTCGTCGACCAGGGAGGCCGTCCGATGACCACGCTCACCGCACCCACCGCCACGCCGACGGTCGACGTGGCCGGCCCGTCGCCGGCCCGCCTGGTCGGGGTGGAGCTGCGCAAGCTCGCCGACACCCGGGCCGGGCGCTGGCTGCTGATCAGCATCGGGCTCATCGCGGCCGTCATCGTCGTCGTGCAGCTCTTCGTGCTCGACGACGCCGAGAAGACCTTCACGGCGTTCTTCGTCCCGTCGCTGCTGCCGGTCGGGCTGCTGCTGCCGGTGCTGGGCATCCTCTCCATCACCGGCGAGTGGTCGCAGCGCACCGCCCTGACCACCTTCGCCCTGGTGCCCCGCCGGGCCCGGGTGATCGCCGCCAAACTGGCGGCCGTGGTGCTCGCCGCGCTGGCCTCGGTGCTGGTGAGCCTGGCCGTCGCCGCCGCCGGGACGCTCGCCGCCCGGGCCACCGGCGGGGCCGGCGCCTGGACCCTGGACTGGCACCTGGTCCCGTACGCGGCCCTGTTCCAGGTGGTGAACGGGCTGATGGGCGCGGGCTTCGGCCTGCTGCTGCTGAACACCCCGCTGGCGATCGTCACGTACCTGCTGCTGCCGACGGTGTGGAGCATCCTCTCCGCCATGATCAAGGCGCTGCACCGGCCGGCGCAGTGGCTGGACACCTCGATCACCCTGGGGCCGCTGCTGGAGGCGCACGTCACCGCCGCCCAGTGGGGCCGCCTGGCGGTGTCGTTGCTGGTCTGGCTGGCCGTACCGCTGGTCGCGGGACTGGTCCGGACGCTGCGGCGCGAGGTGTCCTGACCGTGGCCGCACGGGAGCCCGGCGTCGTCGAGGTCAGCGGCGGAGCCGGTGAGCTGGTGCTGATGTGGGCCGGGTTCCCGCTTCTGGGGGCGGGACTGGGCGCGGCGCTGACCGCCGCGGCCGGCTGGCTGGTCGACCTGCCGTGGTTCCCGTTCCAGGGCTGGTTCGCGCTGCTCACCCGGCTTCCCGGGCAGCGGGCCTACCTGGCCGGTGCCGGCGTGGCGGCGGTGGTCGGGCTGCTGACCGCGTACGTGGGCACCCGGGAACGGCTGCACGTGTCCGTCGACCCGACCGAGGTGCGGCTGCGCCGCGACGGTCACCGCCGGGTCGTCGCCCGTTCCGGGGTGGCCGGCGTGCTCCTGGACGGCAAGGCGCTCGTGCTGCTGGCCGCCGACGGCCGGGAACTGGCCCGGGAGAAGTCGGACCTCGACGCGCGCCGGCTGCGCCCCGCGTTCACCGCCCAGGGCTGGCCCTGGCTCGCGCAGGACCCGCATCGGGCGGCGTACCGGCGGTGGGTGCCGGGGCTGCCGGAGCTGACGGGCGGCGCGGACGTGCTGCTGGGGGCCCGGCAGCGGGCCGTCGAGCACGGCCGGGGCACCGAGGCCGACGAGTTGCGCGCCGAGCTGGCCCGGCTGGGGGTGGTGGTCCGCGACGAGCGCAAGCGGCAGTACTGGCGGCTGGTCCCGCGTCCGGCGGACCGGGGCGGTCCCGGCGGGTAGCGTTCCCGGTGGGACTCCGAGAGCGGGAGCGTGCGATGACCGAGCGGCAGCCGTACCGGGTGGTGGCCCGGCACCCGGGCTTCGAGCTGCGCCGCTACCCCGCCCACCTGGTCGCCGAGGTCCGCGTCGACGGGTCCTTCGAGGCCGCCGTCAACGACGCCTTCCGGCCGCTGGCCCGCTACCTGGGCGGCGCCAACCGGTCGCGGCGGGAGCTGGCGATGACCGCTCCCGTGGTGCAGGAGCCGGCCGGCTCGGAACGGATCGCGATGACCGCCCCGGTGGTGCAGGAGGAGGGGGACCGGCCCGGCTGCTGGCTGGTGCGGTTCGTCATGCCGACCGGCTACACCCCGGCGACGCTGCCCACCCCGGAGGACCCCCGGATCACCACCCGGGAGATCCCCGAGCAGCTCGCCGCCGCGGCGCGCTTCTCCGGCCGGTGGACCACCCGGGCCTTCGAGCAGCGGGCCACCGCGCTGGGTCGGGCGGTCACCGCCGCCGGGTTCAGCCCGGTGGGCGCCGTCCGCTACGCCCGCTTCGACCCGCCGTGGAAGCCGTGGTTCCTGCGCCGTAACGAGGTGGTCCTCCCGGTCGCTGAATGATCGCCGCGGCCGGCACGGTCGCCGGATCACCCCTACACTCGCCGGTGATCCGCCCCTCGCCAGATCGGAAGTCCCGTGCGTCGCTGGCCCACCGCCCCGGCCCTGGTCCTGGTCCTGTTCCTCGCCGGCTGCGGCGGGGGCACCGAGCAGGTCGCCCTGCCGGTCTGGCAGCCCCCGTCCCCGACCGCGTCCGCCCCGCTGACCGCGAAGGAGGCGAAGGGGCGGTACCTGGCGATCGTCGCGCCGTACAACACCGCGCTGGACGAGCTGCGCGAGGCGATGCGGGCCGGCAAGCCGTGGCGGACGCTGCGCACCCTGGCCGGCCGGGTCGCCAGCACCAGCGCCGCGCACGCCGAGCAGCTGCGCGCCACCACCTGGCCGGCGAAGGCGCAGGCCCCGGTCGACGCGCTGGTCAAGGAGAACGAGGTGGCGCTGCGGCACTGGCGGGCCGCCGCCGAGGCGAGCAGCGCCGCGACGCTGACCCGGGAGATCCGGGCCGCCGCCGGGCACGACGGCGGCACCCAGGCCGACACGGTACGCACCGCCCTCGGCCTGCCCCTCTACCGCAAACCCTGACCCGTCGGCACCGGTCGGGCCGCAGCGGGATCCGGCACGGACCGGGCCAGCAGCGCCCCGAGGACGAGCCCGGCGACCAGCCCGGCGAGGACCACCGGGGCGTCGCTGTCGGCGTCGCTGATCGCGATGTTGCCGCTGATCCTGGTCAGCGCCGGCCCGAGCGGCAGCACCATCATCGCCAGCGTCGTACCGAGCAGCAGCAGCGGCAGCCCGACCGCCGTCAGCACGGCCACCAGGGGATACCAGCGCCCGGCCGGGGTCTGCGCCGGCCGCGCGCCGGCGAGGGCGACCAGCCCGGTGACCAGCACGACGCCCCCGGCCAGCAGGGCCGGCAACGCCGCGTCGTTCGGGGTCAGCCGGATGCCGGTCACCACGGCCACGCCGACCAGCGCCATCGCCACCGCCCACCGGCGGCGGGACCGGTCCAGGGCCGGGGCGGCCGCCAGCGCGGCGGCCAGCGCGAGCGCGAACAGCAGCAGGCCGGTGCCGAGACCCGCCCAGCGCAGCTGCGGCTCCCGGTCGGTGGGGGACTCCACGGCCGCGCCGAGCACCGCCAGCACCGCCGCGAGCACGGCCGACGCCAGCAGCGTACGGCGGGCCGGCGGGGCGGCCGGCGGGACGGCGCGCAGCCGGTGCAGCAGCGCCACCGCCCCGGCCAGCGCCAGGCAGCCGGCGGCGGCGAGCGGCACCACGTACCGCCGGCCCTCCAGGTCGGCGCGGTCCACCAACAGGTCGGCGAGGAGCCAGCCGACGCCGAGCGGCCCGACGACCGGCAGCGCCCGGCGGCTGCCCCCGACGGCGAGCAGCAGGCCGAGCAGGACCCCGACCAGCGCGGTGAGGCGCACCTCCCGGGCCCAGTAGGTGTTGTTGCCGGGCAGCAGCTCCGACCAGGGGCCGGCCGGCTCGGTCAACGGTTGCAGCACCGCCATGCCGACCGCCCACCAGAGGACAGCGGCGGCGGCGAGCAGCAGGCCGGTGAGGTATCGGGGGTGCACGCGCATGGGCAGGACGGTAGTCGGCGGCCGCCGCCCCGGCGACCCGGCGCGGTCAGCCGCGCTCCGGTCGGGCCGGGCGCAGCTCGACCCCGGCGAGCAGCTCGTCCAGCGCGTCCAGCTCCGCCCAGCCGTTGATCTCGACCCGACCGGCCGGGTCGACCACCACCTCCAGCCGGTCCGGGGTGCCGTGCAGCCCGGCGAGCAGGTCCGGGAACCGGTCGTTGAGCAGCACGAACTCCTGGTTGGTGGAGCCCACCCAGGGCCGCGTCGGATCGACCAGGTCGGCCCGGAACGGCCCGGCCACCAGCAGGTCGGTCTCGGCCAGCAACCGGGCGACGTCGTTACGGCCGGCCTCGACGGCCCGGCGCAAACCGTCCCGGGTGTACCCGGTGAAGGTCATCACCGAGCGGCCGGCCCGGCGTACCCCGGCGGCCACCTCGGCCAGCGCGGCGGCCTGGTCGAACGGCTCCCCGCCGAGCAGGGTGAGCCCCTCGGTGCCGGCGGCCAGGACCTGCCGGACCAGGTCGGCCGGCGCGGTCGCGGTGCCGCCCCGGAAGGTCCACAGCTGCGGGTTGAAGCAGCCGGGGCAGCGGACCGCGCAGCCCTGCACCCAGACGGCGGTGCGCTCCCCCGGCCCTTCGGCCCGGGTGGCGGGCAGGAACCGGGCCACCCGCACCAGTTCCGTCGGGCCCGCCGGCCGGCCGACCGGGCCGGCCTCAGAAATCGAGTACGCGTCCATGCGGCTGACCAGGTGTGGCCGGCCCGGCCGGCGGTACGCAGACCAGGATGTCGCGCAGTCGGGCGTACTCGTGCGGGGCCAGGTCGGCGGCGGCGACGAACTCGGCGA
The DNA here is from genome assembly GCF_900089595.1 of Micromonospora auratinigra. Classification (GTDB taxonomy): domain Bacteria; phylum Actinomycetota; class Actinomycetes; order Mycobacteriales; family Micromonosporaceae; genus Micromonospora; species Micromonospora auratinigra. The sequence continues at coordinate 6,153,393 of NZ_LT594323.1, read as the reverse complement.
CGCTGCCGAAGCCACCGCGCCGCTCCCGCTCGCCCAGCACCCGCTGCGCCCGCGCCGCATCGAAGCCCGGCAGGCCGGCGAGCTGCCCGGCGGGGGCGGTGTTCACGTCCACCGTGGTCGCCGCGGCGGGGGTGGCCGCCGGTGCGGTCGGGTCGACCCACGGCCGGGTCGGCTCCCCCCGGGCCGCGGTGCCCGGCCGCGGCGGGTCGGCCGGGGCCGCCGGCCACGGCGCGGTCGGCGGCACCGCGGCGGACCAGGGCGCGGTCGCCGGGTCGGCGGCGGGCCAGGTCGAGGCCGTCGGGTAGCCGGGTGCCACCAGTCCGCCGGGCGGCCCGTGGCCGGGCCCGGTGGGTGCGAAGGGCGATCCCGGCCCGGAGACCGGCGCGATCGGCGAGCCCGGGCCGGGCCCGACGGGGCTGCCCGGGTAGGCCGGCGGGAAGCCGCTGACGGCCGGGGGCGGCCAGCCGACCGGCGGTGGCGCGAGACCGGCGCCGGCCGGCTGCTGGTACCAGGGCCGCCAGCCGGCCCGCCAGCGCAGCCAGCCGGGGTTGACCAGCACGGAGTGCAGCAGACAGGCGAACGTGGCGGCCAGGAACAGGCTGACCCCGATGTTGTCGCGGGTGCTGGTGGTGCCGGTCTTGCCGTCGACGAGCAGGAAGCCGGCCCAGCCGAGCACCAGGTAGGCGGCCCCGGGGATCCACCAGGCCGGACGGCGGGCCCGCAGCCCGACGTAGAGCAGGCCGGCCCCGCCCAGGCAGCTGCACCCGAGCAGCGGCAGCAGCAGCCACCAGCTGTGCCGCAGCCGCCACTTCCAGTCGACGGCCGGCCCGGGGCCGGACGGGACCGGGGTGGCCGCGTCGCCCTTGCCCCAGACACCCGGCGGCGGGCCCGCCGGGAAGCCGGGCCAGCCGCCGTCAGGCGCGGTCGACATCGTGCTCCTCCTGCCGGGCGGTCGCCTCGGCGCGGGTGAGGTCGGCCGTGTACGCGCTGTCCACCGCCCGCGCCGCCAGCAGGTCCTCCAGCACCGCCACGTAGTCCAGGCAGCGCTCACCGAGCACGTCGTGGGTCTGCGCGGTGACCGAACCGTCCGGGTGCACGGTCACCTCGACCCGAGGCCGGCCGGTCACGCGCTGCGCCCCTCGACCGCGAAGACCAGACGGACCGAGGTGTCCTCGGCGACCTGCTCGGACTCCAGGCGCAGCCCGGCGACCGGGGCCCGGTCGCGCAGCCGCTCGACGACCGCGCGCTGCACCTGCCGCCCGTACGCGGCGTCGACCGCCTGCACGATCGCGGTGGCCCGCGCCTCGTCCACGTCCCCGGTGAGGTGCGCGCTCCAGATCTCGTCGGCGTCGCGCCGGAACTCGGCGCGTACCCCGGCCCAGTCGGCGCTCAGCGCGCCGGCCTCGGCGGTGACCGTGGCGCCGGTGTCGCGCAGGGCGGCGGCGAGCAGGTTCTCGTCGCGCATCCGGGTGCGTACCTGGCAGACGGTCCGGCCCTCGTCGTCGCGGTCGGTGGCCGCGTGCGCGGCGGCCACGGAGGCCACCGCCAGGGGCAGCAGGATCAGAGAGATGCTCATCCGAGCGGGCTCCTCGGTCGGTCGGTGGGCGGGTCAGAACTCCACGGGGCGGCCGCCGTGCGGGCCACCCGCACGGCCGGCCGCCGCGGAGCGGTTGTCGAGGTCCCAGTCCTCGGCGGCGGTCGCGGCGACCGCCCGCTTCTCGGCCCAGGCCCGCACGGCGTCCAGCCGCTCGGCCTGGGTGACGCTCAACGGGACCATGTTGACCAGTGCCCGCAACAGGTCGTCGCGGCGCAACGGCCGGCGTTCGGCGTACGCGTCGAAGAGCCCACCCACCACGGCCTGCTCGATCTCCGCGCCGGAGTAGCCGTCGCTGAGCTCGGTCAGCTCGGTGAGCAGGGCGTGGTCGACGGCGAGGCCGCCCGCCACGGCCGGGTGGCGCAGCCGCCGCTGCACGTGCAGCCGCCAGATGGCGGCCCGTTCGGCGCGGGTCGGCAGGTCCACGAAGAAGATCTCGTCGAAGCGTCCCTTGCGCAGCAGCTCCGGCGGCAGGCCGGCGAAGTCGTTGGCGGTCGCGATGACGAACACCGGCCGGGTCTTCTCCTGCATCCAGGTGAGGAAGGAGCCGAACACCCGGGCCGAGGTGCCGGAGTCGCCGGTGCCACCGGCGAAGCCCTTCTCGATCTCGTCGAGCCAGAGCACGCAGGGGGCGACCGCCTCGGCGGTCCGGATCGCGGCGCGCATGTTCTGCTCGCTGGAGCCGACCAGGCCGGCGAAGACCTTGCCGATGTCCAGCCGCAGCAGCGGCAGCGCCCAGGCGGCGGCGACCGCCTTGGCGGTCAGCGACTTGCCGCAGCCCGGCACGCCGGTGATGAGCACGCCCCGGGGCGTGGGCAACCCGTACGCGGCGGCCTCGGCGAGCCACGAGCCGTCGCGTTTGGCCAGCCACCGCTTGAGGTTCTCCAGGCCACCGACGTCACCGAGGGCGACGCTGTCCTCCACGAACTCCAGCAGCCCGGAGCGGCGGACCGCCTGCCGCTTCTCCTCGTGCACCACCCGCAGGTCGGCGGCGTCGAGCACCCCGTCGTCCACCATCGCCCGGGCGAAGGCGTTCTCCGCCTCGTGCAGGGTCAGCCCGAGCGCCGCCTTGGCCAGCCGTTCCCGGCCCCGCTCGTCCAGGTCGATGCGGATCCGGCCGGTGCCCGCGTTGGCCCCGATCATCGCGTCCAGCACGGCGCGGATCTCGCCCTCGTCGGGCAGCGGGAAGTCGACCACGGTGACGTCCTTGGCCAGCTCCACCGGCAGGTGCGCCACCGGGGAGACCAGGACCAGGGTGCGCGGCACCGGGCCAGTGCGGAAGGCGGCGGCCAGGTCACGCAGCCGGCGGACCACCCCGGGGTCGGCGGGACGGCCACCCGCGCCCAGCTCGGGATGCAGGTCGGCGAGGACGACCACGGCCGGCTCGTCGATCCGCTGCGCCGCGTCCAGCGCGGCCGTGGCGGAGGTGGTGCCCTGTCGGGCGCCGCCGTCCGGCGCGGTCAGGCCCCGGGTCGCGGTCCAGACCCACAACCGGCGCGGGGTACGCACCCGGAACGCGTCCTGCGCCACCGCGGCGATCTCGGCGATCACCCGCTGCTCCTCGTACGACTCGACGAGCAGCACCGGGATCCGGGCCTTCAGCAGTTGCGACAGCGTGTCACGGAACGTGGCCAAGGTGGTCGCCTCCCCCCGAACAGCTCCGCCGGGCCGCGCAGACTGTAACACCGGCCCACACTGCCGCCGGTCCGTCGCCGGACGGGCCGGACACGGCGGGCCAGCGGCGGGCTGACGGCGGGCCGGCGGCGGGCCGGCGGGGCGGTGGGCGGTGGGCGGTGGGCGGTGGGCATGGTCCGCTGCGCCGGCACGACGGCGGTGGGGAGCGCTCCGCGATACCTGCAAACGTGATGACGTCAACGATTCGGCCCGAGCCGCTCGCGTGACCGGCACCGTCCCCTTGGCCGCGCCCTCCGCGAGCCCGCACCCTCCCTGAGCCAGAACCGTTTACGACATCAAGTTTGTAGGCGCTGCCAAGCTATCCCTGCCGCTCGGCCGCCTAGGGTGGGCGAAGGAACGCTGAGACGAGGAGGCCGGGATGGCCCGCTACGCCGCCCTGCTGCGGGGTGTCAACGTCGGCGGCACCCGGCTGGCGATGGCCGACCTGCGCCGGCTCGTCACCGAGCTGGGCCACGAGGACGTCACGACGTACCTGCAGAGCGGCAACGTGGTGTTCAGCAGCCCGCCCACGAAGGACAGCACCCTGGCCGAGGGCATCGCGGAGAAGCTCGCCGACGAGGTGGGGCTGCGGGTGCCGGTGCTGGTCCGCAGCGGCGGGGAGCTGGCGGCCGTCGCCGACGCGAGCCCGTACGCCGGACGGCAGGACGACCCGACCCGGGTGCTGGTGGCCTTCCTGTCGGCCGCGCCCACCGCCGCCAGGGTCAAGGAGCTGACCGTGCCGGCCGGCGAGCACGTCGAGTACGAGGTGACCGGCCGGGAGGTGCACCTACACTTCCCCGACGGCGGGTACGGGCGGACGAAGTTCACCAACGCGTACCTGGAGAAGCGCCTGGGCGTGGTGGCGACGACCCGGAACTGGAAGTCGGTGCTGGCGCTGCGCGACCTGACCGCCGACTGAGCGGCGGGGCCCGGCCGGGCCCCGCCGCCGCTGGGCTCAGAAGTGGTACGCGGTGTGGTATTCGGGCAGCAGCACGCGGCTGCGCGGCGACGCCTTGCGCACGGCCGCGATCAGGTCGTCGAGGCGCTCGCGGTCGCTCGCCGCCACCGTCGGCGGGTTGGTCAGCGGGGTCTCGAAGTTGTCCCAGTGCACCGGCACCACGATCTTCGGGTGGTCGAGCGCCGCCATCAGCCGGGGCACGTAGTCAGCGGTGGAGGTGGTGGCGGCGGAGGCGACCATCGCCACGTCGGGGGTCAGGCCGGTCAGGTTGCGCTCGTTGAGGTCGCTGGCCCCCGTGAAGAACACCGACGGGCCGCCGGCGACCCGGATCTGGTACGCCAGGGTGTCGCCCTCGGGCAGGTCGGAGATCTTCTCCGGGCGGGGCGGCGGGCTGACCCGTACCCCGGGGAAGGCCAGCGACCAGGAGCCGTTGCGGCTGTGCAGCGAGCTGACCACCTCGACGGTGTAGTCGCCGAAGTCCAGCACCTCGCCGCCCTTGACCGGGGCGAGCCTTCCGGCCGGCAGCCCGTACGCGAGCCCCAGGTGGTAGGCGGTGAGGGTGCCGACGACCCGCGCGCCGGTGCGGACCGCGATGTGCGGCACGTCGTTGAAGTGGTCCCAGTGGGTGTGCGTGACCAGGATGTTCTCGGCCCGGTCCACGAGCGGGTCGATCCGCGCGGCGTCCACGGTCAACGGGGTGTCCGGGTTGAAGCGCCCGGTGAACAGGCCGGTGTCGTAGCGGCTCAGGTACGGGTCGACCAGCACGGTCCGGTCGCCGATGTCGATCCGCCAGCCGGCCGTACCCCACCAGCGGAAGCTGACCGCGCCGGAGCGGCGGGCCCGGGCGGCGGTGATCGGCGCGCCGGCGGGGGCGGGGGCGGCGGCCCGCGCGGGCACGCCGGTGGCGAGACCGGCGGTGGAGACGGCGGCGGCGCCCACCGCGGCGTCGCGGAGCAGGCGGCGGCGGTCGTACGGGCGGTCTGCGGGCATGGTGGTTCCTCCCCGTTGCGGTTCGGTGATCGGTGCGCCCAGCCCATCACCGCACGGCCGCCACTGTCCAAGATCGGCTGACGGCACGGTCGATATGCGACCGGATATCACCGCAGATCGAACCGGGTGCGCCGGGCGACGGACGGCGGGAAACTCAGCGCAGCGCCTCGACCGCGACCCGGGCCGCCTCCCCCATCGCCAGGTCGACGTCGATCCGGCGCACGCTGAGCCGGCGGGTGCGGGCGTGCACGAGGACGGCGTACCGGCCGCCGTCGGGGTACTCGGCCACGCCGGCCTCCAGGTGCAGGCCGGGCAGGTTGCCGGTCTTGCCCGCGACCCGGACGCCGGGCGGGAAACCCGCGGCCAGCCGGGTCCAGAACAGCTGCCGGGCCATCAGGTCGCGGACCATCGCGCAGGCGGCCGGCGGGCCGGCCTCGTCCCGCCAGATCAGCTCCAGCAGCCGGGTGAGCTCGCGGGCGGTGCTGGAGGTGGTGTGCGCCGGGTCGAAGACCCGCATGGCCCGCACCCGGTCGGCGCTCACCGTGGGGAACACCCGGGCGAATTCCGCCTCGTCGCGGGCGCCCACGTCGGCGAGCATCAGCTCGACCAGCTCCCGGGGCCCGCCGCGGATCCGGGTACGCGCCAGGCCCAGCTCGGCGGCGAGCATCGGCGGCACGTCCGGGCCGACCCGGCGCAGCAGCAGGTCGGCGGCGGTGTTGTCGCTGACCGACATGGTGAAGTACGCCAGGTCGCGCAGGGAGATCTCGACGTCGTCGGCGCAGCCGGCCACCCCCCAGCCGCCGAGCCGGTCCGCCGCCCGGACCAGCACCCGTTCGGTCGGGTCGAGCTGGCCGGCGACGGCCTGCCGGGCGAACTCCAGCACCAGCAAGATCTTGAAGACGGAGGCGATGACGATCTGCTCGTCGGCGCGTACGGCGATCTCCCGCCGCGGCGCGTCCACGTCCGTCACGTGCAGGCAGCCGTCGACCCCAACCCGCCCGAAAATCTCCGCGATCCGCTGCGCCACGTCCACCCCGCCACGCTAGCCACCGGCCCGCGTAGGGTGCGGGAGGTGGACCTGCTGCGACACCTGCGGCACTTCGTGGTGGTCGCCCGCGAGCTGCACTTCGGTCGGGCCGCCGAGGCGCTGGGGATGGCCCAGCCGCCGTTGAGCCAGTCGATCCAGCGCCTGGAGCGGGAGCTGGACGTCGTCCTGTTCGACCGGTCGCAGCGGCGGGTGCGACTCACCACCGCCGGTGAGCTGCTGCTCGGTGAGGCCGACGAGCTGCTGGCCGGCGAACGGCGGCTGCGCAACCTGATCGACCAGGTACGCCGCGGCGCGCTGGGGGTGCTGCGGGCCGGCGTACCCCCGGAGACCCCGGCGGTGACGCTGCGCGCGTTGCTCGACGGGCTGGCCGCCCGCGCGCCCGGCCTCGACGTGGACCTGCACGAGCTGACCAGCGGCGAGCAGGTGCGGATGCTCGCCGAGGGGCAGCTCGACGTGGGCCTGCTGCACCAGCCGGTGACCGGGTCGGGGCTGCGCCTGGGCCCCACCGTGGACGTGCCGGTGGGGGTGCTGCTGCCGCGCGACGCGCCGCCGGCCCGGGCCCGCCAGGTGGCGCTGGCCGACCTGGCCGGACTGGACCTGGTCACCGCGCCCCGGGCCACCGCGCCGGGCTGGCACGACCACGTGCTGGCGGTCTGCCGGGAGCACGGCTTCCACCCGGACCGGATCCGCGCCGCCCGCAACCCGGAGTTCCTGTTCGGTCTGGTCCTGGCCGGTGGGTCGGTGGCGATCGAGCCGGAGGCGACGGCCCGCCGGGAGCCGCGGATCGCGTGGCGGCCGATCGTCGGCGCGCCGCTGTTCCGGCGTACGTCGGCGGCCTGGCCGGCCCGGGCGGCGCACCCGGCCGCGCCGATGTTCGGGCAGCTCGCGGCCGAGGTGCTCGGCCCGGCGGCGGAACCCGGCCCGCCGGTACCCCTCGCGCCGGCCGCCCGGCCCTGGCCGGTGCTCTTCGAGGCCGGGCAGGACGAAAAGTTGCCCCGGTGATCTCCCGCAGTTCACCCCGCGCCGACTAACATCGCCGGTCATGAATATGAAGAGCGTGATCCGCTCGCGACCCGGGCGGCTGATCGCGGCCGTCGTGCTGGCCGTCACCGTCGTGACACCCGTGGTGGTGACCGGTCCGGCATCGGCGGCCACCACCCTGACGGTGGCGCAGGCCCTCGCCGCCCAGGACGGCCGGACCGCGGCCGTCACCGGGTACGTCATCGGTCAACCCACCTCGACGACCACCGTGCTCACCGCCAACTACACCGCCGACACCGCGATCGCGATCGCCGACACGGCCACCGAGACCAGCACCGCCCGGATGCTCTACGTCCAGGTCACCACCGCCTGGCGGGCGGACTTCGGGCTGCTGACCAACCCGTCGCTGCGCGGCAGGCAGATCACCGCGACGGGCACGCTGACCGCGTACTTCAGCCACGGCGGGTTGAAGAGCCCGACCGCGATGACGTTCGGTGGCGGCAGCACCCCGTCGCCGACGGCCTCCCCGACCGCCTCCCCGACGGTCTCGCCGACCGGCGGCCCGTACGACTCGACGTACTATGCGAGCGCGGTGGGCAGGACCGGGCCGGCGCTGCGCAGCTCGCTGCACGCCATCATCAGGGTGCAGACCGTGCTGACGTACGACCAGGTGTGGGAGGCGCTCAAGGACACCGACCAGGATCCGGCGAACCCGGCCAACGTGATCCTGCTCTACACCGGCCGCTCGCAGAGCAAGACCAGCAACGGCGGCGGTGTCGACGACTGGAACCGGGAGCACGTCTGGGCCAAGTCGCACGGTGACTTCGGCACCGCCAACGGCCCTGGCACCGACGTGCACCACCTGCGTCCGGAGGACGTGTCGGTCAACTCGCTGCGCGGCAACAAGGACTTCGACTCGGGCGGCAGCGCGGTCGCCGAGGCGCCCGGCTGTTACACCGACGCCGACTCGTTCGAGCCGCGCAACGCGGTCAAGGGCGACGTGGCCCGCATGATCCTCTACATGGCCATCCGGTACGAGGGCGACGACGGCTGGCCGAACCTGGAGCCGAACGATTCGGTCACCAACGGCACCGCGCCCTATCTGGGCCGGATCAGCAAGCTGCTGGCCTGGAACGAGCTGGACCCGCCGGACGCCTTCGAGCAGCGCCGCAACCAGCGCATCTACGAGCGCTGGCAGGGTAACCGCAACCCGTTCGTGGACCACCCGGAGTGGGCGCGGGCGATCTGGGGCTGACCGTACGGGCGGCCGGAGTGGGTGCCCTCCCCGCCGGCCGCCCCGGCAGGCTGGCGCAGGCCGCCCGGCGGGTTGGCGCAGATCACCGGCCACCCACCGTGAGGATCCGGCCCGAACGGGTAGAGATCCGGGATGGCACGGCCCGGGCCGAGCGCGTGACGCGCCCCGGGCGACCCCCGACGAATGGGAGATGAGGCTCTTCATGGCCGCGAACACCGTTCCCGACATCTCGCTCAACGACGGCAACACCATCCCGCAGCTCGGTTTCGGGGTCTTCCAGATCGAGCCGAAGGAGACCGCCCAGGCCGTCGGCAAGGCCCTGGAGGTGGGCTACCGGCACATCGACACCGCCCAGATGTACGGCAACGAGGCCGAGGTCGGGCAGGGGATCCGCGCCTCCGGGCTGGACCGGGGCGACGTCTTCGTCACCAGCAAGCTCAACAACGGCTTCCACCGCCCGGACGACGCCCGCAAGGCGTTCGAGCAGACGTTGCAGGCGTTGAAGTTCGACTACCTCGACCTGTTCCTGATCCACTGGCCGCTGCCGACCCTCTACGACGGCGACTTCGTCTCGACGTGGCAGGTGCTGGAGGAGTTCAAGCGCGACGGCCGGGCGAAGTCGATCGGCGTCTCCAACTTCCAGGTGGCGCACCTGGAGCGGCTGGCCGCCGAGGCGGACGTGGTGCCGGCGGTGAACCAGATCGAGGTGCACCCGTACTTCGGCAACGAGGAGGTGCGCGCGTACGGCAAGGCGCACGGCATCGTCACCGAGGCGTGGTCGCCGATCGCCCAGGGCAAGGTGCTCGACGACCCGACCCTGGTGGAGATCGCCGAGCGGCTGGACCGGACGGTGGCGCAGGTGGTGCTGCGCTGGCACGTGCAGCGCGGCGACATCGTCTTCCCGAAGTCGACCACCCCGAAGCGGATCGAGGAGAACTTCCGGATCTTCGACTTCGAGCTGGACGACGCCACGATGGGCCGGATCGACGGCCTGAACAAGGCCGAGGCCGGCCGGCAGGGCCCCAACCCGGACACCTTCGACTACGTGCCGGGCTGACCGGCACCGACCAGCGGGCCCCGGAGGATCCTCCGGGGCCCGTTCCTTACGAGACTGCTACGGACCCGGTGCCGGACTGGCGAGCGGACGGGCGGGCAGGTTGGCTCGACTGGTCTCCCTTCCGCACGAAACGGGGTATCGGAATGCGACCGTCCACTCTGTTCAGACCCTTGGGCGCCGCCGCTGTCGCGGTGGCGCTGCTCGCCCTGGCCCCCGTCGGGGCCGGTGCCGCCCCCGACGGCCGTCCCGGCAAGCCCACCCCCCGCCCGACGGTGACCGCCAGTCCCACCCCGACGGCGAGTCCCCGCCCGACCAGCAGCCCCACCACCAGCCCCAGCCCGACGCCACCGCCGACCACCAGCACCCCGCCGGTGGTCCGTGGGGGCAGCGTCAGCCCGTCGACCATCACCGCCGGGCAGCTCGCCAACCAGACGATCCACCTGAGCGCGCCCGCCCCGGCCGGCGGGCTCTGGCTCTGGCTCTCGGTCTCCGACGTCGTCTACACCGACTTCGTGGGCAGCTACCTGGTGGTGCCGGAGGGGCGCTCCAGCTTCACCTTCCCGGCGCGGTTCACCGCCGGGGTGAGCGGGCCCACCTCGATCACCGTCTCCGCGAGCGCACCCGGGCAGGGGTACGTGCCGGCCGGCAAGGTCACCGTGGTGCCGCCCGACCCGGCCGTGCAGGGGGTCAAGGACCTGCGCTTCGACCAGCGGGTCGTGTTGGAGGGCGCGACGGTGACCGGGACGGTGGAGCTGACCGCGCCCGCCGCCGCCGGCGGCGTCAACGTCGACCTGTGGTCGAACAGCTCCTACGGCGGGGTCCGGGTGGCGGTGCCGCCACTGGTGGTCGTGCCGGCGGGCGCGACCACGGCGAGCTTCACCGTCCCGGTGTGGGGCGACGGTGTGCCCAATGAGGGCAACCCCGGTGCCTACCTGGGCACCAGCCGCGACAGCGCGCCGGTCGCGGCCGTGCCGGTGTCGACGTTCGCGGTCGGTCCCGGGTTCGTCCGGATCGGCGGCACGGTCGACCACGTGGTCGGCCTCGGTGACGTGGCCGGCCCGGACGGCGCCCGCGTCGCCCTCTCCATCGACCTGCCCGGGGTGACCGTCCCGGCGTACGTCGACGTCCCGCCGGGCAGCCCCGGCGCGGTCTTCCCGGTCACCGGGGCGGCCGACCTGGACCCGTCCCGGTTCGGCACCCTGACCGCCACCTGGAACGGCCGCACCACCACGGTCACCGTCTACCCCGGCTGACCACCGGCGGCCGTACGCTCACCGATCCGGCGGAACACCGTCCGGGTCGGTGAGCCCGGTTCGGCGACATAGACGATGAGCCGCTGGTCGGTCTCCGGCACGTGCAGCACCCGGCACTCGAACTCCAGCGGCCCCAGCTCGGGGTGCTCGATCCGCTTGACGGTGGGGCGGCGCTCGGCCACCTCGTGCTCGGCCCAGAGCCGCGCGAACCGGGGCGAGGTGCCGAGCAGTTCGGTGACCAGGGTGGCCAGCGCCGGGTCGGCCGGGTAACGGCCGTAGGCGGCCCGCAGGTCAGCCACGGTGGTGCGGGCGAAGACCTGGATCTCCGGGTCGTCCCAGTGCGCGTCCGGGATGTCCTGGCGGAACATCCAGCGGACCATGCTCCGCCCGCCGGCCGGCTGCGTCGCCAGGTCACCGACGAACCAGGCGGCCAACCGGTTGCCGGCCAGCACCTCGTACGCGGCGTCGACCAGGTACGCGGGGCTCTCGGTCAGCGCGTCCAGCAGGTGCCGCAGCCCCGGGGTGACCTGCCGGCTCGGGCCGGTGGCGTCCGGCGGGCACTCGTCCGCGGCCAGCCGGAACAGGTACACCCGCTCGTCGCGGCTGAGCATCAGCGCCCGGGCCAGCGCGTTCAGGATCTGCGCCGACGGCTGCGGCCCTCGGCCCTGTTCCAGCCGGATGTAGTAGTCGATCGACATGCCGGCGAGCTGGGCGACCTCCTGGCGGCGCAGGCCCGGCGTGCGGCGGCGTACCCCCTCGGGGAGGCCGACCTCGGCGGGGCGCAGCCGGGCGCGGCGGGCCCGGAGGAAGGCGGCCAGTTCGTCGCGACGCGGGATCCCCATGCGCTCCAGCCTGCCGCATCGTGCCGTGACCTGGGTGGTACCGCCGGTACCAGCCTCATCGGGTCTCTCCCGCCGGTGCGGCGACGGCGGCAGGCTCGCTGCCATGACGACGACGATCGCCCTGATCACCGGGGCCAACAAGGGAATCGGCCTGGCCACCGCCCGCCGGCTCGGCGCGCTCGGCTGGACCGTGCTGGTCGGCGCGCGCGACGCCGGACGCGGCCGGGAGGCGACCGAGAAGCTGCGCGGCGACGGGGTGGACGCCCGCCTCGTGCCGCTGGACGTGACCGACGAGGCGTCGGTCGCCGCCGCGGCCGAGCTGGTCGAGCGGGAGTACGGCCGGCTGGACGTGCTGGTCAACAACGCCGGCATCCTGCGGGTGGACGGCGGCGCGCTGCCCAGCGAGACCACCCTCGCCACGCTGCGCGAGGTGTACGAGACCAACGTGTTCGGGGTGGTCACGGTGACCAACGCGCTGCTGCCGCTGCTGCGCCGGGCACCCGCCGCCCGGATCGTGAACGTCTCCAGCGAGGTCGGCTCGATCACCGCGATGACCGACCCGGACGGCCCCTACTTCGCGTTGACCTCGGTGCCGTACCCGTCGTCGAAGACGGCGCTGAACATGGTCACCGCGATGTACGCCAAGGAGCTGCGGGACACCCCGATCAAGGTGAACGCGGCGAACCCCGGGTACTGCGCCACCGACCTGAACGGGCACAGCGGCTTCCTCACCCCGGAGCAGGGGGCGCAGGTGAGCGTGCACCTGGCGACGTTGCCGGCGGACGGGCCGAGCGGGCAGCTCTGGGGCCACCTGGCCGACGCCGACGGCGGGTACGGCGTGCTGCCCTGGTGAGCGCTTGACCTCGAGTGCACTCCAGGGTGGAGGGTGGTCGGGTCACTTCGACGGGGGAGGAATCCATGCGATACCGCACCATCGGCACCGACCCGGCCACCCGCCGCGAGGTCAGCGTGCTCGGCCTCGGCGCGATGCTCTTCGGCAGCGCCACCGACGAGGCCACCTCGTACGCCATCCTGGACCGCTACGTGGAGGCCGGCGGCACCTTCGTCGACACCTCGGACAACTACGCGTTCTGGCACGACGGCGGGCAGGGCGGGCAGAGCGAGGAGCTGTTGGGCCGCTGGCGGCGCAGCCGGGGCATCGGCGACGAGGTGGTCGTCGCCACCAAGCTCGGCGCCCGGCCACTCGCCCCGGGCACCGGCTACCTGGACAACCCGGAGGGACTGTCGGCGAAGGTGATCCGGGAGTCGGCCGAGCGCAGCCGGGAGCGGCTCGGGACGGCGAAGCTGGACCTGCTCTACGCCCACATCGAGGACCGGGCGGTGCCGCTGCGGGAGACCGTGGAGGGCTTCGCGGAACTGGTCGCGGAGGGCACCGTCGGGCTGCTGGGCGCCAGCAACCACCGGGCCTGGCGGGTGGAGCGGGCCCGGCAACTCGCTGCCGACGCCGGGCTGCCCGGGTACGAGGTGCTCCAGTACCACCGCAGCTACCTGCCGCGGCGGCTGGACCTGCCGGGTGAGCTGGACCCGGACGGTGACGTCGGCTTCGTCGGCCCGGACCTGGCCAGCTACCTGCGGGCGGAGCCGCAGCTCACCCTGGTCGCGTACGGGCCGCTGCTGAAGGGGGCGTACGCCCGGCCGGAGCGGCTGGGCCCGGAGTACGACGTGCCGAGCACCCCGGCCCGGCTGGCCGCGCTGCACGCGGTGGCGGCCGAGACCGGGGCGACGGTCAACCAGGTGGTGCTGGCGTGGCTGCTCGGCGCGGACGTGCCGACGATCCCGCTGGTCGGCTTCTCGTCGGTGGCCCAGCTCGACGAGGCCCTCGGCGCGGTGGAGCTGGAGCTGACCCCGCAGCAGCGGACCCGGCTGGACGACACGCGCTGACCCGGCGGGCAGGCAGCGGTCCCGAGGGATGGGCGTTGCATTGATGAGCTTCGTTCGCCGCCCCTACCATGCGGCCATGCGTGCCCGCCGCGTCACCCTGAGCACCGCCACCGCCGTCCTGCTGAGCCTGGCCGCCGTGGGGGTGGCCCGCGCCGACGACACCCCGGCGCTGACCACCCCCGGCGCGCCCGTCGTGCGCGGCAACCGGCCGCACGAGCTGGTGCTCGGCTGGACCCCGGCCACCTGGCGCGACCCGGCCGTCCACGACCCGGTCAGCTACGACATCGGGTCACCGATCGGCACGAACGCCTACCGGGGCCTGGGCAGCAGCGACACCGCCGGCATCACGCTGACCGGCCTCGGGCCCGGCACCACCTACCGGATCGCCGTGCAGGCGTACGGGACCAGCGGCTACTCCGACCACTCGCCGGTGACCACGGTCCGCACCGCCTACGGCCGGGCGAAGGTCGACTACCTCAACCTGGACTGGTCCCCCACCGACAACCAGGCCCAGTTCGTGCTCCAGGTCGTCAACACCGGCACCACCCCGCTGGACCTCACCACGGTCCGGGTCCGCTACCACGTACGCCTGGAGGACGGCAGCACCTCGCTGGTCGCCGAGTGCGACTGGGCGGCGCTGGGCTGCGCCGCCGTCCGCCGTACCCTCCAGTTCTTCCCGGTCCCCGCCCCGCCGCCGGGCCCCACGCCCGGCCCCACGCCCACCGTCTACCCGATCCCCGGCACCCCGGTGCCCGGCTGGCTGGAGCTGGCCTTCACCACCGGCGTGCTGGCCCCCGGCGCGTCCTCCGGCCCGATCCAGCTCCGACTGCACCGCAGCAGCTGGGCGGCGATCGACGAGCGGGACGACCCGAGCTGGCGGGCCGCCACCGGATCGTGGACCGGCAACGACCACGTCACCCTCGACGTCGACGGCGTCCGCGAGTACGGCGACCCCTGGGCCTGACCCGCGTTCAACCCGCTCACCAGCGGGTATGCGCGGCGCATGGCTAGTACGTTCCTGCTGAAATCGACCTACACGGTCGACGGGCTCGCCGGCCTGGCCCGCGACGGGGGTACGAAGCGCGTCGAGGTGGTCCGCGCGCTCGTCGAGAACGCCGGCGGCCGGGTCGAGGCGGCCTACTTCGCCTTCGGCGAGGAGGACACGTACGTCGTCTGCGAGCTGCCCGACCACCGCACCGCCGCCGCGCTGGCCATCGCCATCGGGGCGGCCGGCGGCCTGCGGGTGCAGGTCACCCCGCTGCTGAGCCCGGCCGAGGTTGACGCCGCCACCCGGGAACGCACCGTCTACACCCCGCCGGGCGACTGACCCGGCCCGGCCATCACCCGCTGCGCCGCCACGATCGTCTGCACCGGCAGGTCCAGCGCCCACAGCGCGGCGGCCAGGTAGTCCAGCACCCGCCAGTGCTGCTCCTGCGACAGGCCCAGCCGACGCCACGCGCCGCCCTGCGGCCGGTTGCCGCCCGCCGGCCCACCCAGCGCCACGGTCAGCTGCGCCGCGAGCTGGCCGGCGAGCCGGGGCCGGTCGATCCCGCGCAGGTACGGGGCCAGCTCCGCGTCGGCCGCGACCAGCCGCAGCCAGCGCAGCACCACGTCGCGTACCCCCACCGGGCCCAGCCAGTCGTCGGTACCGCGAGGGCAGCCCACCAGCTCCGTCGTCCGCACGACCAGGGGTACGGATCATCGACCTCGATCAGTTCAGTCGGCATGTTCCCGCCGGGACCGGGAAGTCACTCGATCCCCCACTCCTGGCGGTGCCGGCGCAACGCCTGCCGATCCGGCGCGTGCCGTGGATCGACCGTGGGCCGCACCTTGCGCCCGTCGAAGTCCTGATAGTGGTCGAGGTCCGTCGCCACCCGCACCCGGTAGGCGTCGTCGATCCAGAGCAGGCCCTCGTCGAAGAGGTTGTGCAGGTCGGCCCGGAGCAGCAGCCCGTTGGTGACCCGGTTCGTCGACGGCCCGTCGTAGGGGTCGATGTGTGCCGCCTGGAGCACTGCGGGCACGTCACAGCCGCTGATCGCACACGCGCCGTCGTACGCGTCCATCAGTCGGCGGCGGAAGTCGGCCTGTCCCTGCCGCGCGGTGACCTGGGCGAGCCGGTACCGCCGCCCCTCGGTCATGCCCTGCCCGGCAGGAGCCGACTCCTTGGCCAGCGCGACGGCCAGCCGGTCGGATTCGGTCGTCTTGAGCGCGCGGACGGTCTGCACCTTGGTCTCCAGCACCTCCGCACCCGCCACCTCGTGCGACAGCAGGAACTCGGTGAGCGCCCCGTCCCACTTGATCATGATGCGTCGCTCGGAGGTGGTCCCGTCACTCCACAGGAATGGGTCGGTCCAGACCACGCCGACCCCGACGATCCGCTGGTACGGCAGGGCGGCATAGGCCCAGAGCCGGTCGCCGGCCCGGATCTGGTGGAAGCAGGTGGCGATGTGCCAGTCGACGATCTCCCCGCCGGTGAAGCCGGCGAAGGTCTCCAGCACTCCGTGCTCGTAGCCCCAGTTGGCGTCCTTCTCGTTGACCGGGTAGATCCATTCCCCTGGCCGGGAGTCGCGGTCGAGCACCTCGTCGACCAGTAGCCGGTTGTGACCGAGGACCCGGGTCCGCCTCGCCTTCAGCAGGTGCGAGGTGAGGTCGCGCACCGCCTGCGCGAAGCGGTCGTCGCGCAGCGCGGCGACCAACTGGTCGTGGGTCCCGTTGACCCGGACCTGGTCCGGGCGGGCGTCCCGGTAGTCGCAGTCCTCCTCGGTCAGGCCGGGGAAGTCCCGTTGGAACGCGCGGGCGGTGGGCCAGTGTTGCCTGAGCACGGAGCGCCGCACTATCAGGTAGCCCTCCGCCACCCCGACGGCCGCCTCGCCGAGCGGCGTGTGCAGGACGAAGGTCTCCATCGTCCGCATGGTGACGGCGGACAGCCGCTGCGGATCCCTGGTGGTGCTGGGCAGGCAGGACAACGTCCAGTAGTCGCGCTCGGTGCCGGCCGGGTCCGGCACTGCGACGTCGAGGTAGGCCCGATTGGCCTCGACGACCGCCGGGCCGTACGGCCCCTTCATCAGCCGGGTGAACTGGTGGTGGCCTGGAACCTCCGCCTGCATACGGTCTCCTCGGAGGCGTCCCCGGCGCCGCTCGGATGAGCTGCCGGCTGATCGGGAAGCGGTGATGCTAGTGAATCTGTGTGCCGCGCACGGCCCCGGCGAGAAGCTTGCGCCCGGAACGGACCCAACGACGGAGGCGCGTCGGCTCGGTCGGGCCGTCGCGCTGGACCGTGTGCCGCAGCGGAGCCTCCGACGGGAGGTTGTGGCCGTCCGGTATCCATGGCCACCCTTCACTCCTGCATGGACAACACTCGTTCTCGGAGGTGGTGGTGTTCTCCATCCAGGTCGCCGCGGAGCCCGTGGCAGATCCCCTCGGCATCCTCGCCGCCTACTGCGACACCAGCGCCGGCACCGTGCGCGCCTACGACCTCCTGCCGGCTCCCCGGGCCACCCTGACGCCAACGGTGATCAAGGTGACCCGATCGCCGTGGATGGGCAGCCGCATCAGCCACGAGGAAGCGCATCACCTGCTCAGCCTCAGCAACACGGCACCGTGGGCGGCGGTCCCCGCAACCGCTCACCTGCGCGACGCCGACCCACAGGTCGAGAACGACCTCTACGACGAGGCACTGCGGCTGCACCGACACTTCATCCACAACCGCCGCCCCGGTCTGGGACTCGGCAAGATCAGCAAGTGCCTGCACCTGACCCGTCCCGGCCTGTTCCCGATCCTCGACAGCGCGGTACGCAAGCGGTACCGGCGGGCGGCCAAGGAGGCGGCACAGACGCTGACGGCCGCCGGATGCCTCGACAGGCCACGTCGGCGGGCCTACTGGGCCGCCATCCGGCAGGACCTGCTGCGATCACAGGACGGGTTGGCGCAGCTGCGCTCGGCCGCGAGCGAGCATGACAACGCACTCGTCCGCGAGGCGGCGCAGAAGCTGTCCGACGTCCGCCTGCTCGACATCCTCACCTGGGCCCCCAACCCCGCCTGACTCGGTCACCAGGCGCTTGCCGGGCGTCACTACCCTGACCCGGTGGCCCGCAAGAAGCGTCAGCGACCCACCGAGCTCCGCCCGTCCGCCGAGCCGCCGGCGCCCGCAGCCACTCCCACGCCCGACTTCCGGTCCAGTCCGGTCGCGCCCGTCATGGCCGTCCTCATGGCGCTGGTGGTGCTGGGCGGGCACCTCGCCGCCCGCTACATCGCTGACCCGGCGCTGATCCCGAACCCGTGGCGGGTCGTCGTCGCGGCGGTCGCGGCCGTCGTGGTCTTCCTGGCGGTGTCGACGCTGACCCAGCTCACCACGGTCCTGATGCTGCCGGTGACGCTGCCGTCGACCCGGGGTTTCCTCACCCACGTCGGCGAGTTCTCCGCGCTGGGCGCGATCCTCGGCACCGCGCTCGGCTTCCGGATGGGCGAGCACCTGTTCGTCGAGGCCGGCCGCGACCCGGCCCGCTACGGCTTCCCCGACCTGCTCGCCACCATCAGCGACGCGGTCACGCTCACCACGCTGCTCGCGATCGCCCTCTGCTGGGTGCGTTCCGCGGTGCTCGCCCGTGACCTGGCCCGCGCGGCCCGCGAGTCGGGCCGCTGGCGCGGCGCGGCCGGGTACGCCCCGGTGCTGCTGCTCCTGGTCGGCAACTACATCGGCGTGCAGGCGGGCGCGTTCGCATACCAGCTGCTGCGCGGTTAGCCGGCGGCGGTCAGCGGGCAGCGCCGAGGTGGGCCAGCATCGTCTGGTGGGCCTCCCAGCCGTCCGGGAACTTCACCGGCACGTCCAGGTGCACCCGCTCGGTCGACGGGTGCGCGTCCAGCAGCTCGGGAATCCCCGCCCGGGCCACCACGAGACAGGCGTGCCGGTGCCGGGAGGCGAGCACGCAGAGCCGCCCCGACTCCAGGTGGAAGGCGGTGGCGTCGCGCCGGCCGGAGAGCGGGTGCAGCACGATCGTCACGTCGTACTCCCGGCCTTGCAGGCGGTTGGCGGTGTCGACGGTGATGCCCGCGCCGGTCGCGCCGAGCCGGGCCCGGATGGCCGCGGCCTGGTCGCGGTGCGCGGCGCCGACGGCGATCCGGTCGGCGGTGACCGGCGCGCCGCCGGGGGTCTGTTCGGAGACGGCGACCGCGCCGCGCCGCAGCACCCGTAGCGCCAGCTCCGCGCAGGCCGCGGCGGCCTCGCCGTCGGTACGCAGGGTGTGCCGGGCGGGTAGTTCGTGCAGCCCCCAGCCGGTCCGCGCGGCCACCTCGACGGTCCGGTCGAGTGGGTCACCGGGGCCGGGCTCGGTGAGGGTGAGTGCCCGGTCGGCGGGGCCGGTGCCGGCGCGGAAGCCGGTGAACGGGTAGAACGCGGCGGCCACCACGGGAGCGGCGCTGGCGGGCAGCCGCCAGGACACGGGCAGCCGGTGCACGGGCAGGTCGGGGTTGTGCCGCAGCAGGGTGGCGACGGCCGACTGCATCGGATCCCAGGTGAGCCCGGTCCAGCGGGCGGTCTCGACGGTGGAGAACGGGTCGAGCTGGCCGGGATCGCCGACGAAGAGCGCCCGCTCGAAGCGCGCGGCCACCCGCAGCAGGGCGTCGGAGCGCATCTGGTACGCCTCGTCGACGATCGCCCAGGGCCAGCTGCCGTCGGTGACGGTGGCCCACTTGGCGGCCGTACCGATGATGACGGCCGGACCGCCGAGGTCGGTGACCTTCGCGGCGACCCGGACGCCGGCGTGCCCGGTGACCCGGTCGGTCGGCCGGTAGTCGGTGGCGGAGAGGCGGCCGATGCGCAGCTCGGGGGCCTTGCGGGCGAGCCGGTCGATGAGGTCGTCGACCTGCTCGTTGGTCTGCGCGACGATGATCAGCGGCTCGCCGGCGGCGGCCAGCTCGACGGCGGCGCGGACCACCAGGGTCGACTTGCCGGCGCCGGGCGGGGAGTCGACGACCACGCCCCGGTGGCCGCCGGAGCGCAGGTCGGCGAGGACGGCGGTGATGACCCGCTCGGCCTCGACCGAGGGTGGCACCTCCAGCATCCGCGCTCCCCTCCCCCAGGACTCTCCGGCACCCTATCGGGCGGCTGTGACAGCACGGGGCACCACAAGGGTTGAGATAGATACATGTACATATATAGGCTGTGTGCGTTCCCGCTCATCCCACCCCGAAGGAGTGCGAACCATGCGCAAACCGAAGCTGTCCCGACTGCTGGCCACCCTCGCGGCCGTGACGCTCTCCGCCCTCGGCGCCGTCGCCGTCGACCCGGCGCCGGCCTCCGCCGCGCTGCGCAACGTCTGCTACAACACCAGCCAGGCGGGGCCGTTCGCCACGTACGCCGTGCAGGCCGCCTCGATCTGGAACAACTACACCAACAACATCAACATGGCCCAGTGCGGCTCGAACCTGGTGATCTCCTACACCTACGGCGGCGGCTCGTACGCGCAGCGCACCAGCCTCGGCAACGGCCGGGTGGTCATCGACTACTACCAGGCCCAGCAGTACTCGCCGCTGCGGATCATGACGCACGAGATCGGCCACATCCTCGGCCTGGCCGACAACTACAACGGCAACTGCGCCATCCTGATGTCCGGCGGCAGCGCCGGCACCAGCTGCACCAACCCGTACCCGGCTTCCGCCGAGGCCGCCCGGGTCGACTCGCTGTTCGGCTTCGCCGCCCGCAGCGCGACGCCCGCCCAGGTCTTCACCGGCAGCTGGCCCGCCCCCACCGTGGTCGCCGCCCAGCGCTGACCCGGACCGGCCGGGGTCGACGGCACGCGTCGACCCCGGCCGCGGCGGTCAGCCGTCGGGGGTGAAGAGGCCCTGGATGCCGACGACGATCGCGATCACGCCGAAGATGGCGAGCAGCAGCCGCAGCCCGGTCGCCCCGTCCGACCCCTGGTCGCGGGGCGCCGGGCGTCCGGTCAGCCGGTCCCAGAGCAGGGCGAGGCCGACCAGGATCCCCACCACCTCGAAGTGGAACACCCGCGGCCCGGACACCAGGTGCACGATCAGCCAGTAGCCGCCGGTGACCAGCGCGACGACGCCGACCACCCAGGCGAACGGGGCGACCCGGCCGGCGAGGCGGCGCAGGTCGTCACCGACGCGCGGCAGCGACCCGAGCAGCGCGACGGCGAGCAGGAAACCGCCGACGATGTTGGCGAGGTCGAGCAGCAACGCCATCAGCACGAGGGCCTCCCATCGACGGGCATCCGGTCCGTGGGAGCGTACCCACGGCCGGGGCCGGCCGAAACGGCGGCTACCCGGCGTCGGCGGGGAAGCGTTCGTGGCCGAGCACGGCGAGCAGCCGCAGCTTCTCGTCGCCCTCGCTGCGCGGCGGCGCGGTGAGCACCAGCAGCGCCTGCGACTGGTCCTCGGTGAAGAGCACCTGGCAGTCCAGTTCGATCGGCCCCAGCTCCGGGTGGACGAGGGTCTTGTGGTCGGCGAAGCGCTGCGCGACCTCGTGCCGTTCCCACAGCCCGGCGAACTCGGGGCTGGCCTTCTGCAACGCCCGGACCAGCTCACCGGCGCGGGAGCGGGGACCCATCGACCCGTACGCGGCGCGCAGGTTCGCCACCTGGGCGCGAGACTGCCGGTCCCGGTCGTCCTGCGGGTAGCGCTGCCGCTCGGCCGGGTCGGTGAACCACCGGTAGATCTCGCTGCGGGCCAGGCCGGTGTAGCCGGACCGGTCCCCGAGCAGCGCCGCGGCCAGCCGGTTCTGCACCAGGGTCTCCCCCAGGTTCGACAGGATCAGCGCCGGGGTGTCGTCGAGCCGGTCCAGCACCCGCAGCAGCGCCGGGGCGACGTGCGAGGCCGCCGAGACCGGCGAGGGCGGATGGTGCCCGGCCACCCGGAACAGGTAGTCGCGTTCCTGCCCGGTCAGCCGCAGCGCGCGGGCCAGCGCGGCGAGCAGTTGCGGGCTCGGCTGCGGGCCGCGCCGCTGCTCCAGCCGGGTGTAGTAGTCGGTCGACATGGCGGCCAGCGCGGCCACCTCCTCGCGGCGCAGCCCCGGCGCGCGGCGGCGGGCACCGGCGGGCAGCCCGACGTCGGCCGGCCGCAGCGTCGCACGGCGGCGGCGCAGGAAGTCGGCGAGGGCGTCGCGGTCCACGCCTCCCAGTATCCGCCCGCCCGCCGGCCCAACCAGGGATCGCCGATCCCCCGACAAGCCGTCCCTGCCCGCGCCCCGCCGGCAGCGGCCATGCTCGGGTCATGGACATCAGCGGAAACACCATCTTCATCCCCGGCGCGACCAGCGGCATCGGCCTGGCGCTCGCCCTGGCGCTGAAGGACCGGGGCAACACGGTGATCATCGGCGGCCGGCGTACCGACCTGCTGGACAGCCTGGCCGCGCAGCACCCCGGCCTGGACACCGTCACCGTCGACACCGCCGACGCCGCGAGCATCCAACAGGCCGCCGCGCAGGTGCTGGCCCGGCACCCCGACCTCAACGTGCTGATCGCGATGGCCGGGATCATGCGGGTCGAGGACTGGCACGCGCCGGAGAGCTTCCTCGCCTCCGCCGAGTCCGTGGTCACCACCAACGTGCTCGGCCCGATCCGGCTGATCGCCGCGTTCATCGAGCACCTCCAGAGCCGGCCCGCCGCCACCATCATGACCGTCTCCTCCGGCCTGGCGTTCACCCCGCTGAAGGCCACCCCCAGCTACAACGCCTCGAAGGCCGCCATCCACCTGCTCAGCGAGTCGATCCGGCTCCAGCTCGCCGACACCGGCGTCAAGATCGTGGAGCTGGTGCCGCCGGCCGTGCGGACCGGGCTGCTGCCCGGGCAGGAGGAGAGCGAGTTCGCCATGCCGCTCGACGAGTTCGTCGCCGAGGTGGTCGGCCTGATCGAGTCCCAGCCGGACGCCACCGAGATCCAGGTCGAGCGGGTGAAGTTCCTCCGGTACGCCGAGGCACGCGGCGACTACGACCAGGTCGTCGCCACCCTCAACACCGCCGACCCGCACGGCAAGTAGGCGCACCGGTCACGAAGAGGCGCGCCGGCACGGTGCGTGGGTGGACTGCCAGGAGCGGAGGGCGGTACGCACCCGGTGCGCCTCGGCGCGCGCCTCGTCCCGCTCCGCGGTGCGCCGGTGCAGCTCGTACGCCAGGCGGTGCAGCAGGGCGTCCACGTCCTCGGTGCGGTAGCCGCGCCGGGCCGTCGGCAGGCGCAGCTCGGTGATCCGGTCCGGGGTGAGCGGGCCGCGCAGGGCGTGCCGGCTGCGGTAGACGGTCACCGCCACGGGATCCGATCCGGCAGGTGGATCCGGTCGGCGGGCACCCCGGCGGCGAGCAGCCGCAGCCGCGACCCGGCCAGCATCGCCGGCGGCCCGCAGACGTACACCCGCTGGCCGGGCCGGTGGTGGAAGAGCCCGACGGACAGTGCGTCGCCCTGCTCCGCCGGCTCGGCCAGCCGATCGTGCGAGAAGGCCGGCACGATGCTCAGCCAGTCGTGGCGCAGCTTGTCGAGGCTGACCGCGTCGTACAGGCTCTCGACCGAGCGCGCCCCCACCACCAGGGTCACCCGCCGCCCGTCCGGTGCGGCGGCCACCTGCTCGACGATCGCGCGCAGCGGGGCCAGCCCGGTCCCGCCGGCGATCAGCAGCAGGTCACCGTCGTGCAGACTGAGTCCAGTATCGATCGGTGGGCCGAGGTGGAGCAGCTCCCCGACGCGTACCTCATGGGCCAGGGTGGGTGAGACGGCGCCGCCGCGGACCGCGCGGACATGCAGCTCGACGGTGCCGTCCGGGCGCGGCGCGTTCGCCGGGCAGAGCCAGCGCCACCGGCCGGGCCGGCGCGGCGTGCCGACCGGCACCGCCTGCCCCGCCCGGAACGGTAACCGCCGCCACGGCCGCACCGTGAGCACCGCGACCCCGGCGCAGGCCAGATCCCGGTCGAGCACCTCCGCCGGCCACCACGCCGGCCCGTCGCCCACCCGCGCCGCCGCCCACTCCACCTTCCGCCACGGCACCGCGCACCCCAACACCGTGTCGAGCACCGCCTGGTGGTCCGGCCGCAGCCCGAAGCGACGGTACGCGCGCCCCAGCACGGTCAGCAGCGCCAGCCGCTCCGGCCGATCGTCGGTCACCGCGAGCCGGCGCAACGCCGCCTCGACCAGCGGGGCGTCCCGCTCCGGCAGCAGCCCCGGGCAGCGCTCCTCCAGTTCCGCCCAGAACCCACCCCGCCGCAGGTAACTCTCCGCGCGCCGCTGCTCGGCCTCCGACCACCCCAGGCAGGGGACCTCACCGGTACGCGCCACCTGCGCCTTCAGCCGCTCCCAGTCAACCCCGATGAGGTACGCGGACAGCTGCTCGTCGGCGGCGACGAGGCTGAGCCAGCGGGCCGCCGCCTCCCGGTTCACACCTGCTCCTCGGTGAACCCGGCCGCCTCGATCGTGGCGCGTCCCCAGCGGGCCAGCCGGCACGGGAACGGGACCCGTTCGCTGCGGCAGAGCGGGCCGTGCGGCCAGGACTCGGGTACGTGGACCTTAACCGCACGGACGGCGAGGGCCAGGTCCTCGTCGGTGACCGGGGTGAGGACGGGGAAGTCGGTCTGTGTGGCGGGCATCGGTGGGCGCCTCCGGGGTTGCCGGTGTGGATGGAGTGGCGCCGGGGCGGGCGGGGGCGGGCGATGCCGTGTCGGGGGGACGGCAGCAGCCGGAGCCCAGCACCCGCCCTGGGCCATGCGTCCAGGCTGGTCAGACACTTATGCCAGCAACATGACTACGCACTGCACCTCAGCGGTAACTGCACTGCACCGACTGACGGTAGGCTGCCCGGGAACCGATCTCGATGTGACCGAAGGCGGCACGATGACGACCGTGCACCGGTGGACCGGCAGGGAGACTCGCGCCCTGCGCCAGGCGCTTCGGATGAGCATCCGGGATTTCTCCGCGCACCTCGGCGTCGCAGAGCGAACGGTGTCGAAGTGGGAGGCCGGCCAAGAGCGGGTCCGCCCGCGACCAGAGATGCAGGCCGCTCTCGACACTGCGCTGACCAAGACAGCCGATGAGGCCCGCGACCGGTTCGTCGCCGCGCTCAGCCCAAGTGAACCGCGATCCGTGCCTGTTCCTCGGCGGTCCGACCTAGGAATGCTGGCACGCCAGCGAGTCGCCGCCACTCGTGCGTTGGTCGGTCGGACGCCCGATGAGTTCGCCGAATTACTGGCCGAATCGCTCGGCTGGTGTCCGAGTGCCGAAATGGTGCTGCGGTGGGAGGCGAGCGAGACGCCTCCGGGCGACGTGATGCTTGCGCTCGATGGTCTGGGCGAACGCCCCGCGAGCTCGGACAGGATGGCGGGCCTGACGGCTATCTACCCCAGTCGGTCTCAACTCTCGGCCCGTCTACCCGCGGATCAACTCTTCGACGGAGCCCAAAGCATCCGGGCGCTCGGTCTTTCCCTCAACATGCTCTGCCAGGACTACGCGGACCGTAGTTGGCAGACGCTCCTGACGACCGGCGCCAAGGCCCAGTGCCTCTTTCTCGACCCGGCCGGGTCGGCGATTCAGGCTCGCGAAGCGGAGGAGGGCTTCCCGACCGGCCAGCTCTCGGCGCTGACGAAGCTGAACATCGAGACTCTGCTGCGGGTGCGGGATCGGCTGCCCGCCAGCCTGCGAGACAGCATGAGCCTCGCGACGTACGACGAGACGCCTCGCTTCAACATCGTGCTGGTGGACGATCTCTGCGTGGCGCAGCCGTACCTGACAGAGAGTCGGGGCGTTGACTCCCCCGCTTTCGTCATTCGTCAGAACCAGTCGAACGGTGGGCTGTACCCGGTGTTCGAGCAGGTCTTCGAGTCACACTGGCAGCGTCGGCGGCCGGTGTGAGCGAATACGCCGACCTGTTGCCTGTAGCAGTGGAGGCCGTCACGAAAGCGGCTGGCCTAATGCGGCATCAGCCACCGGGTGCGCTCACCGCCAAGGGCGATCGGGACATGGCCTCGGATCTGGACTATTCAATTGAGCGCCAGGTACGAGCTTTCCTGCACGACGAGACGCCCCAGATCGGCTTCCTCGGAGAGGAAGAGGGAGCGACCAACGCGGCAGACCTGCGCTGGATCCTCGACCCCATCGACGGCACAGCCAACTTCGTGCGCGGCTTACCTCTGTGCGCCGTGTCGCTCGCCCTCGTGCACCAGGACGAGGCAGTCCTGGGTGTGATCGAGCTGCCCTTCCTCGGGTCGCGGTACAGCGCATCCAAGGCCGCTGGCGCCTACGCCGACGGACGCCAGATCAGGGCGAGCAGCACCACCGACCTGAAGGACGCGATCATTGCCATCGGCGACTACGCCGTAGGGCCAGACGCTGAGGCCAGCAACCGGCTCCGACTCGCCCTGACTACTCAGCTCGCCGCCGCGGCACAGCGGGTACGCATGACCGGCAGCGCAGCTCTCGATCTGGCGTGGCTCGCCGAAGGCAGGCTGGACGCGGCGCTGACGCTGTCCAACCATGCCTGGGACACGGCCGCAGGAGTTGTGATCGCACGGGAAGCCGGCGCATTGGTTCTCGACCACGACGGCACTGATCACAACCTCCGCTCCACCGCCACCTTTGCGGTCGTGCCGGCGCTCACCGGGGCTGTGCTGGCGGTGTTCGAGAAGGCCGCCTCGGCGGAGACCCAGGCGTGAACGGAACACCAAGGCACCGGCCCAGGCCGGTCGGTGCTTGCTCCGATGTTGCGCCTTACTACACGCTGGACCTCACTGCGACGTTGGAAGGCGGGTCGCCGGCATGAGCGCGACGCGTGTACTCGCTCTGATCGCCTGTGCCGCGCCTCCCGTGCAACGGATCAGCGATTTGATCAAGCTACTGCGGGCCGACGGGTGGACCGTGTGCCTAACGGCTACGCCCACCGCGGCGACCTGGATCGATCGTGAGTCCCTGGCCAGGCAGACCGGGTATCCGGTGCGGGTGGAATGGCGGATGCCGGGTGGCCCCGAGCCACATCCGCCAGCCACTGCCGTGGCCGTGGTGCCGGCAACCTTCAACGTGATCAACAAGTGGGCCTCGGGCGTCAACGACACCCTCGCACTCGGCATCCTCAACGAGGCGCTCGGTGGCGGTCTCCCGGTGTACGCGTTCCCGAACGTCAAGGCTCAGCTCGCCGCCCACCCGAGCTACAGCCATAATCTGCGGCTACTCGCGAACGCTGGCGTCAAGGCCGTGGCGCTGCCGGTCAAACTGGACTGGCGACTGGTCACATCTCGACTCGCTGCACCCTGAACTGACACGGTTGCGAGCAGGTTCCACGGCAGCGCAGACAACCCGTTCACTTTGTGGTGATCTGGGCCGCTCAGAGAGTCAGCTAAGCGTCTCCCCTGGTTGAGCCTCCGCTCGAGCCGATGAGAATCATGATCTCTTGATCGTCTACTATTGGTCGTCCCGGTGTCCAGCAGAGCTCAGTCTGCACCTGGGGCCAGGGGACGGGCAGCCTGCGGTGAGTAGGGCAGGTGCCCTGATGTTCGCTTCGGCGGAGTCCTTGCCTCCACCAGCGTCTCTGTGGTCTCCTGGTGCTGGTCATGCCCAAGCGTACGAAGGGTTGTGCTGTGAAGAAGGGGCACTACGGGGTACCTCTTGAACGCAGTGACTACCTCAAGCTGGATCCGAACAAGAACAGCTGCAGCCTGGAAGGCTTCCAGGCCTGGCTGGAGGGCTTCGGGAAAGACAAAAGACTAGCCGTAGACCTCTTCTCCGGCGCTGGCGGCCTCAGCCTGGGCATCGAGCGAGCGGGATGGACAACAGCGGCAGCCGTCGACTTCGATGAGCGCGCGCTGGAGACCCACAGGGCAAACTTCCCGGGCCTTAGCCTGAAAATGGATCTCGGCGACCCAGCTGAGCGGGACCGACTTGAAGGCATCCTGAAGCCGGCCAAGATCGACCTCGTGGCCGGAGGGCCTCCTTGCCAGCCCTTCAGCAGGGCAGGGCGCAACAAAATCCGCGATCTCGTCAAAAACCACGGCCGTGACCCTCAAGACCGCCGGAAGGAGCTGTGGAGCGCATACCTAGACATGATCAAGCGGATCAGCCCACGCGCGGTCCTCATGGAAAACGTTCCTGACATGGGACTTCACGACGACTTCTTCGTCATTCGGACGATCGAAGAGGAACTGGAAGAGCTCGGCTACGCTACTCAAGTGCGGCTTGTTGACGCCTGGCACCACGGTGTTCCACAGCATCGCAAGCGCTTAATCCTCCTAGCCAGGAAGGACGTCGATGTCTTTACCTGGCGAAAGCCAGACCAGCGCCGAACTACGCTGCGCGACGCCATCGGCGATTTACCCGAACTAAAGGTAGTTCCCACAGAACGGGTCGGAGCACGGGAGCTAGAGTACTCAAGGCCGCAGGTGCTTTCCGACTTCGCGGTAAAGATGCGCGAAAAGGCATCTGCGGCGCTGATCTGGGATCACATGACCAGACGAGTCCGGCAAGACGACTACAGGATCTTCGAGATCATGGAGTCCGATACCAAGTACTCCGACCTTCAAGAAAAGTTGACCGAAAGCGAGAAGGAGTACCAACGCTATAGCGCAGAGAAGTACACGGACAAGTACAAGAAGCTGGCCTGGGGGGAACTCAGCCGCACGATTACCGCACACATCGCCAAAGACGGCTACTGGTACATCCACCCAGAGCAGTTGCGGACACTTACCGTGCGCGAGGCGGCGCGCGTTCAGACTTTTCCCGACCACTTCCGATTCGCCGGCACCCGAAGTGACGCCTTCCGACAGATCGGGAACGCCGTACCCCCACTACTCGGCGAAGCCGCTGCGGAGGCACTAACGCCCCTGAGCGACGATATTGCCGAGTCCCCAAGCATTCAGCCGCATTGGCGAAAGGTGAGGCTCGAGCTCACCCACTGGGCGAGGCAAAGGCTGGCGGGAGAAGACTGGTATCAGCTTCCTTGCGAGGAGCCAGCCTCGCTTCATGCCGCTGTGGTGGCGATTCTTTCCGGCGCGAAGATCAGGCCAGCTGCCATGGTCGAGTTTATGTCCACCATCAAAGAATCGAGAACGCTGACCGCGACACTGTTCAGAAGACTGGTTGACGCGTCTCCGTCAGCAAATGCACGGTCCCGCATGGACCGGCTGGCATCCCTGGTAGACAAGCCCTACTACTGGCAGTGGACAAAGCGGTATGACGTACCCGCTCAGCTGCCAATGAAGCCCGCCGAGGCAGCTCTCTACCGACTGCTCATCGGAGAGGACCTCATGCTAATCAGCCAAGCTACGTTGCGAGTCGCAGCTCGCGTAAACGGCATGGGAACGGATCACGCGAACCGCCTCAGTGAGGGCCGTGTCAACTTGGTCAAGCTCATGGGTGCAGGAACGGAAGCACCTCTGCGCATGGGGGCAATTCGGCTAGTCGGCATGAATCTTTGCAGGGAAGAACAACCCGTGTGTTCGGAGTGCCCACTCGCCGCCCACTGTGCCAGCCGCGACAAACTGAGCGGCGATCTGCTAACCCTCGTCACCAACCGAAGCTAGCGGTTCGATACAGCCTTCGCGATTCGAACGCACTGCCTCCGCGACGCGCCGTGCAGCCCTCTCAGCATCACGACCGATCTCGCACTCCCAAACTCGCACCACGGTCCACCCTGAAGCGGTGGCCTGCGATGTGTTGCGTCGGTCCCGGTCCCTATTGGCCCTAATTTTATCCTTCCACAATGCCGCATTGGGGCCTCGAAATTCGGCAGGGGTGTGGTCAGGACAGCCATGCCAGAAACACCCGTCGACAAAAACCGCGATGCGGTACCTGGGAAGCACGAAGTCGGCAGTGCAACGAGACGTCACCTTCTGCTGAAGGCGAAACCTGAGGCCCAACCGATGCACTGCCCTACGGAGGGCAACCTCGGGTCTGGTATCCCTTACCCGTCGGCCACGCAGATGCTCCCCCTCTAAGGTGCGGACCCACCGCTGATTCGGCATTCCAGCCGCTCCCCTCATGATCACAACCCAGGCCCACCAAGGACCCATGAAGGATGCCACATCCTCTCGGGCTTCCAAAGCCACCCGGCCCTCCACTGAGAAGCTGGGCAATGCCGAGCTAATCCCGACTTGTTTGAAGTGTGGCTCCTCGGTTAGTCCCATTGTCCGCTACAACGGGGCCCAGAAGGAACAATCTTTAGCTGCTCGAGGGGGAAGACTCTAACAAGTCACGAGACGCTCCCTGCGGGTAAATGCAGACTACGGGTCGGGAGTGAATCCGAGCGAGAGCGCTTCGCTACGCGCGTGTAGAGCCTGAATGGCCTGAGCCTCGGCAATCTTCTGTTCGAGTTCGAGGCGCCTTCCAACAATATGGGCGAGCTGCCGCTGCCAGGGCTCTAGGTTTCGAGTCTCCTTAGCCCATTGTTCAATCGCGTACCATTCTTCAGCAGCAATCAGAGCAACTTCTTCTCCTGCGCTCTCTTCACCACCAGCACCGCCAGCAAGAGCCGCTTCGTCCAACGGCTGCTTGGAGAGCTCTACCGTCAAGGCTCGAGGCACCTTCCAAAGAACTCTCGACACAGCGTCCCAGCACGCCGCCTTCTTCGCCCACTCACCCACATGATTGCCGTCAAGCGGAGTTGTCACCGCTGCCATGACTCGGGGGCACAGATCGTTAACCGCGGCTTCCAGAACGGGCGAGATGCCCTGCTCCCGCCAGACTCTGTCAAGGTCTACACAACGATCCGTCGCCAAAGACAAGCGAGCCACGGTGTACGTAGTAATCATGCTTTTGAGACTGCCAGCTTTGTGGAATGCAGCGATGCGGTCCACTGCCTTGAACAGAACGCCCATCGCGATCACCCTCTGGCAGTATTGCACGTCGACTTGGGGTGGCGCCTTGTCGAGGTTGATCATAAATTCAACGAAATTCTTTTGCCCTCCACGGCTTACGTAATAGGGAAGCTGGTTCCACGAATGCACGAACTTGGCAAGGTCCGTCTTGGTGAACTTCTGCCTTGTCGGGTTCAGCATCTTGAAATGCCGCTGCCTGGCAGGAGTACGTGCTTTAGCCAACTCGTCAGCATACTGACCACGAGCACGCTCATAGAACCAGTGGGTCTCCTGACCACTACCGTCTACTGCGGGAGCCCACAGGGAGCGGGTAATTCGTTGCACTTCTACGTGGTACTCATGGTTGGAGCTAAAATCGACCTGCGTTACACGGTTCTGCGTGTTCGAATACTCCGAAATCTTCGGAACGATCTCCGCGAGCCGGTCAGGTGCCACCTCGGTAAGCTTCATCTGCACCGTTACGTGAGACAGATCCGCCTTATCGCGACTCGCCGCGTAATGAAGCGAGGCAGTCGTCTGCCCGCCGTTGACGATTTGCAGGCCATGCACTCTGGAGATACTGGGCTGACCGGCCGGACCCGTTATGAAGTCTACCTTCGAGGCAGTTGCAGTGATTCCATTGTTATAGGCCAGGAAACGACCTGGGGCATTAAGCAACGTTTCCCGGATGCCTCGGTTGACGGCACCGCGAGTCTGGAGGAACGAACGAACGTTGAGTTCGAGAAGCCGAGTGCCGTACTCTGCGTACAACTCAGCCAACAGACCTCCAGGTATGACCGCCAAGACCACAGAGTGGTCCTCTTCGGGACTGGGAACCGAGACGCACGGTAAAGGAGGAGTGAAGGGAACCACAATCGGCTCGCCGAGGGCACCTGACGTTGCGTGACGGTGCAGCCTGGCCAGATCCCATACCTCATGAGTAACTGGAAGGCCGCCGAAGTCTGAGGCGGGAACCTCCGTAACGCTACAAACCCTGTCGCTAAGTAGGAAGAGCCTGATGCGCTGCACTTCCCCCAGAGCCTTCTCGACTGCTACGCACATGTCATACACGTCGAAAGACTGATCAATGTGCTGCCGCAACCCGTCCCGGCATCGCGCTACGAAGACTAGAAGCCGCTTGAAGAACGTCGCGGCTTGCGCCTTCGTGAGCTTGGCCTCTAGAGGTTCCAGCTGGTAGTCCGTCACAAACAGGTCGAGGGACTCACCTGACTCACCAATGCCGTAACCGTGGACCTCATGGCCGTGCATTTTGTGATAGGCGGTGAAGGTGTTGGACACCACTCCTGCCTGTTCCAAATCCTCCAGTACCCTGCGGGTGAACGCCTCCGGGGTCGTTGTGCCTTCGGCATCGGCAGTCGCTTGAACATCCGCGATCAAGCTCCGCAAGAACTCAGCCAAGTCGGACTCAGCCATCGGTCCTCCCAACAATTTCCTTGACGTCATCGGCCGAAACCCGGTAGGCATCCAAGGCGGCTATACTAACGTGGTATGTGCAATCGCCGATGCCCTCTGGCAGGCTCGCCTCGACTAGCCTAGGAAATCCGTCCCGTACGTGCCAGTACTGAAGGTCGCGGAGGGTGTACCGCGGTTCTTCGTAGAGGTCACGGTGTCCCGGAAAGTAACCGGCTTGAATCAGCAAGCTTTCAAACCGCGCCCTAACTGCGCCCCCGGAAAGCCGCTCCCGTATCCCATCCACCCGCCTGTTCAAGCTTTCGCCCGAGCCACCGCGTCGTTCATCGAGGCTGGCGAACGCAAGGACCAGCACAGGGGTTCCGGTTCCGTCCAGCTGTCTCTCACTCGCGATCCATACACTCCGCGGACGTTTTGCAGAGCTGGTTTTGGTTTCGATCGCAGCCCGGGATAGCTGGAAGTCCTGGTTAGTGCCCGTGGGGCCAGTCCACGCCTCGACCGCCTCCGCTTGGGGCAGGGAAGCGAGGAGGACCTCATCCAGCACAAAGAGTTCGCCGTAGAGCCCGCGACGAGCCTCGGCGCTCAATCCTTCCTTGCCGACGGCACGTAGCAGATCTTGCCATCTCTCGAACCTTCTTACCGCTGCTGTGAGGGCGTCTGCAGCGGATCGAGCCGACTTGGCGGTTTGGGCGACATCTGAGACGAGCGGGTTGAACACCTCGCGGAGTGCAGTTGCCATCAGGACCACCTGGAGCTCGTACTCGACCCGGGACACTGCATTCAGGTTCAGCTCGATGCCCGCGGCTTTCGGGAGGCGACCCACCGAACGCACGATCGAGTCTGCGGAGCGGGCATCGGCACGGAGAATCAGCATGCGCTGCCGGCCAGGGTGGGAGACGCCCAGAA
Organism: Micromonospora auratinigra; assembly: GCF_900089595.1. Classification (GTDB taxonomy): domain Bacteria; phylum Actinomycetota; class Actinomycetes; order Mycobacteriales; family Micromonosporaceae; genus Micromonospora; species Micromonospora auratinigra. The sequence continues at coordinate 6,120,734 of NZ_LT594323.1, read as the reverse complement.
AGATGTCGAGGGGAGCATCGGGGTAAAGGCGAAGACGCGACCAGCCAGGTAGTTTCTGAGGAATCTCTAGCTTCCGCCACTCATCCTCACTGACTGTCACGCTTCGCCCTCCTCACCGATTGAGTAAATCTCCTCTGCAAGCCACACGGAGTTGGCAATGTACTCGGTCTTAGACTGGAACTCCGAGTGCGGAAGGCTAACCTGGAAGCCGACGAGAGGCGCCGCCAACTGAAGGCCTGGAGCACTTTCAGGCTGAATCGGGTACAGGAGCAAAAGGCCCTGTTTAGGCCGACGCTGCCGTCGGATATGCGTGCCCGAGGGGCATTGCGGAAGGGTGTCCTTCTCCTTCTCTTCTGCAGCCTTTCGTGCAGCCTGAAGCGCCTTCTGTCTCTGGTTTTCATCGAGACCCAGCAGTTCGTCCGGAGGGCTCAGGACACGACGAATCGTGTACCTGCCTTCTTTGGCAAAATCCTTTTTCAGCGGGGCACGCGTAACCGCTCCGACAGTGTGTCCGGCAATCGTCTGGGGCGACTTCGAAGTTGTGCTACCGATCAGGCAGACGGTCCAGTCGGTCAACTCACCGACCTTTACACACTGATCGATGTACTTCGCAATGAGTCTAGGCCGAACGCGCTGCGCCATGCGATCGGCCTCGTAAGCGATGAGGAATTCGGAGACGACCTCCGGAGGTATCTGATCCCACTGTACATTGCCGCCACGGGGACGAACAGTGGGCGTGACGACTTCGTCAAGTCGTTCGACAAGTGCTTTTAGTGCCTTGAAGTTATGCGCGACAACCTTCTCGTCCAGCTGGAAGATCACCGTCTCGGGGCCTTCACCGGAGTAGCTGAGTAGAATTTTCTTGCCTTTTCGCATTTTGTTCGGAGCGGTCACCGTCAGCCCCAGCGACGAAGACCTGACCTTGAGTCCGAATTCCTCTGGGGTAAGGCCAATGGCCGCCATCTCCTCGACTTCCCGCCGCAACTCATCCGTGGCAGCGGTCACCTCCACGTAGGCGTCTTCGAGTTCGGGGGTTGTGTACAAGCGGCACAGGTCCTCGTGTTTAGGACGATACCCGAACCACCGACCCATCTGAAGAAGAGCATCGTACGATGTAGACCAGCGCAGGTAGTAGCTAACTGTCAGACCATACAAAGTGAGACCGCGAGATAGTTTTTGCCCTCCAACCGCAATCACGCTGAGGCCGCTTTTGCGATGGTCGTAATAGTCCAGCGCATCCTTGGAAGTGCCGTTGACCGCTTTTACCTGAATCTTCCTGACAGCATCCAGGAGTTCCCCGGATACCTGCTCCCAGGTTAGGCGCTCGGCTTCCTTGCTCGGGAAATGATCCGTGGTGGGAACAAAATCCCTCTCCCACAGCTCACGGAATTCGGCACGGAGTTCAGGTCCCTTCCCGTACCTGTCCCGAAGTGTATCCACAAGGAGACGAACGTGATCATCAACCTGCTCGCGCACACGATCCTGCACTGCGGTGAAGCGAGTAACATGCACAAGCATCGAGTTGTGCACCCTCGTCTGCCCCCGCGCCCTTCGGGCCGCTGAGGCGAGCACGAATGAAGCAATCGCCTCCCGCAGCGAGCGGGGAATCCCGTCTTTGGGCCGGTCCCCAGACTTATGCTTGGCAGGGAGCCAGTCCTCCGCATCATTTACGTGACGCACAAGCGGCAGCGGCGGCGTATCCTCTTCTTCCTCATCGTCAACCTGCAGCCCGAATACCCGCTCTGGACCCAGATAATTCGAGGGCGAAGGCAGGGTGCGGATAAAGCTGGCCGGAAAGAGGTCCCGCCCCACACGATCGTGGTCCGCGTCTGGATCGATATATATATTGGCGAACGGTGTTGCCGTGTAGCCGACGTATGCCGATTGATCGAAGACACTGATCATTTCCCTGATCGCCGCATTAGTCTTCGTCGGGTCTGCCTCGTCATCACGGGTCGTGTCGATCGACGCATTGTCGGCCTCGTCGTCGATGACCAGAAAGGGCAGATCTTTTACAATCTTCGCGCCTTTCTCATTTTCGGTCCCATGCACGTGGACCACCCAGTCACGCACATATTCAAGCAGTCTCCAATGCTTCTTGACGACGAGCACGACCGGGAAGCTGCCGAGGGGAAAGTTTGTATGAGAGGCCGTTTTCCGGTCGAAATCCCCTTTAGCGGTGCTGTTCGTCGGCGAGGCAATGTCCAGTTTTTTTGCGAAAGGCATCCGTCCTGCCCCGATGAGGCGGGATTTTCCGACCTCGTTGGATCGCTTATAGTGCTGCGTGTCGAAGCCCAGGAGACCCTCATCGATCCGCAGCTGCGTCTGGCTGCGGAGGTCGTCGTGAATGCCCGCAAGGACCACGACGAGCCGGTACCCGGCGTCCACTGCTTTCGCTGCCAGTCCAATGTACTGGCCAGTCTTGCCCGATTGGACCTGTCCGATTACAAGCCCTTTGCGGCTCCATGTGCCAGAGCGACGGGGGTCTTCTAACTGGCCTAACACTTCGTCGGTGCTCTGGTCCAATCTTCTTACGACGCCTGGCGGAAGGCTTACAACGTCTTCGAGATACCTGCGATAGCGTTCCCAAAAATCCCATCCACGGTCGTTCTTGGCTTCAGATAGCCATGGTTCGTGCCCCTTTAGGTCAACGAGCGCGAGCGACCGCTCCTGGAAAACAGCGGTCATGGCTTCGATCTCCTTGGCCAGCTGATCTCGATCCAAGTCTTCGCCCTGCGCGGCCAACATCCCGAAAACGGCATTGACCGCGTTTTGCACCTCCTCCGGCTTTGGCTGCCGGTCCTGCGGAAGGAATCCGAGAACCAGGCGGATGGCCTTGGCCAAGGGGTCGTGGGCTACAGCACTCACGTGGGACCTCCAGCAGGCGGAGCGGAGACAGCATCGAGCAGAGTAGGCAGGAGACACCACCGATGGCGACCCCGGCCTCATCTGCTCCAGAAGCCCTGCAACTGGTCGAAGGGGGGCATGGTCCGCAGTCGCTCGCGCGCGGCGGCCGGCGAACGTCCGCCCGAGACGAGCGACTCGTAGATGCGCTGCGCTACCTCGGTCGCCGCCTCATCAGCGCGGCCGGGTCCACCGAACGGCTCCGGGTCGTCGCTAGTGTCCGTCTCGTGCATCACGCGGAGCGCGGCGACGGGCACGGTCTCCTCCAAGAGACGTATCAAAGCCCGTACATCTGCTGCGCTATTGCCACCAGCTCTCAGGGCTGCTTGGACCAGCGGGTGGCTGCGGTTAATCTTACAGTTGATCTTGCCATCGGGCCGGCGCACGTGCCACGCGTAGGCCAGCGGATCGCCATGAGTTCGCGCAGCGACCTGCCCCCGATGCCTCAGCACGTCCGCAGCCTTCGCGCGGGCTTGTCTTGCGATGCGTTCAAGATGCGGGCGCAACCCGACAGGCGGGACCACAGAGGACTTTCTTACGTCAACGCCCCATTCGGCGTCCGCTTCGGCCGGAATGTCGACGGCGATACGCGCCAGGTTGTACTTCTCCTCCCGTCGCATTCTTCTGTACCCCAACCAGTCGCCCGCCAAGATCAGGCGGTTGCGGCGGTAGACATAGAAGCCCTGCTGATCAAGCCAGCCGCGTGGCCCCCCAGCCCTGCTGTACTCCCCCGAGGTAAGCCTGTGGGCGCTGGGAAGAACGAAGGCTTCCACCCGAACGGCAACTCTGCCGAGAGGCAGCTCCTCGGCGGGAAGGCGCTGGACCGAGGGGTGGTTGCTCATGAACGGATCCCAGGGCTCCACTGTGGCTCCGGACACTTGCAGGTTTCGGCGCCGACTTCCGCTGAGGAAGCGGGCGAAGACCATTCCCAGGTGTGATTCGGTACGCGCCACCTCAGCGTAGAACTGCGTCTGAATCCGTTCATCGTCCTCGCTGACGTCATCAGCGTGGTAGCCGTTGAGCCGTCGCCAGAGCACGACGGTGCCGTGGTCGGCGCCACCCCGAAGCCTGTCCAGCACGGCGGTCGTGGCTTGGTCCGTGCCGTGAAGCAGCCGCCATTCGCCGGAGTTCTCGACAACGTCGAGGTCCCAGGTTCGTACGTGCCACTCACCAGCGGTAGCAGCGGCCACTGAGAGCTGTCGCGCCTGCGAGAACGAGGCCGACTTCAGGCCCACACCGAAGCGGCCCAGGTCGGTGGAGGAGCGCTTCGTCTTGGGTCCCCGGGCTGCCACAGTCATGGCTGTCACAAGCTCCTCGGCACTCATGCCCCTGCCGTCATCGACCACCGCGATCCATGAGTCCCGTCCGGCCCAGGTAAACGTAACGTCGATATTTCGGGCACCAGCCGAGACGCTGTTGTCTACAAGATCGGCGACGGCTGCCGGCAGTGAGTAGCCCAGGGAGCTGAGCGAGGCCACCATGCCGGCAGGTTCAGGGGCCGCAATGTCGTACGTCATGGATCGCTTCAGCCTGCTTCCCGACAGGGCCTACTTGACGTGCAGACCACCCGCATGATCCAGGAGACCAACGGGCAAACAAGGGCATGAGGGCTCTTCGGTCCTCTAAGGAACGCACATGCCACCTGACAGCCCGGATGGTAGTGGAGGCGTAGGACGTGCACGCTAGTGCACAGGACCAGGGGCTGCATCTACTTGTGTGCATCGCCAGACACGGCGGTGCGTGGAGACTGCCGGTCGGACTCGGCAGCGCCGAGGCGGCGGCGCTCAGCCCGTCTCGCCGGTCAGGTGGAGTGCTTGGGCGCTGTTGAGGTCGGACTTACTGCAATGCCCTACCAATCGGGTAGCTGCAGGGACGGTTTGGGCGATCGAGATCAGTAAACGTGACGACGCCCGATCATCCGACCGGCCATCCACCCTGCCCCGCAAGGGCCGATCACTGCCGAGGATTGAGTACAAAGTGAACGGTTCGGCCGGTCTTCGCTCGGCCGAACCGGTGTGCCAGCGGCACCAGCACCCCCTGCAACAGCGGATGCTTCCGCCGCAGCGCCCGCACCGCCAACGCAGCCTCCGCCTCCTCCAACCGCCGCGCCGTCGCCTCCACGGCAGGCCCGGTCACCCGCCCCCGCGTCGTCGACGGTGCCAACAACACCCGCGGGTTGTTCCGCATCCGCCGTGTCTTCCACGCCTTCTCGAAGCTGCGCACGTACGCCCGCTCCCCCACCACCGCCACGCTCAACGGAGTCGCGACCGCCGTCCCGTCCCGCTTGTACGTCGTCAGCACCGCCGTCTTCTGCCGGACGAACGGCACCCAGATCGGGGCGGGCGTCGGGTCGACGTACCCGGTGACCCAGCCCAGTTCGCGCAGCCGCAGCACCAGCGCGACCAGGGCGAGCCCGGCGGTGGCCAGCACCAGCAGCGTCTGGGTGACGGAGCCGCCGAGGTCGTGGTCGACGGCGTGCGAGACGGTGTGCGCGGCGGCCCCGACCAGGTAGCCGGCGAGCGCGACGGCCAGCGCGTCCGACCAGATGAGCGCGAGCAGCAGGCTGGCGGCGATGCCGAGCTGGAACGCCCCGACGTCGTGCACGAAGTGCTCGCTGGGTGGGAAGTTGACCGCCTCGCTGAGCGAGGTGGGTGCGGTCAGCGCCCAGCCGCCGACCACCAGGGACGCGAGACCGAGCAGGGCGGTGACCGCGCGGACGATGCCTCTCATACCGGTCCTGACGAGGACGCCGGCGTAACAGTGACGTCCACGGGTGGAAATACTCTCCGTCAACCCGTGACAACTCTTCGACTATGGTGATCTATCCCAGTAGTCGCGGAAGGGACGGCCTGTGAGCTTCGCCTTGACGACCATCGCCCCCGACAGCCTCACCGAGAAGCTCGCCCTGACCGTGATCGGCGCGATCCTCGGCATCCTCGGGGCGTACGTGGTCGATCGGCTCAAGGCGCGGCGCGAACCCTTGCGGCGGCTGTCCTACGAGGTCGAGGTCGCGCGGGCGCTGATCGAGGTGCAGCCGGACATCCGATCCCGGGTGAAGATCCTCTACAGCGGACGCGAGGTGGGCGACCTCGCCCACGTCCGGTGCCGGATCACGAACACCGGCAACCGGGTGGTGAAGAACCACCACCTGCGGTTCACCTTCCCGGAGCGCGCGACGCTGCTGGAGGCGTACCTCGCTCCGGAACCCGAACCGGAACTCGGCGTCACCCTCGTCGGCGAGTCGCACCATCCGCAGGCGGAACGCCGGTACCGCATCGACCACCTGGAGCACGGCGAGTCGGTGACGTACAACTTCGTCACCGCCGGCGGGGACTTCCGCGGCTGGCGGCCCCGGTCGCACAACGACGAGGGGGACGTGGCCTTCCAGCGCCGGGGTGTCGAGGCGGCCAAGGAGGACGCGGAGCACATCACCCGGTTCCTGCTGATCCTGATCGTCTACTTCCTGGCCACCGCCGTGGCCGGCTCGGTGTCGTTCGGATACCTCACCGACCTGCTGCAGCTCACCGTGCACGTGGCGGCGATCGTGGCGCTGGCCCCGCACCTGCTGCCGACGGTCCGGGTGGTGCAGCGGCTGCTCGCCCGGCAAGCCACCGGCGTGCCCGGCACGGTCACGAACGTGGTCGCGGGCGACGACGGGAGCGTGGTGGTCCTGCACGGCTCCACCGTCACCGACCTGCGGATCAAGACGGACAACGACGACGAGCCCCGCAACGTGCACCTGATCATTCCGGCGCAGCAGGGCCCGTTCGGTCCGCCACCGGAAGGGCCGGAGCGGCGCCGCAGTTCGTGACGGCGGAAGGCGGCACGCAGCCGCCTTCCGCCCGCCGGAGCACCCGCGGGTGCCCGGCTCAGCCCGGGTGCGGCCCCTCGTTGACCCGCCGTACGTCGACCTCCACGTCCAGGCCGCTCTGCACGAACACGTCGACGAACCGTTTCGCCCACTCCACCGCCTCCTCCTTCGACCGCACGTCGACCAGTCCGAAGCCGGCGATCAGCTCCTTGGTCTCGGTGAACGGCCCGTCGGTGACGGTCTTCTTCCCCTTCGTCGCGGTGATCCGCGCCGAGTCGTCGCTGCTCTTGCAGAGCCCTTCGGCGGCGAGCAGGATGCCGGCCCGGTTGGCCTCCGTCACGAACTCCCCCATCCGCGCCAGGAACTCCGGGGACGGCTCGAAGTTGCGGGGTTCGGCCTCGTCGAGCCGGTGCATCAACAGGTAGCGCATGGTCAGTGGTTCCTCTCGATCAGGACGTGGACGAAGACGGCCGTGAGCCAGCCGAAGACGATGAGTGCGCCGAGCACCATCTGGACGCTGATGGCGACCTCCGGCAGGGCCATCACGGCGATGGTCGCCACGGCGGCGGCGACCGACAGCACCGCCCCCAGCCGCCCGAACCGGCGGGCCAGCACCAGGCAGGCCACGATCAGCGACCCGAAGGAGAGCATCGCCCCGACGCCGTGGCCGTAGGAGTGCCAGCTCATCGTCTCCGGCTCGCCCGCCGGGGCGCCCGCCGGCCAGCCCATGCTCGGGTCGGGCCGCAGCAGCCCGGCGACGATCAGGCCGACGCCGAGGACGGCCACCAGCGCCGGCCCCCACGTGCCGGCCTGACCGCCGCGCAGCGCCCGCCGCAGCCCGGCCGCGCCGGCGAGGGCCAGCAGCCCGGACAGCACGAAGTTGGCGATCTGGATCCACCCGTGCTCGCCGAGCGTGAGCAGGCTCAGCGGCTGCCGGCTCAGGTCGAAACCGTCGCGGGTGTACGCCTGGACCAGGCCCAGCCCCAGGAACAGCGGCCCGACGGCGGCACCGGCGGTGAGCAGGGCGGCGGTCGGGACGGCCCGGGTCGTCCCGGGGCGGGTCAGTGTCGTACTGGTCATCTCGATCTCCTCGTCGGTGGTTCTCACTGACGCGTCGTGCGAGGTGGCCGGGATCCGACATCGGGTCTCACAATTTTTCCGCACCGCATGCGGCGGCCCGCTCCAGCAGCAGCGCGCGTTCCCGGGCGTTGCCGGTGAGCGCGGCGGCCCGTGCGAACTCGGCCCGGGCCTCGTCGTGCCGACCCAGCTTGAACAGCAGGTCACCGAGCACGCTGGGCAGCAGGTGGTAGCCGGCGAGCGCCGGTTCGTCGGCCAGCGCGCGAGCCAGCGCCAGGCCGGCGGCGGGGCCGTGGGCCTGGGCGACGGCGACGGCCCGGTTCAGCTCGATCACCGGCGACGGCACGAGCCGCGCCAGCTCCGCGTACCGGTCCGCGATCCGCGCCCAGTCGGTCTCGGCGGGGGTACGCGCCCGCGCGTGGCAGGCGGCGATCTCGGCCTGCAGGGCGTACGGGCCGGGGTCAGCGGTGCGGGCCCGGTCGAGGGCGGCGAGGCCGCGGCCGATGAGGATCCGGTCCCAGCGGCTGCGGTCCTGGTCGTTGAGGAGCACGGGTTCCCCGTCGGGGCCGGTACGCGCCCGGGTGCGCGACGCCTGGATCTCCAGCAGCGCGGCGAGGCCGTGCACCTCGGGTTCGTCGGGCATCAGCCCCTGCAACAGCCGGGCCAGGCGCAACGCCTCCTGGCACAGGGTGGGACGCATCCAGTCGTCGCCGGCGGTGGCCGCGTACCCCTCGTTGAAGATCAGGTAGACGACCTCCAGGACGGAGTCGAGGCGGTCGGCGCGCTCGGCCGGGCCCGGCACCTCGAACGGCACCTTGGCGGTGGCGAGGGTCTGCTTGGCCCGGGTGATCCGCTGCCCGACGGTGGGTTCGGTGGTGAGGAAGGCGCGGGCGATCTCGCCGGTGCTGAGCCCGCCGAGCAGCCGCAGGGTGAGGGCGGCGCGGGCGATCGGCGACAGGACCGGGTGGCAGGCGACGAAGATCAGGCGCAGCAGGTCGTCCTCGATCCGCTCCCCCGCGTCGAGGTCGTCGGTGACCTGGTCGTCGAGGTCGCGGCCGAGTTCGGCGAGCGTACGCCGGCGGGTCTGTTCGCGGCGCAGCGCATCCACGGCGCGGCGCTTGCCGACGGTGACCAGCCACGCGCCGGGGTTGGCCGGCACGCCGTCGTGCGGCCACCGTTGCAGGGCGGCGACGAGCGCGTCCTGGGCGAGTTCCTCGGCGAGGCCGACGTCGCGCACCACCGCCGCGATGGCGGCGATCACCCGGCCGGCCTCCATCCGCCACACGGTATCCACGCTGCGGCGCACGTCGGGGTCGCTCATCGGCCCATCCCAGCAGCCCGGTCCGACATTGGCCAGGAGGATGATGCGCTGGTGGACGAGGACGAGTGGTACGCCCGGCACGGCCTGCACCCCGCCGACCCGGAGCCGGTACGCGAGCTGCTGCGCCAGCAGACCGCCCTCGGACCGTCGAACGACAGTCTCCTGATCCACCTGGCCGCGACCCAGCTCTTCCTGCGCGGTGACCTCGCCGACGTGCTGCTGATCTGGCGGGCCGAGCGGTCCAGCTTCGACGCCGGCTGCTCGGTGGAGTGGCAGTTGCTCTGCGGTGCCGGCCGGGAGCGCACCCTCGACCACCTGCGCACCCTCGGCACGGCGGAGGCCGACGAGGTGCTGGCGTACCTGGCCGAGTGCGACCCCGAGGACGTGGCGGACTTCGACGTGGCGGAGCGGTCCCGCTGGTACGAGCACTACTACGCGGGGGCGTAACTCGGGCGACGCCGGGCCCGGCGGAGGTTACGGTCGGCCGGTGAGCCGACGGCGTTACCGGTACGTGGGCCCGCCGGAGATCGCCGCCGCTGCGACTGACCAGAGCACGGGTCGGCCGATGCGCTCGACGACAGACTTCCGGGCCTGGGTGGACCGGGTCGATCCGCGGGAGCTGGCGGAGCCGTTCACGTACGTGGTCGACGTCGACGGGGTGCTGCGGCTCGCGCCGCGCCACAGCGAGCACGTGGCGTGCGCCGGCGGCGGCCCGGTGCTGGCCGCCGGGGAGGTGACGTTCGTCCGGCGTACGGGCGGCGCGGCGGTCGTGGAGGTCACCAACCAGTCGACCGGGTACTGCCCGGAGCCGTCGTGCTGGCCGGCGGTGGCGGAGGCGCTGGACCGGGCGGGGCTCGACCGTCCGGGCGGGTTCACGGCCGAGTTCGTCTTCCGATGCTGCCCCCGGTGTGCCGAGCTGAACGTGGTCAAGGAGGCCGTCTTCGTCTGCGCGATGTGCGGCGACGACCTGCCGGCGAGCTGGAACCTGGGTGCGCCGGCGTAGCAGGATGGCGGGGTGGAGATCGAGCCGGTCGACGCCGAGCCCACCCGCACGTTCCCGTGGGCGAGCCTGCGGCAGGGCTGGCAGGACCTGACGTTCCTGCACTGGGCGGTCGACCCGGAGGTGGTCGCGCCGCTGCTGCCCGCCGGCACCCGCCCGGACATCCTGGACGGGGTCACCTATGTGGGGCTGATCGGGTTCCGGATGGTCGGGCTCGGTTTCGCGCGCGGCCCGGGGGTGCCGTACTTCGGCACGTTCTGGGAGACCAACGTGCGGTTGTACTCGGTGGACGCTCACGGGCGGCGGGCGGTGGTGTTCCGGTCGCTGGACGCGTCGCGGCTGGTGCCGGTGCTGGTGGCGCAGCTGAGCCTGCGGCTGCCGTACAAGTGGTCGTGGATGCGGCTGGAGCGCGACGGCGACCGCCTCACCTACCGCTGCCGGCGCCGCTGGCCCGGCCCGCCGGGCGCGGCGAGCCGCATCGAGGTCCGGGTGGGCGAGCCGATCGCCGAGCCGACGCCGCTGGAACACTTCCTCACCGCGCGCTGGGGCCTGCACACCCGGGCGTACGGGCGCAGCCTGCACCTGCCGAACTGGCATCCGCGCTGGCCGTTGCACCGGGCGGAGCTGCTGCACCTCGACGACGACCTGGTGACGGCGGCCGGGCTGCCGGCGGTGTCGGGGCCGCCGGTGAGCGTGCTCTACTCCCCCGGCGTCCCGGTCGTCTTCGGCGGCCCGTCGACGCTGCGCTGAACAGCGCTTCGCCGGTGCTCCGCTGAGCAGCCGGCCGGTCGACGCTGCGGTGAGCGGCGGTTGTCGGCGCTCCGCTGAACAGCCGGCCCGGCGGCGGTGCGGTGAGCGGCGGGCCGGCCGGGCGCGTCAGCGCAGCGGGTCGTGGGTGCCGCGCGGCACGTGCGGCTTGCAGCGGCGGACCCGGTCGGCGGCGAGCCGGCCACCCGCCGCGAGGCCGTACCGCTCCACTGCGGCCAGCCCGTAGGCGCTGCACGTGGGAGTGAAGCGGCACTGGCCGGGCCAGCGATGCGACAGCCAACGCCGGTAGGCGAGGATCGCGGCCCGGCCGGCCCGGTCGACCGCCGGGGCGCGGACCACGCCGGCCGTCACCGCGCCGAGGGTGAGCAGGAACGAGAAGAGCCCGAAGTCGCAACCGCCCGGGCCGTCGCAGTCGCAGCCCGGCAGGTCACAGTCGGGCAGGTCGCAGCCCGGCAGGTCGTCACAGCCGGGGACGTCGCAGGAGGCGACGTCGCAGTTCCCCCCGTCCCGGTCCTTCTTCGGCTGCTCGTCCTCGTCGTCGATCACGACGACATGGTGCGACACCCGTGCCAGCGCCTGCCGACCCGAGCGACCATCCGGCGCGGCGCTCGCCCTGCCCGGCGGTCCCGGCCCGGTGGACCGCCGGAGCGCTCATCCCGGCGGCGCAGGCCGACGAACCGCCGAAGCGCTCATCCGTCGGCGTTCCAGGCTCGGCGGATCGCGTCCAGGGCCGCCTCGCGGTCCGCGCCGAGCAGCCGGGCCTGCCGCAGGTACGCGGCGGCGTGCCGGTCGAGGGCGTCCCGGCACTCGTCGGCGCGCGGTGCGGCCCGCTCGGCGACCCGGGTGCCGCCGCCCCGGCGGGAGCGGACCAGGCCGGCGCTCTCCAGCTCCCGGTAGGTGCGGGCGACGGTGCCGACGGCCAGCCCGAGGTCACCGGCGAGCTGGCGCAGCGGGGGCAGCCGCTCCCCCGCCGGCAGCACCCCGGCGACGATCAGCTCGGTGAGCTGCCGGCGTAGCTGCTCGTACGGGGGCGTGGGGTCGTCGGTGTCGACCCGCAGGGTCGGCGACGAGTTCACGCGGGCACCGGCTCGGCCACGGTGACCGAGGTGGCGGGGCGCAGCACGGCAGCGGCGCTCCACGTCAGCAGGGCGAGCCAGGCGGGGACGAGCAGCACCAGCAGCGTCGCGGCGGCGGTCCACCACAGTGGGCGGCACGGGCTGGCCAGCAGGCCGGACACGGTGAACGGGGTGAGGCCGAGCAGCGGGATGGCGATCAGCACGCCCACCGCGCCGGTGACCACCGTGGCGGAGCGGTGGCGTTCGGCGTCGTCGGTGGCCCGCTCGTCGGGAGCCTGCGGGCGGGGCCGGCCGACGACCCGGCGCAGCGCCAGTACGCCGATCAGCACGCCGACGCCGGCCACCAGCAGCAGCGGCAGGCTGTAGAAGGAGCCGGCCCACGGCCCGTGCGAGCCGGCGACCGTGCCGCAGTCGTAGGCGAGGACACGACCGGCGCGGCCCTGGTCGTCGGGGGACGCGGCGGCCGTGGTCGCGCTCGACAGGGCGGCCAGGGCCAGCCCGGCGACGACGACCGCCCTGGCCGGGCGGCGCGGCAGGTGGTGCCGGAGCTGGCGGGTCTCCAGGGCGGCCTGCCGGGTCGAGCCGGTCGGGCGCAGTGCCCGGCTCTCCCCGGCCACCACCCCGGCGAGCAGGCAGAGCCCGAACAGCGGCGCGGCCAGCAGCACGCCCCGGCCCAGCGGATCGAGGCCGGCGGCCAGCACGGCGACCACCGTGCCGACCGCGCAGCCGGCCACCCGCCAGCGTCGCCGGGTACGCGCCGGCGGCGCGGTCGCCACCGCCGGCCCTCGTGCCGGGGCCAGCGCGACGGCCAGCAGCGGCAGCACCAGGAGCGCGACGACCACCGTGCCAACCATGGAACCACTCCCTTGCATCAAGCCGTTGACACAAGGAGCGTGAGACATTCCGCCGCTTGTGTCAACGACTTGTTACAAACCCTCAGCGCAGCGGGTCGTGGGTGCCGCGCGGGACGTGCGGCTTGCAGCGGCGCAGCCGGTCGGCGGCGAGCCGGCCACCCGCCGCGAGGCCGTACCTCTCCACCGCGGCCAGGCCGTAGGCGCTGCACGTGGGGGTGAAGCGGCACTGGCCGGGCCAGCGGTGCGACAGCCAGCGCCGGTAGCCGAGGATCGCCGCCCGGCCCGCCCGGTCCACTCCGGGCGTACGGACCACACCGGCGGCGACCGAACCCAGCGTCAGCAGGAACGAGAAGAGCCCGAAGTCGCAGCAGTCCGGGCCGTCACAGTCGCAGCCGTCGCAGTCGCACCAGTCGTTGTGCTTCTTCTTCTTGTGATGGTGCTTGCGCTTGAAGTCGATCACCACGCCATGATGCGACATCCACGCCAGCCACCGACAGAGAGCGCCTCGCCCACTTCTGAAGTAGTATTGATGTCATGTCGATGCCGTCGGAGTCCGTGCCGTTCTCCGAACTGCTGCGCCAGCCCGCAGAGACCGCTGAGCGGCTGACCCGTGCCCGGGCGGTGCGGCTGCGACGCCGTGACGCTGCCGACCTGGTGCTGATGTCCGCTGACCGGGCCGAGGCTGAAGGGGAGGTGGTGGACCTGACCGCCCGGCTGCTGGCGAGTCTGGTCCGCCGAGACCCCGGCCTGGTACGCGAGGCGCTGCCTACTGTGCTGCCCTGGGTGCGTTTCCTGCCGCCCGCCGACGCCACGCAGATGGCAGGCGAGTTCGTCGCAACCGCCGAGGCCGCCGCCGCAGTGGGCAACACCGCGGCGCTGTCGCAACTACTCGCCGAGTGGCGGCACACCGCCGAGATCCACGCCGACCCCGACCTGCATCGCGTTCTGGCCGCGCCGAGCGCCGACGACTTCGGGCTGGTCACGCGCCCGGACGACGAGTGAGCGCCAAACGCGGCGACCGAGCCGCGCCACCGCCACGCCCCGGTGGCTACACGCTGCGCTTCGCCACCAACGACGCGGCCAAGGGCTGGGAAGAGCTGTGTCGCCAGGCCGCAGCCAACACCCGCGCCGCGTTCGACGCCATTGAGGCCATCCCATGCCCCGCACCACCGACCAGCCGCCAGCACCCGCTCAAAGGCTCCCTCGCTGCCGGGGTGCACAACGGCAAGACGCTGCCGCAGTGGCAGTGCGAGGTCACCGCCGGTGGCCGCGTCTGGTATCTCGTGGACCACGACGCCCGCACCTGTTGGATCAAGCACGCAGGCACCGGACACCCCAGAGCCACCGATTAGCAGCAGCGGCCCGACCCCCGATCGGCACGCTTCGACCGCCGGACGCGAGCCCCCTGTCAGGCCAGTCCTGCGGCACGCTCCAGGCAGGCCGGGACGTCGTCGCGGTGGTACGGGTGCTCGCTCGGTTCGATGTTGGCCAGGAACATCGCGTACACGGCGGCCAGCCGCAGCGCTGCGACCGGCCGCAGCAGGTCGACGGCGCGCTCCGGGTCGCTGTCGGGGCGCTCGGCACGCCAGCGGGCGGCCCAGGCGGCGACCAGCGGCGCGGTGTCGATCTCGTCGAGGCCCTCGGTCAGCTCCAGGATGTCGAAGGCGGGATGCCCGACGAACGCGTCGCCCCAGTCGATGATCGTGCGGCTGCGGCCGTCGCCGCGCACGTTGCCGGGGTGCAGGTCGCCGTGCACGAGGGTGTCGGGCAGGCCGCACGCGCGCACCCGGTCCATCCGGGCGTCGAGATCGGCGAGCAGGTCGGCAACGACCGAGGTGTCGTGGCCGGCGAGCCGGTCGCGGATCCACCGGGCCAGCGTCGGGCCGCGCAGATCGGGGACGCCGGCCGCCACCAATGCATCCGCGTCGCCGATGGCCCGGCGCTGCACGGTGTGCTGGTCGGCGGCGATGGCGGCACGCTCGGCCTGGTCGGCGGCGTACCGGTCGTCGCCGGGAATGTGGTCGAGCAGGATCCGGCCGGTGTCGTCGGCGGCGAGCAGGGTCGGGGCGAGGTCGGGGGTAGCGGTGGCGAGCCAGCGCAGCACGGCGGCCTCGTGCCGGAAGAACGCGGGCACCTGCTTGAGCCAGGCGCTGCCCTGCGGCCCGTCGAGCCGCCAGATCGCCGACAGGTTCCAGCTGCGCTGCTGGTTGACGCCGGTCACCGGCCGGCCGAGCCGGTCGAGTTCGCGCTTGGCCCAGGCCAGGCTGCGGGCCGGGCCGCCGGGCTGCGCCCACGGGGCGCGCCGTGGCTGCGGCGCGAGGTCCACGGTCACCGGTGCCAGGGGTACGCGCGGCGGCGCGCCCACCTCGGCCAGGTAGCTGACGCACCCGCCCGGTGGGGCGGCCCGGTCGGCGGTGAGCAGCCGCAGCACGCTCACCTCGACGCCGTACCGCCGGCGTGCCCCGTCGACGATCGAGCCGACCTCCTGCCACCACGGCTCCGGCACGCCGAACGACGGCAACGCCCCGAGCGGGGTACCAGCGGAATCGACCAGCGCGAGAGTCACGGTGCGGGACACCGCTGCACGGTAACCGCCACCGCCCCACCGAGCGACGGGATATCCCGCGCCACCCGCCGAGCCACCCGGCATCTCGCGATCTTGCACTTGCTGCCCCTTCATTCCGGGCAGAACGCCCGCCCCGGGGGCCACAACTGCAAGATCGCGGCAGGCGGCTGCGGCGCGGCCCGGGGTGAGCCCCGAGACCGGGTCGGGGTACGAGGTCGGGGGATGGTGGGGGTCGGGCCCGGATGTCCCGGGGCGGGGCGGCGGGAAGGGTGGGGCAATGACGATCATCGACACATCCGCCCTTCGCGCGTACCGCTGGGTGCGGCCGGTCGCGCTGGTGTCCGCGCTGCTGCTCTTCGGCTACGGGGTGCTGCGCCTGCTGGACGGCCTGGACGGACACCGGAACAAGGCCGGCTGGCCCTGGCTGACCGGGCACACCCTCTTCCTGATCGGCGTCGTCGGGTTCGCGGCGGTGATGCTCGGGCTGCGCGGGCTGCTGCGTACCCGCTCGCCCCGGGGACGGACGGTGGACGACCTGGCGACGGCGGCCGGCCTGCTCGGCACGGTCGGCTTCGCCTGGGTGATCCTGGGCGACCTGTTCCCGCGCTTCGCCGAGGCGGCGCCCCCGTCGGACCTGGTGCTGTTGGGCGGGCCGGCGCTGTTCGAACTGGGTCTGCTGGTGCTGCTCTACCGGGCCGCCGCCGCCCGGCTGTGCCCGGTCTGGGGGCCGGTGCTGGTGCTGGTCGGGTTCGTGGCGATCGCGGTGAACCTCGACCTGCTGCCGATCGGCGCGGCGCTGGTGCTGGCCGGGCTGTTCCCGCTGACCGGCACCCCGCGACCGGTACGCGGGTGACCTGGCTCACCGCCTGTCACAGTCCTCGACCCGTCGGTGTCTTGTGGGCAGAACCCAGGCAGCGAAGGAGACATCATGACGGGCACAACGACGGTGGTCGTGGTCGGCGGCGGATACGCCGGCGTGATGGCCGCCAACCGCCTGACCAGCCGCGACGGCGTCAGCGTCACGCTGGTCAACCCGCGAGCGACCTTCGTCGAGCGGATCCGCCTGCACCAGCTGGTCGGCGGCTCCGACGACGCGGTCGTCGCCTACTCCGACGTGCTGGCCCCCGCCGTCCGGCTCACCGTCGACACGGTCACCCGGATCGACCCGGCCGGCCGCGGGGTGGCGCTGGCCGGCGGCGACAACCTCGACTACGACTACCTGGTGTACGCGGTGGGCAGCGGCAGCGCCGACCCGCGGGTGCCCGGGGCGGCCCGGTACGCGTACCCGATCGCCGGCCTGGAGGAGGCGGCCCGGCTGCGGCCGGTCCTCGACGCCACGCCCGCCACCGCCCCGGTGACCGTGGTCGGCGGCGGCCCGACCGGCATCGAGACCGCCGCCGAGCTGGCCGAGGCGGGCCGGCCGGTGACCCTGGTCTGCGGCAGTGTGCTCGGTCCGTACCTGCACGCGGGCGGCCGGCGCGCGGTGGCCCGGCGGCTGGCCGCGCTGGGCGTGACGGTGCTGGCCGGCCCGCACGCCTCGGTGACCACGGTGACCGCCGACGCGGTGCGGCTCGCCGACGGCCGTGAGCTGCCCAGCGCGGTGACGATCTGGACCGCCGGGTTCGGCGTGCCGGACCTGGCCGCGCGCAGCGGACTGCGCACCGACGCGCTGGGTCGGCTGCTCACCGACGAGACGCTGACCAGCGTCGACGACGCGCGGATCGTCGCGGCCGGCGACTCGGCGGCCCCGTCCGGACTGCCGCTGCGGATGAGCTGCCAGGCCGCTATCCCGCTGGGCGCCCGGGCCGCCGACACGGTGCTCAGCCGGCTCGACGGGGCGCGGCCGGCCCCGCTGCAGCAGCTCTTCGCCGGCCAGTGCCTCAGCCTGGGGCGGCGCGGAGGCACCTTCCAGTTCGCCCACCGCTACGACGAGGCGGTGCCGCTGCATCTGGCCGGTCGGCTCGCCGCGCGGCTCAAGGAGGTGGTGTGCCGGCAGACCGTCTCGGCGCTGGCCGACGAGGCGGGCAAGCCCGGGGCGTACCGCCTGCACCGGATCTCCGGCGGCCCGCACCGCCGGGAGCTGCTGCGCTCCCGCCACGGTGCCGACGTCCCGGCGACGGTGGCCCGGTGGTGAGGATAACCAGGTGGTGAGGATGGCCCGGTGGTGAGGATGGCCCGGCGGGCAGCCACCAGGGGCCACCGACGCTCACACCGCGCAACGGTCCATGACCGTTACGCTGCGTGCTGGAAGGCTGCCCAACCGGGAGTGGTCGGTGACGCCTTTGCTCTGCTTCAACCTACGCAACACCGGCTTGAGCTGCACGTTCTTGCGAATCAGCCGAATCCGCCGGGTAGCTTTCGGTAACTGTTGCGTCCGTTGAAGCAGAGCAAAGGCGCTACAGGGATGCCTGCCGGAGGGGCGTCGTGTCACGGACGGTCATGACCGGGAGGCACAGCCGGCCGGCACGCCGAGCCGACGGGTACGGTCCGGGGATGCAGCAGCGCGTCAGCCTGATCACCCTCGGCGTGGCGGACCTGGCCCGGGCCCGCACCTTCTACGAGCGCCTGGGCTGGCGCGGGCAGGAGGTCGAGCAGACGGTGTTCTTCCAGGCCGGCGGCCTGGCGCTGGTGCTCTGGGGCCGCGCCAAGCTGGCCGACGACGCCGGCCTGGCCGACCCCGGCGGCGACGGGTTCGGCGGGATCAGCCTGGCGCAGAACGTGCCCGACCGCGCCGAGGTCGACACCGTGCTCAGCCTCGCGGTCGAGGCCGGGGCGACGCTCACCCGCCCGGCCCGGGACACCTTCTACGGCGGGTACGCCGGCTGCTTCACCGACCCGGACGGGCACCTGTGGGAGATCGCCTGGAACCCGGGACTGCCGCTGGCCGCCGACGGCACGCTGACCGTCCCCGACTTCGGCTGAGGCCGGGGCCGGGCCGGGGCCGTCGTCAGGTCCAGAGGGTGCGGCGGAAGCCCTGGTGGCCGGCGCACGAGTCGCGCTGGCCGCCGGTCAGGCTCACCGTGCCGTCGCGGCACTGCACCAGCCAGCCCTTGCCGGCCCAGAACCCCGGTACGCAGTCGAACCAGTCGCACACCCCGGCGGCGGGTTTGCGGATCCGCTGGCCGCCGCAGAAGTCGTACCCGAAGGGGTTCACCGGGGCGCCGCAGCTGCGCTCGGCGGACGGCTGCGGCGAGCCGTGCGGACTCGCCCCGGTCTTCGGGGCGCTCCGGCCGCGCTCCGGCCGGGGGGCGGCGGTCGGCTCGGCGCGCAGCACCGGGGCCAGCGGCGGGGCCACGGGCGTGCCGGTGGGGGCCGGGGTGGCCGCGGCGGCCACGTCGGAGCCGGGCCGCACCGGCGGGTCGGACTCGAAGAGCATCGCCGGCACGATCAGCGCCAGCGCCGCGCCCGCCGCGACGGTCCGCCGGCCGCCCGGGACCAGCGCGGACAGGTGCGCCTGGGCGGGGGTGAGCACCGCCGGGCGGACCGGGCGGGCCGCGGTGTGCTCCTCGATCAACGCGTCGAGCTGGGCGACGACCGCCGCCCGCTGCTCGATCGCGTCGGCGAAGGCCAGGGTGAGCTTGAACCGGAAGTCGGCGACCGCGCCGGTGGGCAGCAGCAGCCCGGAGGTACGCCGCCGGTCGAGCACCTGGATCAGGGTGACCGGCGCGGCCGGGTCGTGGCTGAGACCGGTCATCTTCCCGTACGTCCAGTCGCGCCGGCCGCGCCCGCCCAGCAGCACCAGCCGGCGGTTGGTGAGCACCGCCAGCCCGGCGTCGGCGACCTTGACCCCCTCGGGGCGGCGCGGGCGCAGCGGCGGCGGGTCGGGCTCGACCAGCAGTTCGGGGGCCGGCAGCACGGCGGTGTGCCGCACCTCCACCAGCTGCGCGGCGGGCAGGGTCCAGAAGACCACCTCGCCCGGGTGCAGCTCCATCGGCAGGCCGACGCCCGCCTCGGTCGAGCCGTGGAAGGACCCGGCGAGGGTACGCAGCCGGCGCAGTTCGTCGTCGCGTCGTCGCCAGGCCTCGTCAGCGGCGCGGAACGCCTGCTGCCGCCGTTCGTTCTGCCGGTGCGCCCACCGGTAGCGCCATGTGGAACCCGTCGAATCAGTCTTCGTCACGCCGACTCCTCCGCCGCGCGAGCCCACCAATCGGGGTGTCATTCACGTCAACTGAGGGGCAAGGCCGGCAAGACACGCGAAAGTCGCCAATCTGACCGATCGGCTGATTGACCCGCACGATAGGCGGAACTTGCTGCGTCGATTCCCGGCCGCCCGCAGCCCTCCGCTTCGCCATGCGGGGGCGTCGCGGCGTCGGTAACGTCAGCCGCAGCGACAGCGGCGGGAGGTGGCGCACGGTGGACGGGACAGCCGTCGTGCTCGGCGTGGACATCGGCACCACCAGCACCAAGGCCGTCGCGTTCGACACCGGCGGGCGGCAACTGGCCGCCCACTCGATCGGCTACCCGCTCGACGAGCCGCACCCCGGCTACGCCGAGCAGGACCCCCAAGCGATCTACGAGGCGGTCCTCGGCACGGTCCGGGCCGTGGTGGCGGAGCTGCCGGGGCCGGTCGCCGGCCTCTGCTTCAGCACCGCCATGCACAGCCTGATCGGGCTGGACGCCGACGGCACCCCGCTCACCGCCTCGGTCACCTGGGCCGACTCGCGGGCCGCCGCCCAGGCCGAACGGATGCGCGCCGTGCCGTCCGGGCTGGCCCTGCACCGGCGCACCGGCACCCCCGTGCACCCGATGGCCCCGTTCTCCAAGCTGGTCTGGTTCGCCGAGCAGGAACCGAAGCTGCACGAGCGGGTCGCGCACTGGGTCGGGATCAAGGACTACGTGCTGCTGCGGCTGGCCGACACGCTGGTCACCGACCACTCGGTCGCCTCGGCCACCGGGCTGATGGACATCCACCGGCTCGCCTGGGACGCCGAGGCGCTGCGCCGCGCCGGCATCACCGAGGAGCAGTTGCCGCAGCTCGTCCCCACCACGCACGTGCTGCCCGGGCTGACCGCCGAGGCGGCCCGGGCCACCGGCCTGCCCGCCGACACCCCGCTGGTGGTCGGCGCCGGTGACGGGCCACTGGCCAACCTCGGGCTCGGCGCGGTGCACCCCGGCGTGGTGGCCTGCTCCATCGGCACCAGCGGCGCGATGCGGGTGATGGTCGAGCGGCCCGGCGTCGACCCGCTCGGTGGCGTCTTCTGCTACGCCCTCACCGAGCACCGCTGGGTGGTCGGCGGGGCGATCAACAACGGCGGCATCGTGCTCCAGTGGGCCGGCGAGACGCTCGCCCCGGAACTCGGCGAGCACGCCGAGGAAGAACTGCTCGAACTCGCCGCCCACGCCCCCGTCGGCTCCGGCGGGCTGATCATGCTGCCGTACCTGCTCAGCGAACGCGCGCCGCACTGGAGCGCGCTGCCGCGCGGCGCGTACGTCGGGCTCACCCACGGCCACCGGCGCGAACACCTGGTCCGCGCCGCCCTGGAGGGGGTCTGCCAGCAGCTCGCCCTGGTGCTCGCCTCGGTGCGCGCCGCCGGCAACGAGGTCCGCGAGGTACGCGCCAGCGGCGGCTTCGCCCGCAGCCCGCTGTGGCGGCAGATGCTCGCCGACGCGCTCGGCATGCCGGTGCGCTTCCCCGCCGGGCACGAGGGCTCCAGCTTCGGCGCGGCCCTGCTCGGGATGCAGGCGCTCGGCCTGATCGAGTCCATCGACGTGGCCGCCGACCTGGTCGAGATCGACGAGACGGTACGCCCCGACCCGGCCGCCGCCGCCACCTACGCGGCCCTGCTCCCGCTCTTCTCCGAGCTGTACGACGCGCTCGTGCCCACGTTCGCGTCGCTGCGACGGCTGGCCCCGAGCCTGCCGCCGGAACCACCGCCCACCGCCCCTCCCCAGTGATCGCCCGTTCCGGACGACTGGCTGACCGAAGGTCGAGACAACCATGGTCACACTGCTCGCCGCACCGGCGGAACCACTCAGCAACGCCGGGAACACCCAACTCGTCATCGCCGCCCTGCTCGGCATCGCCGCGGTGGTCGTCCTCATCGCCTGGGGCAAGGTCCACCCGTTCCTGGCGCTGATCCTCGGCGCGGCCGTGCTCGGCGTGGTCGCCGGCGTGACCCCCGACAAGATCATCACCTCGTTCAGCGCCGGCGTCGGCTCCACCGTCGGCGGCGTCGGCCTGCTGATCGCCCTCGGCGCGATGATCGGCGGTCTGCTCGCCGAGTCCGGCGGCGCGGACAGCATCGTGGAACGGGTGGTCGCCCGGGTCTCCGGCGGCGCCCTGCCGTGGGCCATGGCCGGCGTGGCCGCGCTGATCGGCCTGCCGCTCTTCTTCGAGGTCGGCGTGGTGCTGCTGGTGCCGATCGTGCTGCTGGTCTCCCGCCGGGTCGACGTGCCGCTGATGAAGATCGGCATCCCCGCGCTGGCCGGCCTGTCCGTGCTGCACGGCCTGGTCCCGCCGCACCCCGGCCCGCTGGTCGCCATCGACGCGCTCGGCGCCAACCTGGGCCAGACCCTCGCGCTCGGCCTGCTGGTCGCCATCCCGACCGTGATCATCGCCGGCCCGGTCTTCGGCAACTTCATCGCCCGCTACGTCCCGGCCACCGCCCCGGAGGCGCTGCTGCCCACCCGCCGGCCCCTCGCCGTCGGCACCCCGACCACCCCGGCCGGCGGTCGCCTCGACGCCGACGGCGACCTGGTCACCGAGGACGACCTGGTCAACCCGGGCGCGGGCCGTCCCGGCGAGCCGATCGACGAGCGGCAGGCCCCCCGCCGCGCCCCCGCGCTCTGGGCCGCCGTGGTGACCGTGCTGCTGCCGGTGGTGCTGATGCTGCTGCGCGCGATCGGCGAGCTGACGCTGGCCGAGGACACCACCGGCCGCAAGGCGCTCGACATCGCCGGCACCCCGATCGTGGCGCTGCTCGCCGGCGTCATCTTCGCCATGATCTTCCTGGGCTACCGGACCGGGTTCAGCCGCAGCCAGGTCTCCGGCTTCCTCGGCGGCTCGCTGCCGGCCATCGCCGGCATCCTGCTGATCGTGGCCGCCGGCGGCGGCTTCAAGCAGGTGCTCGTCGACGCCGGCGTCGGCAACCTGGTCGCCGACGCCGCCAAGGGCGCGAACCTGTCACCGCTGCTGCTCGGCTGGCTGGTCGCGGTCGGCATCCGGGTCGCCACCGGCTCGGCCACCGTCGCCACCATCACCGCCGCCGGCATCGTCTCCCCGCTCGCGGCCACCCTGCAGGGCCCGGAGGTCGCCCTGCTGGCGCTGGCCGTCGGCTGCGGCTCGCTCTTCTTCTCGCACGTCAACGACGCCGGCTTCTGGCTGGTCAAGGAGTACTTCGGGCTGACCGTCGGGCAGACCATCAAGAGCTGGTCGGTGATGGAGACGATCATCTCGGTGGTCGGCTTCGCCGGCGTACTCCTGCTCGACCTGATCCTCTAGAGGTCAGGGGGCCTCGACGCCGGAGATGAGGAAGCGGTGGACCTCGGCGCCCCGGATCGCCACGGCCTGCTCCTCGTCCGGGCCGGAACTCCGGAACGCCAGGAGCTGCTCCTCGGACTCCCAGCGCTCGTAGACGTTGATCCGGGCCGGCTCGATCAGGTCGGGGCTGACCGCGAAGTCGACGCAGCCCGGCGCCGAGCGGGCCGCCCGGACCGCCTCCACACAGGAGGCGAGGTAGGCGTCCCGCTCGGCGGGGTCGACGTAGAGGGTGCCGGCGACGATGAACATCCGGTCATCGTGCCACGCCCGCCGGCTCACGCCCGGCTGATCGCGTTGGCGTGGATCGCCTCGTTCAGGTACGCGGCCAGCCCCGGCCGGATCCCCTCGAAGAACTCGGTGAACCGGGGATCACCGACGTACATGTCGGCCAGGCAGGTGTGCAGCTCGTACGGGCAGTCGTAGAACCAGCGGGTGATGAGCTGGCGGTGCTCCTCCGCCAGCGCCATCGCTTCCGGACCGTCGGCCGGCGCGCCCGAGTCGAGCAGCGCGGCGATCCGCCGGCCCCAGTCCTCGTTCTCGGCCTTGTTGCGCTGCCAGTCCTCCTTCGAGTAACGCGCCGTCCGCTCGGCGGACTGCCGGTACGCCTCGGTGCCGCCCCAGCGCCGTTCCGCCTCCTCGGCGTGCTCGTCCGGGTCGAAGTCCCCGAACACCTCGAAGCGTTCCTCCGGGGTGAGCTTGATGTCCAACTTTCTCGCCTCCATCGCGAGCTCGATCGCCGCGACCATCTCCCGCAGCTTGCCGATCCGCCCGGTGAGCAGGTCGTGCTGCCGCCGCAGGTGCGGCAGCGGGTCGCCGCCCGGGTCGAGGATCTCGGCGATCTCCTCCAGCGGGAACCCCAGCTCCCGGTAGGCGCGGATGAGCTGCAACCGCTCCAGGTCCGCGTCGTCGTAGCGCCGGTAGCCGGCCGGCGTGCGCCCGCTCGGCGACAGCAACCCGATCTCGTCGTAGTGGTGCAGCGTCCGCACGGTCACGTGCGCCGCCCGGGCCACCTGGCCCACCGTGTACGCCATGGTCCCCTCCCTTCCGCGACCAAGGCTGCCGCCTCACGCCGCGTGAGGGTCAAGCCGATTGTGCCGCCGCCCCCGCCGACCCGGGGGTCAACACAGACGACCGCCCCCGGCCTCCGAGGGGGGTGGCGGAGGCCGGGGGCGGTCGCGGAGGGAGTCGGTCAGGTGGTGACGGGCTCCTTGGTCTTCTCGGGGGCGGCGAAGGTCTCGCTGGCCGGGGTGCGCACGGCGTGCACCAGGCCGGCGGCCGAGAGCAGCAGCAGCAGCGCCGCGCCGAGGTACATGGCCAGCGCGCCCTGCCCGGCCTTGCGGCCGAACTCGCTGAAGCCGTACGAGGTGAGCAGCAGGCCGCGCAGCGTCTCGCCCTTGAACACGGTGTCGCGCTGGGCGCTGACCCCGGCGAGCTGCTTCTGCAGGTCGGCCAGGTTGGCGGCGTTGCTCTGCTGGGCCTCGGCCACCTGGGCCTTGAGCGCCGACTCCGGCGCACCCAGGTCGGCGTAGGTCTTGCCGTCGGCGATGCCCTTCAGGTGCAGGCCGATGAACTCGTTGGCGTAGCACTCGGCCTGCTTGCCGGTGGTGAGCTGCTTGCCGGCGTACTCGCGCAGGCAGTCCGACTTCTTCTCCTCGTCGGTCAGCTTGTCGGCCGGCTTGAAGCTGATGTGCTGGGCGGCGAGCTGGTCGTGCACGTAGTTGTTGGCGAAGTTGGCGTTCGTGGTCAGCACGATGCCCACGACGAGCAGCAGGACCGCGAGGCCCAGCCCGCCGATGCTGAACAGCAGATCCAGCGTCCGTCGCTTCATGAGAGGTCTCCCGTATGGGTGGTGGGGGCGGTGTCGGTGACCGTTTCATGGTCGCCGGGCGGACACCCCCGCCAGCAGGGCCGAACCCCCCGTACCGGCCGGGACCTTGGGCCCCCCTCACCCGGGCCGGTCAGTGCGTGACGTCGGCGGGGGTGAGGGTGGCGAGCAGGTCGGGCAGGGCGGCCGGGCGGCCGTACCGCCAGCCCTGGCCGTGCAGGCAGCCGATCGCGGCCACCGCCGCGTGCTGCGCGCCGGTCTCCACCCCCTCGGCGACCACGGCCAGGTCGAAGGCGTGGGCCAGCCGGTTGACCATCTCGACGGTCGCGTACGCCCGGGGGTCGCCGGCGTCGAGGCGGGACACGAAGGACCGGTCGATCTTCAGCTCGGTGGCCGGGATCCGGTGCAGGTAGCTCAGCGAGGAGTAGCCGGTGCCGAAGTCGTCGATGGCGATCCGGATGCCGAGTTCGCGGAGCTGGGCGAGCCGTTCCAGCACCGCGTCGCTGCCCTCGATCAGCGCCGACTCGGTGAGTTCGAGGGTGAGCGCGCGGGGCGGCAGGCCGGCCGCGCCGACGGCCCCGGTGACGGTGGCGATGAGGTCGGGGCGGCGCAGGTGCGCGGCGGCGATGTTGACCGCCACGGTGACCCAGGGGGCCTGCTCCCGCCAGGTGGCGGCGGCCCGGCAGGCCTCGCGGAGCACCCACCGGTCGATCGGCAGGATCAGCCCGGTCTCCTCGGCCAGCGGCAGGAACTTCGCCGGGGTGAGCACGCCGAGGCGGGGGTGCCGCCAGCGGACCAGCGCCTCGGCGCTGGTGACCGTGCCGGTGGCCAGGTCGACGATGGGCTGGAACTCCATGACGAGCTGCCCCTCGTCGACCGCGCGGCGCAGGTCGGCGATCAGTTCGGCCCGGGTCACCGCCGACTCGCGCAGTTCCCGGGTGCAGGTCCGGTACGCGGACTTGCCGGCCGCCTTCGCCGCGTACATGGCGATGTCGGCGTCGCGGAGCAGGTCGGTGTGCGAGGTGTGCTGCGGGCCGTACTCGGCGATGCCGATGCTGGCCGACGGGTGCACACCCAGGTCCTCCTCGCCGGGCAGCGGTTCGAGGGCGGCGAGCAGCCGCCCGGCGAGCCGCTCGGGGGGAGCCGGCCGGACGCCGTCGACCAGCACCGCGAACTCGTCGCCACCGAGCCGGGCGACCATCCCGTCGGCGCCCACCGCGTCGTGCATCCGCTCCGCGATGGTGGTCAGCAGCCGGTCCCCGGCGGCGTGCCCGAAGCGGTCGTTGACCTGCTTGAAGCCGTCCAGGTCGAGCAGCAGCACGGCGACCGGGCCGTCGCCGCGCAGCGCACGGCGCAGCCGCCGGTTGAAGGTGAGCCGGTTGGGCAGGCCGGTGAGCTGGTCGGAGTAGGCCAGCCGGCGCAGCCGGGCGACCAGCCGCAGGTTCTCGTTGGCGGCCAGGCCCTGGCGCAGGGCCAGCACCCCGAGCAGCGCCATCATGCCGAAGAAGATCAGGTGCGGGGTCTGCCCGGTGGGTCGCCGGGCCAGCATCACCGCGACGATCGCGCCGCCCACCGGCAGATACGGCAGCGCCACCCGCCACCAGGGCGGCAGCGGCGACTCGCCGGTCTCCTCGTCGCCGTCGCCGCCGGTCGGCGGCGGCCAGGTGGTGGCGATGCCCATCAGCAGGTAGCTCAGCGGCCAGCAGACGTCGATCGGGTGGCCCGGGGTGTAGCTGCCGTGCGCGACGAGGGAGACGTAGACCGCGTCGGCGGCGGCCCGGCTGGCCAGGCTGGCCCCGATCAGGGTGAGCGCCCGCCACATGGGCCGCGACGGGCCGGAGACCGCCACCAGGATGGTGAGCTGCATCAGGTCGAGCATCGGGTAGAGCAGCCCGAAGGTACGGACCGGATCGGCCAGGTCGGCGGCGGCGATGTCGCGGAACACCACCACCCAGCCGATCGGGATCAGCGCCAGCGCGACGATCACCCCGTCGAGCAGGGTGCGGGCCTGCCCGACCAGGCTGCGCGGGGCGGCGAGGGAGCAGAGCAGCGCGGCGGTGCCGGTGATGATGCCGGCGGTGAACAGGCCCCCGACGAGCGGGGTGTGCGGCAGCGGGTGGCCGCCGAGCCGCTGCACCGTCCACACCGTACGGCCGAGGGCGGCCAGGGTCATGGTGACGGCGAGCAGCATCCAGAACCGGCGTACCGATTCGGGGTGCCGGCGGGCGGTGCGGGCGCAGGCCACCGCCGCCCAGCTCGACACGGTGACCGCGCCGAGGTCGCTGACCAGGGCCGCGCCGGGCAGCCCGGCGACCAGCCAGCACCCTTCGACGAGTACGACGAGAACGGCCACGACGAGCCCGACGCGGCCGGAGAACGGGCGACGGGACCCCGCCGTCACGGCCGGGTCCGCGTCCTGCTGAGGGACAACGATTCGCTCCGGCTCTCTCTGAGAAGACGCGCACCTCGACGGTGAGGACCGGGTTGCGGACGGCGAACGGCGCCAGCCTAGCCAGCGGAGGATGCCGCCGCCAGATCGGTCTGCGTCACTCGGCCGACACGGTCGAACCGCTCCGCCGGTAGAGGGCCACCAGCACGCCGTGCCGCGGCTGGTCGGGGCCGGCCTCCTCGGCCGTGCTGAGCAGCGCGTCCAGGGTGGACCGCAGCCGCGCCGCCTGGTCGGGGGTGAGCCGCAGGTGGCGCAGGTGCAGCAGCGGGTCGGGGTCGGCGGTCAGTTCCTCGGCGACCGCGCCGAGCAGGGCGGCGGTGGCGTCGGCGTCGCCCTCGCCGCCGACCAGCCGGCGGAAGGCGCGTTCGTGGTACTGCTCGGTGCCGCCGCGCACCTGGCGGGTGTGGGCCGGGCGCACCATGCCGGCCTCGGTGAGCACCTTGAGGTGGTGGGCGACGGTGCCCTTGGCGACGCCCAGCTCCGCGGCGAGCCGGCTGACCGTGGCCGGACCCGCGCCGAGCGCGAAGAGCAGCCGGTGGCGCAACGGGTGCGCGAGCGCCTTGAAGTGCGCCGCGCCGCGGACCTCCAGCGCCTCGATCGTCTCGTCCGTCACGACAGAAAGCGTCCAATTATCTTGACGCTTTGTCAACCGGTTGCTCTACTGAGCCGCACACCACTGTGGATACGGGGGCGCGACATGCAGACCGATGAGACCACCGCGATCGTGGAACGCTGCGCCAAGCTGGTCACCGAGCACTACGTCCTCGCCGACGTGGCCGAGCGGATCGCCGCCCACCTGGGCGACCGGCTGCGCGCCGGCCGGTACGCCGACGCCGCCGACCCGGCCGCCCTCGGCGCACTGGTCACCGAGGACCTCCAGGCGGTCAACCACGACCTGCACCTACGCCTCAAGCACCACCCCACCGCGCTGCCCGAGCGTGACGAGGACCCGGACGAGGACGCCTGGGCCGGGCTGACCGCCCGACACATGGGCGGGGTGGCCCGGGTCGAGCGACTCCCCGGCAACGTCGGCCTGCTGGACCTGCGCCCCTTCCTCGCCCCGCCGCAGCTCGGCGGCGCGGCGGTGACCGCGGCGCTGGGCCTGCTCGCCGGCACCGACGCGCTCCTGCTCGACCTGCGCGGCAACCAGGGCGGCAGCCCGGACACCGTCGCGCTGATCTGCGGCTGGTTCTTCGCCGAACCGGTGCACCTGCACACCATGTACAACCGGGCCGGCCTGGGCCGGCAGTACTGGAGCGCCGCCCACCTGCCCGTCCCCCGGTACGCCCCGGACAAGCCGGTGCACGTGCTGACCGGCCCGCAGACGTTCTCCGGCGGCGAGGAGCTGGCGTACGACCTCCAGCAGTTCGGCCGGGCCACCGTGGTCGGCGAGCGGACCCGCGGCGGGGCGCACCCCCGGGTCGGCTTCCGGGCCCACCCGCACCTGGAGTTGACCGTCCCCGTCGCCCGGCCCGTGCACGCGGCCACCGGCACCAACTGGGAGGGGTGCGGGGTCACCCCGGACGTCGAGTGCCCGGCCGACGGGGCGACCGACCTGGCGTACCGCCGGAGCCTGGAGAGCCTGCTCGCGGCGGACCCGCAGCGGCCGACGGCGGACGAGGCCCGCGCGGCCCTGGCCGACCTGGGCTGAGCCGGGCGGGGGCCCGGGCCGGTGGCGCGACCGGCCCGGGCCCCCGCGCCGGGGTCAGGAGACGGTGACGTTGTCGACGTAGACGGCGGAGCCGCCGCTCGCGCCGCTGCCCGGGACGAACTGCACCCCGATCTCGCGGACGTCACCGAGGTTGGCCACCCCGGCCAGGTTGAGCGTCAGGTTGACCCCCGACGAGGTGACCGCGACCGAGCCGCCGTCGAACCACTGCCAGGCGGTGCCGGTCTTGACGTACAGCTTGGCCTGGCTGCCGGTGCCGAAGCTGCCCCACGGGGCGACCCGGGCGGTGGCCCGCAGCGTGGTCCTCCCGCTCAGGCTGGTGGTCGCGCTCTTCTTCAGGTACGCGGCCCCGGCGCCCAGGTTGACGTCGGACTTCAGCGAGTACGAGCCCTGCGCCGCCCACTCGTTGACCTGCCACGGGCCGCCGGTGACTCCTGCGCCGGTCCAGCCCTCGGTGCCGGACTCGAAGCCGTTGAGCAGCGTGCCGCCGCTCGGCGGCGGGGTGGTGCTGCCGCCGCCACCCGGCTCGGTGACGGTGCCCAGGTTCACCTCGCCCCGGTTGGCGATCCAGGAGTTGTTGAACAGCGTGCTCGCGCCCTGGTTGCGCGCCGGGCTCCAGCTGTCGTTCCAGGCCAGGAAGTAGGTGGTCTGCGGGTAGCTCTGCTGGAACGCGGTCACCCACTTGCCGTAGTCGAACGAGCCGGCGGTGTCCGGGCCGATCTCGGCGAACGCGAACGGCTTGCCCAGCCCGGTCAGCTCGGTGTACGCCGACTGGATGCCGGAGACCTGCGGGTTGTCGTCGTACGCGTCCATCCCGACGATGTCCACGTAGGAGCCGCCCGGGTAGAAGGCGGTACGGTTGCCCCGGCTGAAGTCGGCCGAGTAGACCCAGATCAGGTTGTCGAGCCCCTTCGTGGTGGTGAAGTAGCTGTACATCTGCTGCCAGACCTGCTTGAAGGTGTTCTGGTCGCGGTTGCCCCACCAGAACCAGTCGCCGTTCATCTCGTGGAACGGCCGGAACAGCACCGGCACCCCGGCGTTCTCCAGGTCCTGGAGGCCGGCGGCCATCTTGTCCTCCAGCTGCCGCCACCGGGCCCCGGCGGCGGTGGAGGGGTTGAGCAGGTCGCTGAAGTTCGTCATCGCGGTGTTCAGCCCGCCCCCGTTGGCGTTGGCCGGGCTGGGCGAATGGACACTGACGGTGACCAGGCCGCCACTGTTCCACCAGGACTTCAGCGACGAGTTGCAGGAGTAGTCGACCAGCGAGGTGATGTCGCTGCTGGTCGCCCAGCCGGAGCCGTAGTCGCAGCTCAGGATCGCCGGGTACTGCCCGGTCGCGGTCTTCAGCTCCTCGGTCTGGCTCAGCGAGAAGCCGCTGTTGCTGTAGCCGCCGAAGAAGCCGGAGGCGATCCGGTTGCTGC
This sequence comes from Micromonospora auratinigra, assembly GCF_900089595.1. GTDB lineage: Bacteria > Actinomycetota > Actinomycetes > Mycobacteriales > Micromonosporaceae > Micromonospora > Micromonospora auratinigra. Next base: position 6,090,516 of record NZ_LT594323.1, on the reverse strand, counting down.
TGCGGTTGGGCAGGTGGCCCAGCCAGTTGAGCACGCTCTTGGCCGACGCCGAGGCGTTCGGGTTGGCGGTGGAGACGGTGTGCGCGTCGGCGGGACCGACGACGGTCAGCACGGAGGCCGCGGCCAGGGTGGTGGCGGCTGCGGTCAGTGCCAGGCGGAGTCTGCTGCCTCGCATGGTCACCTTTTCGGGTCGGGGGATGGTGGTACGGCTGCGGGGGAGCCGCGGTTCATCCACCCACTGAACTACTGAACCGATTAAGTTTCAAGCATGTGAATATGTTGTTGCGGCTACTCCGGGTAACCGCCGCCGCTCCGGCCGCCGGCTCAGGCGGGCAGCGCGCAGGTCTCCCCGGCCAGCGCCGACATCGCGCTGCGGAACCGGGACCAGTGCTGGGCCGCCTCCGCGTCCACCCCCGCCGCCACGGCGTCCATCTGCTGCTGGGTGAAGGCCGGCGGCAGGGCCCGGATCCGGGCGACGCTGGCGCGCATCACGGTCAGCGCCGCCGCCCACTCGGCCCGCGCCGCGTCCCGCTCGGCGCGCAGGTCCGCCGGCGTCTCCCGGGCGAAGAGCTGCGCCAACGCCGCGTCCTCCTGGGCGATCTGCCGCTCGAACAACGCCACCGTCGGGTCCCGCAGGATCCGGCCCCGCTCGTCCAGGCGCAGCGCGTCGTCCCCCAGCTTGCGGGTCGACGACACGTCGGCGCAGGCGGCCAGCACCTGCCGCTGGTAGGCGGCCGTGCGCTCCTTGCGCTCCGCCGCCGCCGTGCCGGGCAGCGGCGCGACGAAGGCAGCGACCACCGCGACGACCCCGAGCACGCCCAGCACCACCCGCACCGGCTTGCTGCGCAACGGCGGGATCCGCACCCCCAGCGCCTCCACCTCGCCCAGGCAGGCGGCGAGAATCAGCACGATGCCGAGTCCGAGGTAGATGTTCAGGCCATCCATGTCCGCCCGCCCGAGAAGAGGTACGGCCAGCCTCGACCCCGCCCCGACCGGGCACAACGGCACAGTCGGGAAGTCGACGCCGCCGCTAGCGCGGACCGCCCTCCACCGGGTCGACCGGCGGGCCGCCGTGCGTCCACGGGGTCTCCTCCGGGGCCGGGAACGCGCCCGCCGGCAGGTACGCGTCGGAGAGCGTGGTGAGGCAGAGCCGCTCCCCCACCTCCGGGACCGTGCCGGGCGGCGCGGTCAGGCCCCGCCCCATCCCGCCGGACAGCTCCAGCACCACCTCGGTCTTGCCGTCCGCGCCGGGCGTCACGAAGACCACCTTCGCCTTCTGCCCCGGCCGGGCCGGCGAGTACAACGCCGCGCCCACCGGCACCAGCACCGGCTCGGTGGTGACCACCTGGATCCGCGGGCGCAGCACCGGCCGCTTGCCGCTGTCGTCGACCCGCTTCGGATCGGCCAGCGTCACCTCGCCGACGAACGCCTCCCCGGTCAACCGGTGCTCCGCCATCACCAGCGGGTCGTCGTAGGCGCGCTGCACCGCGTACGAGGTGAGCGCCCGTTCCAGCCGGTGCAGCCGGACCGCCGCGGCCACCGCCCCGTCCCGGCGCGGCTGCGGCCCGCCACCGGCGTCCACGTGCTCGGCGTAGCCGGTGAAGGCGTCCCGGTCGCCGTCCCAGCGGCCGGCCACCCGGGCCCCGGGCGGCACCGCGCGCAGCAGCCCCAGCCCGCGCCAGACCAGCTCCCAGGTGGGCGTGAGCTGGTCGCGCAGCAGGTCCGCCAGCGCCGCGTACGCCTCGGCGCGCGCCACCGGATCCGCCTCGGTGTCCGCGTACCGGGCCATCGCCGGGGCGAGCCGGTGGTTGTCGAAGTCCGGGTCGGTCGCCGGCCCGGCGGGCGGGCACCGCCCGGGGTCCTCCGCGCGGGCCGCCGCCTGCGCGCCGGTCAGCCCGGGCGGCGGGTCGATCCAGCCGAGCAGCGCCGGCAGGTGCAGGTCCTCCACCACGCTCTGCCCGGTCGCCCAGTGCAGCGTCAGCGCGTCGGTCAACCCCACCAGCGCCGCGGAGCCGGGCTGCTCGGCGCGCTCGGCGAAGAAGGTCAGCCAGCGGCCCAGCAGCGGCACCGACGGGTGCACCGGGTACTCGCCGTCCGGCCGCCGGAAGCGCAGCGCGCGGCCCAGCAGCCGCAGGAAGGTGATCCCGCCCGGGTTCGGCACCACGAGCTGCGGGGCGTCGACGTAGCGGTGGCGCACGTCGCGACCCCGGTCCACCGGCACCGCCTCGGTGACACCCCGGAACCCGTCCAGGTACGGCAGCACGATCCCGGCCAGCTCGACGGCGAAGGCCAACCGCTGTTCCCGGTCGCGCGGCTGCGGCACCACCAGCAGTCGTGCCTCGTCCGGCGCCGCGCCGACCAGGGCGGCCAGCGGGGCGTTGGCCTCACCGGCCATGGTCAGCGGCACCAGCACCAGCGGCCGGTCCGACAGGTGCAGGTGCCGCACGGTGGCCACCGGCTGGGCCACCCCGGCGGCGAGTGCCTGCGCCTTCGTCAGCGCGCGCAGCGTACTCACGCGGGGTGTCCGGCGAGCGCGTCGGCGCGCAGCCGGGCGGCGGCGCGCAGCAGCGCGGCGGCCTCCGCCTGCTCCGGGTCCGGCGTGCGATCGCCCGCGGCGAGGGCCAGCACCTCGTCGACCTCGGCGATGCCGCCGAGCGCCTCGCGCACCGGCCGGCCCAGCACGGCGGTCTGGCCGCGCGCCTCGTGCCGGCAGAAGTAGGCCAGCTCGCAGGTGGCCAGGCAGTCCGGCGCGTAGCGGGCCGGGACGGTGGACAGCGCGGCCCGCAACGTCGCCGGCTCGGCTTCCGGGTCGGCGGTGAAGTCGGCCGGCACCCCGGCCAGCAGGTCGTCGATCCGGGCCATCCGGTCGAGCTGGCGGCGCAGCACCAGCAGCTGCCGGCGCACGTCGAGCAGGCTGGCGGTCGGCTGGTTGGTGAAGTCGCGCGGGCAGACCAGCACCACCTGGGGCGAGACCAGCTCCGGATCACGGCCCGCGGCGGTGAACAGCTCGCGCAGGGCCAGCACGTAGACGGCCGACTGGATGGCGGCGGCGGCGACCTTCGCCGGATCGGCCTGCCCGTCGATCACCGGGAACGACTTGATCTCCACGACGTGGAACCGGCCGCCCAGCCGGGCGGCCACCAGGTCCGGTTCCAGGTGCACCCGCCGGCCGGCCACGTCCAGGCCCAGCAGCGGGTGGTCGAAGAGCGCCGCCTCGTCGCCGTCGGCGGTCAGCGCCGCCCTCGACCGCTCCGGGCGGTCCTCGTCCGCGCCCAGGTCCGTCCAGCTCGCCGCGGCCGGCACCGGTACGCCCAGCCGCTCCGCGACCAGCCGCAGCAGCTCCGCCCCGCCGTCGGCCTTCACCTGCGCCTCGAAGGCGTTGCCCCGGGTGATGGCGAAACGCGACTGGCCGAACCGGGTCGGGAAGCCGATCCGCTCGGCCAGCTCCGGCTTGTCCACCCCGGCGCTGTCCAGCACGGCCCGCCGGGTGCAGCCGGGGTTGCCGGTCAACGCGGCGATGGTCCGGGCATTGTGCCGCCGGGCCGGGCGGTCACCCCGGATCGCGGCCAGCCGGTGCGCGGTGTCTGTCACGACAGGCCACGATAGCCGCCTGCGGCCGCCGGTCAGAGTTCCCGCAGCCGACACCACCACCAGCCGCGGCCGCGTCCCCGGTCGGTCACCGGCCACGGCACCGGTACCGTACGGCGGTGGAACTCCCGGTCCAGCCGGTCCACGATCCGGCCGAGGTCCCGCCGGGCGGCGGGCGGCAGCCGGTCCAGCACCTCGTCGAGCAGTTCCCGATGGTCCTCCGGCTCGATGCCGGGACTCAGGTCCTGCGGCCCGTTCAGCCAGCGCCCGGGTGCGTGCAGGACCCAGGCGTACCCGTTCAGGGCCTCGTACACCGCGTCCGGCCAGTAGTGCGCGTCCTCCACCCGGCGGACGGCTGCCCGGGTACGGGCGGTGACGCCGCGCAGGCGACGACGCATGGGAGGACCCAGTGGCCGGTGGGGCCGGCGCAGGTCCTGCGGGCGCCTACGCGGCATCGCCCTTTCGACGGTCGGTCATGCGGTCGATCATGTCAGCACCCGCGCGTCGAGGCCAGCCACATCCGGGTGCGGGGTCAGCGGCCGGCGGAACGGTTCCAGGGGGACCGGGGCGACTCGGCGCCCGCGAGCGGCCGGCTGCGCCGGCGGTACCGGCGGCCGGGGGTGCAGGGCGGCCGGGAGACGGTGTGCACCGGGGCGGGCGGCGGGCTGACCGGCTGGCGGCCGATCAGCCAGCAGAGGAAGCGCGCCATGGTCAGCCGACCGGGAGGCGCTCGGCCTCGGCCCGGGAGATGTCGTACTCGGCGCCGCAGAAGGTGCACTGCTGGGTCCAGCGGGTCCGCACCGGGATGAGCGGCACGAAGAAGAGACTGAACTTCGTGGCCCGCCGGGTGATGACCTGCGCCGCCTGGTTGCCGCAGTGGCGGCACACCCGGGTGACGACACCGGACCGGGTGACCTTGGTCCGGAGCCCGAAGATGAAGAACATCGCCCGGCAGTACCCAGCGGGACGCCCCACCACACCCACGATTTTTTTCGCCCCCGGCGGTCCGGATGCGCGGTCCGCGTTCGTCAGGCTGACTGAAGGCACGACCGGAGGAGAGAAACGATGAAGTACATGATGCTGGTCTGCACCGACACCGAGCCGGACCGCGACCCGACGGCCGCCCCGGACATCGAGCAGTGGGTGGCCGAGCGGGACGCCAACGGCCAGCGGGTGACGGGCAGCGTGTTCGCCCCGCCGTCGGCGGCCACCACGGTGCGGGTACGCGACGGCGAGCTGCTGCTCACCGACGGGCCGTTCGCCGAGACCAAGGAGGTGATCGTGGGCTTCGACCTGCTGGAGTGCGCCGACCTGGACGAGGCGGTCGAGATCGCCCGCGCCCACCCGATGGCGTACGGGGGGCGGCTCGAACTGCGCCCGCTGGTGGACTGACACCGGATGGACGACGTGGCCGGGGCGGTGGCCGAGGCGGGTGCCGACGCGTACCCGCGGATCGTCGCCGCCCTGATCCGCGTCACCGGTGACTGGACCCTCGCCGAGGACTGCGCCCAGGACGCGCTGGCCGCCGCGCTGCACCGGTGGCCCCGCGACGGGGTGCCGGGCAATCCGGGCGGTTGGCTGATGACGGTCGCCCGCAACCGGGCGGTGGACGTGCTGCGCCGGGCCACCGTGGAACGCCGCAAGCTGCGCGACCTGGCGCTGCTCACCGATCCGGAGCCGACGCCCGAGGGAGGAGACGTGGTGGACGACCGGCTGCGGCTCATCTTCACCTGCTGCCATCCGGCGATGTCGCCGGAGGCCCGGGTCGCGTTGACCCTGCGCACCGTGGCGGGCGTGCCCACCGCCGACATCGCCCGGGCCTTCCTGGTCAGCGAGTCGACCATGACCCGCCGGATCACCCGGGCCAAGGCGCGCATCGCCGCGGCCGGCGTCCCCTACCGGGTGCCGACCGGGCCCGCGCTCCTCGAGCGGCTGCCGGGCGTGCTGGCCGTGCTCTACCTGCTCTTCACCAGGGGGTACGACGCCGACGGCGAACCCGCCTTCGCCACCGAGGCGGTCCGGTTGGCCCGGCTGTTGCACGCGCTGCTGCCCGACGAGCCGGAGCCGGCCGGGCTGCTCGCCCTGTTCCTGCTGCACCACTCCCGCCGGGCCGCCCGCCGCGACGCCGACGGTGACCTGCTCACCCTCGACGAACAGGACCGCTCCCGCTGGGACACCACCGCGGTGGCCGAGGGCGTCGCCCTGCTGACGCGTGCCGGCGGCGGCCCGTACGCCCTCCAGGCCCGGGTCGCCGCCTGCCACGCCACCGCCCCGACGGCGGCCGACACCGACTGGCCCACGATCGCGCACTGCTACGACGAGTTGCTCCGGCTGCACCCGACCCCGGTGGTGCGGCTCAACCGGGCGGTGGCGCACGGCTACGCGTACGGGCCGGGGCACGGGCTGGCGCTGCTGGCCGAGGCCCGCTCCGGCGGGGCGCTGGACGGCTACCCGCCCGCGCTGGCCGCCGAGGCCGAACTGACCGCCCGCTCCGGTGACCCGGTACGCGCCGCCGCGCTGTTCCGGGTCGCCGCCGACGCGGTCCGCTCCACCCCGGAACGCCGCGCCCTGCTCCGCCGCGCCGCCCAGCTCGCCGGCTGAGCGGGGTGGCCGCATGCCGGGGCGGGTGACCGCCGCGGTCCCGCCGGGCCGGTTCACCCAGCGCGCACCGTCCTCACCGTCTCGCCCGGACTGACCTGCGCAGCCGCCGGGCGGGTACGGCGGCGGTGGCAGGCGACGAGGTGCCCGGCGAGGACGGTGGTCGAGCCGGCCCGGACGCAGACCTCGGCGCCGGCCTGGAGCACGTCGGCGATGGTGGCGGCGGAGGCGGCCCGGTCCACCAGCACCGCCAGGGCGCAGCCGGCCGGCAGCCGGCGGCGGATCCGGGCGACCTCGGCCGGCCCGGGGCTGATCAGCAGCGCCAGCTCGCCGGGCCGGACGTACTCGACGTCCGGGGTGTGCAGCACCCGCCAGGCGGGCGGCAGCCGGCGGGAGAGCCCGGTGACCTGGGTGGCGTCCCCGAGCACGGCGACGGTGGGCGCGGACAGGTCGATGAGGGCGGTCATGGGATCCTCCTCGTTCCGGTGACGCTCCCACCGTCGCGCGGGGAGCTGGGACCGGCATGGGCCCTTCCTGTGGAAAGCCGGTGTGTCGCCGCCGTGCCCGCCTCGCTAGGATCGGGGCGTGAACACCGGACCGGCATCTCGCCACGCACGGATCGGCGACCCGGTGGCCGGCTGATCCGCCGCCGGACGCCCGCCCGGCGTCCCCCCACCTCGGCACGCGGCCCGCCGCGACGACTCGCCACCCACGAGTCCCTGTCGCGTCAACGCACCAGCGAGGTCAACCGCATGCCTGTCAGCTTCAACCACACCATCATCGCCGCCAAGGACCGCCAGGAGTCCGCCCGGTTCTTCCGGGAGCTGCTCGAACTGCCGGAAGCACCGTCCTGGGGGCCGTTCACCAACATCCAGCTCGACGACGGCACCCTGCTCCAGTTCGCCGAGCCGCCGGTGGAGATCCAGATGCAGCACTACGCCCTGCTGATCGACGACGACCTGTTCGACCGGGTGTACGCGCGGCTGCGCGAGCGGGGCGTCACGCACTGGGCCGACCCGCAGATGCGCCGCCCCGGCGAGATCAACGACGAACACGGTGGTCGGGGCGTCTACTTCAAGGACCCGGCCGGCCACGCCATCGAGCTGATCACCCGGCCGTACCTCTGATCCGTGCCGCCCCGCCTCCCGGTGCCGGCCACCGGGAGGCGGGGCGACCGTCAGGCGCTCGCGGGCATCTCGACCGAGAGCCAGATCGGCTGCCAGTCGGGCAGCTCGTGGTAGCGGCGCAGCTCGGACAGGCCGGCCACCGACCCGCACCAGGACGCGTACGGCGGGTTGCCCTCGTCGAAACCGCTCTGCACGACGGTCAGCCGGGTCTTCCCGTCGGACTCGGCGAGCTCCCAGGTGCTGACGCCGACCTGTCCCCAGTCGACGGACATCGCCCGCCCCGGCGTCAGGTCGACCACCTTGGCCGCGTACCCGGTCTCGAAGCCGCCCATCGCGTACCGGCCGCCGACCCAGGGCTCGATCCCGATCGGGTACCCGAACCAGGCGCTGGCCTGCGCCGAGTCGGTCAGCGACTCCCACACCCGTTCCACCGGGGCGTCGATGAGCAGCTCACCGCGCAGGTCGGCGGAGGTGAAGTCGGTGCGCGGCAGCAGCGGCCGCCCCTCCAGCCAGGCGTTCAGGTTGGCGATCGAGAGCGCCCAGAAGGTCTGCAGCACGCCCCGGATGCTGCTGCCGTCCATCGCCTCGGCGAAGACGAAGTGGCTCTGCCGCAGGGTCAGCTCGGTGCTCTCCCCCGCCGGGGTCAGCTCGATCTCGCTGGTCGTCTCCACCCCGTCGAGCAGCCAGGCGAAGCGCAGTATCCGCTCGTCGGCGTGCAGCAGGCGCTGGTGCGGGGCGTCGCCCTCCGGGGTGTAGCGGCCCCAGAACGCGAACCGGTGTGGCAGCTCGACGTCGACGTGCTCGGCGAACCAGACGCGCAGCGCGGCGGGATCGGTCAGCGCGTGCCGCACGGCGTCGGCCGGCGCGGCGAGCCGGGCGCGGTAGGTCAGCAGGTCACTCATGGTTGTCGCCTCTCGGGTAGCAGGCCACGGCGAGCTTGAAGGCGTCCCCCTCGGCGCCGCCGTAGCGGGTGAACAGGTCCCGCAGCGTCGACTGCAGGTCGTGCAGGAACTCCTGCCGCCGCTCGGGAGGCACCCGGATCTCGCCGGAGACGCCGATCGAGGGCAGCTCGGGCGCGGTGCGGTCGAGCGCGGCGACGTCGGCCTGGACCTCTTCCATCAGGTCGAGCAGGTGGCCGAGGCTCAGCTCGTCGCGGACCCGCCGGGCGTCCCCGATCCGCCCGATGAGCCGGGGCGAGAGCCAGTAGGAGCGGGCGGCGGCCTGGTAGATGCCCTCGCTGATGCCGCGCACCTGGCGGGCGGCGACCTGCTCGACCAGCCCGGCGGCGACGAGCTGCTTGACGTGGTAGTAGACCCGCTGCGGGGTCTGGTCGAGCCGGGCGGCGACCTCGGTGCAGGTGCGGGGCTCGGCGAGCTGCCGCAGCACCTCGACGCGGTGCGGCTTGAGCAGGGTCTCCGCCTGCTCGCGCTCTTCCAGGTACAGGACGTCTCTCATGGCAAAATCAGTTTGTACGTACAAAATCTGTTTGTCAATTGGTTCGACGACAGGCCGCGCGATCCCGCGCGGCCTGTCGTCGTGCCTAGCCGACCAGGTGTTCGGGCGGCCGCACGGTCACCGGCTCGCCGTAGTGGGAGAACTCGACCAGCACCGCCAGATGCCAGGGTCGCTCGCTCCGCGCCGGCCTGCTCGTCCGGTCGTAGGAGACCCGTGAGATCCGGTGGTCCGCCCCGACCCGCACCTCACCCACGAACCGGTCCGCCAGGACCTTGTCGGACGGCTGCGCCACCGCGAGGACGAAGTGGTAGACCCCGGGCCCCCGCTCGGTCACCGTGCCGCCGGCCTGACCCAGCACCCGGAACAGCTCCTCCGGGTTCCCGGAGGCACCCAGGCCGCCTCCCATCGCCGTGTCGAGGTCGAGGTGGTCGTGGCGGCCCTCCTCGCGCATCCAGGCGAGCTTCCGGCCGCTCCGGTCGCTGCCGTCGATCCCGGCCCGGTAGCGGACCCCGCCGACCAGCTTCTCCGCCGACCAGCCCGACACCACCGAGGGACGCAGCTTCCCCTCCCACGGCGAGTCCCAGAAGCCGGTGTCGGTGGCCGGGTCGAAGGCGCCCTCGGTGACCCACGAGTCGTCCGACGGCGCGGACGACGTCCCCGAACCACCCCGCACCGTGGTGGTGATCCTCAACCGGTAGCTGACGTTCCCGCTGGCCGTCGCGGCAGCCGCCAGCCGCAGCCGCGGCGTGTCGGCGACCGTCGCCGAGGGACCGGCCGCGACCGGCGCGGACGCCCCACCCCGGCCGGCCGGCGCGCCGCCGGTGCCGGCCGGCGCACCCACCCCGACGGCCACCACCCCGGCCACCCCGAACACCCCCACCGCGTACGCCGAGCGGTGCAGGACGGTACGCCGCCGGTGCCGCCGGGTCGCCTCACCCAGCACGTCCCGACCGAGCGCCAGCCCGTCGGTCCGCTCGCGCATGCCGGCGGCCAGCTCCTCCGCCACCTCGCTGCTCATCGTCCTGCTCCCTTCGTGCCGGCGCCTTCGAGCGCCCAGTCGGCGGTGAGTTGACGCAGCCGGGTCAGCCCCCGGGAGGCCGACGACTTAACGGTGCCGACCGAGCAGCCGAGCAGCTCGGCGGCCTCCGCCTCGCTGCACTGCTCCCAGTGACGCAGCACCAGCACGGCCCGCTGCCGGGGCGGCAGCAGCGCCAACGCCTGGATCAGCGCCTGCCGCAGGTGCAGCGCGTCGGTGCCGTCGTCCTGGGTCGGCGGCTCGACCTCGGCCAACACCTCGGGTCGGCGTCGGCGCAGTCGCCAGCGGTCCACCGCCAGGTGGTAGAGCGTGCGGCGCAGGTATCCCTCCTTGTCGCCGTGCACCCGACTCCAGTTGCGCATCAGTCGTTCCAGCGCCGCCTGCACCAGGTCCTCCCCGGCGGTCCGGCTACCGGTCAGCAGCACCGCCGTCGCGAGCAGCGCACTGCCGCGCTGCGCGACGAGGACGTCCAGCCCTTCGAAGCGTCTGTTCCGCCACACCGGCTCTCCTTTCGTCGTCACCAAGGACGACCGCCCCGGCCCGAAGGTTGACTGCCCGACCTCACCGATCACACGACGACGAGAGGCCGCGCGGAACGCGCGGCCTCTCGTGGCGTACGGATCTGGTCAGGGCGTCCAGTCGGGGCGCAGCGGGTAGCCGTTGACCCCCTGCGGCCCGTTGTGGGTGGCGAGCACCTGGTGCAACTGGATGCCGTTGCGCTCGAAGGCCATCCGGGAACCGGCCATGTAGAGGCCCCACACCCGGGCGGTGCCCGGACCGACCTCATTGACGCAGAAGTCCCAGTGCTCGACCAGGTTGCGGCACCAGCCGGCCAGGGTCAGCGCGTAGTGCTGGCGCAGGTTCTCCTCGTGGTGCACCTCGAACCCGGCGTCGTGGATCTCGCTGATCAGCCGGCCCGGCCCGGCCAGCTCGCCGTCCGGGAAGACGTACCGGTCGATGAACGCGCCGGAGCGGTGCGGGGCGCGGTTGTCCGCCCGGGTGATGCAGTGGTTGAGCAGCCGCCCGCCCGGCTTGAGCCGGCTGCGCAGCGCGCCGAAGTAGGCCGGGTAGTTGCGCACCCCGATGTGCTCGGTCAGGCCGATCGACGAGATCGCGTCGAACTGCTCCCGCGGCGCGTCCCGGTAGTCCAGGTGACGCACCTCGGCCAGGTCGCCGAGCCCTTCCCGCTCGATCGCCGCCTGCGCCCACTGCGCCTGCTCCCGGGAGAGGGTGACGCCCAGCGCCTTCACGCCGTACTCCCGGGCCGCGTGCCGGACCATCCCGCCCCAGCCGCAGCCGACGTCGAGCAGCCGCATCCCCGGCTCCAGCGCCAGCTTGCCGGCGACCAGGTCGTACTTGGCCCGCTGCGCCTCCTCCAGCGTGTCGTCCGGAGTGCGGAAGACCGCGCAGGTGTACGTCATCGACGGGCCGAGCACCTTCTCGTAGAAGGCGTTGGAGACGTCGTAGTGGTGCGAGATCGCGGTGCTGTCGCGGGTACGGGAGTGGCGCAGGCCGTTCATCACCCGCTTCCAGCGCGGCGCGGCCTCCTGCGGCGGGGGCGGCGGCGGCAACAGCCGCTCCCAACCCAGCCCCTTCACCAGGGCCAGCGCCTCGGCCACCGGCGGCAGCCGCAACGGCATCTCGTCCTTGAGCACCTGCAACGCCTCGTACGGGTCGCCCGGGTGCACCCCTTCCAGGCCCAGGTCACCGCTCACGTACGCGCGCGCCATGCCCAGGTCGCCCGGGGCGGTGAGCAGGTAGGACAGGCCCCGCTCGGAGCGGATCTCCAGGGTGATCCCGGCGTCGGCCGGGCCGACCGCGCTGCCGTCGTACCCGGTGACCCGGACGGGCAGGGTGCCGCTGGTCACCGCGCGGACCACGTCGGCGACGGTCGGGCCGCTCCGCCGGCCCCCCGCCGGCGGTCCGGACGGGGCGCCGGTCGCCCCCTGTTCACGGTCGATCAAGCTCACTGTCGTGCCACCGCCTTTTCGTAGAGTCCCGTGAGCCGGTGGTCCGGGTCGTACCGGTCCCGCACGGCGCGCCACACCGCACCGCCGTAGAGCCGGTCGAACTCGTCCCGTTCGTAGTAGGCGTCGGAGTAGAGCGACTTGTGCCCGCCCGCCTGCGACACCGCGTGCTCGATCGCCCGGTTGACGTCACCGTCCGCGGCGTCCTCGCCGATCGGCACACTCCCCCAGAAGCCGATGTTCACATACGTTTCGCCCGGTTGCAGCGGATATAGCGGCCAGGCCCGCGCGGATCCCGGGCCGGCCGGGTCGCGCAGCCGCAACGGGCAGAGCCAGACCGGGTTCATGCCGACGTCGCGGGCGAACCAGCGCAGGAAGTCGGGCGTGCCGTCGAGCGGGATCTCCACGTCCTGCACCACCCGCTCCCGGGCCGGGCGGCCCCGCCAGCGGTCCACCCGGGCCGCCACCTGGTGGCGGTGCTCCAGCCGGACCAGCCGGTGGTAGAAGTCGCTGCGCCGGTAGCGCTGCGGCCAGAGCCGGCGGACCACCGGGTGCTGCACCCCGAACGCGGCCGAGCACCAGAACCAGTCGGTGTCCCAGCGCCAGAGATAGTCGTACGCGGTGAGCACGTCGCGGGTGCGGCGGCGCAGCGAGCGGTAGTAGATGTCCTGACCGGTGTAGTCGCTCGGCCGCTGCGGCGCGTCGTCGGTGAACGTGCCGAGGACCAGGTACGCCTCGCCGGGGCTGAACATCACCCCGTCCATCGCGTCGACCGGGTCGCCCGCCCAGGAGCCCTTGGCGACCACCTCGCCGATCGCCTCGGTCAACTCCTCCAGCCGGGTGAAGCGGACGTTGCGCAGCGCCACGTACCGGCGGACCGGTTGCAGCTCGATGCGCAGCCGGGTCGCGTAGCCCAGGCTGCCCAGCGAGTTGGGGAAGGCGCGGAACAGCTCCGCGTGCTCCCCCTGCGGGCGGGCGGTGACGATCTCGCCGGAGCCGGTGAGCAGGTCCATCTCCAGCACCGACTCGTGCGGCAGCCCGTTGCGGAACGAGGTGGACTCGATGCCCAGCCCGGTCACCGCGCCGCCCAGGGTGATCGTGCGCAGCTGCGGCACCACCAGCGGCATCAGCCCGTGCGGCAGGGTCGCGTCGACCAGGTCCTCGTAGGTGCACATGCCCTGCACGTCGGCGGTGCGGGCGGTCGGGTCGACCGCGAGCACCCCGGTCAGGCCGCTCACGTCCAGCCCCGGGGCGCGGGGCGCCGAGCGGGGGCGGAACAGGTTGGAGGTCTGCTTGGCCAGCCGTACGGGCTCCCCGGCGGGCACTGCGGCGTACGAGCGCCGGAGCGTGTCCACCGCCCGTTCATGATCACGGACAGCGTGCATGAGATCACCTTAAGCCCCGGACCAGACAATTGGGGGGACGACCACAGTGGCGGTTCGGGGTCGTGCCGGCGACGGCCGGGTTACCGTGGCGGGCATGTCCACCCCCGCGCTCGCCGCCCTCGACGCCGCCGGCCTGCCGTACCGGGTGATCCGGCACGGGCCGGTCGGCAGCCTCGCCGAGGCGGCCCGGGCGCGCGGCGTGGCGGTGCCCGACGTGGTCAAGACGATCGTGGTGCGCCGGGGCGCGGACGACCACCTCTTCGTGCTCACCCCCGGCGACCGGGTGATCTCCTGGCCGAAGCTGCGGGCCCTGCTCGGGGTGAGCCGGCTGTCCATGCCGGACGCGGCGGCGGCGAAGGCCGCCACCGGCTACGCGCGCGGCACCATCACCCCGTTCGGCGCGCACACCGCCTGGCCGGTGGTCGCCGACGAACGGCTGCGCGGGCGGGAGATCACGCTGGGCGCGGGCGAGCACGGGACGGCCGTGGCAATCGACGCGGACGCGGCGCTCGCGCGACTCGCCGCCACCGTCGCCGACGTCACCGACCCGGAGCCGGCACGCTGACCGGTGGCCGGCCCGGCCACGGCGGCATAGCGTGGGGACATGCCGAAAGCCGTCTGGAACGACCTGATCGTCGCCGAGAGCGACGACACCGTGGTGGTCGAGGGTAACCACTACTTCCCCCGCGCGGCGCTGCGCGACGACCTGATCCGCGAGTCCGACACCCACACGGTCTGCCCGTGGAAGGGCACCGCCTCCTACTACACCCTGGAACACGACGGCCGGACCAGCGCGGACGCGGTCTGGTACTACCCGGAGCCCAAGCCGGACGCCGACATGGTCCGCGACCGGGTGGCCTTCTGGAAGGACGTGCAGGTCCTCGACTGAGCACGCTCCGTCGAGGCGACTGGCCATCGGCGGTCGCGGTGGGTCAGGATGCCCCTATGGCCGATCCGCACACCGACCCGCCCGGCACCGTCTACGGTGCCCGCCGTCCCGGGCGGCCCGGCCTCCCGCAGGACCCGCTGATGCGGATCGCGCTGGGCGTCGCCCTGGTGGGCGTACTGCTGGGGGCCTTCTTCGCCACCGGCGTGCTCGGCGGTGGCGGCGACCGGCCGGTGGTGCCGGCCGCCGCGGTCACCGCCGCGCCCGGCACCGCGCCGCCGCCCACGACGGAGGCCGCCCCCACCACGGAGGCCGCGCCGACGCCCAGCGCCGCGCCGACCACCCCGGCCGCCCCGGCGAACCCGGCCAAGGCGTTCAAGTCGGTCCCGTCGGGGCTCTGCCTCGGCCTGGAGAGCGACCAGCAGCAGGCGAAGGCGCAGCTCGCGCCCTGCACCGGCGGCCCGGAACAGCAGTGGACGGCGAGCCAGCTCGCCCCCGACGCGGTGGTGCTCACCGTCGCCGCCTACGGCCAGTGCCTGGAGGTCGAGGGCGGCAGCGGCGACGACGGCGCGAAGCTCCAGCAGGCGCCCTGCACCGGGCAGCCGCACCAGCAGTGGCGGGCCCAGCCCGCCGGCCCGGGATCGGTGCTGCTGGTCGCCGTGCACAGCGGCAAGTGCGCCCAGGCCGAGGGGGCCGGCACCCAGCCCGGCACGAAGCTGGTGCAGGCCCCCTGCTCCGGCGCGCCCGAGCAGCAGTGGAGCGCCGGCTGAGTCAGCCCCGGTAGCTCCACGCCCGACGGGGCACCGCCACCGGGAGCACGACCACCGGCTGCACGGCGCGCCGGCGCAGCAGCAGGGAGAGCCCGGCCGCGCCGATCGACAGCGCGCCCGCCACGTACCAGGCCGGGGCGTAGTCGCCCAACCGGTCCCGGACCAGCCCGGCGGCGGTCGCGGCGAGCGCCGCGCCGAACTGGTGGGCGGCGAAGACCCAGCCGAAGACCACCGCGCCGGACTCGCCGAACCACTCCCGGCACAGCGCCACCGTGGGCGGCACGGTGGCCACCCAGTCCAGGCCGTAGAAGACGATGAAGACCAGCATGCTCGGTCGGGCCGTACCGGCGAACAGGCTGGGCAGCACCAGCAGCGAGGCCCCGCGCAGCGCGTAGTAGGCGCCGAGCAGGAGCCGGGCGTCCACCCGGTCGGTCAGCCAGCCCGAGGCCACCGAGCCGGCGATGTCGAAGATCCCGACCAGGGCGAGCAGGCCGGCGGCGGTGGTCTCGGCCATGCCGTGGTCGTGCGCGGCCGGCACGAAGTGGGTGCCGACCAGCCCGTTGGTGGTCGCGCCGCAGATCGCGAAACCGCCGGCGAGCAGCCAGAACTGCCGGGTCCGCGCGGCGGCGGCCAGCGCGCCGACCGCCCGCGCCGCCGCCCCACCGGTGACCGGCGGCCGGACCACCTCGGTCGCCCCGTAGGCGGGCAGCCCCAGATCCGCCGGGTACTCGCGCAGCAGCCACCCCACCAGGGGTACGACCGCCAGCGCCGCCCCGGCCACCACCAGCGCCGCCACCCGCCAGCCGTGGTCGCGGACCAGCACGGCGAGCAGCGGCAGGAAGACCAGCTGCCCGGCCGCCCCGCCGGCGGTCAGCACGCCGGTGACCAGGCCCCGGCGGCGGACGAACCAGCGCCCGGTCACCGTCGCCACGAAGGCCAGCGCCATCGAGCCGGTGCCCAGCCCGACCAGGACGCCCCAGCAGAGGATCAGCTGCCAGCTCGCGCGCATCCACACGGTCAGCCCGCTGCCGAGGGCCACCAGCACCAGCGCGGCGCAGACCACCCGGCGGATGCCGAACCGGTCCATCAGCGCGGCGGCGAACGGCGCGGTCAACCCGTACAGCAGGAGGTTGACCGAGACGGCGGCCGAGATGGTGGCGAGCGGCCAGCCGAACTCGGCGTGCAGCGGGTGCAGCAGCACCCCGGGGGTGGCGCGGAAGCCGGCCGCGCCGACCAGCGCGACGAAGGCGACGCCGGCCACGAGCCAGGCCGGATGGAGACGGTGTCGGATCACCCTCCGAGTCTCCGGGGATGGCGGCCGTCCCGACGAGTGGCCGGAAAGCCAGCATGCGCAATAATCGGGCCATGACCTCGACACCGCACCGGATCGCGGTGCTCGCCCTCGACGACGTGGTCGGCCTCGACCTGGGCACCCCCGCCCAGGTCTTCGGCAGCGCCCGCACCGAGGACGGGACGCCCCTGTACGCCGTCGACACCTGCACCCCCGGCGGCCGGCCGGTCCGCAGCAGCGCCGGCTTCCAGGTCCTGCCCGAGCACGGGCTGGAACTGCTCGACCGGGCCGACACGGTGGTCGTACCCGGCGTGCACGGCGGCCCGGCGATGACCGACGGCACCCTCGACCCCGAGGTCGCGGCGGCGCTGCGGGCCGCCCACCGGCGCGGCGCGCGGATCATGTCGATCTGCACCGGCGCGTTCGTGCTGGCCGCCGCCGGCCTGCTCGACGGCCGCCCGGCCACCACCCACTGGGCGTACGCGGACCGGTTCCGCCGGCTGCACCCCGGCGTGGACCTCGACCCCGAGGTGCTCTTCCGGGACGACGGCACCGTGCTCACCTCGGCCGGGGTGGCCGCCGGCATCGACCTCTGCCTGCACGTGATCCGCACCGACCACGGCAGCGCGGTGGCCAACCGGGCGGCCCGCCGCTGCGTGGTGCCACCCTGGCGCGACGGCGGCCAGGCCCAGTACATCGAGCGGCCGGTCCCCCGGGCCGCCGAGGCGGGCACCGCCGCCACCCGGGAGTGGGCCCGGGAACGGCTGCACGAGCCGGTCGCCCTGCGCGACCTGGCCGCCCACGCCCGGATGAGCGTGCGCACCTTCACCCGGCACTTCCGCTCGGAGACGGGGCTGAGCCCGGCGCAGTGGCTGCTCCAGCAGCGCACCGACCACGCCCGGCTGCTGCTGGAGACCACCGACCTGAGCGTCGACCAGGTCGCCCGGCACACCGGCTTCGGCACCACCGCCGCCCTGCGCCAGCACTTCCACCACCGGGTCGGCGTCGCCCCCACCGCCTACCGGCGCACCTTCCGGCGCACCGAGGCGACGCCGCACTGACGCGCCCACGCTGCTCTCCCGCCGGTGGCCGACCTGCGCGGGTCAGGCCGTGGCTCTCCCGCCGGTGGCCGACCTGCGCGGGTCAGGCGAGGTGGGGCTGGCGGCGGAGCGCGCGCAGCTGCGCGAGGTGCATCGGCAGGTGCACGCGGGTGTGCAGGTCCAGCACCCGGCCCCAGGGCAGCGAGTCGTCGACGTCCAGGTCGAAGCCCTCGCGCAGCACGGTGTCGACCGGGGTCTCGGCGGCCGGGCCGAGCCGGTCGGCGAGCGCGCAGAGCTTCTGGCTGGTGGCCCGGAGCAGGGCGGCCAGCCCGTCCAGCCCGCCACACTCGGAGACCAGCGCGTCCAGTTGCGGCCGGTGGATGGTCTCCAGGTCGTAGTACGCGAACGGCGAACCGGCCAGCACCGCCTCGGTCGCCTCGCTCATCAGCTCGTCGTTGGCCGCCAGGTGCGCCACGATCTGGTCGGCGCCCAGCTCACCCTCCTCGGGTGGGCCGAACCCGCCCGCGTCCACCTCGGCGAACACCGCCTCGTACGCCCGCCGCAGCGCGGCGGCGTCCACGTCGTCCATCCCCGCATCCAACCCTCGCCCAGGGCGACCGCGCCGCGCCTACCCGGTCGGGTTCACCCACACGGGGTCGTGTCGCCGGTCCCGTCCGGGTGCACAGACGCCGCCGGCCGGCACCCCGTGTCCGGGGTGCCGGCCGGCGGCGTTTTGTGATGGTCAGCTGTTCCAGTGCTGGGCGACGAGGTCGGCGGCCTGCTGCTCCCACTGCGCGTACGCGTCCGGGTAGGCCGAGACCTGGACGGTCTGGGCGGCCTCGGTCAGCGGCATGTCCTGCCACCCGTCGACCTGCTTCAGACCCTTCTCGAACGCCAGCGTCGCGTACTCCGGGTCCGTGATCTGCTCCGGGCTGCCCCAACCACTGGAGGGGCGCTGCTGGAACAGGCCCAGCGAGTCGTGGTCGTTCTTGTCGCCCAGGTGACCCAGGTTCTCCAGCTTCGACTCCTGCAGCGCGGTGGCGATCGAGATCACCGCGGCCCGCTCCGGCAGACCCGCCTTCTTCGTCGCCGCGATGATCGCCTTGACGTTGGCGGTCTGCTCGGCGTTCAGATCAATCTTCGACTGCGCGCCCTGCACACCGTGCGGGATCAACTTGCCCATCTCCGGCTTGTCCGCGCTCTGCACCACGGCGACGGGCTTCGCGTCCTTGACCGGGGCATCGGCGTGGGCCGCGAGCGGACCACCGAACACACCACCAACGAACGCCAGACCAGCAACACCGAGCACGCTCTTACGAATGATCGTGTTCATGGGAAAAGCTCCATTCGGGGGTCGACGCACACGGGGGGGTGTGCGCAAGCACCACGTCAGGCGCTCAAGAAAGTCTCGGGGGGATCCGGCAGCTCGCGGGGCGGGGGCCTCTTCGCGACGCCGGGACCAGATGTAACGACCGGCGGTCCACCGTCATTCCCCGGCGGGGCCACCCCGTCGGGCGGGGCGGGTCCTGCTCGGCCGTTCACCCGGATACAACGACCCCACCCCCGCCACCATTCCGCCCCCACGGTGCCCCCGACCACACCCACGAACCGGACATCCGTGCCTGATCACGACAGCCGCCCCACCCGCGCACGGATCCCGGTGCTGAACCGCCCCGGGAGGGCCGATCCGTCCCAAGATCCCGCAGGGCACGGGCGGCAACGGCGGTGAGTGGAACGCCATGGAGGTCCAACGAGGGCTGAGACAGCAATGACGTTCCACCGACGGCTGACGCCCCAGCCGCGAGGCAGGGACGAAACCTGACAAAGAACGCCGATCGGACACCAGGGCGCCGGCCGGCGGAGACGACGACGGGGCGCCCACCCGCGAGGGCCGAGGCGTGCCGGGATCGGTGGGAGGTCAGCGGCGGCCGTGGCGGGCGCGGAGGTAGTCGGAAACCACGTACTCGCCGAGGTCGTCCAGGTCGGGGGTGAACATCCGGCCCTTCGACCGCCGGGCCACCGCGTCCACGAACCGGCGCAGCCCCGGGTCGTCACCGAGCATGAACAGGTTCAGCGTCGCCCCGTACCGGGTCAGCTTGTCCACCTCCCGCACGGTCGCCTCGATGGTCTCGGGCAGCGGCGGCCAGTGGAAGTACGCCTCGCCGTCCTCCGCGTCCAGGTGCGCGGTGGGTTCGCCGTCGGTGACGACCAGCACCACCGGCTCGGCCCCCGGGTGCCGGCGCAGGTGCCGCCCGGCCAACCGGAGCGCGTGCTGGAGGTTGGTGCCCTGCCGCATGTCCGGCTCGACCGCCGCCAACTCCTGCTGGGTCAGCGTGCTGGCCTCCAGGCCGAAGCCGACGATCTCCAGCGCGTCCTGCGGGAACCGGGTCGCTATCAGGTGCGACAACGCCAGCGCCGTCTGCTTCATCGGCCCCCACCGACCCTGCGAGATCATCGAGTACGACAGGTCGACGCAGAGCGCCACCGCCGCCGACGCCCGCCGTTCGGTCTCCACCACCTCGAAGTCCTCGACGGCGAGCTGGAGCGGCACCGAGGGGCCGGCCCGGCGTACCGCGCGGGTGAGGGTGCGCACCACGTCGAGGGGTTGCTCGTCGCCGTACTCCCACTGGCGGGACGCGCCGCTCACCTCGCCGGCCGCCCCGGCCGAGCGCAGGTCGTGCTGGCCGCGCGGGCCGGCGGTCAGGTCGGCGAAGACCCGCCGCAGGGCGGTGCCGGCGAGCCGGCGCAACGCCTTCGGGCTCAGCGTCAGGCCGTCCGCGTCCCGGCTCACCCAGCCCTGCCGGCGCAGCTCCCGCTCCAACTCCTGCAACCGGCGTACGTCGTCGGCGGCGTCCCGGCCCAGCGTCCGGGCCACCGCCTCGACGTCCACGTCGTCCAGGGTGGCGCCCGGCTGGTCCTGGTCGAGCGAGTCCAGCAGCTCGTCCAGGTCGGCGATCTCGCCGAGCGCCCCGGTCGCCTCGCCGTACCCGAGCGGCTGCTCGCCGCGGATCCGCTCGCCACGCTGCCAGCCGAGCTCGGGGCGGAACGCCCGCAGGTGACCGTCGAGCCGGGACAGCTCCCCGGACAGGCTGTCCCCGAGCGACTGGCGCATCAGCCCGGCCAGCTCCTCGCGCTGCCGGTCCGACAGCGACCGCATCAGCCGTTCCCCGGCGGCGGCCCGCCGGGCCAGCACGTCGACGAGTTCGTCCACGTCCTTCGGCTGCTCCGGGAAGAACTCGCCGTGCCGGCGCATGAACTCGGCGAACGCGTCGGTGGTGTCCTCCGAGCGGGCGTGCCGGTCGAGCAGGTCGTTGAGGTCGCGCATCATCTCGGCGAGCTGCCGCTGGGCGGCCGGGTCGCCGGCGGCCCGCGCCGCGTCGCGCAGCCCGGCGAACCGCTGCTGGAGCACCTCGCCCCGCAACCCGTCGAGGATCCGCTGGTAGTCGGCCCGGGCCTCGGCGCTGACCCAGTCGTACCCGGAGAGTTCCTCCACCGCGCGGGCGGTGGAACGCGGCAGGTTGTCCAGCACGGCCTCGGCGAACCGGGCCTCGTCGCCGTCGCGGCCGCGCAGCTCCTCCCGCTCGGCGGCCAGGGCCTGGTCGAGCAGCGCCCGGGCCCGGGTCACCGCCCCGTCCAGGTCGCCCCGGCGCAGCGCGTCCCGACGCATCCGCCGGGCCCGGGCGGCCAGCTCGTCGAGGCCGCCGCGCCCCTGCGGGCCCCGGCGCAGCAGGTCCCGCAGCGCCTCCCGGAGACTGCCGCCCGCCAGCACCTCCGCGCCGACCGCGTCCACGGCGGCCCGCACGTCGTACGGCGGGGCGAGCGGATCGGGGCCGCCCCGCCACTGCCCGTACCGGAACCGGTTGCCGGTCACGCCTCAGCCCCGGCCGCCGTAGACGGTCCGCCCGGACTCGGTGACGTCCTTGCCGAGCCGGCGGGTCAGGTGCAGCCCTTCGAGGACGAACTCCACCCCGGCGGCGGCCTCCTCGGAGGTGGGCGCGTCCCCCAGGCCCAGCCGGTCCAGCACCTTGGCCAGCCCCGGCACCGTGCCGACCTGGCGCAGCAGCTCGGCGGAGGAGACCAGCTCCCCGGTCTCGATCACACCGCCCTCGGCGACCAGGGTGGTGAAGCCGGACAGGTCCAGCCCGGCCAGCCGGCCCCGGAACGTCTCGGCGGTGGCGGTCCGCAGCAGGTGCCCCAGGATCTCGATCTCCCGCCCCTCCTCGCCGCTCTCGAACTCCACCTTCCCGCGCAGCGTCGAGGTCACCGAGGCGGCGTCCCCGACCCGGGCCACCGGCGCCTCGCGGGAGGCGGCGGCGAGCAGGCCGGAACGGCGCAGCGCGGCCGCCGCGACGGTCTCCGCCGCGGCGATGGCGAACCGGGCGGAGACACCGGAGCGCGGATCCACCGACGGCGACTCCCGGACCGCCCGGGCGAAGCGGGCGAGCACCTCCAGCACGTGCTCCGGCACGGCGGCGACCAGGTCGGCCTCCTGCCGGATCAGCGCCAGCTCCAGGTCGAGGTCGACCGGGTAGTGGGTACGGATCTCCGCGCCGAAGCGGTCCTTGAGCGGCGTGATGATCCGGCCCCGGTTGGTGTAGTCCTCCGGGTTGGCGCTGGCCACCAGGAGCAGGTCCAGCGGCAGCCGCAGCTGGTAGCCGCGCACCTGGATGTCCCGCTCCTCCAGCACGTTGAGCAGCGCCACCTGGATGCGTTCGGCCAGGTCGGGCAGCTCGTTGACGGCGAAGACCCCCCGGTTGGTACGGGGTACGAGCCCGAAGTGGATGGTCTCCGGGTCACCCAGGGTGCGGCCCTGGGCGAGCCGGATCGGGTCGACGTCACCGATCAGGTCACCGACGCTGGTGTCCGGGGTGGCCAGCTTCTCGCCGTACCGCATCGAGCGGTGCAGCCAGCCGATCGGCAGCTCGTCGCCGCGCTCGGCGACCAGCGCCACCGAGGCGGGGGTGAGCGGGTGCATCGGGTGCTCGTTCAGCACCGAGCCGGGGATCACCGGGGTCCACTCGTCGAGCAGCGCGCCCAGCGAGCGGATCAGCCGGGTCTTGCCCTGGCCGCGCTCGCCCAGCAGCACCATGTCGTGGCCGGCGAGCAGGGCCCGCTCGACCTCGGGCAGCACCGTGTCGTCGTAGCCGACGATGCCGGGGAAACGGTCCTCGCCGGAGCGCATCCGGGCGAGCAGATTGTCGCGGATCTCCTGCTTGACGGTGCGGTAGTGGTGGCCGGTGGCCCGCAGCGCGCCGAGCGTGCCCGGCAGGTCGGCGGGCGGGACCGGGGAAACCTCGTGGGGAGCGGTCACCCGACCCACGCTATCTCGCCCGGACGACGTCCCGCCCGCTTCCGGATCACCGGGCCGGCACGACCGGCGCGACCGGCCCCGGCCCGGCCCGCACGATCGGCGCGACCGGCCCCGGCCCGGGTCGCCCGCAGTCGGCGCACGTCCCGCGCCGGCGGAGGTGGTACGCCAGCGTCGCCGCGCCCAGCGCCGGCCCCCAGAGCGGCCAGAGCACCATCGGGGCGACCGCCGCGCTGAAGCCACCCATGATCCGCCAGAACTCCGGCGCGGTGAGTTCACCGAGGCACCCGGCGGTCACCGCGACCGCCACCAGGCCGGCCGGGACGACGGCGAGGCGCGGCGGCACCCGCCGCCCGGCCAGCCCCGGCAGCCACCTGGGGAAGACCTCGCCCCAGCGCTGGACCAGACCGAGGGTGAGCACCGCGCCGACGGTGGCGAAGGCGGCGAGTCCGGCCCCGGCCCAGACCAGCCCGGACTCCTGCATCTCGGTGAGGAACTCCCGGGAGATGCCGAGCGGCACGCCCAGCGCCCAGGCGAACCGGGTGGCCGCGTACACCAGGGGGATGCCCGCCGCGGTCCACGCCGCCCAGCGTCCCCAGCGGGCGGCGGCGGCCGGGGTGGTCCAGCCGGCGTCCGTGCCGTCGCGGCCGCACGCCGGGCAGGCCCCGGCGGTACGCCGCTGCCAGGCCAGCACGGCGGCGGCGAGCAGCAGCCCGGCGACCAGCGCGGCGACCTTGGCGCCCAACGTCCAGTCGACGAGCTGGGCGTAGTCGACGGGCGGCCAGCCGAACGGCAGGCCACCGATCAGCATCGGCAGGTAGCCGAGGATCACCAGCACCCGGATGTCGGGCACCACCACGGCCAGCAGGACGGCTGCCGTCCAGCCGTACCCGAGCAGCAGGGCGCGCAGCGGGCGGGACGACCGGGTGGTGCCCACGGTGGCGAGCGCGACCACCGCCGCGCCGAGCAGCACCACGGCGAAGACCGGGGGCCCGTAGCGCACCGGCAGCAGCCGCAGCAGGCTCGCGTCGCCGTGCGCGTCGTTGGCCCCGAACGGGTAGCCGCGGCCGGTGAGCGTGCCGACCAGGGCGACCACGGCGCCCAGCCCGAGCCAGCCGGCGGCCAGCGGGGCGGTCCAGTGGCGGATCGATGTCGTCGTCATGGTTCCACCCTCGACCGGCCGGGCCCGCCGGCCCTCCCGCCGGGGCGGGGACCTCCTCCCCCGGCCGTGGGACCGCTCAGCCGGTCGGCACCACGAACCCCGACTCGTACGCGGCGATCACCGCCTGGGTGCGGTCCCGCACCCCCAGCTTGGCCAACACGTTGCCGACGTGCGTCTTCACCGTCTCCACGCCGACGACCAACTGCTCGGCGATCTCGGTGTTGGACAGCCCGGTCGCCATCAGGCGCAGCACCTCGGCCTCCCGGTCGGTGAGCCGCGCCGCGCGCAGCCCGTCGCCGCCCCGGCTGCCGTACACGCCGACGAGCTGGCGGATCGCCGCCGGGAAGAGCAGCGACTCACCGGCCGCCACCACCCGGATCGCCTCCACCACCTCGGCCGGGCGGGCCCGTTTGAGCAGGAAGCCGCTGGCGCCGGCGCGCAGCGCGTCGTAGACGTACTCGTCGTTGGCGAAGGTGGTGATCACCAGGACCCGGGGCGGGTCGGCGGAGGTGGCGAGCAGCCGCCGGGTCGCCTGGATGCCGTCGATCGCCGGCATCCGGACGTCCATCAGCACCACCCGGGGTCGCAGCTTCGCCACCAGCGGCGGCACCTCCGCGCCGTCCCCGGCCTCACCCACCACCCGCAGGTCGGGTTGGGCGTCCACGATCGCCCGCAGGCCGACGCGGATCAGCTCGTCGTCGTCGACGATCAGCACGTCGATGGTCATCCGGACTCTCCCCTCGGCACCGGCAGCGACGCCCGTACCCGCCACTGTCCGCCGTCCGCGCCGGCGTCGAGCCGGCCGCCGAGCAGCAGCACCCGCTCCCGCATGCCGGTCAGCCCACGACCGCCCCCGGGGCGCGGCGCGGTCCGGCCCCGTACCCCGTTGACCAGCTCGATCTCCAGGCCGGGACGGGACCCGTCGCGGGGTACGTCCACCCGTACCGTCACCGGCCCCCGACCGTGCCGGGCCGCGTTGGTCAGTCCCTCCTGCACGATCCGGTAGCCCTCCCGGGAGACCGCGGCGGGCAACGTCCCGACCGCCCCGTCGACGTGCGCCCGCACCTCCAGCCCGGCGGCACGGGTGTCGGCGACCAGCCGGTCGAGCTGGTCCAGGGTGCGCTGCGGCGCGATCGGCGCCGGCTCGCCGGCGGACTCCCGGAGCAGCCCGAGCACGTGGTCGAGGTCGTCCATGGCGCGGCGGCTGGTCTCCTCGATGGCCCGCAGCGCCCGTCGGGTGAACTCGGGGTCGCTGTCCAGCAGCTCCCGACCGGCCCCGGCCTGCAGGGTCGCCACGGTCAGCGCGTGGCCGACCGAGTCGTGCAGCTCACGGGCCAGCCGGTTCCGCTCGGCCAGCCGCACCGTGCGCGCCTCCAACGCGGCGATCCGTTCGCCCTGCGACGGGCCGAGCAGCACCGGGGCCATCGACGCGGCCAGCGCGCCCAACCCGGCCACCGCGTAGCCGAGCGCGACCAGCACCACCACGCCGGTCAGCGTCGCCACCGCCGGGTGCAGCTCGACCAGCGGCCCGGCCCCGGAGTACGCCGGCCCCAGCCCCACCCCGAACTGGTGCACGATGAACACCAGCGCCATCGGCAACGCGCTGATCGCGGCGAACATCACCGCGCCCCCGGTGACCAGGTGCATCGCGATCCAGAGCGCGGCGCGCAGCCGGGTCTCCCGGTCGATCCGCTGCCCGACCACCGGGGCCGGCAGGTCGACGTCGAGCAGGGCCCGCGCGGCGGCGATCTCCAGCGCCCGGCTGCCGCCCAGGAAGACCGGCACCGTGGCGATGCCCGCCCCCACCGCGACCAGCACGAACACGATCGTGCGGGGCACCTCGCCCCGGGTCAGCATCTGCGCGAAGGTCGCGGCGAGCAGCCCGTACGGCAGCGCGAGCACCCCACCGAGCAGCAGGAACACCGCCCGCCGCCAGGTGCTCGCCCGCACCAGCGGCCGCACCACGACCGGCCCCTTCACCCGCCCATTGTCCCGCCCACCCCGCCCCACCGACTCCCCCACCAAGGGGAGATCCCCCGCCCCCACCCACAGAGGCAGCCCGGGGCGGGTCACCCCGGTGGGTCACCTCAGGTGCGGTCGTGGTCGACCGGAACCCCAGGAACCGCTCAGCGATGATCAGCGACGTACGAGGACGGGTCCTTGTCGGAGAAGGACAGATTCCGGCCGTTCTTGTGCTCGCCGTAGAAGCGCAACCAGCGCGCCCCCAGCTCGGCCCGCAGCTCCACCCCCGCGTGCCGGCGGAAGTCGGGCAGCGCCTCGTCCTCCTCCTCGGCCAGGTGCTCGCTGTTCTCCCGGCGGGCCCGCCACACCGCCGCCCACCAGGCCTCCGAGCCGACCTCGTGCAGTTTCGACTCGGCGATCGCGTCCCGGATCTTGTTGTGGTCGCCGATCGCGTCCTCGGTCTCGTCCTCGCCGTCGTCACCGTGCTTGACCAGGTGCGGGTAGAGGATCGCCTCCTCCGCCTCGGCGTGCACGTCCAGGTGCAGGGCGAGCGCCTCCCAGATCGCCAGCAGCTCGGCGGGGTCGCGGGCGTCGTCGAGCCGGGCGAAGCCGCGCCGGAAGGCGGCGTGGTCGTCGAGGATCAGGGCGGTGATGTCGTCCATCGTGGTCACCTTCCGGCGCGGGCGCGGATCAGCTGGGGTACGGCGGCCAGCCCGGTCACCGGGCGGAACGCGTGGGCGGCGGCGACCAGGGCGGCGTACTCGTCGTCGGCCAGGTCGATCTCGGCGGCGGCGGCGTTGCGTTCCATCTGCTCCACGCTGGACGCCCCGGGGATGGCCACCACGTTCGGGTGGCGCAGCAGGTACGCCAGCGCGATCTGGCTGGGCGTGGCGTCGTGCGCGTCGGCGACCGCGCGCAGGGTGGCGATCAGCGTGGTGCCGCGCTCCAGGTTCACCGGCAGGAAGTACGGGTTGGCCCGGCGGACCGCCCCGCTCGGCGGGTGGTGCGCGTCGTAGCGGCCGGACAGGAAGCCCTGCGCCAGCGGGCTGTACGCGATGACGATCCGGCCGGCCTGCTCCGCGTACGGGATCAGGTCCTGCTCGGGCCCGCGGTCGAGCATGCTGTAGCGGACCTGGTTGCTCAGCACCCGGCGGCCGAGCGCGGCCTCGGCGAACCGCCAGCGGCGCAGGTTGTAGTTGCTGACGCCGACCTCGCCGACCAGCCCGACGTCCTGCAACGCGCGCATGCCGCGCATGGTGGGCAGGTCGGAGACCACCGGGTTGGGCTGGTGCACCTGGTAGAGGTCGATGCCGGCGACGCCGAGGCGGGCGGCGGAGGCGACCGCGCGCTGCTGCACCACCGGGGCGAGCGGCAGCACCGGGAAGATCTTGCTGGCCACCACCACCTTCGCCCGGTCCTCGCCGAGCGCCGCGCCGAGGATCCGCTCGCTGCGGCCGAAGCCGTACAGCTCGGCGGTGTCGAAGAGGGTGACGCCGAGGTCGAGCGCCCGCCGGACGATGTCGGCGGCCCGGCGCTCGTAGTCGGCGCCGTAGCCCCACTCCTTGGAGCCGAACTGCCAGGTGCCGAGACCGATCTTGGAGATGGGCTTGGGAGTGTCGAGCTGGACGAAGCGCATGGCCTCGAAGCTACCCGCGCGGGCCTTCCGGCACGCCCGATCCGGGCGTGCCGGCACAATGGCCAGGTGGACCTGCTCATCCGGCCCGCCCGCCCCGACGAGGCGGCCGAGCTGACCGAACTCGCGCTGCGCTCCAAGGCCCACTGGGGGTACGACGAGGCGTTCCTGACCCGCTGCCGGGCGGAGCTGACGCTCACCCCCGCGGACGTGACCGCCCGGCAGGTCACGGTCGCCGAACGGGACGGCCGGGTGGTGGGGCTGGCGGTGCTGGCCGGTGACCCACCGGAGTTGGAGCTGGACATGCTCTTCGTCGACCCGCCGGCCATCGGCACCGGCGTCGGCCGGGTGCTGTTCCGGCACGCGGCGGCGACGGCCCGCGCCGCCGGGGCCCGGTCCCTGCGGATCGAGGCCGACCCGGGCGCGGTGCCCTTCTACCGGCGCGTCGGCGCGGTTCCCGCGGGCACCTCGGTCTCGCCGTCCACCGGGCGGGAGCTGCCGCTGCTCCGCTACAACCTGTCCGCCGGGGCCGACTAGGGTCGGTGGGGTGACCTACCTCGCCGCTGATCAGCGTTACGACTCGATGCCCTACCGGCGCAGCGGGCGCAGCGGGCTGCGCCTGCCGGCGCTCTCGCTGGGGCTCTGGCACAACTTCGGGCCGGACCGGCCGTACGAGCGGCAGCGGGACATCGTCCGGCGCGCCTTCGACCTCGGGATCACCCACTTCGACCTGGCCAACAACTACGGCCCGCCGCCCGGCGCGGCGGAGGAGAACTTCGGGCGGATGCTCGCCACCGACCTGAAGCCGTACCGGGACGAGCTGGTGATCTCCAGCAAGGCCGGCTACCTGATGTGGGACGGCCCGTACGGGGAGTGGGGTTCCCGCAAGTACCTGGTCTCCTCGCTGGACCAGTCGCTGCGCCGGCTGGGCCTGGACTACGTCGACGTCTTCTACTCGCACCGGTTTGACCCGGACACCCCGCTGGAGGAGACGATGGGCGCGCTCGACGCCGTCGTCCGCGCCGGCAAGGCGCTCTACGTCGGCATCTCCAACTACGACTCGGCGCAGACCGAGCGGGCCGCCGCGATCCTGCGTGACCTGGGTACGCCGCTGCTGATCAACCAGCCGTCGTACTCGATGCTCAACCGCTGGGCCGAGCGGGACGGCCTGCTGGACACGCTGGAGAAGGAGGGCGCGGGCTGCATCGCGTACAGCCCGCTGGCGCAGGGCCTGCTCACCGACCGCTACCTGGGCGGCATCCCGGCCGACTCGCGGGTGCGTACCAGCGTCTTCCTCAACGAGAGCGACCTGACCGAGGAGAAGATGGCGACGATCCGCGGCCTGGCCGCCGTCGCCGAGCGGCGCGGCCAGAGCCTGGCGCAGCTCGCGCTGGTCTGGGCGCTGCGGGACCCGCGGATGACCAGCCTGATCATCGGGGCGAGCAGCGTCGAGCAGCTGGAGGGCAACGTGGCCGCGGTGACGAACCTCGACCTCTCCCCCGACGACCTGACCGAGATCGACCGCCTCCTCGGCTGAACCACCCCCGACCGCCGGTCGGGAAGGGCCCCTTCACCCGCACCCGGCGGTGACAAGGGGCCCTTCCTTGCTCACCAGATCCGGCGACGGCCCGCGCGGTGGTTGCGGATGCCACAGGGGCGGCCCACCGGTGGGCCGCCGGCCCGTCGCAGCCGGAGCCCGACCGCGGCCACCAGCAGCACGGTGAGCACCACCGCCGCGCCCACCACCAGCGGCAGGCGGGGGCCGCCGGTGTCGGTCACGGCCGCCACCGGCACCCCGTCGGCCGGCACGCCGGCCCCGGTCCCGGCGCCCGCCGGGGCGGCGGCCCGCGGGGAGCCGGCGGGCCGCGACGACCCGGCCGGGGCGGCGGCGGTACGCGGCGACCCGGCCGCCCGGAACAGCACGTCCGAGCAGGAGTAGTAGGTGTCCTGGGTGTCGGAGTTCTGCCAGATGACGTAGATGATGTGCCGGCCGCTCCGGCCCGCCGGCAGCCGCCCCGGCATCTGGTACGCCCCGTCGCGCACCGGTGGGTCGGTCGCCGTCAGGAACGGTTCCCGCTCCAGGTCGGCCCAGGTCAGCCGGCGGGTCGGGGCGTAGCTGCGGGTGGTGGCGTAGAACCGGAACGTGCCCTTGTGCGGGATGGTGGTCCGGTAGCGGAAGGTGAACCGGCTGCCGGCGGTGACCGTGGTGGCCGGCCAGTCGGCTCGCGGCAGGTCCAGCCCCCGGTACGCGGAGAGCCCACCGCTGCACAGCTCACCGTCGGGAATGCGCTCCCGGTCC
Source organism: Micromonospora auratinigra (assembly GCF_900089595.1). Classification (GTDB taxonomy): domain Bacteria; phylum Actinomycetota; class Actinomycetes; order Mycobacteriales; family Micromonosporaceae; genus Micromonospora; species Micromonospora auratinigra. The sequence continues at coordinate 6,061,009 of NZ_LT594323.1, read as the reverse complement.
CGACCGTCCACCCGGGCGACCCGGATGTTGTCCCACTCGCGTACGGCCGCGCCCGCCGCGACGGCCGCCCGGCAGGCCGCGGTGTCGGCCCGGCCGCCCTCCGGACCGCAGGCGGCCGACCGGCTCAGCGGGCTGCTGGGCGCACCGTGCGCGCCGGCCGGCCCGGCGGCGCAGAGCAGGATCGCGGCAACGGCCGCGGTGGCGGCGAGCGTGCGGCGTACGACCATGTGATCGACCTCCGGCCACTGGTACGGGCGCGGGCCGGCAAAGGTTCGACGGGCACCCCGACGTGCCGGACACCACAGCCGACCGCGCTTCCGTGGGGGCGACGGGGCGGGCCGTCGCCCGGGCCGGGGCGACCCGGTCACCGGCGCGGCCCGCGTCTGCTGACCGAACGGACGGCCGGTCGGGGCGGCGGCGGACCGTCGGCACGCCATACAGTGACGGGCACCCCGTGATCAAGGAGTGTGCTCGTGTCCGAGCCGCCGGCAACGCCAGAATCGCCCGACGCCGCCCCCGCGGCCGACGGCCCGGCGGGCGACGTCCCGCCGCAACTGCTCGTCGCGCCCGCCGTGGCCGGCGCACCACCCGGCCTGCGGTGGCCCGGCCCGGAGGGGCAACCGGCCTGGGCGATCCCGGTGACCGTGCCGCCCGGCACCCACGGCTACGCGATCTTCCTGCCTCTGGTGCCGGCCGCCGAGGGCGCGGTCCCGATGCCGCAGATGCTGGTCCCGGCGCCCGGCGTACCCGCCCAGGCGGCCGCGCCGGCCGTCGAGACCGGTACCGACGCGGCGGCCGCCACCCCGGCCGGCCCGGCGCTCGCCGCGCGGACCGGCACCACGCCCGCCGGCCCGGCGGCCCCCGCCCAGGCCGGACCGACGCCGGGGGCAGCCGGCACCGACGCCGCGACGGATGCCGCCGCCGGCCCGGACTCCGATGCCGGCACGCGATCCACCGGTGACGCGGGAGCCACCGAGCCGGCGGGCGACACCACCGGTGCGGCCGGTCCGGACCTCGCCGGCGCGACGGAGCCCGGACTGCCGACCGGCACCGCCGGGACTGCCGCCCCGGCCGGACCACAGCTCGGCCCGGACGGCCGGCCCGCCGGCGCGTACCCGCCGGCGGCCACCCGAGCCCCGGCCGGCCCGCCGGTCCCGCCCGGCCCCCCGTACGGCCCGGCGGGACCGACGCAGCCGTGGCAGGTCCAGCCCGGCGGACCGTTCCACCACGCCGGCATGGGCTGGCAGCCCCGGCCCCGCGAGCCCCGCACCTCGTTCCTCGGCGCGCGCTGGCCGGGACCGAAGCCGGCCACCGGTCGGGCCGTCCCGTTCGCGGTGCTGGCCGGCGCGCTGGGCGCCGCGTTCTTCGTACCGCTGAGCCGGGTCGGGATCGGCTGGTTCCTCGGCTGGTTGACGCTGACCCTCGGCGTGCTGCTGGCCGTACGCCGGCGCAGCGCCGACCTGCCGCGTACCGAACGGCTGATCCGGGGCGGCTGGGCGGTGGCGGCCCTGGCGCTGCTGGCCGTACTGGCCTTCCGCAACGCCTGGTGGCTGGTGACCTTCTGCGTGCTCGGCGCGTTGGGCTGCGCGACCCTGGCCATCGTCGGCGGCCGGCTGGTCCGCTCGATCCTGTTCGGCCTGGTCGCCACGCCGTTCGCGGCGTTCCGCGGCCTGCCCTGGGTTCGCCGGCACGTCACCGCCTCCCCCGAGGCGTCGACGGTACGCAAGGTGGCCGGCTCGGTCGCCGCCACCGTGCTGGTGCTGCTGGTCTTCGGCGCCCTGCTCGCCTCGGCCGACGCGGCCTTCAACCAGGTGCTCGCCAAGATCGTCCCCGACATCAACGTCGCGTCGGTGTTCCGGGGGCTCTTCCTGGCGGTGGTCGGCGGGCTGATCGCGGTCGCCGCGGTCTACACGCTGGCCGCCCCGCCCGACCTGTCCAGCGTGGACACCCCGAGCAGCCGCCGCCTCGGCCTGCTGGAGTGGGCCCCGGCGATCGGGGCGCTGACCCTGCTCTTCGCCGGCTTCGTGGTGGTGCAGTTCACCGTGCTGTTCGGCGGGCAGCAGCACGTGCAGAAGGTCGCCGGCCTGAGCTACTCCGAGTACGCCCGCAGCGGTTTCTGGCAGCTGCTCTTCGTCACCCTGCTGACCCTGGCCGTGCTCGGCGGGGTCAGCCGCTGGGCCAGCCGCGAGCGGTCGGCCGAGCGGCTCGCGCTGCGGGTGCTGCTGGGCCTGCTCAGCGCGCTGAGCGTGGTGATCGTGGTGTCCGCGCTGTCCCGGATGTGGACGTACCAGAAGGTCTACAGCTTCACCGGAGAGCGGATCTTCGTGATGGCGTTCGAGCTGCTGCTCGGCGCGGTCTTCCTGATGGTGCTCGCGGCCGGCGTGCGGTGGCGGGGCCGGTGGATCCCCGGCACGACCGTGGCGCTCGCCGTGGCGATGCTGCTCGGCCTGGCGGTGCTGAACCCGGAGGACTACGCCGCCCGGCGCAACATCGTCCGGTACGAGCAGACCGGCAAGATCGACGCCTGGTACCTGCGGGCGCTCTCCGCCGACGCCACGCCCGCCCTCGGCGAGCTGCCCGACCCGGTCCGCCGCTGCACACTGAGCTGGATCGCGAAGGACCTGAAGGAGCCCGACCCCTGGTACGCCTGGAACCTGGGCCGGTACCGGGCCCGGCAGACCCTCGACCGGCTCGGCAAGGGCGCGGTCGGCGGTCCGAAGGACTGCCGCAAGGCCGACCAGTTCGACCTGCCGAAGACGCGCCGGTGAACCCACGGTGGGCCGGTCGGCAACCCGCCGCCCGGCCCACCGGTCAGTCCTCGGCCGCCCGGCCGACGCGCAACGCGACGATCGCGATGTCGTCGCTGGCCGGGCCGTGCTGGTACGCCTCCACCCCGGCGCGGACGTGGGCGACCAGCCGCTCCGGGGCGGTGTCCGGGGCGGTCCGCAGCAGCTCCACCAGGCGGTCCTGGCCGAACAGCCCGGCCGGCCCGCGCGCCTCGAGGACGCCGTCGGTGTAGAGCAGCACGGTGTCCCCCGGCGCCAGCGGCACCGCCCGCTGCTCCAGCCGCACCTCCGGGAAGGCGCCGACGAGCATCCCCGGCACGGTCACCACGTCGACCGAGGCGTCGGCCCGCCGCACCAGCGCGGGCGGGTGACCACCGGAGGCGAGGAGCAGCTCGGCCCCCTCGTCGTGCAACCGCAGCCGACCGCAGACCACGGTGAGGAACCGGTCGATGTCGGTGTCCTCCCAGAGCCGGGTGTGCAGCCGGCGCAGCGCGTCCGCCGGCTCGTCGGTCGCGGCGGTGATCCGCAGGGTGTGCCGGGCCAGGCCGGTCACCGAGGCGGCGTCCACCCCGCGGCCGGCCACGTCGCCGATCACCACCGTCCATTCCCGACCGGCGGAGCCGGCGACCGCGAAGACGTCGTAGAAGTCGCCGCCGACCTCGGCCGCGTCACCGGCGACGTACACCGCCGCCAGATCCACGCCGGGTATCGCCGGCAACCGCGACGGCAGCAGGCTGCGTTGCAGGCGCAGGGCGGTGCGGTGCTCCCGCTCGTAGAGCTGCGCCCGGGCCAGCGCCTGACCGGCCAGGCCGGCCAGGGTCGCCAGCAGACTGCGCTGTTCGTCGTCGAAGGCCTGCCCGTCCCGGTACGCGAAGGTGAGCATGCCGGCGGCCGTGCCCCGACCGCGCATCGGCATCATCGCCCAGGCTGCGTGCCCGGTGCGCGCCTGCGCCTCGGTGAGCTGCGGATACTCACGGAGCATGGCGGCCAGCTCCGGGTAGTACGCGGGCTCGTCGGAGCGGTAGGCGACGGCGATGGGATGGTCGGCGTCGACGGTCAGGACCCGCCAGCGCTCCGGTGACTCCTGACCGGTGGGCGCGAAGCGCAACTGCCGACCCAGCTCGTCGAGGAGCGCCACCGATGCCACGTTGGCCTCGGCGGCGCGGGCTCCCGCCGTACCCACCGCGAGGGCCACCTCGGCGACGGAGACCGCCTGGGACAGCGCCTCGGTGAAGGCCTGCACGTGGCGCGCCCGCCGCTCCTCCCTGCGCCGCCGGGTCACCTCGGTCACGAAGAGCGCCACCGCCGCGGTCCGGCCACCCGGCCCCGGTACGCCGAAGAAGCTGCTCAGCCAGGTCCGGCCCGCGGTGACGGTCTCCACATCGCGGACCACACCGGTCTCGGCGACCTCGCGCATCACCGGCTCGACCAGCGGAGCCAGTTCGGGCAGCAGGTCGGGCAGGCGCCGGCCGAGATGGTCGGCGACCGACCGGCCGTTCCAGTCGGCGAGGGTCCGGTTGATCTTCAGATACCGCAGCCCGGTGTCGAGCAGGGCGACCCCGACCGGGGCGTTCTCGACCAGGGTGTCCAGCACGGTCAGGGTGTCCGCCCGCTCGGCGGCCAACTGCTCGACACCGAGGGTCTCCTCGTCGGCGACCTCGTCGAAGACCGCCGCCAGGCCGATCGGGCCGGTCGGGGACGCCCCGACCACCGGGTAGTAACTGCCCCGCCAGCGCCGCTCCCCGGCCCGACCCGGGGTCCGGCCCACGATGTCGTGGTTGAGCAGCGGGCGGCCGGTGCGCAGCACCCCGCGCAGCTCGACGTCGAACGACTCGGGCAGGTCGGGCAGCACCTCCCGCAGGTGCCGGCCGAGGTGCTCGTCGGGGGTCCGCCCGTTGATCGCGGCGGCCCGCTGGTTGACCAGGGTGAAGCGCAACTCCCGGTCCAGCACGCTGACCCCGACCGGCAGGTGCAGCAGCACGGTCTCCAGCAGCGCCTGGTCGATGCCCTGGGCACCCGCCCCGCGGACCAGGTGCGCGAGGGCCGACGTGGTGGGCAGCGGGGCCGGATCGTCGGGCACCGGCCGCCGGGATCCGTACGGCAGGCCGGCGGCGCGCACCCGCTCGGCGGCGTACCCGGCCAGCCGGATCAGGGTCTGGGTCGCGCCGGCCGGCGGGGTGCCCCGGAACCCCATGCTCATCGCCCCGATCACGGTCCGCTCCGACCCCGCTTCGGGATGCCAGACCGGCGCGGTGACCAGCCCTTCGACGTCGGCGGTCGGGACGCTGGCGGTCGCCGGGAACCGGATCAGGCGCTCCCGGAACGACCCGGCCTCCAGCGGCTCACCGGTGCGCGCCGACCGGGCGATCGCCACCGGCGCGCCCAGCGGGAACCGGGACCAGGTCTCGGCCACCTCCGGCACCATGCCGGCCTGCCAGACGAGGTCCAGGTGGTCGCCCGCCTCGTCGAGCAGGACCAGCACCACCACCTCGGCGTGCGCCTGGCGCAGCACGTCGGCCGGGAGCAGGTCGTCCGCGCCGTCCCTGGCCACCTGCTCGGTCCGACCCGGCACCCTGCCCCTTCCGTCGCTGAGGAGGGCCGGCTGCGACCCGGTACGACGGTACAACCGCACCGGTCAGCGGGCGAGCCCCGGCAGGACGCCGGTCGGCCAGGTCACCCCGGTACCCGCTCGCCGCGGCTCGCCCGCCACATCTCCCGGGTCATCTCGTACGCGACCTCACCCTGCTCGGTGCCGGGCACCGGGTCGTCCCACGACGGGTACCAGGTCCGCACGTAGCGCATGCCGACGGCGGCCATCACCCCGCGCGATCCGGCGTTGACCGTCATGGTCTGGGCGATCACCCGGCGCTGCCCGACCGTGTCGAAGGCGTGCCGCAGCAACTCCCGGGACGCCTCGGTGGCCAGCCCCCGGCGCCAGTACCGGCGGTGCAGGCGGTAGCCCAGTTCGGCCACGGTGGGGTCGTCGGGCTGGTCGGGGCCGTTCGCCGGGGGCAGCATCAGCAGGCCGACGAACTCGCCCACCGCCTCGTCGGCCGGCGCGGTCGAGCCGGGTGCCGCGTCGCCGGAGCCGAACGCCATCCAGAAGCCCAGGCCGTCGACGGGGCGGGCCAACGCTCGTCGCCGCGCGTGCGAGGTGAGCACCTCCTCGCGGGTCCGCGCCCGCGGGTACAGGTAGCGCAGCACCTGCGGGTCCGCGTCGAGCGCGATCTCCAGGTCGAGGTGCCGGTCGGCCAACGGCACGAGCAGCAGGCGTTCGGTACGCAGGATCGGCTGGGGCATGGGCGCCACCATCGCACAGGCCGGCCCCGGGGACGATCCGGTTTCGCGGCGGCACGGGGCGCACGGTTGCGCCCGGCTCCAGTATCGTGGCCGGAAGCGCGCGTGATCCAGATCACCCGCTCGCCGAGGGCTGGTTGATGTCCCCCTTTCCGGAGCTACCGGATGGGCCGCCGCCTTCCTGGCCGACGGTCGGCCCTCTGCCCATCGATGTCAGCACTGCACGATCCGAGGAGTCATCTGTGCGTACCCTGATCGCCACCGCGTTCGTCTCGCTCGACGGCGTCATCGAGGCGCCCGGCGGGGAACCCGGATACCGCAACTCGGGCTGGACCTTCAAGGACATCGCCTTCGACGAGGCGGCGTACGAGATCAAGGGCCGGGAGCAGGAGGAAGCCGCGGCCATGCTGCTCGGCCGGGTCAGCTACCAGGCGTTCGCGCCGGTGTGGCCGACCATGACCGCCGAGTTCCCCCGCTACAACGCGATGCCGAAGTACGTGGTCTCGACCACGCTTCAGCAGCAGGACCTGGTCGACAACTGGGGAGAGACGGTCATCCTCCGCTCCCTGGACGACGTCGCCGCGCTCAAGGAGACCGAGGGCGGGCCGATCAGCATCCACGGCAGCGCCACCCTGAACCGCAACCTCTCCGACGCCGGCCTGATCGACCGCTACCACCTGCTGCTCTACCCGGTCCTGCTCGGGGCGGGCAAGCGACTGTTCAGCGACACCGACCGGGACAAGCAGAACCTCACGCTCGTCGAGAGCGCGACCTACGCCAACGGCATCCAGAAGCTGGTCTACGACGTCAACCGCTGAGGCTGCCCCGCCCGGATACGACAAACGCCCTGGTGAGGGATGATTCCCGCACCAGGGCGTTTGCGCTCGGGTGGAGCCGAGGGGACTCGAACCCCTGACCCCCACACTGCCAGTGTGGTGCGCTACCAGCTGCGCCACGGCCCCTTGCTGTCGTCCCCGGTCGCCCGGGCACGGAGAGAACTATACACACGCCGGCCGGCATGGTCATCTCGCGGGGGTACCCCTGGTCGGTGGTCAGTTCAGCGCCACGTCCGCGGGGAAGTGGGCGACCGCCGCCATCATGCCGCCCTGCCGGCGCAGCACCATCGGCCAGAGATCGTCGGGCCGGTCGACGAAGGCGTCCCCCGGCAGGGCGTCGAGGACGAACCAGGAGCCCTCCTCGATCTCCCGTTCGAGCTGGCCGGCACCCCAGCCGGAGTAGCCGGCGAAGACCCGGATCCCACCGACGGCGTCGCGCAGCCGCTCCGGGTCGACCGACAGGTCGATCGTGCCGACCGCGCCGGAGACCTTGTGGAACCCCTTCACCGGCGTGATCGGGTGCCGCAACCGGGCCAGGCAGATGGCCGAGTCGGGCTGCACCGGGCCGCCCTCGAAGAGCACCGCCGGGTGACGGGCCAGGTCGCTCCAGTCACCCAGCACGTCGGCCACCGGCACCTCGGTGGCGCGGTTGAGCACCACGCCGAGCGCGCCGCCGGGCTCGTGGGCGACCAGCAGCACGACGGTACGGTCGAAGTTCGGGTCCTTGAGCGTCGGAGTCGCGACCAGCAGCCGCCCGGTCATCGAGTCCATGGCCCGGCCACCGATCGCCTGTCCCTCACCCTGCATGTCCGACACCCGTCAGCCGCACGCCGGTACGGCGTACCCGACGTCCCCGGCCCTCCGCGCTGTCACCGCCATGCCACGCACCATAGCCTGCACCCCGTCCGCTGGTTAAGGTCTGACGGGCGGGTGATCGGGACAGGATCGAGGGAGGGCCGGATGGGTCCAACGGCCGAGCTGGCAGTGATCGGTGGATCGGGCCTCTACGCCCTGCTCGACGGCGCGACGGAACACGAGGTGGAGACGCCCTACGGCGCCCCGTCGGGCCGGGTGACCATCGCCGAGGTCGGCGGTCGCCGGGTGGCGTTCCTGCCCCGGCACGGGCGCGACCACCGCCACCCTCCGCACCGGATCCCGTACCGGGCGAACCTCTGGGCGCTGCGCTCCCTCGGCGTACGCCAGGTGCTCGCGCCCTGCGCGGTCGGTGGGCTCCGGCCGGAGCTGGGCCCGGGCACCTTCGTGGTGCCCGACCAGCTCATCGACCGCACCAGCGGCCGGGTGCAGACCTACTACGACACCGGCGCGGTGCACGTCTCCTTCGCCGACCCCTACTGCCCGGTCGGGCGGCACACCCTGCTCGACGCGGCCGCCGGCCGGGGCGTGTCGGCGGTCGACGGCGGGACGATGGTGGTCGTCGAGGGACCCCGGTTCTCCACCCGGGCCGAGTCACGCTGGTACACCGCGATCGGCGGCGCGATCGTGAACATGACCGGCCACCCGGAGGCGGTGCTGGCCCGCGAGCTGGCCCTCTGCTACACCCCGATCGCCCTGGTCACCGACCTGGACGCGGGCGTGGAGGCGGGTGAGTCGGTGACCCAGGACGAGGTCTTCCGGGTCTTCGCGGAGAACATCGACGTGCTGCGGACGGTGCTGCTCGACGCGGTGGCCGCGCTGCCGGCCGCGCGGGACTGCCCGTGCGGGCACGCGCTGGACGGCATCAGCCTCCCCATCGAGCTGCCCTGAGCGCGGGACCCCGGGAAGCGCCCGACAAGCCTCCGGCGGACCGATAGATTCGGCTGGTCGGGGCACTGATCACCGAGCCGTCTCCGGCACCGCGCGGGGACGGGGGACGATCGGCGATGGCCACGGTCCGGGACAGCACCTACGAACTGCTGCGCGCCCTGGGCCTGACCACCGTCTTCGGCAACCCCGGCTCGACCGAGGAGACCTTCCTCCAGGACTTCCCCGCCGACTTCCGCTACGTGCACGCCCTGCAGGAGGCGTCGGCGGTCGCCATGGCCGACGGCTACGCCCAGGCCACCGGCCGCCCCGCGCACGTCAACCTGCACACCGCGCCGGGCACCGGCAACGGCATGGGCAACCTGGTCACCGCCTGGCACAACAAGACCCCGCTGATCGTGACCGCCGGCCAGCAGACCCGGGAGATGCTGCTGATCGAGCCCCGGCTGGCCAGCCCCCGGGCGGCCGAGCTGACCCGGCCGTACGTCAAGTGGGCCCACGAGCCGGCCCGCCCGCAGGACGTCCCGGCGGCCTTCATGCGGGCGTACGCGACCGCGGTGCAGCCGCCCGCCGGGCCGGTCTTCCTCTCCCTGCCGATGGACGACTGGGACCGCCCCGCCGACCCGCCCCCGCAGGTGCGCACGGTGGCCACCCGGACCGCCCCGGACCCGGACCGGCTGCGCGGCTTCGCCGCCGTGCTCGCCGGCAGCCGCGCCCCGGTGCTGGTGCTCGGCGCGGCGGTGGACCGGGCCGACGGCTGGCCTGCGGCCGTGGCGCTGGCCGAGCGGCTGGCCGCCCCGGTCTGGTCCGCCCCGGCACCGGAGCGGGCCGTCTTCCCCGAGGACCACCCGCACTTCCGGGGCGTCCTGCCGTACGCCATCGGCCCGCTCGCGGCGGCGCTGCGCGGCCACGACACGGTGCTGGTCGTCGGCGCGCCGGTGTTCCGCTACTACCCGCACGTGCCGGGCGACTACCTGCCGGCCGAGGCACGCCTGCTGCACGTCACCGACGACCCGGACGAGTCGGCCCGCGCCCCGGTCGGGGAGAGCCTGCTGGGCGACGCGGGCCTGGCCCTGGCCGGCCTGCTGGAGCTGCTGCCGGCGACCGACCGGCCGGCCCCGCCCGCCCGGCCCGCGCCGGCGCCGCCCGAGGTGACCGATCCGCCGAGCGCGGACGCGCTCTTCGCGGCGCTGGCCGCGCACTGGCCGGCGGACGGGGTGCTGGTGCAGGAGTCACCGTCCAACCTGGCCGCGCTGCGCCGCCAACTGCGGGTGGGCCGGCCCCGCTCGTACTTCACCATGGCCAGCGGCGGTCTCGGGTTCGGCCTGCCGGCGGCGGCGGGGATCGCGCTGGCCGAGCGGGACACCGGGCGCGGCCGCCCGGTGGTGGCGGTGATCGGCGACGGCTCGATGCACTACTCGGTGCAGGCACTCTGGACGGCCGCCCGGCTCGGCCTGCCGCTGGCCGTCGTGGTCCCGGTGAACCGGCAGTACGCGATCCTCAAGGCGTTCGCCGAGCTGAAGCACACCCCCGGCGTGCCGGCCCTGGACCTGCCCGGGCTGGACGTGACCGCGGTGGCGCGCGGCTACGGCTGCGCGGCCGGCGTGGTGGAGTCGTTGGACGCCCTCGGCCCGGCACTGGACACGGCGCTCGCCGCCGACCGGCCGACCGTGCTGGCGGTGCCGATCAGCACCGAGGTGCCCCGGATCCTGTGACCGGTCCGGGCCGACTCAGCGGCGGCCCACCACCAGCGCCTGGCCGCTGCCGACGTCCAGCACCGCCCGGGTGCCCACCGGGGCCTTGAGGGTGACCCGCACCGGCTTCAGCACCAGTTGGTCGGTGCACACGCCGGTCGCCGAGGTCACCCCGGCCCCGATCACCACCAGGTCGTCGCGTTCCAGCACCAGCGGGGTGGGCGCGCTGTCGCAGGCGCCGGTGCCGACGGTGTAGTCGAGGCGCGCGCCGTCCACCGCGTCCAGGTGCTGCACGGTGACCACCCCGCCGGGTACCGGCCCGCTCGGCGCGATCGGCTCGGGTACGGCCCCGACGGCACGCGGCGCGACCGCGACCCGGGCCACCGGCACCCGCAGCTCCTCCACGGTGAACAGCCAGGCCGGCACGGTGGCCGGACCCCGGCTGGTCCGGATCGTGGCGGTGCCGAGCTTCACCCCGGTCACGGTCAACGGCACGCAGGCGGTGGCGGTGTCGGTGCCGACCGGCCCGTCCGGCCCCGGCTCGATCGTCGGGCCACCCGTGCCGGGCCGACCCGACCCGTCCGGGCCCGGCTCGATGGTCGGGCCGCCCACCCCGGGCTTGCCCGGCCCCGGCCTGGGCGGCTCCATCGGCCGCCCGTCGCACGGCGGCGGGTCCCCCTTGTCCAGCTCGGCGAAGGCGGCGGCGGCACCGATCAGCGGCACGGTCAGCGTGCCGTCCGGGAAACGGACCGTCCCGTCGGCCGGGGCGCCGCCGGGCATCGGGATCTGGTCGCGGTACCAGCCGTTGCCGAACGCCACCTTGGTGTCCTCGGTGAAGCCCGGGTCGCCGGTCAGCACCGTGCCGTCCTCCAGCGGCACGTACCCGCTGCGCCAGGCCGCGCCGGGGCGCCAGGCGTCGGCGACCTGGTTCGCCCGCTGGTCGAAGGCCGGCCAGGCGCCGGCGGAGGGGCCGCCGGGCGCGGGCGCGGCCGAGCCGGCGCCGGGCGCGGCGCAGCCGGCGAGAAGGAGGAGCGGCAGGCCCAGCAGGGCGAGGGAGCGGCGCATGGTCGTTGGACGCGGCGCCGCCCCGACCGGTTCCCGGCGCTCAGTCCTCCCCGCCCAGATCCGCCTGGTACGCCTCCCACAGCAGGTCCGCGCCGCGCTGCCGGTGCCGGTGCAGCGCCCGCAGCAGCTCCCCGATCCGGCCGTGCAGCTCCTCGGCGGCCACCTCGGGTCGCTCGACGGCGTGCTGGAGGGCGGCCAGCGCCGCCACGATCAGGGCGTGTTCCCGGGTGAGCAGGCGTACCCCCCGGTCCAGCCGGGGCGCCTGGTGGCGCAGTTCGGCGTAGAGGCCGGTGGGCCCCTCGGTGAGCCGGACGTGCTCGGCGAAGCCGTGCCGCACCGGGCCGAGCCGGTGACTCAGGGCGTCCCGCCAGCCCGGCTCCCGCACCGGCACGGCCAGCGCCCGGACCAGGGCGGGCACGTCGCCGGGGAGCAGGGGCCGTCGGGCGGCGGGCGGACGGGCCGCCGGGGAGACGGTGGACGGCTGCTGGATCGGACCGGTGACCATGGGCACCTCCCGCGCTGCGGCGCTACCGCGTACAGCGATGGTGAACCCGCGCCGGCCCGCTGTCCAGGCCCCACCCCTGGCTCATCTGTCCCGTCCGCCCCAGCGGCCCCACCGGTCGCTACAGCCCCAGTGGGTTGCCCGCCATGGTGCGCAGCTGGCCGGCGAGCACGTGCGCGTCGGCGTCGCGGCCCTGGTCCGTCCGGCCGGTGCTGATCGCGTCGGCGAGGGCCCGCAACTCGTACGGCGGCAGCGTCGCCAGCCCCATGCCCTGCAACGGGATGGTGACCCGGCGGCCACTGTCCCGGTCCCGGGCCACCAGCGTCGGCACCCGCACCACGGCGTGCTCGCCGGCCTGCCGGACCACCGCCCCGCCCTGCACCTCGGCGGTGGCCAGGTCCACCGTGCGGGTGCCGAACGCGCCGCGCACCGACGCGTGCGTCCCCTCCAGCCAGGCGGCGGTACGCAGCACCCGCAGCAGCAGGTAGAGACCGAGCAGCACCATCGGCAGGCCGCAGAGCCCGACGAACCGGCCGGGCCCCAGCGGCGAGGCTGTGTCGTCGCCGGTCAGCTCCGGCGGCAGCATCCCGGGCGGCAGGTCCCGCGCGTCGTCGTAGGAGGGCATCGGGTCGCCGAAGCCGGTGAGCCGGCTGAGCATCCGGTCGGCGACCATCGGCAGCAGCACGAAGGCCGCCCCGAAGGCGGCGAAGAGGAAACCCACCACCGCGCTGAACACGCGCTGCCCCGGCGACGCCCCGACGGAGAGCCGGATCTTCTCGTTCTGCACACGCGGAGCCTAAGCCGCCCCGACAACCACCCCCAACCCCGCGCGCGATCTTGCACTTCCTGCCCCCGCAGAGCGGACATTCGCCGCGTTCTCGGGGCACAAAGTGCAAGATCGCGGGGAGGCATGGGCGGAGGGAGGGACACGGCGGGGTGGAGATGACGAAGCGCCCCGGACCGGGTGGTCCGGGGCGCTTCGTTCTGGTGGAGGTGCCGGGAATCGAACCCGGGTCCTTCGCCGGTTTGTCAGGGCTTCTCCGAGCGCAGCTCGCTGTGCCTCTACTCGGCCCCACCGCTCACGCGAGCAAGTTGGTGTGACGGGCCCAGTCGCTGATTGATCTCGCCGCACGGACCCCGCGACCGGGTCCGGTTGGCCAGCCTTCTAGCTGATGCCGGCTATCTGGGTCGAAGGCGCTCCCAGGCCGACAGACTTGCTACTCGCCTCAGGCGGCGAGAGCGAAGTCAGCGCGATTGTTCTTGGCGCTTATTGGTTTCCGACGACCGATTCTCGAGACGACGTCGGCTTCCTCGGCTCGCTTCCCCTGTCGCTGCGTACGAAGTCGAAACCAGTCACCCCCTCGAAGGGCTGCCCCTGTCGGCAGCACACCAAGCCTAACGCCTGGCGCAACCGGATTCATCCCGAGGCCGGCCGGTGGCCGACACCTGGACGAACCGGACGTCTCACTCGTCCATTCCCTTGCCGCGCCGGCCCGCCACCCGGGCGATCTCCCGGTCGGCGTCCCGCTTGGCCAGGTCCTGCCGCTTGTCGTACGACTTCTTGCCCTTGGCCAGGGCGATCTCCACCTTGGCCCAGCCGTCGGAGAAGTAGACCTGCAACGGCACCATGGTCAGGCCGCCCTCGCGGGTCTTGCCGATCAGCTTGTGGATCTCCATCCGGTTCAGCAGCAGCTTGCGGGTACGCCGGGGCTCGTGGTTGGTCCAGGTGCCCTGGGTGTACTCCGGGATGTGCATGCCGTGCAGGTAGAGCTCGCCGTCGCGCTCCTGGGCGAACGCGTCGACCAGCGACGCCCGCCCCGCCCGCAGCGACTTGACCTCGGTGCCGGTCAGCGCCATGCCCGCCTCGTACGTGTCGAGGATGGCGTAGTCGTGCCGCGCCTTCTTGTTGGAGGCGACCACCTTGCGACCCTTTTCCCGTGGCATCGGCGCCACCTCCTTCCCGTTCGGACCACGGCCACCGGCCGCGGAGCGGAGATCATGCTACCCGAATGCAAGGACCCTCCCACTCCGGTTATTCCGGCGCGGGAGGGTCCTGCGGAGAGCCGTGCGGGTGACTAGACCCGCAGGTAGAAGCGGAGCGTCACCCAGGCGGTGACCGCGCTCACCAGGCCGCCGACGGCGGCCATCAGCGGGAAGGTCAGGAAGATGTCGGACCAGGAGACGGGCGTGATCAGCCCCTCCAGGGCGGCCATCGAGCTGCTGCCCGCGACCACCTTCGCCACCGCCATCGCGACCAGGCCGAGGATCGAGCCGATCAGGCCGGCGACCACCGCCTCCAGCACGAACGGCGCCTGGATGAACCAGTTCGAGGCACCGACCAGCTTCATGACGGCGACCTCACGCCGCTTGCTGTACGCGGCCACCTGGATGGTGTTCGCGACCAGCAGCAGGGCGGCGATGGCCATCACGATCGCGATCGCCAGCGCGCCGTTCTGGAAGCCGGTCAGCACGCCGAACACCTTGTCGAGCAGCTTGCTCTGGTCGACGATCTCGTCGACGCCCTCGGTGTCCTTGTACTGGTCGTAGATGTTCTTGTACTGCTCGGGGTTCTTCAGCTTGAGGCGGTACGACTCGGGAAGCTGGTCGGGCTTGACCGCGTTCACCAGGTCCGGCGCGTCCGCGTACATCTTCTGGAAGCGCTCGTACGCCTGCTGCTTGTCGACGTACGTCACCTCCTTGACCAGCTGGTCGGCCTTGAGCTTGGCGTCGAGGTCGGTGCGCTGCTGCTCGCTGACGTCGGTCTTCAGGAAGATCGAGACCTCTACGTTCTCGTAGTAGAGGTCCTTCATGTCCCCGACCTTCTGGTACAGAAGGCCGCTGCCGCCCAGCATGAACAGCGACACCGCCATCGTGATGATCATCGCGATGGTCATGGTGACGTTGCGCCACAGTCCTACCAGTACCTCGGACAGGACGTACTTCATCCGCATCGGGAAATTCCTCCGGCTCTCCGGCTGAGGTGTTCGTCGTCAGGATCTACGGATCGGGTGACGGCTCAGCCGTAGACGCCCCGGGCCTGGTCGCGCACGATCCGGCCGCTCTCGATCTCGACGACCCGGCGGCGCATCTGGTTCACGATGTTGGAGTCGTGGGTGACCATCACGACGGTGGTGCCGGTGCGGTTGATCCGGTCCAGCAGGCGCATGATCTCGATCGAGGTGTCCGGGTCCAGGTTTCCCGTGGGCTCGTCCGCCAGCAGGATCAGCGGCCGGTTCACGAACGCCCGGGCCACCGCGACCCGCTGCTGCTCACCACCGGAGAGCTCGTGCGGGTAGCGGTGCTCCTTGCCACCGAGCCCGACCAGCTCCAGCACCTCCGGCACGACCCGGCGGGCCACCGCCTTGGTCTTGCCGATCACCTCCAGGGCGAACGCCACGTTCTCGTACGCGGTGCGGTTCGGCAGGAGCCGGAAGTCCTGGAAGACACAGCCGATGGAACGCCGGAAGTGGGGTCGCTTCCAGGAACGCATCGACGTGACGTCCTTGCCGTTCACGACGACCCGCCCCTTGTTGGGGGTGACCTCGTGCAGCAGCATCTTGATGATCGTGGACTTGCCGGAGCCGGATGGACCGATGAAGAAGACGAACTCGCCCTTCTCGATCGAGACGGACACGTTGTCGAGCGAAGGCCGGGACGCCTTCGGGTACGTCTTCGTCACTTGCTCAAGCTGAATCACGGGTCGAGAGTCTACGCGGTGTAACGGAGGAGCCAAGCCCCCAGGCCCGTCGTTGCGAGGCGCGTCATCGATTCACCCGGTCAGACGGAGATCGACGACGCGCTGCGTCCGATGCTGATCACGCACCGTCAGCGGTCAGCTGCTGCTGCTTCCGCCAGCGGATACCGGCCTCGATGAAGCTGTCCAGCTCGCCGTCGAAGACCGCGGTCGGATTGCCCGTCTCCTGCTCGGTACGCAGATCCTTCACCATCTGATACGGGTGCAGGACGTACGAGCGCATCTGGTCGCCCCACGAGCCGGCCGCGTCGGTCTTCAGGCCCGCCATCTTGGCCTGCTCCTCCTGGCGCTTGCGTTCCAGCAGCCGGGCCTGGAGCACCCGCAGCGCGGAGGCCTTGTTCTGCAGCTGGGACTTCTCGTTCTGGCAGGTGACCACGATGCCGGTCGGGATGTGGGTGATCCGGACCGCCGAGTCGGTGGTGTTGACGCTCTGCCCACCCGGGCCCGAGGAGCGGTAGACGTCGATCCGCATCTCGTTCTCGGGGATGTCGATGTGGTCGGTCTGCTCGACGACCGGCAGCACCTCGACACCGGCGAAGCTGGTCTGCCGGCGGCCCTGGTTGTCGAACGGGCTGATCCGCACCAACCGGTGGGTGCCGGACTCCACGCTCAGCGTGCCGAACGCGTACGGCACCTTGACCGTGAAGGTGGCCGACTTCAGGCCCGCCTCCTCGGCGTACGAGGTCTCGTAGACCTCGGTCGGGTAGCCGTGCCGCTCCGCCCAGCGCAGGTACATCCGCAGCAGCATCTCGGCGAAATCGGCCGCGTCCACGCCACCGGCGCCCGCCCGGATGGCGACCAGCGCCTCCCGGGAGTCGTACTCGCCGGAGAGCAGGGTGCGGACCTCCATCTCCTGGATGGCCTTGGTCAGCCCGGCCAGCTCCGACTCGACCTCGGCGAGCGCGCCCGGGTCGGACTCGTCCTGGGCCAGCTCCAGCAGCACCCCGGCGTCGTCGAGCCGGGACCGCAGGTCACCCAGCTTGCTGATCTCGCCGTTGACGTACGACAGCTGCGACGTCACCTGCTGCGCCTTGGCCTGGTCGTCCCAGAGGTCGGGGGCGGAGGCCTCCTGCTCCAGGCGGGCCTTCTGCTCGCGCAGCTT
This sequence comes from Micromonospora auratinigra, assembly GCF_900089595.1. Classification (GTDB taxonomy): domain Bacteria; phylum Actinomycetota; class Actinomycetes; order Mycobacteriales; family Micromonosporaceae; genus Micromonospora; species Micromonospora auratinigra. Next base: position 6,044,212 of record NZ_LT594323.1, on the reverse strand, counting down.
GTCGAGGTCGAGCACGGCCTCGATGTTGCGCAGGGTGGCGTCGAGTTCCTTGAGCTGTTCGGCGTAATCGGCAGCGGTCACGACAGACAAGACTACTGCCTACCTCGCCCGAGCCGCCGCAGGTGGTCAGCCGACGGGGGCGGTCTTCAGCCAGGAGAGCGCCGCCTTGTGGTACGCGACCGCGAACTCCAGCGCGCTGGCGTCGTACGGGTCGCCTTCCTTCTTGGCGTTCTTGACCTGTTCCCGCACCGCCGCCAGGGCCTCGGTGTGGTACTCGTTCGCCGAGGCGTACAGGCTCTTGAGCTGGCTCGACGAGTGCAGGTTGCCGAAGGCGATCCGTAGCGCGATCGGGTTACGGATGGTGTCCTTGCCCGGATTCTCCGCCAACCAGCGGGAGAATGTCCGTTTGCCGGCCGCCGTCAGCGCGTACGGCTGGCTCATCCGCGGCCCGGGCTTGCCGAGCCGCACCAGACCCTTCTCGGCCAGCACCGGCAGCTCCCGGTAGACCTGACTGCGGGTCATCGACCAGTACGGCGCCAGTCGGCGCTCGGCGGCGGCCATCAACTGACCGCCTGTCATCGGGCCGTCGTGCAGCAGGCCGAGCAGGGCCGCCGCCGTCGGATTGACTCCGGAATCCGCCATGCCCTCTAAGCTGCCACTTTGTCGGCATCGGCGTCCAGGATTCGCCGATTTCGCCACCCGTTGGCGGGTCCGATGTGCACTGTCGGCCGACGACAGTCCGCCGGGGACGCCCGGGCCGGCCGCCGGGGGCGCTGCGCGCGCCACCGGCGGCCGTCGGGACTCAGCCCATGTGCGGGTACGTGTGGTCGGTCGGCGGGACGAAGGTCTCCTTGATCGTCCGCGGCGACATCCAGCGGACCAGGTTGTGCCAGGAGCCCGCCTTGTCGTTGGTGCCACTGGCCCGGGCGCCGCCGAAGGGCTGCTGCCCGACCACCGCGCCGGTCGGCTTGTCGTTGATGTAGAAGTTGCCGGCCGCGTACCGCATCTTCTCGGCCACCTGGTCGACCACCCGACGGTCGGTCGCGAAGATCGACCCGGTCAGCGCGTACGGTGCGATCGACTCGGCCTGGTGGACCACGTCGGCGAACCGGGCGTCGTCGAAGACGTGCACCCCGAGGATCGGGCCGAAGTACTCGGTGGTGAAGGTCTCGTGCGCCGCGTCCGTGCACTCGAAGAGGGTCGGCCGGACGAAGTAGCCGACGGAGTCGTCGGCGGTGCCGCCGGCCAGCACCGTGCAGCTGTCGTCGCCCTTGATCAGCTCCAGCGCGGCGGAGTGCCGGCCGAACGCCTTGTCGTCGATGACCGCGCCGCCGAAGTTGCTGAAGTCGGTCACGTCGCCGTAGGTCAGCGAGTCGGCGGTGGCGGCCAGCCGGTCGCGCAGCCCGCCCTCCCAGATCGACCGGGGGACGTACGCCCGGGACGCCGCCGAGCACTTCTGCCCCTGGTACTCGTACGCGCCGCGGATCAGCGCGGTGTGCAGCGCGTCCACGTCGGCGCTGCTGTGCGCGACCACGAAGTCCTTGCCACCGGTCTCGCCGACCAGGCGCGGGTACCCCCGGTAGCGGGCGATGTTCTCGCCGACGGTCTTCCACAGGTGCTGGAACACCTTGGTGGAGCCGGTGAAGTGGATGCCGGCCAGGTCCGGGTCGGCGAGCACCACGTCGGAGACCTCCTCGCCCCGGCCGGTGACCATGTTGATCACGCCGGGCGGCAGGCCGGCGGCCTCGAAGAGGCGCATGGTGAAGTGCGCGGCGAACTGCTGGGTCGGGCCCGGCTTCCAGACCACGGTGTTGCCCAGCAGGGCCGGCGCGGAGGGCAGGTTGCCGGCGATGGCGGTGAAGTTGAACGGGGTGACCGCGTAGACGAAGCCCTCCAGCGGGCGGTGGTCGAAGCGGTTCCACACCCCCGGCGACGACTTCGGCTGCGCCTCCAGCAGCTGGCGGGCGAAGTGCACGTTGAACCGGAGGAAGTCGATGAACTCGCAGGCCGCGTCGATCTCCGCCTGCACGGCGGTCTTCGACTGGCCGAGCATGGTGGCCGCGTTCAGGGTGTCCCGCCACGGGCCGGCGAGCAGCTCGGCGGCGCGCAGGAAGATCGCGGCGCGCTCCTCGAAGGGCAGCGCCCGCCACATCGGGGCGGCGTCCTTGGCGGCCGCGACGGCGGCGCGGGCGTCCTCGTGGGTGGCGTGGCCGGTGACGCCGAGCACGTGGGCGTGCTTGTGCGGCTGGACCACGTCGATCGACTCGCCGCCGGCCATCCGCTGCTCGCCGGCGATCGTCATCGGCAGGTCGATCCGCTCGGCGGCCAGCTCGGTCAGCCGCCGCTGGAGCCGCTCCCGGTCGGCGCTGCCGGGTTCGTAGGTGTGGACCGGCTCGTTGCGCGGCTCGGGTACGGAGAACACGGCGTCCATCACAGGCTCCTGTGCGATCTCGACGGCGGTGGCGAAACCGGACCCGCGGGCACCGGCCGGACGACCGGGTGCCGGACACCGCGCGGCGTGACCGGTCGCGGCGGCGGGACCTCGGCCAATTCTTCCATGTGGCACCGCCCCGCACGCCCGCCGGTGCCACCTCAGTGGAGAACTCCGGACACGGACCGACACACCCGACCGTAGGCCGCAACCCGCCTCCACCCGAACGAACGTCAGCGAAGGCCGCCATTCACCTGCGATCCGTCGCCGGGCATCCGGGGCGGGTCGGCGCGGCGGCGGCGGTGGGCACACCCGGCCGTCCGGGGCGGGTCGGCGCGGGCGCGCCCGGGGCGGGGTGGGTGGTGGACACCGGGGGTGGGCCGGCACGACGCGTACCCTGGAGGGCCGGTGACCTGCCCGGCACGCGCGAGGCGACCCGGCGTCCGTCGAAGGGGAGACGATGAGCAAGCAGCCCGGCAGCTCCACGGCCGCGGAGCCGGACCAGCCCGAGGCCGAGGTGTCGGCGCAGCCCGTACCGGCGCAGCCCGAGGCGGCCGAGCGGCCCGGGCCGGCCGAGGTCGAGGCCGCGGAGCCGGCGGCACCCGCCGCGGACCCGGCCACCCGCACCGGGTACGCCCCCGGCACGCTGGTGCTGGCGGTGCTGGCGCTCGGCTGGCTCGGGGCGATGCTCTGGTCCACCCGGGCGGCGATCAGCTCCGCCGCCGCCGGGGTCACCGCGATCAGCCTCTCCGCGTACGCCCTGCCCGGCGTGATCACCGCCGCGCTGGTCGCCGGTGCCACGGTCGCGCTCGCCGCGACGAACCGGATCGGCCGGGCCACCCTGCGCTTCGTCGCCGCCGTCGGCGCCGGCCTGCTGGTCGGGCTCGTCGCCGCGGTGGCGGTCAACCTGACGTACGCCGACAACGCGACCACCAACACGATCGCCGGCACCACCGCCGCGGCGGCCATCATCGGCGGCGCGATGGCCGGCGCCCGTAACGCCCCCGTGGTGGGTGGGCTGGCCGGGGCCACGCTCGCCGCGCAGCTCTTCGTGGTGCTGTTCAGCCGGGCTCGCGACCCGCTCTCCGACCTCTTCGGGGCCGGTGACACCCAGCAGTCGGTGCTCGACGCCGCGAAGTGGGTGTCCCGCACGGAGTCGCTGCTCGCCGGGCTGATCGCCGGCCTGGTCGCGTTCGGCTACCTGACCTGGGCGCGCCGGCGGGCGACCCGACGGGACCCGGCGGCCCCCGCGCTGCGCTGGCCGTCGTACCTGGCCGCCGGGGCGGGCGCGGGCCTGCTCCTGCTGCTCACCGAGGTGATCATCCGGGTCGGCGGGCACGGCCTGCTCGACCTGGCCGCCGCGCTGAGCGACGCCGACCAGGTGGCGCAGACCGCGCTGGGCACCTCCCGGGTCGACAACGGCATCTGGGTGCTCTTCGTGGGCGCGCTCACCGCGCTCATCGCCTTCGGTCGCACCCTCGGCCCGACGCCGGTCGTCGAGGACGAGTCCTGACCTGACCGCCGGGCCCGTGACGTCCGTCGGACCGGCCCGGCCCGGCCGGTCCGACGGGCCTCAGGAGGCCTCGCGCAGCAGCACGTCCAGCTCGGTCGGGTCGTACCACTCCAGTTCGTGGTCCTCGGCGCCGTCGACGGTGAACTGGGCGTCCGGGTCGCCGGCCTGCGCCTCGGCGACCACCTCGGCGGCGGCCGCCACGTCGTCGACCGCCTCCGCGCCGTCCACGTGCAGCGCGGCCACCGCGCCGACCGGCACCGCGCCGGCCAGCCGGACCGCGCTGGAGCCCAGCTCGCCGCCGACCCGGCCCACCGCGCCGGCCGGCAGGTCGACCGAGACGACCACCCGGCGGCGGGGCGCGTCCGGGTCCGACCGGAGCAGCAGCAACGCGTCCTGGGCGGCGCGCGTGAAGGCGACGTACTCCAGCTCCTCCTCGTCGCCCTCCGCGTACCACTCGCGCAGTTCCGGGGTGACCGCGTGCGCCTCGGTGGCCCCGAGCCCGTCGGCGCGCAGCCGCGCGAGCATCGGGACGGTCGCCGGCACGTACACCCGGACAAGCTCGTCGGTCACCGGTGGTCTCCCCCTGCTCGGTCCCGGACCGGCGGCCGCCGGTCCCGGGCGCAGATCATGCCGTACGCCGAGACCGTCATACACCCGGCACCGGGCCGGCGGGTGGCGTCGGGCCGGCGTGTCCCGCGCGGATCCGACGCGCGGGTCGCTGGGTGACGTCGGTCGGTGATGGCAAACTGAGGCAAACGAAGCCAACCCCGGGAGTCGTGGTGGAGCCGAGGTTCCTGCTGCTGTCCGACGTGGCCGCAGAACTCAACGTGTCGGACTCGCAGGTCTACCACATGGTCCGCAGCGGTGAGCTGCCCGCGATCAAGATCGGGGGCCGCGGCCAGTGGCGGGTCGAGCGCGCCCGGCTGGAGGAATACATCCAGCAGAAGTACGCCGAGACCGCCGAGTGGGTACGCGGCAACCCGCTGACCGAGCGCGACGCCGAGTGACCGTGCCGATCCCCTGCGCCATTGACGGTCGGCACTGCCGGGCCTGAGAATGTAATCTGTCGAAGGCAAACAGAGGCAAACGCAAGGGAAGAGGCGTAGAGGATGGTCGACAGCCGCCGCCCGCTGACACCGCGACCGCCGGTCCGCCTCCGTCCCGCCCCACCCCTCGACCCGCCGGTCGTCGACGACGACCTCCCCTGGGCCGGCGCCGACCAACTCACCCTCGACCTGTTCGATCCGCAGCGGCGCGACCCACGCCGCAGCGAGCCGGACCGGCCCAGGGGTCGCCCCGTCGACGTCCGACCCGCGCCGCCCGGCCCCGGCCGACGCCCCGCCGGTCCCCCGGCCGCCGCCCTGGCCACCGCCACCCCCGAGGCCGCCCGGGCGGCCCACCGACTCGTCCGGACCTTCCTGGAGATCGTCAACGGCTACCGGCCACCCGGTCAGCTCCGCCCGCTCTGCCTGCCCGAGGCCGTCACCGCGGTGACCGCCGAGCTGACCCGGGCGGCCCGCCGGGTCGGCCCGGTGCGCCGCCGATCCGCCCGTCCCGCGCTCCAACTGCGCCGGCTACGCGTCTGCGAACCCCGCAGCGGCGCGGTCGAGGCCGCCGCCGTGCTGGCCGGCGCCGGCGGGGCCGCCTGGGCCGTCGCGCTACGCCTGGAACACCGTCGCGGCGGCTGGCTCTGCACCGTCCTCGAAGTCCTCTGACCCCACGCCCCACGCCCCACGCCCCACGCCCCACGCCCCACGCCCCACGCCCCACGCCCCACGCCCAGATCGTGCTCGATCCAGGAAGTAGTGGCTCATGACCCCTTGCCCGACACCACCCGATCCAGGATCGGGCGCGATCTTGACCAGGCGCGCAACTTCGGGGAAGTTGCTGTGTGGTGGCGGATCGAGGCGACTGTTTCCCCGAAGTTGCGCAGATCTTGGCGAGAGAAGGCAGGGCCCGGGGAGGGCACCAGGGGTCGGAAGGTGGAGACGGGGACGCCCCCGGCCAGCAGGCCGGGGCCGTCCCCGTTCAGGCCGACCCCACCCCGCCCCACCCCGTTGATCATGAAGTTGGCGGCAATGGAGGAGATCCACTTCGCCGCTAACTTCATGATCAACGCGACCGGGTGGGGGTGGGGTGGAGCACGGGTGGGGGCGGGGGCCTGGGGTGGGTGACGACGGGAACGGGGACGGGCCCCGGCCGGGTGGCCGGGGCCCGTCAGTCGATCAGGGCGGGCAGGTCAGTTGCCGCCGCCGTTGGGCGAGCCGTGGCACCGCTTGTACTTGCGGCCGGAGCCGCACGGGCAGGGCGCGTTGCGGGACGGGCCCTCGCCGGCGTCGACCTGGCCCGGGGCCGCCCGGCGGGCGGTGCTGGCCGCGATGGCCTGACCGCTCATCCCGGCGACCGGGCGACGCGGGGCCGACCCGGCGGGCCGCTCCGGCGTCGTCGCGCCACCCAGGCCGAGGGCCGGCGCCTCCTCCTCGGGACGCTCGATCACCGGCGCGCCCCGGCCGGCCTCGCCGTCGACGGCGGGCGCCGAGTACTGCAGGCCCTGCTGCTGCGGGGCACGGTTGAGGCCCTTGGCGTGGATCTCGACCGGCTTCTCCAGCAGCTGCACCTCCTCGGCCTCCGGCTCGGGCTCCTGGACCTGCACCTCGAGGTTGTAGAGGAAGCCGACCGTCTCCTCCTTGATGCCGTCCATCATGGTGGCGAACATGTCGAAGCCCTCGCGCTGGTACTCGATGACCGGGTCGCGCTGGGCGTACGCCCGCAGGCTGATGCCCTCCTGGAGGTAGTCCATCTCGTAGAGGTGCTCACGCCACTTGCGGTCGATGACCTGGAGCAGCACCATCCGCTCGAGCTGGCGTACCGCCTCCTCGCCGAGGGTCTCCTCACGCCCGTCGTACCGGGCGTGCGCGTCCTCCTTGAGGCGGGCGAGCAGGAAGTCCTGGTCGATGCCGGCCCGGGAGCCGACCTCCTCCTCCAGCTCGTCGATGGTGACGCCCACCGGGTAGAGCTGCTTGAGGTTGGACCAGAGCTGCTCGAGGTCCCAGTCCTCGGCGTAGCCGTCGCTGGTGGCACCGACGACGTACGCGGTCACCACGTCGTCGATCATGTTGCGGACCTGCTCGGAGAGGTCCTCGCCGTTGAGCACCCGGAGGCGCTCGGCGTAGATCACCTGGCGCTGCTTGTTGAGCACCTCGTCGTACTTCAGGACGTTCTTGCGGATCTCGGCGTTCTGGCCCTCGATCTGGGCCTGCGCGCTCTTGATCTGGCGGGTGACCATCTTCGACTCGATCGGCACGTCCTCCGGGATGTTGAAGCGGTCCATCACCGCCTCGACCGCACCGGCCCGGAACCGCTTCATCAGCTCGTCCTGCAGCGACAGGTAGAAGCGCGACTCGCCCGGGTCACCCTGCCGGCCGGCGCGACCGCGCAGCTGGTTGTCGATCCGGCGGGACTCGTGCCGCTCGGTGCCCAGCACGTAGAGGCCACCGGCCGCGGCCACCTCCTCGGCCTCGGCGTCGCAGGCCTGCTTCCAGGTCGGCAGGACCTCCTCCATCGCCTTGGCGTACTCCTCCGGCTGCTCGACCGGGTCGAGCCCGCGCTGGCGCAGCTCGTTGGCGGCGAGGAACTCGGCGTTGCCGCCGAGCAGGATGTCGGTGCCCCGGCCGGCCATGTTGGTGGCGACGGTGACCGCGCCCTTGCGGCCGGCCTGGGCGACGATCTCCGCTTCCTTGGCGTGGAACTTCGCGTTCAGCACCGAGTGCGGGATGCCGCGGCGACGCAGCAGCTGGGACAGGATCTCGGAGTTCTCCACCGAGACCGTGCCGACCAGCACCGGCTGGCCCTGCTCGTGCCGCTCGGCGATGTCCTCGATGACCGCGTTGAACTTGGCCTTCTCGGTCTTGTAGATCACGTCGGCCCGGTCGAGGCGGACCATCGGCCGGTGCGTCGGGATGGTCACGACGCCGACCTTGTAGACCTTGTTGAACTCGCCCGCCTCGGTCTGGGCGGTACCGGTCATGCCGGAGAGCTTGTCGTAGAGGCGGAAGTAGTTCTGGAGGGTGATGGTGGCCAGGGTCTGGTTCTCCTGCTTGATCTCCACCCCCTCCTTGGCCTCGATCGCCTGGTGCATGCCCTCGTTGTAGCGACGGCCGTGCAGGATGCGGCCGGTGAACTCGTCGACGATCAGGACCTCACCGTCGCTGACGATGTAGTCCTTGTCGCGCTTGTAGAGCTCCTTGGCCTTGATGGCGTTGTTCAGGTAGCCGACCAGCGGGGTGTTGACCGACTCGTAGAGGTTGTCGATGCCGAGCCGGTCCTCGACCCGGGCGACGCCCCGCTCGGTGACCGCGATGGTCCGCTTGGCGTGGTCGACCTCGTAGTCGCCCTCCCCGTCGGTGCCGGGCTGGAGGCGGGCGACGACGGCGGCGAACTCCTGGTACCAGCGGGCGGAGTGCTCGGCCGGGCCGGAGATGATCAGCGGGGTGCGGGCCTCGTCGATGAGGATCGAGTCGACCTCGTCGACCACGGCGAAGAAGTGGCCGCGCTGGACCAGCTCGTCCCGCGACCAGGCCATGTTGTCGCGCAGGTAGTCGAAGCCGAACTCGTTGTTCGTGCCGTAGGTGATGTCGCACTCGTACGCCGCGCGGTGCTCGTTGGCGGGGCGGTTGGGCAGCACCACGCCGACGGTGAGGCCGAGGAAGTCGTGCACCCGGCCCATCCAGGCGGCGTCGCGCTCGGCCAGGTAGTCGTTCACCGTGACCACGTGCACGCCCTTGCCGGCGAGCGCGTTCAGGTAGACCGGCATGACGGAGGTCAGGGTCTTGCCCTCACCGGTCTTCATCTCGGCGATGTTGCCGAAGTGCAGCGCCGCGCCGCCCATCACCTGGACGTCGTAGGGCCGCTGGCCGAGCACCCGCGAGGCGGCCTCCCGGCACACCGCGAACGCCTCGGGCAGCAGGTCGTCGAGGGTCTCCCCGTCGGCGAGCCGCTCCTTGAACTGGTCGGTCATGGCGCGCAGCTCGTCGTCGCTGAGGTTGACGTAGTCGTCCTCGATCGAGTTGACGGCGGCCGCGATCGCCTTCAGCCGACGCAGCATGCGGCCCTCGCCCGCGCGAAGGACCTTTTCCAGAATCGACACGGATCAACGCTCCCCTAGACAGTCTCGAACCATCGTAGGCGTTCCACTGCGGCGATGGTCACTGGTGGCGGTGGTCCGGGGCGAGGAAACCGACATAACACCCCGGGCGGGCGCTGGCAGGGCCTTATCCGGTTACGCCCAACGCGAACGATCCGGCACGATGGCCCGATGGAGCCCGTGGAGATCACCGAGGACGGCCTGCTGCTGCGACCCTGGCGGGCCGGGGACGCCGACGCGGTGCACCGCGCCTGCCAGGATCCGGACATCCAGCGCTGGACCACCGTACCTCGCCCGTATCTGCCCGAGCACGCCCGCGGCTTCGTCACCGACATCAGCAGCCGGGCGTGGACGACCGGCGCCGGCGCGCCCTTCGCGGTCTGCGACGCCGCCACCGGGGAACTGCTGGCCTCCTGCGGCCTGGTCGCGATCGACCGGGGTCTCGACTCGGGCGAGGTGGGTTACTGGACCGCCCCCTGGGCGCGGGGGCGGGGCGTCGCCGTCCGGGCCACCCGAGCGGTCGCCCGCTGGGCGTTCGACGCGCTCAAGCTGCGCCGGCTGATCTGGCAGGCGGAGATCGGCAACCACGCCTCCCGGCTGGTCGCCCTGCGGGCCGGCTTCCGGGTCTCCGGCGAGCTGCGGCTGGCCGACCCGCACGTCGGCGGCCGGCCGGAGGGCTGGGTCGGCTCGCTCCTGCCGCACGAGCTGGCCGCCCCCGGCGAGCCGGTCCGGTACGGCCCGGAGACCCTGGAGGCCCGCCGGGCCGCCGTCTTCGGCCGGCCACAGCCGGTGCTCTTCGCCGACGCGGCCGGCACCGAGCTGCGGCTGCGGCCGATGGAGGAGCGCGACCTCGACGCGATCGTGGCGACCTGCCGCGACGAGGAGACCGTCCGCTGGACCAGCGTCCCCCACCCGTACCAGCGGGCGGACGCCGTCAGCTACCTGCACGACGTCGGGCCGGCGGCCTGGGCCCGGGGCAGCGGCGCGATCTGGGCCGTCGCCGACGACGAGGACCGCTGGGTCGGCTCCGTCGACCTGCGGATCTCCCCCGCCGACCCGCTCGTCGCCGACGTCGGTTTCATGACCGCGCCGGCGGCCCGGGGCAGGGGCTACCTGCCGGCCGCGCTCGGCGCGCTCAGCGCCTGGGGGTTCGCCACGCTGGGGCTGGCCCGGATCGAGTGGCGGGCCAACGTCGGCAACACCGCCTCCCGCCGGGCGGCGGAGAAGGCCGGCTTCGTCGTCGAGGGGACGGCGCGCGCCGGGATCCAGCACCGGGGCCGGCGGCAGGACGTCTGGGTGGGCGCGCTGCTCCCCGAGGACCAGGCGTGATCCCGGAGCCGATCGAGGCGGACGGGGTACGGCTGCGACTGTTCCGACCGGACGATCTCGCGGACGTCGTGGCCGGCTGCACCGATCCGCTGATCCGGCGGTTCATGACCGGCTTCCCCGACCCGTACACCGAGCGGACCGCCCACTGGTGGATCACCGAGGGCGCGCCGGCGGCCTGGGCCGGCGGCGGGGTGGCGTACGCGATCGCGGACCCGGCGACCGACCGGGTGCTCGGCGGGATCGGCCTGGGCAACCCGCTGCCGGAACGGCGGCAGTTGGAGCTGGGCTACTGGCTCGCGCCGTGGGGCCGTGGCCGGGGAGTCGCCACGGCCGCCGCCCGGGTGCTGGCCGCGCGGGCCCTCGCCGCCGGGACCGCCCGGCTGGAGCTGCTCACCGCCCCGGACAACGGGGCCAGCCAGCGGGTGGCGCTCGGCGCCGGCTTCCGGCACGAGGGGGTACGCCGGGCCGCCGGCACCGCCCGCGACGGCGGCCGGTACGACCTGATCGCCTGGGCCCGCCTCGCCGACGACCCGCCCGGACCGACCCCGCGCCTGCTGCCCGACCTGCCGGACGGCCGGCTCACCGACGGCGTGGTGACCCTGCGCCGGGTCGGGCCGGCCGACACGGACACCCTGCACCGGCTGCACACGCTGCCCGAGGTGGTGGCGAACCGGGTGCCGCCGGTACCACCGAGCCGGGCGGCGCTGGCCAGGCGCTGTGACCTCGCGGAGAGCCGCTGGCTGAGCGGCGCCTCCGCCGACTTCCTCGTGCTGGACGCGGCGACCGGGGCACCGGCGGGTGGCTGCATGCTGGTGTACGACGAGCCGGGCACCGGGCAGGGCATGGTGGGCTACAGCATGCTGCCCGAGGCGCGCGGTCGTGGCCTGGCCACCCGCGCGGTGGCGCTGGTCGCCGACTGGGCCTTCGGGATCGGGCTGGCCCGGCTCTGGGCCGGCACCCGGCCGGAGAACGTCGGCTCGCAGCGGGTGCTGGAGAAGGTCGGCTTCCGGCGGGAGGGGCTGCTGCGCGGCCGGCTCCCCGACGTCGACGGCGCCCGGGTCGACTCGCTGCTCTACGGCCTGCTCGCCACCGACCCCCGGCACGGTTGACCGCAGAAGGCCGGGAGCCGTGGCGGTCGACCGAGCAAGGGCGGGAGCCGTGGCGGTGGTCCGCCACGGCTCCCGGCCGGTCGCGTCAGGGGTGGTCAGGGGCACTCAGGTGTCGAGCGAGATGATCCCGTAGTCGTAGGCGTGCCGGCGGTAGACGACGCTCGGTCGGCCGGACTCCTTGTCCTGGAACAGGTAGAAGTCGTGGCCGACCAGCTCCATCTGGAACAGCGCGTCGTCGACGGTCATCGGCTCGGCCGGGTGCACCTTCGCCCGCGCGATGTGCCAGGGCTGGTCGTCGTGCTGCTCGACGGCGTACTCGTCGTCGGGCCGTTCGGCGACCGCGGTGGCCGTGCCGGCGCCGTCCAGCCCCGTCAACCCGGGCCCGTCGAGGTCGGCCACCGGCAGTCCGGCGGTGGCGGCGGCGACGGAGACCGGCGCGTGCCGGCCCCGGTGCACCCGGCGACGGTCGGCCGCCCGGCGGAACCGGGTGTCCAGCTTGGCTATCGCCGCGTCCAGCGCGCTGTAGAAATCATTCGTGCAGGCCTCGGCCCGGATCACCGGGCCGCGCGTCACGCAGGTGATTTCCACCCGCTGGCAGTGATCGGCCTGGCGCGGATTGCGCTCGTGGAACAACTCGACGTCCACGCGAATGAGCTTGTGGTCGTAGCGTTCGATCTTTGCGAGTTTCTCGGCTACGTGCACCCGGTAATGGTCCGGCACTTCGACGTTACGGCCCTTGACCACGATGTCCACGTGACCTCCCTTGTTCGGACGGTCGTTCGGTCCGGATCATCCGGTCGACGCGCCCGGGGAGAGCCCCGCTCGGCGTCGACCGGTCGTATACGGCTACGCCTCCTTCCAGCGCCGGGAGCGGCTGGGAATGACCTCCTACCCCCGACACGAAAACGCTAACTCCTGTACGGCCGGTCGTCACCCCTGGTTGTCGAGAAGGGCCGGGAAATTTAACAGCTCATACACCATGGGGTGAAAAGGAATCACGAAGCGTCACCGGAGGCGTCGCTTTTGCGTTGCCGCGAGCACCGCCGCGGCGTTTGGCGTCATTCCCGCCGCGTGCAAGATCCGGCTCACCGCCGACAGCGTCGCCCCGGTGGTGAGGATGTCGTCGAGCAGCACCACCGGACCGGCGGCCGACGCGCTGCCGGATCGGCGCAACCGGAACGCGGCCTCGGCCGCCGCGGCCCGCCCGGCGCTGTCCAGCGCGACCGAGTCCGGCCGGGGCATCGCCCGAAGCGGGTGCCGCACGTGCACCGACCAGCCGGCCGCGCGCAGCCGGGCCGCCGCGTGCCGGGTCAACCGGTCCAGGTGGTCGCCGTAGCGGGCCCGCGCGGCCCGCGCGGTGTCCGGCACCGGCACCAGGGTGACCGGCCCGGTCCCGCCGACCGCCGCCGCGACCACCTCCGCCAGCAGCGCGCCCAACGGCCGGGCCAGCCCGTGCCGACCCCGTTCCTTGTATGCCAGCAGCCCCTCACGCAGCGGCCCCGCGTACGGGCCGAGGGCCACGCAGGGCGGCAGGCCGGCCGGGGCCGGTTCGGGGCGGGCCGGGGCCGGGCGCAGCGCCTCCAGTTCGGCGGCGCAGCGGGGGCAGAAGCCCTGCCGCAGGCCCGGTTGCCGCGCCGCGCACCCGGCGCAGTCGGCCGGCAGCACCAGGTCGGTCAGGTCCGACCAGAGCCCGCCCAGGTCCCGCACCGGCACCTCAGTAGTAGAAGAAGGGCGCGGTCGGGTTGACCGCCTTGCCGCCGCTGCCCGGAGTGGGCGCGCCCTGCACCTGCTCCCGCTTGATGATGTCGAACTGGTTCCAGTAGGCGGCCCGGTTCGCCTCGTACATGAAGGAGAAGGACGACAGGGCGCCGACCGCGCCGCCCGGGTAGCCGGAGAGCTGGGTCACCGCCGCGCCGATGTCCCGCTTCAGCGCGGTCTCCTGCGCGCCGTCGACGGTGACCTGGAAGATCGCCGGCCGGCGGTCGGCGTCGTTGCCCGCGAAGACCAGCTCGTTCTCGGCGATCCAGTCGACGGCGGTGATGTCGGTCAGGCCGGTGGTCAGCCGGCGCGGCTGCCCGAGGGTGACCACGCCGCCTTCCACGCTCACCGACGCGACGTACAGGACACCGCCGATGACCAGGGCGATCCGGTGCCCCTCCAGGGAACCGGCGACCGCGGTGACCCGGCCGGCGGGGTTCAACGACACCGCGACCATGCCGGCCCGCACGTCGAACCGGTAGAGCCGGCCGTCGGCGGCCACCAGGCCGGCCGGATGGTCCGGGTCGAGCGAGCGGATCCAGGTGGGACGCCCGATGGCCGCGTACGGTCGGGCGCTGTCGTTGAAGACGGTGACCGGGTCCGGCCCGGAGCCGACCCGCAGCGCCTGGGTGCGGTCCGGCCGGGTGACCACGAGCGCGGCCAGCACCTGGTCACCGGAACGGCTGAGCGCGGCCGACACGACGTTGCGGTTCTTCGCCGCCTCGATCGGGACCGAGCCGATCGGTTCGCCCACGAAGGCGAGCGGTCGGACCACGCCGTCGTAGACGCTGAACCGCAGCGGACTCCCCCCGGCCGGGTACGCCGGCTTGTCCCGCTCCTGCTTCAGGTCGACGGTGAGCCGCTTCTGGTTCTGGATCTTCAGGTCGAGGCGGCCGGTCACCTCGGGCGGCAGCGACCAGGCGAGCTGGGTGGCGAGCCGGGCCAGCTTGTCGTCGTTGGCGCTGGTCATGCTGAGGTTGACCTCCCAGCGCCCGTCCGACCCGGTGGCATTGTTGATCACCTGGGTGCCGTCGGGCAGCTTGCTGACGCCCCCGGCCAGCCAGTCCGGCGGCCCGGTGGTCAGCCACTTCACCACCTCGGTGATCCGCCGCTGGGCGGGCACCGAGGAGGGCAGGTAGCGCTGGTCCGGCACCAGTCGGGTGCCGTCGGAGTTCCAGAAGTAGATGGTGTGCGCGCCGTAGTAGCGGCGCACCGCCTGGTCGGTGACCAGCAGCACGTTCGGCAGCCCGTAGATCAGCAGCTCGGGGCGGCCGTCGCGGACCGGCCGCAGCTCGAAGACGTACGTGGTGTCGGTCGCCACCGGGGGCGCCAGCGTGCCGTCGGAGCGGAGCACCCCGACCTGCTGCACCTTCACCGTGACCTTGCTGGTGCGGTCGTTGTTGGGCGGGGTCACCTCGGGCAGCTCGCGCAGCCGCACCACGGTCATCTCGATCTCGCTGCTCTGCGGCCGTTCCCGCAGCACCGCGTCCCGCTTGTCGGGGGCGATGAACGCCTTCACCCGGGCGTACGCCTGATCGCGTTCCCCGGCGGCGGCGGCCTCCAGGTAGTTCCGGACGAACTGGCCGGGCTCGCTGGTGTCGGTGGGGCTCGGCGGCCGGGCGCCGCTGCCGTTCTGCGACCCCGGCTCGGCCGCCGGCCCCGCGCCGTCCACCTGGACCTCGGTCTCGCGCGGGATGCCGCAGCCGGCCACCCCGGCAGGGATCATCAGACCGCCCAGCAGCAGCGCCAGCAGTCGCCGCCTCACGAGCCGACCTCCGCCCGGTCGCCGTCGCCGGCCGGCCCGACGGCCAGCACCCCGGCGTCGCTGCCCGGCCCGATGGCGAGCAGCCCGCCGGCGCGGGGCCCACCGAAGGGCAGCGTGGCGTCGGCCGGCACCAGCCGCAGCGGCGAGGTGGTCAGCCGGTCGCCGGCCCGGGCCGGCAGGGTCAGCCGGAACTGGGCCCCCTGGCCGGGCGCGCCCCAGGCCTCCAGCCAGCCACCGTGCAGCCGGGCGTCCTCCAGGCTGATCGACAGGCCCAGCCCGGTCCCGCCGGTCTGCCGGGCCCGGGACGGGTCGGCCCGCCAGAACCGGTTGAAGACCAGCTTCTCCTCGCCCGGCTTCAGCCCCACGCCGTGGTCCCGCACCGTGATCGCCACCGCGCTCTGGTCCGCCCCCAGCGTGATCAGCACCGGCCTGCCCTCACCGTGCTCGACCGCGTTGCCGACCAGGTTGCGCAGCACCCGCTCGACGCGGCGCGGATCCACCTCGGCGATCACCGGATCGTCCGGCAGGTCCAGCTCGATGGTCACGCCGACCCGCTCGGCGAGCCCGGCCAGGCGCTCGGTCACCCGGTGCACCACCGGCACCAGGTCGGTCGGCTCGGCGTCGAGCACCGCGAAGCCGGCGTCGAAGCGACTGATCTCCAGCAGGTCGGTGAGCAGTTCCTCGAACCGGTCCAGCTCGGCCTGGAGCAGTTCGGCGCTGCGCGCCACGGCCGGGTCGAACTCGTCGCGCTCGGCGAAGATCAGGTCGGCGGCCATCCGGACCGTGGTCAGCGGCGTACGCAGCTCGTGCGAGACGTCGGAGGTGAACCGGCGCTGCAACCGGGACATCTCCTCCAGCCGCAGGATCTGCCGTTGCAGATTGGTCGCCATCTGGTTGAACGAGGCGGCGAGCAGGGCGAGGTCGTCCTCGCCGTTGACCACCATCCGCTGGTCGAGCAGGCCGGCGGAGAGCCGCTGGGCGGTCCGGGCGGCCACCCGGACCGGGGTGACCACCAGCCGGGTGACCAGCGCGGCGAGCAGGCCGAGCAGGAGCACCAGGGCGACGCCGGTGGCGACCACGGTGGCCCGGGCGTCGGCCGCGGTGGCGTCCTGCCGGGCCAGCGGCACGAGGTAGTAGAGCTCCACCTGCCCGAACCGGGTCGGCACCGGCGAGCCGTAGACCAGGTACTTGGTGCGGGTGCCGCCGAGCGTGCCGGTGCGGATCTGGTGGGCGATCTTGCCGCCGGCGACGGTGGCCCGCAGCTCC
The DNA here is from genome assembly GCF_900089595.1 of Micromonospora auratinigra. Taxonomy (GTDB): domain Bacteria; phylum Actinomycetota; class Actinomycetes; order Mycobacteriales; family Micromonosporaceae; genus Micromonospora; species Micromonospora auratinigra. Next base: position 6,027,898 of record NZ_LT594323.1, on the reverse strand, counting down.
CGGCCGATCAGCGGGCCCACCGCCACGTCCGGCGAGGTACGCGGCTTGATGACGCCGTTGGTGCTGTCCCCGATGATCGCCACCACCACGCCGCTGGTCTGCGCGGGGTCACCGCCGGCCAGGTAGCTGACCGTGCCGTCGATGGTGTCCTGGAACTGGGCCTCCTGCGGCTGGCTGTACGGCTGGAACTGCTTCGAGGCGTAGTCGCTGCCGTTGCGCAGCCGCAGCAGCACGTCGGTGCGGGCGTTCTCCACCAGGATGTTGGTGATCTTGTCGGCGATCAGGTACGCGAAGCCGCCCACCAGCAGGCTGGACGCCACCAACGTGATGGTCACCACCCGGAGCTGGAGCGAGCGCCGCCAGGCCTGGTGGGCACCCATGGCGAGGCGTGCCGCACGGCCGGCCAGGGCGCGCCGGAACGCCCGCGCGGCACGCTGCCAGCGGGGCGTCGGCGAGTCGGGGATCGGGGCGGTCACCACAGTGCTGACCAGGCTATCCGGTGCCCGCCTTGTAGCCCACGCCCCGCACGGTCAGGATGATCTCCGGCCGCTCCGGATCGGGCTCGATCTTGGCGCGCAGCCGCTGCACGTGCACGTTGACCAGGCGGGTGTCGGCGGCGTGCCGGTAGCCCCAGACCTGCTCCAGCAGCACCTCACGGGTGAACACCTGACGCGGCTTGCGGGCGAGCGCGACCAGCAGGTCGAACTCCAGCGGGGTCAGCTTCACCTCCTCGCCGTCCCGGCTGACCGTGTGCGCCGGCACGTCGATGGTGATCTGGTTGCCGGGCGGACCGATGGTGAGCAGCTCGGGCGCGACGTCCTCGCCCCGGCGCAGCCGGGCCCGCATCCGGGCCACCAGTTCCTTGGGCTTGAACGGCTTGACCACGTAGTCGTCGGCGCCCGACTCCAGCCCCAGCACCACGTCGACGGTGTCGCTCTTGGCGGTCAGCATCACGATCGGCACGCCCGATTCGGCGCGGATCGCCCGCGCCACGTCGATACCGCTCATTCCGGGCAGCATCAGGTCGAGCAGCACGATGTCGGGCCGGCTGTCACGGAACGCGGCCAGCGCCCGCTCCCCGTCCGCCACGAAGGAGGGCACGAACCCCTCACTGCGCAGGACGATGCCGAGCATCTCGGCGAGCGCGGGGTCGTCGTCGACCACCAGTACCCGGGCTCTCATGGGGTTTATCGTTCCATCCCCGTTCGCATCGGAGGGTTCGGCGTCACCACGGCACCGTACTGCGACGGGCCGCCCCGCACCACAGCTGCCGCCCGGGACACCCGGGCGTGGCGCGCCACGGCCCGCGGGTCAGCCGGAACGGACCGGGGCGTGCAACCATGATCCCTCGGGTGCGCCGTCGCCCGCCACCACCGAACGCCCCGCCAGGAGTACGCGTGCCCGACGTCGGCCCGACCGCCGTGCTGCCGCGCCGCCCCCTGACGGTGGGCGAACTGCTCGACGCGGCCGTCCTGCTGCTGCGCGGCCAGGCCCGGGTGCTCGTCCCGCTCGGCGTCCTGCTCGCCCTCGGCGAACAACTGCTGCTGCATCCGCTGCGCGTGCTGGCCGACGCCCGGCCGCCGGCCTGGTTCCCCCACGACGACGACCGGCTCGGCCTGCTCTGGCTGCTGCTCGCGGTCGGCGCGGGCACCGAGGCGGCGATCGTCGCGCTGCTGGGCAACCCGGCCGCGCGGGGAGCGGGGGCGGCGCTGCTGGGCCGCCGGGTCGCTCCCCGGGAGCTGCTGCGCGCGGCCCGGTGGCCGGCGACCCTGCTGCTCGCCGCCGGGGTCGGGCTCGCCGTCGGCCTGGCCGCGCTGGCCGGACCGGCCTGGTTGCTCGCGTACGGGCTGCTCGGCGCGATGGTACCGGTGCTGGTGGTGGACCGGGTGCCCGCGCACCGGGTACCCGGACGGGCGCTGGGACTGGCAGCCCGGGGCGGCCGGTTCTTCGGGCTCCGGCTGCTCGGCTACCTCGGCTGGTGGGTGATCCGGGTCGGGCTCGGGCTCGGCGTCTGGTACGGCCTGGGCCTGCTCGGCCTCTTCGACGTCCGGCTGGTGGCGGTGCCGATCGCCACGGCCGCCTGGGCCGGGGTGAACGCGCTCGCCTACCCCGCGCTGGCCTGCCTCGACGCGGTGCTGCACCTGGAGACCCGGATGCGCACCGAAGGGCTGGACATCCGGCTGTCCCGCTGCCCCGCCGACGCCGGCGAGGCGGTCCTGCTGGCGGTCCGCCGGTGAGCCGTTGGTGGACCGAGACGGTCGCGGCGCTCGGCGACGTCGTACCGCTGCCCCTGGCCGCCCTCCTGCTCCTGCTGCTCGCCCTGCTGGCGGCGCTGGCCTGGTACTTCTTCCCGGCCTGGGTGCCCCGCCGGCTGCCGAGCCGGCGACTGCCGAGGCTGCGGCTCCCCCACTGGCGGCTGCCCCGGCTGCGGCTTCCCCGCTGGCGACGGCCGAGGCTGCGCCGCCGGCCCGCGCCCCCGCCGGCCACCCGGTCACCACTGGTGCCCGCCCCCCGCACCGGTGAGGCGTCCCCCGCCGGCCGCGCCGACCGGCTCGCCGCCGAGGGCCGGTACGCCGAAGCGGTCCGCGAGCGGCTCCGCGACATGGTCCACGAGCTGGTCCGTCGGCAGGTGGTGGAGCCCCGCGCGGGCATGACCGTCACCGAGCTGACCGACGCGGCGGCCCGGGTACGTCCGGCGACCCGCACCGCCCTGCACGAAGCCGGCACGATCTTCTCCGACCTCTGGTACGCGCAGCGCCCGGCCACCGCGGCTCACGACCGGCGGATGCGCGACCTCGCCACCGACCTGCACCGCGCCCTGGACCCGGACGGTGAGCACCGATGACCGCCGCCACCACCGGCCCGCTCCGACCGCCGGCCCCGGCCGGACCGGACACGCCGCCTGCGACCCCGCCCCGGCGACGCCGGTACCGGCTGCTCGTCCCGCTCGGGCTGGCCGTGCTGCTGATCGTCGCCACGCTGGTCTTCCAGGCCGTGGACCGGCCCGATCCGGAGGACCCCGGCTTCCTCTCCCCGGTCGCCACCGACGCCGACGCCGACGGCGGCAGCCGGCTCGCCGCCGCGCTGCGCGAGCAGGGGGTGAGCGTGCGCCGGGAGACCGACGTCCGGCGGGCGCTGGCGGCCGCCGGGCCGGACCCGACCACCCTCTTCGTACCGGCCCCGGGGCTGGTCCACCCGCGCACGGTCGCCGCCCTGGCCGCCCTGCCCGCCGGCAGCCGGCTGGTGCTGGTCGAGCCGCCCCGCCGGGTGCTGGCCGGCCTGGACCTGCCGGTGGCCCCCGCGGGCAGCCGCTGGGCCACCCGGGTCACCGCGCCCGGGGCCGACGGCCGGCCGTGCCCGCTGGCGGAGGCGCGGCGCGCCGGCCGGGCCGCCGGCGACCGGGAGCGCTACGCGGTCCGCGCCGGCGAACGGGCGGACCGCTGCTACGCCGGCGGGCTGGTCCGGGTGCCGGGCGGCACCGACGTGGTGGTGATCGGGGCCAGCGACCCGTTCCGCAACGACCGGATCGACGAGTGGGGCAACCGGGCGCTGGCGACCGGCCTGCTCGGCGTCCGGCCCCGCGTCGTCTGGCTCGACCTGCCCGGCCCGGACCCCGCGCCGACGGTCACCTCCGCCGAACCCGACCCGACGTACGTCCGGGGCGACGGACGGGGGCGCGACAACCGGTCCACCGACGACCGGGCGGACGCCCCGCCGTGGCAGAACCCGCTCTGGGACGCCTTTCCGGCCTGGTTCTGGGCGCTGCTGGTCCAGCTCGCCCTGGCCGGGCTGCTGGCGGTGCTCTGGCGGGCCCGTCGGCTCGGTCCGCCCGTACCGGAACCGTTGCCGGTGACCGTCCGCTCCGCCGAGACGGTGCTCGGCCGGGCCCGGCTCTACCGCCGGGCCGGGGCGCGCGGGCCGGCCGCCGAGACGCTGCGCGCCGCCGCGCTGGCCCAGATGCTGCCCCGGCTGCACCTGCCGACCGACGCCCCGCCCGCCGAGGTGGCCGAACGGGTGGCCGGGCAGACCGGCCTCGACACCGCGCAGGTGGCGCGGCTGCTGCACGGCGACGAGCCGACCACCGACCAGGAGCTGCTGGAGCTCGCCCGCGGCCTGGACGCCCTGACCCGTACCGTCGTCCACCCGACCGAAGGAGATCCCCGGTGACCGGACCCGTCATCGCGCCGGCCGTCGCACAGCCCGACGCCCGTGCCGCCCTGCACCGGCTGCGGGCCGAGGTGGCCAAGGCCGTCGTCGGGCAGGACGCCGTGGTCACCGGCCTGGTGATCGCGCTGCTCTGCCGGGGGCACGTGCTGCTGGAGGGCGTACCCGGGGTGGCCAAGACCCTGCTCGTGCGGACCGTGGCCACCGCCCTGGACCTGGAGTCGAAGCGGGTGCAGTTCACCCCCGACCTGATGCCCGGTGACGTCACCGGCTCGCTGGTCTTCGACCCGCACACCGCCGCGTTCACCTTCCGCGAGGGGCCGGTCTTCACCAACCTGCTCCTCGCCGACGAGATCAACCGGACCCCGCCGAAGACCCAGTCGGCGCTGCTGGAGGTGATGGAGGAACGGCAGGTCTCCGTCGAGGGCGAGCGCCGCCCGCTGCCGGAGCCGTTCATCGTCGCCGCCACCCAGAACCCGATCGAGTACGAGGGCACCTACCCGCTGCCGGAGGCGCAACTCGACCGGTTCCTGCTCAAGCTGACCGTGCCGCTGCCCAGCCGGGACGAGGAGCTCGGGGTGCTGCGCGCGCACCACGCCGGCTTCGACCCGCGCGACCTGCGGGCCGTCGGGGTCCGCCCGGTGGCCACTGCGGCCGACCTGGCCGCCGCCCGGGAGGCGGTACGCGCCGTGCACGTCGCCGAGCCGGTGCTCGGCTACATCGTGGACCTGTGCCGGGCCACCCGGGTCGCCCCCGCGCTGGAGCTGGGCGCCTCACCCCGGGGCGCCACCGGGCTGCTGGCCACCGCCAAGGCGTGGTCCTGGCTGGCCGGACGGGACCACGTCACCCCCGACGACGTGAAGGCCGTCGCCCGACCCACCCTGCGGCACCGGCTGCGGCTGCGCCCCGAGGTGGAGCTGGAGGGGATGACCGTCGACGCGGTGCTGGACGCGGTGCTGGCCACCGTGCCGACCCCGCGATGATCTGGCGGGCGGCGGTGCTGCTCGCCGCCGGCGCGGCCACCCTGCCGCTCTGGCCCGCGCCGTTCCTCGGCGTCGCCGTGATGACCGTCGCGGTGCTGCTGCTGGTCGCCGTCGACTGGGCGCTCGCCGCCCCGCTGCACACCGTCACCGCCACCAGATCCGGCGACCGGGCGGTACGGCTGGGCGGCACCGCCACGGTCACCCTCCGGCTGGCCAACCCCACCCGCCGGACCCTGCGCGCCCAGGTCCGCGACGCCTGGGTGCCCTCGGCGGGGGCCCGACCCGACGTGCCGCCGGCGACGGTGCTCACCGTGCAGCCGGGCGGGGTGGCCACCCTGCCGGTCCGGCTCACCCCCACCCGGCGCGGGGACCGGCCGGCGGCGGCGCTGACCGTGCGCTCCCTGGGGCCGCTGCGACTGGCCTTCCGGCAACGCGCCGGAAGCCCGGCCGCGCCACCGTGGACGCTGCGCGTGCTGCCCCGCTTCGACTCCCGCCGACACCTGCCCGAGAAGCTGGCGAAACTGCGGGTCGTCGACGGCGTCCAGGTGACCCGGGGGCGCGGCCAGGGCACCGAGTTCGACACCCTGCGCGAGTACGTGATCGGCGACGACGTGCGCTCGATCGACTGGCGGGCCAGCGCCCGCCGCGCCGACGTGCTGGTGCGCACCTGGCGGCCGGAACGGGACCGGCGGCTGGTCTGCGTCCTGGACACCGGGCGCACCTCGGCGGTCCGGGTCGGCGACGAACCCCGGCTGGACACCGCGATCGACGCCGCGTTGCTGTTGACCGCGCTGGCCGCCCGGGCCGGTGACCGGGTCGACCTGTTCGCCGCCGACACCGCCGTGCGGGCCCGGGTGACCGGCGGCAACCGGCCGGCGTTGCTGGCCCGGTTGGTGGACGCGGTCGCCCCGCTCCAGCCGGCGCTGGTGGAGACCGACTTCGAGCTGATCGCCGCTGAGGTGCTGCGCCGCGAGCGGCAGCGCAGCCTGGTGGTGCTCTTCACCGCCCTGGAGGCGGGGGCACTGGGCGAGGGGCTGCTGCCGGTGCTGCCCCGGCTGGCGGCCCGGCACCGGGTGGTGATCGCCGCGACCCACGACCCGGTGCTGTCCCGGCTCACCACCACCGCGCCGAGCTCCCCGGACGACGCCTACGCCACCGCCGCGGCCTGGCGCGCCCTGGCCGAACGGGACCGCGTCCGCGCCGCCCTGTCCCGCCACGGCGTCACGGTGGTCGACGCCCCCGCCCACCACCTCGCCCCCACCCTCGCCGACACCTACCTCCGCCTCAAGGCCCAGGGTCGCCTCTGACCCGCACTTCCCCGCTCATTCACGGAAAGAGTGGTTATCCGGAGTCCCATCACGACTCTTTCCGTGAATCAGCGGCCCGGTCCGGGGTGGCGGTGCGGGCGGCGTGGCGGCCGAGGAGGAGGGCGTACCCGAGGAAGGCGAGCCAGGCCGTGGCGCCGACGGCGATCCGGACCCCGGCCGGCACCGGCGCGGGGGTCACGAAGGCCTCCAGCAGCGCGGAGACCGCGAAGAGCCCGACCAGACCGGCGGCGACCACGATCGCGGAGCGGCCCGCCTCGGCGACCGCCCGACCGCGACTCAGGTGGGCCGGCGGCGCGATCCACGCCCAGGCGGTCCGCAGCCCGACCCCGGCCGCCACGAAGATCCCGGTGAGTTCCAGCAGCCCGTGCGGGGTGATCAGGCCGAAGAAGACGTCGGCCCGACCGTACGAGATCATCACGCCGCCGACCACCCCGACGTTCAGCGCGTTCTGCCACAGCAGCCAGAACACCGGCACCACCAGCACCCCGGAGGCGAGGCACTGCGCGGCCAGCCAGGCGTTGTGCGTCCAGAGGTGGAAGGCGAAGGTCGGTGCCGCGTACTCGGTGTAGTAGCCGGCGAAGCCGGAGTCGACGAGGTCCTCGGCGGCGTCCTTGCCGATGAAGGCGGCGGCGGTCTCCGGGTGGCCGGCCACGAACCACATCAGGAAGCCGCTGAGCAGGCTGAACCCGGTGGCGACCGCGCACCACCACGGCCAGGCCCGGTAGAGGGCGGCCGGCAGGTCGGCCAGCACGAACCGGCGGACCGCGGCCCAGGACGGCCGGGGCCGGCCGGTGATCCGGGCCCGCGCCCCGAGCACCAGGTGCGACAGCCGGTTGACCAGGACCGGGTCGGGTGTGCGGCTGCGCAGCACGGAGAGATGGGTGGCGGCGCGTTGGTAGAGCGCCACCAGCTCGTCGACCTCCGCCGCGTCCAGTCCGCGCCGGCCGGTCAGTTGTTCCAGCCGCCGCCATTCGGCGCCGTGCTCGGCCACGTACGCGTCGAGATCCACCGGTGCACCCCCGTTCGGCGCTAATGGTGTTCACTGTGGGCGTGCGCGCGCAACCTCCCCCTCCGTCGAGGTGGGCCGACGCCGGTCTGGTCAGCGGCGAGGCGGTCGAGTTGGACGTCCGGGCGGCCCGCCTCGGCTCCCGGGTGCTCGCCCTGCTGATCGACCTGATGGCGCAGCTGGTGCTGGCGGCCGTGCTCTCGCTGCTGCTCCTGCTGCTGCTGCCGGAGGACGCGGCCCTGGCCGGGGCGGCGCAGACGCTCATGGTGATCGTCGTGCTGGTCGGCTACCCGGTGGTGACGGAACGCTTCGTCGGGGGCCGGACGCTGGGCAAGCTCGCCGTGGGGCTGCGGGTGGTCCGCGCCGACGGCGGTCCGGTGGGCGTGGGCCAGTCCCTGACCCGGGCGCTGGTGGGTGTCGCGGTGGAGTGGCCGGGCCTGGTGCTGCCGCTGCTGAGCTGGGCGGCGAGCGTGACGGTGATGCTGAGCGACCCGCGCGGCCGGCGGCTGGGCGACCTGGCCGCCGGCACGCTGGTGGTGCACACCCGGGGCACCGGGGTGTTCCGGCCGCTGCCGCCGGTCGCGCCGCCGCTGTTCGGCTGGGCGCCGAGCCTGGACCTGACCCGGCTGGACGACGGGCTCACGTTGGCCGTCCGGCAGTACCTCGGCCGGTGCCACCAGTTCGTCGAGCCGGACCGCAGCGCGCTGGGGCGGGCGCTGTGGGCCGAGGTGGCCGCGCGTACCTCGCCACCGCCGCCGTGGGTGCTGCCCGAGCCGGCGTACCTGGTCGCCGTGCTGGCGGAGCGGAACCGCCGCTCCGCCCACCGGCTGGGGCAGCGACGGGGTGTCACCACCGCCCTCTGGCCGGAGCTGGCCCCCGCGCCGGTCACCGCCGCGCCGCCGCCGGGGGCCGCCGCGCCGGTCCCGGCCGCGCCCGCGTTGCGCTCCGCCGTGCCCACCCCACCCGCTCCGGTACGCGGACAGCCCGCCCCGCTCGACGGCGAGCGCTGACCCGACGCCCCGACCCCCTGCCGACGAGGCTGCCGCAGCCGCCGAGATCGTGCTCGATCCTGGAGGTCGTGGCCGCGGAACGACGGCGAAGCCACTACATCCCGGTCCCAGCGCGATCACGGCAGGACGGAGCGCGCGGCGAGCGCTGACGGTCAGGAGAAGAGGGTGCGGCCCCACCAGTCGGCCGCGTCGCGGACCCCGGGCGGGCAGGCGAAGATCGCGCTGGAGACGTGCCGCAGGTACTCGTTCATCGCGTCGTTGCGGGCCAGCCGGGTCTGGATCGGCACGAACTGCTTGCGCGGGTCCCGCTGGTACGCGATGAAGAAGAGCCCGGCGTCGAGCCGGCCCAGCCCGTCCGACCCGTCCACGAAGTTGTAGCCCCGGCGCAGCAGGTGCGCGCCGTTGTTCATGCTCGGGTGGGCGAGCCGGACGTGCGCGGTCTCGGCGATCACCGGCTGCCCGTCGTCGGCCCTGGCGGCGAAGTCCGGCTCGTCGAACTCCGCCTTGCGGCCCAGCGGCGCGCCACTGCCCTTGGTCCGGCCGACGATCATCTCCTGCTCGGCCAGCGGGCTGCGGTCCCAGGTCTCGATCAGCATCCGGATCTTGCGGGACACCAGGTACGACCCGCCGGTCATCCAGTCCGCGCCGTCGCCCGGCTGGGCCCAGAGCTGCTCCCGGAGCAGGCCGGCGTCCTCGGCCTTGAGGTTGGCGGTGCCGTCCTTGAAGCCGAACAGGTTGCGCGGGGTGGCCTGGTCCCGGGAGGTCGACGAGGTACGCCCGAAGCCGAGCTGCGACCAGCGGACGCTGACCACGCCCATGCCGATCCGGGCCAGGTTGCGGATGGCGTGCACCGCGACCTGCGGGTCGTTGGCACATGCCTGGACGCAGATGTCGCCGCCGGAGATCTCCGGGCGCAGCGCGTCCCCGGCGAAGTGCGGCAGGTCGGCCAGCGCGGCGGGACGCTTGTCGGCGATGCCGAAGCGGTCCTTGCCCTGGGCGTCGCGGAACAGCGTCGGGCCGAAGCCGACGGTGAGGGTGAGCTGCGACGGGGGCAGCCCGAGCGCCTCGCCGGTGTCGTCCGGCGGGGCCTCCGGCACGCCGTCGACCGCGCCGATCAGACCGGCGTCCTTGCCGGCGGTCATCCGGGCCGCCGCGGCGGTCCACTCCTGGAGCATCGCGACCAGCTTGGCGCGGTCCTTGGTGATCACGTCGAAGGCGACGAAGTGCAGCCGGTCCTGGGCCGGAGTGGTGATGCCGGCCTGGTGCTCGCCGTGGAACGGCACCGATCCGGCGACCACCTCGCCGGCCGAGGCGTGGTCGGCGCCGCGGACCAGGGCGGTGGTCCCGGCCGCCACCCCGGCCACCCCGGCGACGCCGACTCCCGCCAGGGTGATCGCCCGCCGCCGGGACATCCCGGCCCGCTGCTCGCTCATCCCGTCGCCTCCTGGGGACCGGGTGGTCATCGCGCGACGACCGCGGCGACCTTGCTGATCGGCTCGGCCAGCGCGTTGATGCTGTCGGACAGTTCCTTCAGCTCGGTCTTGCCGAGCTGGTTGTGCAGCTTCCAGCCGTCCCCGGCGCGGTGCTTGCCCAGGGTGGCCTCGACGTTGGCGAACTCGGTGTCGAGCTGCTTGACCAGCTCGGGCGCGCGCTGCTCCAGGGCGGGACGCAGCGCGGCGATGGCCGCCTTCGAGCCCTCCAGGTTGGCGTTGAAGTCCCAGAGGTCGGTGTGCGAGTAACGCTCCTCCTCGCCGGTGATCTTGCCGCTGGCGACCTCGTCGAGCAGTGCCTTGGCGCCGTTGGCGAGCTGGAGCGGGGTGAGCTTCTCGGCGTTCGCCTTGGCGACGATCGCCTTCACGTCGGTGAGCAGCTGGTCGGCGATCGCGCCGTCCTTGCTGACGTCGCCGGTGGTCCAGAGGTCCTTCTCGATCCGGTGGAAGCCGGTGAACTGCATGCCGTCCTCGACGACCTCCTCGCGACCGTCGATCTTCGGGTCGAGGTCACCGAAGCTCTCCGCCACCGGCTCGATCCGCTCCCAGTAGGTGCGGGCCACCGGGTAGAGCGCCTTGGCCTTCGCCACGTCGTTGGCCTTGACCGCGGCGACGAACTCCTCGGTCCTGGTCAGCAGGGCGGCGGTCTGGCTCTGCACGTAGCGCTGGTAGCTGGCGGTGGCCTGGCTCAGCGCGGCGTCCGGCGCCACGCTCGCGGCGGTGCCGCTGACCTTCAGCGCGCCCCGGATGCCCCGGCCGCTCATGCCCGGCTTGCAGGCCGTCTCGTACGTCCCGGCGGGCAGTTCGACACGCAGCTCCCGGCTCAGGCCGGGGGCGATGTTCTCCACCTCGCCCATCACCCGGTCACCGGCGGCGTAGACGTAGAACTCGTTGACCTTGGCGCCGGAGTTGGTGACCTTGAAGGTGACCTGACCGGCCGGCACGTCGGTGGCGCCGACCTCGCAGGCGCTGTCGGTGGCCTTGACCGTGATCGCTCCGGCGGCGTTCGCGTCCTGCTTGTCGTCCCCGCCGGCGCAGCCGGTCAGGCCGGTCACGGCGAGCAGCCCGGCGGCGGCGGGCACGACGAATCGGGTGGTACGCATCGGTGCGGTGTCTCCTCGGAAGGCGGGTCAGGCGCGCTGCGGCGCGGTGGCCGGGGCCTCGGCGGCGGCCGGCGGGACGGGCTCGGACTTCTCGGCGGCGGGCGTGGCCCCGGCGGCCGGCTCCGGCGCGGGCGCCACCGCCGGGGCGGGCTGGGCGGCGGCGGGCTGCGCGGCGGCGGGCTTGCCACCGGCAGCCGGCTTCGCCGGTCCGGCCGGCTTGCGCAGGAAGAGCAGCAGGACCGGCACCGCGTACGCCACCCAGGCGATCGTCTCCAGCACCGTCGGGTTGGCGGTGATGTTGAACATCCCGGCGAGCAGGGCCGCGTACCAGGTGTTCGGGTCGAGCACCGAGGTGATGTCGAAGGCGTGGTTGTTCAGGCCGGGCAGCACGCCGGCCTCCTGGAAGTCGTGCACGCCGTACTTGAGGATGCCGGCGGCCACCAGGATCAGCAGCGCCCCGGTCCAGGTGAAGAACTTGCTCAGGTTGATCTTCAGCGCGCTGCGGTAGAGCAGGAAGCCGATCACCACCGCGGTGACGATGCCACCGGCCAGCGCGAGCAGCGGGCCGCGGCCGGCGCCGCCGGCCGCGCTCTGCGCGGCGGAGTAGAAGATCAGCGCGGTCTCCAGGCCCTCCCGGATCACCGCGAGGAAGGCCATGCCGGCCACCGCGAGGGAGCCGACCGCGAGCGCCTCGGTGAGCTTGCCGCGCAGCTCACCGGCGATCGTCCGGGCGGCCGTGCGCATCCAGAAGATCATCCAGGTGACGAAGACGACGGCGGCCACCGAGGTGATCGCCTCGAACAGCTCGCGGTCCTCGGAGCGGGCGAGCAGCGAGGTGGAGGTGTAGTTGATCAGCCAACCGAAGACGACGGAGAGCAGCACGGCCAGACCGACACCGGCCCAGACCTGCGGCAGCCGGTCGCGCCGCTGCGACTTCACGAGGAAGGCGACCAGGATGCTGACCACCAGGGTCGCTTCCAGGCCCTCTCGCAGGCCGATCAGGTACGTGGCGAACATCGGGCACTCCGTCGTTGGTTAGGCACGCCTCAGTTTACTTAGGGCAGCCATACCTTGCTCCTGATCCGGGGCCGACGTCAAGTCGTTCATGACAACGTCACCCGGATCGTCGGCAGCCGGACACCCCCCGGTCGGCTCAGCTTTCCGCGCCGGTGGCGACGGTCACCAGGGCCGTCCGGCCCGTCCCGCCCGGGAGCCGGCGCGCAGCGCCGGGGGCACCGGCTGCCCGCGTACGCGAAAGGGACCGGGACGCACCGCGGACGGTGCGACCCCGGTCCCCTCCGGGCGTGGAACTCAGTAGCGGTAGTGCTCCGGCTTGAACGGGCCCTCCTGGGCCACGCCCAGGTAGGCGGCCTGCTCCTTGCTGAGGGTGGTCAGCTTGGCGCCCAGGGCGTCCAGGTGCAGCCGGGCGACCTTCTCGTCCAGGTGCTTGGGGAGCACGTACACGCCGACCGGGTACTCCTCGGTCTTGGTGTACAGCTCGATCTGGGCGATGGTCTGGTTGGCGAACGAGTTCGACATCACGAAGCTCGGGTGCCCGGTCGCGTTGCCCAGGTTCAGCAGGCGGCCCTCGGAGAGCACGATGATCGCGTGGCCGTCCTCGAAGCGCCACACGTCGACCTGCGGCTTGATGTTCTCCCGGGTGACGTCCGAGCGCTTGGCCAGGCCGGCCATGTCGATCTCGTTGTCGAAGTGGCCGATGTTGCCGACGATGGCCTGGTGCTTCATCCGGGCCATGTGCTCGTTGGTGATGACGTCGAAGCAGCCGGTGGCGGTGATGAAGATGTCCGCCTGCTCGACCACGTCGTCCAGGGTGGCGACCTGGTAGCCGTCCATCGCCGCCTGGAGCGCGCAGATCGGGTCGACCTCGGTCACCACGACCCGGGCCCCCTGGCCGCGCAGCGACTCGGCGCAGCCCTTGCCCACGTCGCCGTAGCCGAGCACGACCGCCATCTTGCCGCCGATCAGCACATCGGTGGCGCGGTTGATGCCGTCGATCAGCGAGTGCCGGCAGCCGTACTTGTTGTCGAACTTGCTCTTCGTCACCGAGTCGTTGACGTTGATCGCCGGGAAGAGCAGGGTGCCGGCGCGGTGCATCTCGTAGAGCCGGTGCACGCCGGTGGTGGTCTCCTCGGTCACGCCCTTGATGCCGGCCGCGATCCGGGTCCAGCGCTGCCCGTCCTCGGCGAGCGAGCGGTGCAGCAGCTGGAGGATGACCGCGTACTCCTCGGAGTCGGCGGACTCGACCGGCGGGACCACCCCGGCCTGCTCGAACTCGGCGCCCTTGTGCACCAGCAGGGTGGCGTCACCGCCGTCGTCGAGGATCATGTTGGGGCCCTGGCCGTCCGGCCAGTTCAGCACCTGCTCGGTGCACCACCAGTACTCCTCGAGGGTCTCGCCCTTCCAGGCGTAGACCGGGACACCGGCGGGCGCCTCCGGGGTGCCCTCCGGGCCGACCACGATCGCGGCGGCCGCGTGGTCCTGGGTGGAGAAGATGTTGCAGGACGCCCAGCGGACCTGCGCGCCGAGCGCGACCAGGGTCTCGATCAGGACGGCGGTCTGGATGGTCATGTGCAGCGAGCCGGTGATGCGCGCGCCGGCGAGCGGCTGGGCCTCGGCGAACTCACGACGGATCGCCATCAGGCCGGGCATCTCGTGCTCGGCGAGCCGGATCTCCTTGCGCCCGAACGCGGCGAGCGACAGATCCGCCACCTTGTAGTCGCCCTCGGCGAGGGTGCTCGGCCGGGCCTCGGACGACGCGCCGGAGGTGGCCGCCGGGAGGGTGCTGGTCATGGAAGCTCCTGTCGAACGAGTGTGGTGCGCAGCCTTCCACCTTACGCTCGCGACCGGGTCGGGCCGTGCCCGGTCGGTGGGACGGCGGCCCACCGACCGGTGGACAGCGCACGGGGCGGTCGGTGGTGAACGGACTTTCCGTCCACGACTCGGCCGCCCCGTGCATCCCCCCGGTTTGGTTCCCCGCGCGCTACCGGACTGTCGTCGCGACAACGCTGCGTACTCATAGAGTCACACTGGGCAACGGAGGCGTCAAGCCGTTTCGGGAAAGTCGGACTTGCTCCTGCGGTCGGGTCAGCGCAAGCCGCAGCTCGCCACGTACGCCTCGCCGTCCCCGCCGACGACCAGCGGGCCCCCCGCCGCGGTGCCGACCGCCGCCTGCCCGGCCGCCAGGGTGATGGTGCCCACCCCGTCGTCCACGGTGAGCTTGCCCGCCCGGCACAGCACCACCCGCGGACCGGGCAGCGCCAGCCGCACCGCCGGGTCGCCGGCCGGCACCCGGACCCGGTGCAGGGCGAAGTCCTCCACCGGCACCGGCCAGGTCACCACGCCCGGCGCCACCGGCACCGGCGCCACCACCGGCTCGTCGAGCACCTCGAAGCGCAGCACCCGCAGCAGCTCGTCCACGTCGACCCGCTTCGGCGTCAGCCCGCCGCGCAGCACGTTGTCGCTGGCCGCCATGATCTCCACCCCGGTGCCGCGCAGGTAGGCGTGCAGGTTGCCGGCCGGCATCCAGATCGCCTCGCCCGGCGCCAGCCGCACGTGGTGCAGCAGCAGCGCCACCAGCACCCCCGGATCGGCCGGATAGTCCACCGCCAGACCCCGCGCCAGCACGGCGTCCGACGACTCCGGCTCGGCGCGTCCGACGCCGCGCCGCGACCCGGAGCCGTCGTCCGGACCGGCGGCCTCCGCCGTGAGCACGGCGTCGACCAGCCCGGCCCGCTCCGCCTCCGGCCAGCTCAGCAGCAGGCGTACGGCCTCCCGCAGGCCCGCCGGCCCGGTGCGCAGCGCCGCCACCACGGGCGCCAGCGCGGGTACGCCGAACGCCTCGATCGCCGCCGCCGACTCCGCCGGGTCGCGGAACCCGCACAACGCCTCGAACTCGCTGAGCGCGACCAGCAGCTCCGGCTTGTGGTACGGGTCCACGTAGTTGACCCGCCCCGGGTCGGCGGCGTGCCCGGCCCGGGCCTGCTCGGCGTCCGGATGTGCCTGGAGGCTCAGCGGGGCGTCCGCGGCCAGCACCTTCAGCAGGAAGGGCAGCCGGGTGCCGAACCGGCCGACCAGCCGCTCGCCCAGCCAGTGCGCCGGCTCGGCGACCAGCAGGTCGGTCAGGCTGACCGGCGCGCCGTCGCGGTCCACGGTGGCCGGCGCGCCCGGGTGGGCGCCCAGCCAGAGCTCGGCCTCCGGCCCGTCGCTCGGCACCGGCCGCCCCTGCAACTCGGCGATCGCGGTACGGGAGCCCCAGGCGTAGTCCCGGATCCGACCCTGTAGCAGTTCCACGTTCTCAGCTCCCGGGGTGCGCGGCCTTCTCCTCGGCCTCGGTCTGCGGCACCGCGGTGTGTGCGGCGGCCCCGGTGCCGGCCCGCTCCGCGGCTGCGCTGTAGATGTCGGGCTCCAGGTAGATCACCCGGGCGATCGGGACCGCCTCGCGGATCCGCGCCTCGACGGCGTTGATGCCCCGGGCCAGTTCCTCGGCGGACTCGCAGGCCGGCACCGCGATCTTCGCGGCCACCATCAGCTCCTCCGGGCCCAGGTAGAGCGTCTTCATGTGGATGATCCGCTCCACCTCGGGACCACCCGTGACGGCCTCCGTGATGGCGAGCAGGTCCTTCGGCTCGGCGCCCTCGCCGAGCAGCAGGCTCTTGGTCTCGACGGCCAGCACGATCGCGATGACCACCAGCAGCACACCGATCATCGCGGTGCCCGCGGCGTCCCACAGGCCGTCGCCGGTGATCAGGGTCATGCCCACGCCGAACAGCGCGAAGACCAGACCGATCAGCGCGCCGAAGTCCTCCAGCAGCACCACCGGCAGCTCGGGCGCCTTGGCCCGGCGGATGAACCGCACCCAGGACTGGTTGCCCCGGATCTGGTTCGACTCCTGGATCGCGGTACGGAAGGAGAAGCTCTCCATCGCGATCGCCGCGACCAGCACCGCCACCGGCACCCACTGCCAGCTCGTGATCGGCTCCGGATGCGACGCCTTGTGGTACGCCTCGTAGAGCGCGAACAGGCCACCCAGACTGAACAGCACGATCGCCACGATGAACGCGTAGATGTAGCGCTCCCGGCCGTACCCGAAGGGGTGCTGCGGGGTGGCCTCGCGCTTGGCGCGGCGGCCACCGATCAGCAGCAGCCCCTGGTTACCGGAGTCGGCGACCGAGTGGATCGACTCGGCCAGCATCGACGAGGAGCCGGTGAGCAGGAACGCGATGAACTTGGTGACGGCGATGCCGATGTTCGCCGCCAGCGCGGCGATGATCGCCTTCGTACCACCGTTGGCGCTCATGCTCCCCGTCCGATGCCGCACGTGCTCACTGGTTTGCCAGCTCCTTCATCTCGGTGACGGCCGGAACGGCCATCGGGTCCAGCCCATGGGCCAGGGCCAGGTAGATCGAGGCGAAATCGGGGACCGCCATCAGCGAGGCGAGCCGCTCCAGCGCGGAACCGCCCTCGGCGGTCACCACGTCGCAGCGCACCCCGCGCCGCTCGGCGAGGGTCTGCACCGCGTCCGCCCGTCGCTCCTCCACCGCGAGCGGCTCGTCGGTGTCGTCCTCGGCGTTGAGCCCGCCGTCGCGCAGCAGCACCAGCCGCAGCCGGGTGCCGTCCGGACCGGAGTCGTCCGGGTCGGCGAAGATGTCCCGCTCCCCCTCGGCCAGGCCACCGAAGACACCGTCGAGCAGGCCGACCCGGCCCCGCCCGGCCTCACCCAGCGCACCGGTGACCACCGGGTAGCGGGCGTTGGCCGACAGCGTGTCGCCGAACCGGCGGGCGGCCACCGTGGCCAGCGGCGAGGAGCCCCAGACGATCGGGACCGACCCGGAAAGGCCGAGGGCGAGCGACTTCGCCGGGTTGACGAACGACTCGGCGGTGGGGCGGCACCGGTCGGCGTCCGCGTCCAGCCGGGCCGCCGTCTCGGCCAGGTCCGCCTCGTTGACCTTCACCAGCCCGAGCGTACGGGCGGCCAGCAGAACCGGCACGGTGAGCGCCCAGAGACTGGCCCGGGCCGGCGCGCGCCGGGGCACCGGGATGAACGGCGCGCGGGCCCGCTCGGCCACCGACTGGAGCTGGGAGTCCGGCGCCCCGACCGCGACCAGTCGGGCGCCCCGGCGGTGCGCGGCCTCGGCGGCACCCAGCGCCTCGGGGCTGCGGCCGGAGGCGCTCACCGCGATGACCACGTCCGCCGCGCCCACCCAGCCGGGCACGCCCGCGCTGCGGTGCGGGATCACCGGCACCGGGCAGCGGGGGCCGGCCACCGTGGCCAGCACGTCACCGGTCCGCCCGGCGGTGCCGATACCGGCGATGACGACCGCGCGGGGGCGGCCGTCGTCCTCCAGCAGGCTCAGGTTCGCCTCGGCGGCCAGCGCCGCCGACTCGCGCACCTGCGCGCCGGCCGACGCGGTGAACCGCAGCATGCCGCCCGGGTCCCGCTCGGTGAGCAGCGCCGGGTTGTCCAGCAGTGACTCGTCGGCGTGCCGGTGCCCGCTCACCCCGGCCGTACCGTCCATCTCCATCACGGCTGCGTCGCGGAGCCGCCGCGGGCGTCCCCGGCCGCGGGACCGCCGCGCGCCTCGTCCAGCAGCAGCACCGGTACGTCGTCGCGCACCTCGAAGATCCGGCCGCACTCGGTGCAGGTCAGCGTCTGCGCCTGCGGGTCGTAGTCGAGCGGGGCGTGGTGCGTGTCCGGACAGGCGAGGATCTCGAGCAACTGCGGGTCCAGGGCCACGGCGCGGCTCCTTCCACGTATGCGGTCTCACCGGTCGGCGGTGCCACCCGGCGCAGGGGATCTTATCGGCGAACCGGCACGCGCACCGGGCCACGTCTCAGCACCCGGCGCAGCGCCCGGCAGCCGTGGCGTCGACCGTCCGGCCGCCGTCACCCACCGTCACCGTAACGCCGGACTCCCGCTCAGCGGGGCGGGCGGGGCAGCACGCTGGTGGCGTCCGCTCCGGGAGCGGCCGGCGGCTCGTCCCCCGGTGCCGACGGCGCGCCGTACACGTTCCCGGTGGGACGCGGGGCGGCCGGCTGCTGCCCGTACACCTGACCGGCCGGCGCCGGTCGCGCGGGCGGGGCGGAGACCGGCTGCTGCCCGGGCACCGGGGCGGCGGGCTGCGGCCCCCCGAAGGTCGGGGCGGCGGCGGGCTGCTGCCCGTACACCTGCCCGTACATCTGGCCGGTCGGCGCGGCGGGCGGCGCGGGCACCGGCCCCGCCGGGGTTCCGGCGCGGTAGGTGGTGCCGGCGCTGCGCGGCAGCGGCACCGGCGGGTGACCGCCGGCCGCCTCGTCGACCTTCTCCGCGCGGTTGCGGCGGACCAGTAGCGCGATCAGCGCGGCGCCCACGAGCACCAGCAGGATGCCGAACCACATGATGGGGGAACCTCCGGAGGAACTGTCAGCGGCGGCGGTCGCCCCCGCGGCCGGGAGCGCGGCGGCCACGGCCGAGCTGGTGTCGTCGGCACCCGGCGGGGTGGCCGCCGCGGTGCTGGGGGTCGGTGTCGGGGTCGGCTTCCGCGACGGCGTCGGGGAGGGCGACGCGGTACGTGCCGCGCCCTCCACCCGGGCCGCCGTGCCCGCCCGGCCGATCAGCCGGCCCATGGCGTTGGTCGCCTCGCCCACCACGGTCAGCCGGCCACCGACCGTGCCGGCCAGGAAGGCGACCCGGTAGCGGACCGTCATGCCCTTGCCCTTGCACAGGGTCGGATTCGCCGGCGAGGTACGCGCCGTGGCGACCGAGCCGGCGCCACCGGAGACGGCCACCGGCCACCACCGGCCGCCACTGTTGACCTGCACCCGGACCTGATCCGGGCGGACGCCGTCGAGGCGCAGCCCCAGACCGGTACGCAGGATGACGCAGCCGTCGGTGCGCTTGCGCACCTCCACCGCGACAGTGCCCGGCGCGCCACCGGCCGTGAAGCTGCTCGCCGAGCGCACCTCCACCCGGTCGCCCTCGGCCAGGGCCGGGGAGGCACCGACGGCCAGCAGACCGCCGAGCGCCACGCCCACCGTGGCCGCCCGCGTCACCTGCCGCATCATCGACATCCCCACCTCACCGTCTCGCCCCTGCCAGGCCCGCGGTCAGGCTACTACCCGGTCAGGGCGGCTCCTGCGCATTGAGGACCCCGCATGTGTGCCGCACCACCCCGCTCCGGCGGCCACCGCCCGGTCCCGCCGGAGGTGATCCGGGGCTGCGGGCGCTTCTCCTGCCCGGATCCGTCCGGCGGGCCGCGGGGACGTCGTGCCCGTCACCCGCCCGCGGCGGCCAGGGCCTGCCGGCAGAGCCGGTCGGCGGTCCGGGTGGTCTCCGGCAGCCGGTACCTCGGGGTCAACGCCAGCACCCGGTCCACCGCGTTGTCCAGGCTCATCCGGTGGCCGACGCTCACGAAGACCGGCTTCACCCCGTCCCGGGTACGCACCACCCGGCCGACCTCCTCGCCACCGTCGCGCAACGGACTCCAGTCGCCGCGTCGCGGACCCGGTTCCGTCCACGCACCCACCAGCGGTGTCTTCCCCACCCCGATCGCCGGCAGCCCGGTGACCAGCCCGAGATGACAGGCCAGCCCGAAGCGGCGCGGATGCGCCAGCCCGTGCCCGTCACAGACCAGCAGGTCCGGCCGCACCGTCAACCGGTCCAGGGCGGCCAGCAGCGCCGGCAGCTCACGGAACGCGAAGAGCCCCGGCACGTACCCGAAAGCCGGCCGGCCCACGCTCACCGCCTCGTCCACCACGGTCAGCCCGGCGGCGTCGAGCACCGTCACCGCCGCCGCGAGCCGGTCACCGCTCTCCGCATAGGCGACGTCCAGGCCGGCCACCGTCGCGGGCGCGGCCGGTCCCGGCCCGACCAGGTCCAGCCGCGACCGCAACTCCTCCTGTACGCGCACCGCCCCGGCGACGTCGGCCGGCGGCACGTACTCGACCCGCCCGGCCGGCTCCGAGCCGGCCCTCCCGGTTCCGGCCGGCTCCCATCCGGCTCTCGCTGTGCCGGCCGGCTCCGATCCGGGCGTCACCGCCGGTTGGATCGCCGGCCGGCGCGGTTGAACGCGTAACCGAAGGCCACCCCGAGGCCGATGCCCACCGCGATTCCGGCAGCCCCACCGATGGTGATCCAGCCGATCACCAGTCCCAGCACGATCCCCGCCACCCAGAAGGGGGCCTGCCGCCGATTCGGTGAACTCGTCATCCGCTCACCGTAGTCAGGGACGGCCAGCCGAGGTCGATTCTCTCGATCCGGCGTCGAGCGTGCCGCGAGCGGGGCTCGTTCCGTCGGCGGGGGTCAGGACGGCTGGCTGCCGACGGTGGGGTCGGCACCGGGGTCCCCGGCCTGCTGCAACTGCTCCTCGAACATCACGAACGTCTTCCGCCGGATGCCCTCGATGAGCGCCTGCTCCCGCGGCGTCGGATACCGGTGTTCCACCCTGATCGTCTCCTGGATGGCCTCCAGCGTGCTGTACAAAGCAAAGACCGGCCCGTCTCCGCTCAGCTTGCGCCCCCGCTCCTGCTCGGTGAGCCAAACGAACTCGTCGCGAGAGATCTCGAAAATCTCGTCGTCACGACTGAATAGCACTTTATCAATGAGATCATGGGCAGGCAGCCAGCCTCCGGTGCCGTCTGACAGGCGCCATCCCGCAACACCACCGTCTGGTGTCTCCACCAACTTCAGTGGTGAACCGTAGTACTCGAAGAACCTCGGAAGCTTCATTCCTCTGAGGCCTGCCATTCGTCGGACATCTCTCCGAGCCCTTCCTCAATCGCTCTTCGATAGGCGCGCTCCGCTCGCTGAAGTAGACCATCGCGGATTGCCGTCTCCATCTGCGTCAGCGGACGCCCATCTGACTGTGACAGAGTTTCCAGGTCACGGCGCACCTCGTACAAGGCGTGCTCCCACTTCGCAACAGACTCCAGCGACCCGAGTTGCAACCGCAGCTCGGCCACATGCCCGTTCGACATACGTAGGTTCAGCAGGACGTCGCAGTACCCGCTCCCCTGCGGAGATTTGAACCGGTCTTTCACATCGAGCACCAGCACACTTGAGTCGTTCGCCAAGTCGCTCAAGGCCCGGTACAGGTCGTCGAGACTATCGAACTCCACCCTTGCCCCGGCCAGATCCTTCAGCCTGGAGGCATCGTTCGCGTACTCGACCAGCTTGTCCATCACCCTGCTGCGCTTCTTGGGCTCGGTCCGCCACGCAGCTCGACCGCGATCGCCTGCCGAACGAATTGCGATCTGGTTCAACTCCGGCTGTGCCTCCGCCGCATCGGCGTAGAGCTTCTCCACGTAGGCACGCCGATAGCCTTCATCTTCCATGCGCGCTTCGTCGAAGCCGAGCTGAACTGGCCGCTGCCTACGTGCTGCCAGCCCGGCACTGACCTGTCTCTGTTCAGAGGTCAGCGGCACCGCGACGGGCAGATCAGCCGTCGGTCGGATCAATGCCCCGCAGCCATGATGCTCTATCTCCTGAAGCACATTACCGAGAACGTCGATCGCCTGCTGACGGTCCGCCAACTGGTGCAGGGTCACCGGTCGCGCGGTCAGCGAGTTCGCCAGCTCCGGTGTCGCCAGGATCATCCGGGCCAGGTCGGGACGCTGCGCGAGCTGGCGCACCAGCGTCTCGGCCAGCAACGGCTCACCGCGAGGCGGCGCCTCCCAGGTCTGGTCGAGCATCTGCCGGACCCGGGGATCGTCGAGCAGCCGCGCCACATCGCCGGCCCCTGACTCGTCCAGTCCGGGCACCAGTCGCCGCAGCGTCGGCGCGTCGAGATGCTGGGCCAGCTCGACGGGCGTCACTCCGGCGGCAAAGGCCTCGTCGAGACTCCTGCTCGCAGCGACCGCGTCGCGGACGAAGAGCCCGGCCGATATCCGCCCGGCATGCGCATCGAGGTGCGCCTGACGCTGGACCTCCGCGCCATCAGGGTTCGGCACGCTGCCGGGCGGCGGGACAACGGGATGGTTAATCGTCGTGTCCTGGCCGAGCAGGTGTACGTGGTTGAAGTCCGGCGCGGGCTCGTCACTGTCGTACGGTGCTGGCGGCGGGGGCGGTTCGGGCCGCTCGCTGAGTTCGGGAAGCACGTTGTACGTGCCGGGTGGTCGACCGGCCAGCGGCATCGGCCGGCCGTCCGGGCCGAGCACCAGCGCGTCGATCCCGATCGTGTTCGCCCGGTGCGGGGCGCCGCGGTGACCGAGCAGCGGGCGTTCGGAGATCGTGCCGTTCTGCGGGTCGAGGTAGAGCACGGTGCCGTTCTGGTTCAGCGCCACCCAGGCGTGCGCGCCACCGCCCTCGAAGCTGGTGATCAGAAAGGCGTAACTGCCGTGACCGCCACCGAGCAACTGCCGGTGCAGGTCCCCGTAGCCGCGTTCGACCTGCTCCCTAGCCTCCGGGTAGGTGGTCGGATCGGGGCCGGTGACGAGGTTCTGGAAGCAGCCTCCGGTGACCTCCTCGACCCGCATCGGCCCGTCCGCCTCCCCGCCGATCGGGCAGCGGACGTCCCCCTGGAGGTATCCGTCGAAGGTACGCGGCGCGGAGACCCGGGGCCGGCCGTGCATCCACGTCTCATAGAGCGACAGGGTGCAGTCGAGGCAGTTGATGCTCCGGGTGGCATCCGCCAGGGGACCACCGTCGTTGGCCAACCCGAACCAGTCCCCGACCCGGGGGTCCGCGGTCCGCGCCACGCTGCCGTCCGGGTTGCGCGGCATCTGCCGTTCCAGGTCGGTCTGGTGCAACGCGAGCGGCGGCCGGAGCCCACCTCGTTCACCATATGGTCGCGACCGGTCGATGGGGGGCGGGTGCCCGTCGCCGGTCAGGGCCGAGACGTCAGAGACGTCCACCGCCCCGTACGCGAGATCGGCGACGTCCGCGTTGATCCGGTAGAAGTCGGTGGGGTCGTCGATGACGACCTCATCGGGCACCAGGGTTCCGTCGAGGACCGCGTCGGCCTGATCGGTCCACCGGTAGGCGAGCCGTTCCCGGCGCTGTCCCTCTCGCCAGTACTGCTCGGCGAGGTCGGGCCGGCCGGCGGCTCTCCACTCCTGGCCCTGGGTGAACAGCCACCGCACCGCCTCGTACTGCTGCTCGACCGCATCCCGTAGCTCGCGGGCGCTGCGCCGCCGCCGGTTCTCCTCGTACAACTCCCGCTGCGACTGGAGATATCCCTGGTATCGGCGGCGGTCGAGGGCCTCGCGGTCGGCGGCGAGCCATGCGGCCCGCTCCTCCGGTGTGCCGAAGCGCGGCGGTCGCGGATCGACCGTTCCCGGCAGTGCGGGCGTGAAGGAAGCGGCGTGGGCAGGGTGATGCGGGTCCGGTGCGTGCGGCGCCGACAGGGGAGGTCGCGGGCCCGGTACGGACCGGTCCTGTGAGCCGTCGACTGCGGGAGCGAGGGCAGGTCGGTGTGGCGTTGGTTCGGTCAGCGGTCCGGAATGGGCCGGCGCGGCGCCGGCGGTCAGGTGCTCGGGGGCGACCCGGGGCGGTCCGTTCGGTGCCGCCTGCGGCACCGGCCCGGTCGCCACCCCGGGGGCCGCAGTCGGCTGGTTCGGAGCCGGCTGAGTCGGCTGGTTCGGCGCTCCGGGTTCCGGCCCCCCGGAGCCCGAGCCGTGAGCGGGCCGTGGATCGACCGGCGGCGGTGCGGTGGCCGGATCCGTGGAGGTGACCGCCACCGACGAGAGCAGCGGACTGGCCGCCGCCTCGACGTGCGGCCGTGACGGATCCGGATCCACACCCACCTGCACAACAGCCGATGAGCTGTGCCGCGGTTCAGCCGTCGGTACGACATGCCGACCGTCCGCCGCGTCGGGGACCGGCGTGGCCGGGTGCGGGGGTGTCGTCGGCCCGAGGGCGTCAGCGGCCTGCGACACCGGTCCGGGCGGATCGGCGGCCCGCTGGGCCGGGATGCCAGGCACCGGATCGTCGCCGGACGGCAGGGCGAGATCCACCGGCTGCCCGGCGAGGCCGGCGAGCTTGCCGTCCAGGCGCTGGTGCAGCGCGGCATCGGCCTGGCCGGTGACCGAGCCGCTCACCCCGGAGACCGCGGCCCGGGCGGCGTCCTCCAGCGACAGCACCTGCCCGTTGGCCAGGCCGGCGGCCGCCTCCGCCAGGGTTTCGCCGCCCATCTCGCGGGCGAAGTGCTCCCCGATCTGGGTGAAGCGCCCGTGCGCGTGTCCGCCGAGGCCGGCGAGCGGTGCCGCCGCCCCACCGGCGAAGCCACCGAGCCCGGAGGCACCCACGTCGGCCAGGTCCAGGCCGTCGCGACGTCCGGTGGAGTTCTGGTACGCCTGGGTCGCCAGGTTGGTGCCGACCTCCTGCCCGGCCTCGATCAGCCCGCCGATGACGGCACGTCGGGCCAGGCCACGGGCACCAGTCTTGACGACTTCCTTCGCCGCCCGTTCGCTCGCCTCCCTGAGGCCCTCCTTGATGGCCTTGCGGGCCAACTGCGCGACGAGCCGTTTGAAGATCTGCTGCACCGCGACCCGGCTGGCGGTGGTGGCGGCCCCGATGGCCGGGGAGGCGACGCCGGCGGTGGCCACGGTCACCACGGCCAGCGAGAGCAGCTCGATGACGAGAATGCCCAGCTCGATCCAGGCCTCCAGCTTCGCGCCCTCGATGTCGCAGCCGCAGGACTCGACGAGCCTGCCCATCTCGCTGGTCACCGCGAGCAGCGCGTGCAGCGGGGCGTCCGCGCCGTCGGCGAGCTTGTGCCAGGCGATGTCGAACGTCTCGGCGACCAACCCGACCCCGCCATAGCCGCTGCGTACCTCCCCCGCCGCCGTGGTCGCGTCGTCCCGGGGTACGCCGAGCACGCCGGCCACCTCGTACCACTGGTCGGCGAGGTTCCAGACGGAGCGCTCGTCGCCCTCCGGCCACTCGACGCCGATGACCCAGTCGAGCGCCTCGTAGACCCAGCCGGGAACGTCCCAGGGGCAGTAGTCGAGTGGATGCGGGATGGGGCTGGGCAGCAGAGTCACGCGCGGATCCTCCGGAGGTCAGCGCCGGTGCCGGTGCGGACTGTGCCGCTGGTGCGGGATCTCGCCGAGTTGGCGGGCGTTGCCGTCGTCGGTCTCGACGGTGGCGGTCACGGACCGGACGACGTCGCTGCCCAGTCCCTGGAGGGAGCGTCCGAGGACCTCCCAGGCCCTCAGCAGCGTCTCCTCGTAGCGGCGGTACTGCTTCTCGAAGGCGGCACCGATGTCGTCGCGGCCCCACGGTCGCTCCGCGCTGGCCGCCGCGATCGCGCCGCCGGTCTCACGCCGGGCGGAGCTGACCGCCTCGCCGGCCCGGTGCAGGTCGGCGCCGCCCCGGCGGGCCCGGTCAGGGTCCAGCCAGATCTGCCCCTCGGCCATGGTCACTCGCCACGTGAGAGGACGGTGTCCGCCCGGCCGAGGAGGGCGCCGAAGTCGTTGGTGTGCAGGAACTCCACCGAGGGCGAGCCGGGCGGCAGGTAGCCGGCGACCAGTTCCCGGGTGGCGGCGATCGCGGCGGCGGACGCCCGGAGCACCGTCGTGGTGATCTTACGGCTCAGCGCCTTGGCATCACGATCGTGGAAGACCGAGGGCGCGACCTCCACATTGATCAGTTCCCCCCGCGCGCCGGCGATCACGGTGACCTGCCCGTCGTCCGAGCGTTCGGTCACCCGCAGCTCGGCCAGCCGACCCTGGAGCTCGTCCAGCCCGGAGCGGATCCGCTGGTACTGGCCGTACACCTCGTCGAACCGTGCGCGCAGCGCGCGGTTGACGTCCCGGTCCGCACTCTCGACCACCGTCGCCCCTCTCCGTGACTGTCGGTAGGGCAGACCATACCGGGCGCCACGGAATCCGTGGGGTCCGGTAGTTTCGGGCTGTGATCGAACGACAGCAGGCCGAACAACTCGCCGCCGTCTGGGCCCGACGGGACTCCGAGCGGTTGGGATTCCCATGCACACCGGTCGTCGAGGAGTTCGATCTGGGTTACCTGATCACGTCGGATGTCTCCCGCGACGCCCGCGCCCTGCCGGGTGACCTACCCACCATGGTCGTGGACAAGGAGACCGGCGAGGTCACGAGCTGGCCCCGGCTGCCGCTGTCCAACGTGGAGCAGTTGTTCCGGCAACGCCGACCCACCGATCCCCGCCCGCCCCGCACGGTCGACCCCGCCGGTCAACTGCTCCGCGAGCTCACCCGGCTCCCCACGCCCGGCGCTGCCGCCCACCTGACCCTCGACGGGCGGACACAGGTGGCGCAGGGCGCCAAGGGCGATGTCGAGCTGCACCACCACCCGCTCGTCCGGTCCTACCTGGACCGGCTCCCGCCAGGTCACCTGGTCCGGGGCGGAGAGCGGCATGCCGAGATGATCGCCGTCTCCGACGTCCTGCACGAGCAGGACCACCGCCGTCGGGCGGACGGCCGTTCGGCGCTCACGCTCGACGAGGCGCGGGCCGTCCTCGGCAGGGCGCGGATCGAGTTCTTCCGGATCAGGGAGCCCGGCGACGCAGTCGGCGGGCAGACGGAGCTGCCCTGCGACTCGTGCCTCAATTTCCTGGTGCATTTCGGCGTCCTCCCCTGGTCCCATCTGGCCTACACCAGGGAGTCGCATCCCGAGCCACAGACCGTGATCGAGCCCGGCCGCTTTCCGGACGCGGTCGGGCACGCGTTGATGGCCGCCGGCTGGGAGAACGGCATCTTCAACGCGGCACTGGCCCGGGGTGCCATCGCCGAGACCTGCGAAGTGGTGGGCACACATCATCGCCATGAGGTCTTTCCGGCAGCTCAGCAGGCCCTCACCGCCTTTCCCACGATCCTCAGCCGACGGCGCGGGCCGGGCCGGGACGTGTGGATCAGCCCGTTCGCCACGAACCCGTTGCGCGGTGCGCACAGCGCCGACACGCTCGCGGATTTCGGTTCGGTGCTGGGCGTACGCCTCTTCCCCATGGGGGCCGAACGCCCGGAGAGCATCATCGCGGTGGACGAGTTGGGGCGGATCTTCGCGCTCGACCAGGCCGGCGAGTGGTTCCTCGGCCCGGACATCGACGCCGCCCTGACCACTCTCCTGCTCGGCCGGGCCCCCGCCCGGGTACGCGACGACGGCACCTGGTGAGCCCGGTCAGGATCCGAACTGCCGCGCCGTGTCCTGGTAGAACGACACCACCTGGGCCAGCGGGGCCGGCCGCCGGCTCACCCGGGCCAGGTCCTGCCCCTCCTTGGTGAACGGCGGTGGGAACACGGTGAAGCCCTCGTCGGGGCCCAGCGCGGCGACCTCCGCTTCCCAACCCGGCCAGCGCAGCGTCTCGTAGAACCGGGTGAGGGAGCCGGCGAGGACCGCGTACAGCCAGTCGGCGTAGCCCTGTTCGAGGTCGAGCCAGGCCAACTCGTCGGGGCCGAAGTAGTGCACGGTGGGGCGGGCGCCGGGCTGCCCCTGGATCCAGCCGAACACGCCGCCCATGACGTCGTACCCGATGACGACGAGGCCCGCCGTGGCGGACGACTCGGCGGCCACGTCGGGCAGGCGGGGATGGCCACCGCCGAGCACCCGCAGCCAGCCGTGGTCGACCAGCAGGCCGCCGGTGCCGGCCACCACCGCACCGAGCCAGGACCGGGTGGTGATCTCCAAGGTGGTCAGGCAGGCCGCGGCCCGCGCCGGGTCGGCCGGCAACACCTCGACCGGGTACGGCGAGGCCGCGACCGCCGCCGCCACCTCCGCCCACGTCGACTGCTCCATGGCAGCGGACACTACCCGGGCGGGCGGGCGCGGTGGGCCGTGGCTACAACGCCACCCCGGTCAGCACCATGACGCGCGGCTCGGTGTAGTCGTCCATGGCGCTGCGCAGCCCTTCCCGGCCGACGCCGGAGCCCTTCACCCCGCCGTACGGCATCTGGTCGGCGCGGTACGAGGGCACGTCGCCGACGATCACCCCGCCGACCTCCAGGGCGCGGGCGGCGGCGAACGCCACGTCGAGCCGGTGGGTGAAGACGCCGGCCTGCAACCCGTACGCGGAGTTGTTGACGGCGGCGAACGCGGCCCGGTCGTCGGCGACCGGGGTCACCACCAGCACCGGCCCGAAGACCTCCTCCCGGCACACCTTGGCGTCGGCCGGCACCCCGCTGAGCACGGTCGGCGGGTAGGTGGCGCCGTCCCGACGGCCGCCGACCTCGATGGTGGCCCCGGCGGCGACCGCCTCGTCCACCCACGCCTCCACCCGGAGAGCGGCGTCCTCGGAGACCAGCGGCCCGACGTCGGTCGACTCGGCCCGGGGGTCGCCGGTGCGCAGTTCCTGCACCGCGGCGACCAGTCGGGGCAGGAACCCGTCGTAGAGCCATTCGTGCACGTAGACGCGCTGCACAGCGATGCAGGACTGGCCGGCCTGGTAGTTGGAGAAGGTGGCGATCCGCTGCGCGGCGAAGGTGAGGTCCTCGTCCGACGTCCAGTCCTCGCAGATCACGGCCGCCGCGTTGCCGCCGAGTTCCAGGGTGACGTGCTTGTCGGGGGCGGCCCGGCGGATGGCCGCGCCGACCGGCCCGGAGCCGGTGAACGAGACCACCGGCAGCCGGGGGTCGGCGACCAGGTCGGCGGCGCGCTCGTTGGGCAGCGGCAGCACCGAGAACATGCCCTCGGGCAGCCCGGTCTCGGCGAGCAGGTCGCCGAGCAGCAGCGCCGACAGCGGGGTGGCCGGGGCGGGCTTGACCACGATGGGCGCGCCGACGGCGATCGCCGGGGCGACCTTGTGGGCGACCAGGTTGAGCGGGAAGTTGAACGGCGCGATGCCGAGCACCGGGCCACGCGGCACCCGCCGGACCAGGGCGATCCGCCCGGTGGCGGCCGGGTCGGTGTCGAGGCGTTGCAGTTCGCCGGAGAAGCGGCGGGCCTCCTCGGCGGCCCAGCGGAAGGTGGAGACGGCCCGTCCCACCTCGGCCCTGGCCCATTTGACCGGCTTGCCGTTCTCGGCGGTGATCAGCTCGGCGACCTCGTCGGCCCGCTCGGCGAGCCGGCGGGAGACGTGGTCGAGGGCGGCGGCGCGGACGTGCGCGGGCAGGGCCGCGGCCTCCGCCGCCACGCGGGCCGCGGCCGCGACGGCGGCCTCGACCTGGTCGGGCGTGGCGAGGGTGGTACGCCCCACCGCCCGGCCGTCGTACGGGTGGGTGACGGTCAGTTCGCCCTCGCCGTGCACGGGGCGGCCGGCGACATAGAAGGCTCTCGGCTCCACGCCCGGCAGCGTAGACCACGGTGGCTCGCGCGGAAACAGTTGCCCAAACCCTTGTCTGCCTCGGATTCAGTAGCCAAGATGGCAGTCAGATTGCGATAACCTCCGCACACCCCTCCCCCGGCCATCCCTCGGAGACTCCTGATGAGCGATCAGCAGCAGCTGCGCAACTTCGTCAACGGCGCGTACGTCGACCCGGTCGACGGGGGCTACGCCGATCTGATCGACCCCTGCACCGGCGAGGTCTTCGCGCAGGCGCCGGTCTCCGGCGCGGCGGACGTGGACGCGGCGATGAAGGCGGCCTCGGCCGCGTTCGAGGGCTGGCGGGACGCCACCCCGGGCGAGCGGCAGAAGGCGCTGCTCAAGCTCGCGGACGCGGTGGAGGCCCGGGCGGCCGACCTGGTCGACGCCGAGGTACGCAACACCGGCAAGCCGCGCCAGCTCACCGCCGACGAGGAACTGCCGCCGTCGGTGGACCAGTTCCGCTTCTTCGCCGGGGCGGCCCGGCTGCTGGAGGGGCGCTCGGCCGGCGAGTACCTGGCCGGGCACACCTCGTACGTGCGGCGCGAGCCGATCGGCGTCTGCGCCCAGGTCACGCCCTGGAACTACCCGCTGATGATGGCGGTCTGGAAGATCGCCCCGGCGCTGGCGGCCGGCAACACCGTGGTGCTGAAGCCGTCGGACACCACCCCGGTGTCGACGCTGCTGCTGGCCGAGATCGCGTCGGAGTTCCTGCCGCCGGGCGTGTTCAACGTGGTCTGCGGTGACCGGGACACCGGCCGGGCGCTGGTCTCCCACCCGACCCCGCAGTTCGTCTCGATCACCGGCTCGACGCGGGCCGGCATGGAGGTGGCCGCGGCGGCCGCCCCGGACCTCAAGCGCACCCACCTGGAGCTGGGCGGCAAGGCACCGGTGGTGCTCTTCGACGACGCGGACGTGGCGGCGGCGGCCGAGGCGATCGCGGTGGGCGGCTACTTCAACGCCGGTCAGGACTGCACCGCCGCCACCCGGGTGCTGGCCGGCCCGGGCGTGTGCGACGACTTCGTGGCCGCCCTCGCCGAGCAGGCCCGCAACACGAAGACCGGCGCGCCGGACGACGAGGACGTGCTCTACGGCCCGTTGAACAACGCCAACCAGCTGGCCCGGGTACGCGGGTTCGTGGACCGGCTGCCGGACCACGCGACCGTCGAGACGGGCGGTTCGCAGCTCGGCGAGCGGGGCTACTTCTACGCTCCGACGGTGGTCTCCGGCGTCCGCCAGCAGGACGAGATCATCCAGGACGAGGTCTTCGGCCCGGTGATCACCGTGCAGCGTTTCTCCGACGAGGACGAGGCGGTGCGCTGGGCCAACGGCGTCGACTACGGCCTGTCCGCCTCGGTCTGGACCCGCGACCACGGTCGGGCGATGCGGATGACCCGCCGGCTGGACTTCGGCTGCGTCTGGGTGAACACCCACATCCCGTTCGTCTCCGAGATGCCGCACGGCGGCTTCAAGCACTCCGGGCACGGCAAGGACCTGTCGGTCTACAGCCTGGAGGACTACACCCGGATCAAGCACGTCATGCACAACATCGAGGGCTGACCCATGACGTCGTCGGAAGAGCTGCACAAGCGCCGGGGGGCGGCCGTCGCCCGGGGCGTCGGGAGCACCATCGCCGCGTACGTGGACCACGCGGGCGGCGGCACCATCACCGACGTGGACGGGCGGGACTGGATCGACTTCGCCGCCGGCATCGCGGTCGCCAACGTGGGCAACTCCGCCCCGAAGGTGGTCGAGGCGGTACGCGCGCAGGTCGAGCGCTTCACCCACACCTGCTTCATGGTCGCCCCGTACGAGTCGTACGTGGCGGTCTGCGAGCAGCTCAACGCCCTGACCCCGGGCGGCTTCGAGAAGCGTTCGGCGCTGTTCAACTCGGGCGCCGAGGCGGTGGAGAACGCCGTCAAGATCGCCCGGCACGCCACCGGCCGGCCGGCGGTGGTGGTCTTCGACCACGCGTACCACGGCCGGACCAACCTGACCATGGCGCTGACCGCGAAGAACATGCCGTACAAGCACCGGTTCGGGCCGTTCGCCGGGGAGGTCTACCGGGTGCCGATGTCGTACCCGCTGCGCGACGGCGGGCTCGACGGCGCGACCGCGGCGGCACGGGCGATCGAGACGGTGGAGAAGCAGGTCGGCGCGGAGAACGTGGCCGCGTTGCTGATCGAGCCGATCCAGGGCGAGGGCGGTTTCGTCGTACCCGCCGAGGGTTTCCTGCCGGCGCTGCGCGAGTGGGCGACGGCGGCCGGGGTGGTGTTCATCGCCGACGAGATCCAGACCGGCTTCTGCCGCACCGGGGACTGGTTCGCCTGCCAGCACGAGGGCGTCGAGCCGGACCTGGTCACCCTGGCCAAGGGGATCGCCGGCGGGCTGCCGCTGGCCGCCGTCACCGGGCGGGCGGAGCTGATGGACGCGGTGCACGTCGGCGGCCTCGGCGGCACGTACGGCGGCAACCCGATCGCCTGCGCGGCGGCCCTAGCGGCGATCGAGACGATGCACGAGCTGGACCTGGCCGCCGCCGCCCGGCGCATCGGCGCGGTGCTCGGTGACCGGCTGCGCGCCGTCGCGGCCCGCGACCCGCGCGTCGCCGAGGTACGCGGCCGGGGCGCGATGCTGGCCGTGGAGATCGTGCGGCCCGGCACGCTGACCCCGGACCCGGCCGCCACGGCGGCGATCTCGGCGGCCTGTCACGCCGCCGGCCTGCTCACCCTGACCTGCGGCACCTACGGCAACGTGCTGCGGTTCCTTCCGCCGCTGGTCATCTCCGACGACGAACTGGCCCGTGGCCTGGACATCCTGGACGCCGCCTTCGGCTGAGCCGGCGGCCCACCGATCGTGGGACACCGCGAGCGTCGATCCCCCCCAGGTGACGCCCGCGGTGTCCCACTCGTCTACAGGCACATCCAGCAGTACGCGTCGACGCCCCGGCCCGCTGGCCGCGGGCGACCTCTTCCGCCATCCGGCTCACCGAAGGGCCCCACGGCAGCCCGGACTCAGGGCGTCGGTCGCCGGCCCTGCGCCGGATCCGCCGGATCTGCTGACCACCTCCGCGCCGGGCGGAACGCCGAGAGCCGGCGTTCCGCCCGGCGCGGAGTGGTCAGCGGAGCAGTTCCACGGTGTTGCGCCGGACCAGGTTCTTCCCGGGTTCGCGGACGGCGTCCATCGCGGCGGCGTTGAGCAGCACGCAACTGCCCGACGGGCCGGTCACCGTGACGGTCACCGTCCGGCTGTTGTCCAGGTTGGTCACCCGCAGCCGGGTGCCCACCGGGAACCGGTCACTGGTGGCGGCCGGCGCCCCGCCCTCGGCGGAGAAGGTGATCGGGCCGGTGCAGGCACCGCCGCCGCTCGGCGCCACCACGCCGCCGGCCGGTGCGCCGGTGCCCGGGCGGGCCCCGCCGGACGGGGTTGCCGCTCCCCCGGCCGGAACGGCACCGACCCGTTCGACGACGTTTCGGCGGATCACGTTCTTCCCCGGCTCACGGACCAGGTCCATCGCGGCGGTGTTGAGCAGCACGCAACTGCCCGACGGGCCGGTCACCGTCACCGTCGCCACCCGCCGGTTGTCCAGGTTGGTCACCCGCAGCCGGGTACCCGCCGGGAACCGGTCGCTGGTGGCGGCCGGCGGCCCGGCCTCCGCCGAGAAGGTCACCGGCCCCTGGCAGACGCCCTGCCGGGTCGGGGTGGTGCCGGCGAAACCGAACCCGGTCCCCGCCGCCACCACCGCGCCGGCCACCACCGCCACACCCGCCGCCAGTACGTGCTTCCGCTGCACCCGCATCGCCGCTCCCGTCGTCATTCCGTCCTACGCCGACGGGTACGGGATGGGAGCGCTGCCCGTTCAGATGTCGTTGTGCCAGCCGCGCCGGATCTCCCCGGCCGGGCACGGATCGCCCTTCGCCACCACCCGCCAGAAGCGGTCCGGCTCGGCGTGGCCGCGCAGGCTCAGCTCGACGCCGACGCGTACCCGGCGGTCGTCGGGCACCCAGGCGACCAGGTGGCGGTCACCGCTGACGAGCTGGAGCTGCACCATCATCCGTTCCCGCGTCCCGACCATCACGACCGTCCTTCCCGTGCTCCCGGCGCGCGCCCTGCGGCCGGTGAACAGAATGGGCGTCCGTCGATCACCCGGGCAACCGGTATTGGCGATCACGGGTGAGCTGGGTCACCATGGGCGCGAGGAGGTCGCCGATGGCTGACCCGTGGCTCGCCCTGGAGTTCGGCGCCGATCCGGCCGAGCGGATCGCGCAGGTCGGTGCCGCCCACGAGGCGTTCCTGGCCGGCGAGGCCAGCGGGGCGCGGGTCCGGGACGTGGTCCGCCGCTCCTGGGAACGCTCCGCGCGGCTCGACCCGGAGGCCACCGTGCCGGTCGACCTCACCGACGGCGCGCTGGAGAGCTACCGGGCCGCCCACCCGCTGGCCCGGGTGCTGCCGCTCTTCCGCGACCTGCTCGGCGGGATCGCGCAGGACGGGGCGCACCTGATGGCGGTCTGCGACGCGTACGGGCGGCTGCTCTGGGTGGAGGGGCACGCCGGGGTGCTCCGGCACGCCGAGCGGATGAACTTCGTGCCGGGCGCCCGATGGGACGAGACGCACGCCGGCACCAACGCCCCCGGCACCGCGCTCGCGGTGGACCACAGCGTGCAGATCTTCGCCACCGAACACTTCGTCCGGCCGGTGCAGCGCTGGACCTGCGCCGCCGCCCCGATCCACGACCCGGCCAGCGGCCGGCTGCTCGGCGCGGTCGACATCACCGGCGGCGACCATCTGGCCAACCCGCAGAGCCTCGCCCTGGTCCGGGCCACCGCCCGCGCCGCCGAGGCGTTCCTGGCCCAGGCCACCCCCGCCGCGCCCGACGCGGTGCACGTCACCGCGCTCGGCCGGGACGAGGCGGAGCTGCGCCTCGGTACCCGGCGCATCCGGCTGGGCCGCCGGCACAGCGAACTGCTGGTGCTGCTGCTCGACCATCCCGAGGGGCGCACCGGGGAGCAGCTCGGCCTGGACCTCTACGGCGACGACCGGCTGCACCCGGTCACCCTGCGGGCCGAACTGTCCCGGCTGCGCCGGGCGCTCGGCGAGGAACTGCTCGACTCCCGCCCGTACCGGCTGCGGATGGGTGTGCGCGCCGACTTCCGTACCGTCGTCGAGCTGTTGGAGCGGGGCGACGTGGCGGGGGCGCTGCGCGCGTACCCCGGGCCCCTGCTGCCCGGGTCGGACGCGCCGGGAGTGGCCCGGCTGCGCCGCCGGGTCGACGGGCAGCTGCGCGCGGCCGTGCTGGCCGGCGCGGACGCCGACCAGCTCGCCGCCTGGACCGCGACCGCGGCCGGGGCCGACGACCTGGCCGGGTGGCAGGCGCTGGCCCGGGCGTTGCCGCCGGGCGCGCCGCGCCGGCCGCTCGCCGTCGCGCGGGCCCGCCAGCTCGCCGGGGAGTACGACCTGACGCGCGCAACGTCGTTGCAACGTCGCGGTCACTAACGTCCCCCGCTGTCCACCACCCACGGACGGCGGAGGTAACCATGACGCGCTACGACGCGCCCACCCACTGGCAGACCCGCTACGACCACTTCATCGGCGGCGAGTACGTGACGCCGCACGGCGGCCGGTACTTCGAGAACCCGACCCCGGTGACCGGGCAGACCTTCTGCGAGGTGGCCCGGGGCACCGCCGAGGACGTCGAGAAGGCCCTCGACGCGGCGCACGGCGCCGCCGACGCGTGGGGCCGCACCTCCGTCGCCGAACGGGCGCTGATCCTCAACCGGATCGCCGACCGGATGGAGGAGAACCTCGAATCCCTCGCGGTCGCGGAGAGCTGGGAGAACGGCAAGCCGGTCCGGGAGACCCTGGCCGCCGACATCCCGCTGGCCATCGACCACTTCCGGTACTTCGCCGGGTCGGTCCGGGCCCAGGAGGGCTCGCTCGGCGAGATCGACGACGACACGGTGGCGTACCACTTCCACGAGCCGCTCGGCGTGGTCGGGCAGATCATCCCGTGGAACTTCCCGATCCTGATGGCGGTCTGGAAGCTCGCCCCGGCGCTCGCTGCCGGCAACGCGGTGGTGCTCAAGCCCGCCGAGCAGACCCCGGCGTCGATCCACTACCTGCTCTCGCTCGTCGCCGACCTGCTCCCGCCGGGCGTGGTGAACGTGGTCAACGGCTTCGGCGTGGAGGCGGGCAAGCCGCTGGCGTCCTCGCCCCGGGTGGCGAAGGTGGCGTTCACCGGCGAGACCACCACCGGGCGGCTGATCATGCAGTACGCCAGCGAGAACATCAAACCCGTCACGCTGGAGCTGGGCGGCAAGAGCCCGAACATCTTCTTCGACGACGTCAGCGCGGCGTCCGACGACTTCCTGGACAAGGCGCTCGAAGGCTTCACCATGTTCGCCCTCAACCAGGGCGAGGTCTGCACCTGCCCGTCCCGGGCGCTCATCCAGCAGGGCCACTACGCCGACTTCCTGGCCGCCGCCGTGTCCCGCACCCAGCAGGTTCGCCAGGGGCATCCGTTGGACACCGACACGATGATCGGCGCGCAGGCGTCCAACGACCAGCTGGAGAAGATCCTGTCCTACCTGGACATCGGCCGCCAGGAGGGCGCTCGCGTGCTGACCGGGGGCGCCCGCGCGGACCTCGGCGGGGAGCTGTCCGGCGGGTACTACGTCCAGCCGACGATCTTCGAGGGCGACAACTCGATGCGGATCTTCCAGGAGGAGATCTTCGGGCCGGTGGTCTCGGTGACCTCCTTCGCCGACCTGGACGACGCCGTGAAGATCGCCAACGACACCCTGTACGGCCTGGGCGCCGGCGTCTGGACCCGGGACATGAACACCGCGTACCGGGCGGGGCGGGCCATCCAGGCGGGTCGGGTGTGGACGAACTGCTACCACGCCTACCCGGCGCACGCCGCGTTCGGCGGGTACAAGCAGTCCGGCATCGGCCGGGAGAACCACAAGATGATGCTGGAGCACTACCAGCAGACCAAGAACCTGCTGGTCAGCTACTCCACGAAGAAGCTGGGCTTCTTCTGATGGACGACGTGGTGTCCGTGACCCCCGCGGCGGCCGAGCTGATCCGGTCGCTGCGGGGGCAGCACGGCCCGCTGATGTTCCACCAGTCCGGCGGCTGCTGCGACGGCAGCGCGCCGATGTGCTACCCGGCCGGCGAGTTCCGCACCGGCTCCTCGGACGTCCTGCTCGCGGAACTGACGGTCGACGGGGTGGCCGAGCCGGTCGAGTTCTGGATGTCGAAGGTCCAGTGGGAGCTGTGGCGGCACACCCGGCTCACCGTCGACGTGGTGCCCGGCCGGGGCAGTGGCTTCTCCCTGGAGGCCCCGGAGGGAGTCCGCTTCCTGATCCGCTCCCGGCTGGCCTGAGCGTAGGGCGGGTGGCCGGCAGGTCGCCCGCCCCACGACGTCCGCGGTCAGCCGACGCTGAGGACCGCGTTGTCCAGCTCGCCGCGGAACTGGTCGTTGTTGCTCAGGCCCGCGCCCTTCGCGCCGACGGTCACCTTGGCGGTGTTGCTGACGTCCAGCGCGGCGTTCTGGTCGGCGGTCACCGCCGGGTTCGCGCCCACGGTGATGCTGAGCACCCCGCCGCGCCGCTTGCACTGGACGAAGGTCCAGCCCTTGTCGGCGATCGAGATGTCGCTGTCCGCCTTCGCGAAGCCCCAGTCGCCGTTGGCCAGGTAACCGGCGATCCGGCACCCCGGCATGCCGTTGTCCACCTGGAGCTTCCACTGGCTGCTGGCGCCCTCCGTGTAGTAGCCCTTCTGCATCAGGTTCGCGCCGACGGTGACCTGCGCGCTGCTCAGCTTGACCATCGCGCTGATCGTGAAGTCCTGCGTACCCGGGTTGAGGTTGGCCGCGTGCGGCACCTCGACCACCGCACTGCCGGCGGCGGGGAAGGCCAGCGCGGGGCTGCTGCTCGTGCCGCTGGACCGGGCGGCCCGGGAGATGCTGCCCGGGGCGTTGACCGCGATGCAGCCCGAGTCGCCCGGGGTGGCCACGTCGGCGAAGCAGCCCGACGTCCACGGCCCCGGCTCGACCTGCCCGGTCGGGGTGGCGTCGAAGTCGAGGCGCAACTGCTCGGTGGCGGCGTACGCGGGCCCGGCATCCACCAGCACGGCGGCGGCGAGGGTGGCGGCACCGAGGGCGAGCGCGGACAGGGTTCGACCCATGGAAGGTCCTCCGGGATACGTGCCACGGACCCCCGTGATGGCCGCAGCGTCCCCACATGATCACGGGGGGTACCAACCCTGTCAATGCCTGACGGCCGCACGGAACCGGCGGCGGGAGCCGGCACCCGGTCAGTCGTCGCAGGCGTACCCGTCGCCGTCCCGGTCGAGGTCGTAGATGTCCTCGCCGATGACCCGGATCGGTCCGCTGACGTAGGCGGGACCGTTGCCGCTGCCGCCGGCGCAGTCGACGTCACTGGCGATCGGCACGCAGCCCGAGTAGTTCGGGTCGCACCGCGACTCCTGCTTCGTGCCGACCGCGACGACCTGGGTGACCGGCCGCTTCGTGACCACCGAGGCGACCAGACGGCGGCCCGCCCCGCAGCCCTCACCCGAGCGTCAGCCAGCGGCACGTCAAGCGATCTGGCGAAGATCGTCCCCGTAGTCGAAGATGATCCGCAGCTTGGCCCCGAGCGCGTGCGCGTACCTGCTCAACGTGGCGACCTCGTTCACGTCGAGATCGCCGTTCTCGATCTGACTGACCCGGCCCGGCGTCACTCCCATGAGGTCGGCAACCTGCCGCTGGGTCAGCCCCAGGCGTTTGCGCTCCTCCGCCAGGTGAAAGGCGTGCACCCACGCCTCGGTGCGGGTCCGCTCCTCTTCGTACGCGGCGTCGTCACCGCCCAGCTCGGCGCGCACCTCGTCCCAGTCGTGGAACTCCGTCACGACTCCCCCCTCCGCTCGCGCTCATTGTCGAGCCAAGCCTTGTACGCGACCTCCGCCATCGGGATGTGCTGCTCGTACCAGCGGGTCCAGTTTCCCGCCTTGTTGCCCGCGACGAGCAGCACGGCCTGCGACCAGGGGTCGAAGACGAAGAGAATGCGGAGCGCCACGTCCCGGCCCGACCGGGGCCGGAGTTCCTTGAGGTTGCTGATGGCGCTGCCCCGGAGCGTGTCCACGAGCGGACGACCCAACCCGGGCCCGACCTCCGCCAGCTTGTCCACGGCCACCCGCACGCTCTCGTAAGAGCCCGGATCGGTCCGACGCAACTCACCGAGCCACTGGCGGACCTCACCGGTCACCCGAACCGACCAACGCCCCCTGCCAGCACCCACCCGTCAACTATAGCTCGAACTAAACACGGGGAGGGTCAGCGGGAGTCCAGGAGGGGTTGGTGGGGGTCCCAGGGCGGGGCTTCGCCGGTGGCGTCGTGGCGACGGCGGGCGATCGCGGAGAGCGCCTCCAGGACGACGCGGTTGCCGAGGTAGGCGGTGATGTCGGCGTGGTCGTACGGCGGCGCCACCTCGACCACGTCCACGCCGACCACGGGCAGTTCGTAGCAGACCCGGCGGACCGCGTCGAGGAGCTGGCGGGAGGTGAGGCCGCCCGGCTCGGGGGTGCCGGTGCCGGGGGCCATACCCGGGTCGACCACGTCCACGTCGACGGAGAGGAAGACGCCCTCGCACTCGTCGACCGCGATCCGGGACGCCTCGGCGAGGCAGTCGTCCAGCCCTCGGGCGACGATCTCGGTCATCTCGTACGAGCGCATCCGCTGCTGCGCCATCCAGTCCAGGGTCTCCGGGCCGGGCCAGTAGCCACGCAGGCCGATCTGGAGGAACCGGTCGCCGCGTACCGCGCCGGACTCGATCAGCCGGCGCATCGGCTGGCCGTGCCCGTGCAGGGAGCCGAACTCGATGTCCCCGGTGTCGGCGTGCGCGTCGAAGTGCACCAGCGACACCCGGCCGAAGCCGTGGTGGCGGGCCACCCCGGTGGCGTCGGGCAGGGCGATGGAGTGGTCGCCGCCGAGCACGACCGGGATCGCCCCGGCGGCGGCGACCGCGTGCACGGCGGTCTCCAGCGCGCCGAGGGACCGCTCGATGTCGCCGGAGAACATCTCCACGTCGCCGGCGTCGTACACGCAGAGGTCCTTGAGGCCGTCGACGCGCAGCGCCAGGGACGGACGGGAGCCGTCGTGCGGCAGGTAGCAGGCCTGCCGGATGGCGGACGGGCCGAACCGGGTGCCGGGCCGGTGCGAGGTGCCGCCGTCGAAGGGCGCCCCGATGATCACCACGTCGGCGTCGGCGTAGGTCACCGGCTCCTCGATGGTGCACGGCGGCACGCCGAGGAACGTGACGTCGGGGCCGAACATCGGGCCGTAGCGGGTCACCGCTCCTCCATCCCCCACGGCGAGCCGTAGCCGGTCAGCAGGTCCAGGAAGGGTACCGGGGGGAACGCCTCCGGGCCGAGCACACCGACTCCGGACCACGCCCCGGTGGCCAGCAGTTCCAGCGCGACCACCGGGTTCACCGCGGTCTGCCAGACCACCGCCTGGTGGCCGTACTCGCGCATCGACCACTCGTTGTCGACCACGTGGTAGAGGTAGACCCGGCGGGGCCGGCCGTCGGTGCCGGTGCCGGTGACGTACGTGCCGGCGCAGGTCTTGCCGCGCATCCGGTCGCCGAGCGTGGCCGGATCGGGCAGCGAGGCGGCCACCAGGTCACGGGGCGAGACCTGCACCCCCCGGACGGTCACCGGCTCGGTCGAGTCGAGGCCGAGCTTGTGCAGGGTCCGCAGCACCTCGATGAACTCGTCGCCGAGCCCGTACTTGAAGGTGACCCGCTTCGCCTTCACCCAGCGCGGGATGAGCAGCACCTCCTCGTGCTCCACGTTGACGCACTCGACCGGGCCGATGCCGTCGGGGAACTCGAACACCTCGGGCTCGCTGAACGGCTCGGTGGTGAACCAGCCCCGGTCGGCCTCCCAGACCACCGGCGGGTTCAGGCACTCCTCGATGGTGGTCCAGATGGAGAACGACGGGGCGAAGTCGTAGCCGTCGACGGTCAGGTTCGCGCCGTCGCGTACCCCGATCTCGTCGATCTCGGTGAACAGCTCGTCGGCGGCGTAGCGGGCGAAGACGTCGGAGAGGCCGGGCTCGACGCCGATGCCGCAGAGCGCCAGCCTTCCGGCGTCCGCCCAGGCCGGGGCCGCCGCGAACTGCTCGTCGCCGAGCTTCACGCCGGTCTCGGCGTACGGGGCGGACGGGTGCGGACGGGACAGCGACATCGCCATGTCGAGGTAGTCGGCCCCGGCGGCGTACGCGCCGTCGAAGATCGACATGACGAAGCGCGGGTCGACGGCGTTGAGCACGTGGGTGATCCGGTGCTCCCGGCAGAGCGCGGCGACCGCGTCGGCCGAGGAGGCGTCGACCCGGGCGGGCCGGAAGCGGTCGTCGTGGCCGGCGACGGCCCGGGTCGCCCGGTCCAGGTCGTAGTCGGCGACCACCATGGTCTCGAAGAAGGAACGGCGGGCGGCGATGGCTACGGCGGCGGAGCCGACGCCACCGGCGCCGACGAGGAGGATGCGCATCAGGAATCGAACCCCAGTCCAAGACGATCGAGAGTACGGAGCCACAGGTTGCGTCGCCCCTCGCGCGCGTCGGCGCGGGCGAGCGACCAGCGGGTGAGATTGATGCCGGTGGCCCGGAACGGCTCCGGCGGGAACGGCAGCGGCTTGCTGCGCACCAGGTCGAGCCGGGTCAGCGGGGTGTCCTCGCCGGTCAGCAGGTCGAGCATCACCCGCCCGGCGAACCGGGTCGCCCCGACGCCCAGCCCGGTGAAGCCGGTCGCGTACGCCAGCCGACCCTCGTACGCGGTGCCGAAGAAGGCGCAGAACCGGGTGCAGGTGTCGATGACGCCGCCCCAGCGGTGGCTGAACCGCACCCCGTCGAGCTGCGGGAAGGTGGTGGAGAAGTGCGCGGCGAGCGCCTCGAAGGTGGCCGCCCGCTGCTCCAGCGCCGGGGCGACCCGGTTGCCGTAGTGGTAGACCGCGTCGTAGCCACCGAAGAGGATCCGCCCGTCGGCGGTGATCCGGTAGTAGTGGAACTGGTTGCCGGTGTCGGCCAGGCCCTGCCGGTTCGCCCAGCCGATCGCCGCCCGCTGCCCGGCGGTGAGCGGCTCGGTCATCAGCGCGTAGTCGTAGACCGGCACCACC
This sequence comes from Micromonospora auratinigra, assembly GCF_900089595.1. Classification (GTDB taxonomy): domain Bacteria; phylum Actinomycetota; class Actinomycetes; order Mycobacteriales; family Micromonosporaceae; genus Micromonospora; species Micromonospora auratinigra. The sequence continues at coordinate 5,986,440 of NZ_LT594323.1, read as the reverse complement.
CGGGCGCGCAGCCGGCGCAGCAGCGGCGGGAACGCGTTGGTGGCCAGCACGACCTGCCGGGCGCGGACCGTGCCGGGGGCCGCGTCGGGGCCGCCCGCGGTGGTCGCCCGCAGCGCGCCGCCGTCGCGGCGCAGCCCGGTGACCCGGGTGTGCTCGTGGATCCGGACGCCCAGGTCGAGGGCGGCCCGGCGCAGTCCCCAGGCCAGCTTCGCCGGGTCGAGCAGCGCCACCCGGTCCCGGTCCCACATCCCGCCGAGGTACGTCGGCGAGGCCACCTCGGCGCGGACCTCGTCGCGGTCGAGCAGCCGCACGTCGTGGCCGTACCGGCGGGCCAGCTCGGCGTCCTCGGCGAGCCCGGCCAGCTGGTACGGCTCGACGGCCACCGCCAGTTCGCCGGTGCGTTCCAGGTCGCAGTCGATGCCGTGCCGCGCGACGGTGGCGGCGATGGCGTCCAGGTTCTCCCGGCCGAGCCGTTCCAGCTCGTCGATCTCGCCGGGGAACCGGTCGGCCCCGTTGGCGAGGCCGTGGGTGAGCGAGGCGGCGCAGAACCCGCCGTTGCGCCCGGACGCCGCCCAGCCGCAGGTGCCCGCCTCGACCAGGAGCACGTCCCGGTCCGGGTCGGCCTCCTTGGCCAGCAGGGCGGTCCACAGGCCCGCGTAGCCGCCACCGATCACCAGCAGGTCGGCGCTGCCGGCGCCGGTCAGCGGCGGCAGCGGGTCGGGACGTTCCGGTCGGTCGAGCCAGTACGGAACGGGCGCGGCGTCGGCCAGCGCCCGGCCGGTATGCGGGAGTTTCATGATCCCTTCTTCGGGCTGGGCAGGGTCGCCACCAGGGCCGCCCGCCGGGCCTGCCGCCCCCGCAGCATGCTCGCCCCGACGGCCAGCAGCGCGAGCACGAACATGGCCGTGCCGATGACGTTGACCTGCGGCGGGATGCCCTTCTGGGCGGCGCCCCAGACGTACATCGGGAAGGTGACGGTGGTGCCGGAGTTGAAGTTCGTGATGATGAAGTCGTCGAAGCTGAGCGAGAAGGCGAGCAGCGCGGCGGCCACGATGCCGGGCAGCACCAGCGGCAGGGTGACCCCCCGGAAGGTCTGCCACTCGCTGGCGTACAGGTCCATCGCGGCCTCCTCCAGCCGCCGGTCCATGCCGGCGAGCCGGGCCTTCACGGTGACCACCACGAACGACACGCAGAACATCACGTGCGCGATCACGATGGTCCAGAAGCCCAGCGGCACCTGGGCGGCGACGAAGAGGGCGAGCAGCGAGGTGCCCATCACCAGCTCGGGGGTGGCCATCGGCAGGAAGATCAGCCCGTTGATCCCGGAGCGGCCCCGGAACCCGTGCCGGACCAGCGCGAACGCCATCAGCGTGCCGAGCACCGTGGAGACCGCCGTGGCGATCAGCCCGATCTCGATGCTGCGCACCACCGCGTCGCGCATCTCCAGGGTGGGGAACGGGTGGGTCCAGTTGTCGAGGGTGAACTCGTGGAAGTCGTACGACAGCCGGCTGGAGGGCCGGTTGAAGGAGAGGCCGGCGACCACCAGGATCGGCAGCGAGAGGTAGCCCAGGACGAGCAGGGCCACGCCCATCACCCACCGGTCGGCGAGCCAACGCTTCAGTCTCACAGCACCTCCTCCGTGCCGGCCCGGCGCAGGTAGACGAAGACGATCGCCAGGATCGCCGCCATCAGCAGGAACGACAGCGCCGCGCCCTGCGGATAGTCCAGCCGGACCAGGAAGGCCGAGTCGATGACGTTGCCGATCATGTACTCGTTCGGGGTGCCCAGGAGTTCGGCGTTGATGTAGTCACCGGTGGCCGGGATGAAGAAGAGCAGCGTGCCGGCGATCAGGCCGGGCATCGACAGCGGCAGGGTGACCTTCCGGAAGGCCCGCAGCGGGCTCGCGTACAGGTCGCTGGCCGCCTCCAGCAGCCGCTGGTCGAGCCGCTCCAGGCTCGCGTACAGCGGCAGCACCAGGAACGGCAGGAAGTTGTACGTCAGGCCGAGCACCACCGCGAACGGGGTGGCCAGCAGCCGCCCGTCCGGCCCGAGCAGGTGCACGTCACGCAGCAGCCCGACCAACCAGCCGTTGTCCGACAGGATGGTCTTCCAGGCCAGCGTGCGGACCAGGAAGCTGGTGAACTGCGGCGCGACCACCGCGACCAGCAGCAGGTTCTTCCACCGCCCGGCCTTCTGCGCGATCGCGTACGCCAGCGGGTAGCCCATCAGCAGGGCCAGCACCAGCGCGATCGCCGAGTACGCGAACGACCGGGCGAACTGTGGCCAGTACGCCTGCAACGCCGTCGGGTAGTTGCCGAACGCCCAGGTCATCGCGTACCCGGTGGAGAGCGATCCGTTCGGGTCGTAGAGGCTGGCGGCGGCGAGCTGGAGCAGCGGCAGGGCGAAGAAGACCAGCAGCCAGGCCGCGCCCGGCAGCAGCAGCAGGTACGGCAGCAGCCGGTACCGCCCGCCCCGGGCCGGCGGCGGGGCGGCCGGCTCGGCCGACGTGACCGGCGTGTGGCCGAGGACGGTCATGACCCGACACCCACCGGCGGCTCGTCCAGCAGCGGGCTGGTCTGGTCGTCCTCGCCGGCGGAGCGGGGCAGCAGGAAGGCGTGCCGGGGGTCCCAGTGCACGGTCACCGGGGTGCCGACGGCCAGCCGGCCGCCGACCCCGCTGTTCGCCGCGAACACCGACAGCTCGCTGCCCCACGCCGTGCGGACCAGGTACTGGGTGCTCACCCCGACGTAGGACGCGTCGGTGACCACGCCGCCGACGTGCTGGTGCACGATCGGCACCTCGCCGGGGTCGTCGGCCAGGTGCAGCTTCTCGGGGCGTACCCCCAGGAAGACCGGCCCCCGGTCGATCCGGGCCCGGTCGGTGGGCACCGAGAAGCGCGAGCCGTGCGCGGTCACCAGGAGCTCGTCCCCGCTGTGGCCGCCGGCCTCGGCGGCGAGCAGGTTGGACTGGCCGAGGAAGTTCGCCACGAAGGCGGTGGCCGGGTACTCGTAGAGGTCGGCGGGGGCGCCGAGCTGCTCGATCCGGCCGGCGTTCATCACCGCGACGGTGTCGGCCATGGTCATGGCCTCCTCCTGGTCGTGGGTGACGTGCACGAAGGTGATGCCGACCTCGGTCTGGATCCGCTTCAGCTCGATCTGCATCTGCCGGCGCAGCTTCAGGTCGAGCGCGCCGAGCGGCTCGTCCAGCAGCAGCACCTGCGGGTGGTTGATCAGCGCGCGGGCCAGCGCGACCCGCTGCTGCTGGCCGCCGGAGAGCTGGGCCGGCCTGCGCCGCCCGTACCCTTCGAGCTGCACCAGGGCCAGCATCCGCTCGACCTGGTCGGTCACCTTGCGGATGCCGCGCCGGCGCAGCCCGAAGGCGACGTTCTCGTGGATGTCGAGGTGCGGGAAGAGCGCGTAGCTCTGGAACACGGTGTTCACCGGCCGCTTGTACGGCCGCAGCCCGGCGATGTCCCGGTCACCGAGCAGCACCTGCCCGCTGGTGGGTTGTTCCAGCCCGGCGATCATCCGCAGGGTGGTGGTCTTGCCGCAGCCGGACGCGCCGAGCAGGGCGAAGAACGAGCCCTGCGGGACGGTCAGGCTGAGGTCGTCCACCGCGGTGAAGACGCCGAACCGCTTGGTCAGGTTGGCCAGTCGCAGGTCGCCGGCCGGTGCCTCGTGTCCCATCGTCCTCACGCCCCGATGACCTGCTGGTACTTGGTCTCGTACTCCTTCTCCCGCTTCTCGTCCAGGGCCATGAAGACCTTGGACTTCGACAGCATGTCGTCGTCGGGGAAGATCAGCGGGTTCTTCGCGAGATCGGGGTCGATCTTCTCCATCTCGGCCTGCGCGCCCTTGACCGGGCAGATGTAGTTGACGAACGCGGCGAGCTTCGCGGCGACCGCCGGCTCGTAGTAGTAGTTCATCAGCTCTTCGGCGTTCGCCTTGTGGCCGGCCTTGTTCGGCACCAGCATGTTGTCCGACCAGAGCATCACGCCGGAGTCCGGCACCACGAACTTGATCTTCTCGTCCTCGAAGCCGAGCTGGATCACGTCGCCGGACCAGCCGATGCACGCGGCGATGTCGCCCTTGGCCAGGTCGGGGGCGTAGTCGTTGCCGGTGAACTTGCGGATCTGCTTGCTGTCGACGGCCTTCTTGAGCTTGGCGAGCGCGTCGTCGAACTGCGCCGTGGTGAAGTTCGCCGGGTCGTGGCCGTTGGACTGGAGCAGCAGGCCCATGGTGTCGCGCATCTCCGACAGGGCGGTCACCTTGCCCTTCAGGTCGGGGCGGGTGAGCAGCTCGTCGACGCTGCGGATCTCCTTGGTCACCTTGGCGTTGTACGCGAGCCCGGCGAGGCCCGACTGCCACGGGATGGCGAGCTGGTTGTCGCTGTCGAAGGAGCGGTTGCGCAGCGAGGGCAGCAGGTTCGCCTCGACGTTGGGGATCTTGGCCTTGTCCAGCTTCTGGACCCAGCCGAGCCGGATCATCCGGGCCGCCATCCAGTCCGTGAGGACCATGATGTCGCGGCCGGTGCTCTGGCAGCCGGCGAGCTGGTTCTGCACCTTGCCGAAGAACTCGTTGTTGTCGTTGACGTCCTCGGTGTAGGTCACCTGGATGCCGGACTTCGCGATGAAGGCGTCCAGGGTGGGCCGCTTCGACCCGTCCTTCTCGTCGACGTCCATGTACTGCGGCCAGTTCGAGAACGCCAGCTTCTTCTCCGTGGCGGAGACATCGTCGCTCTTGCAGCCGGCCTCGGTCTGCTGGGCGCCCTTGGTGCCGCAGCCGGCCAGGGTGCCCGCGGTGGCGAGCAGCGCGGCCGAGCCGAGGGTGCCGGTGAGCAGACCACGCCGGGTGAGGGGCCGGTGGGGACTACGCATGTGACGACTCCTAGGGGGGGCATCGTCGGCGGCGGGACGGGGGTGGCGCGCCGGCGGGAGGGTCAGTGGCGATGGACGACTGATCCTGACATGAGGTGACCTCCCTTACAAGGGATTCCGTTGCGGGAATAGCCTCTGGCCACGAAATACGCCAGACTGCGCCGGGGCACTACGCTCAGCGCCAAGGATTCGGACACTGGGAGCGGACGATGGCCAACCGGCAACTGGAGAACGGCAACGGCACCCGCCGGGTCACCGTGCGTGAGGGTGCCAGTCACGCTCTGCTCGACGACGTGGCGAAGCAGATCATCGAGCAGCTCCAGGAGGACGGGCGCCGGCCGTACGCGACCATCGGCAAGGCGGTCGGTCTCTCCGAGGCGGCGGTCCGGCAGCGGGTGCAGCGACTGCTCGACGCCGGGGTGATGCAGATCGTCGCGGTCACCGATCCGCTCCAGCTCGGCTTCCCCCGCCAGGCGATGATCGGGCTGCGTACCGACGGCGACCTGGAGAGCGTGGCCGACCGGCTGGCCGAACTGGAGGAGATCGACTACGTGGTGATCACGGCCGGCTCGTTCGACCTGCTGGCCGAGGTGGTCTGCCGCAACGACGAGCACCTGCTGGAGATCCTGCAGAAGCTGCGTGGGGTCGCGGGCGTGCTCTCGACCGAGGCGTTCGTCTACCTGAAGCTGCGCAAGCAGACCTACACCTGGGGCACCGCCTGATACGGAATCCGTTGCAGTGGTCAACGGGTCTCGCTGAATCCGTCGCGTGAAGGCTCACTCACTTGCGTGATCGGCATTCACTGTGGGATAACCGTGGGCAGAGCGGCCGGTGTCACCCCTGACCGGCCCGAGACCCGATGGGGCTGACATGGCCAACGCCACCGACCACCTCTGGATGCACTTCACCCGGATGGCCAGCTACTCCGCCGGCGAGGTACCGACGATCGTGCGCGGCGAGGGCGCGTACGTCTGGGACTCGCAGGGTCGTCGCTACCTGGACGGACTCGCCGGGCTCTTCGTCGTCAACGCCGGCCACGGCCGGTCCGAACTGGCCGAGGCCGCCGCCAAGCAGGCCGCCGAGCTGGCGTACTTCCCCCTGTGGTCGTACGCCCACCCGACCGCCGTCGAGCTGGCCGAGAAGGTCGCCGCGCTGGCCCCCGGCGACCTGAACCGGGTCTTCTTCACCACCGGCGGCTCGGAGGCCGTCGAGGCGGCGTGGAAGCTGGCCCGGGCCTACTACAAGCGCACCGGCCGGCCGAACAAGTACAAGGTGGTCAGCCGGTACATCGCGTACCACGGCACCTCGATGGGGGCGCTGTCGATCACCGGCCTGCCCGGCATCAAGACCGACTTCGAGCCGCTGGTCCCCGGCGGCATCAAGGTGCCGAACACCAACTTCTACCGGGCCCCCGAGCACGGCGACGACCCCGAGGCGTTCGGCCGCTGGGCGGCCGAGGAGATCGGCCGGGCCATCGAGCGGGAGGGGCCGGACACCGTCGCCGCGGTCTTCCTGGAGCCGGTGCAGAACTCCGGCGGCTGCTTCCCACCGCCGCCCGGCTACTTCCAGCGGGTCCGCGAGATCTGCGACGCGTACGACGTGCTGCTCGTCAGCGACGAGGTGATCTGCTCCTGGGGCCGGCTCGGCGAGTACTTCGGCGCCACCCGGTACGGCTACCAGCCCGACATCATCACCACCGCCAAGGGCATCACCTCCGGCTACGCCCCGCTCGGCGCGATGATCGCCAGCGAGCGGCTGATGGAGCCGTTCCTCACCGAGACCGGCATGTTCGCGCACGGGGTGACCTTCGGCGGCCACCCGGTCTCCTGCGCGGTGGCCCTGGCCAACCTGGAGGTCTTCGCCCGCGAGGACCTGATCGGGCACGTCCGCGCCAACGAGGACGCCTTCCGGTCCACCCTGGAGAAGCTCACCGACCTGCCGATCGTCGGCGACGTCCGCGGCGACGGCTACTTCTACGGCATCGAGCTGGTCAAGGACAAGGCGACCCGGGCGACCTTCGACGAGGCCGAGTCCGAGCGGCTGCTGCGCGGCTTCCTCTCCACCGCGCTCTTCCAGGCCGGGCTCTACTGCCGCGCCGACGACCGGGGCGACCCGGTGGTGCAGCTCGCCCCGCCGCTGATCGCCGGGCAGGAGCAGTTCGACGAGATCGAGCAGATCCTGCGTACCGTGCTGACCGAGGCATGGTCGCGCCTCTGACCGGAGGACCGGGTCCGGTCGGGCACACCGACCGGACCCGGGTACGCCGCCTGCCCGAGCTGGCCGTCCGGGAGCGGGCCACCCTGCACGCCGTGCTCGACGCCGGCCGGGTGGCCCACCTGGCCATCGTGGACGGCGACCAGCCGTACGCGCTGCCGGTGGCCCACGCCCGCGACGGCGAGCGGGTGCTGGTGCACGGCTCCACCGGCAGCCGGCTCTTCCGGCGGCTGGCCGCCGGCGCCCCGGCCTGCCTCACCGTCACCCTGCTCGACGGCCTGGTGCTGGCCCGCAGCGCCTTCGAGTCGTCGATGAACTACCGCTGCGCCATGGCGCTCGGCCGGCTCGTCCCGCTGGACGGCACCGCGAAGCTGGCCGCCCTGGAGCGCCTCGCCGAGCACCTGCTGCCCGGCAGGTGGGCGCAGATCCGCCCGCCGTCGGCGAAGGAACTGGCCGCGACGCTGGTGCTCGCCCTGCCGCTGGACGAGTGCTCGGTGAAGATCAGCGCCGGCCCGCCCGACGACCCGGTGGACGACCTCGACCGGCCGGTCTGGGCCGGGGTGGTGCCGGTCGTCGAGACGTACGGCGTCCCGCAGCCCGACCCGCGGCTGCGCCACGACCTGCCCCCACCGGAGTGGTGATGCGCTACCAGGACCTGTCGTACTGGTTCGCCGACCTGGCCGAGCCGTTGACCCCGCGCCCCGGGCTGACCGGAGACACCGACGCCGACGTGGTGATCGTGGGGGCCGGCTACACCGGCCTGTGGACCGCGTACTACCTGGCCGGCGCGGACCCGTCGCTGCGCATCGTGGTGCTGGAGCAGGAGATCGCCGGGTACGGTGCCTCCGGGCGCAACGGCGGCTGGTGCTCGGCGCTCTTCCCCACCTCGCTGCCGGCACTGGCCCGGCGGCACGGGCGGGACCGGGCGCTCGCCATGCAACGGGCGATGCAGGAGACCGTCCACGAGGTCGGTCGGGTGGCCGCCGCCGAGGGCATCGACTGCGACTGGCGGGCCGGCGGCACGGTGGTGCTGGCCCGCAGCGAGGTCCAGCTCGACCGGGCCCGGGCCGCCGTCGCCGAGGCCCGCGCGTACGGGCTCGGCGACGACGACCTGGTGCTGCTCGACGCCACCGAGGCCACCGCCCGCTGCGCCGCCGACGGGGTACGCGGCGGCACGTACACCCCGCACTGCGCCGCCGTGCACCCGGCGAAGCTGGTCCGTGGCCTGGCCCGGGCGGTGGAACGCCGGGGCGTGCGCGTCCTGGAGCGGACCCCGGTGACGCGGCTGCGCCCCGGCGCGGCGGTGACCCCGGCCGGGGTGGTCCGCGCGCCGGTGGTGGTCCGGGCGACCGAGGGGTTCACCCCCGCCCTGCCCGGCCGGCGCCGGGCCGTCGCGCCGGTCTACTCGCTGATGGTGGCGACCGAGCCGCTGCCCGAGTCGACCTGGGCGCGGATCGGGCTGGCCGACCGGGAGACCTTCTCCGACCACCGGCACGTCATCGTCTACGGCCAGCGCACCGCCGACGGCCGGCTGGCCTTCGGTGGCCGGGGCGCCCCGTACCACTTCGGTTCCCGGGTCCGTCCCGGGTACGACCGGGAGCCGGCGGTCTTCACCGCGCTGCGCAGGGTGCTCGGCGAGCTGTTCCCGGTGCTGGGGCCCGAGCCGCCGGTCAGTCACACCTGGGGTGGACCGCTCGGCGTGGCCCGGGACTGGGCCGCCTCGGTGGGCCTGGACCGGCGCTCCGGGCTGGCCTGGGCGGGCGGGTACGTCGGCGACGGCGTGGGCACCAGCAACCTGGCCGGTCGTACCCTCGCCGACCTGATCCGGGGCGCGGAGAGCGAGCTGACCGCGCTCCCCTGGGTGAACCACCGCTCCCCCCGCTGGGAGCCCGAGCCGCTGCGCTGGCTGGCCGTGAACGCCGGCCTCCGGCTGATGTTCTCCGCCGACGAGGCGGAGGCGCGCACCGGCCGTCCGTCCCGCCGCGCCGCCGCCTTCTCCCGCCTCCTCGGCCACTGACCCCGCACCCGGTCACCGGTCGATCATGAAGTTAGCGGCACCAATGGAGATCAGGAACGCCGCTAACTTCATGATCGACGGCGAGGGCGGGGCACAGCGCGCCGCGGTGGGTCAGTGGTGGGGCGGGATGACGCGGAGGTGTCCGCGGCGGCCCTGCTGGGGCGGCTGGGAGTTGCCCTTGTCGTCCTCCGGCGGGCGCGGCGGGGCCGGGCGGGCGGCCTCGCGGACCGCCTCGGCCAGCGCGACCAGGTCGTCGGTGGTCGGCGGGGGCGGCTCGAACTCGCCCTCGTGCCGCACCACGTCCCAGCCGCGCGGGGCGGTCAGGTTGCGCGCGTGCGGCTCACACAGGTCGTACGTGTGCGGCTCGGCGAAGGCCGCCAGGGGCCCCACCACCGCTGTCGACTCGTTGTAGACATAGGTCAATGTGGCGACCGCTTGCCGGGGGCAGCCGTTACGGGAGCAGCGCCGTGGTGACCTCACGGCGGCAGGGTATCCCCAATACCGGGTCCGGCGCACCGCTTCGCGTTACGACACGCCCGTCACGGTGATCACAATTCGTCCGATCGGATCACCGGCACGCCGCCGGAGCGGCGCAGCGGTGGGGGCCGGGCCGACGCGGGCTACCCTTTGCCTCATGACGAGCCCGGAACACCGCCGCCCCGGCTCCGGCCGGCGCACCCACCGCGACCGCCACGGGCGGGGCCTGCGGGGGCGGCTGGTTCCGGCGACCGTACCGCTGGCCCGGACCAAGGCCGAGGTCTTCGACGACCTGGTGCTGGACACGGTCGAGGCGCTGGAGCGCCGCTTCGCCAAGGAGCTGGCCGGGGTCGAGTTCGCCGTCGAGGACGTCCCGCCGGACCTGAACGTCTACGACTCGGACGTCCTGGAGGACGGCGAGGTGCCGCTGGCCCGGCTGCTGCCCGGGCGTCCCGGCCGGCAGGAGGTGCCGCCGCGGATCGTGCTCTACCGGCGGCCGCTGGAGTTCCGGGCGATGGACCGCGAGGACCTCGCGGACCTGGTGCACGACGTGATCATCGAACAGGTGGCCAACCTGCTCGGGGTGGACCCCGACGAGCTGGCCTGATCCGCCCCCGGGCGACACCGGCCGCCGGTACCCACCGACGTCCACCGGCCCGGGCCCGGCCGGCCCCCACCGGCCGAGCTCTCGGTCACGACGACGCGGACGGTCCGACGCCGCGCCGCCACCCGGGGCTGTCGCCGAGTCGGGCGGCCCCCACCGCCCCGACCCGTACGCCTCAGGCGGCGACCCGCCGCTTCAGCTTCCGCCGCTCCCGCTCGGAGAGCCCGCCCCAGATCCCGAACCGCTCGTCGTGGCCGAGGGCGTATTCCAGGCACTCCGTCTTGACTTCACACCGCGAGCAGATGCGCTTCGCCTCGCGGGTCGAGCCGCCCTTCTCGGGAAAGAACGCCTCCGGGTCGGTCTGCGAGCAGAGCGCCCGCTCCTGCCACTCCGGCGCGTTTCCGAGCAGGTCGGCCACCTCGAGCTGGCCGTCCATCAGATGCCTCCTTGTCGCGCACCGGCGTCATCGCCGCTGCAACCCCCCACGCGAAAGGCGTGCTTGTCCGTCCGCACCCAATTTGTTGCGATCCGGCCGAACAACCCCATTCAAATTACACGCGTGTAATGCGTGCGCCGTCAAGCCGAACTTGATAATGGAGTCGCCCTCCCGACACGTTCCGGACGACCATCCGAGCCGCCCTAGCCTCGCAACCTGCCCTATCGATTCAGACCCCGGCCGAGTAACGCCCTCTCCGGCGAGTTGCCCGAGATTTTCGCCGTGGCGCACCCCGTGTGGACACCTCCGACGGCCCCGGGCGGAGGCTCCGGCGGGCCGCGCCCGGGCGACTGTCGCGGCTCCGTCCAAGATCAGCATTATGGTGGGGGCAAGGTTAACCCGCCCGGCCGGTGAGTGCCCGCCGAGGCCGCAAACGCCGACTGCGCCCCGTCCAGATGGTGGACGGGGCGCGGCGGCGCGCGGAGCGGGTACGGTCAATCCACTCCCGGCGGTGAGCTGGTCGGCCAGACGAATTCGGCAACCGCGCCACCGGTGACGGAGATCGCCCCGGCGGGCGTCCGATCGTCCCACCAGACGGTATACAGGCCCGCCGTCAGGTCCGGATAGACGGCACTGTGGAACACCCCGTCGCGGACGTGCCGTTCCCGCACCGCGGAGTGGGTACGCCGCCCGTCGCCGTCCACGAGGCTGATCTCGATCTCGTGTCCGTGCTGCTCACGTCCGGTGTAGATGATCAGGGCACCGCAGTCGCCGCCCAGGTCGAGCACGACGCTGCCGCTCTCCGACGGACCCAGGGTGTGGTGGTGCACCGCGCCCTCCTCAGGACTTCTTCGCCGGCGGGTTGCTGAACCCGTCGTACGGGGTGCCGAGGAACGGGAAGTCGCCGAGGAACGGCGCGGTGACGTCGGCCGCGCTCAGCCCGGGGGTGACCGCCGCGGCCGCCGCGTCCGGCTTGAAGGTCTTGTCCACCAGCGGCACGGTGAGACCGGCGAAGGCCCGCAGCGCGATGCTGACCACGTCGTCGCCGACCCGCCGGCCGTTGGGGAACCCGGCCAGGTCACCGCCGAGCACGCCGAACCGGTCCGGCTTGCGGTTCGGCTTGATCGCCGTGTTCAGCCGCAGCATGTCGGCCTGCACGTCACCGGTGGTGTTGGCGAAGCCGTCGATCAGCCCGGCCGGAATGCCGGTGAGCAGGATCGCCACCAGGTCCGCGCGCGGCTTCTTCGACTTGTTCAACGCCTCCAGGTTCGGGAAGACGCCGGGGTAGAGCGTGGGCAGCAGCGCGGCCAGCTCCGGGTGCTCGACGAACTGGGCGAACCGCTTGTCCTCGGCCGGCGACAGGGTGTTCCACAGGTCCTTCCTGGACATCGGCACGACGACCTCGTTGAACAACGGGTTGCCCAGCCGGGACACCTGCGTGAACGGGCCGGCGGCGGTGTCCGCGGCCACCCGGTCACCGAGCACCCGCACCTGCTGGCGCGACGCCGTGGTCCAGACGCCGATCGTCGAGGCCCGGTCCGCGTAGCCGTACCGGCTGGCCTTGCGGCGCACCTGGCCCAGCGGCACCTGCACCGCGATGCTGTGCACGTTGGTCCGGTCCAGCGCGTTGACCGGCTCCCCCTCGGTCTTGAACAGCTTCTTCCCGGCCACGTGCAGCTGCTGGAACGGCCGCAGCGTACCGAGGTCGAAGATGGCGCCCAGGTCGACGAAGAAGCCGTCCGCCCGCTGCCCCGCGAACACCTTCTCCCCGGTGGACAGCTTGTACGTCGCCTGCCGCACCAGGTCGTGGTACTTCGGGGTGGAGAGCGGGCCGACGTTGCACGGCGGGCAGGGCAGCTTGTGGGCGAGCACCCGCTCCCGCCCGTCGACCACCCGCGTCAACCGGTAGAACTGCCGCCGGTTCCAGTTCTTGCTGTCCAGCGACTCGATCGGACCCGTGTTGTACAGAAAACTGTTCGGATTCGTGATCTCGGTCGCGAATTCGAAACGGTAGGTGACATCCGGATAACCGTCGCCGTCGTTGTCGATGTGAATCTCGTACCGGACGTCGTCGCCGAACTCGAAGAAGTTCGGGCCGCCGGAGGGAAGCTGGAGCGGCACGTAGTTGGCGATCAACGTCACCGTGTCCGGATGATCGGGGCTGACGAACGCGTACAGGTCGGAGCTGTCGGCGACCGGATCCTTGGCTATCTCCGGGGCCTCACGGTGGGAGGACATGGCGGATCACACCTTCGTCGAGGAAGTCGGGGGAAGACACCGGCGCGGGGAGCCGACGCCGGGCGGAGGGTGCTGCGAGGGGGGGGTCAGCGCCGGCCGGCGGCGCGGACCAGCCGGTCCGCCAGGGCGCGGTCGCGGACCTGGATCCGGGTGGTGCCGACGAAGACGTCCATCGCGCCGGAGGCCGCGTCGCGCAGGTGCACCACGATCGGCTCGTCCCGGCGCCCGGACGTGGGTGCGTTCTGGGCGGCCGACAGGCCCGGCACGGTGAGGGCGGCAGCGCCCAGGGTGGCGCTCGCGGCGGCGGTCAACGTCTGCCGGCGGGTCAGTCGCGGCCAGGGCCGCTTCCGCTGATCACTGGTCATGGGCAACCTTTCCGGGCCGGCGCCGCAGCGCCCGCGGTGGGCCGGGAGCCCGGACGGGTCCGGACGCCCCCGGTCGGGGGTCACCGGCGGCGGCCCTCGCCGCAGCCGCCGCCGGCATCCACTGGTACGGCCGGCGGCGGGGAAAGGTTCGACGCTACGCGCGGGCGTGACCGTACGCGGTCGTCCGCTTGCGGGGCGGTCGTCCGGCGGCGACCGCGATCGCCCGCAACTGCTCCTCGGTACGGGCCGAGCCGTTGCCCGAGCCGGCCATCCGGGAGATCGTCTCCTCCATCAGCGTGCCGCCCAGGTCGTTGCAGCCGCCCTGGAGCATCGCCACCGTGCCGGCGTCGCCGAGCTTGACCCAGGAGCACTGGATGTTGGCGATCCGGCCGTGCAGCAGCAGCCGGGCCATCGCGTGCACCGCCCGGTTCTCCCGCCAGGTCGGCCCGGGACGGGCGATGCCGGCGAGGTAGATCGGGGCGTTGGTGTGCACGAACGGCAGCGCCACGAACTCGGTGAAACCGCCGGTACGGTCCTGCACGCCGGCCAGCACCCGGAAGTGGGCGAGCCACTGGCCGGGGTGGTCGACGTGGCCGTACATCATCGTGGAGCTGGACCGGATCCCCAGCTCGTGCGCCGTGCTGACCACCTCGACCCAGGCGGCGGCCGGCAGTTTGCCCTTGGTGAGCACCCAGCGCACGTCGTCGTCGAGGATCTCCGCGGCGGTGCCCGGAATGGTGTCCAGGCCGGCCTCGCGGAGCTGGAGCAGCCACTCCTTCACCGGCACGCCCGCCTTGGCGGCGGCGGTGACGATCTCCATCGGGGAGAACGCGTGCACGTGCATCCCCGGCACCCGCGCCTTGATCGCCCGGACGATGTCGGCGTACCCGGAGACCGGCATCTTCGGGTCGATGCCGCCCTGCAGGCAGACCTCGCTGGCCCCGGCCGCCCACGCCTCCTCGGCCCGGTCCGCCACCTGCGCCACCGAGAGCCGGTACGCGTCGGCGTCGCTCTCCCGCTGGGCGAAGGCACAGAACCGGCAGCCCACGTAGCAGACGTTGCTGAAGTTGATGTTGCGGTTGACCACGTAGGTGACGTCGTCGCCGACGGTGTCCCGGCGGACGTCGTCGGCCAGCCGGCACAGCTCGTCCAGCGCCGGCCCGTCCGCGCCGAACAGCGCCAGCGCCTTCGCCTGGTGCGCCGGCGCGAGCAGCGCCGCCGGATCGTCCGCCGCCAGCCGCAGGCCCGCCCGCAGCTCGGCGTCCCCGCCGGCCGTCGGCGCGCTCCCGGGTGCGCCCGCCGTGCTCCCGTTCCCGGCCCCGCCGGCAGCCGGGCTCCCGTTCCCGGCCGCCGGCGCGCTCCCGGTGCCGGGCATCCGGGCGAGCGCCTCCGGGGCGATCCGGCCCGCCACCTCGGACCAGTCACCGTAGACGTGGTCGAAGTCGCCGCGCCGGTCCGCGCTGCGCCCGGTGGTGTCGATGGTGGCGTGCAGGTCGGTCCGCCCGCCGAACATCTCCTCCGGCTCCTGCCAGGGCCGGCCCACCGGGCGGGCCGCCTCGACCGCGAGACCGGTGGCCGGGTCGGCGAGGGCGGTCACGTGCGGCAGCAGGCGTGGGTCCAGCCACGGGTCGCCGGCGAGGACGTACTCCGGGTAGACGGTCAGCCGCTCGCGCAGGGTGAAGCCGGCCGCCGCGGTGTGCCGGGCCAGCTCGTCGAGCTGCGGCCACGGACGCTCCGGGTTGACGTGGTCCGGGGTGACCGGCGAGACGCCGCCCCAGTCGTCGATGCCGGCCCGCAGCAGCAGGTCGTACTCGCCGGCGATGAGGTTCGGCGGCGCCTGGATCCGTACCTTCGGGCCGAGCAGGATCCGGGCCACCGCCACCGTGGCGGCCAGGTCGTGCAGCTCGGCGTCGGGCATCCCGCGCATCGCGGTGTCCGGCTTGGCGCGGAAGTTCTGCACGATCACCTCCTGGAGGTGGCCGTACTCCCGCACACCCCGGCGGATCGCGAAGAGCGCGTCGACCCGCTCGGCGCCGGTCTCCCCGATGCCGATCAGGATGCCGGTGGTGAACGGCACGCCGACCCGGCCGGCGTCGTCGAGCACCCGGAGCCGGACCGCCGGCTCCTTGTCGGGCGAGCCGTAGTGCGGGCCGCCCGGCTCGGCCCAGAGCCGGGTGGCGGTGGTCTCCAGCATCATGCCCATGCTCGGCGCCACCGGCTTGAGCCGCTGCAACTCCGACCAGGAGAGGACTCCCGGGTTGAGGTGCGGCAACAGGCCGGTCTCCTCCAGCACCGCCACCGCGCAGGCGCGCAGGTAGTCGAGGGTCGAGTCGTAACCGCGCTCGTCCAGCCACTGCCGGGCCGCCGGCCAGCGCTCCTCCGGACGGTCACCGAGGGTGAACAGCGCCTCCTTGCACCCCTGCGCCGCACCCTCCCGGGCGATCGCCAGCACCTCGTCCTTCTCCAGGTACGCGGCGGGCAGCCGGTGCGGCACCGTGGCGAACGTGCAGTAGTGGCAGCGGTCCCGGCAGAGCCGGGTCAGCGGGATGAAGACCTTCTTGGAGAAGGTGACCACGCCGGGGCGACCGGCCTCGCGCAGCCCGGCGTCGCGTACCTCACCGGCGATCCGCAGCAGCTCGTCCAGCTCGGCGCCGCGCGCCGCCAGCAGCGCGCTCGCCTCGTCGCCGTCCAGCGCCCGCCCGGTCGCGGCCCGGCGCAGGGCCCGCCGGATGCTCGCCACCGTCGGACCGGGCTCGGTGCGCTCAACCATCCGTCCAGCCTAGGCGCTGCCCCACCCACCCCCACCCCGCCCCCGCGCCGCGAGCCCTCGGGCGCTGATTCACGGAAAGAGTGGCCTCCCGACGTCGGGAGGCCACTCTTTCCGTGAATTGGTCGCCGCCGCCGGGCCCGACGCGGCGCGGCGTGTCCGGGGGGCGGGGTGGGGCGGTGGGTCAGCGGGGGTGGTGGGGGTCCTCGCGGTCGAAGCGCTGGGTGCGGTCGGTGTCCTGCGGCCCGGGCTGGCCGAACTCCGCCGGCTGGCGCGGGATGGCCTGGGTCGGGTCGACCGAGGGCGGCTGGCCGAACGGCGGCGCCGGGTGCGGGGCGCCGAACGGCGGGGCGGACTGCGGCGCGGACTGCGGAGCGCCGAAGGGCGGGGCGGACTGCGGGGCCGGGTTGAACGGCGGCGCCGACTGGGGCGGGCCGTACTGGCCGGGCGCGCCGGGGCCGCCGGGCTGGTGCGGCTGGCCGGCCGACGGGTAACCGCCCTGGCCGGGCACCGGGTAGCCGCCCGGCTGACCCGGGTACCCACCCTGCTGCTGCGGCCAGCCCTGCGGCGGCTGCCCGTAGACGCCGGGCTGCGGCTTGGGCTTCGGGACGAAGAAGAGCGCCCTCCAGACCTTCACCACCACCAGCGCAGCGGTGCCGAAGATCGCCAGCCAGGCCACCCGGGTGAGCAGGCCCAGGAACGCGTCCAGCACCTCGCCGTCGGCGAGCCGGCCGACCACCCAGATCAGGAAGGTCAGGGCGCCGAACAGGGCGGCGAGGGCGTACTCGCCGAGGGCGATTTGGGTGATCGTCTTCGCCCGCGGCAGCGCCGGCCGGACGTGCGTGGCGAGCAGGACGGCCAGCAGCGGCAGGACCGCCGACTCGACGCCGACGAAGACGAAGAAGGTGCTGCCCGCCCGGCCGCTGAAGGTGCTGTAGTCGTCCGTCGGCACCAACAGCCGGAGCAGACCGACGAAGAGCAGCACGGCGTTGGCGCCGAGCAGGACGAGCGCGGCCAGTTCGCGCAGTGGCTTGGTCACCTGGCTTGCCTGCGTCGCGTCACCGGACGCGGGCTCGGCGGGGCTGGTCACGAACTCCCCCTGGGGACGAAAACGGACAGTTGCCGACGTGAGCCTAGTCGCACCGGGCACGGCCGGATCGACGGCCGCGCGTGGGGAAGGATGGACGGCATGCGCATCGTGGTTCTGACCGGCGGCATCGGGGGTGCCCGGTTCCTGCTCGGCGTCCGGGCGTACGCCCGGGAGGTGGGTGCCGAGGTGACCGCCGTGGTCAACGTCGGCGACGATCTGCTGCTGCACGGGCTGAAGGTCTGCCCCGACCTGGACAGCGTGATGTACACGCTGGGCGGCGGCGCCGACCCGGAGCGGGGCTGGGGCCGGGTCGGCGAGAGCTGGACGGTCAAGTCCGAGCTGGCCGCGTACGGCGCGGAACCGAGCTGGTTCGGGCTGGGCGACAAGGACATCGCCACCCACCTGGTGCGGACCACCATGGTCAACGCCGGGTACCCGCTGTCCCGGGTGACCGAGGCGCTCGCCACCCGCTGGCAGCCCGGCGTACACCTGCTGCCGGCGACCGACGACCGGCTGGAGACGCACGCGGTGGTCGACCTCGACGGCGGCCAGCGGGCGATCCACTTCCAGGAGTGGTGGGTACGGCACCGGGCGCAGGTCCCGACCCACCGGTTCGTCTTCGTCGGCGCGGAGGCGGCGAAGCCCGCGCCCGGCGTGCTGGACGCGATCGCCACGGCCGACGTGGTGCTGGTCGCGCCGAGCAACCCGGTGGTGAGCGTAGCGCCGATCCTGGCCGTGCCGGGGCTGCGGGAGGCGGTGGCGGGCGGGCCGGCCCCGGTGGTCGGGGTGTCCCCGATCATCGGCGGCGCGCCGGTGCGCGGCATGGCCGACCGCTGCCTCGCGGTGCTCGGCGTGGAGTGCAGCGCCGCCGGGGTGGGCCGTCTCTACGGCGGCCGGGCGGACGGCGGGCTGCTCGACGGCTGGCTGGTCGCGCCGGAGGACGCCGCGACCGTGGTGCCGGGGGTGACCGTCCGGTCCGCGCCGCTGCGGATGACCGACGAGGCGGCGACGGCGGCGATGGTCCGGGCCGCGTTGGAGCTGATGTGAGGCTGGAGATCCTGCCGGTGCCGGGCATCGGCGACGTGACCGAGGGCGACGACCTGGCGGCCCTGATCGCCGCCGCCGCGCCGTGGCTGCGCGACGGCGACGTGCTGGTGGTCACCAGCAAGATCGTGTCGAAGGCGGAGGGCCGGCTGGTCGACGTGCCGGCGGACGGGCCCGAGCGGCTCGCCGCCCGGGACGCGGCGCTGGACCGGGAGACGGCCCGGGTGGTGGCCACCCGGGGCGCGACCCGGATCGTGCAGACCCACCACGGCTTCGTGATGGCCTCGGCCGGCATCGACGCGTCGAACGTGGACAAGACCCGCCTGGTGCTGCTGCCGGAGGACCCGGACGCCTCCGCCCGCGCGCTGCGGGCCGCGCTGCGCGAGCAGCACCGGCTCGACGTCGCGGTGATCATCAGCGACACGATGGGCCGGCCGTGGCGCAACGGCCTCACCGACGTGGCGCTCGGTGTCGCCGGGATGCCGGCGATCCGCGACCACCGTGGGGAGATCGACCCGTACGGCAACGAACTCCAGTTGACCCAGCTGGCGGTGGTGGACGAGCTGGCCGGGGCGGGCGAGCTGATCAAGGGCAAGTGCGACCAGGTGCCGGTGGCGGTGGTCCGGGGCTACCCGGGCGTGGCCGGCGCGCCGGACGGCGAGGGTGCCCGCACCCTGGTCCGGGACGCCGAGCTGGACCTGTTCTCGCTCGGCACCGCCGAGGCGCGGGCGGCCGGGTTCCGCGACGCCGCCACCCTGGCCGACGGCACCGGGCCGGCACCGGCCGACCCGATGGCCGTGGACCGGGCGCTCGCCGCGGTCGCCGAGGTGGTCACGCCCGGCACCGTCTTCACCCACGTCACCGACGAGGAGGTACGCGCCGGCCTGGTCGCCTCGGTGGACGGCTGGCCCGAGCGCGCCACCGGTCTGGTGCTCGGCTCCCCGCCGACCCCGATCGACCAGGCGGACCTGGTGCGGTTCGGCGCGGACCTGCAACGCCTGCGCACCGCGCTGGCCGCCGAAGGCGTCCCCTCGACCCTTCTCCCGCCGCCCACCGGCAGCACCGCCAGCGCCGCCCTGGCCCTCTGACGACGCCTCCCCCTCCCACCCACTCGGCGAGGCGCTGATTCACGGAAAGAGTGGCTTTCCTGGCCCGCATGACGACTCTTTCCGTGAATCAGCGCCTCGAGGTCCGCGGGGGTCAGGGGTCGAGGACGGCGCGGCCGAGGGGGGTCAGGGTGTGCAGGACGGTGTTGCGGTCGCGGTGGCTGACCAGCAGGCCGGCGTTGCGCAGCACGCTGGCGTGCTGGCTGGCCGCGGCGGCGGAGATGCTCAGCCGCCGGGCCACCTCGCCGGTGGTGCAGCCGTCTTCGGCCGCCGCCAGCACGGCGGCCCGGGTGCGGCCGAGCAGCGCCGCGAGGGCCTCCCGGTCGGCGTCGTCGGGGTCGCGGAGCGGGGTCAGGCCGCCGAGCCGGTCGACCGGGTAGACCAGCACCGGCGGCAGCGTCGGGTCGAGCAGGGCGACCGGGGTACGGGCGCAGAAGAAGGACGGGACCAGCAGCAGCCCCCGGCCGTCCAGGCGCAGTTCCCGGGTGTCCGGATAGTCGAGCACCTCGAGCACCCCGTCGGCCCATCGCATGCTCGGCCGGAGGCTGTCGAGCAGTCCCTCGGGCCCACCGTCGAGCATGGCCCGGGCCCGACGCGCCCGGTCGGCCTCCACCGCGGCCTGGATCCGGGACCAGTACGGGGCCACGGCCAACGCCCGGTACCGCGCCATCGACTCGGTGAGGTGGCGCAGCACCTCCGGCTCACCACGGGCCAGCGCACCGGCCGGGGCGGGCAGCGCGTGCTCGCCGGAGAGCAGGGTCAGGTCGCGCCGCAGCAGGTCGACGGGGGTGCTGCGAACCGCCTCCAGCCCGGCCTCGAACCCGTCCCGGCTGGCGTACGGGGTGAGGAAGTCGGGGAAGTAGCCGCGCGGCGGGTTCAGGGCGAACAGCAGCCGGAACTGCTCCCCGTCCGCTCCGGTACGCAGGGCGCGGGCCACCGCGCGTCGCCATTCGAGCAGGAGGGGCTCCCGCTCCCGGCCCTGGAGCAGGTGCAGGCTGAGGACCAGTTCCCAGACCGGGTCCGCGGCAGGGGCGACCCTGGTCCGCAGAATGTCCTCGCTCGAGAAGATGACCTTCAGCATGGAAGCGCTCTCCCGGGTGGGCAGAGGGAGTGCCCACCACCAGTGGCACTGTACCTGGCGGTACTAATCTCCACTTTTAAGCGTGGACTGAAAAACCTCGACGGTCGCCCGCGGGTTCGGCAGACTACCCCTTGCCCGCCGGGGCCGGAGGCGTTGCCGCCGGTCCGGGGGCTACCGGGAGATACGGGGGGCACGGACGACCGGGCGGCACCACGAGGGCCTGTGGCTTGCGTCGCAGGGGTGTCACCGGTCGTCCCCCGGGACCGCCGGATCCGCCACCCAGAGCGCGACCCGGTGATCCTCGTCGGTGACGTAGAAGCAGCTCCCGTCCAGCTCGGCCAGCCCTTCCACGTGGTGGAACGGCGCCAGCTCGGCCACCGACCGACCGGCGATCCGGGCGTCCCGGTCGGGCTCCCACCGGAACGCCACGTGCCGCGAGTGCACCGCGCCGCCGTGCGGGTGGTCGTCGAGCAGCACCGACCCCTTGCCCAGCGCGTCGATCGACCCGATCACCGCCGCGTACCCGCCGTCGGCAGTGGGGTGGAGGGCCCGGAAGCCGGCCAGCGCGCCCGGCGGGGTCACCCCGGTCAGCGCGTACGCGCCCAGCGCCCGGGGCCAGCCCGGCTCGTCGCGACCGGCGGTCCGGGCGAACATGTCGGGCACTCCGGCCAGCTCGACGAGGATCGGCTCGCCCCCCTCGGTGACCGGGAAGCGCAGCCCGAGCAGCACCGTGCCGGTCGGGGTGAAGGCGGCCGCCTCCACGTTCAGCGGCAGGTCGTCCTCGGCGAGCCGGGTCACCCAACTCTTCGCCCTCGCGGTGCCCCGGGCCAGCGTCTCGACGATGAACCGGTGCCGGACCCGCTCCCCCGGCGGCAGCAGGGTCAGCGGCGCGGCGGTGAGCGCGTCGTTCACCGCCCGGTGCAGCCGGAACCGGTTGCGCACCACGTGCACCGGCAGCGTCCCGCCGGCGGCCTCCGCCTCGCGGAACCGGGCCACGAACGCGCGGCGGGGCCGCAGCGGGCCACCCTTCGAGCCGAAGTGCGAACCGAAGACGTACACCCAGCCGTCGTGGTGGGCGAGCGCCTCGCCGTCCTCGGTGCGGCCGTTCTCGGCGCCGGCGTCGGCGGCCACGTGGTGGGCCACCCACTCGCGGTCGTCGCGTTCCAGCAGCAGGACCAGGCACTGCTCCACCGGGCCCTCGTCCAGCACCGTCCAGAAGCCACGGCGCGCGCCGTGCGCCCGCAGCAGCGCCGGGGAGCGGACCGGCAGCAGGTCACTGGCCTCGTTGCCGGCCACCACGAACTCCAGCAGTCGCAGGGTCACCGGGCCAGGGTACGGAGGGCCCGCCCGTACAGTGTCGGGGTGCCCTCCGAGACGTACGCCGACCTGCACGCCGACGCGACCGCGGTGCTGAGCCGCTGGACGGCGACGAGCCCGGCGGCCGCCGCGAACCGGGACCGGACCCTCGCCCTGCTGGCCGCCGGGCCGGTGGCGCTGCACCGGACCCACCGCGCGGGGCACGTCACCGCCAGCGCGCTGGTGCTCGACGCCACCGGCGAGCGGGTGCTGCTCTGCCTGCACGGCAAGTTCCGCAAGTGGGTGCAGCTCGGCGGGCACTGCGAACCCGGTGACCGGACGCTGGCCGCGGCGGCGCTGCGGGAGGCCACCGAGGAGTCCGGCATCGCGGGGCTGGTGGTCGATCCGACGCCGATCGACGTGGACGTCCACGAGGTCTCCTGCCAGGGTGGCTCGCTGCACTACGACGTCCGCTTCGCCGTGGTCGCCCCGGCCGGCGCGACCGAGCGGGTCAGCGCCGAGTCGGAGGCGCTGGGCTGGTTCCCGCCGGACCGGCTGCCCGAGCCGCTGGCCGGTGGAACCGCCCAGCTCGTCGCCCCCGGCCTGGCCGCGCTGGCCCGCCGTCCCGCCGGCTGACCGACGGGCCGGCGGCACCGGTCAGAGCAGGCTCTCCTCGCCGTTCTCCTTGAGCCGGTCGACGATCTTCTTGACGTCCTGGGCGCGGTCCCGGGGGCAGACGAGCAGCGCGTCCGGGGTGTCGACGACGATCAGGTCGTGCACGCCGACGGCGGCGACCAGGCGACCGGCCTGCGGCACGACCACGGTGCCGGTGCTGTCGTGCAGCACCACGCCCGGCTTGACGTCACCGCCGAGCACCACGTTGCCGTGGGCGTCGGCGGGCAGCACCTCGCCCAGCGTGTGGAAGTCGCCCACGTCGTTCCAGCCGAAGTCGCCCGGTACGGTCGCCACCCGGCCGGCGGTCGCCGCGCCCTCCATCACCGCGTAGTCGACGGAGATCTTCGGCAGGGTCGGCCAGACGGTGCCCAGCACGTCGTCCTGCTCGGGGGTGCCCCAGGCCGCCGCGATCGCGGTGATCCCGCTGTGCAGGGCCGGCTGCTGGCGGGCCAGCTCGGCGAGGAACACGTCCACCCGCCAGACGAACATGCTGGCGTTCCAGAGGTGCCGCCCGGAGCGGACGTACCCCTCGGCCACCTCGGCGGCCGGCTTCTCCTTGAACTCGGCCACCGGACGCAGCGGGCCGTCGCCGACCGGGTCACCGGTCTCCAGGTAGCCGTAGCCGGTCTCCGGCCGGGTCGGGGTGATGCCGACCGTCATCAGCAGCCCCTGCTCCGCGCCCCGGATCGCCTGCCGGACCACCTCGGCCCAGCGGGCCGGGTCACCGATCAGGTGGTCCGCGGCGAACGAGCCCATCACCGCCGTCGGGTCGCGGTGCGCGATCACCGCGGCGGCCAGCGCGATCGCCGCGCAGGAGTCCCGGGGCGAGGGCTCGACGAGGATGTTCTCCGCCGGCAGGCCAGCCAGTTGCCGGGCCACCCCCGCGACGTGTGCGGCCCCGGTGACCACCAGCGTGCGCTCGGGTGTGGTCAGCGGCCCCAACCGGTCCACCGTCGCCTGGAGCAGCGAGGACGGGGTACCGGTCAGCGGGTGGAGGAACTTGGGATGGCCGGCACGGGACAGCGGCCACAACCTTGTGCCACTGCCACCCGCCGGGATGACGGCGTAGAACATCAGCACATCATGCCCGACCGGGCCCCCGGAGCACGGATCGTCGCACCGACCCGCAGCGGACCCTCAGGAACAGGCCCGGCTCCACGCGGCGATGTGGACCTCCGCGCTGGACTCCCAGGTGAACTCCTTGGCCCGCGCGAAGCCGGCCTTGGCCAGGGCCAACCGCCGCTGCTCGTCGTCCAGCAGGGCGGTCAGGTCGCTGGCGATCTGGTCCGGGTCCTCGCTGGTGTACGCCACCGCGTCGCCGCCCACCTCGGGCAGCGAGAGGCGCGGCGTGGTGAGCACCGGCGCGGCGCAGGCCATCGCCTCCAGGATCGGCAGGCCGAACCCCTCGCCGTACGACGGGTAGGCGGCGACCAGGGCGCCCCCGAGGAAGCCCGGCAGGTCGGCGTAGCGCAGGTAGCCCGGGCGCAGCAGCCGCAGGTGCGACGGGACCTCGGCGACCGCCCGGTCGATGTCGTCGTCGTGCCCCTGGCCACCGGCGATCACCAGCGCCGGCGGGTTCGCCCGGTCGGCCACCGCGCGGGCCCAGCCGCGGATCAGGTTCGGCACGTTCTTGCGCGGCTCCTTCGCCCCGAGGAAGGCGATGTAGCTGCTGTCGCCCAGGCCGAGGCGGGCCCGAACCCGGGCCTTCTCCTCCTCGCCGGGCGCGTGGAAGGCGGCCTGGTCGACCCCGTGGTACGCCACGTCGATCCGGGTCGGGTCGGCGTCGAGCAGGCGGATCAGCTCGTCCCGGGTGGCCTTGCTCGGCACGATCACCCGGTCGGCGCGGCGCAGCGAGGTCTTGATCGCGCTGCGGAAGAACGTCCGGCGGGACTTGTCGTAGTGCTCCGGTTCGGTGAAGAAGGTCGCGTCGTGCACGGTGACCGTCACCGGGCAGCCGGCCCGCAGCGGGCAGGTGTAGAAGGGCGAGTGCAGCACCTCCGCGCCGACCTGCTGGGCCAGCAGCGGCAGGCCGGTCTGCTCCCAGGCCAGCCGGGCCGGCCGGTGCGCGACCGCCGCCGGGGCGGGCAGGACCTCGGCCCCGGGCAGCATCCGGGTGTAACGCTCCAGGTCGGTGCGGAGGCTGACCACCGCCAGGTCCACGGCGGATCCGCAGACGCCACCGAGCGCGCCCAACAGGCCGTCGACGTATCTACCGACGCCGCCACGGTCGGCGGGGACACTCGTGGCGTCGATGAGCACGCGGGGCGGGCGACCGGCGGTCACGGGGCGACTCCTCATTCAACGATGTGGCGGACAACACTGTCGGCAAGACTACGCCGGAGCGGGGCCCGGGCGCTGACTGCGACCCGACGGTACGCCGACTTGTCGTTGTCATCGAGTACGGGCAGCGGGCGCGTATCGTTCGCGCCGATGGCCGACAACATTGCCCGGGTCTTCGCCGACGCGATCGCGACCGACCCCACCCGCCCCCTGCTGACCTGGTACGACGACGCCACCGGCGAGCGCACGGAACTGTCCGGGGCGACCTGCGCCAACTGGGTGGCCAAGACGGCGAACCTGCTCGTCGACGAGGTCGGCCTCGGCCCCGGCGACCGGGCCGCCGTGCTGCTGCCCCCGCACTGGCAGACCGCCGCCGTGCTGCTCGGCTGCTGGTCGGCGAAGCTGACCGTGGTCGGCGACCCCGGTGACGTGGACGTGCTCTTCGCCGCCGCGTCCCGGGTGGACGAGGCGGCCCGCTGGTCGGCCGGTGACCGGTACGCCCTCGCCCTCGACCCGTTCGCCCTGCCGATGCGGCAGGTGCCGGCCGGCTTCACCGACTTCGTCTCGGCGGTCCGTGGTCACGGCGACCACTACACCCCGTACCCCCGGGGTGGTGAGGGCGACGCGGCGCTGCTGGCCCGCGCGCAGGCCCGGGGCGCGGAGCTGGGCCTCGTCCAGGGTGACCGGGTGCTGATCGACGTCACCGCCCACCCCGACCCGGTCGACTGGCTGCTCGCCCCGCTGCTGGCCGGCGCGACCCTGGTCCTCTGCGCCAACCCCGACCCGGCCCGCCTCCCGGCCCGCGCCGGGTCGGAGAAGACCACCCGCACCCTCCGCTGACCCGCCCCGCCCCGGGGTCAGGCGGGGGTGGGGTGGTCGGAGTCGGCGCGGCGCTGGGCGAAGGCGGCGAAGGCGGTGAGGGACTCCGGGTTGGCCAGGGCGCCCTTGGCGGCGGCGCTGTCCACCGGGGTGCCGGTGAGGATCTTCTTGACCGGGACCTCCAGCTTCTTGGCGCTCAGCGTGCGCGGCACCGCGCGTACCTGGTGGATCTCGTCGGGGACGTGCCGCGGCGACAGGGCGGTACGCAGCTCGCGGCAGATCTTCCTGCGCAGCTCGTCATCGAGCTCCAGGCCCTCGGCGAGCACCACGAAGAGCAGCAGCTCCCCCGCGCCGCCCTCGTCGTCCTCCAGGTGCACGACCACCGAGTCGACCACCTCGTCCAGCCCCTCCACCACCGAGTAGAACTCGGCGGTGCCGAGGCGTACGCCGCCCCGGTTGAGGGTGGCGTCGGAGCGGCCGGTGATCACGCAGCCGCCCCGCTCGTTCACGGTGATCCAGTCACCGTGCCGCCAGACGCCGGGGTAGACCTCGAAGTACGCCTCGCGGTAGCGGCTGCCCTCCGGGTCGTTCCAGAAGCCCACCGGCATGCTCGGCATCGGCTCGGTGATCACCAGCTCGCCCAGCTCGCCGATGACCGGGGTGCCGTCGGCCGAGCGCGCCTCCACCTTGGCGCCGAGCGCCCGGCAGGTGATCTCCCCGGCGTGCACCGGCAGCAGCGGGACGCCGCCGACGAAGCCGGTGCAGACGTCCGTGCCGCCGGAGAGCGACTGGAGCTGGAGCCGGTCGCCGACGTTCTCGTACACCCAGGTGAAGCCCTCGGCCGGCAGCGGCGCGCCGGTCGAGCCGACCCCGCGCAGCGCGGAGAGGTCGGCGATCGCCGCCGGCTTCAGGTTGGCCTTGCGGCAGGCCAGCAGGAACGGCGCGGACGTGCCGAAGTACGTGGTGCCGGTCTCGGCGGCCAGCCGCCAGAGCGCGCCCAGGTCGGGGTGGCCGGGGTTGCCGTCGAAGAGCACGATCGTGGCGCCCACCGCCGGCCCGGAGACCAGGAAGTTCCACATCATCCAGCCGGTGGTGGTGAACCAGAAGAACCGGTCGGCCGGGCCCAGGTCGTGGTGCAGGGCGAGCATCTTCAGGTGCTCCAGCAGGATGCCCCCGTGCCCGTGCACGATCGGCTTGGGCAGCCCGGTGGTGCCGGAGGAGTAGAGCACGTAGAGCGGGTGGTCGAACGGCACCGGGGTGAAGGTGAGCGGCTCGTCGGTCTCCGCCGCCAGCTCCGCCCAGGGCAGCACGCCGTCGCCGAACCCACCGGCCGGGTCGAGGTACCCGATCCCGACCGTGTGCGCCAGCGACGGCAGGGCGGCCCGGATCGAGGCCACCTCACCGCGCCGGTCGACCGGCTTCTCGCCGTACCGGTAGCCGTCGACGGCGACCAGCAC
Organism: Micromonospora auratinigra; assembly: GCF_900089595.1. GTDB lineage: Bacteria > Actinomycetota > Actinomycetes > Mycobacteriales > Micromonosporaceae > Micromonospora > Micromonospora auratinigra. Next base: position 5,959,598 of record NZ_LT594323.1, on the reverse strand, counting down.
CTTCGGCTCGATCTGCTGCCAGCGGTCGGTGACGCTGCGGGTGCCGAACTCGGGGGCGCAGGAGGAGAAGATCGCGCCCAGGCTGCTGGTGGCCAGCAGCAGCACGAAGGTCTCCGGGATGTTCGGCGCGTACGCGGCCACCCGGTCGCCCTCGCCGACGCCGAGCCGGCGCAGCCCGGCGGCCACCCGGCGGACCTGCTCGCGCAGCTGCGCGGCGGTCAACGTCTGCGGCGCGCGGGTCTGCCCGTGCGCGATCACCACCGGGTCGTCGTCGCCCCGGCCCGGCATCCGCAGCACGTTCTCGGCGTAGTTGAGCGTCGCGCCGGGGAACCAGCGGGTGCCCGGCATCGACCGGTCGGTCAGGGTGGCCGTCGGCGGGGTGTGCGCGACGACCTCGAAGTAGTCCCACACCGACTGCCAGAAGGCCGCCAGGTCGGTCACCGACCAGCGCCACAGCGCGTCGTAGTCGGCGAACTCCAGCCCCCGGTGCGCGGCCAGCCAGCGCAGGAAGTCACCGATCCGGGACCGCTCGCGCACGTCGGCCGGCGGCGTCCACAGCACGTCACCCACTGCTCCACCCTCCCTGAGGCCCGTCACGACACTGTGCATGGGCCGTGGCGCCATCTTGCCCTACCTCGCCCGGCCATTGTCCGCAGCGGGTGCCGCCGACGGGGCGTGGCCGGGCCACACCCCGTGACCCTCGACGGTGTGGATCGCGCTCAGCCGGCGCGGTGGGCCTGGATCGCCCGGCGCTTGGCCAACCGGTGCGCGCGGCGGATCTCCGCCTCCCGGTAGCGCCGCTCGTCCTCCGGGGTCTCCGGCAGGACCGGCCGGACCGGCCGGGGCGCGCCGCCCAGGTCGACCCCGACGAAGACGAGGTACGCGGTGGCCACCCGGACCGGCTCGTCCTCGGCCGAGTCCCAGCGCTCGGCGACCACCTTCACCCCTACCTCCATCGACGTCTGCCCGGTCCAGTTGACCTGGGCGTGCGCGTGCACCAGGTCGCCCACCCGGACCGGCTCGGAGAAGACGATCTCGTCGATCGAGGCGGTCACCGCGGTCCCGCCGCTGTGCCGGGCGGCGGCCGCGCCGGCCACGTCGTCGACGAACTTCATCAGCACCCCGCCGTGCACCGTCCCGTAGAGATTTACATCGACGGCAGTCATGATGCGACTCAGCGTGACGCGCGAGTACGAGGTCGGCTTGCCCGGTGGGGCGGCGGGGTGATCTGTCATGCCAGAGACGGTACGGTGCGCGGATGCGACATCTCTGGAGCTTCCTCGCCGGGTTGGTGGTGGCGCCGCTCACCTGGGTGCTCGTCACCCTCGGTCAGGACGGATCTGGTCGTACCGTCCACCGCTGGGTGGAACTCGGTACCTACAGCACCCCCAACCTGATCGAGCCGGCCGTCTACCTGGGCGTCGCCGGCATCCTGCTCGGCCTCCTCGCCACGCTGCGCTTCTCGCCGCTCGGCCCACTGGTGGCCGGGCTGCTGCTGGCCGTCCCGTACGTCGGGATGTTCGTCGCCCCGTTCAGCGTCCGGGACCGCGTACCCGAGAACTGGAAGGTGCTCGGGGACCCGCTGCCGCTGCGCCTGCCGCTGGAGAACGGCACGCTGTTCCTGATCGGCGTGCTGCTGCTGATGGCGGTCTTCAGCGTGCAGCGCTGGCGGCGCTGGCCGGCCCCGGCGACCGGGGCGGAGCTGACCCCGGTCGACCAGCCCGACGAGACCCCCCGCTCGTTCGGTGACTGGCCCCCGGCCGACGCCCGGCAGGACCCCGACCCGGCCCCGCTGAGCCTGGGTTATCCCGACACCCCCACCGAACCCCTGCCCCGCCGCACCGGCGGCGAGTCGCCGTGGTCCGCGCCTCCGCGCGCCACCGGTCGACCGGAGGGCACCGCCGAGACCCGATGAACGACCGCGGGCGGGCCGGATTCCTCCGACCCGCCCGCCCGACCTCCGTCGTGGTACGTCAGCCCTTGAGCAGCTGCCGCGCCATGACGATGCGCTGCACCTGGTTGGTGCCCTCGTAGATCTGGGTGATCTTGGCGTCCCGCATCATCCGCTCGACCGGGTAGTCGCGGGTGTAGCCGTAGCCGCCGAGCAGCTGCACGGCGTCGGTGGTGATCTCCATCGCGGCGTCCGAGGCGAAGCACTTCGCGGCGGCCCCGAAGTAGGTGAGATCGGCGTCACCCCGCTCGGACTTCCCGGCGGCGGTGTACGTGAGCTGCCGGGCCGCCTCCAGCTTCATCCCCATGTCGGCGATCATGAACTGGATGCCCTGGAACTCGGCGACCGCCTTGCCGAACTGCTTGCGCTCCTGGACGTACCCCTTGGCGTAGTCCAGCGCGCCCTGCGCGATGCCGACCGCCTGCGCGGCGATGGTGACCCGGGTGTGGTCCAGGGTCTTCATCGCGGTGGCGAAGCCGGTGCCCTCGGCGCCGATCATGCGGTCGGCCGGGATGCGCACGTTGTCGAAGTAGACCTCGCGGGTCGGCGAACCCTTGATGCCCAGCTTCTTCTCGGGCGCACCGAAGCTCACCCCGGCGTCGGACTTCTCCACCACGAAGGCCGAGATGCCCCGGGAGCGGGCCGTCGGATCGGTCACCGCGAAGACGGTGTAGTACTCGGAGACGCCCGCGTTGGTGATCCACCGCTTCACGCCGTTGAGCACCCAGTGGTCGCCGTCGCGGACCGCCTTGGTGGTCATCGAGGCCGCGTCGCTGCCCGCCTCCGGCTCGGAGAGGCAGTACGAGAACATCGCGTCACCCGCGGCGACCGGGGTCAGGTACTTGCGCTTCAGCTCCTCGGAGCCGGCCAGCAGCAGCGGCATGGTGCCCAACTTGTTGACCGCCGGGATCAGCGAGGAGGAGGCGCAGGCGCGGGCCACCTCCTCGATCACGATCGCGGTGGCCAGGGCGTCCGCGCCGGCGCCGCCGTACTCGACGGGGATGTGCGGGGCGTGGAAGTCGGCGGCCCGCAGCGCGTCGTACGACGCCTTCGGGAACTCACCGGTCTCGTCCGCCTCGGCGGCGTGCGGAGCCACCTTGGCCGCACAGACCTCACGGACCGCCTCCCGGATCGCGTCGTGCTCCTCAGGCAGGCGGTAAACGTCGAACGACTGCTCTGCGGCCATGTGTCGGCCCCTCCCCTTCACCGCTAGGATGCGCAGTCTGTGCCGCCCGGAGGCCGCCGACTGCCGCAGACTGAAGGATAGCCACCAGGCTTCGCCCGGACCTTACCGGCGGGTAGGCTCGCGCCGGAGCAGCGCCGAAACGGCACAACTACCCTCACACGTAGACGACAAGGTCCCCTCGGTGCCCGGCGATGGCGCCCAGCCGATTGCGACGCAACGAAGCGCCGCCAGTGCGAGCGGAGAGACAGGCGTGACGATCCCGTACCCGAACAGCCAGCCGGTACCGGCCATCGCGGCGGTGACCCCGCCGTCGGGTGCCGCCCGTCCCCGGGTGACCTTCCTGGGCACCGGATACCTCGGTGCGACGTACGCCATCTGCTATGCCGAACTGGGCTACGAGGTGCTCGGCTTCGACGTGGACGCCGACAAGATCGCCAAGCTGAACGCGGGCGAGGTGCCGATCCACGAGCCCGGCCTGGACGAGCTGCTGCGGCGCAACCTGGCCGCCGGCCGGCTGCGCTTCAGCACCGACATCCAGGAGACCGCCGACTTCGGTGACGTGCACTTCATCTGCGTCGGCACCCCCCAGCGGGCCGACGGGATGGGCGCCGACCTGTCGTACGTCGAGGCGTCGGTGACCAGCCTGGCCCAGCACCTGAGCCGCAAGTCGCTGATCGTCGGCAAGTCCACCGTCCCGGTCGGCACCGCCGAGTGGGTGGAGCAGCTGGTCGGCAAGCACACCCCGGCCGACCTGGGCGTCGAGGTGGCGTGGAGCCCCGAGTTCCTCCAGGAGGGCTTCGCCGTCGACGACGTGCTGCGGCCCAACCGGATCGTGGTCGGCGTCAAGAGCGAGTGGGCCAACGGCATGCTCTACGCCGCCCACAAGGGCGTCTTCGACCTGGCCGCCACCGAGGACCGCGAAGTGCCCCTGGTGGTCACCGACTTCGCCACCGCCGAACTGGTCAAGGTCGCCGCGAACGCCTTCCTCGCCACCAAGATCTCCTTCATCAACGCGATGGCCGAGGTCTGCGAGGCCGCCGGCGGCGACGTCACCCAGCTGGCCCGCTCCATCGGGTACGACCCCCGCATCGGCAACCGGTTCCTCCAGGCCGGCCTCGGCTTCGGCGGCGCCTGCCTGCCCAAGGACATCCGGGCCTTCCAGGCCCGCGCGCAGGAGCTGGGCGCCGGTGAGGCGCTGCGCTTCCTGCACGAGGTCGACCTGATCAACCTGCGGCGGCGGACCCGGGTGGTGCAGCTCGCCGCCGACCTGCTCGGCCGCCGCTCCGGCCCGGCCGGCCCGGATCTCTCCGGCACCCGGGTCGCGGTGCTCGGCGCCACCTTCAAGCCCAACACCGACGACGTCCGCGACGCCCCGGCGCTCGCCGTCGCCGCGCTGCTCGGCAAGGCCGGCGCCGAGGTGCACGTCTTCGACCCGCAGGGGATGGAGAACGCCCGCCGGGCGGTGCCGGAGCTGACGTACGAGACGACCATGACCGACGCGGTCCGCGACGCCGACCTGGTCTGCGTGCTCACCGAGTGGGCCGAGTTCCGCAACGCCGACCCGGTCGCCCTCGGCGAGCTGGTCAACGGCCGCCGGGTGGTCGACGGCCGCAACTGCCTGGACTCGACACTGTGGACCCAGGCGGGTTGGGAGTACCGCGGCATGGGCCGCCCCTGACCCGTCGGCCCGGGACCGGTCGTGGCACGCCACGGCCGGTCCTTTTTGTTGTCCGGAACGCGCCGGCAACTGTCGAAATCCCCGCCCCGGCAAGGCATGCTGCGACAGTGGGGGTTCGTACCACGGGCCGCCCGGACGGAGGGACGTCGTGCAGACCTTCAGGTGCGCCTCGTGCGGTCGGGAGATCAAGCCGGCCGTGATCTGCCCGCACTGCGGCGCCGACCAGCCACAGTGGGCCGAGCACCTGGCCGACATCGAGCGTTCCATCGCCGAGATGAAGGCCCGCGAGGCGGCCATCGCCGCCGAGCAGCGGCAGATCGCCTCCAAGATGCAGGCCGCCCTCTTCCAGCGGGACATCCTCGCGCACGCCGGCGAGGAGCGGGTCAAGCAGGCCAGCCGGCCGCGCCGGGTGCTGCGCCGCCGCCCCGGCCGACGCCCGCCGACGGCCGCCACCGGCGCGCCGCCCCGGGTCCCCCGCCAGGGCACCCCGCCGCCCGGCCCGGCCGAACCACCACCGCCGCCGCCCACCCGGCCGCAGTGGCTGGACGTGGACGACCCGGAGCACCCGCCGGAGGCCTCCTCCCGGGAGGTGCAGAACATCCCGCTCGGGCTCGGCGCGCTGCTGCTCGGCGTCGCCGCGGTGGTCTTCGCCGCGGTCGCCACCAGCTCGATGGACGCGCTGGCCCGGCTCGGGGTGCTGCTGGTCGCGACGGTGCTGATGCTGCTCGCCCCGCCGGTGCTGGCCCGCCGCGGGCTCACCTCGACCGCCGAGACGATCGCCGCGGTCGGCCTGCTGCTGCTGCCGCTGGCCGGGTACGCGCTCTGGGCCGTGGACCGGATCGGCGGCCCCGGCTCCGGGCCGGCCTTCGCCGGGTCGATCTTCCTGGTCACCGCCGTGGTCTCGGTCGGCTACGCGTACGGGACCGGGCTGCGTGCCCCCCGCTTCGCCACCGTCCTGGCCGCCCAGCCGGTGCTGCCGCTGCTGGCGTACGAGCGGATCACCGGACCGGCCGGCTGGGCGCTGGTGCTGACCGTGGTCGCCGTGGTCGATCTGGCACTGGCCCGCTCGGCGGTGGTCGTCGAGCGACCGGTCCGCCGGGACCTGCCCACTCCGGGCGGGACGCCCGCCCCGCCCCGGCAGCGCGGCGCCGACGAGCGACCCGAGGCGGACCCGGAGGAGTCGGCCGAGGTGCTCGGCGCGGAGCCGGTCGACGGCGCGGACCCCGGCCCGCCGGCCCGCCCGGTGCCGTGGCTGCGGGAACTCACCTGGCTGCTGCACGGCGTCGCGGTCGCCGTCGCGTTGGCGTACGCGGTCACCGCGCTGCTGCGCGCCGACACCGTGTCCGCCGCCGCCGCGGCCGGGGCCGTGCTGCTGCTCGGCGCGCTGGTGGGACTGGCCGGGACGTTGGTGCTGCGTCGGCCACCGCTGCCCGACCTGGGCGCCGGGATCGTGACGCTGGCCGTGATCGGCGCCCTGGGCCGGGTCGCCTCGCTCGCCTTCCCCGGCCGGTCGCTGCTGCTGATCGCCGCGGTGATCGCGCTGACCGGGTTCGCCGTCCGGGCCGTACCGGAGGCGGCCCGACGCGGTCCGCAGCTCGCCTCGGCGGTCGCGTTGACGGTCAGCGGGCTGGTGGTGGCCGGTGGCGCGCTCCGCGCCGGGCTGGCTCCGGTCCGCGCGTCGCTGCCCGCCTGGTCGGCGGAGCTGGACCGGTGGCACGCCGAACTGGCGGCGGCGGTCGGGCCGACCGGCTGGCAGCTCGCCGCGAGCGCCCTGCTGCTCACCATCGCGGCGGTGATCGCCCTGCCGCCGGAGATCCGCCGCGAGTTCGCCGTGGTCGGGGCGGCCCTGACCGCGCTCGCCGTGCCGGCCTCGCTCGGGCTGGGCTGGGCCGCCGCCTGCTGGCCCGTACTGCTGACCGCGGTGGGCATCGGCGTGCTGGGACTCTCCGCCGGCACCCGGCGGGCGGCGCTGGTGCACGCGGTGGCCGCCGCCGGGCTCGGCCTGGTGGGGGCCGGCGCGGCGCTCGCCCGGCCGGCGCTGACCGCCGCCGCGCTCACCCTGCTCTTCCTGGCCGGCGCGCTGGTCTCGCTGGCCCCCCGGGTCCGGATCGCCAGCACCACCACCGACCCGGTCTCCGCCTGGGCGGCGGGCGGCGCGGCCTTCGCGCTGCCCGGGGCGGTGGCGGCGTTCGTCGCCACCACCGAACCCACCGCCCCGGTGCTCACCCCGGCCAACCTGCGCGAACTCACCGTGCCGATCCTGGCCGCGAGCTTCCTGGCCGCCTGCGTCACGCTCGGTTACGCCGCCGTGGTGCAGGTCGCGCAGCGACACCTGAGCGCGCCGCACGCGGTCGGCACCATGCTGGGCGCGGTGGCGGTCGCCGCCGCCGGCTTCGGGGCACCCGGTGCCACCTCCGCCGACGCCTGGGTCGGCGGCCTGCTGCTGCTCGCCGCCGCGCTGCTCGCGCTCGCCCCCCGGGTCGACGCCGGCCGCCGCTCCGACGCCGCGCTGGACGGCTCCGACCTGGCCCTGGCGGCCACCACGGTGGCGTTGATCGCCACCCTGGCCCGGATCGCGGCCGTGCTCGCCCCCGGCGGCCAGCTGGTGGTGGCGGCCGCTCTGGTGCTGGTGGTCGCCGTCGCCGCCCGCGCGATGCCCGAGGAGTGGCGACGCGGTCCGGTGCTCGGCATGGCGGTCGGCGCCACCCTGATCGGCCTGATCGCCGGATGGAGCGCGCTGCGCGGCGGGCTCGGCGTGCTGGCCACTCCCGGGCCGATCTGGGCGGGCGACCTGACCGGCTGGCCGGCCGCCCCGACCGGCGGCGCCACCTGGCAGGCACCCGTCGCGCTGGCGCTGCTCGCGGTGGCCGCCGGCATCCTGCTGCCGGCACCGTGGCGGTACGACGTCTCCGGCGTCGCCGCCGTGCTCGCCACGATCGGCGCCCCGGCCGCGTTCGACCTGCCCTGGTGGTCGCCGGTGCTGGTGGGCGCGATGGCGGCCACGGTCTTCGGGATGGTGGCGGTGGCGTCGGCCGACCCGCGCGCCGCGCTGTCCCGGGCCACCGTGGCCGGCGTGGTGGCGCTGCACGCCGCCGGGGCCGGGCTGGTCCGGCCGTGGACCACCGCACTGGCGCTGGGCAGCATCGCCCTGATCGGCATCGTGGTGGCGGCACTGGCCCGATCGCTCGCACCGACGCTGGTCGAGGACGTCCGCAGCGAGGGGCTGCCGGCGCACCTGGTGCAGGTGGGTGGGGCGGCGGTCGGTGCCGCGCTGCTCGCGCTGCCGGGCGCGGTGGCCGCCCTGGCCGCCGAGTTCGGGCACTCGGCGCAGGTGGTGCTCACCGCCGCGCTGGCCGCGTCCAGCCTCGGCCTCGCCGCGGTGGCGGCGCTGCGCCAGCAGGTCCCGCAGTACCTGCCGTACGCCAGCGTCGCCGTGGCGGGCGGGGCCACGGTCAGCGCGATCGCCGCCGTGGTCACCGACCTGCCCTCCGGGGTGTACGCCGCCGCAGCGGCGCTGCTCGGGGTGCTCGCCGAACTGGTCCGGGCAGCCACCGTCCCGCCCGCCGGTTCCGCCCAGCCGGTACGCCGCTGGTCGGTGCTGCTGGACGGGGCGCTGCGCCGGCTGCCCGACGACGGGCAGCTGCGCTGGCGGGTCAGCCCGGCCGCCGGGGCGCTCGCCGCCGCCGCGCTGCCGACCGTGCTCGCCCTGGTCACCCTGGCCCCACCGCTGCTGGTGGCGCTGGTCGAGCCGTTCCGGGTGCTGCCCCGGGTCTGGCAGGGCCCGCCGCCGGAGCTGCTCACTCCGCCTGCCGAGGCGATCGACGCCACCCACGTGCTGACCGCGGCGCTGCTGACCATGGCGGCGGCGCTCGCCGCGACCGGGTTCAGCGACGGGCGCCGGTCCCGGGCGGTGCCGGTGGTGCTGCCCGGCGTGGCGGTCACCCTGCTGATCACGCCGATCGCGCTCGGGCACGGCTGGCCGGAGAGCTGCCTGGCGGGGCTGGCCGTCTTCACCCTCGCCATGCTGGGCCTGGCGCTCACCCCGCCGCCGGCGCTGGCCGAGCCGGCCCGCTCGCTGCGGGTCGCCCGGGTGCTGGTGTTCGTGATCGGGTTGGCCGCCGGTGGGGCGGGCCTCGCCGGCAGCCTCGCCACCCGCCAGCTGACCCTGGTCACCCTGGGCGGAGCGGTGGGGGTGGGGGTGGTCGCCGCGCTCTTCGGCACCACCCAGCGGGCCCGCATCCTGGGCTGGCTGTTCGCCTCGCTGATGGCCGAGCTGTTCGTGCTCACGCTGGGGCTGGTCGCCGGGCTGGCCCCGGTCTGGTCGGCGTTCGGCGTGCTGGCGGTCGGGGCGGCGCTCCAGGTCTTCGCCGCCACCCTGCCCCGGCTGCGGCAGCCCGAGGCGTACCGGGAGGCGGCCACCGTCGAGTGGAGCGGATACGCGGCGGCGCTCATCGCGCTGGCCCTGGCGTACGACTCGCCCCGGCACATCGCCGCGCTGCTGGCCGCCTGGGGCGCGGTGCTCGGGGTGGCGGCCAGCCGGCCCGGCCGGCGGCCGGTGGAGCGGCGGATCCTGTTCTGGGCCGTGGTGGCCTGCGAGATCACCGCCTGGTGGATCCTGATGCGGACGGCCGACGTGGCGCTGCCCGAGGCGTACACCCTGCCGTTCGCGGCGCTGGCCCTGCTGGTCGGCGTGCTGGAGCTGCGGCACCGGCCGGACCTGTCGAGCTGGGTGGCGTACGGGCCGGCCCTGGTGGCCGCGTTCGTGCCGACGCTGGCGATCGTGCTGGCCACCGACTCCAGCATGCTGCGTCAGGTCCTGCTGCTGCTCAGCGCGGTGGCAGTGCTGATCTTCGGCTCGATGACCCGACAGCAGGCCCCGGTGATCGTGGGTGCCACGGTGACGGCGGTGGCCGCCGTGCACGCGCTGTTCAGCCTCGGCCCGTGGCTGGTGCTGATCCCGGTCGGCTTCGTCCTGCTGGTGCTCGGGGCGAGCAACGAGCGCCGCCGCCGCGCCCAGGAGCGCCTCCAGACCGCGCTGCGCGGCATGAGATGAATCGGAGGCGGATCACGTGACGGGAAGTGACAGATCGTGATGGCCGGTCCGGGCGAGGACCATCCCTGCGCCGCCTTTGCTCTGCTTCAACGCACGCAACAGCAACAATGAGTCACCGCCGCTTCGACCACTCGCCGGCCGTCCCCTCTCGAAACCGCAGCTCCGCGCGGTGTTGCGTGGGTTGAAGCAGAGCAAAGGCAGTGGAGAGGGTGGCGCTCGAGCGACAGCGGATCACTGAACGTCACGTACCGACGAAAATCACCGATCGTGGCAGAGTGCCAGTGAGGTCAGGGCGAGGGAGGGATCGGGGCTCCGGTGGAGGTCAGGTCAGGGAGGCGCGGAGGGCGGCGTCCTTCTCGGCGACCATGTCCTCCAGGCCGGCCTGGAAGTCGACCATCCGCTTGCGCAGGGCCGGGTCACTCGCGGCCAGGATGCGCACCGCGAGCAGGCCGGCGTTGCGGGCGTTGCCGATGGAGACCGTGGCCACCGGGATGCCGGCCGGCATCTGCACGATGGAGAGCAGCGAGTCCATGCCGTCCAGGTGCTTCAGCGGGACCGGCACGCCGATCACCGGCAGCGGGGTGACCGAGGCGACCATGCCGGGCAGGTGGGCGGCCCCACCGGCGCCCGCGATGATCACCTTCAGGCCCCGGTCGGCGGCGGACCGGCCGTACTCGATCATCTTGACCGGGGTGCGGTGGGCGGAGACCACGCCGACCTCGTAGGAGACCTCGAACTCGGCCAGCACCTCGGCGGCGGCCTTCATCGTCGGCCAGTCCGAGTCGCTGCCCATGATCAGTCCGACGGTGCTCACTCGTGCCCCTCCTGCAACCAACGGGCGGCGCGCGCCGCCCGGGCCCGTACGTCGTCCAGGTCGTCGCCGAGCACCGTGACGTGCCCGATCTTGCGGCCGGGCCGCACCTGCTTGCCGTACAGGTGGACCTTGGCCCCGGGCTCGGCGGCGAAGAGGTGGTGCAGCCGCTCGTCGATGGAGATCCCACCGGGCTCGCCACCGAGCACGTTCGCCATCACCACGACCGGCGCGGCCAGCGAGGTGTCCCCCATCGGGTAGTCCAGCACGGCCCGCAGGTGCTGCTCGAACTGCGAGGTCCGGGCCCCCTCGATGGTCCAGTGCCCGGAGTTGTGCGGCCGCATGGCCAGCTCGTTCACGACCAGCCCGGCGGGCGTCTCGAACAGCTCCACCGCCAGCAGGCCGACCACGCCGAGCGCGGTGGCCAGGTCGATGGCGAGCTGCTGGGCGGCGACCGCCAGCTCCTCCGGCAGGTCGGGGGCGGGGGCCAGCACCTCGACGCAGATCCCGTCCCGCTGCACCGTCTCGACCACCGGGTACGCGGCGACCTGCCCGAACGGCGAGCGGGCCACCTGCACGGCCAACTCCCGGCGCAGCGCCACCCGCTCCTCGACGATCAGCGGGGTACCCCCGGCGAGCAACGTCGCGGCCAGCTCGGCGGCCTGCCCGGCGTCGTCCACCATCCAGACACCCCGGCCGTCGTAGCCGCCCCGGGCCGCCTTCAGCACCACCGGCCAGCCGGCCTCGTCACCGAAGGCGACCAGGTCGGCGGGGGCCTCCACCGGCCGCCAGGCCGGGTTCGGGGCGCCCAGCGCGCCCAGCCGCTCGCGCATCACCCGCTTGTCCTGGGCGTGCAGCAGCGCGTCGGCCGGCGGGAAGAGCTTCACCCCTTCCGCGGCGAGGGCGCGGATGTGCTCGCTCGGCACGTGCTCGTGGTCGAAGGTGACCACGTCGCAGCCCTTGGCGAAGGTACGCAGTGCGGCCAGGTCGGTGTGGTCGCCGTACTGGACGTCGGCCGCGACCAGGGCGGCCCCGTCGTCCGGGGCGAGGGCGAGCACACGCAGCGACTGGCCGAGGGCGATGGCGGCCTGGTGGGTCATCCGGGCCAGCTGGCCGCCGCCCACCATGCCCACGACGGGGAGTCCGGTACGGGAGTCCATAGCGCCGCCAGCCTATCCGGGCCGGCCGGCCCGGTTTGCGCAGGGCCGACCCGTCTCGACGGCGGCGATCCGCCGGCTCAGCCCAGCTCGGCGACCAGCTCGTCGACCGAGGTCACCGGCCGTCGGCAGACGAAACCCCGGCAGACGTACGCGGTGGAGCGCCCGTCCAGCGCCGGCCGGTCCGCCAGCAGCGGCACCCCCGGCTGGTCGCTGCGCCCGGCCACCAGCACGGCTCCGGGCGGAGCGTGCCGACGGGCCGCCGCGACGAGCGGGTCACCCTCCGGGTCGTCGGTCACCACGGCGATCTCGTACGGCCCGGAGAGCAGGGCCTCGCCGACGGTGGCCGCGTACCCGGTGAACCGGGCGTGCCGGTCGACGATCGGCGCGACGGTCGACAGGGCCGCCTCGGCCGCCTCCCGGTAGCGGGTCTCCCCGCTCAGCGCCGCGTACGCGACCAGCGCCGCGACGATCGCGGACCGGCCCGACGGGGTGGCGTTGTCGGTGGGGTCGGCGGGCCGGGTGACCAGCCGCTCGGCGTCGTCGGCGGTGTCGTAGAAGCCGCCGTCCGGGGCGGCGAACCGGGCCAGCGCCACATCGATCAGCTCACCGGCCAGGCGCAGCCACCGCCCCTCGCCGGTGAGCTGGTGCAGCGCGCAGTACGCCTCGGCCACGCAGCCGTAGTCCTCCAGCACGCCGGCCGGCTCGCCGACCACCTTGTCCCGGGACACCCGGCGCAGCCGGCCGTCCACCAGGTGCACGGCCGCCAGGTGCTCGGCGGCGTCGCGCATCGCGCCGTCGGCGACGATGACCACGCCCTCCATCAGGTTCGCATCCTCGTCGTCCCGGGACGCGTACAGGGCCGCGACCTGCTGGAACTCGGCGAGGGCGGTGATCGCCAGACCGTTCCAGGCGGCCACCACCTTGTCGTCGCGGGCCGGCTGCGGGCGGGTGTCGCGGGCGGCGAGCAGCCGGCCGACCACCTCCCGCCAGCGGGCCCGGACCGCCGGGTCGGCGTCGTCCACGTCCCGGGCCAGCCGCAGCACGCTGCTGCCGTGCTCAAAGGTGCCGTCGTCGGTCACCTCGAACAGGTCGGCGGCGAAGCGACCGTCCTCCTCGCCCAGCGCCTCGACGAGCTGGGCCGGGGTCCAGACGTAGGTGAGCCCCTCCACGCCCTCGGTGTCCGCGTCCAGCGCGGAGGCGAAGCCCTCCCCCGGCCGGTGCAGCTCGTCGGCGAGGAAGCGGGCGGTGTCCCGGGCCACCCGGCGGGCCAGCCGGTCCCCGGTGAGCCGCCAGAGCTGGGTGTAGACCCGCAGCAGCAGCGCGTTGTCGTAGAGCATCTTCTCGAAGTGCGGCACGGTCCAGTGCCCGTCCACCGAGTAGCGGGCGAAGCCACCGGCGAGCTGGTCGTGCAGGCCGCCGCGGGCCATCGCCTCGGCGGTGTGCCGGACGATCTCCAGGCTCCGGGGCGAGCCGGTGCGCCGGTGGTGCCGCAGCAGGAAGAGCAGGTTCATGTGCGGCGGGAACTTGGGCGCCCCGCCGAAACCGCCGTTCGTCTCGTCGTACTCCTGGGCGAGCTGCGCCGCGGCGGCGTCGAGCAGGTCGGCGGTGAGCGGGGCGGTGAGCCCGCCGACGGCCTGGGCGCCGCCGATCGCCTCGACCACGGCGGCGCCCTGGCGCAGCACGGCCTCGCGCTGGTCCCGCCAGGCGGTGGCGACCGAGCCGAGCAGCCGGACGAAGTTGGGCCGGGGGAAGTACGTGCCGCAGAAGAACGGGGTGCCGTCCGGGGTGGCGAAGACGGTCATCGGCCAGCCGCCCTGCCCGGTCATCGCCTGGGTGGCGGTCATGTAGACGGCGTCCACGTCGGGCCGCTCCTCGCGGTCCACCTTGACGCAGACGAAGTCGTCGTTCATCAGCCGGGCCACGGCCTCGTTCTCGAACGACTCGTGCGCCATCACGTGGCACCAGTGGCAGGCGGCATAGCCGACCGAGATGAGCACCGGCACGTCGCGCCGTTTCGCCTCCGCGAACGCCTCGTCGCACCAGGGCCACCAGTCCACCGGGTTCTCCGCGTGCTGGAGCAGGTAGGGCGAGGTGGCATCGGCGAGTCGGTTCACCCGACGACCATATCCAGCCCGGGCCGACGCCGCCGCGCGGTCACCCAGACGGCTTCCTTTATTCACCCGGATCTATTTGAATCTTGCGCATGCCCGTCGACGACCGTCGGCGGGCCGTCCGAAGGAGACGGCATGCGCAGACTCCCCGCCCTGCTCGCCCTCGCCGGCACGGTGCTGGCCGCCACCATCATCGCCCCGCCGCCCGCGTCGGCGGCGGTCCCGCCGGAGACCCGGGCCTCGGCGGCCACCGCCGTCGGCGTGCACAACGCGTACGAGCGTGGCACGTACACCTACCTCGCCCAGGCGCTCGACTCCCGGGCCGGCCTGATCGAGCTGGACGTCTGGCCGGACGTGCTCACCCGGCAGTGGCGGGTCAGCCACTCCAACCCGCTCGGCAACGACAACAACTGCGTGGCCGCCACCGACGCGAGCCAGCTCTACACCGGCACCCGGAACAAGAACCTGGAGCACTGCCTGGACGACATCCGGATCTGGCTGGCCGCCCACCCCACCGCCGGGCCGCTGGTGCTCAAGCTGGAGCTGAAGACCGGCTTCAGCAGCCGTACCGGCCAGGGGCCGGCCCAGCTCGACGCGACGCTCGCGGCCCACCTGGGCGCGGCCGCCTTCCGCCCGGCCGAACTGCTCGGCGGGTACGCCAGCCTGGACGCCGCCGCCCGCGCCGACGCCTGGCCCACCCGCGCCCGGCTCGCCGGCCGGGTGATCGTCGAGCTGATCCCGGGCACCGTCGAGGAGGGCAACCCGACCGACACCCTCTGGACCGACGTCGAGTACGCCCGCCACCTGGCCGGGCTCGCCGCCGCCGGCACGCTCGGCACCGCCCGCGCCTTCCCCGCCGTGCACCGGGCCCAGGCCGGCGACCCCCGCAGCCGGTACGCCGACGCGAGCCTGCGCCCCTGGTTCGTGCTCTTCGACGGTGACGCCTCGGCGTACGTCACCGGCGGCATCGACACCGCCTGGTACGACGCCAACCACTACCTGCTGGTGATGACCGACGCGCAGAACGTCGCCCCGGCGGTGCCGGCCGGTGACGCCGACGCCGCCGCGGCCCGGGTGGCCGAGCTGGCCCGCGCGCACGCCAGCATCGCCTCCGCGGACTGGGCGGCCCTGCCGGCCGTCCTCGACGACGTGCTGCCGCGCGGCTGAGTCGGGGTCCCGGCCGCGCCCCGTGGGTCGGGGCGCGGCCGGAACGCCGGTCAGCCCTTGCGCAGCCGGACCACGCCGCTGTCCTCGGCGTTGACCCAGAAGAGGTAGAACGGTTCGTAGGTGTAGGCCCGCACCGGCACGCTCACGTCACCCTGCCGCCAGGCCACCTCGGTGTACGTCGGGACGGACGCCGTCCACGGGACCGGCCCGCCCGGCGTGCATGCCGCCTCCGCCCGGTACACCCCGCTGGCCTGCCGACCCGCCGGCCCCTGGGTGAACTCCCCCTCCAGGTAGATCGTCACCGGCTGCGAGCAGGTCACCGTGCCGTGCACGACCGCGTCCCCACTGCGCGCCGAGATGGTGCCGGAGTCGGCCAGCTCGACGCCGATCGTCAGCACCGGCGGCGGGGGCGGGTTCTGGATGTGCACCTCACCGCGGGCCGACCCGGTCGTCCCGGTGCAGTGCTGCTCGAAGGTGGCGTCGAACTTCTCCAGATAGTCGTGCGGGCCCCAGACGAGGTCGGTGATCGTGAACGAGCCGGTCGCCGTGCCGCAGTACCCGCCGGTCAGGTTCGGCAGGGAGAGCCCGGGCCGGTCACTCTCGTACGTCTGGTTGGTGGCGTCGGGATAGCTCCCGACCGCAAAGGACTGGGTGGTGGGCAGCGCGAAGGTGATGCTCTGGTAGCTGTACGTCGGGTCCCAGAATCGAAGATTGATCGAGTTGTGGAAGGCCGTGACGTTCATCGCGTTGCCCGCCGCGGTGGAGAACGAGTAAGTGCCACCGTCGGTGATCGGGTCCCCCGGGTCACCGCTCAGCGTCAGCGAGCCGTCCCGGACGGCCTGGGTGTCCATGGCATGCGCCGGCCCGACCGCGGCGAGCGCGCCCCAGGCGGTGGCCGCGACGGTGAGCGCGGCGGCGAGGAGAGTACGTCTACGAGTGGAGATCATGTCGCCCCTTCGACAGAGCTGAGCGCGGTGCGACACCCCCGTTGGGCATCCGCGCTGCTCGATCGAGACTAGGGCAGGTGATGGTGATTCGTCTGTCCCGTCCGATTCGGATCAGGGCAGGTCAGGAGGCGCCGTCGGCGCGCAGCGGGAAGACGTTGCGCTGGGCGTTGTCCCGCAGCGACCCCAGCACCGCCCCGATCTTGTCGGCCGGCATCGGCTTGAAGAAGTGGTAGCCCTGGGCGGCGGTGCAGCCCAACTCCGCCAGCGCGGTGCGCTGCTCGGCCGTCTCCACGCCCTCCGCGACCACCCGTAGCCCCAGCTCGTGGGCGAGCCCGACGGTGGTCCGCACGATCGCCGCCGCCTCCGGCGACTCGGCCATCCGGATCACGAAGGACCGGTCGACCTTCAGCTCGTCCACCGGGATGCGGGTGAGGAAGGTGAGCGACGAGAAGCCGGTGCCGAAGTCGTCGACGGCCAACTGCACCCCCATCGACCGCAGGGTGGCGAGCACCTCGTCGATGATCTCCAGCTCGCTCATCACCACTGTCTCGGTGATCTCCAGGACCAGCCGGTGCGGCGGCACCTGATGCCGGCGCAGCGCGTCGCCGATCTCGGCCGGCAGCCGCGGATCGAGCAGGCTGCGGGCCGACAGGTTCACCGAGATCGGCACGTCGAGCCCGTCGCGGGCCCAGCCGGCGGCCACCGCGAGGGCCTTGTCCAGCACGTACCGGGTGAAGCTGCCGAGCTGCTCGCTGTGCTCCACCGGCCGGATGAAGTCGGACGGGCCGAGCCAGCCCCGCCGGGGGTGCCGCCAGCGGATCAGCGCCTCCACCCCGGTCGGCGCGCCGGTGGCCAGGTCCACCGCCGGTTGCAGGGCCAGCACCAGCTGGTCGTCGGCCTCCAGCGCCTCCCGCAGCTCCGCCAGCAACGCCAGCTGGTCGGTGCTCGCCGCGTCCCGGGAACTGTCGTACGCGGCGACGCTGCCGCCACCCTCCTTGGCCTGGTACATCGCGATGTCGGCCCGGCGCAGCAGCTCGGTCATGTCGGCGGTGCCGGCGTCGGCGACCACCACCCCGACGGCCACCTCGACGGACATCCGCACCCCGGCCACCTCGGTCGGCGCGGCCAGCCGCTCGGCGATCTCCCGGGCCTGGCGCAGCGCGTACGCGATCGGGGCGGTGCGGTCGTCGAGCACCGGGACCGCGGTCAGCAGCAGCGCGAACTCGTCGCCGCCGAGCCGGCCGAGCAGGTCACCGGGACGGACCAGCGCGGCCAACCGGTTCCCGGTCAGCCGCAGCAGCTGGTCCCCGGCGGCGTGCCCGAGCGTGTCGTTGACCTCTTTGAACTGGTTGACGTCGAGCAGCAGCAGCGCCACCGGGTGGTCGTGCGCGAGCTGGCGCAACGACTGGTCGCCCCGGGCCAGCATGGCGGCCCGGTTGAGCAGCCCGGTGAGCTGGTCGTGCACCGCCTCGTACGACGAGCGGGCGGTGACCAGCCGCAGCTCACGGTGGGTCGCGGCGTCGTGCAGGGCGGCGGCCAGCGCGTCGCCGAACGCGGCGACGGCGTCACGCTCCCGGACGCTGGGCGGGGCGGACCGGGGGAAGTGCACGTGCAGCTGTCCCACCTCGACGCTGCCCACGGTCAGCAGGCGCACCAGCTCCTGGTCGCCCGACTCGGCGGCGGCCGGGGGCGGCGCCTCGCGGTCGCGGACCTGACCACCGGTGTCCGCCCGGTAGCGCCGCCACCGGCCGTCGCCCCGCGCCACGTCCACCTCGACCAGTTCGGCGCCGAAGAGCCCGAGGGCGCCGGTCACCGCCGCGGTCGCCACCCCGCGCTCGTCGAGCTGGTTGAGCGCGGCGGTGGCCTCGGCGAACGCCCGCCAGGTGCGCCGTTCCTGATCGGCGCGGAGCCGGTGCCGGTAGGTCTGCTGGAGCAACCAGAGCGGTGGCGGCAGGAGCAGCAGCCAGCGGGCGTCGATCTCCAGCAGCGTCACCACCACCAGGCCGACCGCCACGTTGCCGACGAACATCAGCAGCTTGCCCCGCAGCGCCGCGAGCAGGGGCGGGCCGATCGGGATGCCGTGCCGCAGCGCGAGCGTGACGCTGCCCAACCAGGCGGTGGTCAGCAGGTAGGTCACCGAGCCGGCGGCCAGCGCCACGGCCAGCTCGGGGGTGGGGGCGGCCAGCATGGGTCGGCCGAGTACGCCGGCCACCGCCGCGGCGAGCGCGGTGGCGGCGGTGAGCGACCCGGCGATGCGGACCAGTTCCAGGGCCGGCCGACGGTCGCTCACCAGCGACATCCCGGTCCACGCGGCACCCGCGCCGAGCAGCGCCGCCGCCGGCAGCCAGCCGGCCGGGACGAGGTAGAGGCAGACGATGAGGGCCGCCTCGCCCCAGGTGATGCTGACCATCCCGGAGGCGGTCCGGAAGCGCAGCCGGGCGAGCTGGGCGACGGCGAAGGCGGCGACCGCCAGCCCGAAGCGGGCGGGTGCCGGCAGCGGGTCGTCGGGCGGCAGGGCCGCGGGGACGGTGAGGCCGAGCACCGCGGCCGCCAGCGCGGTGACCGCGACGGCGGCGGTCACCAGCAGCACTCCGCTCGACGTGCCGTCGCGGCCGGGCCGATCCGGGGGTTGGCCCTCCCTGCCGGAGGTCACCGGCCGACCCCGTCCGCCGGCGGTCCGAGGGCACGCCGGGTGGCGACTGCTGCCATGGACATCGGCGCCCCCCTTCCGCGCACGGCTCAGGGACTTTTGGTCCCCCGGCGGAAGGCTAAGCCAAAGCCGGTGGTCGCAACAGGGGGCGACCACCGACTCGGGCGTGATTCACGTGCCGACTACCCGTTCCGGCGCTGCTGGGAGCGGTTGGGGGTGATTGTCGGTGATTCCTGCGCGGCGGTGCCGTCTGTCGGATCGACGACTGTCGTCTCGACCCGCGTCTGCTCGACGGGACCCGACTGGGGCGGGAACCGGTCGGGCAGCCGGCGCAGCCGGGCGTTCATGTTGCGGATGAGCAGAACGGTGACGGTGGCCAGCGCGATGATGAGGAAGAGGCCCATCGGACCGGCCAGACCACCCGTGCGGGTGTCACCGAAGTTGTTCTCCGCGAGCACCTGGGCGGTGGTCAGCATGGTGTTCCTCCGATGTGCGGCTGACCACCAGGGTAGCCCGCCGCCGGATCAGCGGGCACGGGCCGTCTCGCGTACGCCGGCGAACAGGTCCGACTCGGGCAGCGGGCTGTCGACCAGCGACCGGGCGAGCTGGAAGTCCTCGGTCGGCCAGGCCCGCCGCTGCAGGTCCATCGGGACCTGGAACCAGAAGCCGTCCGGGTCGATCTGGGTGGCGTGGGCGCGCAGCGCGTCGTCGCGGACCGGGAAGTAGTCGGCGCAGTCGACCCGGGTGGTGATGCGCTGCCCCTTGTCGGGGCGGTCCTCCCACCGCTTCATCCAGTCGCCGTACGGCGACTCCAGGCCGGCGGCGAGCATGCCCTCGTGCAGCGCCATGATCTTGGCCCGGGAGAAGCCGACGTCGTAGTAGAGCTTGAGCGGCTGCCAGGGCTCGCCCAGCTCCGGGTGCCGGCCCGGGTCGCCGGCCGCCTCGAACGCGGCGACGGTCACCTTGTGGGTCATGATGTGGTCCGGGTGCGGGTAGCCGCCCTCCTCGTCGTACGTGGTGACCACGTGCGGACGGAACTGGCGCATCAGCCGCACCAGCGGGGCGGCGGCCTCGTCGACGTCCTGGAGGGCGAAGCAGCCCTCGGGCAGCGGCGGCAGCGGGTCGCCCTCGGGCAGCCCCGAGTCGACGAAACCGAGCCAGGCCTGCTCCACGCCGAGGATCGCCCGCGCCGCGTCCATCTCGGCGCGGCGGATCTCGCCGATGCTGGCCCAGACGTCCGGGCGGTCCATCTTGGGGTTGAGCACGCTCCCCCGCTCGCCGCCGGTGCAGGTGACGACCAGGACGTCGACCCCCTCCGCGACGTATTTCGCCATGGTCGCGGCGCCCTTGCTCGACTCGTCGTCGGGATGGGCGTGCACGGCCATGAGCCGCAGCTGCTCTGCCACCTTCGGCACTCCTCGTCTGCGCCGGCCGGACCCGGCCCGTTCCGGGCCGGACCGGCTGACCTGCCGGAATCTCCCCCCGCGCCCGCGGCACCCCCGTGCGGGCCGGCCGACCGCCGGGCCGACCTGCCATCCTTGGCTCAGCGCCGGGCTGGGAAGATGGACTCTGCCATTCTTGCCGATGCCGCCGACAACAACGCCAGGAGATACCCGCCGGTGAGCGAGACGCACGCCACAGTCAACCCCGGGGCCCCGGTCTTCCCGCCCGGGCGGTACGGCCGCCGCCGCGAGCCGGGACGCCGCCGGCCGGTGCTGCGCGCCCTGCTGGTGGTGGCCCTGCTGGCCGCCCTGGGGCTCGGCGCCGCGAAGCTCTACAGCCAGTACGGCGACCCCGACTACCGGGCCGAGGTGATCACCTACACCGGGATCACCGACAGCCGGGTGCTGGTCGACTTCCGGGTCACCGTGCCGCCGGGCGGCTCGGCCACCTGCCTGCTGCGCGCCCGCGCGCACGACGGGGCCGAGGTCGGGCACAGCGAGGTCACGGTGACCGCCGGACCCGGCCGGCGGCACGTGACCGCCCGGCACGAGGTGCCCACCACCGCCCGCCCGTTCATCGGCGAGGTGCTCCGCTGCCGGCCGGCCGGCTGAGACTCCCTTCCCGGCAGGTGGACCGGGCAGCGGCCCCGCAGGGCCGGCACCAGGGGTGTTCGGCATCACGCTGACGTGCCCGGCACTGGTAACTTGGTAGTTCACCTGTCAGCCAGCCCGCACAACCAAGGAGACCGCCTGTGTCCACGAACGGCAACGCGGCGTCCGCCACCTGGCTGTCCCAGGACGCGTACGACCGCCTGCAGGGCGAGCTCGACGAGCTCATCGCCAACCGCCCGGTCATCGCCGCCGAGATCAACGCCCGGCGCGAGGAGGGCGACCTGCGCGAGAACGGCGGTTACCAGGCCGCCCGCGAGGAGCAGGGCAAGGCCGAGGGGCGCATCCTCTACCTCAAGGAACTGCTCCGGACCGCCCAGGTGGGCGAGGCGCCGACCGCCGACGTGGTCTCGCCCGGCATGGTCGTGACGATCTACTTCGACGACGACGCCGACGACACCGAGACCTTCCTGCTCGGCTCCCGCGAGATCGCCTCCACCACCGACCTCACCGTCTACAGCCCCGAGTCCGCGCTCGGCAAGTCGATCCTGGGCGGCAAGGCGGGTCAGACCTGCACCTACACGGCCCCCAGTGGTGCCGACATCAAGGTGACGGTGGTCAAGTTCGAGCCGTTCGCCGGCTGACCGGCGACGTCCCGGGCCCGCGCCGCACGGCCGGACCCGACCCCGACCGAGGCTGACAGGCCGGTCGGGACCCCTGCCACACCGACCGCCCCGGCCTGCCGGCCGGGGCGGTCGCGTCGTAGCGGCCCGGGACGTCGGATCACTGCTCGGCGGCGAAGACCACCTGGTAGCCGCTGGCCCGCAGGGCGCTGATCAAGGTGTCCGAGTGCTCGACACCGCGGGTCTCCACCGAGAGCGCGACCTCCACCTCACCGAGGCGCAGGTGCGGGTTGGCCCGCTGGTGCTCCACGTCCACCACGTTGGCCCGGTGCTCGGCGATCTCGGCGAGCAGCGAGGCGAGCTGGCCCGGCCGGTCGCTGCACCGCACGGTGACCCGCAGGTAGCGGCCGGCGGCGGCGAGCCCGTGCTCGATCACCCGCAGCATCAGCAGCGGGTCGATGTTGCCGCCGGAGAGGACCGCCACCACCGGCGCCTCCACCTCCACGACCCCGGCCAGCAGCGCGGCCACCCCCACCGCGCCGGCCGGTTCCACCACCTGCTTGCCGCGCTCCAGCAGCATCAGCAGCGCCCGGGAGATGTCCTCCTCGGCCACCGTGACGATCTCGTCGACCAGCTTCCGGACGTGGGTGAAGGTCAGCTCGCCCGGGCGGCCCACCGCGATGCCGTCGGCGATCGTCGAGAACGACGGCAACCGCACCGGCTCGCCGGCCCGCAGCGAGGGCGGGAAGGCGGCGGCGCTGGCCGCCTGCACGCCGATCACCCGTACGTCGGGGCGCAGTGCCTTGGCGACCACCGCGATCCCGGAGACCAGGCCGCCGCCGCCAACCCCGGTGACGATCGTCTTCACCTCCGGGCACTGCTCCAGGATCTCCAGCGCGACCGTGCCCTGGCCGGCGATGACGTCCCGATGGTCGAACGGGTGGATCAGGACGGCCCCGGTCCGCTCGGCGAAGGTCTGCGCCGCGACCAGCGACTCGTCCACGTTGTTGCCGACCAGCTCCACCGACGCGCCGTACCCCTTGGTCGCGGCGACCTTCGGCAGCGGGGCGTTGACCGGCATGAAGACGGTGGCACGGGTGCCGACCAGGCCGGCGGCGAGCGCGACGCCCTGGGCGTGGTTGCCGGCGCTCGCCGCGACCACGCCCCGGCCCCGCTCCTCGGCGGAGAGCCGGGAGATCCGCACGTACGCCCCGCGCACCTTGTACGAGCCGGCGCGTTGCAGGTTCTCGCACTTGAGCCAGGTGGGTCCGCCCAGCGCGGCGCTGAGCGGCCGGGAGGGCTCCAGCGGGGTGGTCCGGGTGACGCCGGCGAGCAGTTCCCGCGCGGCTCGTACGTCGGCGAGACCGACCAGTTCCGTCATGCCCCGATCGTGCCACCCGCCCCCGGGGGAACCTGCGGCGACGCCGCCAACGGATCGGCGGCCACCT
The DNA here is from genome assembly GCF_900089595.1 of Micromonospora auratinigra. Taxonomy (GTDB): domain Bacteria; phylum Actinomycetota; class Actinomycetes; order Mycobacteriales; family Micromonosporaceae; genus Micromonospora; species Micromonospora auratinigra. Next base: position 5,936,762 of record NZ_LT594323.1, on the reverse strand, counting down.
GCGGCGACGGCCCGGTCACCGGCTGCGCCGGGGCGGCCTGGCCGGGTGCCACGGGGGTCCCGGGAACCGGCGCCGGGTGACCGGGGACAGGCGCCTGGTGACCGGCGGCCGGGACCGGGTGACCGGAGGCGGGACCGGGGTGAGCGAAGGCGGGTCCGGGGTTACCCCAGGCAGCCGCCGGGTAGCCGGCGGGAGCGAGCCAGGCCGGGCGGGCCGGCGCGGCCCGGGCGATCCGGTCCTGCTGGGCGGCGGTGATCTGCCGGACCAGCAGGATCAGCGTGACGCCGGCGACCAGGCAGGCCAGCAGCACGACGAGACGGGCACCCAGCGCCCCCTCGTAGAAGTCGACGTAGGTGGCGAACTCCTCGTCGTTGCGGGGCCACTCGGTCAACCGCTCGTACCGCTGGCTCTCCAGCCGGCTGACGATCCGGTCGCCGAGGCCGAACACCAGCCAGGCCACCGCCCAGACGCCGACCAGCGGGGTGGCCCGCCGCCAGCGGCCGGCCCGGGACAGCTCGGCCAGCAGCCGCGCCGGCACCACGAAGTTGGCGAGCGGCACCAGCCAGCCGGCGATCGCCCAGCCCGCGCTCGTCGTCGGGTGCACGCCCGGGAACGCGTCCAGGTTCTTGCGCGCCCGCCAGCTCCAGATGATCACCAGGGTGGCGGCGGTCAGCAGGGCGAGCAGGTACGGCACCGAGAGCAGCGCCTCGGCCAGCACCGCGCCGAGCAGCACGTCCCGGTCGCCCTGCTCGGCCGCGCTGCGGGCCATCCGCACCCCGACCAGCGGGAAGAGCCCGACCGGCAGGTAGAGCAGCGTGGCCGCGCCGACCGCGATCGAGGCGGCCACCCCGAGGCCCCGGAGGCCGTGGACGGGTACGCCGGGGTCGACCGCCGGCTGCCCGCGGCGCGTGCCGCAGCGCTGACACTCCTCGAAGGCCGGGGACGTCGGGTCCCCGCAGGTCTGGCACTGCATCGTCGTCCCCCGGGTGCGCGCGTGAAGTCGCGCACACGGTAGACGATCACGCGTGGGCCGGCGACCCCGTTCCGAGGCGGGGATACCCGGGGGCGTGCCGCTGCCAGGGGGCCTCCAGCTCGAACTGGCCGGCGACGCCGAGCAGCAGCAGCTCCGAGCCGGGCGGCCCGACGAACTGCACGGCCACCGGCAGCCCGTCCGGTCGACGGCCCACCGGCACCACGATGGACGGCAGGCCGGCGATGTTCCACGGCGCGGCGTACGGGGCGTACCGGATGTTGGCCTTCATGTTGGCCGTCCAGGAGCGTCCCGACCAGCCGGCGGCCTCCGGCGGCGGGCCGGCCAGCGCCGGGGTGAGCAGCAGGTCGACCGAGTGGTCGGCGAAGAAGCCCACCGACCGCTCGCGCCAGGCGGCCCGGTCGGCCTCGCGCACGTATCCCCGGCGCTGCGCCCACTCGCCGAGCGCCACGTGCCGGCGGCTGCGCCGTTGCAGGTCGCGCCGCTGCACCCCGGCGGCCTGCACGTCGGCGGCGGCCGCGGCGAACCAGGTGGCGATGCCCTGCAGGCCGAGCCGGGTCGGGTAGACCGGGTCGGCGGGGACGGTGTCGTGCCCGGCGGCGGCCAGCAGCCGGCCGGCGGCGGCGACCGCGTCCCGGTTCGGGGCGTCCGGCGTGACGCCGCGCACCGGCGAGCGCAGCGAGACACCGACCCGCAGCCGGGGCGGCGGGACCAGCTTCTCCGGGCGACGCCCGGCGAGCACCGAGAAACCGACCACCGCGTCGGCGACGGTGCTGGTCAGCATGCCGTGCTCGGTGAGGCCGAACCAGTCGTCCGCGCCCAGCTGGCAGGGCACCACGCCCCGGCCGGGCTTGAGCCCGACCAGGCCGCAACAGGCCGCCGGGATGCGGATCGAGCCCAAGCCGTCGTTGCCGTGCGCCATCGGCACCAGCCCGGCGGCCACCGCGGCGGCCGCGCCGCCGGAGGAGCCACCGGGGGTACGCGACGGGTCCCACGGGTTGCGGGTCACCCCGGAGTCGTCGTCGGTGAGCGCCCAGAGGCCGAGCTCCGGCATCCGGGTGACGCCGAGGATCACCGCGCCCGCGCCGCGCAGCCGGCGGACCACCTCGTGGTCGGACTCCGCCACGGCGGTACGCACGGCAGCCGACCCGTTCCAGGTGGGCAGCCCGGCCACCGGGGTGTTCTCCTTGACCGCCACCGGCACCCCGGCCAGCGGCAGGTTGGCCAGGTCCTCCTGCTCGTCGACCTTCTCCGCCTCGGTGATCGCCTCCCCGCCGCGTACCGCGCGGAACGCGGCGAGGTCGGCGTCGGCCCGGGCGAGATGGTCGAGGTGGTCGGCCACCACCTGGGTGGCGGAGACGTCGCCCCGGCGTACGCCCCGGGCGATCTGCTTGGCGGTCGCCCCCACCCAGGTCGTCGGCATGATCTCCGGCACTGCCACCCTCCCCAGCCAGCGGTCAGCCCAGTGCCTGCTCCAGATCGGCGAGCAGGTCGTCGACCGTCTCGATGCCGACAGACAGTCGCACGAGATCGGCGGGAACTTCAAGCGGCGAGCCGGCAGCGCTCGCGTGTGTCATCCGACCCGGGTGCTCGATCAGGGACTCGACGCCGCCGAGGGACTCGGCGAGCACGAAGAGCTTCGCCCGGTTGCAGATCTGCACCGCGTGCTCCTCGCCGCCCGCGGCGCGGAACGAGATCATGCCGCCGAACCGGCGCATCTGCTTGGTCGCCACCTCGTGACCGGGGTGCGCGGGCAGGCCCGGGTAGATCACCTCGGCCACCTTGGCGTGACCGTCCAGGTAGGCGGCGATCCGCTCGGCGTTGTCGCAGTGCCGGTCCATCCGTACGCCGAGGGTCTTGATGCCGCGCAGCGTCAGCCAGGCGTCGAACGGGCCGTTGATCGCGCCCATCGCGTTCTGGTGGTAGCGCAGCTCCTCACCGAGGGTCCGGTCGGCGGCGATCAGGGCCCCACCGACCACGTCGGAGTGCCCGCCGACGTACTTGGTGGTGGAGTGCACCACCACGTCCGCGCCGAAGGCGATCGGCTGCTGGAGGTACGGCGAGGCGAAGGTGTTGTCGACCACCAGCAGCGCCCCGGCGTCGTGCGCCACCGCGGCCAGCGCGGCGATGTCGGCGATGCCGAGCAGCGGGTTGGTCGGCGTCTCCACCCAGATGATCCGGGTGCTGCCGGGGCGGATCGCCGCGCGCACCGCATCCGGGTCGGAGACCTTGGCCGGGGTGTAGTCCAGCCCCCAGCGCTCGGCCACCTTGGCGAAGAGCCGGTACGTGCCGCCGTACGCGTCGTCCGGGATGACCACGTGGTCACCGGGCTTGCAGACGGTCCGCAGCAGGGTGTCCTCGGCGGCCAGGCCACTGGCGAAGGCGAGCGCCACCGGCCCACCCTCCAGCGCGGCCAGGCACTCCTGGAGCGCGTCGCGGGTCGGGTTGCCGGAGCGGCTGTACTCGTAGCCCTGCCGGGGCGCGCCCACGGCGTCCTGGGCGTACGTGCTGGTCTGGTAGATCGGTGGGATCACCGCGCCGGTGCGGGCCTCCGGGTCCTGGCCGGCGTGGATGGCGAGCGTCTCGAAGCCGTGACTCATGACCGAGACGTTAGTCCGCCGTCCTGTCCCAGTGCGTGGAACCCTGGCGCGCGTCACAGCGCCGTTTCCGTCACCCGGCTGCGCCATACTGGGCCGGTGACCTCGCCCGCCCCGCTGCCGTCCCGCCTGATCGGTGTCACCGACCGCATCCCGCCGTCGCTGTCGCTGCTCCGCGGCCCCAGCCAGGGCGCCGTCCGCCTGCCGCTGCGGCTGGCGTGGTCGGGGCTCACCGAATTCGACGTCGCGGATGCCCGTCAGCGGTTGACGCTCTATCGAACGCTGATGGACTGCGGCCAACTCGACGACATCGTCCGCTACGTCAATGCCGCGCTGTTTCGTCGAGACTGGCCTCGGATCCGCCGGCTGACCGCCCGTCGAGTTGTCGCGGTGTGGGAGCGCCGGTTACCGGAACTCACCGCCTGATCATGGACGAGCTGCACCGGCGGCTGCTCCGGATCGGCTTCGCCGCCGGCGACGACCTCGGGCTGGTGCTGGCCGGAGGGTACGCGCTGTCGGCCCATCATCTGCTCACCCGCCCGTCACGGGACATCGACTTCGCCACCGCGACGGCGCTCCCGCTGCCGCTCGTGGCCGAGCGACTCGCGGACGCGTACTCGGATCAGGGCTTTGACTGTCGGATCCTGGAGGCCGGTGGCCGGATGGCTCGCCCGCTGGTGTCCTCCGGCCCCGTCGGCTGCGAGGTGGACGTACTCAAGGAGGCCATCGGCCCACCGGCGACATTGACCATCGGGCCGGTCCTTGCCTTCGAGGACGCCGTCGGGCTCAAGGTGAGGGCGCTGCACGACCGGGCGGCACACCGCGACTACATCGACATCCACGCCGCCCACAGACAACTGACCTGGCCCGAGCTGGAGGCTCTGGGAGCACGGCACACCGTGGGATTCTCGCTGGAGGAGCTGGCCGACCGCCTCGGCGGCATCGACGAGCTCGACGACCAGACATTCGCCGCCTACGGACTGGGCGACGAGGAGATCCGCCAACTGATCGACTGGGCTGCCCGTTGGGAGGCAGACATCCGGCAGCGACTGGCGAGCGGCGAAACCGGACCTGCCGGCGCGCCTGCGGACGACCTGTGGGAGAGCTACCTCGACGAGCCGTGACCGTGCGGACCCGGCCGGTCGTACTAGCCTCGGCGGGATGAGCGGGTGCGTGTTCTGCGGGATCGTGGCGGGCGAGGTGCCGGGGTTCACCGTCGCCGACGAGCCGGACGGGGTGGCCTTCCTGGACACCCGGCCGGTGTTCAAGGGGCACGTGCTGGTGGTGCCGCGTACCCACCTGGTGACCCTGGCCGAGCTGCCGGCCGGGGCGCTGCCCGGCTACTTCCGGCTGGTGCAGCGGTTGAGCGCGGCCGTGGAGACCGGTCTGGGCGCCGGTGGGACGTTCGTGGCGATGAACAACAAGGTGTCCCAGTCGGTGCCGCACCTGCACACCCACGTGGTGCCGCGGACCAAGGGCGACGGCCTGCGCGGCTTCTTCTGGCCCCGGACCCGCTACGCCGACGACGGCGAGGCCCGCGGGTACGCCGACCGGATCGCCGCCGCGCTCACCTGACCCGTCCGACCCGTTCCCGGCTGAGTGACGGTGGAGCGGGTAAGGAACCGGGACCCGGCGGTGTTGCAGGCGGGGAGAGGTACGAGAGGAGTTCCACCGTGTTCCTTCGCCGCATGAAGGCCGAGCTGCCCACCCCCGACCAGGCCCTGCCGGGCCGGGTCCTGCCGATGCCGGTCGCCGACCGGCACGAGGTGCTCCCCTCCTCGCTGAAGGGCCCCTTCCCGGCCGGCGCGCAGGTGGCCGTCTTCGGGATGGGCTGTTTCTGGGGCGCCGAGCGCCTGTTCTGGACCCTGCCGGGCGTGATCACCACGTCGGCCGGTTACGCGGGTGGCAGCACCCCGAACCCGACGTACGAGGAGGTCTGCTCGGGGATGACCGGGCACGCCGAGGTGGTCCAGGTGGTCTACGACCCGAGCCGGATCAGCTACGAGGACCTGCTCAAGGTCTTCTGGGAGAACCACGACCCGACCCAGGGCATGCGCCAGGGCAACGACGTCGGTACGCAGTACCGGTCGGCGATCTACACGACCACCGACGAGCAGCTCGCCACCGCGCAGGCATCCCGGGACGCGTTCGCGCCGATCGTGGCGCGGGCCGGCAAGGGTGAGATCACCACGGAGATCGCCCCGCTGGGCGACTACTTCTTCGCGGAGACGTACCACCAGCAGTATCTGGCGCCGACCAAGAACCCGAACGGGTACTGCAACCACGGCCCCAACGGGCTGAGCTGCCCGGTCGGCGTGGCCCGTACCGCCGGCTGAGCGAGGCGGATGTCCGTTTCCCGGGCCTGGGGTGTTTGTCACACCCCGGGCCCGGTTCATTTCCGGCATCCGCCGACACCAGGGGCGGGAATCCCAGGAGGTCAACCCGGTGACCCAACGTAGCGGCGCATTGTAGCGATCCGTCACACAACTGTCATCGTCTCAACAGGCGAACTGCAACAACCTCTGGCAGCATTGCCTGGCATGTGCGGACTAGCGGGAGAGTTCCGTCGTGACGGCTCACGCGCCGATGTGGCTGCGGTCGAGCGCATGGCGGCCACGATGAGTGACCGAGGGCCCGACGACAGCGGCGTGTGGTCGCAGGGCGCGACGGCCCTCGGCCACCGGCGGCTGAAGATCATCGACCTCTCCGCCGCCAGCGGGCAGCCGCTGGTCGACGCGGCCGCCGGCCTCACCGGCGTCTTCAACGGCTGCATCTACAACTACCGCGAGCTGCGCGAGGAGTTGCAGGCCAAGGGGCACCGCTTCTTCTCCTCCGGCGACAGCGAGGTCGTGGTCAAGGCGTACGCCGAGTGGGGCCTCGACTTCGTCGACCACCTGATCGGCATGTTCGCCGTGGCGATCAGCGAGCGGGACACCGGCCGGCTGGTGCTGGCCCGCGACCGGCTCGGCATCAAGCCGCTCTACCTGGCCGAGACCCCGGGCGCGGTGCGGTTCGCCTCCACCCTGCCGGCCCTGCTGGCCGGTGGCGGCATCGACACCTCGATCGACCCGGTGGCGCTCGCCCACTACCTGAGCTTCCACAGCATCGTGCCGCCGCCGCGGACCATCCTGCGCGGCGTCACCAAGCTCCCCCCGGCGACCGTGCGGGTGTACGAGGCGGACGGCTCCACCCGCGAGCGGGTCTACTGGGACCCGTCCTTCGGCCGGGCCGCCGAGCGGGCCGACTGGACCGAGCGGGACTGGCAGGACGCGCTGCTGGAGTCGCTGACCACCGCCGTGCGCCGCCGGATGGTGGCCGACGTGCCGGTCGGCGTACTGCTCTCCGGCGGGCTGGACTCCAGCCTGGTGGTGGCGCTGCTGGCCGGCGAGGGCCAGTCCGGCCTGGGCACCTTCTCCATCGGCTTCGACGCGGTCGGCGGCCGGGAGGGCGACGAGTTCGTCTACTCCGACCTGGTCGCGAAGACCTTCGGCACCGACCACCACCAGATCCGGGTGCCCACCGGCGACCTGCTGCCGCCGTTGGAGGCCGCCGTCGCGGCGATGAGCGAGCCGATGGTCAGCCACGACTGTGTGGCGTTCTGGCTGCTCAGCCAGGAGGTGGCCCGGCACGTCAAGGTGGTCCAGTCCGGTCAGGGCGCGGACGAGATCCTGGGCGGCTACCACTGGTACCCGCCGCTGGCCGGCGTGGACCGGGAGCAGGCCGTCGGGACGTACGCGAAGGCGTTCTTCGACCGCGACGCGGCCGGCCTGGCCCGGGTGCTCAACCCGGCGTGGCTGGCCGAGGGCGACCCGGCCCGCGAGTTCGTCGCCGCGCACCTGGGCCGGCCCGGCGCGCAGACCGCGGTCGACGCGGGCCTGCGGATCGACACCCAGGTGATGCTCACCGACGACCCGGTGAAGCGGGTCGACAACATGACGATGGCACACGGGCTGGAGGCCCGGGTGCCGTTCCTCGACCACGAGTTCGTGGAGCTGGCCGCGAGCTGCCCGCCGGAGCTGAAGCTAGCCCAGGGTGGCAAGGGCGTGCTGAAGGAGATCGGCCGCCGGGTCCTCCCGCACGAGGTCATCGACCGGCCGAAGGGCTACTTCCCGGTGCCGGGCCTCACCCACCTGGAGGGCAAGCTCCTCGACCGGGTACGCGACGCGCTCACCGCGCCCGCGGCCCGCCGCCGGGACCTGTTCCGCACCGAGTACGTGGACGCGCTGGTCGCCGACCCGAACGCCGAACTGACCCCGTTGAACGGAAACAAGCTGTGGCAACTCGGACTCCTGGAAATGTGGCTCCAGAGCCACGGAATCGACTGACCGTGACCGACACCCTCGCCACCGGGACCGCGCGGACGGACCGGGAACGGGTGCTGGGCCGGCGTCGGGAACGCGTCGGCCCGGGCGGTGACCCGGTCGCCCCGGGTGCCGCCGAGCCCCGCCAGGAGCCGGCCGAGGCCGCCGGCGTGGTGCTGGACTGCGGCTGGGGCCGGCTGGTGTTCGGGCAGACCTTCACCGAGCAGGTGGCGGTCGCCCAGGTGCTGCGCTCCGAGGCGGCCGGCGCCCGGGACATCTGCATCTACCTGCGCGACCCGCACGTGCTGGTCTCCCGGCTGCCCGACGAGCTGTTCATCGACCCGTCGCTGACGTACCGGCTGCCGCTGGGCGGGGACCGGCCGGCCGCCACCGGGGGCGACGAGGTGCCCGGCCTGACCATCCGGCCGCTGCGCGACGCCGACGACGCGGAGGCGGTGAACCGGATCTACGCCCGCAACGGCATGGTCACCGCGCCGGTGGAGGTGCTGGTCGAGAACGCCGGCACCGACCGGTTCCTGCACCTGGTGGCGGAGGACGCCACCGGCGAGGTGGTCGGCACCATCACCGGGGTGGACCACGTCGCGGTCTTCGCAGACCCGGAGCGCGGCGCCAGCCTCTGGTGCCTGACCGTGGACTTCAACACCGCGCCGCCCGGCACCGGCCAGGCGCTGCTCACCGCGCTCGCCGACCGGCTCGACGAGCGGGGCCGGGCGTACGTGGACCTGTCGGTGCTGGCCGAGAACTCGGGCGCGATCCGGCTCTACGAGCGGCTCGGCTTCCACCGCACCCAGACGCTCTGCGTGAAGCGGAAGAACCCGATCAACGAGCGGCTCTTCCTGCCCGCCGCCCCGGAGGGGTACGACGAGCTGAACCCGTACGCGAAGATCGTCGCGGACGAGGCGATGCGGCGCGGCATCCGGGTGGAGGTCACCGACCCGCACTGGGGCGAGCTGCGGCTGTCCAACGGCGGCCGGACCGTGCACACCCGCGAGTCGCTGTCGGAGCTGACCTCGGCGGTGGCGATGAGCCGCTGCGACGACAAGCGGGTGACCCGGCGGATCCTCACCGAGGCCGGGTTGCGCGTGCCGCGCGGCCGGACGGCCACCGGCGAGCCCGACGACCTGGCCTTCCTCGACGACGTCGGCCCGGTCGTGGTGAAGCCGGCGCGGGGCGAGCAGGGCAACGGGATCACCGTCGGGGTGCGTACCCCGGAGGCGCTGACCGCCGCCGTCGAGCTGGCCCGCCGGTTCTGCCCGGACGTGCTGATCGAGGAGCTGCGCGAGGGCGAGGACCTGCGGGTGGTGGTGATCGACCACGAGGTGGTCGCCGCCGCGGTCCGCCGGCCCGCACAGATCACCGGGGACGGGGTGCACGACGTCACCGAGCTGATCGAACGGCAGAGCCGTCGCCGGGCCGCCGCCACCGGCGGCGAGTCCCGGATCCCGATCGACGACATGACCCGCGAGGTGGTGGCCGAGGCGGGGTACCGGATGCACGACGTGCTGCCCGAGGGGCAGGTGCTGGCCGTCCGCCGGACCGCGAACCTGCACACCGGCGGCACCATCCACGACGTGACCGCCGAGCTGCACCCGGCGATCGCGGAGGCATGCGTGGCGGCCAGCCGGGCGCTGGACATCCCGGTCACCGGCCTGGACCTGCTGGTCCCCGCCCCGGACCGGCCGGAGCACGTGTTCATCGAGGCGAACGAGCGGCCCGGCCTGGCCAACCACGAGCCGCAGCCGACCGCCGAACGCTTCGTCGACCTGCTCTTCCCGGGCACCAGGGCACCGCAGCGGCTCTGGTCGCCGGCCGGTGCGGCAAGCTCAGGGGCATGACCGCACACCATCCCCGACCGCTCGACCTCGACCTCGACTACCTGCGCCAGGTGCTGGTGGAACTGCTGGAGATCCCCAGCCCGTCGGGGCGTACCGACCACATCCAGCAGTACGTGGGCGAGCGGCTCTCCGCGCTCGGGATCGGCTCCACGCTGACCCGGCGCGGGGCGCTCAGCGCCAGCCTGCCCGGCCCCCGGGAGACCGGCGCCGACCGGGCGATCGTGGTGCACACCGACACCATCGGCGGCATGGTCAAGCGGCTGAAGGAGAACGGGCGGCTGGAGGTCAACCCGATCGGCACGCACAGCGCCCGCTTCGCCGAGGGCGCCCACGTGCGGATCTTCACCGACGACCTGGACCGGATGATCACCGGCCAGGTGCTGCCGCTGAAGGCCAGCGGACACCGCTACAACGAGGCGGTCGACCTCCAGGGCGTCGGCTGGGACCTGGTCGAGGTCCGGGTCGACGAGCCCGTCGCGGACGAGGCCGGCCTGCGCGCGCTCGGCGTCGACGCCGGCGACTTCGTCGCGCTGCTGGCCAACCCCACGATCACCCCGAGCGGGTACGTGAAGTCCCGGCACCTGGACGACAAGGCCGGGGTGGCCGCGGTGCTGACCGCGTTCAAGGCGATGGTCGACGCCGGGATCACCCCGGCGGTCACCGCGCACCTGCTGGTCACCGTCACCGAGGAGATCGGGCACGGGGCCAGTCACGGCCTCGACCCGGACGTGGCGGAGATCGTCTCGGTGGACGCGGCGGTGGTCGCTCCCGGGCAGCAGTCCCGCGAGGACGCGGCCACCCTGGCGATGGGCGACGGGGTGGGCCCGTTCGACTACCACCTGACCCGCAACCTGGCCTCGATCGCCCGCGAGCACGGGGTGGACCTGGTCCGGGACGTCTTCGACTACTACCGCTCCGACGTGGCGGCGGCGGTGGAGGCGGGCGCGCACGCCCGGGTGGCGCTGCTCGGGTTCGGCGTGGACGCCACCCACGGCCACGAGCGCACCCACCTCGACGGCCTGCGGCACCTCACCCAGCTGCTCTGCCTCTATCTGCAGAGCCCGCTGGTCTTCCCCGAGTGGGACGCCGAGCCGGAGGGCGACCTGGCCGACTTCCCGTCCCTGGCCGTCCAGCCGGCCTCCGAGGAGGGCCCGCGCGAGGGCCCGATCGGCATCGACTGAGCCGGGTCCCGGACCGGGACGTCGTCGCGGTCGGCCTCGGCGGGCCGAGACGAAGCGGCCCCGGACCCCACTACCCCGACGCTACAAACTTGATGACATAAACGAATCGTCGGACCCGCCCACCCGCCGTGACCAGGCGACTCCCCCGCTCGCCGCGGGCCGCCCGCGGCGCGGCGGCCATGGCGCGGCAGCCATGGCGCGGCAGCCATGGCGCGGCGCCCGGCAACCGGCATCCCGCGCCCGGCAACCGGCACCCCCCGGCCGGCACCCCGCGCGCCCGGCACCCGCCACGCGGCGATTCATCTACGTCATCAAGTTTGTAGCGAGCTGCGAGGGGTCCGGCCCGGAGCCGGGGCCCGCAGCGCGACCCGGCGGCCAGCCGTCGCGACCGGCCAGCCGCGGAACCTGTGATCGAAATCCGTTGCCGGTGGCGCCGGGAAGTGGATAGCGTGGCCGTACACGGGAAAGGAGGTGGTCCAGACTTGTATAGCAATCGGACTCGTGAGGTGGCTGTCCGCTAGCCGCTGTCCTCGACAGTGAAAACATCGTCCGCCGCGAGGCGGGCAGCAAGGAACCATCGTCGAGACCGTGTGGCAGCGGTGCGGCGAAACCACGACAGCCACCCGACCCCCGGGGTGCCGGCCCAGTCCAGCCGGCCCGCGCGCGAGCGCGGAAGCCCCGGGGGTCGACCATATCCGGGGGAAGTTCCGTGTCGATGCGTGAGCTGCTGGTGCTCGGAACGGCCAGCCAGACGCCGACCCGGCAGCGCAACCACAACGGCTACCTGCTGCGCTGGGACGACGAGGTGCTCCTCTTCGACCCCGGCGAGGGCAGCCAGCGGCAGATGCTGCACACCGGCGTCTCCGCCACCGACCTCACCCGGATCTGCGTCACGCACTTCCACGGCGACCACTGCCTCGGCCTGCCCGGTATGATCCAGCGGCTCTCCCTGGACCGGGTGCCGCACCGGGTGGCCGTGCACTTCCCGGCCGGCGGCATCGACTACTTCGAGCGGCTGCGGCACGCGTCGAGCTTCCACGAGACCGCCGAGCTGGCCGTCGAGCCGATCGGCGCCGACGGGCAGCGGATCACTCTCGGCATCGGCACGCTGGAGGCCCGCCGGCTGCGGCACCCCGTCGAGACGTACGGCTACCGGCTGGTCGAGCCGGACGGCTGCCGGATGCTGCCGGAGCGGCTGGCCGCGTACGGCATCGCCGGTCCGGCCGTCGGCAAGCTGCACCGCGACGGCCACCTCGACCTGGACGGCCGTCGCGTCACCCGGGACGAGGTGAGCGTGACCCGGCCCGGCCAGCGGTTCGCCTTCGTGATGGACACCGGGCTCTGCGACGGGGTGTACGCCCTCGCCGAGCACGCCGACCTGCTGGTCATCGAGTCGACGTTCCTGGAGTCGGAGGCCGCGCTCGCCGCCGAGGTCGGCCACCTCACGGCCGCCCAGGCCGCCCGGGTGGCCACCGAGTCGGGGGTACGCACCCTGGTGCTCACCCACTTCTCCCAGCGGTACGCCGACCCCCGCCGGTTCGCCGACGAGGCCCGCGCCCACTTCACCGGGGAGCTGGTGATCGCCGAGGACCTGATGACCGTGCCGGTGCCGCCCCGCCGGGTAGCCTCGTCCGGGTGACGATCTCCCTACGCCCCGCCACCGAGGCCGATCTTATGGCGGTCGGCGCGCTGCACCAGCGGTCCCGGGTGGCGGCGTACTCGTCGTTCCTGTCGGCGGAGGCGCTGGCCGAGCCGACCCCGGAGGCGATGGGCGCGTACTGGGTGGAGCGGCTGACCTGGGAGGGCGCGGACCATCGGATGACCGTGGCCGAGCGGGACGGCCGGCTGGTCGGCTTCAGCTATCTCGGGCCGGACGACGCGGACGACCCGGCGACCGGGCTGCTCAACGCGATCCACCTCATCCCCGACGAGCGGGGCCGGGGCACCGGCCGGGCGCTGATGATCGACGCGCTGGACGCGATGCGGGCGCGCGGCTGGTCCCGGGCGGTGCTCTGGGTGCTCCGGGACAACGCCCGGGCCCGGCGCTTCTACGAGCGCGGCGGCTGGGCCGCCACCGGCGAGCAGCGCGACGACCTGATCGGCCCCGCCCTGGTCGCCCAGCTCCGCTACGCCCGCCCGCTGTAGGGACGCGCCGAGGGCCGCCCCGTCCGGAGCGGCCCTCGGCGAGAAACGTCGGATCAGTGCGCGCCGAGGTGGGCGAGCAGGTCCTGCCGGGTCAGCACGCCCTTCGGCTTGCCGTCGACCAGCACCAGCGCGGCGTCGGCCTTCTCCAGCAGGGCGACCGCCTCGCTGACCGGCTGCCCGCCACCGATCATCGGCAGCGGCTCGGCCATGTGCCGCTCGATGGTGTCGTGCAGGTGCGCCTGGCCGGTGAAGAGCGCGTCGAGCAGGTCCTTCTCGGCGATCGAGCCGGCCACCTCGCCGGTCACCACCGGCGGCTCGGCCTTGAGCACCGGGAGCTGGGAGACGCCGTACTCGCGCATGTAGTCGATCGCGTCCCGGACCGTCTCGGTCGGGTGCACGTGCACCAGCTCCGGCAGGCCGCCCGGCTTGCCGGCGAGCGCGTCGGCCACGGTCGGCTCCGCGCCGGAGTTGTCCAGGAAGCCGTACCGGGCCATCCAGGTGTCGTTGAAGATCTTGGAGAGGTAGCCCTTGCCGCTGTCCGGCAGGAGCACCACGATCACGTCGTCCGGGCCGGCCTTGCGGGCCACCTCCAGGGCGGCCACCACGGCCATCCCGCAGGAGCCGCCGACCAGCAGCCCCTCCTCGCGGGCCAGCCGCCGGGTCATCTCGAAGGACTGCTTGTCCGAGACCTCGACGATCTCGTCGGCGATGCTCCGGTCGTAGGTCTCCGGCCAGAAGTCCTCACCGACCCCCTCGACCAGGTACGGCCGGCCGGTGCCACCCGAGTAGACCGAGCCCTCCGGGTCCGCCCCGACGACCTTCACCCGGCCCTCGGACGCCTCCTTCAGGTACCGCCCGATGCCCGAGATGGTGCCGCCGGTGCCGACGCCCGCCACGAAGTGGGTGAGTTCTCCCCCGGTCTGCTCCCACAGCTCCGGGCCGGTCGTCTCGTAGTGCGAGCGCGGGTTGGCCGGGTTGCTGTACTGGTTGGGCTTCCAGGCGCCGGGGATCTCCCGGGCCAGCCGGTCGGAGACGTTGTAGTAGGAGCGCGGGTCCTCCGGCGCCACGGCGGTCGGGCAGACCACCACCTCGGCGCCGTACGCGCGCAGCACGTCCTGCTTGTCCTGGCTGACCTTGTCGGGGCAGACGAAGACGCACTTGTAGCCCTTGAGCTGCGCCACCAGGGCCAGGCCGACACCGGTGTTGCCGCTGGTCGGCTCGACGATCGTGCCGCCCGGCTTGAGGATGCCGGCCTGCTCGGCGTCCTCCACCATGCGCAGCGCGATCCGGTCCTTCACCGAACCGCCCGGGTTGACGTACTCCACCTTCGCCAGCACGGTCGCCTGGATACCCTCGGTGACGTTGCGCAGGCGGACCAGCGGGGTGTTGCCGATCAGCTCGACGACGTTGTCGTAGTACTGCACCTCGTTGTGCCCTTCGTAGCGCCGCCGCCGACGGCGGCCGGGAGACTTCGGTTCGTCGTCGCCCAGGGTACGTGCCGTCAGGGCACCGCATGCCCGGGGATGACGGAGCTGCGACGTGCCTCCCACTGAAGGAACCGCTCGGTCTCGGCGAGCACGCTGCCGGCCAGCCAGGTCACCATCACCGCGTCGTCGACCAGCCCGAAGATCGCCAGGAAGGCCTCCGGCACCAGATCGACCGGCGAGACGACGTACGCCGTCGCCCCCGCCATCAGGGCCAGCCGCAGGCCGCCGTCGTACTCACCCTTCGCGGTGGCCCGGATCATCCGGGGCAGCGCGGCCAGCCGGGCGCCCAGCGACGGCCCGCCCCGCGCGCCCACGGCCAGCGCCCGGGCCAGTGCCGTGAAGGCCGCGCTCCGCTTCAACGTCTTCCCCATCGTGTCGCCCCTTTCCGCTCGATCAGGGTGCGCTGCGCGCGCAAGCCCGCCCACCGGTAGCAGTACCCAGAACGGTCCCCGCCCAGCCGGACGATCATCGGAGAGCGGGTGTCGTGGGGGCGCGATAATGTCGACCTCATGGGGGACGCTGGTTCCGTCGCACCCGCCGGCTGGCAGCGCGCCCGGCGGATCGCCCGGGTGGCGGCGATCGGCACGGGCGCCACCGTGGCGGCCACCGTCGCCACCGGCGGGGTGCTGCTCGGCCAGGCCCGGCAGGCCCGGCGCACCATCCCGATGGCCGAGGCACCCCCACCACGCTGCGACGGCGTCTACGCCCCCCGGTTCCCCGGCCCGCCGGTCACCATGGTCATCCTCGGTGACTCCTCCGCCGCCGGTTACGGCGTGCACCGCCGCCGCGAGACCCCCGGCGCGCTGCTGGCCACCGGGCTGTCCCGGCGGCTGCACCGGCCGGTCCGGCTGCACCGGTTCGCGGTGGTGGGTTCCCTCTCCGCCGGCCTCAAGCCGCAGGTCGAGTCGGCCCTGGAGGTCGAGCCCGACGTCGCGGTGATCCTCATCGGCGGCAACGACGTCACCAACCGGACCCCGCCCGCGGTCGCCGTGCGCTACCTGGTCGACGCCGTGCGCACACTGCGGGCCGCCGGCTGCGCGGTGGTCGTCGGCACCTGCCCCGACCTGGGTGCGATCCGGCCGATCCAGCCCCCGCTGCGCTGGCTGGCCCGGCGCTGGAGCCGCCAGCTCGCCGCCGCCCAGACGGTCGCGGTGGTCGAGGCGGGCGGCTGGACGGTCTCCCTGGGTGACCTGCTCGGTCCCCGGTTCGCCGCCGAGCCGGGCCGGATGTTCGCCTGGGACCGGTTCCACCCGTCCGCCGAGGGGTACGCGATGGCCGCGGCGGCGCTGCTGCCCACCGTGCTCTCCGCGCTGGGCAGCGGAGCGGAGCGCAGGTCTTCGTTCCCCGGCGCGGAAGGCGTACGGTCGCTCCCGGAGGCGGCCCACGAGGCGGCCCGGCACGCCGGCACCGAGGTCAGCGGCGCCCAGGTCCGGGGCCGCGACCGGGGTCCCGGCGGGCGCTGGGCGCAGCTGAGGCGGCGCGCCTTCTTCGGCGTCGGCGCGGTGCCACCGTCCGGCACCGCCGCCGACTCACCCCAGTTGGAGGGACTGGCATGACCGAGCGCAGCGAGTTCGTGGCACGGTGGGGCCGGGCCGCCGCCCTGTCCCTGGTCGCCGGCACGGTCGGCGGCGCGGCCGTCCTGGCCGGTCAGGCCATCGCCGCCCGCAACCGGCAGTACGCCCAGCCCGAGCTGGGCCTGGCGCTGCGCGCCACGGTGGGTCGGCCCGGCGCTCCGGCGCTGCGGCTGGTCCTGCTCGGCGACTCGTCGGCGCTCGGCGTCGGGGTGACCAGCTTCGAGGAGACCGTCGGCGGGCAGCTCGCCCACCTGCTCACCGAGGGACCGACCGGCCGGCGGGTGCACCTGTCCAGCGTCGGCGTCTCCGGCTCCCGCTCCACCGACCTGGCCACCCAGGTGGCCCGGGCCCTGCTCGGCGAGCGTCCCGACGTGGCGGTGATCCTGATCGGGGCGAACGACGCCACCGGGCTGGCCCGGCCGGCGGACGCGGCGGCCTACCTGGGCTCGGCGGTGCGCCGGCTGCGCGAGGCGCACGTCGAGGTGGTCGTGGGCACCTGCCCCGACCTGGGCGCGGTGCGGGCGGTCGCCGCCCCGCTGCGTCAGCTGCTCGGCTGGTCCGGCCGGCGGGTCGCCCGGGCCCAGACGGCCGCCGTGCTGGACGCCGGCGGCACGGTGGTGGACCTCGGCACCGAGACCGGCCCGGTGTTCCGCGCCGACGCCGGGACGCTCTGCCACGACGGCTACCACCCCTCCGCCGACGGCTACCGGGTCTGGGCGCACGCCCTGCTGCCGGCGGTGGAGGCGGCGGCGACGGTGGCCTCCCGGCACCACTGAGCGCGGCCGGGCGGGGGTGACATTTCCCGCCCGCCGGCCAGCTACCGCGACAAGTTACCCGCGGGTTAACGTTGGTTCATGCCGATTGAGTCGCCCCGCGACGCCGTCATCGTCGCCACCGCCCGGTCCCCCATCGGCCGCGCGTTCAAGGGTTCCCTGCGGGACGTCCGCCCGGACGACCTCGCCGCCACCATCGTCCAGGCCGCGCTCGACAAGGTGCCCGGGCTCGACCCCACCACCATCGACGACCTCTACCTGGGCTGCGGTCTGCCCGGCGGTGAGCAGGGCTTCAACATGGCCCGGGTGGTGGCCACCCTGCTCGGGCTCGACGGCCTGCCCGGCGCCACGCTGACCCGCTACTGCGCCTCCTCGCTGCAGACCACCCGGATGGCGATGCACGCGATCCGGGCCGGTGAGGGCGACGTCTTCATCTCCGCCGGCGTCGAGACCGTCTCCCGGTACGCCCGGGGCAACTCCGACACCCTGCCGCCCGAGGCGCAGGCGCTGGTCGGCGGCGGTTGGGAGAACCCGCGCTTCGCCGAGGCGCGGCAGCGCTCCGAGGCGCGCGCCCAGGCCGGTGCCGCGGTGTGGACCGACCCGCGCGAGGCCGGCCAGCTCCCGGACATCTACCTGACCATGGGGCAGACCGCGGAGAACCTGGCCCAGGCGTACGACATCACCCGCGAGGACATGGACGCCTTCGGGGTACGCAGCCAGAACCTCGCCGAGAAGGCGATCGCCGACGGCTTCTGGGCCCGGGAGATCACCCCGGTCACCACGCCCGACGGCAGCGTGGTCAGCACCGACGACGGCCCGCGCGCCGGGGTGACCCTGGAGGCCGTGGCCGGCCTGAAGCCGGTGTTCCGTCCGGACGGCCGGATCACCGCCGGCAACTGCTGCCCGCTCAACGACGGGGCCGCCGCCGTGGTGGTCATGAGCGCCCAGCGGGCCCGCGAGCTGGGCCTCACTCCACTCGCGAAGATCGTCTCCACCGGCGTCACCGCGCTCTCCCCGGAGATCATGGGCCTGGGGCCGGTCGAGGCGTCCAAGCAGGCGCTCGCCCGGGCCGGGATGACCATCGACGACGTCGACCTGGTCGAGATCAACGAGGCGTTCGCCGCCCAGGTGATCCCCTCCTACCGGCAGCTCGGCATCCCGGAGGAGAAGCTGAACGTGATGGGCGGCGCGATCGCCGTCGGCCACCCGTTCGGCATGACCGGTGCCCGGATCACCGGCACCCTGCTCAACGCCCTGGAGTGGCACGACAGGACCATCGGTCTGGAGACCATGTGCGTCGGTGGCGGCCAGGGCATGGCGATGGTGCTCGAGCGCCTGAACTGAGGCCGGTTCGCCGGGCCGGGGGCCGGGTACGGTCCGCGCCATGGCGACCGTCGTGGAACGCGAACGCAAGTACTCCGGCGACGAGGGTTTCCGGCTGCCCGACCTGACCGGGTGCGGTGGCGTCGTGACGATGTCCGACGCCACCGCCCACGACCTCGACGCGGTCTACCTGGACACCCCGGACCTGCGGCTGGCCCGTGGCCGGTGCGCGCTGCGCCGGCGCAGCGGCGGGCCCGACGCGGGCTGGCACCTGAAGACCGGCGCGGCCGGCGGCGCCCGGACCGAGTACCAGTTCCCGGCCGGGCCGGACGACGCCGGCCCACCTGCCGAACTCGTCGCCCTGGTCCGGGCCGCCGCCCGGGGCGGACCACTGGCGCCGGCCGCACGGGTGCGTACCCGCCGCCGGGAACGCCGCCTGCTCGACGGGGCCGGGCGGATCCTGGCCGAGGTCGCCGAGGACAGCGTCGAGGCCGAGGACCTGGTCAGCGGCGAACGGCAGGCGTGGCACGAGCTGGAGGTCGAACTCGTCGACGGCGACGAGGCGCTGCTCGACGCGGTGCAGGACCGGCTGCGCGCGGCCGGGGCCCGCCCGGTGCCGGTCTCCAAGTCCCACCGGGCGCTCGCCGGCCGGCTCGCCGCCGCCGACCCCGGACCCACCGATCCGGTACGCGCACACCTGGCCACCCAGCGTGACGCGCTGATCGCCCGGCATCCCGGGGTGCTCGACGGTGACCCGGACGCGGTGCACGACATGCGCGTCGCGGTCCGCCGGCTCCGCTCCACCCTGCGTACCTTCCGGGGGTTGTGGGACCGGCGCGAGGGCGAGGAGGTGCGGGCGGAGCTGCGCCGGCTGGGTGGCCGGCTCGGCCCGGTCCGCGACGTCCAGGTGCTGGCCGCCCGGCTCGACGCGGCCGTCCGGGCGGAACCCGACGAGCTGGTGCTCGGGCCGGTCGCCGCCCGGCTCGCCGAGCGGTTCGCCGCCGAGCTGGCCACCGCCCTCGACGAGCTGCGCGCGGCCCTCGACTCCGACCGGTACACCGCGCTGCTGCGCCGGCTGGACGGCCTCGCCGAGGGGCCGACCGCGCGGCGCGCGGACGAGCGCTGGATCGCCCGCCGGGTCCGGCGTGCGGTGACCCGGGCCGACCGGCGGCTGGACCGGGCGCTCGCCGCCGGTGGCGAGGACGTGGCGCTGCACGAGGCGCGCAAGGCGTACAAGCGGGCCCGGTACGCGGTCGAGGTGCGGGAGCCGGCCGTCGGGAAGCCCGCCACCCGGCTGCGCCGGCGACTCAAGCGGCTCCAGGACGAGCTCGGCGCGCACCAGGACTCGGTGGTGGCCCGGGACGCGCTGCGCCGGGCGGCGCTGGCCGCGTACGCCGACGGGGAGAACACCTTCACCTACGGGCTGCTGCACGCCCGGCAGGCCGACTCGGCCGAGCGGGACGTGCCGGCGCTGCGCCAAGCGGCGCGCCGGGCCCGACGGCGCGAGGTCCGGCGCTGGCTGACGCGGTGAGGCCCCGCCGCGGGCGTCGGTGTCCGCGCGGCGAGCGTCCGGCCTGAGCGCGGCGCGGCCGGTCAGCGCGGCCCGTCGGGCCAGGGCGCGGCGCGGCCGGCCAGGGCGCGGCGCGGCCGGTCAGAGCGCGGCGCGGGTCGCGGTCACCGTGCCGGCCGCCTCGGCGAGCACCGGCTCCGGCGCGCCGGCCGCCACCAGGTCGGCGGCGACCACCCGGAGCTGGTCGGGCAGGGCGAGGTCGCTGCCGAGCCGGGGCACCTGCCGGCGCGGCTCCCCCTCGGCGTCGGCGGCCAGGTTGGCGATCTCCTGCACCAGCTTGTGCACCAGGTCGGCCCGGGACACGTTGCCGCCCTCGGCCGGCGCCGACCAGCGGGGCTGCTGCCAGTGCCCGACCTGACGGACCAGCAGCTCCACCGCCCGGTCCAGTTCCGCTGCGCTCATCGCGGCCGAGTCTACGACGGCTCCGGGCCGCCGCGCGGCGCAGCCGCCACCGTCACCTGCCGGTTCCGGGTCGCGCCGAGCGCTCAGCGGCGCACGTAGCTGAGCAGGCGCAGGACCTGCCAGTACAGGAAGATCAATCCGACCAGCAGGCCGAAGGCGCAGTACCAGGCGTAGCGGCGGGGCAGGCCGGCCCGGACCGAACGCTCGACCAGGTCGAAGTCGAGCACGAAGCTGAACGCCCCGGCGATGATCGCCACCACCGAGAAGACGTACGGCAGCCAGCCGACCTGCCCGCTCAGGCTGTAGGCGGTCACCCCCTGCCGCCCGGTGAACAGGTAGGTGACCAGGTTGACCAGGCCGATCGCGAGGATCCCGACGAGGGTGCCGAGGACGAAGCGGGCCAGCCGCGGGGTGGCCCGGACGATCCGCGCCCGGTAGAGCAGTGCCATGCCGAGGAAGACGCCGAAGGTGCCGACCACCGCCTGCGCCACGATGCCCGGGTAGATCAGCTCGAAGGCCCGGCTGGCCACCCCGAGCAGCAGCCCCTGGAGCACCGCGTACCCGGCGATCAGCGCGGGATTGGTGATTTGCTTCAGGGAGATGACCAGCACCAGCACGAGGCTGGCCAGCGCGCTGCCGGCCAGCGCCGCCGGCAGCCAGCCCGCCGCCGGCACCAACGCCCAGGCGAGCGCCGCCGTGACGCCGGTGAGCAGCAGCAGGCCGACCGTGCGGCTCACCACGTCGGCCACGGTCATCGCCTCGACGGCGCCCACGCCGAGCACCCGGCGTTCCGCCCGGCCGACGTCGTCCAGCCGGTCCAGCACCGGATTGGCACTGCGCACCGCGACCTCCTCGCCGACGTACCCCCGCTGACCACTCTGCCCCGGGCGGCCCGGCGGCGACGGGAAAACGGCGACGCCCGCCGCCGCGGTCGCGGCAGGCGGGCGTCGTCGGGGTACGACGGGTCAGTCGTCGCCCTGGAAGTAGCTGAGCAGGCGCAGGAACTCCAGGTAGAGCCAGACCAGGCCGACCACGATGCCGAAGGCGGCCGTCCAGGAGTAGCGCTGCGGCAGGCCCATCCGGACGCCCTGCTCGATGTTGTCGAAGTCGAGCACGAAGCTCAGCGCGGCGACCACGATGCAGACCAGGCTGAACCCGATGGCCAGCGGCCCACCGTCGCGCAGGTGGGTGTTGATGCCGAAGAGCGCGAGCACCAGGTTGATCAGCATGACCGCGAAGAGGCCGCCCATCACGGCGATCATGATGCGGGCGAACTTCGGGGTGGCCCGGATGGCGCGTGCCTTGTAGAGCATCGCCATCAGGAAGAAGACGCCGAAGGTCGCCACCACGGCCTGGATCACGATGCCGTTGTAGAGGCTCTCGTAGAACTTGCTCACCGCGCCGAGGAAGACACCCTCGACGACGGAGTACGCCACCACCAGCGCCGGGTTGGCCATCCGCGAGAACGAGATGATCAGGCCCAGCACCAGGCCGACGATCGCGCCACCGATCCAGGCCGCACCGAGCAGCTGGTCCGGCAGGAGCGCCCAGGTGGCCGCGGCGGTCACGCCGAGGATGCCCAGCAGGGTGACCGTCTTGACGACCACGTCGTCGACCGTCATCGGGGTCACGGTGGGCGGCGCGGCCGGGTAGCCGGGGCCGGCCGGGTACTGCTGGTAGGGCTGGTACTGCGGGGGATATCCGGGCTGACCGTACGGCCCGGGCTGGGCGTACCCGGCCGCCCGCTCGCGGTTGGCCGCCTGGCCGAGCCGGGCGAGCACCGGGTTCGAGGTCTTCACTTTCTCAGGCCTCCCTCAGGGGGTCGATGCACGTGAACGTGCACCCTCCAGGGTAAACGGGACCCGCACCCGACCGCCGGGTGCCAAGCTGTGGGAAACCTGAGAGTCTCGTGCCCGGGGCGGGGGTCGAACCCGCACGCCTTGCGGCAGCCGCTTTTAAGGCGGCCGTGTCTGCCGTTCCACCACCCGGGCGGGTGACACCGGCGCGCCGACACGCGGCGGTGCAGGTCTCACCGTAACCGTTGCCCGGCGGCCCGGCGTACCCCGTGCGGGCCCCGCCGTTATGGTCGAGGCCGTGACCAGCACCGCCCCCGCGGCCCCCGGGCCCGAGCCCGGCCGGACCCTGCTCGCCGACCCGCCGGCCGTCCGGCCGGCCCGGACGGGCCGGCTGCTGACCACCGTCGTCCGGCACCGCGCGGACCTGTTCGTCGCGCTGCTCTTCGTGCTGCTGGCCGGGTGGCTCACCCACGGCCTCTGGCCGGCCCCGGGACAGCGGACCCTCGCGCTCAACCCCGCCGACCAGACCCTCTACGAGTGGTTCCTCGCCGTCGACTCGCGGGCCCTGCGGGGCGACTTCGGCCTGCTCACCGACCGGCTCAACGCGCCGGACGGGGTCAACCTGCTGGCCAACACCTCGGTGATCGCGCTGGGGGTGCTGTTCGCCCCGGTCACCCTGCTCTGCGGCGCCCCGGTCAGCTTCGCGCTGCTGGTCGCCGGGAACCTGGCCGGCACGGCGGTCGCCTGGTACCTGCTGTTCACCCGGACGCTGGGGGTCCGCCGGGCCGCCGCCGGGCTCGGCGCGGCGCTCTGCGGCTTCGGTCCCGGCATGGTCTCGCAGAGCAACGCCCACCTGCACATGACCGCGCAGTGGCTGGTGCCGCTGATCGTCTGGCTGGTGGTCCGGCTGCTGCGGGCCGCCGACCCGGCCGGTCGGGACGGGCCGGACCGCCGCCGGTTGGTCGGCTCGGCCGTCGGGCTGGCCCTGGTGGTGATCGTGCAGGTCTTCGTCGGCGAGGAGGTGCTCTTCCTCACCGCGCTCACCCTGCTGGTGCTGGCCGTCGCGTACGGGCTGGCCGACCGGGCGCTGCTGCGCCGGGCCCTGCCCGCCTTCGCCGGCGGGCTGATGCTGGCCGCCGGGCTGGCCCTGATGGTGCTCGCGTACCCGCTCTGGCACCAGTTCGCCGGGCCGCAGGGGGTGCACGACGGCATGTTCAGCCCGGACTACTTCTCCGCCGACCTGACCAGCTGGACGACCCTCTCGCCGCTCGCCGTGCTGGGCAGTGCCGCCTCGGCCCGGTTGACCACCGGGCCGGCCGAGTACAACGCCTTCCTCGGCTGGCCGCTGCTGCTGGTCGTGGTCGGCTGCGCCGGCTGGCTGGGGCGCCGGCCACTGGTCGCCGCCTGCGTGACCGGCGGGGTGGTGACGGCCCTGCTGTCGCTCGGCCCCGAGGTGGTGGTGGCCGGCGAGCGGACCGGGGTGCCCGGCCCGTACGCCCTGCTGGCCGGGCTGCCGGTGGTGGACGGGGCGCTGCCGATGCGGTTCGCGCTGGCGGTGCTGCCGCTGGCCGGGACCGTGCTCGCGCTCGCCGTGGACCGGGCGCTGGCCGAGCGGGGTCGGGCCCGGCGGCTGGTGCCGTTGGCGGTGGGCGCGGCGCTGTTGAGCGTCCTTCCCGCGCCGCTGCCCACGGTCGACCGGCCGGCGCTGCCCGAGTTCGTCAGCGGCGGCCACTGGCGGCAGTGCGTACGCCCCGGCGGGGTGCTGGTGCCGGTGCCCCCGGCCACCCCGGGGGAGCCCTGGCCGATGCGCTGGGGCACCGCGGCGAACGCCGCCTTCGGCATGCCGGAGGGCTTCTTCATCGGCCCGTACGGCAGGGACGGCTCGGCGGTGATGGGCACCTACAAGCGCCCCACCTCGGCCCTGCTGGCCGACGTCGCCAAGCGCGGGGTGGCCCCGGCGATCGGCGACCAGCAGCGCCGGCAGGCGGCCCGGGACGTGGCCTTCTGGGATGCCTCCTGCGTGGCCGTGACCGACGACGCGCCGCACGCGCAGACCCTGCGCCGCACCCTGGAACAGCTCTTCGCCCGCCCCGGCACCCGCGTCGCCGACGCCTGGACCTGGCGCTTCTGACCCCGCGCGCGCCCACGCCCCACCCCGCCCGCCCCGCTGATTCACGGAAAGAGTGGCCATCCGGCGCTGGATGGCCACTCTTTCCGTGAATCAGTGCGGGGGCGCTGGCGCGACGAGGGCCCCGCCCGCGGCAGCGGGAGGGGCCCTGTGTCGAACGGGATCAGCGGGCGGCGCCGACCGGGGCGGAGGCCTCGACGAACTCCTCGCGCGGGTCGTGCAGCTGCCCCAGGGCAACCACCTCACGCTTGAGGAAGAACGCCAGGCTCCAGTCGACCACGACCCGGACCTTGCGGTTGAACGACGGGATCCGCGACATGTGGTACGTCCGGTGCATGAACCACGCCGGCCAGCCGGTCATCTTCACGCCGTAGACCTGCGCGACGCCCTTGTGCAGGCCGAGGCTGGCCACGCTGCCGGCGTGCTTGTGCTTGTAGTCGACCGGCTCGCGGCCGCGCACCACGTTCGCGATGTTGTCGGCCATCCGGGCGGCCTGCCGGACCGCGTGCTGGGCGCTCGGCGAGCAGAAGTTGCCCGGCTCCTTGGTCAGGTCCGGCACCGCGGCGCAGTCACCGGCGCTCCAGGCGCCCTCGATCACCCGGTCGCCGTCGACCACCTGGAGGGTGGGCAGGCAGGTGACCCGGCGGCGCTCGTCGCGCGGGAAGTCGGTCGCGTCAAGCATCGGCGACGGCTTGACGCCGGCCGTCCAGACGATGGTGTCGGCCGGGAAGCTGTCCCCGTCGGAGAGCTTCACCACGCCGTCGACGCAGGACTCCAGGCGGGTGTCCAGCCGGATGTCCATGTCCCGCTTCAGCAGCTGCTGCACCGTGTAGGCGCCCATGTCCCGGTCGACCTCGGGCAGCACCCGCTGGGTGGCCTCGACGAGGACCCAACGCATGTCCTTCGGCTCCAGCTCCGGGTAGTAGCGCAGCGCGTCCCGGGCCATGTCCTCCATCTCGGCCAGCGCCTCGATGCCGGCGTAGCCGCCGCCGACGAAGCAGAAGGTCAGCGCCCGCCGCCGCACCTCCGGGTCGGTCGTGGCAGCCGCCACGTCGAGCCGGTCCAGCACGTGGTTGCGCAGGAAGATGGCCTCACCGATGGTCTTGAACCCGATGCCCTGCTCGTGCAGGCCCGGGATCGGCAGGGTGCGGGAGACCGAGCCGGGGGCGACGACCACGTGGTCGTACTGGATCTCCCGGGTCGGGCCGCTGATCGGCTGCACGATCGCGGTCTTGCGGTCGTGGTCGATCCGGGTGACCGTGCCGGCCACCACCGTGCACTTGCGCAACTCCCGCCGCAGCGGCACCACCGCGTGCCGGGGCGAGATGTTGCCCGCCGAGGCCTCGGGGAGGAACGGCTGGTAGGTCATGTGCGGCTGGGGGTCGACGACGATGACCTCGGCCTCGCGACGGCTCAGCTTCTTGGACAGGCGCAGAGCGGCGTACAGGCCCACGTGCCCGGCACCAACGACAAGGATCCGCTTCGGATTCACGTCATCTATCTTTCCCCGGGCGGCTCGGCTAATCCCGTCCGAGACCCCCATCTGTGACGGAGCACAACCCCTGTGACCTGCGCAACGCGCGTCGGTGTCCCACTATCTGCGCCGCATCAGCCAGGCCAGCAGGGCGCTCAGACCCACCGCCACCAGCAGTCCGGCGACGGTCGCCGCCTGCGACGCACCGTCCCCGCCGATGCCGCCGAGCCACGCCAGCACCACCCCGAGCACCGCGCTCGCCAGCACCACCCCGCCGGCCCGGCCCAACCACCGGAGCACCAGGTCCGGGTCGACCACCGCGTCGTAGGGCAACAGCGCGGCGAGCGCGCAGAGGGTGTGCGCCAGGTAGAGCAACGTCGCCACCGTGAGCAGCCGCCACAGCGCCGGCGGCCGGTCGAACCCGAGGGTGGCGAGCAGCCAGCCACCGACCGTCACCAGCGCGGTGAAGGTGGGCCAGACCCGGCGCGGCGCGACGGCCGGCAGCGCCGCCACCACCGTCAGCGCCAGCAGCGCACGCGGCACGAAGGCCTGCACCGGGTACGCGACCAGCAGACCGACCAGCACGGTGAGGAAGATTCCGGCGCGGATCAGCAGCGGGGTCGGACTGATCCGGCGCACCGCGAACCGGGCGGCCCGCAGCCGCTCGTTCAGCCCCGCCATCAGCTCGTTCACCGGAGCCAACCTTCGCTCACGACTGGCCCTTCGTTCGCGACTGCGGGACTCCGCTGCGCTGCGTTCCTCGCACTCACCGGCCACCGACCCTCGGGGCCGTCGCCAGCCGGGCCACGTCGCGCAGCACCTGGTCGAGGCTGCCCGCGCCGGCCCAGCCCACCACCGGCACGCCGTGCTCCCGGAGCTGGCCGATCATGGTGTCCCGGTCCAGCCGCCACAGCCGGTACGCGACTTCCGCCCAGTCCCGGTCCTTCGGGGTGGGCAGCTCGGTCGGCAGGGTGTCCACCGCCACCACGAACCGGCCGCCCCGGGCCATCCGGGCCAGCATCTGCGCCGAGCGCTCGTCGAGCAGCGGGGTGAGCACCACCACCAGCGCGTCCGAGGAGAGCAGCTGCGGACCGAACACCTGGTCGTACGGCTCGTGCGGGGAGGACTCGGCCTGGACGTCGAGCAGCCACTCCAGCACGGTCAGGTACTGCCGGCGACCGGTGGCGGGGCGCAGCCGGCGGGCGGCCGGACCGTACTCCAGCAGCGCCACCCGGTCGCCCCGGTGCAGGTAGTGCTCGGCGATCGCGGCCGCCGCCCGGACCGTGGTGTCCAGCACCGAGGCCGGACCCGCCACCCCGCCCGAGCGCCCCGCCTCGGCCAGCACGTCGAGCAGCACCACCACCTCGGCGTCCCGGTCGGAGAGGGTGGCCGCGACGTGCAACTGCCGGGCCCGCAGCGACACCCGCCAGTCGATCCGGCGCAGCCGGTCGCCGGGGCCGAAGACGCGTACCCCGGCCAGCTCGCCGCCCTCCCCCGGCCGGCGGGACCGGTGCCCGCCCACCAGGCCGGCGGCCCGGGGCATCGCCTCGACCGCCTCGAACGGCTCGGTGCGCGGGTAGACCCGGGTCCGTACCGGGTCGCTGAGCACCGCCCGGGACACCAGCAGCCCGTCGGCCACGGCCACCCGGGTGCCGGCCGGGCCGATCGGGTGCCGGCCCCAGCGCAGCGCCGTCCCGGTCAGGGCCACGTCCACGGCGGAACCGGGTGGCACGGACGTCACGAACGGCCGGTCGGCTCCGCCGGAGCGGCTGACGTCGACCCCCGCGCCACCGAACGCCGCCTTCTCCACCCGCAGCCACCGGGACATCCGGGTGCGTACCACCGCGACGTCGTAGGGCACGCCGTCGGAGTTGGCGACGGTGACGGCGGCCCCCATCGGGGAGCCCTCGACCAGGTGTTCGTCCCCGGCGCTCAGCTCCAGCTCGGGCAGGGTGGCGGGCCGGCGGCGCAACCCGTACGCGGTGCCCAGCGCGAACGGCGCGGCCAGCACCACCAGGTCGATCCGGCCGAGCAGCACGGCCGCGACGAGCAGCACCCCGGTGAGCAGCACGGCCCGGCCGAGCGCCCGGGTGGGCGCCCAGCCGCCGGTCGGCTCCAGACGGTCGGCCATCAGCGTCCGACGGACACGTGGCTGGGCAGCGCGCCGCTGGCCGGGGCGGGCGTGGACTCCAGCACCTCGCCGACCACGAAGGACGGGTCGACCCGGCGCAGCCACATCTCCGGCCGCAGCGTGATCCGGTGCGCCAGGGCGGGCACCGCCACCGCCTTGACGTCCTCCGGCACCACGTAGTCACGGTTGGCGAGCACCGCCCGGACCCGGGCCAGCAGCAGCAGCGCCAGCGAACCGCGCGGCGAGGCGCCCACCAGCGCGGACGGGTGCTCCCGGGTGGCCGCAGTGAGCGCCACGATGTAGCGGCCGACGGAGTCCTCGACCACCACCTCCTCCAGCGCGGCCTGCATGGCGCGCAGGGTGGCGGCGTCCACCACCGGCTTGATCTCGGCCTCCTCGCGGCGGCGGGCGATCCGTCGTTGCAGCACCTCCCACTCCTCGTCGTGGTCCGGATAGCCGAACGACACCCGCAGCAGGAACCGGTCGAGCTGCGCCTCCGGCAGCGGGTACGTGCCCTCGTACTCGATCGGGTTGGCGGTGGCGAGCACGTGGAACGGCTCGTCCAGCCGGTAGGTGACGCCCTCCACCGAGACCTGCTTCTCCTGCATCGCCTCCAGCAGCGCCGACTGGGTCTTCGGCGGCGTCCGGTTGATCTCGTCGGCGAGCAGCAGGTTGGTGAAGACCGGCCCCGCGCGGAAGCTGAAGTCGCCGCTGCGCTGGTCGTAGAGGAAGGAGCCGGTGACGTCGGCGGGGAGCAGGTCCGGGGTGAACTGGAGCCGGCGGAAGTCGAGCCCGAGGGCCTGGGCGAACGAGCGCGCGGTCAGCGTCTTGCCCAGGCCGGGCAGGTCCTCCAGCAGCACGTGGCCGCCGGCCAGGATGCCGGCGAGGACGAGCTCCAGGGCGTCCCGCTTGCCGACCACGACCGTGCCGACCGCGTCCAGCACCGCCCGGGCCAGCCGGCCCACCTCGGCGGGGGCCATGCTCCGGTCCACGTCGTTCATCACAGTTTCTCCAGTTCGGCGACGATCGCCGCGAGGTCGCGCGGCGTCGGGGGGCGGCGGGAGGGGGTGTCCAGGAACGTCCACAGGCGCTCCCCCAGGACGGTGCGGGCGCGGGCCGGATCGGATTCGCGGGTGATGCCGTGCCGCTGGCGCAACCGCTCGTCGGCCAGCTCACCGATCCGGGGCAGGATCACCTTGGTGAACCGCTCGGGTCGGGTGGCGGACCAGTCCAGCGGCACCCGCCAGCCGTTGATCGCGGTGCCGAGCGCGTCCCGGGCACCCCAGTTCCAGGTCTCCGGCTCCTCGCCGGCCGGGGCCCGGCCACCGGCGCGGGGCGGCGGCGGGGGCGACAGCTCCCGGGTCACCCGGCGGACCGCGAGGACCGCGAGGACGCCGGCCACCAGGATCCAGAGCGACAGTTGCAGGCCGACCGCCCGCAGGACGACCAGTACCACCACCACGATCGCGGCGGTGACCCCGAGCAGCCGGGGCAGCCAGCGCCAGCGACCGGCCCGGTCGTCAGCCGGCCCGTCGGCGGGCTCCTCGCCGAACGACAGCAGCTCGTCGATGCTGGTGCTCATGCCGGCGCCTCGTCCCCGCCGGTGGCCGCCAGGCTGGTCAGCTCGCCACGCAGCCGGCGCAGCGCCGCCCGGGCCTGGTCGCGCATCCGCTCGTCGACGGTGTGCGTGGCGTACCGGGCCTCGCGGTAGACGTGCGCGAAGCCGTCCAGCACGTCGACGCTGGCGATCGCCGGGACCCCGGCGGCCGGGTCGCCGGTGAGCAGCCGGCCGACCAGGTCGGTGGGGGTGTCGCCGGCCCGCCGGGGCACCCCGGCCTCCTCGGCGGCCTCCTCCAGCCGGACCCAGCAGGCGATCACCGCGGTCCGCGGGTCGGTGGCCCGGTCGTCCAACTCCTCCAGGCCGGCGTCGAGCGCGGCGACCACCTCGCGGGCGGTGCCCTCGGCGGTACGCCGGGTCCGCTGCGTCGGCACCGCGCGGGTGGTCCGGCGCAGCGCCCCGCCGAGCACCGTCCACAGTACGTAGCCGACGACGACGAGGGCGCCGAGGACGAGCACCGCGAGGGCCGTCCAGAGGATCCACCGGGGGATCTCGCCGGAGGTGGCCGGGCCGGCGTCGCGCGGTTCGACCGGGATCGAGGCGGCCGGCTCGGCGGTGGGGTAGTCCGGCACGTACGGGATGGTGTCGGCGGCGGGCGGGATGCGGCTCGCGCCCACCGAGGAGTGCCCGGCGGCCAGCGCCGCGACCCCGAGCAGCAGGATCACCGCAGCGACCGGCCACCACCTGCGCAGCACGCCGAGGTCCATCCCACCGCCCCACGCATTCCTCAGTCCACCCCGGCCAACTGCTTCGCCCGGGCGAACACCGTGTCCAGCATCTGCGGGGTCAGCCGACCGGTGAAGGTGTTCTGCTGGCTGACGTGATAGCAGCCGAGCAGCTCCGGCGCGGACCCGCCGGACCAGTGTGCCCCATGGCCGAACGCCGGGCGCGGCGTGGGCGGGCGCTGCCCGTACACCGCGCGCACCACCGGCCACCAGGCGGCCCAGGCGAACGCGCCCAGCGCGACCACCACGCGCAGCGTGGGCCGGATCAGCGTCACCTCGCGGTGCAGCCAGGGCGCGCAGGTGTCCCGTTCGGCCGGGGTGGGCTTGTTGTCCGGCGGGGCGCAGCGCACGGCGGCGAAGATCCGGGTGTGCCGCAGGGCCAGGCCGTCGTCGGCCGCGACGCTGGTCGGCTGGTTGGCCAGGCCGGCCCGGTGCAGCGCGGCGAAGAGCACGTCCCCGGAGCGGTCACCGGTGAAGATCCGCCCGGTGCGGTTGCCGCCGTGCGCGGCCGGCGCGAGACCGAGGATGCCGATCCGGGCGTCGGCCGGGCCGAAGCCGGGGACCGGTCGGCCCCAGTACTCCTGGTCCCGGAAGGCCGCCCGCTTCGTGCGGGCGACCTCCTCGCGCCAGGTGACCAGGCGCGGGCAGGCGAAGCAGTCGCTCACCGCGCCGTCGAGGTCGGCCAGGTCGGTCGCCCGCGCGGCGCGGGCGACCACCTCGGCGGGGGTACGCGGCTCAGCCAAGCCGGGCCCGGAAGAGTTCCAACGTACGGGCCCAGGCGGTGGCGGCCGCGCGCTGGTCGAAGTGCTCCGGCCGGTCCTCGTTGAAGAAGGCGTGCGCGGTGCCCGGGTAGTCGTAGGTCTGGCAGGTGCCGCCGGCCGTCTCGATGGCCCGGCAGACGCTCTGCACGCCGTCGGCGGCGGAGAGGCCGTCCGCCTCGGAGCAGTGGATGAGGGCGGCCTTGCCGGCGTAGTCGGTCCAGTCGGTGCGCATGTCGTCCCAGGGCAGCCGGGGGTAGAAGCCGGCGGTGGCGACGATCCGCTCGGAGAACGTGCCGGACCAGAGGGCCAGGCTGGCACCGGCGCAGAACCCGGCGCAGCCGACCTTGCCGGCGACCTCGGGGCGGCCGGCCAGGTACTCGGCCGCGGCGGCGATGTCGGTGGCCGCCTCGTCCATCTGGGTGCTGTTCAGCATCTGGCGGGGCTCACTCGGCTTGCTGGCCGGCCCGCCGTGCCGGAAGTCCGGCGCGAGGGCGACGAAGCCGGCGTCGGCGAAGCGGTCCACCACGGCCCGTACGTGGGGCACCAGACCCCACCAGTCCTGGATGACGATGACCGCCGGGCTGGCCGCACCGCCGGAGGGTATCGCGAGATACCCCTCGCTCGTCCCCCCGTTGCCGGTGAAGCTCACCATCTCGCCCATTGGCCCGTCCTCCTAGCGGTCAGTCATCGTTGGCTGGTCGCCCAGTGGTCCTACGTGCGGGTAGCCTGCCACGCGGTAACCGGCCCGGGGAAGACGCGCGACGAGTGGCATTCACCTCCCGTTCGCGCGGCGGACGAGGCAGAGCAGATAGCCGTCCCCGTCGTCGCCGACGCGGTAGAGGACGTACTCCTCGTCGCCGGTACGGAAGTAGGGCCGGCACCCGGTCGCCGAGCGGTCCCGGGCGGCCGCCGCGTCCCGCACCCGGCCGACCACCGAGTACGCGGCGTCGGTGGCGGCGCAGGACACCACCCGGGCGTCGTCGGCCGACGTCGCCGCGGCGCCCGCCACCACGGGCAACTCCGCCACGCAGTCGCCCACGGCCGCACCGGCGGTCCCGTCGCCGCCGAACGCCTCGCGCAGGTCACGCCCCGGGCCGATGGGCAGCCGCAGCAGCACCAGCAGCACGCTGGCCAGCCCCAGGAGCAGCACCAGCACGCCCAGCACGGCACCGGCCGGCGACGGGCGGGCCGACTCCGCGCCCACCTCTTCCGGCTCGGCCGGCGCGGCGGCGGTGGGCTCCGTCGCGGCCGGCTCCCCGACGGGCGGCGCTCCGGCCGCCGAGGGAGGTGCGGGTTCGGTCCCGGGGGCGGCCTGCTCCGGCACGGGCGGTCCTCTCGCGAGTGTCGAGGTGAGGACGACACGGTAGCGAGCGGATGGCCGGCGGGTGTCCCCGTCCGACGTGACGTCCATCATGGACGACACGCAGGGGTGCCGGCCGGTCGGCGGGCACCCCTGCGCGCGGTGGATTCAGCGGGTCGGCACCGGGGTGGGCGCGGACGGGTCCGGGGTGGCCGGGGCCGGGGCGCTCGGGTCGGCCGGGGTCGGGGTGGCACCACCCGTGGGGGCGGCCGGCGCGGTCGGGGTCGAGGTCACGCCGTGGGCCGGGCCGGGCGGGGGGACCGGCGCGTACGGGGCCTGCTCCGGGCAGTACGGGTAGCTGTCGCGCGGCAGACCGGCGGCGTGCGGGCGGTCACAGGTGGGCCAGCCGAGCCGGATCGGCACCCCGTTCTGGTCGAAGAGCCGGGCGTTGGTCACCAGCCGGTCCGACTCGTCGTAGACGAAGACGTCCTGGATCGAGTCGTACCGGTCGCCGACCGAGACCTCCTGGTAGCCGAAGCCGTCACGCTGCGAACGCTCGTCCAGGTTGACCAGGAGGACCAGGCCGAAGAACGCCAGCACGACGGTACCCAGCCCGGTCAGCCGGCGCGGCCAGCCGCGCAGCCGGTCCGCGTTGCGGCCGAGCGCGATCGAGCCGAGCACGGCGGCGGCGAGCAGGACGAGGCCGCCGACCTCGCTGAGGAACGGCCGGGGCAGCAGGCTCAGGTCACCGCCCGCCATCGTGGCCAGCAGGGCCGCCGCCAGGTAGCCGCGCAGCACCCACCAGGCCGGGCGCAGCAGGCGGAGGAACTCGCTCACCGAGGCGTACCCGAAGAGCGGGCCGAGCTGCCGGTCCAGGGCGCGCAGCTGGGTGCCACTCCGGGTCCGGACGCCGGCCAGCCGACGGCCGAGCAGCCCCGGGCGGACGCCGCTCTCCGCGCCGGCGGCGGCGCGCAGCTCGGCCGCGTACGCCTCGGGCTCGCCCAGCCGGTCGACCAGCGTGCCCTCGGCCTCGGCCGCCACCTCGGTGAGGTGTTCCGGCAGGTCCTCGGTCAACTCGTCACGGACGGTCGGCGGCAGGTCGGCCAGCGCGGCCCGTACCCGGTCGACGTAGTCCGTGATCTCCTGCCCAGTGACGGTCATGCCGCCATCCCCCGATCGTCGAGCAGTGCGTCCATGGTGGTGGCGAAGGAACGCCAGGTCTTGCCGGAGCGGGCGAGCTGGTCCCGGCCGGCCGCGTTCAGCGCGTAGTACTTGCGGTGCGGGCCGGCCTCGCTCGGCACCACGTACGTGGTGAGCAGCCCGGCGGCGAAGAGCCGGCGCAGCGTGCCGTAGACCGAGGCGTCGCCGACCTCCTCCAGGCCGGCCTCGCGCAGCCGACGGAGGATGTCGTAGCCGTAGCCGTCCTCTTCCCTCAGCACGGCCAGCACGGCGAGGTCGAGCACGCCCTTGAGGAGCTGGGTGGTGTCCACGCTCCGCACACTACTGCGGAATGCGTAGTACCGTCAACGAAAGAGTAGCAAGGCACGGCTCCCCGGCCACCGTTACTCGTGGTGCTGGGTCACGTTGATCACCGCGCCGTTCGGGTCCCGGACGAAGAACCGGCGCAGCCCCCACGGCTCGTCGGTGATCGGATAGACAATCTCCGCGCCGGCAGCGGTGCAGCGGGCGAAGACGTCGTCGAGATCGTCCACCTCGATCGACACGTCGGCGTGGACACCCGCCTCGACGTCCAGCCGGGTCACCGAGAGACCGACCTCGCGCACGTCGCCCCGGAAGAAGAGGATCCAGTCGAGCCCGTCGCCGCCGTCGAGCCCGATCAGGTCCCGGTAGAAGCGTCGGCTCCCCTCGAAGTCGTCGGAGAGGATGTTGGGCTTTATCCGCCTGACCGCCATCCATCGACCATAGGCCTTGAGCCCGTCGCCGGCGGTCCGGCGGGACCTCCGCCGGCGGTGCGTCAGGCGAGGGACCAGGCGATGCCGTCGGGCATCTGCGATAGAATCTAGCACGTGTCTACCCCTACCCCCGGCCACGGTGCTACCGCCATCTACCTGCGGCTATCCAAGCAGACTGAGCAGTCCGTATCCCTCGACGCACAGCTAGCGGAGTGCATGGCCCTCTGCGAGCGGAACGGGTGGACGGATACGCGCATCTACCGGGATGAGTCCCGGTCTGCGTCCAACGCCAGGCGGAAGCGGCCCGCGTATGAGCGGATGCTTGCCGACGTGCGGGCGGGCCAGGTGGCCCGGATTGTGTGCCGTGATGATGACCGGCTAGTCCGGCAGCCCATCGAACTTGAGGGGCTGATTAACACGCTTGAGCCTGGCGCGGTCCCCGTGTGGTTCGCCGCTGGCAGTGAGCTAGACCTGACTACTTCCCGGGGTCGGGAGAACGCCCGTATCCGTGGGGCGATTGCCCGGGGTGAGGTTGAGCGGAAGTCTGAGCGGCAGAAAGCTTCCAACCGGCACCGGGTAGCCAGCGGGCGACCGTTGGGCACGGTGCGGCCGTTCGGCTACACGTACGCGTCTGGCGCCCTCACTGTGGTTCCGGCTGAGGCGGAGTCGATCCGGTGGGCCGTCGGGCACGTCATGCGCGGCGGCACCCTGTCTGACGTTGCCCGGGAGTGGACGGCCCGGGGTCACACGGTCCCGAAGACTAAAGGGCCGTATTCGTGGGCCGCTGCGAAAGGCGCTCTCACTAACCCCTATATCTGCGGTCACCTCCAATACCAGCCGTCTACGATCCTTTCCCCTGAGACGAGCAAGCGGGTTCCCGGCTGGAGAGCTGAGCTAATTAGGGGCGAGTGGGAACCGATTATTTCCCGCGAGCAGTGGACGGACGTTGTGCAGGTTTTGACGCGCACGCGGTCTAAGGCTGGCAACTACGTCCGCTATTTAGGGGCTGGCATCTACCGCTGCGGAATCTGTGACAAGCCTCTCCGCTCCGGTTGGAACGCCAACAAAACTAAGCGTTGGCGCACCTACAAGTGCGTAGGACATAACGGCGGCATCTCCGCTGACCCGATTGACGATTACGTTACGGACATGCTTACCTCGCTGTTGATGGCGGATGACTTCGCGGATTTCCTGGCTGAGCCTGGCGGCCCCGATCGGGGGGCGTTGGAGGCTGAGCGGAAGGAACTTGAGGCGGAGCTAGAGGCCCTGACTGCGGCGTACACGCGCCGCGCTATCCGGTTGCCTCAGTTGGAGGCGGGCACGGCGGCGATTGAGGCGAGATTGGCTGAGATCGGGGACGCCCTGGCGGGCACCGTCGAGCAGGAGGAACGGGCGGCCAGGTACGCCCCGGCGTCCCGGGAGCAGTGGGAGTCGGCCACGATCGAACAGCGGCGGCTGTTCCTGCGGGACCTGCTGCCGGTGGTCCGCGTGTTCCCCGCCGGGAGCAACCCTGCTCCCCCGGTTCCCGTCTACGTCCACGCCTACGACCGGAGGGGGCGTCTGCGGCCCCTGCCTACGGGCCCGGACGAAATTGAGCTAGCGGAGTGCCAGGCGGCGCACGCTGAGCGGTACAGCGCGACCCTGACGAACTAGGGCCCGCTGAGAGCCACAGAGAGCGGCTAACAGCCCCGGCTAGGTGTCCCGAGTAAGGGTGCCTGTCCGGGGCTTTCTCATGCCCACAGTTAGCGCGCTGTGAGCGCCGGCGCTTACGCATAGTAACGGCCGCGGTTGCCCTGTTGGCGATAGGAGAATATCTGTGCGGGCGTCACAACGCCCGAGAGAATAAAGGGCCCACCGGGCAACCAATCACGTTTAAACGGTCCGGGCTCAACCGTACCCGCGTACCGGAGGAATGGAAGGCAGACAGATATGACCCGCGAAGTAACCACTCTGCTTGAGCGGCTGGTTGTCGCTGTTGAGGAAAGCAACGCGCTTAAGCGTATTGAGATGCGCCGTAAGGGTGCGTTGCCGGACGACGGAAGGCCGCCTAGGCGGCGATAGGCAAGGAGGAAGCAAGCAAGCATGAGCGAACGTACGTGCCCTCACGGCACTAAGACCCTTTCCCCTGATGGCGCTTACTGGAATTGCCCCGGGGATGAGTGGCCGTGCCCTCCCGAGAGGATCAGCATTAGCGGCAACAGCACGACTACCGGCGGCACCCTGATGCGGGGACGCCCGGACGGCTACACGGGGAACGGGACCAGGCCGACGCGGGACGCGACGGGGACGCCGGGGCGGGTGATCCCCCGCCCCGTCAACGAGTACCGGCGGGCCCTACGCAAGTGCCCTGACGTGACCGGCTCCAACCTGACGGTCGGGCTGTTGATGGCGGAGTATGCGGACTATTTCACGGGGATGGATTGCTTCCCGGCACAAAAGACGCTTGCCGGGGAGCTTGGTTTCACCACTAGCCGCCAGGTACGTACGTGCCTGCGTTGGCTTGAGGCGGTGGGTTGGCTTCACGACACGGGGACGACCGTCGAAAGCGACGGGCCGCACCGGGGCTCCAAAATCTATTGGCTGACCGTCCCTGACTGTCCGCACCGTCACGACGGTTCGGCCCTGCCCGTGGTCAGGGATTAGACCCCCCGGAACTCCTGTTCCGGTTACCTTTCAAGGTTTACCCATCAGGGTAAACCAATCAGGGATTAAATAAGCGGGCCCTCTAGGGAGGGCCCTTCTTCCGGGGCGGAAGGTTTATGACCGCAAAGGCTAAACAGAGTAAGTGTTTTGCGTTGATCTTGAAAGGAGAGTGAGCTATCAGCTTCAACACCTGCACACAGTGCAAACGACTTATCCCTATGGGCACCGGCTCTAGGTGCCCCGGCTGTAAGTCTAAGCCGTTCGCTAACGCACAACGGAAGTACGCACACAACCGCAGTCACCCCCCGGAGTGGTACGGCACTAGGGCTAGGCGTATGAAAGCTGCCTTTCTGGCAGCTAACCCGAGGTGCCATGAGTGCGGCGCACACAGCACGCATGTTGACCACGCAACCCCGGTAAGTGTCCGCCCTGATCTGTTGATGGACGTAGGCAACTGGCGTCCGCATTGCGGCCCCTGCTCGGAACGGCAAGGGGCGAGGATTGCCAACGCTAGACGCTACGGCAGAAAGCCGTAGGGCCCACGGCCTGATCCGTACGGGCCGACGGTGCTCTAAGGCTTTAGAAACAGGTTCGTTACCAAGAGATAGACCACGAAAACGAAGCCTGCGAGATAGAACGCAATCTCAAGTAGCCAAAGGGCAAACGGCATCTGCCGTCCCTGCTCGTCCAACGGGCGACCCAATGCCGTATCCACCAGAGGCACAGCCATTAGCAGCGTCAGGAATGCGGCAACCACAATCAGAACGCGGTCAGCGGTGATGTACCCGGCGGCTACTGCCAACAGATAGAGCACGCCAGCGGCAACCAAGTTCGCCAGCACGTTAACCAGGACGTCCCGACCGAACGAGCGGACCCGACTGACAGGCGGTGGCATTGGGGTGCGGCGGCGGGCTGCCCTCATGCGGTGCTGTAGGCGCGTAGTCACGACCTCAGCATGACGGACCCCCGCAACCGCGCAACAGGCCAACCGGGGCGGGTCTGAAACTTTCCCCGGGCTTTCCTGTAGTCCCGTGTTCCTAGGCGCATTTTTGTGCGCGTGACTTCGTGACACTTTTAGTCACGTTTTAGCGCAACCACGGCTTGACGTGCATAAACGCTGAACCAGTGCGCCAACCGCCCTGGTGACTTCGTGACATTCCCTGTCACGTTTAGCAAGCAAGGAGGTTCAACCATTCACACGTTTAAACGGTGCCGCGCTTGCGGCACCCATGTCAGCGGCAATCGGTTCTACTGTCGGGAGACGGGGTGCCAGCGGAAGGCTGCTGCCGAACGGAAAGCCCGAAGCCGCGCCGGGAAGGTGTCTGGCCCTTCCGCCCCGATAGAGCAGGCGGAGAACGCCCCGGAGTGGACGACGGACCCGAATGACGTTTCTGACCTTCCGTACCGGGCCCCGTGGGGCCAGGTCTACGACCTCTATCTAGACGCCTGGCTTGATGCGTGGGAGTTGCACACGGACCAGGAGGAGACGCGGCGGGAGTGGCGGCGGCTTCTGGACGAGGCGGACGTGGTGGGCCGATGAGGGACTACCGATGGTGTTCCGGGTGCCAGCAAGGGCACCCGCTAGGCGGGGACGTGTGCCCGGTGTGGGTTGAGGCGTTGAGCGTCCGCGAGGCGGTTCTAGAGCAGCGTCGGCAGGAGTGGCGGCGGGCCCGCAACCGGGCGGGCCGGTGGCGTAGCTGCCTGGTGTGCTCGCGGCGGTTCGATGCTGGCGAGCGTAAGCGGGGACGCCCCCGGGAAGCGTGCACGGCTGCCTGCCAAGAGATCAGGGACAACGACCTTAGGAAGCTGCGGCGCGCTGGGGTGGCGACCAGACGGAAGCGGCCTGCTCACGGTTTGCGCACCCGTGGGGTTGTGCGTCCGTCGCCTGAACTTGAGGCGTTCTTTCAAGCCTTCCCGGATGGTTGGCACACCGCCGATTAATTCACTACTTGTGTAATCCATTAGAAGAGGGGTCCGACCGTTTCGACGGTCGGGCCCCTTCCTTGTTTGAGGGGGAGAACCTATGACTGACCTTGTTTCGGCGTTCCGGGAGCTGGACGCGGCCGACCTTGACTGTATGGCCGATGTGTTTTACCGGCTGACTGAGACGGCGTTTGACGTCGGTAAGGACAACTGGGCTCAGGTGTACGCGCTGATTGCGTGTGCTGCTATTGACGCCCTAGACGCGCAGTAGCCGCCGTGTTCGACAACTGAATAGCTTTCCAGCCTTACGCCGTCCCAGTCGGGGCGGCGTTTTTTGTTGCCCTGATTGGAGAATCTGTTTTGACTATCCGTGCTGCGTCCGAGCTGGCGAACAAGCGTGCCGCCCTTGTTGAGAACCTGATTACCCTCGCTGACAACCCGGCCCTTCCGGTTGAGTCGCGTAACGCAGCGATTGACGCCCTGGCCCCGGAGGTCGCCCCGGCTGAGGTTGAGCAGCGTGCCGAGGTTGCCCCGGTGGAGACTCGCGCCGCCGTTGAGGCTGAGCAGCGGTCGGTGATCGCTGCGAACCCGGTTGGTGTCCCTGGCACCCGCACTGAGATGCGTGCCGGTGACCTGCTGGCGGCTGAGGTGCGTGCCCTCACGGGTGCTTCCGGCATGGGTGCCGTTTTCACCCCGGCCGAGAATGCGGCGTTTGCTATCGACTTCCTCCGGAAGCGCAGCGTCATTTTCCGTAGCGGCGTGAATGTTATCCGGACCACGGGTGACAGCATCGTTATTCCGCACATGACCAGCGACGGCACCGCCGGTGCCATTGCCGAGTCGGCGTCGATTCCGCTTAGCGACCCGAATGCGGAGGCTCTTACCGCCACCCCGCGCAAGTTTGCTCAGGGCACCGCCGTTCCTAATGAGGTTCTGGCGGATAGTAAGCCTGCCGCGCTTGAGCAGCTTTCCAAGAGCCTGATTGCGTCCGTGGGTCTGGCCTATGACCTGTCGGCTCTTGAGGGCAACGGCACCGCGCCGAACGTCCGTGGCCTCAAGAACGTTTCTGGGATTGGTTCCGTCACCAACGGCACTAACGGTGGCGCTCTGACCAACCTTGACGTTATCGCTGACGCTCTCGGCATGCTGGCTGAGGCGAATGCCGATGATGAGTCGGCGGTAATCGTGATGGCCCCCCGTACGTGGCGGGCGATTATGAAGCTCAAGGAGGCGACCGGTTCCAACAAGTCGCTGATTCAGAATTCGGCCGGTAGCGCAGCGAACGGCGTTACCCGGGCCCTGTTTGGTCGGCCGGTGTTTCTGTCGGGCAACCTGAGCCTTACTGAGACTCTGGGCACCGGCACTAACCTTTCTTCGGTTTACGTTTACGTGCCGTCGGAGCTTTACGCCGTGGTTCGTGAGGATGCCGTCTTTGACGTGAACCCGTACATCTACGGGGACAAGGACCAGACCCTTGTTACCGCCAAGATGCGCGCGGACCTCCTGGTCCCGAATCCGGGTGCCGTCGTCCGTATTTCGGGCGTCGCCTGATCTTCCCCTTAGTGGCCCGGCCCCCCTTTCCGGGGGTCGGGCCCTATCTCTGTAAGGAGGTGAACCATTGGGTTTCTGGGATCGAATGAGGGAACGCCGGGCGGTGGCACCGCCTGCTAGCAACGCTGTTCTTTCCGGGTTTGCTAATCAGGGCCCTACGTGGGCCGGGGTGAACGTCAGTCAGGACACTGCGCTAGGTCTGTCGGCGGTTTACACCTGTGTTTCGTTGATCGCTGACGCTGTTGCGGCGTTGCCGGTTGACGTTGTGCGGAACGTCGGGGACAGCCGGAAGCCGGTTACCGGCCCGGCATGGCTTAGCCAGCCGAACCCGTTTGACACTCCGTTTGACTTTTGGCAGAAGGTCATGACGTCGCTCCTCAGCGACGGGAACGCTTTCTGTCGTGTCTACCGTGGCGGCAACGGGAAGGTTGTTGCCGTGCTCCCCCTGGACCCGCGAACGGTCCGGGTTGAACTTACGGAGGATGGCAGCGGCGTTGTTTACAAGGTCGCTGACCTGACGCTGTATGCGCGGGACGTTGTGCATATCAAGGGGTTTGCTGCCGCTCACAGTCTGCGCGGTCTGTCTCCGCTTGAGAATGCCAGGCAGACCATCGGGGCCGGGTTGGCTACGGAGCAATTCGCGGCACGGTTCTTCCGGGACG
Source organism: Micromonospora auratinigra (assembly GCF_900089595.1). GTDB lineage: Bacteria > Actinomycetota > Actinomycetes > Mycobacteriales > Micromonosporaceae > Micromonospora > Micromonospora auratinigra. The sequence goes on along the minus strand of NZ_LT594323.1, from coordinate 5,895,937 downwards.
GTGCAACCGTGTCCGGGATCGTTGAGCACCCCGGCAACCCTAAGCCGGGTGAGCTTGCCGTGTTGGGAAAGATGCTCAGCAAGAGCTTTACGGGCGCAAAGAACAGCCACGGTATCGGCGTGCTTAGCGGCGGTGCCACCTGGAAACAGGTTTCCGTCACCCCGGAGCAAGCACAGTTCCTTGAGACTCAGCGGTTTAACCGGCTTGCTATCGCTGGAATCTTCCGGGTGCCCGCTTACATGCTGGACCCGACCACGGCTAGCTCTTGGGGTTCCGGTGTTGAGGAGCAACACAACTGGTTTGTTACTCAGACCCTTATGCCGTGGCTGATTCGGATTGAGCAGGCTTTCTCTAGCCTGCTCCCTGCCGGTCAGTCTTTCCGCTTCAACGTGAACGCGCGGATGCGGGTGAAGACTTCCGAGCGTTACCAGGCTTACCGGACGGCCATTGAGGCTGGCTTCATGTCGGTTGATGAGGTGCGGGCCCTTGAGGACCGGGAACCGCTCCCGGGTGACCAAGGACAGGCCTACGGGCCACGCTAAAGGACCGCGCCTATTGCCGAAGAACAAGAAGGTGACTGCACCTAACGTTAGAGCGCCCCGGGTCCACGTAGGACCCGGGGCTTTTACCCGTGCACCTTTGCCAACTTTCTACCGACAGTCGCGTTGTCGCTTTCCACGCGCTGCCGCTTACGGGTCGACTCGATTATCGAGACGTCAGCTCCACTTCACCGCGAGGACCCAGTCCTCCCCGAGCACTTTTTGGAGTCGCACGTTAGCGGCAGCCACTCCGGTGATGATTTGGGTGCTCGCAGACGCCGTTGCGAGGGTCGTTGCAAGGTAGTCCGTACAGCCCTTGCCCATGAGGCATTTCTGGTATGACCACACGGCCCACATTTGCACAGCCGACTCATCGATGGGGCTTGCACTCGCCGGATTGGCGACGGAGACGACACCCATCCCAGCGGCCACCGCAACCGCTGCGAAGAAGCTCCCGACCCGCGTTCTTGACTTCACTGATTACTCCCGTCGTGGACTGGCTGCTGCGACGCTCGTCGAGCAGTGCAATCACAATCATCGATTGCTGTTTTGAGGCTAGCATTCGATTTTGTGATGTCAAGTCAAGGAGAGTTTTCATTGCGCCCAACCCGTACACCAGGTAGCGCGACGAGCTACTTTGTGTTTCGGCGTTCCGCGAACCAAGAGGTCAAGGCGATCGCCAACCCTGAGCCAACGATGAAATACGGCACGGTGTCGAAGCCGTGGCCAAGGTTGAACGCGGCGCGGGCAACGAACCAAGCAACGAGAAAAAGCACCGTCGCAACCGCGACAGAAAAAAGCGTTAGGGCCAACGATCGGCGCATGCGGGTCCTCTTCCATCGTCGCTAACTGCTGCGGCCACTGCCGCTCCCCTCTGAGTCTAACTAGACGGCGCAAGACGCACCTCACGCCGGAGGTGCGCCAGACGCGATGAATCCGTTTCACCCTACTCATTTACACGGGCGTACGGGACCCCTGTCATATGTCAGACAAGGGCCCCGCACTCACTGGCCTTACGCGGGATTCCCATTCAAGACAGTGCGAAGTCGGCGCGGACTGATGCTAAGTGCGGCCGCAACCTGCTCCCGAGTGGTGCCAGGCTCCGCCAGCATGGAGGCGGCCAGGCGGCGAGTTTCCGCGACCGGGCGGCGCACCCTCCGGGGTCGCTCAGGTTCCGGGCCCTCGGGCCCGCCGGGGGCGTCCGTGGGGCCCTCCGGGGTCACCTCGGCGGTGCGGTCAGGGGTGGATACTTCCGGGCCCTCGGCGGTCGAATCCGGTTGCGGCACAACGGGTTCCGGTTGTTCCGCCGGAACATGGGCGGCAACTTCCCGACCCTTGCCGGATCGGGCGAGCACTTCCACCGTCAGCAACAGGGCCACGGCGGGCCAGGCGGAAACAACCCGGGCCACCGGGTCCGGGGCGGCAACGATCACGTTGGCCGCGAGGGAAGCGGCCACGCCGACCAGGAACGCCAACCAGGCGGACCACCGGGACCGGCGGCCGTCCCCTAGGGCGACGGTGCCGACCAGGATCATTCCGTCTACGGACAGCGGCAAAAGCGTTGCCAGGAAAGGCGATTGGCCCGCCTCAAGGGCCAGGGTCCGCATGTGGTCGTAGGACCCGATAGCGGCAACCACGGTGACGGCAACGGTGCCAGTGAGGGAAGCTAGGCGACGGGCGTTCACGCGACACCCCCGGCAAGCCGCTCCGACCGGCAGGGGCCACAGTTGCTAGCCAGGCTGCCCCGGTGGCGGGAACACTGGTCCGCCTTGTTAGCGGGCGGCAGGGCCGCCCCACGGCGCTCTACAGGGGTGTACGGCGGCCGGGAGGGGTTGGGGTTGGGGTTCTTGGTTTTCAACCACTGACGCCAGTCCCGCGCGCCAGCGCGGTAGTTCTTCTCTTTGATCTTCTCAACACTTCGGGTGACACCTTGGCTGTCACCCTCGGGGCCGCCGTTCGTCACCCCCTGGCGCTCACTGTCACCCCCCGACACGGCAGGCTGTCCGGTCACCAGGCGGTAAACCCGGGTGGCAACGTTGGCGGCCTGGCGCACGGCCAGGCGGCCGAGCTGAACCAGCTTCGCTAGGGCCCGCTGAACGGTGCGGGTGGAGACGCCCGCGTACTCAGCGATCGTCGCCACGGACGGCCACGCCTCGCCGTTCCCGTTGGTGTGGGCGGCGATAGCGACCAGGACTAGCCGCTCATTGGGGCGGAGATCCTTGGAGGCCAGTAGAACGGCCTTCACGGCGGCAGCGCCGCCGACGTACGGGCGGGTAGAGTCGTGCGACATGTCGGGGCTTCCTCCCGGCTAGGGCCCGGGGCCAGCGCGCCAACGCTGCCCGGGCCCGACTTGCTACAGCATGCTGTAGCAGATGCCGTCGAGGATGTCGTGCTCGGAGGCGACCACCGAGGACATCCCGGCGCGCTCCATGATCACCCGGAGCACCAGGGCACCCGCCCCGATCACGTCGGCCCGGCCGGGGTGCATCACCGGGATCGCCAGCCGCTGCTCGCTGGACTTCGACAGCAGGTCGGCGGTGACCGCGGCGACCTGCTCGTACGACACCCGGGCGTGGTGGATGCGCGTCGGGTCGTACGCCCGCAGGCCCTGGGCGATCGCCACCACGGTGGTGACCGAGCCGGCGAGCCCGACCAGGGTGGCCGCCTCGCGCCCCGGCACCGTGGCCAGCGCCCGGTCCACGGCGGCGGCGATGTCGGCCTGCGCGGCGGCGACCTCGTCAGGGCCCGGCGGGTCGCCGTGCAGGTGCCGCTCGGTCATCCGGACGCAGCCGATGTCCATCGAGACGGCCGCCCGCACCCCGGTCTCGCGGGTGCCGACCACGAACTCGGTCGACCCGCCCCCGATGTCGACCACCAGGTACGGCGGCTCGGCGTCGGCGGGCAGACCACGGACCGCGCCGGTGAAGGAGAGCCGCGCCTCCTCGTCGCCGGTGACCACCTCGGGTGCCACGCCGAGGGTCTGCTCCACCATGGCGCGGAAGTCGGCCGCGTTCGACGCGTCCCGGGACGCGGAGGTGGCGCACATCCGGACCCGCTCGGCGCCCAGCTTCTCGATCTCCGTGGCGTAGTCGACCAGCGCCACCCGGGTGCGCTCGATCGCCTCGGGCGCCAGCCGGCCGGTCCGGTCGACGCCCTGACCGAGCCGGACGATCTCCATCCGGCGGCTCAGGTCGACCAGCGGCGCCTGCGCCCCGGCGGACGGGTCGGGCAGGTCGGCGACCAGCAGTCGGATCGAGTTGGTCCCGCAGTCGATGGCGGCCACACGCGTCGTCACGGCAGCAACCCTACGGCAGCCGGCCCCTCCCCCTCCCGCAGCCGACTCCTTCCCCTCCGCCGCACTTTCACGGAAAGAGTGGTTATCCGGCCTCGGATAACCACTCTTTCCGTGAATCAGCGGACCGCTGCCGGCGGGCGGGGTCGCCGGGAATCAGCGGACCGCGACCGGCGGCGGACCGCTGCCGGCGGGCGGGGTCGACGGGCGGCGGCGGGACCGCAGCCGGCGGCGGAGCCGGGCAGTCAGGACGGGCAGCCAGGGCAGCGCGCCGACCAGCACCAGCAGCGCCGACAGCGGCAGCCGCCACCATCGGGAGACCGTCGCCGGGGGCGGCCCGGGGGCCGGGGACACCCAGGGGCGGGAACTCTTCGACCAGACCAGGAAGGCGTCCCCGACCGGCAGCAGGCCGAACGCGTACCGCTTGGTGCGGGGCGTCTCCAGCGGCAGGCCGACCAGCTCGCCGTAGTTCGCCAGCGCCCCGGCCAGCGCGGTGTCGCCCTGCGCCTGGGCCGCGCCGAGGGTGACCACGGTGGCCGACAGGCTCACCCCGAGCGGGAGCGGCCCGGAGTCCACGTCGCCCGGCCCGTCGAGGCCACGCGGGTACTCGCGTACGGCCGGGCCGAGGCCCAGCGGGGAGACCACGTACCGCTCCCGGAAGCGCAGGTACTGGGCGCGGGCGAAGGCCGGGTCGATCTCGCCGAGGAAGCGGTGGATGACGCTCTGCGAGGTACCCCGGGCCACCTCCGCCGGCGCCCCGGTGACCGGGTCCACCCGGTGCGGGATCAGCCCGGTCCGGGGGTCCAGCCGCTGGCGTACGCCGGCCAGCCAGCGGCCCACGGTCGGCCCGAAGCGGGGCGGCAGCAGGGCGTCGTGCAGCCGCAGCGAGGCGACCGCCACGGTGGAGTCCACCGGCCACGCCTGCCCCGGGTACGCGGGCAGGTACGGCGAGGGCGAGGCGTCGAACGCGGCGGCGAGCCCGGCCGAGGCGTCGGCGAAGCGGCGCACCTCCGCCGGGTCCCGTCGCCCGGGGTCCTGCAGGGCCAGCACGCCACCGCGCAACCAGTTCGTCCAGCCCTGCCAGAAGACCCCGTACGCGGGCGTCAGGTCGGGGCTGAACGGGGCCCGGCCGGCCGGCGACTCCAGCCGGGCCAGCGCCCAGCGCGCCTCGCGCAGTGCCGTCGTCCGGTCCGCCGCCGGCCGCCGCAGGCCCAGGTCCACCTGGGTCAGCCCGTACAGGGCGTGGGCGAAGAACCAGCCCTCGGGGAAGAGCGCCTGCGCGTCCTCGCCGGCCCCGTCGTCGAGCGCCTGGCGCAGGAAGGTCAGCTGGCGGGCCACCCCGGGCGGCTCGTCGGACGGGCCGGCGGGGGCGGCCGGCGCCACGAGGCGGACCAGCCCGAGCAGGGCGGCCAGCGAGACCAGCACCGCGACGCCGAGGCCGAGGGCACGGAGGATACGCATCCGGTCAGGATGACCGGGCCGGTCAAGGGAGCTCAGAGCCGCAGCAGCATCCGGGTGTTGCCGAGCGTGTTCGGCTTGACCCGTTCCAGGTCGAGGAACTCGGCCACACCCTCGTCGTACGAGCGCAGCAACTGCTCGTAGACGGGCTGCGGCACCGGCGCGCCGTCGATCTCGTGGAAGCCGAACGAGCCGAAGAAGCGGGTCTCGAAGGTCAGCACGAAGATCCGGGCGACCCCCACCTCCCGGGCGGCGTCGATCAGCTCGCCGACGATCCGGTGCCCGAGCCGCCGGCCCCGGCAGGCCGGGTCCACCGCGACGGTCCGGATCTCGGCCAGGTCCTCCCACATGACGTGCAGCGCCCCGCAACCGACCACGGTGCCGTCGGGGGTGACCGCCACCCGGAACTCCTGCACGTCCTCGTAGAGGGTGACGGTCGCCTTGCTCAGCAGCCGCCGGTCGTCGGTGTAGGTGTCGACCAGCCGCCGGATGCCCCGGACGTCGGAGGTGCGGGCCCGGCGGACGGTGATCTCGTCGGCCGTCATCTCACTGGGCCGCGGGCACGTCCACGCAGGGCCCGGCGGCCCACCACTGCTCCACCAGCGCCAGCGTCTCGTCGCCGAACGGGTTGACCCCCGGCCCGGCGGCGAGCGCGTGCCCGAGGTGCACGTGCAGGCACTTCACCCGGCCCGGCATGCCGCCGGCCGAGATGCCGGCGATCTCCGGCACCTGCCCGATCGCGTCCCGGCGGGCCAGGTAGTCCTCGTGCGCGGCCCGGTAGCGGTCGGCCAGCTCCGGGTCCTCGGCGAGCCGCTCGGCCATCTCCTTCATCAGCCCGGCCGACTCCAGCCGGCTGCACGCCGCCGTCGCCCGGGGGCAGGTCAGGTAGAACAGCGTCGGGAAGGGCGTGCCGTCGGCCAGCCGGGGCGTCGTCTCGACCACGTCGGGCAGGCCGCACGGGCAGCGGTGGGCCACCGCCCGGGTGCCGCGCGGCGGGCGTCCGAGCTGCGCGGCCACCGCGGCCAGGTCGGCCTCGGTGGCCGGTTGCCGCTCCGGCGGGGGTACGGAATCCGCCGCCGGGTCCTGCGGTGGTACGACGCTCACGGGTTGTGCCTCTCGGAATAGCTCACTTGTCGGGGCGGTCGGCGTTCGCCGCCTGCACGCTCGACCACAGCGTGTCGTACCAGGGATCGGGGGCCTTCGGCGGCCCCGGCTTCGCGCCCTTGCCGGCGTCCTTGGCGGCCCCGTCCGGGTCGGAGAGGACCACCAGCAGGGTCTCGCCCGGGCGGCCCATGAAGAACCGCTCCCGCGCCTGCGTCTCGATGTACGCCGGGTCCTTCCACTTGGCCGCCTCGGCGCGGCGGGCCTCGATCAGCTCGCGCTGGGCGGCCTGCGCGGCTTCCATCCGCTCGATGTCCGCCTGCTGGTCCAGGTAGACCCGGACCGGATAGGTGTACGCCAGGGCGAGCGCGATCAGCACCGCGAAGAGCACGGTGGCGCGCCCGGTGAAGCGCCGGGGTTGGGGTGCGGTGAGCCGCTTGACCGTGCCACCGGCGGCGGTACGCCGGGCCGCGGCCGGACGGCTCGCGGAGCGTACCGGATCGGTGGTCCGGGCCGTGCCCGGCGACCGGCCGGCGGCCCGGGGCTCGGCCCGGACGCCGCCGTCGCGGACCGACGACCGGGCCCGGGCCCCGCCCGGCCGGCCGGCCTGACCCGGCCGACGGACGGGACGCTGACCACCCGGTGTGCGGCGCTGCTGCATCGTCACACCCCTCCCCCGGAGCTCTCGGCTCAGGCCGAACGGTAGCGCGGGAACGCGCCGGCGCCGGCGTAGCGCGCCGCGTCGGCCAGCTCCTCCTCGATCCGCAGGAGCTGGTTGTACTTGGCGACCCGGTCGGAGCGGGCCGGCGCGCCGGTCTTGATCTGGCCGCAGCCGGTGGCGACGGCCAGGTCGGCGATGGTGGTGTCCTCGGTCTCGCCGGACCGGTGGCTCATCATGCACCTGAAGCCGGCCCGGTGGGCCAGGTCGACGGCGTCCAGCGTCTCGGTGAGCGAGCCGATCTGGTTGACCTTCACCAGGACCGCGTTGGCGGCCTTCTCGGTGATGCCCCGGGCGATGCGCTGCGGGTTGGTGACGAAGAGGTCGTCGCCGACGATCTGGATCCGGTCCCCGAGCGCGGCGGTGAGGGTGGCCCAGCCGCTCCAGTCGTCCTCGGCCAGCGGGTCCTCGATGGAGACGATCGGGTAGTCGCCGGCGAGCTTGGTGTAGTAGTTGCTCATCTCCTCGGCGCTCTTCGCGCTGCCCTCGAAGGTGTAGCTGCCGTTGTCGAAGAACTCGGTGGCGGCGACGTCGAGGGCGAAGACGATGTCGGTGCCGACCCGGTAGCCGGCCTTCTCCACCGCCTCGGAGATGAGGTCCAGCGCGGCGGCGTTGGTCGGCAGGTTCGGCGCGAAGCCGCCCTCGTCGCCGAGGCCGGTGGAGAGGCCCTGCTTCTTCAGCACCGACTTCAGCGCGTGGTAGACCTCGGCGCCGGAGCGCAGCGCGTCCCGGAACGTCGGCGCGCCGATCGGCGCGATCATGAACTCCTGGATGTCGACGTTCGAGTCGGCGTGCGCACCACCGTTGAGGATGTTCATCATCGGCACCGGGAGCAGGTGCGCGTTGGGGCCGCCCAGGTAGCGGAAGAGGCTCAGCTCGGCGCTGCCGGCGGCGGCCTTCGCCACGGCCAGCGAGACCCCGAGGATGGCGTTGGCGCCCAGCTCACCCTTGTTGTCCGAGCCGTCGATGTCGATCATCTTCTGGTCGATCAGCCGCTGCTCGCTGGCCTCGTAGCCGATCAGCTGGTCGACGATCCGGTCCTCGATGTTGGCGACGGCCTTCTCGACACCCTTGCCCAGGTAGCGGTCCTTGTCACCGTCGCGCAGCTCGACCGCCTCGAAGGCGCCGGTGGAGGCGCCGGACGGCACCGCGGCGCGGGCGATCGTGCCGTCGTCGAGCCCGACCTCGACCTCGACCGTCGGGTTGCCCCGCGAATCCAGGATCTCCCGGGCGACGATTCCCTCGATGGTTGCCACTGAGTCGCTCCTCGTTTGTGTGTTCCGGTCCGGTATGGGCCGCGACGGTGCGGCTGAGGCAGGTGTTGAACGCAGCGTATCGGTCGGCGCTCGAGCGCACGTCCTTCGGGGCGCACCCGGCCCGCGTAGTGACACGGACATTCCCTGTTTTTCCGGCCTCAACCGGCAACGGGTTTGCGAGAGCTTGCGTCGATGAACGAGGCTGGGCCCCATGCCCGCCGCCTCGACGACTCTCCGCGTGCTCGCCGCCTCGGTCATCGCGTCGCTCTCGGTCACCGGCTGTCAGGCCCTCGACGACGCCGACACGGCGCTCGGCCGGGCCGACCTGGTCAACGACCTGACCGCCCGGATGGACCGGGCGCTGGAGCAGACCTGGGCCGCCGACTACCAGCTCCCCGGCGGGCGGACCGCCTCGATCGCGCAGACCGCGAAGCCGCTCCGCTCGACCTACACCTGGCCGGACGGCAAGATCACGGTCACCCAGGACGGGGTCACCCGCTGCGCGGGCACCGCCGGGCGCAGCGCCTGCACGGTGTCGCCGCCCGTACTGACCGCCGGCAAGCCCTCCGTGGTCGTCTACACCGAGGTCCGCAAGCTCGGTCTGGTCACCCCGCCCGCGGTGATCCGGCTGCTGACCCAGGCCGCCCTCGACCCCGAGGCGACCATCGCCACCAGCGACACCACCCTGGCCGGGCACCACGCCTCCTGCGTCGACGTCACCCGGGCGGGGGAACGCTTCACCGCCTGCGTCACCACGGAGGGTGTGCTCGGCAGCTTCGCCGGCACCCTCGACGGCAAGCCGACCGAACTCACCCTGAGCCGGTACACCGACGCGGTCGACCCGAAGGCGTTCGACGTCCCGGCCGGTGCCGGCGTGGTGGACCGCCGCCCCGCCGACTCGTGACCGCCCCGACCGACGACGGGTCCGTCCCGGCCGGCGACGTTCCCGGCCCGACCGGCGATCCTTCCGTCCCGGCGGGCGGCGCGGACCGGACCGGCCGCGGTGCCGTCGCGGCGGGCGGCGCGGACCGGACCGGCCGCGGGTTCGTCCCGGCGGCCGGGCACGGTCGGCCGCCGGAGCCCGGCGACCTGGCCCTCGCGGTGGCCGGGCGCAAGCTGCTGACCGGCCCGGCCGGCCTGCCCCGGATCGGCGACCTGCCGGCCGGCCTCGACTGGGTGCCGGTCGGGACGCTCGACGGCACCCCGGCCTGGGCGGCCGAGGTGACCGACCCCGAGGCGCTGCCCGGCCGGTGGCGTGGCTGGCGCGGCCTCGCCGCCGAGCTGCCCGCGCCCCACGCCGACCTGGCCGGACGGGCGCTCGCCGTGACCGCCTTCCGGCGTACCCACCGGTGGTGCGGGGCCTGCCGGGCGGAACTCGCCGACGTGCCGGGCGAGACCGCGCGACGCTGCCCCGACTGCGGGCTCACCGTCTTCACGCCGCTCTCCGTCGCCGTGCTGGTGGCGATCACCCGCCCCGGACCGACCGGTGGCCCGACCGAACTGCTGCTGGTCCGGCACGCGTACGGGCCGACCGAGCTGTGGGCCCTGGTCGCCGGCTTCGTCGAGGCGGGCGAGTCGCTGGAGGCGGCCGCCCACCGCGAGGTCGGCGAGGAGGTCGGGCTGACCATCGGGCGGCCCGCCTACCGGGACAGCCAGCCCTGGGCGATGTCCGGGCCGGGCACCCTGCTCGCCGGCTTCACCGCCACCGTCACCGACCCGGCCGCCGAGCCGGTGCCCGACCCGGCGGAGCTGACCGAGGCCCGCTGGTTCCCGGTGGACGCGCTGCCGGCCGAGCTGCCCCCGGCGTACTCCATCTCGCGCTGGCTGATCGACGCGGTCGCCGGCTGAACCTCACACCCCGAGCAGGGTACGGAGGTGGCGCGGGGGCGGGCAGTCGTGCGCCAGCATCGCGTCGTGCCACTCGCGCACCGACACGCCCGCCGGGCGGGCCCGGGCGATGTCGGCCACCTCGCTGTAGCCGACGAAGTAGGTGGAGAGCTGGGTGGAGGTGAGCAACGCCCGCCGCCACTTGCCGGCCGCCTCGCCCTCCTCCTGGAAGCCCCGCCCGGTCATCAGCGCCATCGCCTCCGACTCGGGCAGCTCGTCGCAGTGCACGAGCTGGTCGAGCAGCGCGTTGATGGTCATCCGGAGCTGCATCTTGAGCTGCTGGAGACGCACCGGCAGGCCACCGAAACCGTGGCCGACCATCACCTCCTCGGCGTGCACCGCCCAGCCCTCGATGAACACCCCGGACTCGGTGACCGGGCGGACCCGGGTCGGGCCGGCGTACCGGCGGGCGTGGGCGAGCTGGAGGAAGTGGCCGGGCATCGCCTCGTGCACGGTCAGGTTCCGGATCATGTGGTTGTTGTACTCGCGGTAGAACGAGTCGACCCGCTGCGCCGGCCAGTCCGCCGGGGCCGGCGCGATGCAGTAGAAGGTCGGCAGGGCCGCCGTCTCCAACGGTCCGGGCGCGTCGCAGTACGCCACCGCCACCCCCCGGGCGAACTCCGGCATCTCCTGGATCACGCACGGGTCGTCGACCACACTCACCAGGTCGTGCGCGCGGACGAAGTCGGTGGCCTCGTCGAGCGTCACCGAGGCGAGGTCCACGATTGTGTGGTCGTCGGGGTGCTCGGCGGCCAGCAGGTCCAGCGCCCGGCGTACCGTCTCGTCGTCGGCCGGACCGCCGACCAGCTCGACGGCCGCCGCCCGGATCTCCTCGGTGACCCGCTCCAGGTTGGCCCAGGCGCGGCGCTGCACCTCGGCGGCGCTCAGCTCGGTGTCCAGGGTGTGCCAGAGCCGCGCCTCCCAGCGCCGCCGGCCCAACCGGGGATCCCGGCCCGGGCCGGCGTCGGCGGTCAGCCCCATCTTCAGCCAGGCCACGAACTCCTCGATCGCGGCGATCGCCGCGGTCGCCGCCGGCTCCACCCGGTCGGCCAGGCCGGGCGCCTCGGCCAGCAGGCCGGGCACCTCGTCCCGGATCAGCGCGGCGGTGCCGGCGAACTGCCCCACCGCCGTCTCGGCGTGGATCCGCGGCATGTCGCGCAGCGTGCCGCGCGCGGTCGCCAGGGCGTCCGGTACGGCGGCGAGCCGCCCGGCGAGACTGGTCAGCCGCACCTCGGCCGGGGCGAACGGGCGGGCCAGCAGGGCGTGCAGCAGCGGGCCCGGGTTGTGCCGCAGCGGGTCCCACTCGTGGGCGCGGATCTCACTGTTCTCGAAGAGCCCCCGGTCGACCAGGCTGCTCAGCAGCGCGTGGTCGACCCGTTCCTCGACGTCCAGCGCGTCCGGGTCGATCTCGGAGAGCGCGTCGGCCGCGTCCTTGAGCATCGCCTGGTCGGCGGCGAGGGCGTCGGCGGAGAGGTCGGGCAGCCGGTCGTCGTACCGGTGGTCCCCGGCGTACGTGGCCAGCCCGGGCCGGCTCTCCAGCAACGCCTCCACGATCCGCTCCGCGAGCGGCACAAAGGACTCCATCCCCCGACCCTACCGATCTCCCCCGCCCCGCCCCTCCCCCGAGCGGGCCGGGGCACTGTCAGGGGCGTTCGGCGGCGCGGACGGCGTCGGCGTACGCCAGGGCGGCGCGGCGCAGGGCGGCCTCGGGGTCGATGCCGGCCTCGCGCGCGGCGGCGACCGTGGCCAGCAGGCCCGCACCGAGGCGCGCCTCCGGGTCCACCTGGGAGTCGGCGAGCGGGGGCGGCACCGCCAGGCCGACCCGGCCGGCCCGGTCGAGGATCTTCGCCGCCAGCGCCAGGGCCGGCTGGCTCAACGCGATGCCGTCGAGCACCGACTCGCGGGTCTTCTCGGCCCGCTTGATCCGCTCCCAGTTCGCCTCGATCTCTTCCAGCGAGCCGGCCTCCTCGCCGGCGAAGACGTGCGGGTTGCGGCGGACCATCTTGTCGACCAGCCCACCGGCCACGTCGTCGACCGTCCAGCGCTTCCCCTCAGGCAGCTCCTCCGCGATGCGGGCGTGGATCAGCACCTGGAGCAGCACGTCGCCCAGCTCCTCGCGGAGCGCGTCGGTGTCGTCGGCGCTGATCGCGTCGTACACCTCGTAGCACTCCTCCAGCAGGAAGCCGGCGAGGCTGCGGTGGGTCTGCGCCCGCTTCCACGGATCACCGCCGGGCGAGGCGAGCCGGTCCATCACCTCGACCGCGTCGAGCAGCCGCGCGCCGGGCGGGTCCCAGGAGCCGTACATCAGCTCCAGCTCGGCCAGGCCCGGCTCGCGGGCCAGCCGCAGGCCCAGCTCCCGGGCCAGCGACTCGTCGCCGGTCGGCCCGGCCAGCCAGACCGCCGTACCGTGCGCGGCGGCCGCGTCCAGCAGCGCCTGCGTCGCGCCCGCCGGCACCACGGTGACCTCGGCGCCCGTCGTCCGGACCACCCGGGTCAGCTCGCTCTCCGCACCGGCCAGCACCGGGGCGGCGCGTACGACGTCCCAGGCGGCCGCGGTCAGCAGCCCGGCCGGCAGCCGGGGCGAGGTGACCAGCAGGACGATCCGGGCAGTCATGCCACTCAGGGCGCGGCCGGCGCGGCGGGCGCGCTGCTCTCCGGCACCTCAGGGGTCGAGATGTCGGTGACCGGGCCGTCCGCGTTGATGTAGGGCAGCGAGTAGAACAGCAGCGAGCGGCCGTCGCTGACCGCCGACGGCACGCCGATCTGCCCGAACTTCGGGTTGATCGAGGTGTCGACCTTCTCGGCCTCCGCCTGGAGCGCCGCGCTGAGCGCGGTGGCGGCACGCACGAAGCCGCCCTCGCCGAACGCCTCCTTGACCTGGGCGATCGACCAGCCGGCCGGGATCCGGCCGGTCTTCTCGATCGCGTGGTAGACGGCCATCAGCGACTTGTCGCTCAGCTCGGCCGGCGGCAGCTGCTGCTGGAGCGCGCCGGACATGTCCAGCCACTCGCCCCAGAGCTTCGCGTACTCGGCGGTCGGCGGCATCTGGAGCTCCTGCGCGAGCTGCTCCGGAGTGACCTTGTCCTCCACCTTGAGCTGCTTCTCGGCCACCACGCGCTTGCCCAGGTCGAGCGCCACGAGGAGGTTCAGCACGTCCTGCCGGGTCACCGGGGAGCGCAGCTGCTCCGGCGCCGGGGTGGCACCGGTCTGCGACGCCTGGCCACGCACCGCGTCGGCGTACTGCTGCTGGGCATCCTGGTAGATGTCGTCCACCCGGTCCACGGAGTACCGGTTGTCCCCCACGTACGCGGCGACGTCCGGGGCGGACCGGCCGCAGGCGGCGAGGGCGGGCACGGCGAGGGCCGCGACGCTGACGACGGCGATGAGACGGCGAGCACGCATGACGGTCACTCTCTCACGCCCGGTACGCGGCTGTGACGCCGCCCACCCGCTCACCGGGCACCCGCCCCGGCCGGCTGCGGCTCGCCGGGTCACCTTCCGCTCGCCACTGCGGGGCTGGCAGAACCGGCCAGCTCCTCGGGCTCGCCCAGCACATCGGAGAGCAACTGCCCGCACCACTCCAGCAGGGCCTGGTCGCGCAGCGGCTCGCCACCGATCCGGCGGGTGCTCGGCCGGGGCACGCTGACCTGGTCGAGCGCCTGCTTGTAGACCGAGTCCGGGTGGTAGCGCTTGAGCCGCAGCTGCTTCGAGTCGGGCAGCGGCAGCGGCGCGAACCGGATGTGCTTGCCCTGCATCGACACGTCGGTGAGGCCGTACCGGCGGGCCAGCAGCCGGAACCGGGCCACCGCGACCAGGTTCTGCACCGGCGCGGGCGGCTCGCCGTAGCGGTCCGTCATCTCGGCGACCACCTCGCGCAGCCGTTCCTCGTCGCGCGCCTCGGCGAGCTTGCGGTACATCTCCAGGCGCAGCCGCTCCACGGCGACGTAGTCGTGCGGCAGGTGCGCGTCGATCGGCAGGTCGACCTTGACCTCGGTCTCCTCCTCGGTGCTCTCGCCCTTGAACGCGGAGACCGCCTCGCCGACCATCCGGACGTACAGGTCGAAGCCGACGCCCTCGATGTGCCCGGACTGCTCACCGCCGAGCAGGTTGCCGGCGCCCCGGATCTCCAGGTCCTTCATCGCCACGTACATGCCGGCGCCCAGCTCGGTGTGCTGGGCGATGGTGGCCAGCCGCTCGTGCGCGTTCTCGGTGAGCGGCTTGTCCGCCGGGTAGAGGAAGTACGCGTACGCCCGCTCCCGGCCCCGGCCGACCCGGCCCCGGATCTGGTGCAGCTGGGCCAGGCCGAGCAGGTCGGCGCGCTCCACGATCAGCGTGTTGGCGTTCGGGATGTCGATGCCCGACTCCACGATCGTGGTGCAGACCAGGACGTCGAACTCCTTCTCCCAGAAGCCGACCATCACCCTCTCCAGCGCCTCCTCGCCCATCTGGCCGTGCGCCACCGCGACCCGCGCCTCGGGCACCAGCTCGCGGATCCGGCGGGCCGCCCTGTCGATCGACTCGACCCGGTTGTGCAGGTAGAACACCTGCCCGTCGCGGAGCAGCTCACGGTGGATCGAGGCGGCCACCTGCCGGTCGTCGTACGCCCCGACGAAGGTGAGCACCGGGTGCCGCTCCTCCGGCGGGGTGGCGATGGTGGACATCTCCCGGATGCCGGTGATCGCCATCTCCAGGGTGCGCGGGATCGGGGTGGCCGACATGGCCAGCACGTCGACCGAGGCGCGCAGCGTCTTCAGGTGCTCCTTGTGCTCGACGCCGAAGCGCTGCTCCTCGTCGATGATGACCAGGCCGAGCTGCTTGAACCGGGTGGACGCCGCAAGCAGCCGGTGGGTGCCGATGACGATGTCGACGGTGCCGTCGGCGACCATCTCCATCGTCCGCTCGGTCTCCTTCGGGGTCTGGAACCTCGACAGCTGCCGGATGCTGACCGGGAACTGGCTCATCCGCTCGGCGAAGGTGTTGTAGTGCTGCTGCACCAGCAGGGTGGTGGGCACCAGCACCGCCACCTGCTTGCCGTCCTGGACGGCCTTGAACGCGGCGCGGACCGCGATCTCGGTCTTGCCGTACCCGACGTCGCCGCAGATCAGCCGGTCCATCGGGACGGTCTGCTCCATGTCCCGCTTGACCTCTTCGATGGCGGCCAGCTGGTCGGGGGTCTCCTGCCAGGGGAAGGCGTCCTCCAGCTCCCGCTGCCACGGGGTGTCCGGGCCGAAGTTGTGCCCCTTGGACGCCTTGCGGGCGGCGTAGAGCTGGATCAGCTGCGCGGCGATCTCGCGGACCGCCTTGCGGGCCCGGGCCTTCGACTTCTGCCAGTCCGAGCCGCCCATCTTGTGCAGGGTGGGCGCCTCGCCGCCGACGTAGCGGGAGAGCTGGTCGAGCTGGTCGGTGGGGACGAAGAGCCGGTCGCCGGGCTGGCCGCGCTTGCTCGCCGCGTACTCGATGACCAGGTACTCCCGGCTGGCGCCGTTGACGGTGCGCTGCACCAGCTCGACGTACCGGCCGATGCCGTGCTGCTCGTGCACGACGAAGTCGCCGGCCTTGAGCTCCAGCGGGTCGATGGTGTTGCGCCGCCGGCTGGGCATCTTGCGCATGTCGCGGGTGGAGGTGCCCCGACCGCCGGTGACGTCGTTGCCGGTGAGCAGCACGAACCGCGACGCCTCGTCGACGAAGCCGGCGGTGAGGCAGCCGCAGGAGACCAGCACCTCACCGGGGGCGGGCGCGGTCGGCACCTCCTCGGTGAGCCGGGCGCCGAGGCCGGCGTCGCGGAGCACCTCGACGGCCCGCTGGGCGGGACCGTGCCCCTCGAAGACCAGCGCGATCGACCAGCCCTCGCCGGCCCAGCGCTTGAGGTCGTCGACCACCCGGGCGGTCTCGCCGTGGTAGAGCGGGGCGGGCTGGGCGGCCAGGCTCACCGCGATCGCGTCGTCGGGGGTCACGTCGACCTCGGTCGGCGCGTCCTCCCAGGGCTGCCGGGCGGGGGCGGCCTCGGCCTCCACCAGGCCGAACGGCGCGAGGGTCCACCACGGCCGGCGCAGGGCGCGGGCCGCCGCGCGTACCTCGGCCAGGGTCTTGAAGGCGGCGGCGCCGAGGTCCACCGGGGCCTGGCCACCGACGGCGGCCGCGGCCCAGCTGGCCTGGAGGAACTCCTCCGAGGTACGGACCAGGTCGTGCGCCCGGGTGCGGATCCGCTCCGGGTCGCAGAGCAGCACGTGGGTGCCGGCCGGCATGCAGTCCAGCAGCAGCTCCATCGAGCCCGCGCCGATCAGCGCCGGGGCCAGCGACTCCATCCCCTCCACGGGGATGCCCTCGGCGAGCTTGTCGAGGATCTCGGCCAGCTCGGGGTGCTCCTGGGCGAGCGCGGCGGCCCGCTCGCGCACCGAGGGGGTGAGCAGCAGCTCCCGGCAGGGCGGTGCCCAGAGCTGGGCGACGCCCTCGATGGTGCGCTGGTCGGCGACGGCGAAGGTGCGGATCTCCTCCACCTCGTCGCCCCAGAACTCGACCCGGGACGGGTGCTCGTCGGTGGGCGGGAAGACGTCCAGGATGCCGCCGCGCACCGCGTACTCGCCACGCTTGGTGACCAGGTCGACCCGGGCGTACGCCATGTCGGTGAGCCGGCGGGCGACCTCTTCCAGGTCGGCCTCGTCACCGGCGGCGAGCTGCACCGGCTCCAGGTCGCCGAGCCCCTTGAGCTGCGGCTGGAGCAGCGACCGGACGGGGGCCACGACCACCCGCAACGGCCCGGTGCGACCGTGCGCGTCGGCGGCGTCGGGATGGGCCAGCCGGCGCAGCACGGCCAGCCGCCGGCCGACGGTGTCCGAGCGGGGCGAGAGCCGCTCGTGCGGCAGCGTCTCCCAGGACGGGAAGACGGCCACCTGCTCGGGCGGCAGCAGGCTGCCCAGCGCGGAGGCCAGGTCGTCGGCCTCCCGGGTGGTGGCGGTGACGGCCAGCACCGGCCGCCCGGCGCCCTGCCCGTCGGCCGCCACCGCGGCGACGGCGAACGGGCGCAGCGCGGCGGGGGCGGTCAGGTCGAGGCCGTCGACCTGCGCGGCACCGGAGCGCGCCAGGTCACGCGCCCGGGCCAGCCCGGGGTCGGCCAGGGCGGCGGAGAAGAGTCCGGTGAGCATCAGCGATCACTTCCAGGAGGTCGGCGCACGGCGACGACCCCGCGTCCAGCCGGACGGGGGGTGCACCTGTCGAGACTATCCCGCGCCGGGGACAATCTCAGGTGTGCCGCGTACGCGCGGAAGGGGAGGAACATGCCGGAACGGGTCGGTGGTGATCCCCGGGCACGAACCACGCCCGGCCGCTGGCGGGTGCTCGGGATCAGCCCCGGCATGCTGCTCTACCAGGTGCGCTGCGTGGTGGAGGATCCCGGCTGGCACGGGCCGGTGCCGAACCTGGGGCACCGGGTCTACCTCGGCCGCTCGGGCGTCTCACTGCGCCGGCTCAACGGCGAGGTCAACGTGGTCGACGCCACCTCGGTCCTGCTCAGCCGTCCCGGCGACGAGATGTGGGCCGCCCACCCGCTGGGCGACGGCGACGTCTACACCTGCCTGGAACTGACTCCCGAACTGCTCGCCGAACGGCCGGACGCCGCCCGGTGGCTGGACCGGCGCGGCTGGGACGGCAGCGTCGACGAGCGGATCGACCTGGAGCACCGGATGCTGGTGGCCCGGGCCGCCGCCGGGCTGGACGGCTTCGAGTTCACCGAGCGGGTGCACCGGTTCCTGGGCCGGCTGCTGGCGGCCAGCCCGATCGGCGCGGGCGAGCCGGGGGCCGAGATCGAACGGGCCGTCGGCCGGCGGCCGGCGACCCTGGTCGCGCACCGGCGGCTGGCCGACCGGGCCCGGGAGGTGCTGGCGGCCTCCGACTTCCGGCTCGGGCTGACCGAGGTCGCCGCCCAGGTGGGCGCCTCGCCGCACCACCTGAGCCGGGTGTTCCAGCGGGTCACCGGGCAGAGCCTGACCGCGTACCGGAACCGGCTGCGGGTGCGCTCCCTGCTGGACGTGCTGGCCGACGCGGACGGGCCGCCGCTGGGCGAGGTGGCCGCCACGTACGGCTTCGCCGACCAGGCGCACCTGACCCGGGTGGTCCGGGAGCAGGTGGGGCACCCGCCGGCCCGGCTGCGCCGGCTGCTGAGCGCCGGCGACGCCGAGCCGGAGGCGGCCTGAGCCACGCCGTCGCGGAGGCGGCCTGAGGGGCACCGTCGCAGGACGCGGCCGGTGCGGGCCCGAGCCGCAGCGGCGGCCCGGCCGATCCGCGCAAGATTCTTCAAGACCGGACCGGCCGGCCCGGCCGAGGATGGATTCCGTCAGCCCGGCCCGGGCCGCCAGGGGAGACGGCGACCCGGCCAGGGACACGCGGGCCTTTTCGGGGAGGCCCGACGTCCCGCCGTCGGGTCTGCCGGCCGCCGGTCCCCGGCGTGCCCCGGAGGTGCCGTACTCCCCCCAGCACGGCACCTCCCCCGGCCCGAACGGATCTTGACCGGGGTGGGCGCGCGTGGTGCGCTGGACGGCATGACGGGGGAACGGGAACACCGCGCACAGTTCGACGCCGAGGTCCGCTTCGCCAATGGCGGCGGGCTGCGCACCGAGGGCTTCCGGCTGGACATTCCGGGCCGGGACATCAGCGACGAGGAGCTGGCCGCGCTCTTCGTCCGCCACCTCGGCCTGCTGATGGTCGCCGAGGTGCGGATCGCGCAGAAGACGATCGTCGAGGAGCCGCACAAGGGCGGCCGGGGCACCGCCGCCGCCGCG
This sequence comes from Micromonospora auratinigra, assembly GCF_900089595.1. Lineage (GTDB taxonomy): Bacteria > Actinomycetota > Actinomycetes > Mycobacteriales > Micromonosporaceae > Micromonospora > Micromonospora auratinigra. The sequence goes on along the minus strand of NZ_LT594323.1, from coordinate 5,876,912 downwards.
CCGGGCCCGGCCCGACGGCTGGTCGAGCTGAGCCACGTCGTCACCGACGGGATGGTGACCCTGCCCGGCTTCCCGCCGCCCCGGATCACCGACTGGCTGACCCGCGAGGACTCCCGGACCCGGTACGCGCCGGGCGTCGAGTTCCACATCGGCCGGATCGACCTGGTCGCCAACACCGGCACCTACCTGGACTCCCCGGCGCACCGCTGGGCCGACGGCGTCGACCTCAGCGGGGTGCCGCTGGACCGCATCGCCGACCTGCCCGGCCTGGTGGTCCGGGTGCCGGCCGGGGTCCGGGCCGTGGACCGGCTGCTGCTCGCCCCGTACGAGGTGGCCGGGCGGGCGGTGCTGCTGCACACCGGCTGGGACGCGCACTTCGGCACCGACTCCTACGCCGGCCCGGACGCGCCCTACCTGACCGGCGACGGCGCGGACTGGCTGGTCGAGGCGGGGGCGACCCTGGTCGGCATCGACTCGATCAACATCGACGACATGACCCCGGCGGCGGCCGGCGCGCGCCCCGCGCACAGCGCCCTGCTCGCCGCCGGCATCCCGATCGTGGAGCACCTGACCGGCCTCGGCGACCTGCCGCCCGACGGGTTCCGGTTCACCGCCGCCCCGCCCCGGGTCGCCGGCCTGGGCACCTTCCCGGTCCGGGCCTTCGCCCTCGTCGACTGAGCGGGGTCAGTAGCGCACCGCGATCCGGTGCGCGACCGCGTCCACCCGGATCTCGCCGCCGTACGGGACGATCAGCTGCGGGTCGGTGTGGCCCAGGTCGACGTCGAAGACCACCACCGGGTCGTCGACGTACGCCGCCAGCGCCTTGCGGATCGCCTCCCGCTGCGCCGCGCCCCAGGCCAGCCGTTCGGCCAGGGTGCGCTGCCGGTCGAAGTCCCACGCCTTGGGACGCCCCACCACGATCGCCGGGAAGCCGGCGAGCAGCCCCCGCTCCCCCAGGTTGCGCACGATCCGGAAGACCTCCTGCGCGCCGGGCAGCTCGTTGGAGGTCTCGAAGAAGAGCACCGAGCCGGCCAGTTCCGCGGCCGACGGCACCCGGTCGGTCGCCAGCAACCAGTGGATGATCTCCAGGCAGCCGCCCCAGGTGCGGCCCCGCACCACCCGTTGCGGCCCCTGCCAGCGCCATCCCTCGCCGGGGAACATCACCGGCTCGTCGGCCAGGGTCGTTGGGTCCCGCCAGTCGTTCGGCTCGTCCCCCCACTCGGCGGCCGGGGTCAGCTCGTACCAGTCCGAGGTGAAGAGGGCGGCGCGCAGCGAGTCGAAGGTGACCGGGTGCGGCCGGCCCGGACGGCCGAGGTGCACCAGCACCGACCCGCCGTGGTACGCCACGATCCCCAGCCGGTACAGGTGGTTGAGCACGTTGGTGTTGTCCGAGTAGCCGTAGTAGGGCTTCGGGTTGGCCCGGATCACCTCGTCGTCCAGGTACGGCGTGACGGCGATCAGGTCGTCCCCGCCGACCGTGGCCAGCACCGCGGTGATCGTCGGGTCGGCGAAGGCGGCGGTCAGGTCCCGGGCCCGGTCGCGCGGGTCGGCCCCGAGCTGCCGGGTGGTCGGGTACTCCACCGGCTCCAGCCCGAACTCCTCCCGCAGCCGGCGCAGACCCAGCTCGTGCACGTGCGGGAAGAGGGCGGGCAGGCCGGCGGAGGGCGAGACGACCGCGACGCGGTCGCCCGGCTTCGGCTTGGCCGGATACGCGGGGGACACCATGATCCGACGCTAGCGGGGCGGGCCAGCGAGTTCCGCCCCGGCGAAACCGCCCGAGCCGGACATCCGCCGGCCATAGGCTGGGCTGGTGGACGAGGAGCAGCGGGACCTGCGCGACTGGCTGCCCCGCACCGCCGCGCTGCTGGTCGGCACGCTCGCCCTGGCCACCGCCTTCATCGCCGCGTACGTCGGGGCGCTGCACCAGCCCACGCCCCGGGACGTACCGGTCGGGGTGGTTCTCGGCGACCAGCGCGCGCAGGCGGTGATGGCCGCCGTGCGCGGCCGTACCGACAAGATCAAACCGGTCGAGTACGACAACCCGGCGGCCGCCGACGACGGCCTGACCGCCCGCGAGGTGTACGGGGTGCTCACCAGTGGCCCGAACGACGGGCTGGCGCTCACCACCGCCAGCGCCTCCGCGCCGTCCGCCGCCGAACTGGTCACCCAGGTGCTCACCCAGGCCGCCCGGCAGGCCAACCTGCCCGTCCAGGTCCGCGACGAGGTGCCGGTGGAGTCGACCGACCCGCGCGGCCTGGTCCCCTTCTACCTGGCGGTCGGGTACGTGCTCGGCGGCTACCTGGCCTCCACCGCGCTGGGCCTGAAGACCGGCACCTCCCCGGGCAGCCTGCCCCGGGCCGGGCTGCGGGTGGCCGCGCTGGCGGTCTACTCGATCGTGCTGGGGATCGTCGGCGCCACAGTGGTCGGGCCGGTCCTCGACGTCTGGCACCACGACATACCGGCGGTCGCGGCCGTGGGCGCGCTGACGGTCTTCACCGCGGCGATGGTGGCCAGCGCGGTGCAGGCGTGGCTCGGGCTGCTCGGCACCGGCATCGTGATCCTGCTGCTGGTGGTGCTCGGCAATCCCGGCTCCGGCGGCATCTACGCGCCCGAGTTCCTGCCCGGCTGGCTGCGCGGCATGCACCGGTGGAACGTGCCCGGCCTGGCCACCGACCTGATCAAGTCGGCGGTCTACTTCGACCGCCGGTCGATCGGTTGGGCCCTCGGCGGGCTCGTGGTGTGGACCGTCGTCGCCCTTCTCGCGCTGGTCACCGCCACGATGTTCCGGGCCCACCGGCGTGCCGTCCGGGCGACCCGGGCCGCTCCGGCCGAGCCTCCGGTGGACGGGTAGCACCGGTCCGGCCGTCCCAGAGTGCAGATCATCACGGAATCCGGCTGCGCCCGTCCGGCCGGACGCGGATACGATCCAGGGAGTCGGACAGCGCTGTCCTTCGTACTCACGTAAGGAGCGCACCCGTGACCGACCAGCACGACCACGACGGCCCGGACGCCGCACTGCGGGCCGACATCCGCCGCCTCGGCACGCTGCTCGGGCAGACCCTCGCCCGGCAGGAGGGCCGCCCGCTGCTCGACCTGGTCGAGGAGATCCGCGCCCAGGTCCGCTCCGACGCCCCGGCCGCCGCGCAGCGGCTGGCCGGTCTCGACGTCACCACCGGCACCAAGCTGGCCCGGGCCTTCTCCACCTACTTCCACCTGGCCAACATCACCGAGCAGGTGCACCGGGCCCGCGACCTGCGCCGCCGCCGGGCGGTGCACGGCGGCTGGCTGGACCAGGCCGCCAAGATGATCGCCGAGCGCGGGGTACCGGCCGAGGAGATCGCCGCCGCCGCCCGCCGGCTCGCCGTCCGCCCGGTCTTCACCGCCCACCCCACCGAGGCGGCCCGCCGGTCGATCCTGTCCAAGCTGCGCGCCGTCGCCGACGAGCTGGACACCGAGACCGCCAACGCCATCCTGTACGGCGCCAGCGACGAGGGCCCGGCGAACCGCCGCCTCGCCGAGCTGCTGGACCTGATGTGGCAGACCGACGAGCTGCGGCTGGACCGGCCCGACCCGACCGACGAGGCCCGCAACGCCATCTACTACCTGCGCGACCTGTACGCCGAGGCCGCCCCGCAGGTCCTCGACGACCTCGCCGACACGCTGCGCACCCTCGGCGTGGAGACCTCGCCGACGTCCCGACCGCTGACCTTCGGCACCTGGATCGGCGGCGACCGGGACGGCAACCCGTTCGTCACCCCCACGGTCACCCGCGAGGTGCTGCGGATCCAGCACGAGCACGGCATCGCGGCCACCGAGAAGGCGATGGACGCCCTGATCAACGAGGTCTCGGTGTCCCGGCGGCTGCGCGCGGTCTCCCTCGACCTCTCCGCCAGCCTCGCCGCCGACCTGGACGCGCTGCCCGAGGTGGCGCCCCGGTTCCGCCGGGTCAACGCCGAGGAGCCCTACCGGCTCAAGGCCCGCTGCGTGAAGGCGAAGCTGGCCAACACCCGGGAGCGGCTGCGCGCCGGCACCGCCCACGTGCCGGGGCGCGACTACCGGGGCTCGGCCGAGCTGATCGCCGACCTGGAGCTGCTGCGCGCCTCGCTGGCCCGCAACTCCGGGCAGCTCACCGCCGTGGGGCGGCTGGCCTCGACGATCCGTACGGTCTCCGCCTTCGGCCTGCACCTGGCGACCATGGACGTCCGGGAGCACGCCGAGAAGCACCACGAGGTGCTCGACCAGCTCTACGCGGCGGTCGGTGAGGTCACCGACTACCCGTCGCTGAGCCGGCTGGAGCGCACCAAGCTGCTCGCCGACGAGCTGACCGGGCGGCGGCCCCTCTCCACCCAGGACAGCCCGCTCACCGAGAGCGCGCAGAAGACGTTCGACGTGTTCGCGACGATCCGGGACGCGCAGGACCGGTTCGGCGCCGAGGTGATCGAGTCGTACATCATCTCGATGACCCTGGGCGTGGACGACGTGCTCGCCGCGGTGGTGCTGGCCCGCGAGGCCGGCCTGGTCGACGTGCACAGCGGCCGGGCCCGGATCGGCATCGTGCCGCTGCTGGAGACCCCGGCCGAGCTGAACGCCGGTGGCGAACTGCTCGACGAGCTGCTCTCGCTGCCCGCGTACCGGGCGCTGGTCGCGGCCCGGGGCGACGTGCAGGAGGTGATGCTGGGCTACTCCGACTCCAACAAGGAGGCCGGCATCACCACCAGCCAGTGGTCCATCCACCGGGCCCAGCGCGCGCTGCGCGACGTGGCCGCCCGGCACGGCGTACACCTGCGGCTCTTCCACGGCCGGGGCGGCACGGTCGGTCGGGGCGGCGGCCCCACCCACGACGCGATCCTGGCCCAGCCGTACGGCACCCTCGACGGCGCGATCAAGGTGACCGAGCAGGGTGAGGTCATCTCCGACAAGTACACGCTGCCCGCGCTGGCCCGGGAGAACCTGGAGCTGACCGTGGCGGCGGTGCTCCAGGCGACGCTGCTGCACACCGCGCCCCGGCAGCCCGCCGAGATGCTGGAGCGCTGGGACGCGACGATGGACGTGGTCTCCGAGTCGGCGTTCCGGTCCTACCGGGGCCTGGTGGAGGACCCGGACCTGCCCGCCTACTTCTGGGCCTCCACCCCGACCGAGCTGCTCGGCGCGCTGAACATCGGCTCGCGGCCGGCGAAGCGGCCCAACACCGGCGCCGGCCTCTCCGGCCTGCGGGCCATCCCGTGGGTGTTCGGCTGGACCCAGACCCGGCAGATCGTGCCCGGCTGGTTCGGCGTCGGGTCCGGGCTGGCCGCCGCGCGGGCGGCCGGCCTGGAGGACGTGCTGGCCGAGATGAACCGCAACTGGCACTTCTTCCGCACGTTCCTGTCGAACGTCGAGATGATGCTGACCAAGACCGACCTGAGCATCGCCCGCCGGTACGTGGAGACGCTGGTCCCGAAGAAGCTGCACCCGATCTTCGAGAAGATCGAGCAGGAGTACGAGCTGACCAAGCAGGAGGTGCTGGCGATCACGGCCTCACCGGCCCTGCTGGACAACTCCCCGGTGCTCCAGCGCACCCTGGCGGTCCGGGACACCTACCTGGAGCCGCTGCACCACCTCCAGGTGGCGTTGCTGCGCCAGTACCGGGACTCCGGCGCCGCCGGCCGGGCGGTGGCCACCGCGCCGGGCGGCCGGCGCGCCCCCAACGACGGCACCGCCCTGGAGCGTGCCCTGCTCACCACCGTCAACGGCATCGCCGCCGGCATGCGCAACACCGGCTGACCGACCCGCCCGAACGAAAGGCCCCGGCCACCCGGCCGGGGCCTTCCTCACGGGTGGGTCACCAGTCGCCGCCGCCGAAGTCGCCGCCGCCGAAGTCCCCACCACCGAAGTCGCCACCACCGAAGTCGCCGCCGCCGTAGTCACCGCCGCCGGAGAAGTCGCCGGCGTAGGTGCCGCCGGCGTAGTCGCCGCCGCCGGACCAGTCGCCCTGGTCACCGGCGAACTGGTCCCCGCCGCCCTGGTCGCCGAAGTCGCCGCCCTGGTCCTGGCCGTCGTCGAAGCCGTCGTTGAAGCCCTCCTGGTAGCCGGCCTCGTAGCCGTAGCCCGGGTCGGCGAAGGCCGGGGAGAAGAGCGCGTCGGCGATCAGCATGCCGCCGAGCACCCCGGCGCCGGCGCCCAGCGCGGTCTTCCACCAGGGCGTCGAGTACCAGCCGGCCGGCACCGGCCGGCCCTGGTAGTGCCCGCCCGGGTAGTAGTACGGGGTGTGGCTGCCCGGCTGCGGACCGGCCCGGAACGTCTGCCCCTGCACGTTGACCTCGCGCTCCTTGGTGAGCTGGCCGACGCCCCGGGCACTGGCCAGCGGCGGCAGCGCCGGGCCGGGGTCGATGCCCATCGCGGTGCGCGCCGCCCGGATGTAGGTCAGCCCCTCCAGCGCCGTCTCCCGGGCCAGGGCGAACTGCTGCGGGGTCCGGGCCTGCTCCAGCTGTGAGCCGGCCGCGTTGTACCGCTCCCCCGCGTCGACCAGCGCCTGCCGGACCGCCGGCTGGTCACCGCTGAGGTTCATCAGCTGACCGCCGAGCCGCTCGTACCAGCGCTGCGCCTCGGCACGGGCGTCGGCCAGTTCGGTGGCCCGCCGGGACCTGCTACCCCACCGCCAGAACACGAACGCACCTCCGAGCATCAGGACCAGGACCACCCACAGGGCAACCTCCATGACCTCGACCGTACCCAGCGGGCGCACGTCGTACCCGTTTGGCAAGCTCTCTGCCATGACCTTCTCGACCGTGGTCGTGGTGCTGCTCTGCCTCGCCACGGGTGGCGCGCTCGGCTGGCTGGCCGCCCGGTCCCGGTCGGCGGCCGAGATCGCCCGGCTGGCGGCCACCCTGGCCGCCACCCGGGAGGGCGAGGGGCGGCTGGAGCAGTCCATGCGGGCGCTCAACTACGAGGCGACCGCCCAGTCGCAGGAGGCCGTCGCGCGGGCGGTGGCCCCGCTGCACGAGACCCTGCGCCGCTACGAGCAGCGCGTCACCGAGCTGGAGCGGGACCGCGTCGACGCGTACGCCGAGCTGCGCGAGCAGGTCCGCGCCATGAGCAGCGTCTCCGGCGAGCTGCGCACCGAGACGAAGCAGCTGGTAGCCGCGTTGCGCGCCCCGCAGGTACGCGGCCGCTGGGGCGAGCACCAGCTGCGCCGGATCGTCGAGGCGGCCGGCCTGCTGGAGCACTGCGACTTCAACGAGCAGGTCACCGCCGCCACCGACCACCAGGGGGTCCGCCCCGACCTGGTGGTCCGGCTGCACGGCGGCCGGACGGTGGTGGTCGACGCCAAGGCGCCGTTCGACGCGTACCTGACCGCGATGGAGGCGCGCGACGAGCGGGGGCGTGACAGCCAGCTCGACGCGCACGCCCGGCACCTGCGCGGGCACGTGGACGCGTTGGCCGCCAAGTCCTACTGGGCCGCGTTCGACCAGAACCCGGAGTTCGTGGTGCTGTTCGTGCCGGCCGACCCGTTCCTCGACGTGGCGCTGCAACGCGACCCGACGCTGCTGGAGCACGCCTTCGCCCGCAACGTGGTGCTGGCCACGCCGGCCACCCTGGTGGCGCTGCTGCGCACGGTGGCCTACTCGTGGCGGCAGGAGGCGCTGGCCCGCAACGCCGCCACCGTGCACTCGCTCGCCCGCGAGCTGTACGGCCGACTGTCCACTCTCGGCGACCACGTCGGCAAGCTCGGTGCGTCGCTGGGCGGGGCGGTCACGGCGTACAACCGGGCGGTGGGTTCACTGGAGGCGCGGGTGCTGGTGAGCGCCCGCAAGCTGGCCGAGCTGGGCGTCTCCGACCAGGACCTGGCCGTGCCGGCGCAGGTCGAGCTGACGCCCCGGCAACCGCAGGCCCCGGAGCTGCTCGACGAGCCCTCCACATCGGCCGAACGGCCAGCGGGCTTCGACGTTCCACATGCCGTACGTGACGATGACGGTCGACAAGCGTCACGGACCGGTCACAAATCTACTTCGGAGTAGTGACAGGGATCAGTGTGCCGCGAAGGATCACGGTCACACGTGCCCTGCTCCCTGAAGGGCCCTGTTCTCTGGAGGAAGAGAACGTGAGTCGACCCCGCAACCGGAGCCGGCGTACCTCCGCCGCGCTCTTCGCCTCGGTCCTGGCCGCCGGGGCCATGACCGTCGGGGGTGGCGCCGCGACCGCGAGCGCCGCTCCCGTCCCCGCTCCCGACGCCGCGCAACCCACCGCGACCGAGGCTCTGGGCGCGCACGACGCCAAGCTCCTGGACGAGGCGGAAGCCAAGCACGCGCCGACCGTCACCCTGATCATCTCCGCCAAGAAGGGCTCGGCCGGGAAGGTCGCCGACGGTCTCGCCGACCTCGGCGCCTCGGTCAGCCAGCGGTACGACCAGGTCGGCTTCCTGCTGGCCAAGGTGCCGACCGCGAAGGTGATGAAGGCCGCCACGCTGCCCGGCGTCTCCGCCGTCGACCTGGACGAGACCATCAAGCTGCCGGACCCGGCCGCCGAGGTGGCCCCGGCCGGCGCGACCACCGCCGAGCAGGGCGAGACGCTCGCCGGCCCGGGCGCCGACACGGGCGCGGTCAACCCGTACATGCCGACCAACGAGACCGGCGCGGAGGCCTTCAAGGCCGCCCACCCGACCTGGGACGGCCGGGGCGTGACCATCGGCATCATGGACTCCGGGGTGGACCTGGACCAGCCGGCGCTGCAGAAGACCACCACCGGCGAGCGCAAGATCGTCGACTGGGTCACCGCCACCGATCCGCTGGAGGACGCCTCCTGGCGGCCGATGGCCACCGAGGTGACCGGCCCGACCTTCACCAACACGTTGGGCACCTGGACGGCGCCGGCCGGCACCTACAAGTTCAACGTGTTCCGGGAGAACATCACCGCGAACGACGAGGCGCGGGGCGACGTCAACCGCGACGGCGACACCACCGACTTCTGGGGCATCCTCTACAACCAGGCCACCGGTGACATCTGGGTGGACGCCAATCAGAACAAGGACTTCACCGACGACGAGCTGATGCGGCCGTACAAGGAGAAGTTCCAGGTCGGCCACTTCGGCACGGACAACCCGGCCACCGCGGTGCGGGAGCAGATGCCGTTCGTGGTCGAGTACCGCAAGGACGTGGACATCACGCCGGCCGACGGCAAGCCCGGCCCGTTCTACGACTACGTGAACATCGGCATCGTCGAGGCCACCCACGGCACCCACGTCGCCGGCATCACCGCCGCCAACGACATGTTCGGCAACAGCGTCTTCGACGGCGCGGCCCCCGGCGCCAAGCTGGTCTCGGCCCGGGCCTGCTCGTGGGGCGGCGGTTGCACCGCCGCCGCGCTCACCACCGGCATGGTGGACCTGGTGGTCAACCGCAAGGTCGACGTGATCAACATGTCGATCGGCGGCCTGCCGGCGCTGAACGACGGCAGCAACGCCCGCTCCGAGCTCTACAACACCCTGATCACCACGTACGGCGTGCAGATGTTCATCTCGGCCGGCAACTCCGGCCCGGGCCTGAACACCATCGGCGACCCGTCGGTGGCCGGCAACGTGGTCAGCGTCGCCGCGAGCGTCAGCAAGGACACCTGGCTGGCCAACTACGGCTCGGTGGTGCGCAAGCAGAACGCGATGTTCAACTTCTCCTCGCGCGGCCCGCGTGAGGACGGCGGCTTCAAGCCGAACATCACCGCCCCCGGCTCGGCCATCTCCACCGCGCCCACCTGGCTGGCCGGTGTGCCGGTCCCCGAGGCCGGCTACCCGCTGCCCCCGGGCTACCAGATGCTCAACGGCACCTCGATGGCCTCGCCGCAGGCCGCCGGTGGCGCCGCGCTGCTGCTCTCCGCCGCCAAGGCCACCGGCACGGCGGTCACCCCCGCCGCGCTGCGCCGGGCGGTCTACAGCTCGGCCCAGCCGATCGAGGGCGTCGCGACGTACGCCCAGGGCTACGGCATGCTCGACGTGCCGGGCGCGTGGGACCTGCTCGCCGGCGGCGTGCAGACCCGCGGCTACCGCTCCGAGGCCCCGGTCTGCACCGAGCTGTCGGCGAACCTGACGAAGTACGACCCGGACAGCGGCACCTTCCAGCCGAACCCGAACGTCGGCACCGGCATCTACAACCGCTGCGCGATCGGCAAGGGCGGCCAGCAGGTCAAGGAGGCCCGGCACTACGAGGTCAAGGTGACCCGGACCAGCGGCCCGGACCGGACCATCAAGCACGCGATCGCCTTCCGGGGCAACGACGGCACCTTCTCGGCGCCGAAGATCGTGCCGCTGCCGCTCAACCAGACGGTCACCATCGACGTGAAGGCGAAGCCGGCCAGCACCGGCGCGCACGGCGCCATCATGACCATCGACGACCCGGCCACCTCGGTGGTCGACTTCGAGGTCTCCACCGTCGTGGTCGTGCCGCACCAGGTCTCCGCCCCGGCCTACTCGTTCAGCGCCGAGGGTTCGGTCGACCGGAACAGCTACACCTCGTACTACGTGACGGTTCCGGAGGGCGCGGGCGCGCTCCAGGTCAACCTCTCCGGCATCGCCACCGGCTCGCAGACCCGGTTCATCGCCTTCAACCCGTACGGCGTGCCGGTCGAGAGCACCGCGAGCACGGGCTGCTACACCAACTTCTCCGACGCCGCCGTCTGCAAGCCGCAGGAGCGGGACTACCGGGACCCGATCCCGGGCGTCTGGGAGATCGAGGTGGAGGCCCGGCGTACCTCGCCGAGCCTGGACAACCCGTTCGAGCTGCAGGCGCGGGTGCAGGGCGTCAAGGTCGAGCCGGCCGTGGTCGAGCTGCCGTCGGTGACCGCCGGCACCCCGTCCGACGTCACCTGGGGCCTGACCAACACCTTCGGCCCGGTCCGGGTGAGCGGCGTCGGTGGCCCGCTGGCCAGCGTGCGTACCGAGCGGCCGAGCATCAACCAGGGCGCCAGCCAGGAGTACCTGGTGGACGTCCCGGCCGGGACCACCTCGTTCACCGCCCGGATCGGCAACCCCTCCGACCTGGGTGCCGACCTCGACCTGTCGGTCTTCCTCGGGGCGACCCGGGTGGGCCAGTCGGCCGACGGTGACTCGGAGGAGGCCGTCACGCTGAACAACCCGGCCGCCGGCACCTACCGGGTGGTCGTGCAGGGTTACGCGGTCGCCGCGGGCGGCACCGCGTACGACTACCGGGACTCGTTCTCGTCCCCGGCGCTGGGTCAGCTCTCCGCGCCGAGCACGCCGCTGTTCCTGGCCAACGGCGCCACCGCCAACCTGACCGGTTCGGTGACCGCCCTGTCCGCCCCGGCAGCGGGCCGGGAGCTCTACGGTGACCTGGCCGTCACCACGGTCGAGGGCGCGGTCGTCGGCCGCGGCTCGGTGGCCGTCGGCACGGTCAACTGACCGGTACGCCGAAAGCGGGAAGCCCCGCCCCCGTCACGGACGGGGGCGGGGCTTCCCCGTTGTCCGGGCCCGGTCAGGCGGGCCGGACGCTCTCCACCACGAACGGGGTGCCCTGCTGGCAGGTGGTCATCAGGCCGGGCTGGGCGTGGCCGGTGACGCTCACCCTGGCGCCCGCCTTCACCGAGCCGCGCGGCGCGCCGACCAGCAGGTGGCCGTCGAGCAGCAGGCAGTTCGGCTCCACCCCCTGCTCCACGGTGCCGGTCAGGGTGGTGGTGGCACCCGCCGACGTGCCCTTCGAGGGTCTCGGGTCGACCGGGTCGAGCGGGTCGGTCGGTGAGACGCTCGGGTCGGGCGCGCTGGTCATCGGGGCTCCCGTCGATCCGGGGCTGGTGGGGTCGGTGGCCGGGGCGGCACAGGCGGTCAACGCCGCGCAGACCACCAGCGCGGCGAGCACCGTCCGAGGGGTGTCCATGCCCGGTTGGACGCGCCCGACCGACGATCCGTTCCGCCCGGTCAGCCGCGCGCGGCGGCCGCCTTCAGGTCCCGCTTGAGCTCCTGCGGCAGCGAGAAGGTCAGCCGCTCGTTGGCGGTGGTGATCTCCTCGACGTCGGCGAAGCCGCGCTCGGCCAGGTGCGCCAGCACCTCCTGGACCAGCTCGTCCGGCACGCTCGCGCCGGAGGTCACCCCGACGGTACGGGCGTCGGCCAGCCAGGCGTCGTCGATCTCGTGGGCGAAGTCGACCAGGTGCCCGGCGCGGGCGCCGGCGTCGAGGGCGACCTCGACCAGGCGTACCGAGTTGGAGGAGTTGCGCGAGCCGACCACGATCACCACGTCGCAGTCCGGCGCGATCTCCTTGACCACGTGCTGCCGGTTGGAGGTGGCGTAGCAGATGTCGTCGCTGGGCGGCGACTGGAGCAGCGGCAGCTTCGTCTTGAGCCGGGCCACCGTCTCCAGCGTCTCGTCGACCGACAGGGTGGTCTGGGACAGCCAGACGACCTTGCTCGGGTCGCGCACGGTGACCTTGTCGACGCCGTCCGGGCCGTCCACGAGCTGGATGTGCGCGGGAGCCTCACCGGCGGTGCCGATGACCTCCTCGTGCCCCTCGTGACCGATCAGCAGGATGTCGTAGTCCTCGGCCGCGAACCGGCGCGCCTCCTGGTGGACCTTGGTCACCAGCGGGCAGGTCGCGTCGATCGCCCGCAGCGAGCGCTCGCGGGCCTGCTCGTAGACTTCGGGGGCGACGCCGTGCGCGGAGAAGATCACGGTGGCGCCCTGGGGCACCTCCTCGTTCTCCTCCACGAAGATCGCGCCCTTCGCCTCCAGCGTCTGCACCACGTGCTTGTTGTGCACGATCTGCTTGCGGACGTAGATCGGCGCGCCGTAGAGCTTCAACGCCTCCTCGACGGTCTGCACCGCCCGGTCCACGCCCGCGCAGTAGCCGCGGGGCTTGGCCAGGAGCACGCGCTTGCCGGTCCGGGGGGTCGTCTCAGCGTCAGTCACCCGACCATCGTACGCGGGCGGACCCGCCGCCCTCGGGGCCGGCGCGGGCGGCGGCGGGCTGCTCGGTGGTGTCGGGGGCGGGCCGTAGGGTGGGCGGATGAGCGAGGGTGGGCAGGGTGGCGGCGACGCGGGGCGGAGCACGTCGGAGGAGCCGTGGCCGGTCCGCGTGGTCAGCCAGAAGATCGGCGCCTGGATCGCCCGGCTGGGCTGGGTCTGGGTGGACGGCCAGGTGGCCCAGATCAGCCGCCGGCCGGGTGCCACCACCGTCTTCCTGACCCTGCGTGACCCGTCGGCCGACCTCAGCCTCACCGTCACCACCAACCGCGACGTGCTCGACGCCGGCGCGCCCGAGCTGCGCGAGGGCGCCCGGGTGGTGCTGCACGCCAAGCCCGAGTTCTACGCCGCCCGGGGCACGCTGAGCCTGCGCGCCGACGAGATCCGCCAGGTGGGGCTCGGTGAGCTGCTCGCCCGGTTGGAGAAGCTCAAGAAGCTGCTCGCCGCCGAAGGGCTCTTCGACCGGGCCCGCAAGCGCCGTCCGCCGTTCCTGCCCGGCCGGATCGGGCTGATCACCGGTCGGGCCTCGGCGGCCGAGCGGGACGTGCTGACGAACGCGCGGCGGCGCTGGCCGGCGGTCGAGTTCCGCACCGTGAACGTGGCCGTGCAGGGCCCTTCCGCCGTGCCGCAGATCATCGACGCGCTCAAGGTGCTCGACGCCGACCCGACGGTCGACGTGATCGTGATCGCCCGGGGCGGTGGCGGCATCGAGGACCTGCTGCCCTTCTCCGACGAGGCGCTCTGCCGGGCGGTGTTCGGCTGCCGTACGCCGGTGGTCAGCGCGATCGGCCACGAGACCGACACGCCGCTGCTCGACTACGTGGCCGACGTCCGCGCGTCCACGCCGACCGACGCCGCGAAGCGGATCGTGCCCGACCTGACCGAGGAGGTCCGCCTGATCGGGCAGGCCCGGTCCCGGCTGGAGCGGGCGGTCCGCAACCTGGTCGACCGGGAGTCGCACCGGCTCGACTCGCTGCGGTCCCGCCCGGTGCTGGCCCGGCCGCAGGTGATGGTCGACCAGCGGGCGGTCGAGGTCACCGCGTTGCGGGACCGGGCCGGGCGCTGCCTCGACCACCGGCTCGGCGCGGCCGGCGAGGACCTGCGGCACACGCTGGCCCGGTTGCGGGCCCTCTCCCCCGCGGCGACCCTCGACCGGGGGTACGCGATCGTCCAGCGCGCCGACGGGCACGTGGTCCGGGCCGCGTCCGAGGTGACCAAGGGCGACGCGCTGCGGGTCCGCCTCGCCGAGGGCGAGCTGAGCGCGACCGTGGACGGCTGATGGAATGGGTGCGATGACTGACGAGAAGCAGGACGAGCAGCTCAGCTACGAGCAGGCCCGGGCCGAGCTGGCGCAGGTGGTCGAGCGGCTGGAGGCCGGCGGCACCGCGTTGGAGGAGTCGCTGGCGCTCTGGGAGCGGGGCGAGCGGCTCGCCGCGGTCTGCCAGCGCCGGCTGGACGGCGCGCGGGCCCGGATCGACGCGGCCCGGCAGCGCGCCGAGGAGTGACCGGCGGGGCGGCCGGAGCCGCCCCGCCGTCGCGGACTCAGTTGAACAGGTTGTAGAACTCCGGCGGCGCCTCGACGACCTGGTCGGCCGGCGGCTTCTGCGCGGCGGTCGCGTTGCCGTAGTCGGTGTACGTGATCTTGATGTCCTGTGCGGCGCTCTGCCCGGCGGCCGGCACCTGGAGCACCATCTCGCTGAGCCGGCCCTGCGGGTCGACCTTGGCGGTGAACGGCACCGTCTTCGCCTGCGCGCCCAGCGCGGTGATCACCGCCGGGTCGAGGGAGCCGGCCTGGGCCGCCTTCGACACGTCGACGGTGCCCGCGTACGCGCCCTCGCCGGTCTGCCGGACCTCGGTGATGCCCTGGGTCAGCACGGCGCTGCCGGCCGGGTCGAGCTGGTCGAAGTCGAAGCCGAGCGCCCGGTTGCCCTTGATCCGGGTCTGGTCGAGGTGCTGGTACTTGCCGAGGTTGAGCTTCTGCACGCCGGGGATGCTGCTGGCCGCCTTGCCACCCAGCTCCACCTTGACGTAGCTGTCCGGCTTCATGTGGATCAGGTCCAGCTTCATCATCAGGTCGGAGGACGGGTCACCGATCGTCATCCGCATCTGCGCGCTCTGGCTCGGCTCGTGCACCTGCCCCTCGGCGGTGGAGCCGGCAGCGGTCATGCTGAACTTGAAGTTGCCCTCGCGGATCGCGTTGGTGGAGTTGAGCAGGGCCTGCTTGGCGTCGCTGCTGCCCGGCGTACCGCTCGGGGCGATGCTGCCGGAGACGGTCGGGGACGCGGAGGCCCCCGCCTCGCCGGTCCCGGTGCCGTTGCAGGCCGTCAGGCCCGGGATGAGCAGCGCCGCGGCGAAGGCCGCCGCGCTGAAGCGTCGAATCTTCACGTGAACCTCTCCAGGTGGGTCGTCCGGCCCACTCAGGTGCCGGAGGCGTGGCGGCGCCGCAGCCCTGACGCCGGCTCCGGCGCACGAGCCCCGTCCGGCCGCGTTGGCGGCCCCCGGTCGGCCCGTGCCCTCTTCTGTTCCCTGAAGCGGTGTTGCGCAATCCCTGTCCGGTACGACCCCGCCGGGTGGGGACGGACGCGCCGCCCCCACCCGGGCCCGGATCAGGACTGGAACATCTTGTAGACCTGCTCGGAGGCCTCGACGACCTGGCCGGCCGGCGGCGCCTGCACGGCGGTGGCCGCGCCGTAGTTGGCGTAGGTGACGGTCACGGTCGAGGCCGGGGCGCTGCCGGCGGCGGGCACCTGGACGGCGAACTCGCTGAGCCGGCCCTGCGGGTCGAGCTTGGCGGTGAACGGCACGGCCTTGGCCTTCTCGCCGAGGGCCTTGACCGCCTGGGCGTCGAGCACCTCCGACTCGGTGGCCCGGGTGGCGTCGATGGTGCCCGCGTAGGTGCCCTCACCGGTCTGCTTGACCTCGGTGATCGCGTTGATCATCTTGTCGCTGCCGGCCGGGTCGACGTCGGAGAAGTCGAAGTTCAGGTTCTTGGCGTCCTTGATCCGGCTGCGGTCCAGGTGCTGGTACTTGCCCTTCATCGCCTTGAGGCTGGGCACCGAGTCGGCCATCGAGCCGAAGTCCATCTGGACCCAGCTGTCGGTGTCGATGAAGACCAGGTGCATCTTCATGTCGTCGGCGGCCTGGCCGCTGTTCAGCTTCATCTCGGCGCTCTTGGAGGGCGAGTGCACGGTGCCCGCGCCGTTGAGCTCACCGCCACCGAGGGTGAAGGTGAAGTTGCCCTTCTTGATCTCCTCGGTGGAGGCCAGCAGGGCCGCCTTCGGGTCCGCCGGGGCGGCCGGGGCGCTGGACGTGCTCTCGGCGGTCGGCGAGCCGGACTCGGTCTTGCAGGCGGCCAGACCGGGCACGAGCAGGGCGGCGGCGAGGACGCCGACGCTGAACCGTCGAATGTTCACAATAGTTCTCTTTCCGGTGAGCTGTCCGGACACGTCACGTGTGCCGGTTCGGCAAAACCGGGGCAGCCTAACCCACCGGTCCGACGACCGGGGGCCACCGGAACGCCGGACGGATCAGCGCAGCGACCGCGCGAGCTGCCGTAGTTCCTGCTCACCGGCGTCCCCGACCACGATCACGGTCCGGTTCGGCTCCAGCAGGACGAAGGCCTGTTCGTTGTCCCGGGCGGTCCAGCGCTGCCAGGTCCCACCGGGCAGGTCGGCCGGCCCCTGCGCCTGGCCACCCTTCAACTCGGTCGGCAGCAGCTTCTCGGGCGGCACGTTGCTCTGCACCAGCTGCGCGCCCCGGCCCTCCGGGGTCAGGTAGCCGATCCGCAGCGTCGCCCCGCCCGGCTCCGCCCGGTAACGGGCGTTGACCGTACGCCAGTCCGAGCCCAACCCCTGCGGCTCGCTGACCGGGAAGGCGTTCGCGGACCGGGCCTCCGCCACGGCCGGCGCGGGGTCGACGGTGGCCGGCGCGTCCCCGCCGAGGAAGCCCCGGTAGAAGGCGAGCAGCAGCACGATCGGCACCAGCAGGATCAGCAGCGACAGGGCCATGTCGCGGGGCGACCGCTCGGACCGTCCCTTCTCCTTGCGGGCGGGCGGCGCGGGCTGGTCGCCGGAGACGGCGGGGTGGCTGCTCGCCCCACCCCGGGCCGCGCCCTCGACCGGCTCGACCAGGGCCGGCTCACCCGCGTCGACCAGCGGCGCGGGGCCGGACGGCCCGGCCGCCGCCGGCTCACCGGCGGCGGAGGAGACCGGCGGTTGGCCGTCCGGCGGGGTGGCGTCGGTCGGTACGCGGTCGGCAGGCTGTGCGGGTTCCACCCGACCATTCTCGCAGCCGTGCGGGTGACGTGATCCTGGCCTCCTCCGCCCCGCTCCCGCCCCGAACCTGAGATCGTGTGAGGATCAGCGACAAAACCGGCGGCGGCGACGGCCGTGTCCCGCCGGTCCACCCCGCAACGTCGCGAGGAGGAAGCCGTCATGACAACCACCAGGACGCGAACCCCCCAGGATCTCGACCGCAACCTCGCGCTCGACCTGGTCCGGGTCACCGAGGCCGCGGCGATGGCCGCCGGGCGCTGGGTCGGCCGGGGCGACAAGGAGGGCGGCGACGGGGCAGCCGTCGACGCCATGCGCAAGCTGATCAACTCGATCCCGATGCGCGGGGTCGTGGTGATCGGCGAGGGCGAGAAGGACAACGCCCCGATGCTCTTCAACGGTGAGGAGGTGGGCGACGGGACCGGTCCCGAGGTGGACGTGGCGGTCGACCCGATCGACGGCACCACGCTGATGAGCAAGGGCATGCCGAACGCCCTCGCGGTGCTCGCGGTGGCCGAGCGCGGCGCGATGTTCGACCCGAGCGCCGTCTTCTACATGGAGAAGCTGGCCGTCGGCCCGATGTACGCCGACGTCGTCGACATCAACGCCGGGGTGGCCGAGAACATCCGCCGGATCGCCAAGGTCAAGGGCTCCGACACCGCCGAGGTGACGGTCTGCGTGCTGGACCGGCCACGCCACGACGACCTGGTCAAGCAGATCCGGCGGACCGGGGCGGGCATCCGCTTCATCTCCGACGGCGACATCGCCGGCGCCATCGCGGCGGCCCGCGGCGAGTCCGACATCGACGTGCTGATGGGCATCGGCGGCACCCCGGAGGGCATCACCGCGGCCTGCGCGCTCAAGTGCATGGGCGGCATGCTCCAGGCGAAGCTCTGGCCGAAGGACGCCGAGGAGCGCGAGAAGGCGCTCGCCGCCGGGCACGACCTGGACCGGGTGCTGCTCACCGACGACCTGGTGACCGGCGACAACTGCTTCTTCGTGGCCACCGGCGTCACCTCGGGCGACCTGCTGCGCGGCGTGCGCTACCGGGCCGGCGGGGCGTACACCCAGTCGATCGTGATGCGCTCCAAGAGCGGCACCATCCGGGTGATCGACTCGTACCACCGGCTGGAGAAGCTCGCCCTGTACTCGTCGGTCGACTTCGACGGTCGTCCGCTGGCCGAGCAGGAGTGACCGCGACCGGGACGGCGGCACCGCCGGTGCTGTCCACCACGCGGCGGATCGCCGGCGTCGGGCTGGCCACCGCCTCCGGCGTCGCGGTGGCCGTCCAGTCCCGGATCAACGGCGAACTCGGCGTACGCCTGGCCGACGGGATCGCCGCCGCGGTGGTCTCGTTCGGCCTGGGCCTGCTGATCCTCCTGGTGCTGGTCCCCGCCCTCCCCGGTGGCCGGCGGGGACTGGTCGCCCTGCGGGCGGCGCTGCGGGACGGCTCGCTGCGGCCCTGGCAGTGCCTGGGCGGGGTCTGCGGCGCGTTCCTGGTCGCCACCCAGGGGCTGACCATCGGCACGCTGGGCGTGGCGGTCTTCACCGTCGCGGTGGTGGCCGGCCAGTCCGGCAGCAGCCTGCTGGTGGACCGGGCCGGCCTCGGCCCGACCGGGCGGCAGCCGGTCACCCCGACCCGGCTGGTCGGCGCGGCGCTCACCGTGGTGGCGGTGCTGCTGGCCGTCGGCGACCGGCTCGGCGACCCGAAGGCCCTGGCCCTGGCCCTGCTGCCGCTCGCCGCCGGGGTCGGCATCGCCTGGCAGCAGGCGGTGAACGGCCGGGTACGCGGGGCCGCCGGCAGCGCGATGACCGCCACCCTGGTCAACTTCACCGTCGGCACGGTGGCGCTGCTGGTCACCCTCGCCGTGGACCTGGCGGTCCGGGGCCGGCCGGCCGGGGCCTTCCCGGGCGAGTTCTGGCTCTACCTGGGCGGCCCGATCGGCATCGTGTTCATCGCGCTGGCCGCCGCGATCGTCCGCTTCACCGGGGTGCTGCTGCTCGGCCTGGCCACCATCGCCGGGCAGATCGTCGGGGCGGTCCTGCTCGACGTGGTGCTGCCGACCAGCGCGTCACACCCGGGTCCGGCCACCTTCCTGGGTGCCGCCCTCACCCTCGTCGCGGTCCTGGTCGCCGCGCTCGGCACCGGCCGTCCGGTCAGCCGGCCCGCAGACCGGCCACCGTCTCCCCGATGACCCGGTCCAGCGGGGTCGGCGCGATGCCGAGGGTGGCGGTGGCGGCGGTGGAGTCCATCACGAACGGCCGGTCGAACTGGTACGCGGTCTCGCGCAACTCCCGGACGAACGGGCTGACCACACCGGCGAGCCAGAGCACCGGGTAGGGCATCCGGGTCAGCCGTGGCGCGGGCGCGCCGGCCCTGGCCGCCACCGCCGCGGCCAGCTCCCGCACCGGCACCGCGGGCGCGCTGGGCACGTGCCAGACCCGCCCCCAGGCCCGCTCGTCGGTCGCGGCGGCGACCAGGGTACGGGCGACGTCCGGGACGTACGTCCAGGTGTGCGGGGCGTCGTAGTCGACCGGCAGGAACACCCGCTGCCCGGCGAGCACCCGGGGCAGCACCATCATCACCAGCGAGGTGCCGCCCACCCCGATGTAGTCCGAGCCGCGCACCTCGGTGGCCCGGACCCGGCCGGCCCGGTGGGCGGCGAGCGCGTCCGCCCACATCCGGTTGCGGACCTGCCCCTTGACGCCGGTGGCGGCGGCCGGGGTCTGCTCGGTCATCGGGGCGTCGACCGGCCCGTACCCGTAGAGGTTGCCGACGGTGGCGAGCACCGCGCCGGTCCGCTCGGCGGCGGTGAGCAGCGCGCCGGCCAGCGGCGGCCAGTCCAGCGACCACCGGTGGTACGCCGGGTTGGCGCAGTTGTAGAGGGCGGCGGCGCCCTCGGTCAGCGTGCCGAGGCGCTCGGCGTCGGCGGCGTCGGCGGCGACCCGCTCGACGGCGGGGTGGTCCGGGCCGGTGCCGCGCCGGGTCACCACCCGCACCCGCTCGCCGCGCTCGGCGAGGAGGTGGGCGGTGGCGGTGCCGACGGGGCCGGCGCCGACGATCACGTGCAGGGCCATGGGGCCACCCTTCGAAGCAGTCATCCAATACGAGAGCACTGCTCTCGGAAGAGAGCATGACCCACACGGCGACCCGCGTCAAGAGCAGTGCTCTCGGTTTTGATTGGCGCTCTCAGGCGTGGCAGAGTGGAGCCATGGTCGCTCCCTCGCTCCGCGCCCGGGTCCGCGCCAGCATGATCGAAGAGATCAAGGCGGTGGCCCGCCGCCACCTGGCCAGCGACGGCGCCAACCTGTCGCTGCGCGCGGTCGCCCGCGACCTGGGCATGGTCTCGTCGGCGATCTACCGCTACTTCCCCAGCCGCGACGAGCTGCTCACCGCGCTGATCCTGGAGGCGTACGACGCGCTCGGCGACGCGGTGGAGGCGGCCGACGCCGGCGTCGACCGGGCCGACCTGCGCGGACGCTGGCACGCGGCCTGCCGGGCGGCCCGGGCCTGGGCGCTCGCCCACCCCGCCGAGTACGCGCTGCTCTACGGCAGCCCCGTCCCCGGGTACGCGGCCCCCGACGAGACGGTCGCCCCGGCCAGCCGTCCCCCGCTGACCCTGATCGGCATCCTGCGCGACGGGGTGGCCGACGGTCGGCTCACCGCACCCGCCGACGACCTGCCCGCACCGCTGCGCGCCGACCTCGCCGAGCTGGCCGCCGGCCTGGCGCCGGGGCTGCCCGAGGGGCTGCTGGCCCGGGGCATGGCCGGGTGGACGCAGCTCTTCGGGCTGATCAGCTTCGAGCTCTTCGGCCGGATCAACCGCGCCCTGCCGCACCGCGACGAGTACTTCGCGCACCAGACCGGCCTGATGGCCGACCTGATCGGCCTGCCCGCCGCGTGACCCGGGCGGCCGGCCCGGTCAGCTCCCGTCCGAGGAGTGCCCGGGGAACAGGTGCGCGGCCGGGTCGATGGCGACCGCCGCGTTGTTGACCGCCGTGGCCGCCTCGCCGAACCCGGTGGCGATCAGCCGCACCTTGCCCGGGTACTCGGTGATGTCCCCGGCCGCGAAGATCCGGGGCAGGTTGGTCGCCATCGCGCTGTCGACCACGATGTGCCGCCGGTCGAGCTTCAGCCCCCACTCGGCGAGCGGCCCCAGGTCGGCGGTGAAGCCGAGCGCGGCGACCACCGTGTCCACCGGCAGCGTCTCCACCGCGCCGCCGCGTACGGTCAGCTCGGCGCCGGTGACCTGGTCCTCGCCGAACAGGCGGGTCACCTCGGCGTTGACCACCACCCGCACCGGGGAGGCGGCGACCCGGGCCACGGTCGAGGCGTGCGCGCGGAACTTCTCCCGCCGGTGCACCAGCGTCACCGACCGGGCGATCGGGGCCAGCGTCACCGCCCAGTCGAACGCCGAGTCGCCCCCGCCGACGATGAGCACGTCCCGGCCGGCCAGCGCGGCCGGCTGCGGCACGAAGTAGACGATCCCGGTGCCGAGGAAGCTGTCCGCGACCGGCAGCGGCCGGGGCGAGAAGCTGCCCAGCCCGCCGGTCACCACCACCGCCCCGCAGTGCAGCTGCTCGCCGCCGGCCAGCCCGAGCACCGGCCGGCCGTCGAGGTGGGAGAGCTTCTCGGCCCGGGTGCCGAGCAGGTAGTCGGGCTGGAAGGGCGCGGCCTGGGCGACCAGGTTCGCCACCAGGTCGCGGCCCTTGATGGCGGGGAACCCGGCCACGTCGAGGATGAGCTTCTCCGGGTACATGGCGGTCACCTGCCCGCCCGGCTCCGGCAGCGCGTCGACCACCGCCACGGACAGCCCCCGGAACCCCGCGTAGTACGCGGCGAAGAGCCCGGTGGGACCGGCTCCGATCACGGCCAGATCGACCTCGCGCATGGCGTACCGTCACTTTCGCCTAACGGATCAACGCATGTTGATCCCGACGGTAGGCCCCGGGCCGCGCCCGGGCAAGCACATCCCGGTTACGCGTCGACGCCCGGTCGGGGCAGCGTGACGGTGGGTGGCCCGAGCGGCTCGGGCTCCGTCGGCTCGACCCGCCGGCGGCGGAACAGGACCGCCGCGACCACCCCGCCGAGCAGCCCGAACAGGTGCCCCTGCCAGGAGATGCGCTCGTCGGTGGGAAGGATGCCGAGCAGCTGCCAGCCGTAGAGCAGGCCGACCAGCAGCACCACCGCGAAGTTCCACCAGCTCCGCTCGACCACGCCCCGGGTGAGCAGGATGCCGAGGTAGCCGAAGATGACGCCGCTCGCGCCGACCACCACCGAGTTCGGTGAGCCGGTGAACCACACCCCGAGCCCACTGACCAGGATGATCACCATGGTCGACCAGAGGAACCGGCGGGTGCCGGCGGCCAGCACGAAGGTGCCCAGCAGGATCAGCGGGATGCTGTTGCTGTAGAGGTGGTTCCAGCCGGCGTGCAGGAACGGCGAGAAGATCACCCCGTCGAGGCCCTGGATCCGGCGGGGGATGATCCCCGCGGTGACGTCGAGGTCGGCGTGCAGGCCGACGTCGATCGCCTCGATCAGGAAGAGGACCGGCACCACCGCGCACATGGCGACGAAGGCCCGGCCCAGGGAGGCGTAGAACGCCTCGGTGCCGAACCGTCGGGGGTCGCCGCCCGTCGGGCCGCCCTGCCAGGTCACGTACCAATGGCTATCAGCAATCCGGCCCGGCCGCCACCCGGGCGGCGCGTCGCGCCGGAGGAGATACGACGGCGGGGCGGGTGGTCGCCCACCCGCCCCGCCGTCGTCGTCGCTCCGATCAGTACCAGCCGCTGCTCTCCGAGTGCTGCCAGGCACCGCACGGGTCGTCGTACCGGCCCTCGATGTAGCCGAGGCCCCACTTGATCTGGGTGGCCGGGTTGGTCTTCCAGTCGTCGGCGACCGAGCCCATCTTGCTGCCCGGCAGCGCCTGCGGGATCCCGTAGGCGCCGGACGACGCGTTGTAGGCCTTGTGGTTCCAGCCGCTCTCCCGGGTCCAGAGCTTGTCCAGACAGGGGAACTGGTCGATCTTGAAGCCCTCGTCCAGCATGATCGCGCAGCCGGTCCGCCGGTTGCCGCTGTACTCCTCGCAGGAGGCCGGGATCGGACCGTCGAACGGCTTGGTGGTGGTCGCCGCCTTGGCCGCGGCCTCCCGCTCCTTCTTGCGGGACGCGGCGGCCGCCTCGGCCTCCTTGGCCCGCTGGGCGGCCTCCTTGGCCGCCTCGGCGGCCCGCAGCTTGGCCTGGTACTCGGCGGCCCGCTGCTTGGCCGAGTTCAGCCGGTGGTCGGCCTGCCGGTCACGCTGGTACGCGTACTCCGCCACGTCGACCTGCTGCCCGACCTGCGCGGTCAGGCCCTGTTGCTGGGTCTGTCGGTCCTCGCCCAGGTAGAAGCCACCGGCGACGCCCACGGAGAGCAGTGCGACAGCAGCCGTACGGGCGCCGAACCGGCTCCACAGCCGACTCACGAAGTGTTCCCTTCGTCGGGGGCAAGGTCACGACGCGACACGTGGCCGTGCTTCGCCACGCCGGCGTCGCGAGCGCCCCGACCCCGTGGTCGCAGCCGACGCACCGGGTGTCCGTGACGTCCGCCGGGTCTGTGGCGAACGATGTCGGACGATCTCTCCGGGGCGCGAGCGCTCGATGGACACCATTGCGCACAGTGAGGCGGTTGGGAAACCAAGGCGGCGTTTTGTGATCTGCGCCACAAGATGAACACCCGTAAATTCGGACAAAAAACCTGGTCAGAGCGGGATGTCCTCCAACAGATCCGTGACCATCGCGGCGATCGGAGAACGCTCCGAACGGCTGAGCGTGACATGTGCGAAGAGCGGATGACCCTTCAGCGCCTCGATCACCGCCGTCACCCCGTCGTGCCGCCCCACCCGGAGGTTGTCCCGCTGCGCGACGTCGTGGGTGAGCACCACCCGGGAGCCCTGGCCGATCCGGGACAGCACGGTGAGCAGCACCCCGCGCTCCAGCGACTGGGCCTCGTCCACGATCACGAAGGCGTCGTGCAGGCTCCGGCCCCGGATGTGGGTCAGCGGCAGCACCTCCAGCAGGCCGCGCGAGGTGACCTCCTCCAGCACGTTCTCGTGCACCACCGCGCCGAGGGTGTCGAAGACCGCCTGCGCCCAGGGCGACATCTTCTCCGTCTCGGAGCCCGGCAGGTAGCCCAGTTCCTGGCCGCCGACCGCGTAGAGCGGGCGGAACACGATCACCTTCTTGTGCCGCCGGCGCTCCATCACCGCCTCCAGCCCGGCGCAGAGCGCCAGGGCGGACTTGCCGGTGCCGGCCCGACCGCCCAGCGAGACGATCCCGATCGACTCGTCCAGCAGCAGGTCCAGCGCGACCCGCTGCTCCGCCGAGCGGCCGTGTACGCCGAACGCCTCCCGGTCACCGCGGACCAGCCGGACGGTCTTGTCCGGCAGCACCCGCCCGAGTGCCGACCCGCGCCCGGAGTGCAGCACCAGGCCGGTGTGGCAGGGCAGCCCGGCGGCGCCGTCGAGATCGAGGGCCTCGCCCGCGTACAGCCGGGAGATCTCCTCCTCGGCCAGCTCCAGCTCGGCCATGCCGGTCCAGGTGGGGTCGTTGGCCTGGCCGTGCCGGTACTCGTCGGCCCGCAGGCCGACCGAGGCCGCCTTCACCCGCAGCGGCATGTCCTTGCTGACCAGGGTGACCTCACGCCCTTCGGCGGCGAGGTTGAGCGCCACGGAGAGGATCCGGGCGTCGTTGGAGCCGGTGCGGAAGCCGGCCGGCAGCACCCCGTCGTCGGTGTGGTTGAGCTCCACCCGCAGGGTCCCGCCCTGCTCGTTGGCGGGCACCGGCCGGTCGAGCCGGCCGTGCGTCACCCGCAGCTCGTCGAGCATGCGCAGGGACTGGCGGGCGAACCAGCCGAGTTCCGGGTGGTGCCGCTTCCCCTCCAGCTCGGAGATGACCACCAGCGGCAGCACCACCTCGTGCTCGGCGAAGCGGTGGAACGCCGCGGGGTCGGAGAGGAGGACCGAGGTGTCCAGGACGAAGGCCTGGCCCGCTGGTCGGGGCTCCTCGGCGTCGGCCGGGGCGACAGCCGCACGGCGGCTGCGGGTGGTCCGGCGGGTCGTGGCGGTCGCGGCCGGGGTCTGGTCGGCACCGGCAGAGGTACGGCGAGTGGTCACGGGCCTGCTCCGCGGATGGGCACCCGGCCACCCGAGTTCCGCCTCTTCCGGTGCCCGGTGGACACGGGGTCGGATGCGGGCCCCGTGCGCGAGGTCGCAGGTCCGGGCTGTCCGGCTGGCCCGGGAAAACCCCGTGCCATGGCTAGACGCTAGCGGCGTTTCCGGGTGTCGGCTAGTGGTGGCGGTGGATCATCCGCACCGGGCACGGCGGAGCCGGCCGGGATGCATGCCCCCTGCGCGCATCCCGGCCGGTGGAGTCGCCGTCACCGGTCCGACGTGACTCCGACGGTGCGCTGTCCGCCGCGGACCACGCACCGCGTCTCTGCACCCCTCCGCCGGCCGCCGGGTGGAGGTGTGTCCTCGACCCTGCCCGCCGAACAGGGACAGGCCCTCAGCCCTGCCCGCGGACCAGGGTCCCGGCCGTCCGCCCGCCTGCCGGGGCGGTGAACGAGGATCCGGTGTAGGTGGTGCCCTGCCGCACGGCGAGCTGCGCGGTCGCCCGCGGGGCGGGGCCGGGCGACGGCCGGCCGGTCACCACGGCGGGCGCGACCGTGCCGGCGAAGTGGGCCGTGGCCCGGCTCGCCGGGGCGGGCCGGGACAGTGCCGTCGCGATCACCGCCTGGGCCTCGCGACGCCGCCGGTTCCAGGCGCCCCGGTCCCCGTCGAAGTAGCCCTGTCGATAGCCGAACCGGTAGCCGATCCGGTAGCTGAGCTGACCGTGCAGCCGCCCCGCCGCGTAGCAGGTGGAGCCGAGCACCAGCACCAGCACGACGGCGAGGAAAGGGCTCATCCGGTCACCCCCGCCGGCGTCGCGACCCGCCCGGTCATCGCTCCCCCGGTTCGACCCGGGGGTCGACGACCAGCAACTGCTCCAGGTCGTCCGTGCTGACCTCCTCGACCAGCTCGACGCTGATCCGGCAGCCGTCCAGCATCACCTCGGCCACCGAGGACCGGCGGATCTCGCCGCCGGCGTCGTAGACCCGGACGCTCAGCTCCGGGCAGCCGAGGTGGGTGCGCCAGGCGTTCCATTCGACGCGGTCGCCCACGCTCAGCGAGAGGTACCGGCAACCCCGGGCGAGGTAGAGGCGCCACGGCGCGCTCAACCCGGCGGCCACTCCGTCCGCGATCAGGCCGAAGGCCTGGGCACGGGTCGCGAGTTCGGTCACGAGACCCCCTCGACACCCGCGGAGTGACGCATGTGAGCACTGATCGTCTCATGCACGTGACACACCGTAAGTTGTCTCATGGGCGTGACAGTATCAGCTTTTCGGGTGTTCACCGCCGTACTGGCGTCCATCTATTCTGTCCGGGTGACACCCCTCAGGAGCAGCATCGAATCGTTTACCGGAAATCCGCGACCCCCGTCTCATGAGCGTGACAGCAGCGTGCCGGGCCGCCCTGGAGCGGCCGACTGGTCGTACCGTCACGAGGTGACCGAGACCGCCAACGCACGGAAGATCGCCTTCGCCACCTTCGTCCGCCGCGCCCTGGACGACGCGCGTGCCATGCGGGCCTGGAGCGGCACCGAGGTCTCCCGCCGCACCGGCGTCTCCCGGCAGACCATCAACCGCTGGGTACGCGGCGACTGGGCCAGCGACCCCGAGGTGGAACGGGTGGTCGCGTTCTGCGAGGGGCTGGGGGTCAGCCCCGCCGCGGCCTTCACCGCGCTGGGCTGGGACCGCGCCGGCACTCCCCGCACCGCCCCCGCGCCACCCCCGATGGACCCGGACGTCGAGGCGCTGCTGCGCCGGCTGGTGGACCCGAACGTCTCGGACGCGGAGAAGTTCCACATCCGCGAAACCATTCGTTACCTCGCATATCGGCCCACTCTTCCGGTCGATGTCCGAAATAGGGGTAAACAAGCCGGCTAGTTCCTCAGATGGCGAAAGAACGGAAGGTCGGTCCCGATCGTTTCGACACGGGCCCGGACCGGACACGCTAGCGTCCCTGTTTGTACTGCTCGGGGCTCGTCATCGGCGGGGGGACGGGACACAGCCGAACTCAGCCCTGCGGGACAGAAGGAGGGGTCTGTCCATGACCCTGAAATGGTTGGCAGTCGTGGTCGCGGTGGTGTCGGTGACATCCTGCGTGACCGGCAACGTGGTGGTCGGCGTACTGGACGGCGGGCAGCTTCCCCTGGTCGTCAACCTCTTCGCGCTCATCACGGCCGGCACCGCGGTGGTTCTCGCCGTCGTCGCCGAACTGCACGACCGGCTCAACGACCGGGTCAGCGCGCTCACCGAGTTCCTGGTGGCGCGGCTCGACGAGATCGCCGAGCACACCGGCGACCGGAACTCCGGCTTCGTGGAGGGCTATCTGCTCAGCCACGGCCAGGAGGCGGCAGTGGTGCCGTTCGGCCGTCGGGGACGGGGAGCCGCCGAACGCTGAATCCCACCGACGGGACCACTGATCTCGGCCACGAATACGCCGCCGTGACCGGGGTACGCTGACGCGCGTGCCGCCGTTGAATCTGGGCAACCAGCAGCCGAAGACCCCGTTGAACGCCGAACACGCGTGGCGTGCCACTGCCGCGCGCGCCGGCGACGTGGTGCTCTTCTTCGACTTCGACGGCACCCTGGCGCCCGTCGACGACGACCCCACCGCGGTCCAGCCCGCGCCGAACGTGCTCGCCGCCCTGGAGGCGCTCGCCCCGCGCGTACGCCGGATCGCGATCGTCTCCGCCCGCCCGGTGGAGTTCCTCCGCGACCATCTCGGCGGGCTCGCCGGCATCGACCTGTACGGCCTCTACGGCCTGGAGCACAGCCACTCGGGCGGCGAGACCGTCACCGAGCCGGCCGCCCTGCCCTGGGTGCCGACCATGGCGGAGCTGGCCGAGCAGGCCCGGGCCGAGCTGCCGCCGGGCGCGCTGGTCGAGTTCAAGCGGCTCTCCGTCGCGTTGCACTGGCGGACCGCCCCACAGCTCGGCGACCTGGTGCAGGAGTGGGGCCGGGCGCGCGCCGAGCAGCTCGGGCTGCGCTGCCAGGCCGGGCGGATGGTGCTGGAGCTGAAGCCGCCGGTCGACCGGGACAAGGGCATGGTCATCGGCGAGGTGGTCCGGGACGCCGGTGGCGCCTGGTACTTCGGTGACGACGTCTCGGACATCAAGGCCTTCGCCGCGCTGCGCGCCCGGGCCGCCGCCGATCCGGAGTTCGTCGGGGTCTGCGTCGCGGTCGCCAACCCGGAGACCGGTCACGAGGTGGCCGACGCCGCCGACCTCACCCTCGACTCCCCCGCCGCCTTGGCCGACTTCCTCACCCAGGCCCTCCCCCACCTCCCCTGACCCCCGGACGCGTCGCCCTCACTCTGCCCCCCAGGCGCGTCGATCTTGCACTTACTGCCCCTGGCAAAGGCGACATTCGCCGCATTCGGCGGGCACAAAGTGCAAGATCGCGCAGACCGGTGGGGCGCGGGCGGGACGGGGTGAGGGCGGGGGTCAGACGCCGAAGCGGCGTTGGCGGGTGGCGTAGGAGCGCAGGGCGCGGAGGAAGTCGACCTTGCGGAAGTCGGGCCAGTTGAGTTCGCAGAAGTAGAACTCGGAGTGCGCGCTCTGCCAGAGCATGAAGCCCGAGAGGCGCTGCTCACCGCTGGTCCGGATGATCAGATCCGGGTCCGGCAGCCCCTTCGTGTAGAGGTGCTCGGAGATGTGGTCGACGTCGATCGAGTTGGCCAGCTCCTCGACCGTGCCACCGGCCGCCGCGTGCTCCAGCAGCAGGGAGCGGACCGCGTCGGCGATCTCGCGGCGACCGCCGTACCCGACGGCGATGTTGACCTGCGCCCCGCCGCTGCGGTCCCGGGTCCGTTCCTCGGCCGCCTTCAGGGCGGCGGCGTGCTGCGCGGGCAGCACGTCGAGCGCGCCGACCATCCGCAGCCGCCACGGGTTGCCCGCCTCGGCCAGCTCGGTGGTCAGATCCTCGATGATCTGGAGCAGCGGATCCAGCTCGGCGGCCGGCCGGGAGAGGTTGTCGGTGGAGAGCAGCCAGAGCGTGACGTGTCCCACGCCGGCCGCGTCGCACCAGCGCAGCAGCTCCTTGATCCGCTCGGCGCCCATCCGGTGCCCGTCGTTGGGGTCGACGAAGCCCATCTCCCGGGCCCATCTGCGGTTACCGTCGCACATCACGCCGACGTGCCGGGGCACCGGCCGGCCCGCTAGCTTCGCCGTCAGCCGCCGCTCGTACACGGAGTAGATAAGTTTCCGCAGAGTCATCACCTTGCAGGGTAGCGACCCGGATCGGGGATCAGTGCCGCGGTGGGGCATCCCGCGCCGGAACCCGCTCCCGCCGCGCGGCGAGCCGGGCCCCGACGAGACCGGTGCCGATCCGGGCGAGGGTGCGCGCGTCCAGCCGTCCGTCGCCCAACCCCAGTTCCACGACCGTCCGGTAGACCCGGTCGTCGTGCCGGGCCGCGCGGACCGCCCCGTCCACCACCCCGCGCCGCCGGGCCAGCCAGGCCGCCGCCGAGCTGTGCCGCAGGTGCGTGCCGAGCCGCCGGCGCAGGTCGTCGGCGTACCGCTGGGCGGCCCGGTCCGGGCTGCCGGCGGCGGCCGCCCCGGCCAGCGCGCCGGAGCGCAGGGCGTAGAAGATCCCCTCGCCGGTGAAGGGGTTGATCAGCGAGAGCGCGTCGCCGGCCAGCAGCACCCGGCCCCGGCCCGGCGTCGGGCGGTGGGTGGAGAGCGGCAGGTGGTGGGCGCGCAGGCCGGACACCGTGGCCGGGTCGACGCCGGGCAGCAGGGCGGCCAGCCGGTCCAGCAGGTGGGCGCGGGTCAGCGACTCGCCGCGCAGCACCTCCCCGTACCCGACGTTCGCCCGGCCGTCGCCGATCGGGAACGACCAGGCGTACGCCGGCCAGCGCGGCGCCGAGGTGACGATGAGCTGCTCGGGCGGGCCGGGCAGCGCGGGCGCGTAGCCCCGGATGGCGAGCGCCAGGTGCCGGTCCGGGTTCACCGGGTGGCCGAGCGCCCGGCGCAGCACCGAGCCCGCCCCGTCGGCGCCCACCACCGCCCCGGCGGTCAGTTCCCCGTCGACCACCACCCGGTCGTCGTACTGCTCGACCCGACGTACGGTGTGCCGGCGCAGCTCCGCCCCGGCCGCGACCGCCGCCGCCACCAGGCGGGCGTCGAACACCTGCCGGGGCACCGTGTACGCGGGCCGGGGCAGCGCGCGGGCGACCGCCCCGCCGCCGGGGCCGACGAGGCGCAGCGCGGGCAGCGGGGCATAGCCGTCGACCGCACCGGTCACGCCGAGCTCGGCGAGGACGTCCAGGGCGTGCGCCGCGATCCCGTCCCCGCACGCCTTGTCCCGGGGGAAGTCGTACCGGTCCAGCAGCAGCACCCGCGCCCCCGCCCGCCGCGCCGCCAGCGCCGCCGCCGCCCCCGCCGGCCCCGACCCCACCACGATCACGTCAAACCGCTCACCCACCCCCTCATCCTGCGCCGCGCCCCCTCCTTCCGGCCCTCGCCGCGCCCCACCCCACCCCGTTGATCATGAAGTTGGCGGCAGTGAGGAAGATCCACTTCGCCGCCAACTTCATGATCGACGCGGCCGGGCGGGGGCGGGGGCGCGGTGGAGGGAGTACATGGCCAGGGCGGCGGCGGAGAGCAGCGGGGCGCCGTCGCGGATCAGGCCGTCGAGGTCGAGCAGCCACCAGCAGAGCGGGAGGTCGACCGCCAGGGCGGCCAGGGTGATCAGCACCAGCAGCTTGCGGGCCCAGCGGCGGTTCTGGAGCAGGAACGCGGTGCAGAAGAGCACCGCCCAGCTCACCGCGATGCCCGCGCCGAACCAGAACAGCACCGCCGGCACCGCGATGAGCCGGCCGTCCAGGATCGAGCCGCCCGCGATCAGCGCCGGCACCAGCATCAGCGGGCTGTACGTGTACGCGGCGACCCGCGCGGTGAGCAGCCAGCCGTCGACCGGGGGACGCTTCGGGGTGACCTCCCGCCAGGAGATCACGCCGCCCTCCACCACCAGGCCCTTGCGGTGCCGCACCAGGTGCCCGCCGACCGCGTCCGAGCGGTAGAGCAGCGTGACGACCGCGACGCAGAGGGCGGTGAGCAGCCCGAAGCCGAGCAGCCCGGGCAGCGGCGGCACCCCGGAGCGCGGTACGACCAACCGCCCCACCGCGAACACCGTGGTGACCGCGAGGATCAGCCCGAACGGGCGGGCCACCACCCGCCCCCGCTTCACGTGCCCGATCAGCACCAGGAAGCCGAGCGAGCGCAGCAGCGCCCAACCGGTGCGCACCGCGAGACCGAACTCCTGCGCCGGGGCGTACCAGTAGTTGAGCAGGTCGACCACGACGGTGGCCGCCGCGGTGACGGCGAGCAGCGTGGTCAGCGCCCGGACGGCGGACGGCCGCCGGACCTCGACAGGTTCGGCGGCCGTCCTCATGGGCTCCGGTGTTGCCCGCTCGGCGCGGGCGTCACACCTCTACTTCTGCGGCTCGGTGTCGAGCCGGGCGCGCAGCGCGTCCAGCTCGGCCCAGAGCACGCCGGGCAGCTTGTCACCGAACTTCTCGAACCACTCGGTGACCAGCGGCAGCTCCTTGCGCCACTCCTCCGGGTCGACCTTGAGCGCGATCCGGACGTCCTCCGGGGTCATGTCCAGACCCTCGACGTCCAGCGCGTCCTGGGCCGGGACCATGCCGATGGGGGTCTCCACGGCCTCGGCCCGACCCTCCAGCCGCTCGATGATCCACTTGAGCACCCGGGAGTTCTCGCCGAAGCCGGGCCAGAGGAAGCTGCCCTCGGCGTCCTTGCGGAACCAGTTCACGTAGTAGATCTTGGGCAGCTTGGCCTCGTCGCCGTCCGCACCCTTGCCCATCTCGATCCAGTGCCGGAAGTAGTCACCGGCGTGGTAGCCGATGAACGGCAGCATGGCCATCGGGTCGCGGCGGACCACGCCGACCGCGCCGGACGCCGCCGCGGTGGTCTCCGAGGAGAGGGTGGCGCCCATGTAGACACCGTGCACCCAGTCGCGGGCCTCGGTGACCAGCGGGATGGTGTCCCGACGCCGGCCGCCGAAGAGGATCGCGTCGATCGGTACGCCGTTCGGGTCGTAGTAGTCCTCGGCCAGGATCGGGCACTGGGTGATCGGGGTGCAGAACCGGCTGTTCGCGTGCGAGGAGAGGTTCTCGCTCTCCGGCGTCCAGTCGTTGCCCTTCCAGTCGATCAGGTGCGCCGGCGGCTCACCCATGCCCTCCCACCAGATGTCACCGTCGTCGGTGAGGGCGACGTTGGTGAAGACGGAGTTGCCCCGGTCCAACGTCCGCATCGCGTTGGCGTTGGTCTTCCAGTCGGTGCCGGGCGCGACGCCGAAGAGGCCGTACTCCGGGTTCACCGCGTAGAGGCGGCCGTCCGGGCCGAACCGCATCCAGGCGATGTCGTCGCCGATGGTCTCGACCTTCCAGCCGGGGATGGTCGGCTCCAGCATGGCCAGGTTGGTCTTGCCGCAGGCGGACGGGAAGGCGCCCGCCACGTGGTAGACCTTGCCCTCCGGCGAGGTGATCTTGAGGATCAGCATGTGCTCGGCGAGCCAGCCCTCGTCGCGCCCCATCACGCTGGCGATCCGCAGCGAGTAGCACTTCTTGCCCAGCAGCGAGTTGCCGCCGTAGCCGGAACCGAACGACCAGATCTCCCGGGTCTCGGGGAAGTGCGAGATGTACTTGGTCTCGTTGCACGGCCACGCCACGTCCTGCTGACCCGGGGCCAGCGGGGCGCCGATCGAGTGCAGCGCGTGCACGAAGTCGGCGTCGTCGCCCATCGCCTCGAGGACCGTCGCCCCCATCCGGGTCATGATGCGCATCGAGGCGACCACGTACGGGCTGTCGGTGATCTCGACACCGAACATCGGGCTCTCGGCCTCGACCGGGCCCATGCAGAACGGGATGACGTACATGGTGCGTCCGCGCATGCAGCCCCGGTACAGCTCGGTCATCGTCCGCTTCATCTCGGCCGGCGCCATCCAGTTGTTGGTGGGGCCGGCGTCCGCCTCGTCGACGGAGCAGATGAAGGTGCGCTCCTCGACCCGCGCGACGTCCGTCGGGTCCGTCCGCGCGTAGAACGAGTTGGGCTTCTTCTCGGGATTCAACCGGATCAGGGTGCCGTTCTCGACGAGCTCGTCGGTGAGGCGGCGCCACTCCTCATCGGACCCGTCCACCCAGACCACCCGGTCGGGGGTGGTCAGTTCCGCGACCTCACGTACCCAGGCGAGCAGTTTGGGGTGGGACGTCGGGGCCTGATCGATACCCCGAACAGTAGCCGGAGCAACCATGTCACATCTCCTTGTGGTCGACGCTGACCGATGTATGGGATGCACGAGTTCTGGCGAACGAGAGCCGCCTTCGTGGAAACCTGGGATTGGCCTCAGCGTAAACCGGGCTGCCTCGCGAGTCAGTGGGACTGGTTGTGAAGAACTGCACAAGCTGCGGTCACGCTGCGGCATCGCGATCTGATACCCGCTTTCGCGCGCAGTTTCACGCAAATCTTGTCGGGAACCTCGGACGGCCCGACGATCGTGCCCTCGCCGCCCAGGGAAGTCGCGAACCGCGATTCCGTGATCCGCTGCACAATTGCGGCACTGCGCGTTACGCTCCGGTCACCGGAACCCACCGGCGTCGACTCCTCGTTTGTTACCGCTCCCACGCGCCCGGAACCGGTACTCTCGGCGGGTGGCCGCAACCATGACCCGGGACCAGGAGGGCACCTCGCACCCGCGCCCGGGCCTGTTCGGCGCGCTGGTCGACCGCTTCGGGCACCTGGTCCGCGAGCTGAGCAAGTTCGCCACCGTGGGCGGCCTCGCCTTCCTCGTCGACTTCGCACTCTTCAACTACCTGGCCAGCGGTCGGCAGATGCCGCCGCTGGCGGCCAAGACGATCTCCACGGTGATCGCGGCGACCGTGGCGTTCCTGGGCAACCGGTTCTGGACCTGGCGGCACCGTCAGCGCTCCCACCCGGCCCG
The DNA here is from genome assembly GCF_900089595.1 of Micromonospora auratinigra. GTDB lineage: Bacteria > Actinomycetota > Actinomycetes > Mycobacteriales > Micromonosporaceae > Micromonospora > Micromonospora auratinigra. Next base: position 5,842,600 of record NZ_LT594323.1, on the reverse strand, counting down.
CGAGTACGCGCTGTTCTTCTTCTTCAACGCGGTCGGCCTGGGGATCGCCGTCGGGTGCCTCGCGGTCAGCCGCTACGGGCTGGGCCGGATCTGGCCGGAGGTCTTCCAGACCGCACTGGCCGACAACATCGCCAGCTTCGTCGTCGGCACCGGCCTCGGGACGCTGTTCCGGTTCTGGTCGTACCGGCGGTTCGTTTTCGTGGAGGCGGGAACTCCCCCCGTTCCGGAAACGAGCCCCGACCGCGAGTCCGGGGCGTGATCCACCGCCCACCCCGTCCCGCCGGGCCCAGTCGGCCCTGCCCGCTGCCCTAAGGTGTTCCGCATGCCTCTTGTCCGCCTGCTGCCCGAGCGCTGGCAGAAGTTCGTCCACGAGGCGCTCAAATTCGGCATCGTCGGCGGCATCAACACCGTCATCAATTACGCGGTGTTCAATGCGCTGGCACTGACCGTTTTCCAGAACGGTCAGCTCAAGGCGACGGTGATCGCGACCGTGGTGGCCACCATCACGTCGTATCTGATGAATCGCCACTGGACGTACCGGGACCGACCGAAATCCGCGCTTAAGCGGGAGTACGTCCTGTTTTTCGTCTTCAACGCGACCGGCCTGCTCATCGAGCTGGGTGTCCTCGCCGCGGCCAAGTACGGCCTGGGCATCACCAGCCTGTTGATGCTGAACGTGGCCAAGACCGGGGGCGTCCTGCTCGCCACCCTCTTCCGCTTCTGGTCCTACCGGAACTTCGTCTTCCAGCCCGTGCCGCAGCACGCCGAGGAGAACTGGCACAGCATCCCGCGCGACGAGTGGGACAACGTGGCGGAGATGGACCCGGTCGCCGAGCTGGCCGAATCGGTCAGCGAGCTGGAGGAGACCGAGCCCCGGCCCGGCGAGCGGGCCGCCGACCGGCGGGCCGACTACGTCCCGCCCAAGGGGCGTCCCGCGGTGGCGGACGCCGGCCTCGGCCGCACCCTGGACGCCGACCTGAAGGACCGGCTCCAGCCCACCCCGCGCCGCTCACCGCGCCGCTGACCCACCGGTCCCACCCCCGGGCGGGGTCGGGACCGGCCGGTCGACGGCTCCGGTTGCCGGCTCGCGGCGTACCGGCTCAGGCGGACGGGTCGCGCAGCGGCTTGCCCTCGGCCATGTCGGCCAGCATCTCGCGCATCTCGCCGTCACCCAGGCTGTGCTTGTCGTGCTGCGCCTCGACCAGCTCGTAGAGCCTGGTCTGCACCCGGTCGACGTGCGGCACGTCGGCCAGCACCGACTGGCCCCGCTCACCGGCCGACTCGATGGTGAGCGTGCCGCAGCCGAGCAGCCGCTCCAGGAACCGCTGGTGCATCGAGTGGTCGTTGATCCGGGTCAGCGGCAGGTCCCGCCGGTTACGGGAGAAGACCCCCTCCTGGAGCAGCACCCGCTCGTTGGTGAAGAGGTAGTGGGTGGTCCGCCAGACCAGGAACGGCCACAGGCCCAACCAGAGCACCAGCACCAGGCCGATCGCGGCGATCGCGTACAGCGCGATGGTGGCGCCGTCGCCGTCGGGCAGCAGGACCCAGCCCGCGACCATCGCCGCGACGGCGAGCACCAGCACCAGGATCGGCCGGATCAGGGCCTTCCAGTGCGGGTGCAGGTGCAGCACGACGTGCTCGTCCTCGGTGAGCACATCTTCGGGGAACGCCACTGCAGAACCTCCTCGCGGAAACAGGACGCGCTGACCGTAGCGGGTCGAACGGCGCAGCGGGATCGGCCACGCGGAGGGGTCGCGCTCAGCGCAGGTGCAGCACGTCGCCGGCGGCCAGCCGCAGCTCCCCGTCCGGGCCGTCGACGAGGAGCTGACCGTCGGGGTCCACCCCGGTGGCCGCGCCGTGCACCGTCCGGCCGTCGGGCAGCAGCACCCGCACCTGGCGGCCCACGGTCGCGCAGGCCGCCACGTACGCGTCGCGCAGCCCGCTGGCCACCGCGTCGCCGCCGGCCGCCCGCCACCGGTCGTACCAGTCGGCCAGCGCGCGCAGCAGCGCGCGCAGCAGCGGGTCCCGGTCGGTGGCGGTGGCCCCGGCGAGCTGGAGCGAGGTGGCCGGCAGCCCGGTCGGGTTCACCGGCAGCTCGTCGGCGCGCAGGGTCACGTTGAGGCCGACCCCGACCACGATCGCGGGTGGCTGGCCGGGCGGGCCGTCCGGCACCGCCTCGGCCAGGATGCCGGCACACTTCGCCCCGTCGACCAGCAGGTCGTTCGGCCACTTCAGGCGGGCGTCCAGCTCGGCCAGCCGGACCACCGCCTCGACCAGGGCCACCCCGGCCAGCAGCGGCAGCCAGCCGTACCCGGCCGGCGACACCGGTGACCAGCCGCGCTCCGCGACGGGCACCCCGGGGCGGAGCAGGACGCTGGTCGCGATGCCGGCCCGGGGCGGCGACTCCCAGACCCGGCCGCGCCGGCCCCGGCCGGCGGTCTGCCGCTCCGCGACCACCACCAGCCCTTCCGGCTCGCCGGCCCGGGCCGCCTCGACCACGTCCGCGTTGGTGGAGGCCGTCTCCGCGCGCAGCTCCAGCCGGCGCCACGGCCCGTGCGGGCCGGTCAGCGCCCGTTGCAGCCGGGCCGCCGACAGCGGCGGGCGATCCAGATCCGTGTACGGCGAGCCGGGCATCCCGTCAGCCTACGGCCCCCGGACCGACTGGTCGCCGCAAGCGGTGAGGCGCACTGCACACCGGCACCGGCCTGAACCATCGTTATATTCCGTGGGTGACTACCGAGACCGGGATCAACACCCACACCACCGCCGGCAAGCTGGCGGACCTGGAGCGGCGGCTCGACGAGGCGGTGCACGCCGGGTCGGCGCGGGCGGTCGAGAAGCAGCACGCGCGGGGCAAGAAGACCGCCCGGGAGCGGATCGAGCTGCTCCTCGACGAGGGCTCCTTCGTCGAGCTGGACGAGTTCGCCCGGCACCGCTCGACCAACTTCGGGCTGGAGAGGACCCGCCCGTACGGCGACGGCGTGGTGACCGGTTACGGCACGGTGGACGGCCGGCAGGTGTGCGTCTTCGCGCAGGACTTCACCGTGTTCGGCGGTTCCCTGGGCGAGGTCTTCGGCGAGAAGATCGTCAAGCTGATGGACCTGGCCATGAAGATCGGCTGCCCGGTCGTCGGGATCAACGACTCCGGCGGCGCGCGGATCCAGGAGGGCGTCGCCTCGCTCGGCCTCTACGGGGAGATCTTCTTCCGCAACGTGCGGGCCAGCGGCGTCATCCCGCAGATCTCGCTGATCATGGGCCCGTGCGCGGGCGGCGCGGTCTACTCGCCGGCGGTCACCGACTTCACCGTGATGGTCGACCAGACCTCGCACATGTTCATCACCGGCCCCGACGTGATCAAGACGGTCACCGGCGAGGACGTGGCGATGGAGGAGCTGGGCGGCGCGCGCACCCACAACTCGCGCAGCGGCAACGCGCACTACCTGGGCGCCGACGAGGAAGACGCCATCGAGTACGTCAAGGCGCTGCTGTCGTACCTGCCGTCGAACAACCTCGACGAGCCGGTGGTCCACGACGCCCCGGCGATCCTCGACATCACCGATGAGGACCGGGAGCTGGACACCCTCATCCCGGACTCGGCGAACCAGCCGTACGACATGCACCGGGTCATCGAGCACGTCCTCGACGACGGCGAGTTCCTGGAGGTCCAGCCGCTCTACGCGCAGAACCTGGTGGTCGGCTTCGGCCGGGTCGAGGGTCGCCCGGTCGGCGTGGTGGCCAACCAGCCGATGCACTTCGCCGGCACCCTCGACATCGCCGCCTCGGAGAAGGCGGCCCGCTTCGTGCGCACCTGCGACGCGTTCAACGTGCCGGTGCTGACCTTCGTGGACGTGCCCGGCTTCCTGCCCGGCACCGGGCAGGAGTGGGACGGCATCATCCGCCGGGGCGCCAAGCTCATCTACGCGTACGCCGAGGCCACCGTCCCGAAGGTCACCGTGATCACCCGCAAGGCCTACGGCGGCGCGTACGACGTGATGGGTTCGAAGCACCTCGGCGCGGACCTGAACTTCGCCTGGCCGACCGCGCAGATCGCGGTGATGGGCGCGCAGGGCGCGGTGAACATCCTGTACCGGCAGGAGTTGGCCAACGCCGAGGACCCGGCCGCCGTCCGGGCCGAGAAGATCGCCGAGTACGAGGACACCCTGGCCAACCCGTACATCGCCGCCGAGCGCGGCTACGTCGACGGGGTGATCCCGCCGCACGAGACGCGGACCCAGGTGGTGCGGGCGCTGCGGGTGCTGCGCACCAAGCGCGAGACGCTGCCGCCCAAGAAGCACGGCAACATCCCGCTGTAAGGGCTCGACGTCGAGGCCCCGCCGGAGGTCCGGCGGGGCCTCGACGCGTCAGCAGCCGGGGTTGGCGGCCACACAGAGACGACGGGCGGCGGCCACCGCGAGCCGTTCGAGCTGCCAATCGCTCCCCGCCCCGCTCAGCTGAAAGACGGTGACCAGATCCTCGACTCGCACCACCACGACGGTCTGCGGCATCGGCGGCGCGGCGAGCACCTCGCCGGTACCCTCCCGCCGAGTCTCACCCGCCGTGTGCCGGATCAGCACCGCATCATCCCCGGCGAAGTTGCGCGCCACCACCTCCCAGCGGTGGTTCACGGCCAACTCGGCCAACTCCCCCACCGTCGGCCCGGTGAGAACCGGGCCCGACTGCACGTCCTGCCAGTCGAGGCAGGGCCTGATCCGACGGTCGATGCCCGCGGCGAAGGACTGCGCCTGCCCGGGGTCGACACGGTAGACGTCCTGGACGAGCCGCAACTCCCGGCTCTTCAGTGCCCAGACCGACTGGGACCGTGAGTAGCGGGACCTCTCCCAGATCGGCCGCACCTTCCGCGCCTCCAGGCACCGGGTCCACTCCGGATCGAGGACGATCGGCTCGCCCAGCCCTGCCTCGGTGTAGGGCGCACTGACCCCGCCCGCCAGGTCTTCGGCCTGGAGCAGGGCGTCGAGCGGAATCTCGGCCCGGCCGGGGGGGTACGCAGCCGGCCCGACCGCCGGGCGGCCACCGGAGCCGGGCAGGCCGGCCGCGGCCACCGCCGAGCCGGAGAGCAGGACGAACACGGCCGCGGCAGCGCCTACCGTCCGGCGACGGCTGCGGCGCCGGGCGCGTGCCCGCAGTTCGGCCGCCTCGGACCAGCGGACGCTCTGCAGGTCCCGCCGGACCAGTTCGACGAAGCTCAGATCCTGATCACGCACGGGCGGCCTCCTCCTCCAGATCCTCGACGGCGAGCAGCCCGGCGAGCGCTGCCCGCGCCCGCGACAGCCGCGCCTTCACCGTGCCGACCGGGGCCGAGGTGGCCTGGGCGACCTCCGCCACCGGCATGCCGCACAGGTAGTAGAGAGCGACGGCGGTGCGCTGCTCCTCGGAGAGCCGGCGCAGCGCGGCCACCACCGCCACCGTGTCGGTGCTCGGCTCCGGGATGCTCTCCTGCGCGCCGTGCCGCAGGTACGCCCGGGCCCGGCTGCGCAGGCTGCGCCATCGGCTCACCGCGATCCGGCTGGCCACCACCCGCAGCCACGCCTCGGGGTCGTCGTACCCGGACACCGTCTCCCAGCGCTGCCAGGCCCGGATGAACGCCTCCTGCACCGCGTCCTGCGCCTCGGCCAGGTCACCGGTGAGCACATAGACGTAGCCGAGCAGCCGTTGTCGGCTGCCCCGGTAGAACTCGTCGAACCCGTCGACGTCCGGCACGCTGCTACCTCCCCGTGGCGGTCGGAGGGGACACGCCTGGGGTGAGTCCTCCGGTTGCCGGGTCAGCCCGCCATCTTCTCCAGTTCCGCCGGCGGGAAGCCGCCGGCCGGGATCCGCTCGCGTACCGCCCGCCGGACGGCCACCTGGACCGCCGTGTTCACCGGCGTCGGTACGCCGTGCAGCCGGCCGAGCAACACGATCTCGCCGTTGAGGTGGTCGGCCTCGGCGGAGCCCGCGCCCCGGGCCAGGCTCTGCCAGGTGGAGCCGCCGGCCCGCTCCTCGCCGCCGGCCGGCCGGTGCTGGACCAGGTCGCCCCGCTCGGCGGCCTCCTCGTCGCGGGTGGTGTGCGCGATCCCGGCGGCGGCCAGGGCCGCCTCCCCCTCGGCGCGGACCCGGGCGGCGAGCGGGTCGGGGATCTCCCGGCCGAGCAGGGCCTGGAGCCCGTTGCCCAGGTTGGCCAGGAGCTTGCCGTACTTCCAGCGCATCACGTCGTCGCGGACCGGGGCGACGAACCCGGCATCGGTCAGGTCGGCGGCGACCGCCCGGCTGGTCCCGTCCGACCCGGACGGGTAGCGGCCCAGGTGCAGCATCCCCGGGTGCGGGTGGCCGTTGGCCACCACCACGCCCGGCTCCAGGTGGGTGGCGGGCAGCCAGACGCAGACCGGGTGCACCCGGGCGAAGAGCCGCAGCGCGGCCCGCTCGTTGGCCACGCCGTTCTGGGCCAGCACGACCGGCAGCCGCTCGCCGGCGGTGCCGCCGCCCTCGACCGGTGCGTCCGCCCAGGTCGCCAGCGCCGCCTCGGTGTCCTGCGACTTCACCGTCAGCACCAGCGCGGTGTCGGCCGGCAGCGGTTCATCCTCGGGACCGGCCACCGCGGGCAGCCGGCCGGTCAGCGTGCCGTCGGGGGTGTGCAGGGTCAGGCCGTGTTCGCGGATCGCCGCCAGGTGCGCGCCGCGCGCCACCAGGGTGACGTCGCGCCCGGCCTCCCCCAGCCGTACGCCGATGGTGCCGCCGACCGCGCCCGCTCCGATGATGACGTATCGCATCCGACCGATTCTGCCCGCTGCCGAGCGGCCCGGTGGGCCCCGGTCCGGTGCCGTCGGCTGCTGCCCCGCGGACCGGTGCGACCGGTCCGGTGCCGCCGGTCAGACGGTGAGGCCGGCGTCGGTGAGGATCGGGCCGGCGAGCAGCAGCGCGCCGACGACCAGCGCGGCCAGGCTGACCAGCAGGAACACGCCCACCCAGAACAGCGGCGGGAAGGGCGTGAGCCGGGCGAGCTGATCCGCGTCGGACTCCGGCATCCGACCCCGGCTGCGCAGCCGTTGCAGCTCCACCACCGGGCGTACGCCGCCGAACAGCAGGAACCACACCGAGGTCCAGGCGAACGCGGCCTGCACCTGCGGGGACGCGTACCACGAGACGGCGAGCACCACGCCGCCGGTGACCAGCAGCGACAGCACGCCGAAGACGTTGCGGATCATGACGAGCATGGCCAGCAGCAGCGCCACGGCCACCCAGAGCAGCAGCGTGATCCGGTTGCCGGCGAGCAGCCACGCCCCGCCGAGGCCGACCAGCGACGGGGCCACGTAGCCGGCCAGCAGGGTGAGGATCATGCCCGGCCCGGTGGGGCGACCGGCCGAGAGGGTGAGCCCGGAGGTGTCCGAGTGCAGCCGGATGCCGCGCAGCTTCCGGCCGGTGAGCAGGGCGACCAGCGCGTGCCCGCCCTCGTGGGCGATGGTGACCGCGTTCCGGGCGATCCGCCAGGGCAGCCGCAGCGCCACCACGATCACCGCGACCAGTGCGGTGAGCAGGACCAGTAGCGGCGGCGGATCGGGCTGGGCGCTCAGCAGGGTGTCCCAGATGGTGCGCAGGCCGTCGATCAGGGGCATGGCCGGGGAGCCTACCGCCCGGAACTGTGTCGGTACCCGGGCGCGGCCTCGTATCGTGTGAGACTGATCCGGCGGCGAGCGGAGCGGGAGGTGAACGCCGATGAGCGCGGCACCCATCGAGCCTGCGGACTCCTTCGGCCAGCACGTCGGCCCGTGGACCGAGGCCGACTACTTCGCCATCGGCGAGAGCCGCAGCCGGATCGAACTGCTCGACGGGAGCCTGATCGTTAGCCCTGCTCCGAGCAAGCGCCACCAGATGGTGTCGTGGAACCTGGTGGACAACCTGCGACCCGCTGTCCGACCGCACGGACTGCTGGTTTTCGAGGCGGTGAACGTCCGCCTCGGGGCCAACCGCATCGTGATTCCGGACGTCGTCGTCGCCGACACCGACGACGAGGGCACCGTTGTCGAAGCGGGCGAGGTGCGACTGATCTGCGAGATCGTCTCGCCGGGGAACGCCGCCGCCGACCGGCTGGTCAAGATGCAGCTCTATGCCATCGCCCGGATCCCCTGGTACCTGCTGGTCGAGCAGGACGGCGACAGCCACTCGCTGCGGCTGCACCGGCTCGACGGCGGGCACTACGTCGAGGACCGGGTGGCCAAGGCGGGCGAGACACTGACCGTTTCCGATCCTTTCCGGTGGGCGATCGACCCGGCCTCGCTGCGCTGAGCCGTCCCGCGCCGGTGATCGCGGGTCCGTCGCGGCAACGACGAGGCTCGATGAAAATTTCCTTAAGTGCTCTTGTGATCTAGGGCAGATACCTCCAAAGATTGTCGTCAGTCGATCTGGCGTCCTTGGAGGCTTCAATGGTCCGCAGACTGTCCGTACGCCGGCTGCTCGCCGCCGGTCTCACCGTCGCCGCCACCGCGGCGGCGGCCCTCGTCGCCACGGCCGGACCGGCCGCCGCCGCGACCACCCCCGGCATCGACGTCTCGCACTACCAGGGCACCATCAACTGGACCAGCGTCAAGAACTCGGGCATCCAGTTCGCCTTCATCAAGGCCACCGAGGGCACCAGCGTCAAGGACTCGGCCTTCAACACCAACTACGTCAACGCGTACAACGCGGGCGTGATCCGGGGCGCGTACCACTTCGCCCGGCCGAACATCTCCGGCGGCGCGACGCAGGCCGACTACCTGGCCAGCAACGGCGGCGCCTGGTCCGCCGACAGCCGTACCCTGCCGGCCGCGCTCGACATCGAGGCCAACCCGTACAGCGGTGGCTACTGCTACGGCCTGAGCACGTCGGGCATGCGCACCTGGATCCAGGACTTCCTGAACCGCTACAAGTCCCGCACCGGCCGGTACGCGGTCATCTACACCACCACCAGCTGGTGGAACCAGTGCACCGGCAGCTGGACCGGCCCGTGGACCAACCACCCGCTCTGGCTGGCCCGCTGGTCGAGCACCCCGGGCAGCCTGCCGGCCGGCGCCCCGGTCTGGAGCTTCTGGCAGTACACCAGCAGCGGCAGCGTCTCCGGCATCAGCGGCAACGTGGACCGCAACTACTGGAACGGCGACCGCACCCGGCTGGTCGCCCTGGCCAACAACACCTGACGTACGCCCCGACAGCAATCGGCGGCAGCGGGACCTCGGTCCGGCTGCCGCCGCTGTCGTCCGTACCGCTGCGGGTCAGGCCCTGCGTCGCGTCACCACCGGCACGGGCACCTCGGCCCGCCCGGTCAGGGTGGTACGCCGGGCCAGCCGCCACGTCGCCACCCCCGCGACGACGAGGACCACGACCGCCAGCGCCGCGACCGGCGCGGACAGGCCGGCGGCCACCAGCAGCAGGACGACGTCGCCGAGCGCGACCAGCATCCACAGTGCCAGCCGGGGTCCGGTGTCCCGGTGTCGGTGACTCATGTCGTGCCTCCTTGCGTCGTCGCCGGTTCAATACCCCGGCGGACGGAAGGTCATGCGAATGAGTTTCGCGGCGCGGGAAAGCCGCAGGTCAGTTCTTCCGGTCCGGCTGGAAGCCCTTGATGATGACGTCCCAGTTGGCGAGGTTCGCGTCCCAGTCGCCGACCGGGACCTCCCAGCGCAGCGCGAAGCCCCGGTTGCTGGCGGTCGCCACGCCCCGGTTCCGGACGTGGATCCGGGCCCCGTCACGGGACTCGAACCAGTCCCAGTCGGCGCAGGTCCGGTACCACTTGCACGCCTGGATGTCGATGTACTCGTACTGGCTGACGTACCGGTGGCGGGAGGATTCCTTGCTCTTCCAGTCCGCGACCGCGTCCTTCTCGGGCGAGTTGGTCCACTGGATGAACAGCTCCCGCTTGCCACCCGTGGTGTCGTACACGATCACCGAGTTGTCCTGGCCGATCTTGGCCTTCATACCGGGCGGAATCGGCACCTTGAACCCGACGGGTCCGGTGTACAAGGTCCAGCCGGCCGGCAGGACGAAGCCGGTCGGTGACGGGCTGGCCGACGGGGTCGGGCTGGGCGCGGCGCTGCTCGGGGCGGCCGAGGTGGGCGCCGCCGCGGAGGTGGTCGGCGCCGGGGCCGCCGAGGTGGCCGCCGCCGGCTGACCACCGTCGTCCTTCTGGTCGCCGCCGCGGTTCAGCAACGGCACCACCACCGCCAGGCCGACCAGCAGCAACAGTGCCAGCGCACCGAGCAGCAGGTTGCGGCGGTTGCGCTCCGGTCGCGTACCCGGGATCACCGCGGCCCGGCCGGTCGACGGCGCGGGACTCACCGGCTCGGCCAGGACCGAGGTCGGGTTCTTCGGCGGGGCCGGCGGCGCCGCCGCGTCGGCCTTCGGGCCGTCCACCCGGGTCTCGTCCAGGCCCCCGACGGCCTCGTCCACCCGGGTCTCGTCGTCGACGGCCGGTGGCGTGGTGTCGAGCTTCGCGGTCGGCTCGGCGACCGGCGGGTCCACCTTCGCCGTCGGCGCGGCGTCGGCGGCGGAAGCCGTCGCGGCAGCGGCTCCGGCCGCCGCGGCCGTACCCGGCAGGAACCTGCGCCCGGCGGACGGGCGCGCCGGCTGGTCGTCGGCCGGACGCGGCGCCGGCACCAGCGGCGGGCGCGGCTCGCGCGGACCGTTCGGCCCCGGCCGGCGTACGCCGTCGAGCAGCGGGATGGACTTGGCGCGGCGGCCGACGGCCTTGCGGAGCATGCGCTCGGCGACCTCGGCGGTGATCCGCTCGTCGGGATCCTTGCGCAGCAGCCCCTGGAGCACCGGCTTGAGCGGCCCGGCGTTCTTCGGCGGCGGCAGCGGCTCGGTGGCCAGCGCCGCCAGGGTGGCGATCGCCGACGGCCGCGCGTACGGCGACTTGCCCTCCACGGCCGCGTAGAGCGTCGCGCCCAGCGACCAGAGGTCGGCCTCCGGCCCCGCCGTGCCGTCGCGCGCCCGCTCCGGCGCGATGTACGCGGGCGAGCCGAGCACCATGCCGGTGCGGGTCACGTTCGGGTCGCCCGGGATGGTGGCCAGGCCGAAGTCGGTGAGCACCACCCGGCCGTCGTCGCCGATCAGCACGTTGCCCGGCTTGACGTCGCGGTGCATGATGCCGGCCTTGTGGGCCGCCTTCAGCGCGCCCAGCACCCCGAGACCGATCTCGACGGCCTTCGCCGACGACACCGGGCCGTCCTCGGCGATGATGTCCTGCAACGACTTGGACGGCACGTACTCCATCACGATCCACGGATCACCGTCGGTGCGGAGCACGTCGAAGATGCGGACCACGTTGATGTTGTTGAGCCGGGCGATGGCCCGCGCCTCCCGCAGCGAGCGTTCGCGCATCTCGCGCCGCTCCTCCGGGGTCAGGCTGGGCGGCGGGACGAGCTCCTTGATGGCCACGTCCCGGTGCAGGACCTCGTCGCGCGCCTTCCATACCCGACCCATGCCGCCCTGGCCGAGCGGCGAGATGAGCCGGTACCGGTCGGCGACGAGTTGGGGAAGCGCGTTAGACATCGCTGAAACCGTACCCAACAGGTGCGACGGCCATACCGGCGGCACGCCACTGTCTGGCGAAGGTCAAGTTCGCGACCGTACCCTGATGTCATGTCTGCCGAAGAGCCGCTGTTCCGGATCGTCCGTGGGGTCCCCACCGCCGAGGAGCTGGCCGCGCTGGTCGGCGCCGTCATGGTGCGGACCCGGCCGGTCGCCGCCGCCGCGCCGGCCCCCGTGTCGCACTGGGCGCGCAGCGCCCGTCCCACCGCCGGCCCGCGCTCCGGCCCGGGCGCGTGGCGGGCCTCCGGCCTCCCCCGCTGACCTTTTTCGGGTACCCGCCGGGACTGCCGGGATTCCGCGCGAGCCGTTAACCTCACTCAGGGAAACGGCGCGGTGACGGGCAGGGAGGGACGATGATCCCCGAGGAGAACCAGCCGGCGGGTTGGCTGCACGGGTACGGCGGCATCGAGGCGGACATCCAGCGGATGCGCGAGTTCGCCGACCGGCTCCACGAGGAGGTCGCGCGCAACTACGCCCCCCACCTGTCGTACATCGCCGACGACATGAAGGCCGCCGTGCCCCGCCCGGCGGACGCCTTCGTCGAGCTGGTGCAGTTCCTCCAGGCACACCACGAGACCCAGCAGGCCACGGCCGAGGTGGTCTGGGGGATGGTGCCGGCCACCGGGCACCTGGCCGAGGCCGCCGGCCACATCGCCGCCAAGTACCGGCACACCGACGCCTTCGCGGCCGCCCGCGTCGCCGACGTCGAGAGCGCGCTGGCCGGCACGACCACGACCCCACCACGGCCACTGCCGAGGCTCTCCGATCCCCGCACGCCCGAGGGCGGGCGGCTCGCGCCCGGAGACGGCCCGGCGGTGCTTCCGTGATCGAACGGGGCGGCGGACGCACCTCCGGCATCACCGACTGGCGACTGATGGACGTCGGCAGCATGTGGGCCTGCCTCCAGGACCAGGACACCACCGGGCAGTGGAAACAGGTCGCCGGCTGGCGGAAGGTCTGCGACCTCGCCCTGGCGCACCTGGGCCGCCTGCGCGAGTACCGGCGCGGCCTCGCCGAGGCCTGGCCGCCGGAGACCAACGCCGCCGCCCGCGCGTACATCGGCGAACTCGACCAGCTCATCGACCGCGTACAGCGCACCCACGACGCCGCCGCCGCGAACTACGACGCACTCGCCGCCGCCGCCCGCGCCATCGGCAGCACCCGCACCGAACTCAAGCCGCTGTACGACGAGTACCTGGCCAAGTACCGGCAGAAGCTGGCGTACGAGGCGACAGCCGCCGACCCGAAGGCGGTGGCGGGGAGCCGGCTGCCCGCCACGAACCCGGTGACGGACGCGGACCTGCAGCAGTTGAACGACCGGGCGCGGGGGTTGATGTCGGGGTTGAGCGGCGAACTCCAACAAGCCCAAGCCATGCTCCGCCAACCACCACTCCAGAAGTCTTGGCCGGCCCGCGACCAACCAAAAACCGAGCCAACCGAAGTGCCACAGCCTCCGACAATTCCCCCAATCGTTGCCGTGCCACTACCCTCAGGCGGGCCGTCGGCTCGAGTTAGCCCGGCAAAAGTAGTCGGAGAGCCCGCGACACTCCCTTCACCCCCCGGAGTTGGCCCAATTCTCGGTGGTACCGGAACACTGACCCCCACCTCGCCTAACGTTGGCCTTACGCCCCCGTCCATATCTCAACCGATCAGCGGTTCCGCGCCGACTCTTCCCGGTCTTTCCACGCCGCCCAGTCCCTACATACCACCAAGTCCATACACAGGGTCATCTGAACCTGCCCGAGGACTGGCCGCAGAGGGCGGCAAGGCAGTCCCAAACGGCAGCGCAAGACCAACGCTCCCTGGCGGACTCATCGGCGGCGGCCCTGGAGGCGGTATAGGCCAGAGTGGCGGCAGCCTTCCTCCTCGCCGGGCAAATCCCGTGGGTGGAGTTATCGGAGGAGGAGGCGCAGGTACTGCACCCACAGGTGCAGCGGGTTCGAGGCCCAACGCAAGGCGTTCACAGGCGACCTCACTCCACGGACTATCCCCACTCGGCGGTTCGCCGGGCATGGGAGGTCCGGGCACTGCTGGAAGTCCCATGAAGGCGGGACGAGACGAGCGCGGGCACCACACCCGCCAGCCATGGGATCCCGATCACCCTTGGGAAACCGATGAAGGAGTTCCACCGGTGGTACGGCCGCCGGACGAGAGAGGACCGATCGATCCAGGCCCGGCAATCGGCTTCGATAGGTGAGAAACTCTGCGAGCCGCATCACTTTAACCACCCTCGCTGCCCTGCTGTTGGCGGTAACGGTGACTGAGCCAGCACCGGCTACGGGAGCCGCTAAATGTTCCTCGGCCATAGTGGACGATACACAAATCCTGCAATGGCATCTCCGATACTTGAAGGCTGCGCAAGCGCAGGCAATAGCGCGAGGTGCTGGTGTCATCGTGGCGATACCAGACACCGGGATCGCTCCTCATCCCGACCTGAAGAATAATCTTCTGCCCGGCGTGGATCTCACTCCCACGGGCGGGGACGGTCGCGAAGACCTAGACGGTCATGGCACCGGGATGGCCGGACTAGTTGCCGCGCATGGAATACGGGCAGGGACAGGAGCCCTTGGCATAGCGCCGGACGCAAAGCTCATGCCGATCCGAGGAAAGGCGACAAGCGCGGGCGGTGACGTAGAGGACCTTGCCGCAGGGATAGAATTTGCCACCTCCCATGGGGCTGACGTGATCAGCATTTCAGCCGTTTCCGCTGCCTCCGTGAGACTGCAACAAGCAATAAGACTTGCACTGCAATCGAACATCGTAGTAGTTGCAGGTGCAGGAAATCGTCCCGAAGATACCCACGTCGGCTACCCGGCTTCTGAACCCGGGGTGATCGCTGTCGGGGGCGTTGACAAGAACGGGAATCACGCGGCCATCTCGGTCACCGGACCTGAGATCGACGTGGTCGCTCCTGCTGTCGACATCTACAGCACGAGCATCAACGGCGGCTACCGCGTCGGCACCGGCACGTCCGATGCGACGGCGATCGTTGCCGGTGCTGCTGCCCTGATCCGCTCTAAATACCCCGACCTGCCCGCCGAGGAGGTCGCTCACCGCCTCACCGCCACCGCGATCGACAAAGGGCCGCCCGGCCGGGACGACGAGTACGGCTACGGGGTCATCGACCTGGTGGCGGCGCTGACGGCCGACGTACCCCCGCTGGGTTTCGAATCGTCGCAGGTCACGCCGCCGGCGTCGACCGTGGCCGAGTCAGGAGATCCGGGTGACGGTGGGGCGACGGCGCGCGGGCTCGCCACGTTGGGGGTGCTGGTCGCGGCGGGCGGTGCTTATCTCGCCTGGCGGCGTCGTCGTCGTGCCGAGGATCCGCCGCCGCGCGTCAGCCGGTAGCGTCGACGGGGTGTCGACCTCCATGCCGCTGCGCCTCGTGCTCGCCTCGCAGAGTCCTGCCCGCCGCAAGTTGCTCCAGGCCGCCGGGATCGAACCCGACGTGCTGGTCAGCGGCGTCGACGAGTCACAGGTGGTCAGCGACCGGGCCGAGGAGCTGTGCCTGGAGCTGGCCCGGCTGAAGGCGCAGGCGGTGCTGGGCCGGCTGCGTCCGACGCCGGAGGAGCGCACGCTGGTGTTGGGCTGCGACTCGGTGCTGGCGTTCGACGGGGAGATCCTGGGCAAGCCGGCGGACGCAGCGGACGCCACCCGGCGCTGGGAGCGGATGCGTGGGCGCAGCGGGGTGCTGCACACCGGGCACTGCCTGATCGACGTGGTGCACGAGTCGCGGGCGGAGGCGGTGGCGTCGACCACCGTGCACTTCGCCGACGTGTCGGACGACGAGATCGCCGCGTACGTGGCGACGGGTGAGCCGCTGGCGGTGGCCGGGGCGTTCACCATCGACGGGTTGGGCGGGGCGTTCCTGACCGGCATCGAGGGGGACCCGGGCACGGTGGTGGGGCTCAGCCTGCCGCTGCTGCGGAGTCTGCTCGCCGAGTTGGAGCTGAGCATCACCGATCTGTGGACGAAGGTCGCGCCGGGGGGCCAGGAGATCGAGCATCTCGGCTAACGTCCGATCATGAGCACGAAGCCGTTGCCGTTGACCCCGGAACTGCACGCGTACCTGGTGGCGCACGGATCGACCCCGGACGAGATCGTCCGGGAGTTGGCCGAGGAGACCCGCGCCGCCCTGCCCGACCAGGCCGACATGCAGGTCGCGCCGGAGCAGGCCGCGTTCCTGACCTTCCTCACCCGGCTGCTCGGCGTACGGCAGGCGGTGGAGGTGGGCACGTTCACCGGCCTGTCGTCGTTGGCCATCGCCCGGGGGCTGGCCGAGGGCGGCCGGCTGACCTGCTTCGACATCTCCGAGGAGTACACCGGCGTGGCCCGGCGTTACTGGGCCCGGGCCGGCGTGCAGGACCGGATCGAGCTGCGGATCGGCCCGGCGGCGCAGACGCTGCGGGAGCTGCCCCGGGAGCGTCACCTGGACTTCGCTTTCATCGACGCGGACAAGGTCGGCTACCCGGTGTACTGGGACGAGCTGGTGCCGCGGATGCGTCCCGGCGCGGTGATCGCGGTGGACAACACGCTGCGCGGCGGCCGGGTGCTGGCCCCGCAGAACGCCGACGACCGCGCGATCGCCGCCTTCAACGACGACGTCCTCGCCGACGTCCGCGTCGAGGCGGTCATGCTTCCCCTCGCCGACGGCGTCACCCTCGCCCGGGTGCGCTGAGCAGGGCGCTACTACGGGGAAACCGTGGTCTCCGCGCGGTCGGAGACAGCAGTTTCCCCGAAGTAGCGTGGGTCCGGCTCGGGCGGTGCGGCGACCGGGGGCAGCGCGCGGCCGAGGCGCACCGTCAGCAGCAGCGCCGCCGCGATGAAGCCGGGCAGCAGCAGGAAGGCCAGGTGCGGTCCGACACCGTCGGCCACCCAGCCGAGGGCGACCGGGGCGATACCGAAACCCACCCCCATCGAGTACGACGACCAGCCCGCCGCCTTGTCGGCGGCGGGCCCGGCGGCGGTCAGGGCGATGGAGATGGCGAGCGGGTAGTGCAGCGCGTTGCCCAGCCCGAGCACGACCAGGCCGGTGACCGCGAGCCAGCCGACCGGGGCGGACCAGAAGAGTACGAAGCCGACCAGTGAGACGGTGAGCGCGGCGAGCAGCAGCGGCACGGGGCGCCAGCGCAGCGCGAACCGGCCGCCGGCCAGCCGGCCGACGAACATGCCGCAGACGATCGCCGCGACGGCCGCCGACGCCGTGCCGGCGCTCAACCCGGCATGGGTACGCAGCACGTCCGCCGTCCAGAGCGACAGGCAGACCTCGATCGAGCCGGTGACCGCCATCAGCACCCAGGCGATCCAGTAGGCCCGGGGCAGCCGCCCGCCCCTTGCGGAGGACACCGCGCGGGAGGCGGGGACGGCCGGGGAGTCGGGTGTCCGGGTGGGAGGTGCGGGGGTGCCGGCAGCCGCGACAGCGGGGGCGGCCTGCGGTCGGCGTACCCGCAAGGTCAGGGCGGTGAGGGCGACCGCCGCGATCAGGGCGACCTCGACGGCCATCGCCGGCCGCCAGCCGAGGCCGGCGTCCACGCCGGCGCCGATGACCAGCGGCGCGAGGATGCCCATGCCGGCGCAGGCGGCGTTGGCCTCGGCCAGCGCGGCGGGCGCGCGCGGGCCGTGGTGGGCGGTGAGCACCACGTTGACCCCGCTGATCACCATCATGCCGAAGGTGGCGACCACCGCGACGGCGGCGATGGTGGCGGGCAGTGGGCGCACCAGGCCGAGCGCGGCGACGCCGGCGGCCACACCGGCCAGGCCGAGCCAGGTGGTCGGGCCGCGGCCGAGACGGCGGGCGACCGGGGCGAAGAGCGCGCCGCCGAGCAGCGCGCCGACGGCGATGCCGGTGCTGTGCAGGCCGGCGACGGCGGCGCTGGTGCCCTGTTCGTCCCGGAGCAGCGGTACGACCGGCCCGAACCCGTAGAGGAAGAAGCCCCACAGGCCGAGCTGGGCGTAGGTCAGCCAGGTCGTCCGGTCACGGGTGAGGCGGGGCACCGGCCTTACGCTACGCGCGTCGGGCCGGTGCCCCGCCCCAGGTGAGAGGCAGCTCTCGTCGGGTCAGCGGACGCTGCGGGCGAACTGGCGGGCGGCCCAGACCACCCCGGCGACGGCGAGCACCGCGATGATGGTCAGCCCCTGCCAGACCTTGTCGTTGCCCAGGTCACCGGCGAAGAGGGCGCGCACCCCGTCGACCGCCCAGGAGAACGGGTTCCACTTGGCGACGCCCTGGAGCCAGCCGGGGGCGAAGGTGAGCGGCAGCAGGATGCCGGAGAGCAGCAGCACCGGCTGGGCGACGGTGTTCATCAGCGGGGCCAGCGCGTCCTCGCTCTTGACCTTGAGTGCGACGCCGTACGAGACGGCCGAGGTCATCAGCGCGATCAGGGCCAGCATCAGGTACGCCAGGAGCAGGTACCCGATGAAGACGCGCAGGTCGAACAGGAGCGCCAGCAGCGTGATGATCACGGCCTGCACGAGCAGCGAGACGACGTCGCGCAGGGACCGGCCGAGCAGCAGGGCGAGCCGGCTGACCGGGGTGACCCGGGACCGCTCGATCACCCCGGACCGCAGCTCGGCGATCAGCCCGAAGCCCTGGAAGAGGCCACCGAAGATGGCCAGCAGGACCAGCAGGCCGGGCACGAAGACCTTGTAGGCGGCGGCCTGGCTGGGCGCGTTCAGGGCGGGCTTGAGCAGCGGGGCGAAGAGCAGCAGGTACATCACCGGCTGGAAGACGCCGACGAAGACCCAGACCGGGTTGCGCAGCAGCAGCTGGATCTGGCGCTGGAAGATGAGCCAGGTGTCACGGGCGAATTTCATGACAGCTTCTCCGGTTCTCAGGACTCGCGCAGCGAGCGGCCGGTCTTGGTGAGGAAGACGTCGTCCAGGCTGGGCCGGTGCAGCTCGATGGAGCGCAGGTCCAGGCCGGCGTGGTCGAGGCGGCGCAGCACCTGCGGGATGGCGGTGGCGCCGTCCTCGACGTAGAGGCGCAGGCCGCCCTCGTCGACGGTCTCCAGCTTGCCCACGTACGCCTCGGTGTCGAGCAGTTCGGCGGCGCGCGGGGTGGTGGCGGCGTCCAGGCCGACGAGCACCACCTCACCGGAGATCTCCCGCTTCAACTCGGCGGGCGTGCCCTCGGCGACCACCTCGCCGTGGTCCATGATCGCGATCCGGTCGCAGAGCGCGTCGGCCTCGTCGAGGTAGTGCGTGGTGATGAAGACGGTCATCCCCTCGGTGCGCAGCCGGCGGATCTCGTCCCACATGTGGGCGCGGCTCTGCGGGTCGAGGCCGGTGGTCGGCTCGTCCAGGAAGACGATCTTCGGCTCGTGGATGATGCCGAGCGCGATCTCGACCCGGCGGCGCTGGCCGCCGGAGTAGGTCTTGCACTTGCGGTCGGCGTACTCGCTGAGCTGGAAGGCGTCCAGCGCCCGGGTGGCCCGCCGGTGCGCCTCGTCCTTGCCGATCCCGTAGAGCCGGGCCTGGAGCACCAGCTCCTCACGGGCGGTGGACTCGTCCCAGGTGCTGCCGCCCTGCGGCACGTAGCCGATCCGGCGGCGCACCCCGGCCGGGTCCTTGCGCAGGTCCGCCCCGGCGATGGTGGCCTCGCCGCCGTCCGGCTCGATGAGGGTGGCGAGCATCCGCAGGGTGGTGGTCTTGCCGGCGCCGTTGGGGCCGAGGAAGCCGAAGATCTCCCCCTCGGCGACCTCCAGGTTCACCCCCCGGACCGCGTCCACGGTCTTCGTCTCGCGACCCGCCCGGGAGCGGAACGACTTCCGCAGCCCTCTGGTCTCGATCATGTCTGCTCCTGGTCGTCCGGGCCGGACGTGACCGGCCGCCGATCGTCCGCAACGGGGACACACCTCTCCCGCGCGGCTCGCGGAGAGAGGCTATCGCGATATAGCTCTTATGGTCAACGTTGATTAATGCGTGTCTTCCGTGGGCGGTGGACCGCCGTCGTTCCAGCCCGACCACCCGTCGCCCCGCTCCATCCCAGCGGGCAGGTACGACACTCCCGACTCGATCCGCTCCGCGATCCGCTCGCACCAGGCCATGTCCGCCTCGGCCCGGGCCGCCCAGAGCTCGAACATCCACCCCACGTGCACCGGCTTCGACTTCCTGACCCAGTCCGACTCCAGCGAGGCGCGCATCGACTCGATCCCGGCCCGCAGCAGGTTGGCCCGGTTGCGCAGCGCCGCCGCCGCCTCCTCGCGCGGCAGCGCGGGCAGGAACGAGAAGGCGGCCGTGAACGGGTCCGGCCGCTCGTTGAGCTGCCACCACTGGGCCCGCAGCAGCGTCTCGAACTCCTCCTCCCCCTTCGGGGTCACCTCGTACGTGGTGCGCGCCGGGCGGGCACCCACCTGCTCGGTGGTCACCGCCCGGAGCAGTCCCTCGTCGGCGAGCTTGCGCAGCGCGTGGTAGATCGATCCGGGCTGCACGTTGGCCCACTTGTCCGCGCTCCAGCTCAGCAGCTCCCGGCGTACGTCGTAGCCGTGCACCGGCTGCATCCACCGGACCAGCCCCAGGATCATCATTCGGGTTGCCGACACCGGACAAGCGTAATAAACAAGTTTGACCAATGCGCGACACGACAGTGCCGCATCCCACACTGAGCGATCGTTAGGGTCGCCGGGGTGGCCGATACACTCCCGGAATCGACCTCCGGGGAGGAGCCACAAGGTGCGCAAGGTACTCATCGCCAACCGCGGCGAGATCGCCGTCCGCGTCATCCGGGCCTGCCGCGACGCCGGGCTGGCCAGCGTCGCCGTCTACGCGGACTCCGACCGGGACGCCCTGCACGCCACCCTGGCCGACGAGGCGTACGCCCTCGGCGGCGACAGCGCCGCCGACAGCTACCTGCGCATCGACAAGCTGATCGACGTGGCCGCCCGCGCCGGCGCCGACGCGGTGCACCCGGGCTACGGCTTCCTCTCCGAGAACGCCGACTTCGCCCAGGCCGTCCTCGACGCCGGGCTGACCTGGATCGGCCCCACCCCGCAGGCGATCCGCGACCTCGGCGACAAGGTGACCGCCCGGCACATCGCCCAGCGCGCGGGCGCGCCGCTGGTCCCCGGCACCCCGGACCCGGTCGGCAACGCCGACGAGGTGATGGCCTTCGCGGTCGACCACGGCCTGCCGGTCGCCATCAAGGCGGCCTTCGGTGGCGGCGGGCGCGGCCTCAAGGTGGCCCGCACCATGGAGGAGATCCCGCACCTGTTCGAGTCGGCCACCCGGGAGGCGGTCGCCGCGTTCGGCCGGGGCGAGTGCTTCGTCGAGCGGTACCTGGACAAGCCCCGGCACGTCGAGGCGCAGGTCCTCGCCGACCAGCACGGCAACGTGATCGTGGTGGGCACCCGGGACTGCTCGCTGCAGCGCCGGCACCAGAAGCTGGTCGAGGAGGCCCCCGCGCCGTTCCTCACCGAGGCGCAGCGCCGGCAGATCCACGACAGCGCCAAGGCGATCTGCCGGGAGGCCGGCTACCACGGCGCCGGCACGGTGGAGTACCTGGTCGGCGCGGACGGCACGATCTCGTTCCTGGAGGTCAACACCCGGCTCCAGGTCGAGCACCCGGTCACCGAGGAGACCGCCGGCATCGACCTGGTCCGCGAGCAGTTCCGGATCGCCGACGGCGAGAAGCTGCGGCACACCGAGGACCCGACACCGCGCGGGCACGCCATCGAGTTCCGGATCAACGGCGAGGACCCGGGCCGCAACTTCCTGCCCGCCCCGGGCACCGTCACCGCGCTGCGGCTGCCGAGCGGCCCGGGCGTGCGGGTGGACACCGGCATCTCGGCCGGCGACGTGATCGGCGGCAACTTCGACTCGCTGCTGGCGAAGGTGATCATCGTCGGCGAGACCCGTACCGAGGCGCTGGAGCGGGCCCGCCGGGCGCTGGACGAGATGGTCGTCGACGGCATGGCCACCGCGCTGCCCTTCCACCGCCTGGTGGTCCGGGACGAGGCGTTCACCGCCGAGCCGTTCACCGTGCACACCCGCTGGATCGAGACCGAGTTCGACAACACCGTGCCGGCCTTCACCGCCGTCGCCGGCGCCGGCGAGGAGCCGGCCGAGCGCGAGACCGTCGTGGTCGAGGTCGGCGGCAAGCGGCTGGAGGTCGTCCTCCCCGCCGGCCTCGGCGCGGGTACGGCAGCCGCCGCGCCCGCCGCGAAGAAGCCGGCCCGCCGGGGCGGCGGCGCGAAGGCCGGCGCGGCGGTCAGCGGTGACGCGCTCACCTCCCCCATGCAGGGCACCATCGTCAAGATCGCCGTGGCGGACGGGGACACCGTCGCCGAGGGCGACCTGGTCGTCGTGCTGGAGGCGATGAAGATGGAGCAGCCGCTGCACGCCCACAAGGCGGGCACGGTCAGCGGCCTCTCCGCCGAGGTCGGCGCGGTGATCACCGCCGGCGCGGCGATCTGCACCATCGCCTGAGTTCCACCGGAGGGCCCCTTCCCGACGCCTGGCGTCGGGAAGGGGCCCTTCGGCACACCCGGCCGGCCCGGCGCAGGGTGCCGACGGTTCAGTGCCGGGTGTCGGCGGCCCGGTGCCGGCTCAGTGCAACGTCTCGGCGGCGACCGCGCGGACGGCGGCGGTGAGCGCGTCCAGCACGGTCGACTCCAGTCGCCAGTGCTGCCAGTACAGCGGCACGTCGACGTGCCGGGTCGGGTCCAGGTCGACGCAGACCCCGGCGGCGAGGTCGGGCCCGGCGAGCGGCTCCGGGATCAGCGCCCAGCCGAGGCCGCGCCGGACCGCCTCGCTGAACGCCGGCACCGACGGCAGGTAGTGCGCCGGCGGGTACAGGTCCCGGCCGGTCACCGCCCGGATGAACCGGTGCTGCACCCGGTCCTTGCGGTCGAAGACGAGCACCGGCGCGACGGCGAGCGCCGCGGCGGTCAGCCCGTCGGCGAACCACCGCCCGGCCAGCTCCGGGGTGGCCAGCGCGCGGTAGCGCAGCGCGCCGAGCCGGCGTACCCGGCAGCCCTGGACCGCCTCGCGCTGCGCGGTCACCGCCGCCAGCACCGAGCCGTCGCGCAGCAACTCGGCGCTGTGGTCCTGGTCGTCCTGGCGTACGTCGAACCGGAGTGCCAGCTCCGCCGGCACCCGGGCCAGCGCGTCGACGAACCAGGTGGCGAGGGAGTCGGCGTTGACCGCCACCGCCACCCGGGTGCCGTCCCGCGTGCCCGCCAGTGGGCCCCGTGCCTCGGCCAGCGCCTCGCTCTCCAGCAGCACGAGCTGGCTGGCGAGCCGCAGCAGGGGGCGGCCCGCCTCGGTGATCCGGCAGGGCCGGCCCCGGCGGACCAGCACCTGCCCGACGGTGGCCTCCAGCGCCTTGATCCGTTGGCTGACCGCCGACTGGGTGACGTGCAGCAGCCGGGCCGCCCGGTCGAAGCTGCCCTCCCCGACCACGGCGGCGAGCGTCCGCAGCTGGGTGGAGTCGACTCCTTCCATCAGCTCAGCTTATGCAACGTCAGAAAGTTCAGTTGGACCGGTCGAAGCGGCCCTCGTAGCGTCGAGGAGTGCCCGACATCCTCACCTCCGCCCTCGCCGGGCTCACCGTCTCCGCCGCCCTGATCGTCGCCATCGGCGCGCAGAACGCCTTCGTCCTGCGGCAGGGCCTGCGCCGGGAACACGTCGCACCGGTCGTCGCCATCTGCGCGCTCTCCGACGCCGTACTGATCACCGCGGGGGTGGCCGGCGTGGGGACGGTCGTCTCCGACCGGCCGGGACTGCTGACCGCGATCCGCTGGGCCGGTGCCGCGTTCCTGCTCGGGTACGCCGTGCTCGCCGCCCGCCGCGCGGTACGCCCCGACGCGCTGCGGCCCAGCGAACGCCCGGCCGCCACCCTCGGCGCCACGGCGCTGACCTGCCTCGCCTTCACCTGGCTCAACCCGCACGTCTACCTGGACACCGTGCTGCTGGTCGGCGGGGTCGCCCAGCAGCACGAGCACCGGTGGGCCTTCGGGGCGGGCGCGGCCACCGCCAGCCTGCTCTGGTTCACCGCCCTGGGCGGCGGGGCCCGCCGGCTCGCCCCGCTGCTCGCCCGTACCGCCGCGTGGCGCGTCCTCGACGGCGCCGTCGCCGCCGTCATGGTCGCGGTGGCCGCCACCCTCCTCCTCAACCCCTGACCACCCGCCCCGCCCCGCCCCGCCCCGGCCCGGCCCGGCCCGGCGATCTTGCACTTGGTGCCCCGACACAAGTGACCGAAGCGGACGCCGATGGGGCAGTAAGTGCAAGATCGCGGAGGCGGGGCGGGGCGGGTCGGGGCGGGGGCGGGGCGGGAGCAGGAGGTGGGCGGGGGGAGGGAGGTGTTTTCCGCGACTGGCGGGGGTGGGGGCGGCGGCGGGCGGGAATGATGGCCGGGTGAGGTTCCTTCATGGCGCGGTTCCCGCGCACGACCTGACCTACAACGACGTCTTCATGGCGCCCAACCGCTCCGAGGTGGGGTCCCGGCTCGACGTCGACCTGGCGACGCCCGACGGCACCGGCACCACGATCCCGTTGGTGGTGGCGAACATGACCGCGGTGGCCGGCCGGCGGATGGCCGAGACGGTGGCCCGGCGGGGCGCGATCGCGGTGATCCCGCAGGACATCCCGATCGAGGTGGTGGCCAACGTCGTCGCCTGGGTCAAGCAGCGCCACCTGGTGCACGACACGGCGATCACCCTCGGCCCGACGGACACCGTCGGCGACGCGATCCACCTGCTGCCGAAGCGCTCGCACGGCGCGGTGGTCGTGGTCGACGAGGCGGGCCGGCCGCTCGGTGTGGTCACCGAGGCGGACACCGTCGGCGTGGACCGGTTCGCCCAACTCCGGCACGTGATGTCGACCGAGCTGCACACGGTGCCGGCGGACGCGGACCCGCGTACCGGCTTCGACCGGCTCTCCGCCGGCCGGCGGCGGCTCGCCCCGGTGGTGGACGACGAGGGCCGGCTGGTGGGGGTGCTGACCCGGCAGGGCGCGCTGCGGGCCACCCTCTACAAGCCGGCGGTGGACGACCGGGGTCGGCTGCGGATCGCCGCCGCGGTGGGGATCAACGGCGACGTGACCGGCAAGGCCGCCGCGCTGCTGGAGGCCGGGGTGGACACCCTGGTGGTGGACACCGCGCACGGCCACCAGGAACGGATGATCTCGGCGCTGCGGGCGGTGCGCAAGCTGGACCCGGGGGTGCCGGTCGCGGCCGGCAACGTGGTCACCGCCGAGGGGGTACGCGACCTGGTGGAGGCGGGCGCCGACATCGTCAAGGTCGGGGTCGGGCCGGGCGCGATGTGCACCACCCGGATGATGACCGGCGTGGGCCGGCCGCAGTTCTCCGCGGTGCTCGACTGCTCGGCGGCGGCCCGGGCGCTGGGCCGGCACGTCTGGGCCGACGGCGGGGTACGGCACCCGCGGGACGTGGCGCTGGCGCTGGCCGCGGGCGCGTCGAACGTGATGATCGGCTCCTGGTTCGCCGGCACCTACGAGTCCCCCGGTGACCTCTACACCGACGCGGACGGCCGGCGGTACAAGGAGAGCTTCGGCATGGCGTCGTCCCGCGCGGTCAGCGCCCGGACGGCCGAGGACAGCGCGTTCGACCGGGCCCGGAAGGCGATCTTCGAGGAGGGCATCTCCTCGGCCCGGATGTACCTGGACCCGACCCGTCCCGGCGTCGAGGACCTGATCGACGAGATCATCTCGGGGGTGCGCAGCGCCTTCACCTACGCGGGCGCGCGCAACCTGGACGAGTTCCACGAGCGGGTGCTG
Source organism: Micromonospora auratinigra (assembly GCF_900089595.1). Classification (GTDB taxonomy): domain Bacteria; phylum Actinomycetota; class Actinomycetes; order Mycobacteriales; family Micromonosporaceae; genus Micromonospora; species Micromonospora auratinigra. The sequence goes on along the minus strand of NZ_LT594323.1, from coordinate 5,817,313 downwards.
GTCGGCGTGCAGAGCGCCGCCGGCTACACCGAGGGCATGCCGCTGCCGACCAGCTGGTGATCCGGGTGGGGGCCCCGGTCCGGGGCCCCCACCCGCTCACACCTGGGCCGGTTCGGCGCTGGCCGGCGGGGCGTCGCCGGTGGCCTCGGCGCGGACCCGGGGCAGTCGCAGGCAGGCGAGCAGGCCGACCAGCAGGAAGCCCGCCGCGGCGAAGGCCGCGTACCGGGTGGCGTCGGAGAAGGCGACCTTGGCCTCCTCGGCGATCGGGGCGGTACGCGGGTCGGCGGCCAGCCCGGTGATCGCCGCGCCGGCGCTCTCCTTGACCGCCGTCACCACCTGCTCCCGCTGGGCCGGGGCGAGCCCGGGCTGGTCGGCGAGCCGGTCGGTGAGGATGCCGCCGAGGCCGGCGAAGAGCACCGTGCCGAGCACCGCGATGCCGAGCGCCGAGCCGACCTGCCGGGCGGTGCTCTGCAGCCCGGAGCCCTGACCGCTGCGCTGCACCGGCACCTCGGCCAGGGAGACGCCGGTGAGCTGCGCGGTGGCCAGGCCGACGCCGATGCCGTACACGAAGAGGAAGCCCACCGGGGCCCACCAGGTGGTGTCCGGGGCGACCACGAGGCCGAGCCCGGCCACGCCGACGAGTTCGGCGGCCACGCCGAGCTGGACCACCCGGGCCGCACCCCAGCGCTGGGTCAGCGGGGCCCCGATGCCGCTGGCCAGGAAGCTGCCGACGGCGAGCGGCAGCAGCGCGAGACCGGTCCGGAAGGCGCTGTAGCCGAGCACGTTCTGGAACCACAGCGGCAGGGCGAAGAGCAGGCCGAACTCGCCCAGGCTGACGATCGCGGCGGCGAGGATGCCGTTGCGGAACGAGCCGATGCCGAACAGCGAGAGGTCGAGCAGGGCGGGGCGACCGGCCCGGTTGCGGCGTACCTGCTCGGCGAGGAAGACGCCGAGCGCGGCGAGGCCGACCAGCCCGGCGACCGGCACCGGCGAGACGTTCGCCGTCCAGTCCAGGCCGAAGAGGCTGAACGGCCGCTCCCGCTCCCACCAGCCGTAGGTGCGGCCCTCGATGAGGGCGAAGACGACGCCGGTCATGCCGATCACCGAGAGCAGCGCGCCGAGCAGGTCGACGCCGCGTTCGGCCCGGTCGTCGCGGGACTCGGCGACCAGGATCAGGGTCGCCACGATCACCGCCAGGCTGACCGGGATGTTGATGCCGAACGCCCACCGCCAGGAGTAGGTGGTGGTGAGCCAGCCGCCGAGCAGCGGCCCGAGCGCCGCCGCGCCGCCGATGGTGGAGCCCCAGATGGCGAAGGCGATGCCCTTCTCCCGGCCGCGGAAGTTGGCGTTGAGCAGGGAGAGCGAGGTGGGCAGCATCATCGCGCCGCCGATGCCCTGCAGCACCCGGGCACCGATCAGCGCCGGGCCGCTGCCGGCGAGCGCGGCGAGCACGCTGGCCACCACGAAGACGGTCACCCCGGTGACGAACATCCGGCGGCGTCCGCTGCGGTCGGCGAAGCGCCCGGCCACCAGCAGCAACGCGGCGAAGACCAGGGTGTACGCCTCCTGCACCCACTGCGCGTCGGTGGAGGTGACCTCCAGGTCCCGGATGATCTGCGGTACGGCGACGTTCACGATCGTGGCATCCACGATGATCATCGCCACGCCGAGGCTGATGGCGAGCAGCCCCCACCACCGCCCGCGCCCCTCGCTGCGCATCACTGCCTCCCTCTTAGCTAGTTTTTCTAGCTACCTGAGATGCTAGCTTTTACCCATGGAGGGGGTGCCGTCAACCGGAGCGCCGCTCGAGCCGAGCGCCACGCCCGCGACCAGCGAGGCCGCCCGCGCGCTGCGCGAGGTGCTGCGGGTGGCCGGGGACACCCGCTCGGCACTCGCCCGCCGGCTCGGCATCGGGGCCACCGATGCCGCCGCCATCGACCACCTGGTCTCCAGCGCCGAACCGCTCGGCCCGGTGGAGCTGGGCAACCGCCTCGGCATCCGCTCGGCCTCGGCCACCACGCTGGTCGACCGGCTGGTGCAGGCCGGGCACGTGGAGCGGACGCCGCACCCGCACGACCGCCGCCGACTCTCGCTCCAGGTCACCGAGCACGCGGTGACCGAGGTGCTGGCGGCGCTGCGACCGATGCTGACCGGCGTCGAGCGGGCGGTCGCCCGGTTGACCCCGGAGCAGGCCGAGGCGACCACGGTGTTCCTGCGCGAGGTGGCCGAGGTGATGCGCGACTACATCGCCACCGCCCCGGACGACCCGACCCCGCCCCGCCGCCCCTGAGCGACACCCCGGAGTCGGATTCCGGAAATTAGTTTGGTCCCTGACGATCTGGGCGCTAATCTCTTCGCCATGGGTCCCCTCGTCACCTTCTCCGACGCCATGCGTCACGCGCCGCTCGGCCGGCTGGTCTCCATCGCGGGTCACGTCGTCGAACAGCACTGGGGTCGCTACCTGGCCGAGCACCACGGGCTCACCTCGGCCGGCATGCGCGTGCTGATGATCCTGGCCCGGGCCGGCGACAGCACCCACCGGGAAATGGCCGAGCGCTGCTTCGTCCGCCCCGCTACCCTCACCGGGATCGTCGACACCCTCGAACGCGACGGCTTCGTCTCCCGCCAGCGGGACCCCCAGGACCGCCGCAGCGTGCAGCTCACCCTGACCGACAAGGGTCGCGCACACGCCGACGACATCGTCGACCTGATGCACAGCGACCGCCCGCTCACCTCGGTCGACGCCGACCCGGCCAAGCGGGAGATCATCCGGCAGTTCCTCACCGAGGTCATCACGACCATGTCCGACGGGGACCCCCGCCGGTTGAACCGAGACAGCGAGCCCGACACCGAGACGACACCGGGGAGCCGTCCGTGCTGATCCGCCTGCTCCGCACCCAGCTGCGCCCGTACCGGAAACTGCTGGCCGCCGTGGTGGCCTTCCAGTTCGTCGGCACGCTGGCCTCGCTCTACCTGCCCAGCCTCAACGCCGACATCATCGACAAGGGCGTCGCGGTCGGCGATACCGGCCGGATCCTGCGCACCGGCGGCTGGATGCTGCTGGTCAGCCTGCTCCAGATCGCCTGCTCGATCGCCGCCGTCTACTTCGGCGCGAAGACCGCGATGGGCTTCGGCCGGGACCTGCGCGGCGCGATCTTCGGCCAGGTCAACCGCTTCTCCGCCCGCGAGGTCGCCCGGTTCGGGGCCCCCTCGCTGATCACCCGCAACACCAACGACGTGCAGCAGGTGCAGATGCTCGTGCTGCTCAGCTGCACCATGCTGGTCGCCGCGCCGATCATGAGCGTCGGCGGCGTGGTGATGGCGCTCCGCGAGGACGTCGGGCTCTCCTGGCTGCTGCTGGTCAGCGTGCCGGTGCTGGCGGTCCTGCTGGGCCTGCTCACCCGCCGGATGGTGCCCGGCTTCCGGCTGATGCAGGACCGGATCGACACGGTCAACCGGGTGCTGCGCGAGCAGATCACCGGCATCCGGGTGGTCCGGGCCTTCGTCCGGGAGCCGTACGAGACCGACCGCTTCGGGGTGGCCAACGCCGACCTGACCGCGACCGCGCTGCGGATCGGCCGGCTCCAGGCGATGATCTTCCCGCTGGTGATGCTGGTGCTGAACGTCTCCAGCGTCGCGGTGCTCTGGTTCGGCGCCGGCCGGGTCGACTCGGGGCAGATCGAGATCGGCGCGCTGACCGCCTTCCTCCAGTACCTGATGCAGATCCTGATGGCGGTCATGATGGCCACCTTCATGCTGATGATGGTGCCCCGGGCGGCGGTCTGCGCCGAGCGCATCGTGGAGGTGCTCGACACCGACTCCTCGGTGGTGCCGGCCGAACGGCCGGTGACCGAGGTGACCGGGCACGGTGAGCTGGAGCTGCGCGGGGTCGGCTTCCAGTACCCGGGCGCCAGCGCCCCGGTGCTGCACGACATCTCGTTCCGCGCCACGCCCGGCCGCACCACCGCGATCATCGGCTCCACCGGCGCCGGCAAGACCACCCTGCTCAGCCTGATCCCCCGGTTGGTCGACCCGACCGCCGGCACGGTGCTGGTCGACGGGGTGGACGTCCGCGAGCTGGCCCCGGAGGAGCTGTGGCGGCGGATCGGGCTGGTGCCGCAGCGGCCGTACCTGTTCACCGGCACGGTCGCCAGCAACCTGCGGTACGGCAACCCGGACGCCACCGACGCCGACCTCTGGGCGGCCCTGGAGATCGCCCAGGCCCGCGACTTCGTGGCCGAGATGGCCGGCGGCCTGGACGCCCCGATCGCGCAGGGTGGCACGAACGTCTCCGGCGGCCAGCGGCAACGGCTGGCGATCGCCCGCGCGCTGGTCCGCAAGCCGGAGATCTACCTGTTCGACGACTCGTTCTCCGCGCTCGACCTCGGCACCGACGCCCGGCTGCGGGCCGCGCTGAAGCCGGTCACCGCGGACGCGGCGGTGGTGATCGTGGCCCAGCGGGTCTCCACGATCGTCGACGCCGACCAGATCATCGTGCTCGAGGACGGAGGAGTCGTCGGGATGGGACGACACGACGACCTGCTCGACAGCTGCCCCACGTACGCCGAGATCGTGGCGTCCCAGCAGACCGAGGAGGTGCCGGCATGAGCGGGCACACCGACCGGCCCGGCGGCGCGACCGCCGTCGAGGAGAAGGCGACGCCGAAGCGGCTGCCCCCCGGCGGCCGGCGCGGCGGCCCACCGCACATGAACATGGGCATGCCCGCCGAGAAGGCGATGAACTTCGGCCCCTCGGCCCGCCGACTGCTGGGCCGGCTCCGGCCGCACCGGCTGCCGCTGGCCGGGGTGCTCGGGCTGGCGCTGCTCAGCGTCGGGCTGAGCGTGACCGGGCCGAAGGTGCTCGGCCACGCCACCGACATCATCTTCAGCGGCGTGATCGGCCGGCAGCTGCCCGCCGGCAGCAGCGTCGACCAGGTGGTGGCGGGCGCCCGCGCGGCGGGCAACGACAACTTCGCCGACATGCTGGCCCGGATGCAGGTGGTGCCGGGCGTCGGCATCGACTTCACCCGGCTGGGCCGGGTGCTCGCCCTGGCCCTGGCCCTCTACGTGGGCGCGAGCCTGCTGATGTGGGCGCAGGGCTGGCTGCTCAACGGCGTCGTGCAGCGGACCGTGCTGCGGCTGCGCGCCGAGGTGGAGGAGAAGCTCAACCGGCTGCCGCTGCCCTACTTCGACCGCCAGCCCCGCGGTGAGCTGCTGAGCCGGGTCACCAACGACATCGACAACATCGCGCAGACCCTCCAGCAGACGCTGAGCCAACTGCTCACCGCGCTGCTGACCGTGGTCGGCGTACTGGCGATGATGTTCTGGATCTCGCCGCTGCTGGCGCTGGTCGCCCTGGTGGCGGTGCCGCTGTCGGTGCTGGTCACCAGCCGGATCGCCAAGCGGTCCCAGGGCCGGTTCATCGCCCAGTGGACGCACACCGGCGAGCTGAACGGCCAGATCGAGGAGGCGTACACCGGCCACGAGCTGGTCAAGGTCTTCGGCCGGCAGAAGGAGGTGGAGGCCGCCTTCCACGCCAAGAACGAGGAGCTGTTCCGGGCCAGCTTCGGCGCGCAGTTCATCTCCGGGATCATCATGCCGGCGATGTTCTTCATCGGGAACCTCAGCTACGTGGCGATCGCGGTGGTCGGCGGCCTGCGGGTGGCCTCGGGCTCGATGAGCCTCGGTGACGTGCAGGCGTTCATCCAGTACTCGCGCCAGTTCACCCAGCCGCTCACCCAGGTCGCCTCGATGGCCAACCTGCTCCAGTCCGGGGTGGCCTCGGCCGAGCGGGTCTTCGCGGTCCTCGACGCCGAGGAGCAGAGCGCGGAGCCGGCGCGGCCGGCCCGGGTCGCCGACCCGCACGGCCGCGTCGAGTTCGCACACGTCTCGTTCCGGTACCTGCCGGAGCAGCCCCTGATCGACGACCTCTCGCTGGTCGCCGAGCCCGGGCACACCGTGGCCATCGTCGGCCCGACCGGGGCCGGCAAGACCACCCTGGTCAACCTGATCATGCGCTTCTACGAGCTGGACGCGGGCCGGATCACCCTCGACGGGGTGGACATCACCACGATGCGCCGCGACGAGCTGCGCGGCCGGATCGGCATGGTGCTCCAGGACACCTGGCTCTTCGGCGGCACCATCCGGGACAACATCGCGTACGGCCGGCCGGACGCCACCGAGGAGGAGATCCTGGCCGCGGCCCGGGCCACCTTCGTGGACCGCTTCGTGCGCAGCCTCCCGGACGGCTACGACACGGTGATCGACGAGGAGGGCAGCAACGTCAGCGCCGGCGAGAAGCAGCTCATCACCATCGCCCGCGCCTTCCTCGCCGAGCCGTCGCTGCTGATCCTGGACGAGGCGACCAGCTCGGTGGACACCCGGACCGAGGTGCTGCTCCAGCGGGCGATGGCGGCGCTGCGCTCGGACCGGACCAGCTTCGTCATCGCGCACCGGCTCTCCACCATCCGCGACGCCGACCTGATCCTGATGATGGAGCGGGGCCGGATCGTGGAGCAGGGCAGCCACGACGAACTGCTCGCCGCGAACGGCGCGTACGCCCGGCTCTACCGCTCGCAGTTCGCCGGCGCGGTGCTCACCGACGAGATCCCCCCGGTGCCGGGGGTCGGCCCCGCCGGGCCCCGCCCGGCCGTCGCGCCGGCCGGGAACTGAGCGTGTCCCCGGCCACCGGCGGCGCGCGCCGCGGCAGGTCACGGTCCCCCCGAACGGTGGGACCGCGACCTGCCGCGACCGGCTCACGACAGCCCGGGAGCGACGCGGCCGGCGCGCCGGTGACCGGACGACGGGACGACGACCGCCCGGCGCGGTCAGCCGGGCGGGAGCAGCTCGGCCGAGCGGGCGGCGACCACCGCCTCGATCAGCCCCAGCGCGTCGGCCGCCGGCCTCGGGTCGAGCCCCAGGCCGTCGCGCAGCCGCAGCGAGAGCGACCCCTCGGCGACCTCCCGCGCGCCGAGCACCCCGACGTACGGCACCTTGCGGCGGGCCGCGTCGCGGATCCGGGCACCCAGCGAGCCGGCGTGGTCGACCTCGACCCGCAGCCCGGCGTCCCCGGCCCGGCGGGCCAGTTCACCGGCCGCCCCGGCCTGTTCGGCGTCGACCGGCAGCAGCACCAGCTGCACCGGGGCGTACCAGGCGGGGAAGGCGCCCCCGTGCACCTCGATCAGGTACGCGAAGAGCCGTTCCATGCTGCCGACCAGGCTCCGGTGCACCATCACCGGCCGCTTCCGACCGCCGTCCGCGTCGGTGTACGACAGGTCGAACCGCTCCGGCTTGTCGAAGTCGAGCTGGACGGTGGAGATGGTCGACTCCCGGCCGGCCGCGTCGACGATCTGGATGTCGATCTTCGGGCCGTAGAAGGCCGCCTCACCGGGCGCCTCGACGAAGTCGACCCCGTCGAGCGCGGCACGCAGCAGTTCCTCGGCCCGCGCCCACTGGGCGTCGTCGCCGACGTACTTCTCCCCCGGCCCGCGCAGCGACAGCCGGAACCCGGCCGGCCGGACGCCGAGCGCCGCGTGCGCCTCGCGGATCAGCCGCAGGATCTCCCGTACCTCGTCGCCGACCTGCTCCAGGGCGCAGAAGTTGTGCGAGTCGTTCAGCGAGATGGCACGGACCCGGGACAGCCCACCCAGCACGCCGGAGCGTTCCGCCCGGTACATGCCGCCGATCTCGGCGACCCGCAACGGCAGCTCCCGGTAGGAGCGGCCCCGGGCCCGGAACACCAGCGCGTGGTGCGGGCAGAGCGCCGGGCGGAGCACGAACTCGTCGTCGGCGCTCAGCCGCATCGGCGGGAACATGTCGTCGGCGAAGTAGCCGAGATGCCCGGAGAGCTCGAACAGCTCCCGTTTGCCCAGCGGTGGGGAGTAGACGTGCCGGTAGCCGGCGCGGCGCTCCAGGTCCCGCACGTACTCCTCGACGGCGTGCCGGGCGGCGGCGCCGGCCGGCAACCAGATCGGCAGCCCGGCGCCCGCGAGCGGGTCGGAGACGAACAGCTCCAGCTCCCGGCCGAGCCTGCGGTGGTCGATCATGTCGCTCTCCTTGATCCGGTACGACCCGGAGGCGAGCTGGCCCGGAACGCCGCGAGGCCCCGGGGCGGTTCGCCCCGGGGCCTCGTCGACGGTTACGTCAGTGCGGCGCGCCGGGGATTCCCGGCGTCGTGGTCACCTCCGCGCTGCGCATGCGGTGACGGTACGCGCGACGGATCTCCTCGCGCACCCGGATTTGTGGGAGTGGGTGCGGGTCGCCGGCTCGGGACCGGCCGGCGACCCGCCGCGATCCGGCCGTCAGGAACGGGGGACCCGACGTCCACGGATTCGCGTCCCGTCAACGGTACGCCGCCGATCGTCGATCCGCCGCCCTGTCCGGTGTCCGGCGACACACCGGCGACGGGTCACGTCCGGCCCGGCCGGCTCGTTGTCCATGGAAGGCCCGGTCGTGTCGGCGGTCACCACCGGCCGGGGCCGTCCCCGGTGATCCCCGCCACGGGGGCAGGCTCGGTACGGTCCAACGGGGAAATCCGGCGAGGTGGCGGTCGTGCCCGAACTCATCACTGACGTCGCGTCGCCGATGTGGGCGTACCTGGCCCTGATGGCGCTGCTCGCCGCCGACGCGTTCGTGCCGGTGGTGCCGACCCAGATCGTCATGATCACCAGCGGCGCGCTGACCGTTTACGGCGGACTCAGCCTCCCGCTCACCATCGCGGTCGGCGCGGTCGGCGTCTTCGCCGGCGACCTCGCCTGCTACCTGCTGGGCCGGCGCGCCCCGGACCGGCGGGAGGCCGGCCGGCACGCCGCCCCCGGACGGGCCCGCCGGGCCGCCGCCCGGGTCACCCGGGGGCTGCGCGAGCCGGGGCCGCTGGTGATCCTGCTCTGCCGGTTCGTACCCGGGGGCCGGATGGCCGCCTGCTTCTCGGCCGGGCGCAGCCGCTACCCGTACCGCCTCTTCCTGCTCTACGAGGCCGCCGCGGCCCTGGGCTGGGCGAGTTACGGCACGCTCGTCGGCCACCTGGGCGGCACCGCGCTGACCGAGTCGGCGTGGCGACTCGCGGTGATCGGCGCGGCGGCTGCGGCCGGCTTCGCCGGTGCCGGCTGGGCGATGACCGCCATCAGCGCCCGCCACACCCCCCGCCCTGCTGAGCCCCGCGTCAAGGTCACCGTCGACTGACCCGAGCAACCGACCCGCCGAGGAGGCCCCACGATGACTGCGGACGACCGGGAGAACGCCAACCAGCGGATCGACCCCACCTGGGACGATCCGGCTCGGGTCGCTCGGCGCGCAGAGATGCGGGAGCAGATGCTGGCCGTCGTCGACGACGCCGGCGACACCGGGGACCCGGAGGCGGCGGGTGCGGACTCGGCGGCGTCAGGCTGAGGTCGCACCGCGGTAGGGGATGACCCCGGGGTCGACATGGGTGGGCGGCCCGGATCCGTTTCGGGTGGTTCCGGCGACAGGCTGGGGCATGCCCGGAAACCGGAAGAGCGGCCTGCTGGCCCTCGGCGGGATCGCCCTGGCGGCGGTGCTCGCCGTGCTCGGTCATCTCGACGTGAACGAGGACCTGAACCCCTGGTCGCTGACCGTCAGCGACTTCGCCGTCTCGGACCGGGGCGGCGTCATCGACGCGGCGATGGTGCTGCTCGCCGCGGCCACTCTCGTACTGCTGCCGGCGCTGCGCCGGGCCGGTGCGCAACGGCCCGCGCGGGCGCTGCTGGCGGCCTGGGCCGCCGGCCTGCTGGCCGCCGCCGTGGTGCCGACCAACGAACCCGGCACGGCCCTGGGCACCGCTGCCTACCTGCACCGGTACGCCTCGGTGGTCGCCTTCCTGGCCCTCCCGGCCGCTGGCTGGCTGCTCGCCGGCCCGCTCGGCGGACGGGTCGCCGGGCGGCTGCGGACGCTGGCGCTGACCGGTCTGCTGTTGGCCGGGGCGATGCTCTGGTCCGCGTACCCGGGGGACCGGATGCTGCTCGGCCTCGCCGAGCGGCTGCTCATCCTGGCAGAGGTGGCCCTGCTCGCGGTGGTCGCGGCGGCCGTGGCGCGCCGGGCCGACCCGCGGCCGCCGGGGATTGACCTCAAGCACACTTCAACTCCTACCGTCGTGCTCAGCGGGTCGACGGCGGCCCGCTGAGCCGAGGAGGCGCAGATGATCCTGGTGACGGGGGCGACCGGCACGGTCGGTCGGGAGGTCGTGTCGACCCTGACCGCGCGGGGCGAGAAGGTCCGGGCGCTGAGCCGCGACCCGGCCCGCGCCGGGCTGCCCGCCGAGGTCGAGGTGGTGGCCGGGGACCTCGCCGACCCGGCGACGCTCGCGCCGCACCTCGACGGGGTCGACGCGGTCTTCCTGATCTGGCCGTTCACCGACCCGGCGGTGGCCCGGACGACCGCCCCCGAGGTGGCCCGGACGATCGCCGCCCGGGTGCCCCGGATCGTCTACCTCTCCGCGCCCGGCGCGGACCGGCCGGACACGTTCTGGGGACTGGTGGAACGGGCGGTCGAGGCGTCCGGCGCGGCGTGGACGTTCCTGCGCCCGGTCGGCTTCGCGGCGAACACCCTGCTGTGGGCGGATCAGTTCCGTGCCGGTGACGTGGTGAGCTGGCCGTACGCGGCGGCGGCCCGGTCGCTGATCCACGAACGGGACCTCGCCGAGGTGGCGGTGGCCGCCCTGACCTCGGACGGTCACGCCGGGCAGCGTCACCTGCTCAGCGGCCCGGAGACGCTGACCCAGGAGGAGCAGGTCCGCACCATCGGTCGGGTGCTCGGTCGCGAGCTGCGCTGGTCGGAGCTGCCGCTCCCGCAGGCCCGGGAGCTGCTCTCCGCCGCCTTCGGCGACCCGGCCTTCGCCGACGCCGCGCTCGCCGGCTGGGCCGCCTTCGTCGAGACGCCCGAGCAGGTCACCGACACCGTCGCCCGGCTGCCCGGTCACCACGCCCGGACGTACGCCCAATGGGTCGCCGACCACGCCGACGCGTTCCGCTGACCGACCGACGCCGGGCCGCACCACGGGGGCGGCCCGGCGGCCGGATCACTCCAGCTCGTGCAGCATCAACTGGCGGGCGGCCTCGGTGATCGACCCGGAGAGCGACGGGTAGATCGTGATCGTCTGGGCCAGCTCGTTGACGGTCAGGTTGTTCTCCACCGCCATGGTGATCGGCAGGATCAGCTCGCTGGCCTTGGGGGCGACCACCACGCCACCGACCACCTGGCCGCTGGCCGGCCGGCAGAAGAGCTTGACGAAGCCGTCGGCCAGGTCGTCCATCTTCGCCCGGGCGTTGCCGGAGAGCGGCAGCATCACCTGGCGGGCCGGGACCTTGCCGGCGTCCACCTCGTCCTGCGACACGCCGACGGTGGCCAGCTCCGGGTCGGTGAAGACGTTCGCCGCGACGGTACGCAACCGCAGCGGCCGGACCGCCTCGCCGAGCGCGTGCCACATCGCGATCCGGCCCTGCATCGCGGCGACGCTGGCCAGCGGCAGCACCCCGGTGCAGTCGCCGGCGGCGTAGATGCCGGGGACGTTGGTCCGGGACACCCGGTCGACGGTCACGTAGCCGCCCCGGGCCAGCTCGACGCCGTACTCGGCGAGCCCCAGGTCGGCGGTGTTGGGGATCGAGCCGACCGCGATCAGCGCGTGCGAGCCGACCACCACCCGGCCGTCGGCGAGCACCACCTCGACGCCGTCGCCGATCCGGCGGACCGCCTCGGCGCGGGAGTTGTTGAGAATGGTCATGCCCCGGGTACGGAACACCCGCTCGATCGCCATGGCCGCGTCGGCGTCCTCGTGCGGCATCACCCGGTCCCGGCTGGAGACCAGGGTGACCGCCACGCCCATGGCCAGGTACGCGCTGGCGAACTCGGCGCCGGTCACGCCGGAGCCGACCACGATCAGGTGCTCGGGCAGCTCCGGCAGGTCGTACACCTGCCGCCAGGTGAGGATGCGCTCGCCGTCCGGCAGGGCGGTGGGGAGCTGACGCGGGGTGGCGCCGGTGGCGATCAGCACGGTGGAGGCGGCGATGTCGTACCGGTCGCCGCCGTCGGCCGGGGTGACCAGCACCCGGTGGGTGTGGCCGAGGGTGTCCTCGCCCAGCCGGGCGGTGCCGGCGACGAACTCGACGCCGGCCTTGACCAGCTTGCCGTGGATGTCGGCGGACTGGGCCAGGGCGAGCCGCTTCACCCGCTCGTGCACCGTTCCGGCGTCGACGGTGACCGCCTCCAGCCCGTCGGAGTGCACCCCGAACTCCTCGGTGTCCCGGTAGCCGGTGACCACCTGCGAGCTGGCGATGAAGGTCTTCGACGGCACGCAGTCGGAGAGCACGCAGGCGCCGCCGGCCCCCTCCGCCTCGACCACGGTCACATCAGCGTCCAACTGGGCGGCGACCAGGGCCGCCTCGTACCCGGCCGGCCCCCCGCCGATGATCACGATCTGGCTCACAGGGCCATCCTCTCGTTCGCGACTGCGGGGCTCCGCTCCGCCGCACTCCTCGCGCTCACCGCGCCCGCCCCCGACCAATGCTCACAGTGACTTTCTTCTCCCCGTCGCGCTCGACACGCACCGTCGTATTCTCCCCCACCCACCGGCCGGGCTATCGTCATCGCCGTGCGTCTCTACGCCGCTTACGGCTCAAACCTGGACCCGGCCCGCATGCGCGCCTACTGCCCGCATTCGCCGATGGTGGGCACCGGCTGGCTGGAGGGGTGGCGGCTCACCTTCGCGGGCGAGGACGTCATCGGCTGGGAGGGCTCGGTCAGCACCGTGGTCGAGTCCCCGGGCGACCGGGTCTTCGTGGCCCTCTACGACATCCACCCGTACGACGCCGCCCAGCTCGACGAGATCGAGGGGGTGACCGCCGGGACGTACCGGAAGCTCACCGTCCGCGTGTCGACGCTCGACGGGGACGTGACCGCCTGGGTGTACGTCTTCGACGGGTACGAGGGTGGCCTGCCGACGTCGTGGTACCTGTCGGAGATCGCGAACGCGGCCGAGAAGGCGGGCGCGCCGGACGACTACGTCACCGAGCTGCGGTCCCGCCCCACCGGCACCGCGTCCGCGTAGCGCGTATCCCACCCCACCAGTCTGCTCCGGCCGGTTTCCCGACCGGTGGGCGGGCCCTTGACGGGTCGCCTATCACACACCCGCGGCGGGTACGGTCCGCTCGTACATGTCGGTCCAGCGCTCCTCGCGCAGCCCGACGGAGCGGTAGAGGGTGACCGGGACGGTCGGGTTGGCCAGGTCGACGCCGAGCCCGGCGGCGGTACGGCCCTTCGCCGCGTAGGTCGCGAAGGCCCGCCGCAGCAGCGCCGCCCCCACCCCGCGCCGCCGGTACGCGGGCAGCACGGAGAGCGTGCGCACCCAACCGGCCCCCTGGTCGACCGCCTGGTCGGAGGACTGGAGCGCGCCGGCCGGCGCGCCGTCCACCTCGGCGAGGAACCACTCGTCCCAGACCTTGCCGGAGGCCGGGAGCAGGTCCCGCCACGCCGCGAAGTCGAGCGGCTCGTGGTCCGGGGTGTCCCGGAAGGCGGTGTCGAAGATCCGGTGGAACTCGCGCAGGTCCGCCTCGTCGTCGGGCCGGACCGGCCGGACGGTCACGCCGTCCGGCAGCGACGGCTCGGCCGGCAGGTCGGCCAGCGAGCGCGTCATCCGGACGTACCGCTTGACCCGGGTGAAGCCGGCCTCGGTCAGCTCCCCCGCCCAGCGGGTCTCCGGGGCGAAGACGGCGGTCCGGGCGGTCAGCGCCGGCAGGCCGCGTTCGGCGGCCCGCTCGCCGACCCGGTCGAGCAGCCGGGCCAGCAGCGGGGCCCGCAGGCCGGCGCCGCGCTCCGGGTCGACGTAGACCTCCAGGAACTCCCGGCCCACCCCGGTGGGGTTGCTCAGGATCGTCCAGCCGGCCGCCACCCCGTCCGGGTCGGTGACCAGCCAGGAGTCGCGGGCCATCTCGACGAAGGGGGCGGTCAGCGCGTCCCGCACGTCGTCGGCGTCGAAGTCCGGGTACCCGACCGCGAAGGTGTCGGCGGCGTGCACCACCGCCAGGATCGCCGGTACGTCGTCGAGCGTCGGACGGCGGGCGGTCCAGCCGGCGGGAAGGGTCACGCCGCAGATCCTGGCAGCCGACCCGGCGGTCCCGCCGCTGATTTTCCGCCCGCCCGGGCCGGGCCGCGAACGAGCCGGGCCGCCTCCCTCCCCGCACGCGTCGGGCCGCGAACGAACCCCCACGCCCGCCGCCGCGGCCGGCAACCCGCCCGGGCGGCGGTCAGCCGCCGCGCAGGTGCAGGCGGGCGGCGGTGAGCAGGTTGAGCAGCTCCGCGCCCTCGCCGGGGTCGAGCGCCCGGAACGCCGCCGAGGCGAGCCGGTCGGTCACCGCCTCGGCCCAGAGCCGGCGTCGCACCAACGGCCCCACCGGCGGGTACGGGGGCGACCAGCCGCAGGCAGCAGCCCCCGCCTCACCCTCCGGGCCGGCCAGCACCGCCTCCAGCGGGGTCATCCCGGCGGCCCGGACCGCCAGCAGGTACGCCCCGGCGAAGTGCTCGCGCAGCAGCAGCAGCGCGACCGCCACCCGGGCCCCCGGGGAGTGGTCCGGCACCGGCATGGCCCGCCAGGCGGCGAAGAGCGGCATCCCGCTGGCCTCGGCCGCGGCGGCCGCGCGTTCCAGCAGCCCGGCCAGGCGGACCGCCTCCGGGGCGTCGCCCAGCCGGTCCGCCCCCCACCGGCAGCACTCGGCCAGGTTCGCGGCGGCCACGTCCAGCGGCCGGACGGTACGCGCGGCGGCGTCCCAGCCGTCGGCGACCGCGTCGGGGGCGATGAAGCCCAGCGCGGCGGCCACCGTCCCGGCCCGTACGTCGCCGAGCGCGCCGGCCCGCCCGGTGATGTAGAAGGCCCAGCCGGAGATGCCGAGCAGGCGCGCCCGGCGCAGCGTCGACGGGCAGCGGCCGAACGCCTCGCCCAGTTCGAGGACCAGCGGCTTGCTGGCGGCGGCGACCTGTTCCGGGGTCATCGGCCCGCCGTCCGTCGACGATGTGCGTCCATCACGGACAGTCTGCCTAATGACCACCCTCTGCGGCATCCCCCTCTTCGGCGTCGAGCGCCTCCAGCGCGCCCTCCACCTCACCGGTGCGCCGCCGGGCGGCGGTGACCGTACGCTCCGCGCCCCGCCGGGCCAGCCGGGCCCGGCTCAGCTCCTGCTCGGCGGCGGCGCGCCGGCGTTCCAGCTCGGCCAGCTCCGCCTCGATCCGGTCCAGGTCGGCGGCGCCGTCCTGCTCGGCGCGGGTGGCGTCGGCCAGCTCGCGTTCGGCCCGGTCCCGGTCGTCGCGGGCCTTCGCCAGCTCGCGTTCCAGGGCACGGCGGCGTTTCGCCCGCTCGGCCCGCGCCGCCCGCTCGGCGGCCCGCTCGTCGCGGGTACGCCGGGTCTCCTCGACCGGCCCGGGCGCGGGCGGTTCCTCCTCACCGCCCCCGGTGACCAGGCGCAGCTGCGGCCGGGGCACCTCGCCGAACCCCGCGTAGTGCACGGAGCGCAGCAGCCGCCCCGCCCGGATCTGCGCGGCCACCCCGGTGTCGGAGAGGGCGGCGTTGAGGGTCGCCTCCACCTCGGCCAGCGGCAGTTTCCCGGCCGACGGGGCGGCCGGTTCGGCGGCGGCCAGCTTGCGTACCTCGGTGACCAGGGCGCCGACCACGGCCCGGCGCTGCGCGGAGAGCTCGCGCAGCTTGGCGCCGCGCAGCTCGCGTTGCGCGGACCGCAGTGACTCGGCGAGCCGGGCCAGGTCGGCGACCAGTTCCGGGCGGCGGATGGCCAGCAGGTTGACCAGCCAGGCGGCCACGGTGGGCCGGCGCAACCGGGCGATCTCCCGGGCGGCCTTCGGGTCGCCGGCCCGGCGGGCCTCGGCCACCGCCGCGTCCCGGGCCGCGACGAAGCGGTCCGGCGGCGTCGCGTAGAGCCGCTGGACCAGGTCCGGGGACGGGCCGGGCATCGCCTCAGGCGTCGATCCGGGTGCCGGGTTCGAGGCGGCGGTAGTCGGTCTCGGACATGGCGGTGTACTGCCGGTCGAGGACGCCGAAGCCGTTGGCGTTGAGCAGCCCGTCGTGCAGCGCGAAGGCTCGGCGCGGGGCGACCGCCCGGATGAAGTCGAGCACCTCGGAGAACTTCGACCAGGGCGCGTGGATCGGCGCGAAGAGGGTGTCCACCCGGACGTCCTCCGGGACGACCAGCGAGTCGCCCGGGTGGTAGACGACCTCGTTCAGCAGGTAGCCCAGGTTCGGGATGACCGGGATGTCGGGGTGGATCACGGCGTGCCGCCCGCCGTACGCCCGCACCGGCACGCCGGCAGCGGTGAACTCCGCACCCGGCTCGACCGGCGTCAGCGCGTCGGCCGCCGGGCCGAGGACGTCGGCGAGCGAGGCCGGGCCGTGCACGGGGAACGGCCGCCGGTCCAGCGCCCGGGTGAGCGCCTCGACGTTCACGTGGTCCGGGTGCTCGTGGGTGATCAGCACCGCGTCCGCCCCGTCCAGCGCCTCCGGTTCGCTGTAGACACCGGGATCGACGACGAGCACCCCGCCGTCGTGTTCCACCCGGAGGCAGGAGTGGGCGTACTTGGTGACCTGCATCGTGACTCCTCGATTATCGAATCGTGATGTCCTCGTCGCAGTCTGCCGGAACCGGCGCGGTGGCGCGTCACGTCGGAGAGATCGATCCCGGAGCGGGGTCGTCGACGAGCGGAGCGGGGACATGAGCGTACGCGGCAGACGGGTGGCACTGGTGGCGGCGGGACTCGCCGCGCTGTTGGGCGCGGGGGCGTGCAGTGCGGGCGGGGACAGCGGATCGGAGTCCCGGCCGGCCGCGGACGCGGGCGGCCGGGCCGACGCGGGCGCGGCCGGCGCGCCGGAGCAGGCGGCCCCGGCGGCGGGCGGCGCGGGCGGCACCGACCTGCGGGTCGACCAGCGGTCGATCATCTACACCGGAACGATCCAGGTCCAGGTGGCCGACGTGGACCGGGCGGCGCGCGAGGCGACCGACCGGGTGAGGGCGGCCGGCGGTTTCGTCGGTGGCGACCGGCGCAGCAGCGCGTCGGCCGACGCGCGGGCCGAACTGACCCTGCGGGTGCCGGCGGACCGGTTCGCCGGGTTCGTCGACGAACTGGTCGGGCTCGGCCGGCAGCAGCGGCGGGAGATCCGGACCGAGGACGTCACCGAGCAGACCGTCGACCTGGACGCCCGGATCGCCACCCAGAAGGCCCGGGTGGACAGCGCGCGCAGGCTGCTGGCCCGGGCCACCTCGATCAGTGACCTGGTGACGTTGGAGAACGAGGTGGGCCGCCGGGAGGCCGACCTGGCGTCGCTGGAGGCGAAGAAGCGCCGGCTCGCCGACCTGACCGCGCTCTCCACCGTGACGGTGACCTTCGTCGGTCCGGACGTCAGCACCGCCGACGAGGGGACGGACCTGGGCTTCCTGGTCGGCCTGAAGGGCGGCTGGAAGGTCTTCGTCGACGTGTTCTTCGTGGCGCTCACCGTGCTGGGCGCGCTGCTGCCGTTCGCCGTGGTGATCGGCGTGCCGACGGTGCTGCTGGTGCGGGCGCTGCGGCGGCGCCGGGCCCGGCGCGGTCCGCCGGCCGGCCCGGCCCCGAGGGTGCCGGGCCCGACCGGTCCGGTGGGTCCGCTGCCTAGCGGGCCGCCGCCAGTGCCCGCAACGCGGTCTGCACCATGAGGCGTACGCCGACGGCGATGGCGCGCTCGTCCACGTCGAACGAGGCCCGGTGCAGGTCCACGTTGGGCCCGTTGCGGCCGACGCCGAGGCGGGCGAGCGCACCCGGCACGTGCTCCAGGTACCAGGAGAAGTCCTCGCCGCCCATGCTCTGCGGGGTCTCCGCGATCCCCTCGGGACCGAGCGCGGCGGCGGTGGCGGCGGTGAGCACGCCGATGGCCCGGGCGTCGTTGGTCACCGGTGGCCGGCCGCGCAGGTACTCCAGGTCGACGGTGGCCCCGGTCGGGGCGATCACGTCCCGGACCACCTGAGCCACGATCTTCGGGGCCTGGTCCCAGGTGTCGCGGTCCATCACCCGCAGGGTGCCGGCGGCGCAGGCCTCGGACGGGATGACGTTGTACCGGGTGCCGGCCGAGGCGTGGCCGAACACCAGCAGCAGCCCGCTGTTGGCCGGCACCCGGCGGCTGACCAGCGTGGGCACCTCGGTGACCAGCCGGCCGAGCGCGTCGACCAGGTCGACGGTCAGGTGCGGGCGGGCGGTGTGCCCGCCGGGGCCGGTGAGCCGGACGGTGACGTTGTCGGCGGCGGCGGTGATCGGGCCGACCCGCAGGCCGACCTTGCCGACCGGCAGGTTCGGGTCGCAGTGCACGGCGAAGATCTGCACCACGTCGTCCAGGCCGCCGGCCTCGATGACCTCCAGCGAGCCGCAGGGCAGGATCTCCTCGGCCGGCTGGAAGATGAGCCGGACCCGGCCGTCGAGCTGCCCCTGGTCGGCGAGCTGGGCGAGCAGCATGCCGACGCCGAGCATCACCGTGGTGTGCACGTCGTGGCCGCAGGCGTGGCAGACGCCGTCGACCGTGGACCGGTACGACACGTCCTTCGGGTCGGCCAGCGGCAGCGCGTCGATGTCGGCGCGCAGCGCGATCACCGGCCCGTCCGGCCGCCCGTCGATGTCGCAGATGACGCCGTTGCCCTTGGGCAGCAGCCGCGGGTTCAGCCCGGCGAGCGAGAGCTCCCGGTGGATCAGGGCGGCCGTCTCGAACTCCTCGCCCGACAGCTCCGGGTGGGAGTGGATGTGACGGCGGGTGGCGATCAGCCCCGGTACCCGGAGGGCGAGCAGGTGGTCCAGCTCGCCGGGCAGCGGTTGGGAACCGGCCGGCGACTCCGGCCAGGACGACGCCAATGGACTGCCCGACGGCAGCGTCAACGCACTCGTCACGTCGAATTCTCGATCACTAGAGATGGATGGATCATCGGGGAGAACAGCAGACAGCCTAGACCTCCGCCGGTGACGCTGCGCAACATCTTTCGCGTAGCGGTCGGACCGCGCAGCGTCACGAATGCCCTGGTGAGAGGGCTCGAATATCTGCGGGACAGCAGGTAGATCGGGGTCGAAGGCCGTCATCTGTCCCACACCTCCTACAACGCGTAACCGATTCAACGGCCACTAAATGCCGGTCCGTCGTTCCGAATTGTCGCATTAGTCGCGGCAATTAACTGCCGCTCGGACAATTGCGCGACAACGGCCGGCGGTCGAACGACTCCCGACGGTGACATGCACGGCGGGCGGGCGACCGCACAGGCTGTCCGTCCCCGTTCACCCGTTCGGGTTACCCGCATCGCGGATCCGCACACGCGTCACGCGGTGGGCCGCACCGCCACGCCGCGTCCGGCGAGACATCGACTGTACGCCCGCGGTGGCCCCGGTGACGAGAGCGTCCGCGCAGGTCAGGGGGTACCCCCGACGACGGCGACGGCCCGCGCCGGGCACCGGGGAGGTGCCGGCGCGGGCCGTCGCCGCAGCAGGTCAGAAGCGGTCGCTCGGCCGGTACGTCCCCCACACGTCGCGCAGCGTCCCGCAGACCTCGCCGACCGTGGCCCGGGCGCGCAGCGCCTCCTTCATCGGGTAGAGCACGTTCGTGTCCCCCTCGGCGGCGGCCCGCAGCTCGGCCAGGGCCCGCTCCACCGCGCCGGAGTCCCGCTCGGCCCGCAGCTTCGCCAGCCGCTCCCCCTGCGCCGCCTCGATCGCCGGGTCCACCCGCAGCGGCTCGTACGGCTCCTCCTCGTCGATCCGGAACCGGTTGAGACCCACCACCACCCGCTCGCCGGAGTCGATCTCCTGCGCGATCCGGTACGCGGACTGCTCGATCTCCCGCTTCTGGAAGCCGGCCTCGATCGCGTCCACCGCCGAACCGTGGTCCGCCACCCGCTCCATCAGCTCGGTCGCCGCCGCCTCGATCTCGGCGGTCATCGCCTCCACCACGTACGAGCCGGCGAACGGATCCACCGTCGCGGTCAGGTCCGTCTCGTACGCCAGCACCTGCTGGGTGCGCAGCGCCAGCCGGGCCGCCTTCTCGGTGGGCAGCGCGATGGCCTCGTCGAAGCTGTTGGTGTGCAGCGACTGGGTGCCGCCGAGCACCGCGCCCAGGCCCTGGATCGCCACCCGGACCAGGTTCACCTCCGGCTGCTGGGCGGTGAGCTGCACGCCGGCGGTCTGGGTGTGGAACCGCAGCATCATCGACTTCGGGTTGCGCGCCCCGAACTGGTCGCGCATCAGGCGGGCCCAGATGCGCCGGGCCGCCCGGAACTTGGCGACCTCCTCCAGCAGCGTGGTGCGGGCGACGAAGAAGAACGACAGCCGGGGCGCGAAGTCGTCCACGGCCAGCCCGGCGGCGAGCGCGGCGCGGACGTACTCGACGCCGTTGGCCAGCGTGAACGCGATCTCCTGCGCGGGCGTCGCGCCGGCCTCCGCCATGTGGTAGCCGGAGATGGAGATGGTGTTCCACTTCGGCACCTCGGAGCGGCAGTACGCGAAGGTGTCGGCGACCAGCCGCAGCGACGGCTTCGGCGGGAAGATGTACGTCCCCCGGGCGATGTACTCCTTGAGGATGTCGTTCTGGATGGTGCCGTTGAGCGCCGCCCCCGGCACCCCGGACTCCTCCGCGACGAGCTGGTAGAGCAGGAGCAGCACCGAGCCGGGCGCGTTGATGGTCATCGAGGTGGAGACCTTGTCCAGCGGGATGCCGTCGAAGAGCAGCCGCATGTCCTCGATGGAGTCGATGGCGACCCCGACCTTGCCCACCTCGCCGTGCGCGATCGGGTCGTCGGAGTCGTACCCCATCTGGGTGGGCAGGTCGAAGGCGACGGAGAGACCCATGGTGCCGGCGCGCAGCAGCTGGTGGTAGCGCGCGTTGGACTCGGTGGCGGTGCCGAAGCCGGCGTACTGCCGCATGGTCCACGGACGCGAGGTGTACATCGTCGGGTAGACCCCGCGGGTGTACGGGAACTCGCCGGGGGCGCCCGACCGCTCCGGCAACTCGCCGGGCAGATCCTCCGCCGTGTAGACACCCTTGATCGGGAAACCCGACTCGCTCGACCGCGCTTCGCTCATCACCGGATGGTAGGACGAGCTGGGACATCGACGGGTGAGGGATTCGGCACATCCGGGGTCCGGTAGGGGTTCGCGGACCAGTGAGTACCCGGCAACATACGGTCGAGTAGGCAAAGGTCCGCCGCGTCGGGTTTCGCATCGGCCGTCGGAACCAGCAAGATAGGGGGGTTGTGTCCCAGCCCCCTCGATATCCCCCGGTGGCTTTTCTGTGACTCAGATCCCGACGTGGAGCGGCGGACCGGTCAGTCCCCCCGCTGGACGCGCGGCACCCGGCACCACCATCGGTGGTCGCTACTCGCTGCGCTCGCCGGTGGGCAACGGCGGCATGGGGACGGTCTGGCGTGCCACAGACACCCTGCTCCGCCGGGACGTGGCGGTCAAGGAGGTCGTCCTCCCGCCCGGCCTGGCCCCGAGCGACCGCGACGCGATGTACGAGCGCACCCTGCGCGAGGCCCGCGCCGCCGCCGCGATCCAGCACCCGGCGGTGGTCCAGGTGTACGACGTGGTGACCGAGGGTGGTCGCCCGTGGATCGTGATGGAGCTGCTCGACGCCCGCAGCCTCGCCGACATGGTGATCGAGGACGGGCCGGTCGCGCCCCGCGCGGTCGCCAAGATCGGCATCGCCCTGCTCGGCGCGCTGGAGGTGGCACACGCGATCGGCGTGCTGCACCGCGACGTCAAGCCGGCCAACGTGCTGATCTGCACCGACGGCCGCTGCGTGCTGACCGACTTCGGCGTCGCCCGGATGCCCACCGACGTGCAGCTCACCACGCCCGGCATGGTGCTCGGCTCACCGCACTTCATCTCGCCGGAGCGGGCCATGGGCCAGGACTTCGGCCCGCCCAGCGACCTCTTCTCGCTCGGCGTGACGCTCTACACCGCGGTCGAGGGCCGGCCCCCGTTCGACAAGGGCGACCCGATCGAGACCATGCACGCGGTGGTCGAGGACCCGCCGGCCACGCCCCAGCGCAGCGGCCCGCTGACCGGGGTGCTGATGGGCCTGCTGGAGAAGGATCCGGCCCGCCGGCTGGACGTGCACACCGCCCGGGGCATGCTGCGCGAGCTGCTCGCCGGCCCGCTGACCAGCACCGCCACCGCGGTCAACTCGGTCACCGACCCGTACGCGGTGGTGCCGGTGCAGCGCCCGGCCGCGCCCCCGCCGCCAGCCCCGGAGCCGAAGCCCTCCGGGCAGATCGGCGGCCGGGCGATGATCGGCCCCGGCGAGTCGTTGACCGACCGGCTGGCGGCCCTGCGCCGGGGCGAGCGCCCCGGACCGGCCGCGGCGGCCGGTGCCGCCGCCCTCGACGAGACCAGCGCCGACGCGCTGGCCGGTCCGCTGCACACCCCCACCGACGCGATGCCCGCGTCGGAGGCGACCCAGCGGATCACGCCGGACGCCACACAGCGGATCGCGCCCGGCGCGGCCCCGGACGCCACCCAACGCGTCGGCGACGGTTTCGCGGCGGCGACCCAGCGGATCAGCACCGGCCAGCCGGACACCACCCAGCCGGTCTACGGGCGGGTCGTCGAGGCCACCCAACCGGTCTACGGCGGCGGCCAGTGGTCGGTGCCGGGTACCGGGCAGGCGTGGGCCGGTCCGGCCGCCCCGACGGCCACCGGCGGCGACCGGGGCAAGGGCCTCGGCGGGCTCGTCGGCACGGTGAAGGGCTGGCCGCGCAAGCTCCAGCTCGCGCTGGCCGGTGGCGTGGCGGTGCTGCTGCTGATCGGCGTCATCGCGCTGACCAGCGGTGGCGACGACCAGCCGGCGCCGATCGTGACCGCACTGCCCGGCGGGTCGGCCCAGGCCGCGCCGCCGGTGGAGATGCACGAGCAGTCGGTCAAGGGCGTCACCCTCCAGGTGCCGAAGGGCTGGGACAAGAACACCGGCGGGGTCTTCGTCGACTTCGTCGACCCGCAGCAGGACGGCCGCAAGGTGCGCATCCTCGCCGAGGAGTGGGACGGCACGTCGGTCAGCTGGGCCGAGTTCGCCTCGAAGAACCTGCGGACCAGGAGCAAGTCCTGCGCCAAGCCGTACGAGCAGCTCGCCATGACGGAGAACACGTCGCTCGACGGCAAGCCGGCCGCCGAGTTCGAGTACACCTGCGGCGACGGTGCCACCAAGCGGCACGGCATCTGGCGGGGCGTGGTGCAGGACGGCAAGGTCTACTCGTTCTACCTGACCGCCAACGACGCCAACTTCGCCGCCAGCAAGCCGATCTTCGACACGATGGTGAACTCGTTCAAGCTCGGCTGAGTCGAGGCCGACGGACCGTGGTGATCCGCCGCCGTGCTATCAAGAGGCAATGGCGGCGGATACCACTGATCTTGACGAACTGCGCGAACAGGCCCGGCGGTGGCTCGACGACGACCCCGACCCGACCAGCCGCGACGAGCTGCGGGCCGTGCTGGACGGGTTGCCCGGCAGCGGGCCCGAGCTGGCCGACCGGTTCGCCGGGCCGCTGACCTTCGGCACCGCCGGGCTGCGCGGCCCGCTGCGGGCCGGCCCCAACGGGATGAACCTGGCGGTGGTCACCCGGGCCGCCGCCGGGCTGGTCGGCTGGCTCGCCGACCAGGGCGGGCAGGGCCCGCTGGTCATCGGGTACGACGCGCGGCACGGCTCACGGGCCTTCGCCGAGCGCACCGCCCAGGTCGCCACCGGCGCCGGCCGGCCCGCGCTGCTGCTGCCCCGCCCGCTGCCCACCCCGGTGCTGGCGTACGCGGTGCGCCACCTCGGCGCGGTGGCCGGCGTGATGGTCACCGCCAGCCACAACCCGCCGCAGGACAACGGCTACAAGGTCTACCTGGGCGCCTCGCTCGGCGGGGAACTGGGCGCGGGCGCGCAGATCGTGCCGCCGGCCGACGCCGGCATCGAGGCCGCCATCCGGGCCGTCGGCCCGCTGGCCCGGGTGCCGCTCGGCCCGGCCGGCGAGGTGCTCGGCGACGACCTGGTCACCGCGTACGTGCAGCGGGCCGCCGAGGTGGTCGACCCGACCGGTCCCCGGGACCTCAAGGTGGCGTACACGCCGCTGCACGGGGTCGGGGCGACGGTGCTGACGGCGGCCTTCGCCCGGGCCGGGTTCGGCGTGCCGGGCGTGGTGCCGGAGCAGGCCGAGCCGGACCCGGCCTTCCCGACGGTCAGCTTCCCGAACCCGGAGGAGCCGGGCGCGGTGGACCGGCTGGTGGCGCTGGCCGGGGCGATCGGCGCGGACCTGGCCATCGCCAACGACCCGGACGCGGACCGCTGCGCGGTCGCCGTGCCGGACGGGGCGGGCGGCTGGCGGATGCTGCGCGGGGACGAGGTGGGCGCGCTGCTCGCCGACCACCTGATGCGGCGCGGCGTCACCGGCCTGTACGCCACCACCATCGTGTCGTCGTCCCTGCTGCGGGCGATGTGCGCCGCCCGGGGGCTGCCGTACGACGAGACGCTGACCGGGTTCAAGTGGATCGTCCGGGCCGGGGGCGGGGCGCAGCCGCTGGTCTTCGGCTACGAGGAGGCGCTCGGCTACTGCGTCGCCCCGGAGCACGTGCGGGACAAGGACGGCATCACCGCCGCGCTGACCGTCGCCGAGCTGGCCGCCGGCCTCAAGGCCCAGGGCCGCACGCTCGCCGACCGGCTGGACGAGTTGGCCGCCGAGTTCGGGGTGCACCACACGGATCAGCTCTCGGTCCGGGTGGACGACCTGCGGGTGATCACCGACGCGATGGCCCGGATCCGGGCCGCCACGCCGACGGAGCTGCTGGGGCACCCGGTCACCGAGACGTCCGACCTGCTCCCGGGGGCGGACGTGGTGATCCTGCGCACCGACGCCGCCCGGGTGGTGATCCGCCCCAGCGGCACCGAGCCGAAGCTCAAGGCGTACCTGGAGGTGGTGGAGCCGGTCACCGACGGCGACGTACCGGCGGCCCGCCGGCGCGCCCAGGCGGCGATCTCGGCCCTGCGCACCGAGATCGCCCGGGCCCTCGGTCTCTGACCCACTTCGTGATCAAGGGGTTTGCGTCACCGGAGCCGTCGCTCCCGACGCAAACCCCTTGATCGACTGGACCGGACGGGTCAGGGGCGCTTGCCGAGGGCGGCGTCGACGGCCTGGCCGAGAGCGGCGATGACCAGGCTCACGGAGGGGCGGACGACGCTGTCGTCCAGGCTGACCGTGCCGGAGAAACCGGCGCCGCTGGCGATCTCCTCCAGCCGCTTGCGGGCGTCCTCGGCGGCGGCCCCGGTCAGGCCGAGGGCCGGCTCCATCCGCAGCACCGCCACCAGGGTGGCGAGCGCGGCGGTCCGCTCGTCGGGGAGCTGACCGCTGGTCAGCGCCGTGGCCAGCCGCTGCCGGATGTCGGCCTCCACCGAGGGGTCGGCGGACGGGTACCGGTGCACGTGGATGAAGTCCAGCTCGGTCTCCTCGACGTCGCGGACCACGCCCCGGCCGCACAGGTCACCGAGGATCCGGTCGCGCAACCCGTGCCGCAGCCGCTGGACCCACGAGGACGGGGTGTGCGGGGTGTCGGCGGCGAGCCGGGCGAGGACCTCGTCGGCGATCGGCTCACCGGTCGGGGCCGGATCCACGACGGCCAGGGAACCCTCGGCGTACGCGATCCGGCCGGCCAGGGCCAGCTCGACCAGCACCGCGGCGGCCATCCCGAGATCAAGGCTGATCCGGGGCATGGTCGCTTTGCCGGTTTCGTCGTCGTAGGCGAGGAGCAGCAGCTCTTCCGCGAGCGCAACACCAGTCATGGCCGCAGACGCTAGCGGGTACGCGCATCCCGCGCACCCACTCCCCACCGATGGCGCGCCGGCACCCGGCGTGGGCGGGACCGGTGTCCCGCCCCCGCCCAGGTCAGCCGAGTGTGTCGGTGCGCCGGCCCTCCAGCAGCAGCCCGTAGTGCAGCACCCGGCGGTGCGGGGCCAGTTCCAGGTACTCGTGCGCGAGCAGCTCGCCGGTGGCCGGGTCGAAGACCAGCAACATCTGCGCCCGCTCCGGCTGCTGGCCGGCCGGCGGCACCAGGTCGGCGGTCACGCCGAGGCCCGGACGGCCGGCCCGGTCGACCACCCGACCCCGCCAGACGAAACCGCGCACGCCAGCCAGGACGGCGAGGATGTCGGCCCGGGTCCGGCGCGGCACCAGGTGGTCGGAGTAGACGTCGTAGACCGCCTTGGCCACGTCGCCGGCCGGTCGATCGGTCCGGAGCAGTCGGGCGAGCGCCGCCCGGTCGGTGGGCAGCCGCCGGCCGAGGGCCGGGTACGGGGGCTCCTCGCGCGGCCCGGGCGGCGTGGTCACCGACGGGGCGGGCCGCGGGGTCAGCCTCGTCCAGTAGTCCCGGGACGCCGCGTCGGGAAACTCCCGGTCCAGCACCGTCCGGTCCGACCACCGGCGTCCGTCGGACGTCGTCCAGGTGCGGTACTCGTCCACGAAGCTGGCCAGATACCCCTCGGGCGACTCCTCGATCATCCCGCCCCAGGACTTGGACTTCTGGTAGGCGTAGCGGCCACCCGCGCGGTCGTAGGAGGCGTCGGTGAGGTGGGCGGCGAGCGCCCGCAGGTGCGGTCCGGCCGGCTCGCCGTCGCCGGCGATCTCGTAGCCGACCGGCTGGAGCACGATCCCGGCGGGCTGCGCGGTCGGTCCGGCGGGGGTCGGATCGCGGCGCAGGATCGGCACCAGCGCGGCGGAGGCGGTCGCGGCCACCACGGCGGTCGCGCCGGCGAGCAGGGTACGGCGGCTCGCGCGTCGACGGGTCGGCGGCGGCGCGGTCTGTTCGGCGCGGACGATCACATCGTGCGCGGTGAGCGGCGGCGCCGGCACGATCACGTCCCGGGCCGGGTCGGCCGGGCCCAGGAGGTCCCGGACCTGCTGCTGGGTGTTCATGCTGCTCCTTCGACGGTGGGGCCGGCACTCAGACATGGGCGGACGCCGGCCGCGGATCGGGGCGGGGCGGACGGGTGGCGAGGGCGGAGCGCAGGCGACGCCGGGCCCGGAACAGCCGCACCGCGGCGGCCGACCGGGTGCAGCCCAGGGCGGTGGCCGCGTCCGCGACGCTGAGGTCCTCCCACCCGACCAGCCGGAGGATCTCCTGGTCGGCCTCGGGCAGCCCGCGCAGCGCCCGGTGCAGGTCGAGCACCGGCGCCACGGCGTCCGGCCCGACGAGCCCGGCCGGCACCTGGTCGGCCTCGCTGAGCGGGAGCAGGGCGGGCCCGCCACGCCCCTGCCGCCAGCGGTTGGCCACGGTGTGCCGGGCGACGGCGTAGAGCCACGGGAGGGCGGGTTCGGGGACCTCGCCGCGCCGCCGCCAGACCACCACGAAGACGTCCTGGGCCAGTTCGGCGGCGGCGTCGGCGTCCGGCAGCCGGCGCAGGCCGTACCGGACGATGTCCGGGTAGTGCGCGGCGTAGAGGCCGGTGAACCAGGCCTCGCCCCGCTCACCCACGGGTTCCATCTGATCGCTCTCCCGACCGGTCGCTGACAGGACACCCGGTATGTGTCACGGGCGGGGTGGATCGTTACCGGTGGGCGGAAAGACGGCACCGCCCCGGCCGCACGGGCCGGGGCGGTGCACACGTCGCGGATCAGAAGCGGGGCATGCCGCCGAACTGCCGGTCACCGGCGTCGCCGAGGCCGGGGACGATGAACATCTTGTCGTTCAGCCCCTCGTCGATGGAGGCGGTGACCAGGCGCAGCGGCAGGCCGCTGCGCTCCAGCCGCTCGATGCCGACGGGCGCGGCGAGGACGCAGAGCACGGTGATGTCGGTGCAGCCCCGGTCGGCGAGCAGCCGGCAGCAGTGCTCCAGCGAGCCGCCGGTGGCCAGCATCGGGTCGAGCACCAGCACCGGCAGGCCGCTCAGGTCGCGGGGCAGCGACTCCATGTACGCGCGCGGCTCGTACGTCGCCTCGTCGCGGGCCAGGCCGACGAAGCCCATCGAGGACTCCGGCAGCAGGTCGAGCGCGGCGTCGGCCATGCCGAGACCGGCCCGCAGCACCGGCACCAGCAGCGGCGGGTTCGCCAGCCGGGTGCCCTCGGTCCCGGTGACCGGCGTCTGCACCGGGTACTTCTCGACCGGGAAGGAGCGGGCGGCCTCGTACACCAGCATGGTGGTGAGTTCGCGCAGCGCGGCCCGGAAGGACGCCGAGTCGGTCCGGGCGTCCCGCATGGCGGTCAGCCGCGACTGGGCGAGCGGGTGGTCAATGACGTGTACGTCCACGATCGCTCAACCTACCGGTCCGCGGCGCGGCGCACTGCGGGTGCCGGCTGACCAGCGACGCCGCTCACGTGTGGCGCTGCCGACCGGCTTGTCGTGACCAAGATCACATGGCTCGCGGGTGCGTAGTATTCGGGGCATGACGGCGACAGCGACGTCGGCCCGGTCGGACCTCTCCGAGCTGGGACGATCCGAGACCGCTCTGCGGACCTTCCTGCACGGCCTGCCCGGCGTGGACCAGGTGGGCGCGGAGCAGCGGGCGGCACAACTCGGCACCCGCTCCATCAAGACCACCGCCAAGGCGCAGGCGATCGACCTGGCCATCCGGATGGTCGACCTGACCACCCTCGAAGGGGCCGACACCCCCGGCAAGGTGCGGGCGCTGGCCGCCAAGGCGCTGCGCCCCGACCCGGCCGACCCGTCCTGCCCGCACGTCGGCGCGGTCTGCGTCTACCCCTCGATGGTCCCGTACGTGGCCGAGGTGCTGGCCGGCTCCCAGGTGCACCTGGCCAGCGTGGCGACCTCCTTCCCGTCCGGGCAGGCCCCGCTGGAGATCAGGCTGGCGGACGTCCGGGCGGCCGTCGCCGCCGGCGCCGACGAGATCGACATGGTGATCAACCGGGGCGCGTTCCTGGCCGGCCGCTACTCCGAGGTCCACGACGAGATCGTGGCCACCAAGGAGGCCTGCGGGGACGCCCACCTCAAGGTGATCCTGGAGACCGGCGAGCTGGCCACCTACGACAACGTGCGGCGGGCCTCCTGGCTGGCGATGGTCGCCGGCGGCGACTTCATCAAGACCTCCACCGGCAAGGTGCCGGTCGCGGCCACCCTGCCGGTGACCCTGGTGATGCTGGAGGCGGTCCGCGACTTCCGCGCCGCCACGGGGCGGCAGGTCGGCGTGAAGCCGGCCGGCGGCATCAAGACCACCAAGGACGCGATCAAGTACCTGGTCATGGTCAACGAGACCGTCGGCCCGGACTGGCTGGACCCGGACTGGTTCCGCTTCGGCGCGTCCAGCCTGCTGAACGACCTGCTCATGCAGCGCACCAAGCTGACGACCGGCGTCTACGCCGGCCCCGACTACTTCACCCTGGACTGAACGCGATGTTCGAATACGCCCCCGCCCCCGAGTCGCGCTCGGTGGTGGACATCAAGCCCTCGTACGGGCTCTTCGTCGACGGCGAGTTCGTCGACCCGGTCGACGGCGGCAGCTTCAAGTCGGTCAACCCCGCCTCCGAGGAGGTGCTCGCCGAGGTCGCCGAGGCCGGCAGCGAGGACGTGGACCGTGCGGTCCGCGCCGCCCGGACCGCGTACGAGCGGGTCTGGGGTCCGATGCCGGGCCGCGACCGGGCCAAGTACCTGTTCCGGATCGCCCGGATCATCCAGGAGCGCTCCCGCGAGCTGGCCGTGCTGGAGTCCCTGGACAACGGCAAGCCGATCAAGGAGTCGCGCGACGTCGACCTGCCCCTGGTCGCCGCGCACTTCTTCTACTACGCCGGCTGGGCCGACAAGCTGCCGTACGCCGGCTTCGGGGCGAACCCGCAGCCGCTCGGCGTGGCCGCGCAGGTCATCCCGTGGAACTTCCCGCTGCTCATGCTGGCCTGGAAGATCGCCCCGGCGCTCGCGGCCGGCAACACGGTGGTGCTGAAGCCGGCCGAGACGACCCCGCTGACCGCGCTGCTCTTCGCCGAGATCTGCCAGCAGGCCGAGCTGCCCGCCGGCGTGGTCAACATCGTCACCGGCGCCGGCGACACCGGCCGGACGCTGGTCGAGCACCCCGGCGTGGACAAGGTCGCCTTCACCGGCTCCACCGAGGTCGGCAAGGCCATCGCCCGCGCGGTCGCCGGCACCCGCAAGAAGCTCACCCTGGAGCTGGGCGGCAAGGCCGCCAACATCGTCTACGACGACGCCCCGATCGACCAGGCCGTCGAGGGAATCGTCAACGGCATCTTCTTCAACCAGGGGCACGTCTGCTGCGCCGGCTCCCGGCTGCTGGTCCAGGAGTCGGTCGCCGACCGGGTGCTGGAGTCGCTGAAGCGGCGGATGGCCCAGCTACGGGTCGGTGACCCGCTGGACAAGAACACCGACATCGGTGCGATCAACTCGGCCGCCCAGCTGGCCCGGATCAAGGAACTCTCCGACGCCGGCGCGGCCGAGGGCGCCCAGCGCTGGTCGCCGCCGTGCGAGCTGCCCGAGCGCGGCTTCTGGTTCGCGCCGACCATCTTCACCGGGGTCACCCAGGCACACCGGGTCGCCCGCGAGGAGATCTTCGGCCCGGTGCTCTCCGTGCTGACCTTCCGCACCCCGGCCGAGGCCGTGGAGAAGGCCAACAACACGCCGTACGGGCTGTCGGCCGGGATCTGGACCGACAAGGGTTCCCGGATCCTGTGGACCGCCGACCGGCTGCGCGCCGGTGTGGTCTGGGCCAACACGTTCAACAAGTTCGACCCCACCTCGCCGTTCGGCGGCTACAAGGAGTCGGGCTACGGCCGTGAGGGCGGCCGGCACGGGCTGGAGGCGTACCTCAATGTCTGAGCGGGTCGCGGTACGCAAGACGTACAAGCTCTTCATCGGCGGGAAGTTCCCGCGCAGCGAGTCGGGACGGTCGTATCTCGTGCAGGACTCCAACGTGTCGCTGGCCTCCCGCAAGGACGCGCGGGACGCCGTCGTCGCCGCCCGGGCCGCCGTCAAGGGCTGGGCCGGGGCGACCGCGTACAACCGGGGGCAGATCCTCTACCGGGTCGCCGAGATGCTGGAGGGCCGGCGGGAGCAGTTCGTCGCGCTCGGCGTCCCGGCCGACGAGGTGGACGCGGCGATCGACCGCTGGGTCTGGTACGCCGGCTGGTCCGACAAGCTCCCCCAGGTGTACGGCGGGGCGAACCCGGTGGCCGGCCCGTACTTCAACCTGTCCGCGCCCGAGCCGACCGGGGTGGTCGCCGTGGCGGCCCCCGAGACGCCGGCGCTGCTCGGCCTGGTCAGCGTGATCGCCCCGGCGATCGTCACCGGCAACACCGTGGTGGTGGCGGCCTCCCCGTCGGCCCCGCTCGCGGCGGTGACCCTGGCCGAGGTGCTGGCCACCTCCGACCTGCCGGGCGGCGTGGTCAACATCCTCACCGGCAAGCTGTCGGAGACGGTGCCGACGCTGGCCGCGCACATGGACGTCAACGCGATCGACCTGACCGGGGTGACCGACGCAGACCTGGCGGCGGAGCTGGAGGTCAAGGCGGCGGAGAACCTCAAGCGGGTGCTCCGGCCGGCCCCGGCCGACCACGACTGGACCGCCGACCCCGGCGTCACCCGCATGACGGTCCTCCTGGAGACCAAGACCGTCTGGCACCCCAAGGGCCTCTGACCCCCCTCCCCACCCCCGGTCTGCACTAATTCACGGAAAGAGTGGTTCTCCGCGCCGCGGGAGCCACTCTTTCCGTGAATCAGGCCCCAGGCGGGCGGGGCGGATGGCGATCTACTACGGGGGGTAGGATTGGGAGGTGACTCGGCTTGGTGATCTCGAACGTGCGGTGATGGACGTGCTGTGGGACTCGGTCCCCGCCACGTCGGACGGGGTGACCGTGCGCGAGGTGGCCGACGCCCTGGACGGCCGCGAGCTGGCGTACACGACGGTGATGACCGTGCTGGACCGGCTCGCCGGCAAGGACATGGTGCAGCGCGAGCGGGAAGGGCGGGCCTGGCGGTACCGGCCGGCGGCCACCCGGGAGGCGCACATCGCCCAGCTCATGCTCGACGCCCTCGACCTCGGCGGCAGCCGGGACGCCGCGCTGGTGCGCTTCGCCCGCTCGGTGACCGGCACCGAGGCCGAGGTGCTGCGCGCCGCGCTCGGCGCCGAGGCCGGGCTCACCGGCCAGGAGGCCCGGCGGCCGGCGCTCGACGAGGCGACGGACCGGTAGGGCGGCCACCGTGGCGTACGCCCTGCACTTCGCCGCGACCATGCTGGCCTGCTGGCTGACCGCGCAGGTCCTGGCGGTCTCCACCTGGACCTGGCGGGCCCCGCGGGTGGCGATCGTCTGCTGGCAGGCGGTCGGGTTGGCGCTCGGTCTCTCCGCGATGGGGCTGCCGATGGCGCTCGGCCTGGCCGCGTACGACCGGCCGACCGGGAGCGCCCTGCTGGCGCTGACCGACGACCTGGCCCACGGCACCCTGCCCGCCGGGGTCGGCGCGGTGCACCTGGGGCTGGTCGGGATCGGGTTCGGCATCGGCGCGGTGCTGCTCACCACGACCGTGCGCAGCGTGCACGCCGCGGTACGCGCCCAGCGCCGGCACCGGGACCTGCTCACCCTGGTGGCCCGCCACGACCCGACGGTGCCCGGCGCGCTGGTG
Source organism: Micromonospora auratinigra (assembly GCF_900089595.1). GTDB lineage: Bacteria > Actinomycetota > Actinomycetes > Mycobacteriales > Micromonosporaceae > Micromonospora > Micromonospora auratinigra. Next base: position 5,784,712 of record NZ_LT594323.1, on the reverse strand, counting down.
CTGGACCACCCGAGCGCGGCCGCGTACTGCCTGCCCGGGGTGCGACCCCGGGTGGTGGTCAGCGCCGGCACGCTCAGCCTGCTCGACCGCGCCGAGCTGGCGGCGGTGCTCACCCACGAGCGGGCGCACGCCCAGGAGCGGCACGATCTGGTGCTGCTGCCGTTCACCGCGCTCTGCCGGGCGCTGCCCTGGTTCCGCTGGGTCCGGGACGCCCACGAGCGGGTGGCGCTGCTGGTCGAGATGCGCGCCGACGACAAGGCCCGCGAGCTGCACGCCGAGGAGCCGCTGGCCGGGGCGCTGCGCCGGTTCGCCGCCGCCGGTCACACGATCACGCCGGCGGGCACCCTCGGAATCGGCGACCGTGACCTCGACGTACGGGTGCAGCGGTTGCTGGTGGCCGACCGGCCGCCGCGACTGCTCGGCGGCACCGCGCTGGCGGTGGCGGCCACCTTGGTCGCGCTGCCGATCTCGCTCTTCCTGAGCTGACCCGGAACTCACCCGGAACCGACCCGTAAGGGCCCTCATACGTAGCTCCCCTATGTGTAGCCTCGCTACGTCAAGCGAGACGACCCATGGGAGCACCGCACCGATGGACACCCTGTTCCTCGCCCGCCTCCAGTTCGCCGCCACCACCTCGATCCACTTCCTCTTCGTGGCGGTGACCCTCGGCCTGGTCACCCTGCTGGTCGGGCTCCAGACCGCCGGCTTCGTCACCGGCAAGCCGGTCTACGAGCGGCTGACCCGCTTCTGGGGTCAGCTCTACGTGATCAACTACGCCCTCGGCATCGCCACCGGGCTGGTGATGGAGTTCCAGTTCGGGCTGAACTGGAGCGGCCTCGCCCGGTACGTCGGCAACGTCTTCGGCGCGCCACTGGCCATCGAGACGCTGGTGGCGTTCTTCCTGGAGTCCACCCTCCTCGGCATGTGGATCTTCGGCTGGCACCGGCTGCGGCGCGGGGTGCACCTGGCCCTGCTCTGGGGCGTCGCGCTGACCGCGTACGCCTCGGCGTACTGGGTGCTGGTCGGCAACGCCTGGCTCCAGCACCCCGTCGGGTACGAGTTGCGCGACGGCGTCGCCCACCTGACCGACTTCACGGCCCTGCTCACCAACCCCACGCTGGGCTTCGCCCTCGGGCACGTGATCTCGGCGAGCCTGGTCACCGGCGGGCTGCTGATGGCCGCGGTCAGCGCCTGGCACCTGCTCCGGCGCACCCCGGACTTCCTGCTGTTCCGCACCTCGCTGCGGCTCGGCCTGCTCACCGCCGGGGTCGCGGTGGTCTTCCTGCTGGGCTTCGGCTTCGCCCAGTTCGGGCCGGTGGGGCAGCTCCAGCCGACGAAGTTCGGCGGCGGCCCGGACCGGGACGCGCTGGTCGCCGGCTGGGTCACCCGGTTCGGGCCGGGCGACTACACCCCACCGACGCTCTCCGACGTCGGGCTCGGCTTCATGATCCTGATCGGCTTCGGCCTCTTCCTCGGCCTGCTGCTCCTGCCGCTGCTCTGGCGCGACCAGATCATCCGGCTGCGGTTCCCGCTCTGGCTGGTGCTGCTCGCCCTGCCGCTGCCCTTCGTGGCGGTGCTGCTCGGCTGGATCGCCCGCGAGGTCGGCCGCCAGCCCTGGGCCGCGTACGGGCTGCTCCCCGTCGAGCGGGCCGTCTCGCCGGTCGGGCCCGGGGTGATGCTCGCCTCGCTGATCGGCTTCGCCCTGCTGCTGGGCGCGCTCGCGGTCACCAACTGGACGCTGATCGCCCGGCACGCCGCCCGGGGCGCGGCCGACCCCGCCCTCGGCCGGCCGCCCGCGCCCGAGACCGACACCCGCCCGCACTCCGTGTTCGCCTGAGGAGCCCGTCGTGGAACTCGCCTGGTACGCCCTGCTCGGCCTCTTCTTCGCCACCTACCTGGTCCTCGGCGGCTACGACTACGGCGTCGGGCTGCTGCTGGCCCACGGCGCCACCGAGGAACGGCGACGGGCCGCCCTCACCGCCGTCGGGCCGTTCTTCCTCGGCAACGAGGTGTGGCTGGTGGCCGCCGCCGGCATCCTGCTCGGCGCCTTTCCCGCGCTGGAGGGCGAACTGCTCGCCGGCTACTACCCGGCCGTGGCCGGCGCGCTGGTCGGGGTGGTGCTGGTGAACGCCGGGGTGCAACTGCGCAGCCGGCCCCGCACCCGGTCCGCCCGCGCCCGCTGGGACCGGGTGGTGGTGGCCGGCAGCGTGCTGGCCGCGCTCGGCTGGGGCGCCCTGCTCGGCGGGCTGCTCCAGGGCCTGCCGCTGCACCCCGACGGGCACGTCGACGGCGTGGGGCACCTCTTCACCCCGTTCGTGGCCGCCACCGCGCTGGCGGTGCTGGCGCTGGTCGCGCTCCAGGGTGCGACCTTCCTCACTCTCCGGCTGCCCGCCGCCGGCGCCGCCACGCTCACCCGGGTGGCCCGCCGGCTGGTCCCGGTGGCGCTCGCCGCGGTCGGCACGGCCACCGTCCTGGGCCTGCTCTCCGCTCGGGTACGCGCCGCGGTGGCGCGGCCCGCGGTGGCCGTACTGCTGCTGTTCGTGCTGGTAGCGGCGCTGCTGGCGGCCCGCGCGGCGCTCGGGCGGGGCCGCCCCGGGGTGGCCTTCGCGGCGACCGGCGCAGCGCTGGCCCTGCCGGTGGCGCTGGTCGGCGCGGCCCTCTGGCCCCGGATCCTGGTCTCCACCGTCGACCCGGCCGCCTCGCTGGCGGTGGTCGACGGGGCGGCGAGCGGGCCGACCCTGTCACTGCTGGGTTGGCTCGCGCTGCCCCTCCTGCCGGCCCTACTAGGCTTTCAGGCGATGTGCTGGTGGATTTTCCGGGAACGGACCGACGGCAGGGCACCGGTGTACTGGTGAACCGCCGCCCGTTCGACCCGCGTCTGCTGCGCCGGGTCCCCGCGGCCCGGCGCGACCTCGCCGTGCTCGCGGTGCTGGGCGGGCTGACCGCGCTGCTCGTCGTGGCCCAGGCCACCGCGCTGGCCACGCTGCTGGCGACCGCGCTCGACGGGCGGCTGCACCGGCCGGCGCTGGCCGGCTTCGTGGCGGCGGTGGCCGCCCGCGCGCTGGTGAGCTGGGCCCAGGGCACGGTGGCCGCCCGGGCGGCGGCGACCGTGAAGGCGACGCTGCGCGCCGACCTGCTCCGCGCGGTCGGCCGGCACGGCCCCACCTGGGTCGCCGGGCAGCGGGCCGGCCGGCTCGCCACCCTCACCGGGCGCGGCCTCGACGCTCTCGACCCGCACTTCACCGGCTACCTGCCGCAGCTCGTGCTGAGCGTGACCGTGCCGCTGGCGGTGCTGGCCCGGATCGTGGTGGCCGACTGGAGTTCGGCGCTGATCATCGCGCTGACCCTGCCGCTCATCCCGGTCTTCGGGGCGCTGCTCGGCTGGCAGGCCCAGGCCGCCACGGAACGGCAGTGGCGACGGTTGGCCCTGCTCGGCGGGCACTTCCTCGACATGGTCGCCGGCCTGCCGACGCTGCGCGCGTTCGGTCGGGCCCGGGCCCAGGTCGACGTGGTCCGCCGGATGGCCGACGGGCACCGGCAGGCCACCATGAGGACCCTGCGGATCGCGTTCCTCTCCGCGCTGGTCCTGGAGCTGGTCGCCACCCTCTCGGTGGCCCTCGTCGCGGTGCCGGTCGGCATCCGGCTGCTCGGCGGCGGGATCACCCTCTCCACCGCCCTGCTGGTGCTGCTGCTCACCCCGGAGGCGTACCTGCCGCTGCGCACCGCCGGCAGCCGCTTCCACGCCAGCATGGAAGGGCTCACCGCGCTCGACGAGGCACTGACCCTGTCGGCACCGCCGACCGACGCGGTTCCGGCCGACGCGGCTCCGGCCGGTACGGTCCCGGCCGGCGCGGGACGGCCCGTGCCGGACGGCCGGGGCGAGATCCGCTTCGAGAACGTCACCGTCGAGTACGAGCGGACCACCGCGCTGCGGGACGTCACGCTGACCGTCCGGCCCGGCGAGCGGATCGCCGTCATCGGGCCCAGCGGCGCCGGCAAGAGCACCCTGCTGCACCTGCTGCTCGGCTTCGTCGCGCCGACCACCGGCCGGGTCACCGTCGACGGCGTGGACCTCGCCGGGGTCGACCCGGACGGCTGGCGGCGGCAGCTCGCCTGGGTGCCGCAGCGGGCCCACCTGTTCGCCGGGTCGCTGGCCGACAACATCCGCCTCGGCGCGCCGGACACCCCGGACGCCGTCCTGGACCGGGCGGTCCGCGACGCCGCGCTGGACGAGGTGGTCGCCGCCCTGCCCGACGGGCTCGGCACCGAGTTGGGCGAACGCGGGCACGGCCTGTCCAGCGGGCAGCGGCAGCGGGTCGCGCTGGCCCGGGCCTTCCTCCGGGACGCCCCGCTGGTGCTCCTCGACGAGCCGACCGCCCGCCTCGACTCGGCCAGCGAGGCGGTGGTGCTGGCCGCCACCCGGCGACTGGTCGCCGGACGTACCGCCCTGCTGGTCGCGCACCGGCCGGCGCTGCTGGAGGACGCCGACCGGATCCTGCGGGTCGAGGACGGGCGGGTCACCGAACTGACCCCGACGGCGCGGGTGACCCGATGAGCGCCGAACGGGCCGTGCTCCGCCTCGCCCGGCCGTACCTGGGCCGGCTGGTGGGGGCGGGGCTGCTCGCCGCGGTCACCGAGTTCGCCGGGCTGGCCCTGATGGCGACCGCCACCTGGCTGTTGATGAGCGCCGCCGGCCGGCCCACGCTGGACCGGCTGACCGTGGCCATCGTCGCCGTCCGGGCGCTCGCGGTGAGCCGGGGCGTGTTCCGCTACACCGAACGGCTCGCCGGGCACGACGCCGTGCTCCGCATGATCACCGATGTCCGGGCCCGGGTCTTCGCCACCCTGGCCGCCCGGCGCGACGGGATCGCCCCGCGCACCGGGGACGCGCTGAGCCGGCTGGTCTCCGACGTGGAGGCGGTCCAGGACCTGCTGCTCCGGGTGCTGGTGCCCGGGGCGGCCGCCGCGCTGGTGAGCGTGGTCGCGGTCGGCGGGGCGGCGCTGATCTCCGTACCGGCGGCCGGGGTGCTCGCCGCCGGGCTGCTGCTGGCCGGGGTGGCGCTGCCGGTGCTGGCCACCGCGCTCACCCGGCGGGCGGCCGACGAGGTGGCCCCGCTGCGCGGCACGCTGGCCGTGGACGCGGTCGACCTCACCCACGGCGCGGCCGACCTGGCCGCCTTCGGCGCCACCGGTGCCGCGCTCGCCGCCGCCGAGGGGCGGGCCGCCCGGCTGGCCCGGTTGGAACGCCGGCTGGCGGCCACCGGCTTCGCGGTGGACGCGACCGGGGTGCTGGTCGGCGGGCTCACCGCCGCCGCGGTGACCGTGGTGGCGCTGCGCGCCGGGGTCGGCGGGGTGCTGATCGGCGTCCTCGCGGTCGGCACCCTGGCCGCCGTCGAGATCGCCCTCGCCCTGGTCGGCGCCGCCCGGCAGCGCGCCCAGCTGCGTACCGGCCTGACCCGGGTGGCCGCCCTGCTCGACACCGCCGAGCCGACGGCCACCGCTGCGCCGCGCCCCGCCCCGGGCGACGCCGCCGGGCCGGGGTCCACCGCCACGCCGCCGGCCGTCCCGGGGACCGTCGCCACCGACCGGGCCACCGCCGCGGTCGCCGCCCCGCACGACGTGCGGTTCGCCGGGGTGACCGTCCGGTACCGGGAGGGGGCGGCACCGGCCCTGGACCGGGTCGACCTCGACCTGCCGGCCGGCCGCCGGGTCGCCGTGGTCGGGCCGAGCGGCGCCGGCAAGAGCACCCTGGCGGCCCTGGTCACCGGCGCCGTCCGCCCCGACGCCGGCCGGGTCACCCTGGCCGGGACGGACGTGTCGGCGTACCCGGCCGAGGAGCTGCCCCGGACCATCGGTGGCCTGCTCGCCGAGGCGTACGTCTTCCACGCCTCGGTCCGGGAGAACCTGCTGCTCGGCCGCCCCGGCGCGGACGACGACGAGCTGGCCGCCGCGACCCGCGCGGCCGGCCTGCTGGACTGGGTACGCGCACAGCCGGACGGCTGGGACACCGTGGTCGGTGAGCAGGGCGGGCAGCTCTCCGGCGGCCAGCGGCAGCGCCTCGCGCTGGCCCGGGCGCTGCTGGCCGGCCCGGCGGTGCTGGTGCTGGACGAGCCGACCGAAGGGCTCGACCCGGCCGCCGCGGACGCCGTGCTCGCCTCCGCGTTGGCCGCCACCCCGGCCGGGCACTCGGTGCTGCTGATCAGCCACCGGCTCAGCGGCCTGACCGGGCTGGACGAGATCGTGGTGCTCGACGCCGGGCGGGTGGTGCAGCGCGGGCGGCACGCCGAGCTCGTCGCCGAGCCGGGCTGGTACCGGGACCAGTGGCTGCTCCAGGAGGCGGCGGAACGCGGCTACCTGGCGCTCGGCCCGACCGGCTGACCCCGTTCCTCAGGGAAATTCCCCGACGCGGGCGACGGCCCGCGATGGCAGGCTGGGGGCATGCGCGGGGACCGGGACGTGCTCGTGGAGCAGCGACTGCGCGAGCTGGGCGGCCGGCTGCGCGGGCCGGCCCGGCTGAAGACCGACCTGCTCACCGAGGCGCGGCACGCGCTGCTGGACGCCGTCGAGGCGTACCGCGAGGGTGGTCTGCCCCCGACGGAGGCGGAGCGGCGGGCGGTGGCCGAGTTCGGCACGGTCGCTGAGCTCGCGCCGGGATACCAGGCCGAGCTGGCGGCCGGGGCGCTGCGCCGGTTGGCCGTACGCGCGCTGGCGCTGGCGATGGTGCTGCTGGCCGGCGGCGATCTGACCTGGCGCGGGTCGAGCTGGAGCGCCGGTCCGCTGCCGCCGACGGGTTACCGGCTCCTGCACGCCTCGCTGAACGGGATCTGGTCCCTGGTCGCGCTGCTGGCCGTGGCGGGCCTGCTGGTCGGCGTCCTCGCCGCCCGGCGCGGGTCGCCCGGGCTGTCCGGGCCCGGCCGGGCGGTGGGCCACGGGCTGACCGCCGGGCTTGCGGGCGGGGCGCTGGCCGGCGCGACGCTGTTCGGCTGGTCGGTGAGCCTCTGGGACGAGGCGCTCGGCTGGCCCCCGATGATCATCGGCGCGGTGCTGATCGGCGCGGCCTGGTTCGGGCTGGCCCGGGCCGCCCGCTGCTGGCTCCGGGCCGCGCGGCTGACCTCGCGGTGACCATTCGCCTCGGGCTACCGCCGCGCGATGACGGACGGCGCGATGACGGACGGCGCGGTGGCGGACGGCGCAGTGGCGGCGGACCTCGCCGGTCAGGCGGGGCCGGCGGCGGGCTGGCCGGGGTCGAGGAACCGGCCCACCGTGGCGCTGAACTCGCGCCAGCCGGCGCGCTCCCCGGCGAGCGCGCGGGCGCCGGCGTCGGTCAGCCGGTAGGTGCGCCGCTCCCGGCCGTTGACGGTGCTCCACGAACTCGCCACCCAGCCGGCCCGCTCCAGCCGGCGCAGTGCCGGATAGATGGTTCCGGTGGGCAGGTCGAGGGTGCCGCCGCTGCGGGCGCGGAGCGATTCGATGATCGCGTAGCCGTGCCGCTCGCCCTGCTCCAGCACCGCCAGCAGCAGTGCGTCCAGGTGGCCGTGCAGCGCCTGGGCCTTCATGTGTAGCAAGGCTACTTGTCCGCCGGTCGGGACGCCACCGGGGTGCGGGTCCCGGTCCCGCCGAGCCGCCCACTAGGGTATGTGCCCAGAGTCACTCGGCGGCCGGACGCGCCGCCGGGTGGGCAGCCCGACAGCACCCGGAGGTCAGCGTGGCCCGCCAGTCGCCCCAACGGCCCGACGCCGACGAGCCCGAGCTCGACGACACCATCGCGTCGACCGCAGATGACGAGGTCGAGGTCGACCGCCCGACGGCGGACCGCGCCCTCTGGGACGAGCTGCGGATCGACCCGGTCGAGATCGCCCTGCCGTCCGGCACCGGCTTCACCCTGCGGGCGTACCGGCCGGCGCGGGAGCTGACCCCGACCGACGTCACCGAGCGCGACCAGGACGACCCGTTCCTGGCCCGCCGCCAGGTCGTCGAGACCGAGGACGACGAGGAGGTGGTGATCCTCGACGAGGAGTTCGCCGCCCTCTCCGCCGAGGAGGACGAGGACGACGAGTCCGACGAGCGGCCCGCGGGGCGCCGTCGAGACAAGGCGGACGCCGCCGACGACGAGGCCGGTCCGGACGAGGATGAGGCCGACGAGGACGAGGACGAGGCGGACGACGCCGCGGGCGACGAGGAGGTGCCCGTCTTCCTCACCCACCGGGGCAAGCTGCTGCTCTTCAAGACGCCCGAGGCGCTGGTGAGTTTCGTCCGTTCCGGCGCGCCCAACGACCTGTCCCAACTGGACGGCTGGCACGAACTGTCCGAACGGGTGGAACCGGCCGACATCGCCCCGCTGGACGAGGACACCTACGAGCTCGACCTGGTCGTCGAGAACCTGCGCGGCGGACACGACGCGTGGGATCCCGCGCTCCTGATCGAGGCCGGCGAGGTCGCTCGTGACCTGGCGTACGCGCTGCGGCTACCGGCCGTACTCGACATGCTCTCGGCGGGCTCCAGCCTGGACGACCTGGACGAGGCGCTGCGGGCCACCGTCAACGGCGGGATCAGCGGTTTCCTGGGCCGGCGCCGGCTGAAGAAAATCGGGGCACAAACCGCAAGTTTGGGTTGGCGCACCATTGTCGGCAAGATCTCTGCTGTTGTGGACTGGCGCGACTGACCCGGACCGGGGAGCATCAGTCTTCTGGCAGAGAAAGCCCTGTGTCCCGGGAGGAGGACGACGCCGTGGCGCTCGTGCGCGTGTACTGCGGTCTGGCCTCGGCGGATCCGGCCGACCGGCCGGCCTCGGCCGGATCGGCGCTGACGTCCGCTGTGGTCGACGACGCAGGCCGTCTGCTGCATGTCTGTGAGATCGGTGACGACCCGGCGGGCTACGCCCAGCTGGTCGCGCTGCTCGTGGAGCGGTCGGGCGGGCCGAGCGGTGCGGCCATCGCCGCCGACAGCGACGACCACACGGTCACCTCGCTGCTCAGCGCCGCCGGCCGACCGCTGGCCATCGCGGACGACGACTCGGTCGACGATTTCGCCGAGCGCTTCGCCGACGACGACTCGCTGGAGGAGATGCAGTCCCCGGCGGTCGAGCGTCGGGCGGTCGGGCTGGCCCGGGCACTCCAGGCCGGCGCCCTCTCCGCGGTCACCCTGCCGGCCCCGCGCGACCTCGCCGGCTACAAGCAGGTCCTCGCGGCGCACGCCGCGCTGACCAGCGGGCGGCACTCCGCCGCCGTCGCCCTGCGCGAGGTGCTGCGCGAGCTCTACCCCGCCGCGCTGCGGGCCTACCCGGACCCGGCCGAGCCGGTCGCCCTGGCCGTGCTGGACGCCCTCCCGGAGCCCGGCATGCTCGGCGGCACGATGGCCGGCGGCCGTGAGGTCGCGGTGGCCGCCGATGCCGTCGCGGCCCACCTCGCGGCCGAGGGGGTCGGCGACCCCGAGGCGGTCAACGAGGCGGTCACCGCGCTGCGGGTGGCCATCTCCGAGACGCCCCGCCGAGCCACGGTCAACCGGGCCCTCACCGCGGCCGTCGCCGAGACGGTGCGCCAGGCGGTCGCCTCGGTCCGTGCCTGCGACGCCGGCTGCGACGCGCTGGTCGGTGCGCTCGGCGCCCGGGTCACCGCACCGGCACCGGTCCCCGGTCGCCGCGCCGCCGCCCGTCGTGGCGAGCCGGTCGGTGAGCTGACCAACCTGCACCACACCGGCACCGGCCTGCGGCCGGTCCGGCCCGCCGAGCCCGAGCCGGTGGGCCGGCGCAGCCGCCCCGAGCCGGTCTCCGGGCCTGCCGCGCCGACCACGCCCCGCCCGCTGGGCCCGCCGCCGGTCGCGCCCGCCCCGATCGCGCCGCCGCCCGTCGCGCCGGCCCCGCTGAGCCCGGCCCCGCTGAGCCCGCCCCCGGTTGCCCCGGCCGCCGCCGGCCGGCCGACGTCGGCACCGGCGGCGCGGCCCGCGTCCACCGGCGTTCCGCTGCCGCCGCGCACCGCGCCGGCCGGGGCCCCGCTCCCGTCACGGCTGGACGGCCCGACCAACCGGCCGGTCTCCGCGCCGCCACCGCCGCCGCCGGGGATCACCCCGATCGCCCCGGCCCAACGCGGCACCGTGCCGCCGGCCGAGGCGGGTGAGCCGTTCCGGCCCACGCTCACCACGGCCGCGATCAACAGCGCCCGCGCCGAACGGCAGCGGACGATCATCCCGCCCCGACCGAAGACCACCCCGGTGGAGCCGCCGACCGGCGAGTTCAGCGCCACCGACCTGAGCGTGCCGGTGCCGCGTCCCGGCCCGGAGGCCGCTCCCCCGGGCTCGCGGGCGAACTGGCCACTGGTCAACACCGGCGACGAGCACGACGACCGTGCCAAGGAGGCACCGGCCGCCTACGGTTACGGCGACCGCGTCGACGCGCCGAGCGACCCGGGCCGGGTCACCCCGCCGTGGCTCGCGGACGACCTGCCCCAGGAGCCGCCGATGCTGCGGCTGGTGGAGCCGCCGCCGCTGGCCGACCGGGCCCTGCGCGACGGGCTCAACCCGCCGACGGACCCGGGCCTGGAGACGCCGCCGCTGCGCCTCGTCGAGCGGGAGGGTGCCGACCGGACCGGTCGGTCCGCGTCCCGTGCCGAGCTGCCCGCCCCGCTGGAGCGCCGTCCCGCGCCCCGTGCCGAGCTGCCCGCCCCGCTGGAGCGGCGTCCCGCGCCGAAGGAGCACCGGCCCCCGCCGGTCTCCGACGAGGGCGACGGTGACCTGCTGATCTTCGCCCAGGCGAAGTCCGCCTGGTTCGTCGGGCACGGCGAGGACACCGACTTCGAGTGGTCGACCACCGCGGACACCGGTTGGCAGGCGGCCGAGCAGGCGGCCCGCCCGGCGGTGGGCTCGGAGACCAAGGCCGGTCTGCCGAAGCGGGTGCCCCAGGCCAACCTGGTGCCCGGCTCGCCGCTGCGCGAGGAGCGTCCACTGCGGATCGTCCGGAACGCGGCGAGCCTCGCCGAGAACACCACCGGCTACTTCCGGGGCTGGCGGCGCGGCCAGGAGATCGGCGGCTTCGCCGTCGGGGGCCGGCCGGGCCGGGAAGCGGCCGGCGGCTGGGACTTCAGCCGAGACACCGGCGACCGCGACGACGACCGCGAGTACGAGTTCCGCTCCGCCGGTTACCGATCCTGATCGGAGTCACCCGCCTCGCCACCTGCGTGTTCCTGCCCACACCCGGATAAGTTGACGCCGGATCGGGCCGGCCGGGAGCATACCCGGCGGAACAGCCGGCGGCGGGCGTCGCCGGGGTGGAAAGGCGACTCCATTGGCGACACCGGCATTCGACTCCTCCGTGCTGACCCGTCGCGGCGTACTCGCCGCGGCGGCGGGCAGCCTGCTGCTCAGCGCGTGCGGGCAGCCGGGCCAACGCCCCGATGACGGGACGCCCGGCAGCGCCGCACCGGACCGGCACGAGCTGGTGGTCGGGGCGAGCCTGGAACTGACCGGGCGGGGCGCCGCGCACGGGGTGCTCCAGCGACGCGCCCTGGAGCTGACCGCCGAGGAGCTGAACGTCTCCGGCTTCCCGGTCGGCAACCTGCGCCGGACGGTGCGACTGGAGATCCGGGACAACGGCAGCGATCCCCGCCTGGCCGCCCGGCAGGCCACCGAGCTGGCCCGCCGCGACGAGGTGCACGCCCTGGTGGGTGGCACCCTCGCCGAGACCTCGCTGGCCATCGTGGGGGTGGCCCAGGCCCGCCAGGTGCCCTTCCTGTCGCTGGGCTTCGGGGACGGCATCGCGCTGCCGCTGGCCCAGCGCACCTTCGTCTACAAGCTCACCCCGGACGCCGCCGACGTGGCCCGCCGGATGGCGCAGCTGATCGAGTCGCTGCGGCTGCGACGGGTCGTCCTGGTGGCCGTCGACGGGCCGCACGGCGACGCCGGGGTCCGGGCGGTACGCCTCGCGCTGCCGGCCGTCGACGTCGGGCTGGCGCGCACCGTCCGGCTGCCCGTCGGGGGGACCGGCTTCACCGACGCCGCCGAGCGGGTGGTGTCCGCCGAGCCGGACGGGGTGATCGTCTGGGCGACCGCCCCGGACTCCGGGAGCGCGGCCCGGGCGCTGCGGCGGGCCGGGTACCGGGGGACGCTCGTGCTCGACCCGGGGGCGGTCGCGGAGGAGACCCTCACCCGGCCGAACCTCGCCGCGGTCGAGGGGGCGTACGCGATCCACCCGGCCTGCCTGGGCGGTTCGATGCTGACCACCTCCACCACGGCGGAACGGGACCGCCGCGAGTTCACCCTCCGCTACACCCAGCGGTTCGACCGCTTCACCGGCTTCGCCCCGTACGCCTCGGACGCGTTGCGCCTGCTCACCTCGGCGGCCCGGATGGCCAGCAGTGTCGACCGTGGACGGCTGCGGGCGTACCTGCAGACGCAGGTCGTCGAGGGCATCGCCGGTGGCTACGCGTTCGCCCCGATCCGGCACGGTGGGATGGAACCCGACTCGCTCGGTGTCTACCAGGTCAACCAGGGCGCCTGGACCGTCTGGTCCTGACCGCCCACGACGGCCGTCCACCGGGAGTCCCGGCGGGCGGCCGTCCGGCGTCCCGCCCCGACCGAGGGCCGGACAGGCGGAAGCGCCCGATGACCACCGGTCACCGGGCGCTTCGAGGTCGCCGCTCAGGCGGGCGCGACCGCCCGCGAGCGTCGCATGGTGAGCACGTACTCGACCAGCGAGATCAGCACGTGCTTGGTCGACTCCCGGTTCCGGGCGTCGCAGGCCACCACCGGGATGTCGCTCGAGATCGCCAGCGCGTCCCGGACGTCCTGCGGGTCGTGGTACTGCATCCCGTCGAAGCAGTTGATGGCCACCAGGTACGGCAGCCGCCGGTGCTCGAAGAAGTCGATGGCGGCGAAGCAGTCCGCCAGTCGACGGGTGTCGACCAGCACGACGGCGCCGATGGCACCGCGGACCAACTCGTCCCACATGAACCAGAACCGCGTCTGACCCGGCGTACCGAACAGGTACAGGATCAGGTCCCGGTCGATCGAGATCCGACCGAAGTCCATCGCCACCGTGGTCGTCGTCTTGCCCGGCACCTGCCGGGTGTCGTCGACGCCCACGCCGGCGGAGGTCATGATCGCCTCGGTGGTCAGCGGCGTGATCTCCGAGACCGAACCGACCAGCGTCGTCTTGCCGACGCCGAACCCACCGGCGATAACGATCTTCGCCGACGTCACGCGCCCGCTCGGGGCCGGCGGCCGGTGCGACATGTCAGAGCCTGCGAAGTCCACTCAGCACCCTCTCCAGCAGTTCAGTGCCCACCGCGTCGTCGGAGTCGTCCAAAATGGTCGGCTCGTGGACCGCGACCAGGCCGTCCGTCGCCATGTCGGCGATGAGCACCCGGGCCACGCCGAGCGGAAGCTGCATCCGCGCCGCGATCTCGGCGAGCGACTGCACGCGTCCGTCACACAGCGCGGCGATGTACTGGTGTTCACGACCCTGACCGCCGTTGCCATTGGCAAGGGCGCGGCCGCGCACCGTCGTCTCGACGAGCGCCTCCAGAGCGATGTCGAGCCGGGGACGGGTACGACCGCGGGTCACGGCGTACGGACGGACCAACGCGCCGGTCGGCTCGTCTCGATCAGCCATGTCGCCGCTCACCTCCCTCGTACCCGGCACCGGCTCGCTCCGGTGGCATCCGTCGTTGTCGTGTTTGTTGCCGCTCCTGACCCACCGGTCAGCGCGTCGTTCAGCCCATCATCCCCACAGCCGTACGCGGCTGTGGGGTCAGGGCGTCGCCCACCCGGTCGACCAGCAGGGCCATCTCGTACCCGACCTGGCCGACGTCGCAGCTGCGCGCCGCCAGGACCGCGAACGACGAGCCGTCGGAGATCGACATCAGGAACAGGAAGCCGTTGTCCATCTCGACCACGGTCTGCAGCACCGCTCCACCCTCGAAGCACCGCGCCGCGCCCTGGGTCAGGCTGACCAGGCCGGACGCGATCGCCGCGAGCTGATCCGCGCGGTCCCGAGGAAGGTCACGGGACGAGGCGAGGAGCAGGCCGTCGGCGGAGACCGCGACCGCGTGCGCCACGCCCGGCACCCGGTCGGCGAAGTTGGCGAGCAGCCATCCGAGATCCTGCGTACTAGTCATCCTTGTTGCTCCTTCTGCCCGCTCCCGGCCACCGGGCCTGAGCCAGACTGCGAGGACTGCTGCCCGCCCGGAGTCCCCTCCGGGCCGGCCGAGTTGCTGTCGGACGGGTGGTTACGCCCCCGCTGCACGCCCCGATGGTAGGCCGAGAGCAGACCCCGTACGCCTTCCGGCGTCCGGCGCTGCACCGACGTGGTCGGCTTGTCGATGCCGCCCGGCACGAGCTGCGCCATCGGCGTCCGCTTGGGCAGGCCCTTCTGGGTGGTCTCCGCGACCGGCACCTCGGTGGCCGCCGAGGCCGCCTTCCAGCCGTCGTCGGCCGCGGTCTGCCAGCCGGGCGACTGGGGCTGCTGCGTCCGTCGATTGGGCAGCGCCTCGGCGAACCCGGGCCGGCCGCCCCCGTTCGCCGATCCGTTCTCACGCGGCGCTCCGCCGGCCGCCGGAGTGTGTGCCATCGGCGTGTTACCTGTCGTCGCGGGTGTTGGCTGCGGGACGGCCCGACCGGTGGTGTCGACCCGGGCGAACTGCTGGGTCGCGGCGGCTCCGTTGCCGGACGCGGCGGGCACGGCCGGAGCGGCCGGGGCGGGCGCGGCCGACTCCTCGTTCGGACCCGGCCGACGGGTACGGAACCAGGCCGACTCCAGCTCCCGGAAGATCGGCAGCTCCATCGTCTCGTCCGCGTACCGCTGGCGGTTGCCCGCCTGCTGCGGCTGGGTGGCCGGCCGGGGGGCCGGCGCGGCCGCCGGACGGCTGACCGCCGGCGGCGGGGTGACCGGCGGCGTCTCGGCACGGGTGACCCGGGGCAGCTCGGTGGTCATGTCCAGACCGGCCGCCAGGCGCTCCGGCACCGGCGGGGCGGCCGGATCCGGCGCGGCCACGGGGGGCCAGACCGGCGGGGCACCGGCGCTCGCCGGCCCGGCCTGCGGAACGGGACGCGACGGCAGCTGGTTCGCCGGCGGCACCGAGACGGGCTGTCCCGGGGCGGGCGCGGCGGACACCGGGTAACCGGAGACCGGCTGGCCCGAGACCGGGTAACCCGAGACCGGCTGACCGGACACCGGGTGACCCGAGACCGGCTGGCCCGAGACCGGGTGACCCGAGACGGGTTGGGCGGAGACCGGGCTGGCCGACACCGGCACGCCGGAGACCGGCGGCAGCGGCGGGGCGGAGACCGGCGGGACCGGCGGGGCCGACACCGGCGGCGGGTTGTACGGCCGCGCCTCCGGGCTGCTCGGCAGCTGCCGCGGGATGGCCGGCTGCTGGCCGGTGCTGGCCGGGTCGCCCTCGGCCGGGTTGCGCCGCTGCGGCAGCGGGTCGAACTGCTGCCCGTTGGACGGACGGCCACCGAAGGTGTCACCACCGGAGAGCGGGCCGGCGCCGGTGAGGTCGGACCAGGCCGGCATCGAGCGCGCGCCACCCGGGGTGGCCGGCGCGCCGGAGCCGTTGCGCGGCGCCGGGTCGAAGGCGCGGCCGCCCAGGGTGACCTGGTTGCCCGACGCTCCCGGACGCGAGGCCGGCGGCGGGGTGTGCGGGCCGTTGCCGAGGGCGGCCAGCGCGCCGAAGGCCGGGGTCGGACCGCCCTGCTGCGGGGCCGGGTTGGCGGCCGGGAGGGCGGGCGCACCGGGCATGCCGCGACCGGAGAGGGCGCGCGGCACCAGGACCGACGGGGGCAGGGTGACGTCGGCCACGGTGCCCCGGTCGACGCCGGGCCGCAGCTCGACCTTGACGCCGTGCCGGGACGCCAGCCGGGCGACCACGACCAGGCCCATCATCCGGGAGACCGCCACGTCGACCTGGGGCGGCGTGGAGAGCCGCTCGTTGAGGTCGCGCAGCTGCTCCGGACCGATGCCGATGCCCCGGTCCTCGACGTAGAGGGAGGCTCGGTCGCCCACCCGCCGGGCCTCGACCATGACGTGCGAGTCCGGCGGCGAGAAGGCGGTGGCGTTGTCGAACAGCTCGGCGACCAGGTGCACCAGGTCGTTGACCGCGTGCGCGGAGATCTCGATGTCCCGGTCGATGATCCCGAACTCGATCCGGGTGTAGTGCTCGACCTCGGACTGGGCGGCGCGCAGCACGTCGATCAGGGCGGCCGGCTCGCGCTGCACGCGGGTGGAGTCCGCACCGGCGAGGACCAGCAGGTTCTCGTCGTTGCGGCGCATCCGGGTGGCCAGGTGGTCGAGCTGGAACAGCTCGGCCAGCCGGTCCGGGTCCTCCTCGCCGCGCTCCAACCGGTCGAGGTGACCGATCAGGCGGTCGACCAGGATCTGCGAACGGCGGGCCAGGTTGACGAACATGGTCGCGACGGAGGCACGCAGGGCGGCCTGCTCGGCCGCGGTCCGGACCGCCTCCAGGTGGACGGCGTTGAACGCCTCGGTCACCTGGCCGAACTCGTCCTTGCTCCGGACCGGCAGCGGCTCGGCGATCTGGTTCGCCAGCTGCACCGCCGAGAGCTGGCCGGTGACCTGCGGGTCACGCAGCCGGGCCACCGCCTGCGGCAGGCCGTACTGGGCCACCGAGAGCGCGCCCTGGCGCAGGTCGCGCAGCGAGCGGGCCATCGAGCGGGCGACCAGGTACGCGAAGAGGATCGCCAGCAGCAGCATGCTGAGCAGCAGGCCGGTCTCCAGGAACACCTGGCGCTGCACGTCGGAGCGGAGGTTCTCGGCCTGCCGGACGGCGTTGCCGTCGAGCCTCGACTCGACCCTGCGGATCAGCTCGGTGTTGGCGACCATGGCCGCGTCCCACTGGTCCGGGCCGAACTTGAGGTTGGTGAGCTTGTCGTCGAGGTTGCTGCTGATCTGCCGCTGGTACGTGGTGGACTCGCGCAGGTCGGGGCCGGAGACCGTCTGGTCGTAGAACTCGGCCTCCTCCTGGCTGGCGACCGCCTTGAAGCTCTGCAGCGCCTGGTCCTGGCCGGTGCCGGTGGCGATGTACTCCTCGCGCAGCGCGGGCGTGAGGCTGTTCAGCTGGAGCGCCGAGTGGACCACCACCCGGCGTTGGGCCAGGTATTCCTTCTGGTGGGCCACCGCCGCGGCGGTACGCATCCGGTCGCTCAGGTCGTTGTCACCGGCGAGCTGGGTGGCCGAGTCGCGGATCGCGAGCAGGTCGTTGATCAGGACGACGTAGGTGTTCTGCGCGTCGCTGGTGCTCAGCTTGCCGTTCAGCACCTGGCTCCGGGTGCCCGGCAGGTCGGCGAGACTCTGGTCGACCTTGCCGAGCAGGACCTCGAAGCTGCGCGGCAGGTTGTCGACGGTCTGCCGCTGCTGGGAGTACGGCGTCTTCGCCTGGTCGACCCGCTGGTTGGCCCGGTTGTAGGCCTCCTGGTACTGGGCCCTGGGCTGAACCTTGTTCGAGCCGAGCCACAGCACGGCCGCCACCCGCTCGTCCTGCAGGGTGTCAACCAGGTCACCGGAGTAGCCGATGAGGTTGGCCAGGTCGCCGGCCCGGTTGGCATTGTTGAGCGTCTGCAGGTGGTCGACCAGACCGCTGGTGCCCACCACGACCGTGGCGATGGTCGGCACGATCATGATCAGACCGAGCTTGGACCAGATCGGCATGTCGCGGAGCCGGCTGGCCGGCCGGCGCAGACGCGACAGGAAGGAGCCCGCCGTCGTTGGCCGTTTGCTCACGTCACCGCCCTCGCATTACCGCGTCCGGACGTCGCCTCTGGGCAACGCCGAGCGACCGACCCGGCGGGTCGGACCTCCGAGATTCCATCACGCCGCCTCGCAAAGAGAAAGCCCAGGTTGGCCCTTGCGGAGGGTGTGATGAGATGTTGATGCAATTTGATAGCAATCCGTCTGGCCGGAGTCACTCAAGGTAATGGAACACCCTCACCGCGTCGTCCTGCTCGCCGGCCCTTCCGGCTCGGGAAAGTCGTATATCGCGCATCGAACCGGACTTCCCGTGCTCTGCCTGGACGACTTCTACAAGGACGGCGATGACCCTACGTGTCCGCGTCGAAACGGACAGGTGGACTGGGAATCCCCGTTGTCCTGGGACGCCCACTCAGCGGTGGAAACCATTGCCCGATTGGCCCGGGACGGCAAGGCCGAAGTGCCGGTTTATGCGATCGGTGCGGACCGGCGGGTGGCCAGCCGGCCATTCGACGTGACCGGGTCGCCAATTTTCGTCGCCGAAGGGATCTTCGCCGCCGAGATCGTCGCGGAGTGCCGCCGGCAGGGCCTGCTGGCCGGGGCGTACGCGCTGCGCCGGCCGCGCGGGGCCACCTTCGTCCGGCGGCTGGCCCGCGACCTCGCCGAGCAGCGCAAGGCACCCCGGGTGCTGATCAGTCGGGGGGTGGCGCTGCTACGCGCCGAGCCGGCGATCCTGCGCCGGCAGACCGGGCTGGGCGCCGAGGCGGCCCGGGCCCGCGAGGTGCTGCGCCGGGTGGCCGACCTGCTCGCCGGCCACCCGCACGCCTGAGGGCGGCCCACGGCGGCACGGTGGCCCACGGCCACCGCGCTCGCCCGGGACGGCCCCCGCCGGTCAGCCGAGCAGCTTGGCGTACGCCGGCTTGATCACCTCGTCGATGATCCGCAGCCGCTCGTCGAACGGGATGAAGGCGCTCTTCATCGCGTTGATGGTGAACCACTGGAGTTCCTTCCAGCCGTAGCCGAAGGCGTCCACCAGCAGCGCCATCTCCCGGGACATCGAGGTGCCGCTCATCAGCCGGTTGTCGGTGTTGACGGTCACCCGGAAGCGCAGGTCCCGGAGCAGCCCGATCGGGTGGTCGGCGATCGACGCCGCCGCCCCGGTCTGCACGTTCGACGACGGGCAGAGCTCCAGCGGGATGCGCTTGTCCCGCACGTACGCGGCCAGCCGGCCGAGCACCGGCGACTCGCCCGGGGTGATGTCGTCGACGATGCGTACGCCGTGGCCCAGCCGGTCGGCGCCGCACCACTGGATCGCCTGCCAGATCGACGGCAACCCGAACGCCTCGCCGGCGTGGATGGTGAAGTGGAAGTTCTCCCGCTGGAGGTACTCGAAGGCGTCCAGGTGCCGGGTGGGCGGGAAGCCGGCCTCCGCGCCGGCGATGTCGAAGCCGACCACCCCGGTGTCCCGGTGCCGGACGGCCAGCTCGGCGATCTCCTGGGACCGGGCGGCGTGCCGCATCGCGGTCAGCAGGGTGCCGACCCGGATCGGGTTGCCGGCCTCGGCGGCCTGCGCGCTGCCCTCGACGAAGCCCGCCACCACCGCCTCGACCACCTCGTCCAGGGTGAGGTTCTGCTCCAGGTGCTGCTCGGGGGCGAACCGGACCTCGGCGTAGACCACGCCGTCGGCGGCCAGGTCGAGCGCGCACTCGCGGGCGACCCGGCGCAGCGCCGGCGCGGTCTGCATGACCGCCACCGTGTGCGCGAAGGTCTCCAGGTAGCGCTCCAGCGAGCCGGAGTTCGCCGCCTCGGCGAACCAGCGGCCGAGCGCCTCCGGGTCGGTGGTGGGCAGTTCGTGGCCGGCCTCGGCGGCCAGCTCGACGATCGTCGCGGGCCGCAGGCCGCCGTCGAGGTGATCGTGCAGCAGCGCCTTCGGGACCTTGACGATGTCCTCGTACGAGATTGCGACCATGCTCAGACATTAGTCACCGCTGGTCGAGGCCCCGGCACGGGACCGGTCAGGGTCGCCAGCCGTAGACCCGCTCGACGGCGAGGCGGATCACCAGCCGGCCGTCCGCCACCATGGCCGCCCGGTAGTCCGCCCAGTCGGGGTGCTCCCCCCGGATGCGCCGGTAGACCTCGACCAGCTCCTCGACCGTGGCGTCATCGGTGGCCGTCGCCGGTGGGGTGAGCGTGACGGTGCCCTCGGCCACCGCGTACGCCCCGCCGTCCGGGGTGCTCACGTGGAAGCTGGCCCGCGGGTCGCGGCGCAGGTTGCGCACCTTGGCCCGGCCGTCGGTGGTCGAGCAGCGGAGCAGGCCCGGCTCGGCCAGATAGTCGACGTTGGACAGCTGCGGTCGGCCGTCGCGGCGCAGGGTGACCAGCACGCCGCGCCCCCGTGCGCCGAACAGCTCCCACAGGTTGGTTGACATGTCATCGACGCTAGGGCGGGGTCGGTGACATGTCAACCATTCGGCTAGGATCGGCGGTGTGGACACGCGGTGGCTGGACGAGCGGGAGGAACGCGCCTGGCGCGGCTACCGCCGCATGCGCCGCCTGCTCGACCTGGAGCTGGCCCGGGAGCTGATGCAGGACGCCGGCCTCTCCGAGCCGGACTACGACGTCCTCTCCGACCTCTCCGAGACCCCCGACCAGCGGCTACGGCTCAGCGAGCTGGCCGACCGGATGCTCTGGTCCCGCAGCCGGCTCTCCCACCACCTGTCCCGGATGCAGCACCGTGGCCTGGTCACCCGGGAGGAGTGCGCGGCCGACGGCCGGGGCTCGATCGTCACGCTGACCCCGGCCGGCCGGCGCGCCCTCGAAGCCGCCGCGCCCGGCCACGTCGCCGCGGTCCGCCGGCATCTCGTCGACCTGCTCACCCCCGAGGAGATCGAGGCGCTCGGCGCGCTGACCCACCGGGTGGTCGGCCGGCTCGCCCGCCGTCCCGGGCGGGAGGGCTGAGGCATGGACGCCCGCATCGTGACCCGGCTGCGCTGTCCGGTCTGCACCGAGCCGCTGGCCGGGGCCACGGCCGGCACCGCGCACACGCTGCGCTGCCCGCGCCGGCACAGCTTCGACATCGCCCGCCAGGGGTACGTGAACCTGCTCGCCGGCCGGGCCCCGCACAGCGGGGACAGCGCCGCGATGGTGGCCGCCCGCGCCGACTTCCTCGCCGCCGGGCACTACGACACCGTGGCCGCCGCGCTGGCCGACGCCGCCCGCGAGGTGGTGTCCGGCGCCGGGGCGGGCGGTGACGCGTACCCCCTGGTGGTGGAGCCCGGCGCCGGCACGGGCCATTACCTCGCCACGGTGCTGGCGGCGCTGCCGGACGCCGCCGGCCTCGCCCTGGACGTCTCCAAGCCGGCGCTGCGCCGCGCCGCCCGCGCGCACCCCCGGGCGGCGGCGGCGCTCGCCGACACCTGGCAGCGGCTGCCGCTGGCCGACGGCTCCACCACCGTGCTGCTGAACGTCTTCGCGCCGCGCAACGGGCCGGAGTTCCACCGGGTGCTCGACCCGGCGGGGGCGCTGCTGGTGGTCACCCCCGCCGCCGACCACCTGACCGAGCTGGTCGACGCGCTCGACCTGCTCCGGGTGGACCCGGCCAAGGCCGACCGGGTCGCCGACAGCCTGGGCCGGCGCTTCACCGAGGAGTCGACGGGCGTGCACCGGGCCCGGCTGCGGCTCACCCGCGCCGAGGTCTCCGCCCTGGTCGGCATGGGCCCGAGCGCCTGGCACACCGACCCGGAGCGGCTCGCCGGGCGGATCGGGGCGCTGCCCGAGCCGGTGCCGGTGACCCTCGCCGTCCGGCTCGGCGTGCACCGGCCGCGCCCACCTGCCTGATCGCGGCCCCGGCCTCAGCCACGACCCGCCGGGTCGAGCCCGGCGACCTCGCGGACGGCCGCGGTGATCGCGGCGTAGTCCTTCTTGAGCAGCGCGCCGTGGTTACTGGCCACCTTCGCGCTGACCTTGATGTTCGGGTTGCCGGCGGTCACCGCGTCCAGGCTGGTGCGGATGCGTTCCTGCTCGTCGCCGTGGCTACCGAAGGAGACCCCCGAGGCCACCACGTACCGGGTCGGGACGGTGATCGCGTCCAGCACCGGGCCCAGCTCGCGCACCCGGGACAGCCGGCCGAGTTCGATGTTGCTCTCGGCCTGCTGGGCGGCGCTCATCCGGGGTGCCAGGCCGGTCGGGCGCAGCAGCGGCAGGACGAGGTTCAGCCGGCGGAACAGCTTGCGGATCCGCTGCTCCATGGCCTCGTCCAGCCAGTCGTACGGGAACGCGCCGTCGACCAGGACCGCGCCGATGGCCCGGTGCGGGTTGCGCTGCGCCCAGTGCGCGGCGACGACCGCGCCGTAGGACCAGCCGGCCACCAGCGCCCGGTCCACGCCCCGGGCGGCGAGCACGGCGTCGACGTCGCGGACGGCCGCCGCGAAGGAGTAGTCCGCCGACCGCTTCGACCGGCCCCGGGCCCGCTCGTCGTAGGTGAGGTGCCGCCAGCCCGGCCCGAGGTCGGCGATCACCCGTCGCCAGTACCCCTGGGTGGCGAACTGGCCGTTGAGGTAGACCACCGGGACGCCCGGCCCGCCGGTGTCGGTGACGGCCAGCGCAGTGTCCTCGACCGGCACCAGGCCGCTCCAGCGCGAGCCGGTCGCGGACGTGTCGTTCTTCGTCATGGTGTCGCGCTCCTTCTAGAGGCTGCGGGCGACGATGTCGCCGCGGTCGGTGGTGGCGTGGATGTCGAGCCCGGTGGTGCCGTCGTTGCGCAGGGCGTTGCTGACCCGGCCGTGACCGGTGCCGGCGTCCAGGGCGGCCGAGACCCCGGCGGCGGCGCCGACCGAGATGTCGCCGGACCCGGTACGCAGCACGACCGTGCCGCGTACCGCCTCGGTGATCCGGATGTCGCCCCGGGCGGTGCTGATCTGCGCCGGCCCGGTGAGCCGGCCGACCTCGACGTCACCGTCGATCGCGGAGAGCCGCACCGGCCCGGCCTCGTCGATCTTGATCTGGCGGTACGCCCCGTCGACGGCGACGTCACCGAGGCGGCCCACGCCGCGCAACTCGATGCCGGCGGCCTTCACCTCGACCCGGGAGCCGGCCGGCAGCTGGACGGTGATCTCCAGAGCTCCGGTGGGGCCGAGGAGCCGGTTCGGCTGTCCGGCGTGGATCCGCAGCACGCCGTCGGCGTACTCGACGGTGGTCCGGTCGGCGGCCCGCACGTCGCCGGCCTTGCCGGCGTCACCGGGCCGCACCTCGACGGTGGTGTCGGCGCGATCCGCGGCGATGACCTGGACCCGCCCGGCGGGGACGTCCAGGACGGCGGTGATCGGGCCGGGGGTGTCGAACTTCCGCATCGCGGGTCTCCTCTGTCGCTCTTCTTTCCAACATCGGAAACGCTACGTTGCTTTCCATAGGGCGGCAACAGGCTTGTTGCGATGGGACGGAGCAAATACAGCTCAAGCCCTATTTATCGTTGCGATGGGTGTGGCGATAATGCAACGACGGGGGCGTCGACATTGCAATGGACGATGAGTGAACGCTATGCTCCGCGGTGCAGTCGTCAGCACCGCGCAACGAGACCGGGGAGAGTGGGATGCCGGGAGGCAGGCTCAGCGTGCAGGAGCGCCAGCAGATCGCCCTGGGGCTGGCCGACAGCCTCCCCTACGCCGAGATCGCCCGCCGCCTCGACCGTCCGACCTCGACGGTCACCCGGGAAGTGCTGCGCAACGGCGGCCCCACCGCGTACCGCGCCGAGCTGGCCCACCGGGCCACCGAACGCCGTGCCCGCCGACGCCGGCCCGCCACCACCACCGGAGCGCCGGCCACCCCCCAACCGGCCGGGCGTGACGCCGAGGCGGTGGCCGAGTTGGCGGACAGTCTCACCACCGTCCTGATGACCTCCGGCCTGCCGAAAATGGCCGCCCGGGTGCTGACCTGCCTCTTCACCACCGACGCGGGCAGCCTCAGCGCGGCGCAGCTGGCCCAGCAGCTCCGGGTCAGCCCGGCGTCCGTCTCCAAGGCGATCAGCTTCCTGGAGGGCCAGAGCCTGGTCCGCCGGGAACGCGACGAACGCCGCCGCGACCGCTACGTCGTCGACGACGAGCTGTTCTACCAGGCGACCGTCGCCAGCGCCCGGGCCAACGACCAGCTCGTCGAGACCGCTCGGCGGGGCGTCGCCGTCCTCGGCCCGGACACGCCCGCCGCGCACCGGCTGGAGAACATCGCCCGCTTCCTCGACTACATCAGCGAGAGCATCATCCGGGCCGCCGACCAGGCCCGCGAGGTCCTGCGCACGCGGCCACCGGCCTGAGGGCCTAGGTGGAGAGGTCGACCTCTTCCCAGCCGGGCGGCTCGTCGTGGTACGGCCCGCGCAGCACCACGGCCCACTCCAGCGCCCACCGGCGCTGCCCGATGGCGTTGGCGTCCACCAGCCCGGGCAGCGCCCGGCCCGCCTCCTCGGTCTCCAGGTAGGCCCAGTCGAGGCAGTAGTGCAGGTCGAGCAGGGCGGCGGCGTCGGCCGGGTGCTGCGGGGCGGCCAGGATCCGGGCCCGCCACTGGCCGAAGGTCTCCCCCGCGACCAGGTTGGGCATCCGCTCCACCAGCCGCGCGTCCACCGGCACCGTCGGGTCCAGCTCCTTGGCCAGCCCGAGCACCCAGGACAGCGAGAAGAGCGCGTCGTGGTGCAGCACGAAGGACCGGTGGTCGCCCTTGCCGCCCATCACGAACTGCCACTCCGGCGGGGTCACCATCTCCACCAGGTGGGACTCCAGCAGCCAGCTCATCGCCGCCTGCGCCGGCATGCCGAAGCAGCGCGCCAGGATCACGTGCAGCACGGCGATCCGGGCCTCGATCTCGGCCGTCGGCCGCAACTCGATCTCGTCGCCCGGCTCCCAGACCAGCGGAAACTGCGGTGGCGGCAACGGCAGGCCCAGCCGGGACAGCTCGTCGAGGCTCGCCTCACGGACGGCCCGGGGGTCGGGGGCGGATACGCGCACGGCTCAGGTCCCTGTCTGCTCGCAACGGCTCAGCACCGGTCGGTTCCCCCTGGCCAGGGAGGATAGCCGCTCGACCGGCACCGCACCATGACCGCGAACGATCAGCCGATCCGCTCGATGACGAGCGGGGTCGTGGTCGGGGCGTCCGGCGCGATCCGGACCGCCCGCTCCGCCTCGGCGAGCGCGGCGGGAATCCGCTCGGCGTGCTCGGCGCGCAGCTCGTACAGCGGCTCGCCGACCCGGACCCGGTCACCGGGGCGCTTGTGCAGCACCACGCCCGCCGGGATGCTCACCGGGTCCTCCTTGCGCGCCCGGCCGGCGCCCAGCCGCCAGGCCGCCACCCCGATCGCGTACGCGTCGACCTCGGCGACGTAGCCGTCGTCGGTCGCGCAGACCACCTCGACCTCGTTGGCGGCCGGCATCGGGGCGTCCGGGTCGCCGCCCTGCGCCCGGATCATCGACCGCCAGGCGTCCATCGCCCGGCCGTCGCGCAGCGCCGCCTCCGGGTCGGCGTCCGGCAGGCCGGCCGCGGTCAGCATCTCCCGGGCCAGCGCCAGGGTCAGCTCCACCACGTCGGCGGGGCCGCCACCGGCCAGCACCTCGACCGACTCGGTCACCTCGACCGCGTTGCCGACGGTCAGGCCGAGCGGGGTGGACATGTCGGTGAGCAGCGCGACCGTCCGGACGTCGTGCGCCTTGCCCAGCTCGACCATGGTCCGGGCCAGCTCGCGGGCGTCGTCGACGTTCTTCATGAACGCGCCGGACCCGACCTTCACGTCGAGCACCAGCGCGCCGGTGCCCTCGGCGATCTTCTTGCTCATGATCGAGCTGGCGATCAGCGGGATCGCCTCGACGGTGCCGGTGACGTCGCGCAGCGCGTACAGCTTGCGGTCGGCCGGGGCCAGCCCCGCGCCGGCCGCGCAGATCACCGCCCCCACGTCGCGGAGCTGGGCGATGAACTCGTCGTTGCTCAGCGCCGCCCGCCAGCCGGGGATGGACTCCAGCTTGTCCAGCGTGCCGCCGGTGTGCCCGAGGCCCCGGCCGCTCAGCTGCGGCACCGCCGCGCCGCAGGCGGCCACCAGCGGGGTCAGCGGCAGGGTGATCTTGTCACCGACGCCGCCGGTGGAGTGCTTGTCGACGGTCGGCCGGGACACCGGCGAGAGGTCCAGCCGCTCCCCGCTGGCGATCATCGCGGCGGTCCACCGGGCGATCTCCGGACCGGTCATACCGCGCAGCAGGATCGCCATGGCCAGCGCCGACATCTGCTCGTCGGCCACCAACCCCTTGGTGTACGCGTCGACCATCCAGTCGATCTGCCCGTCGCTCAGCACACCCCCGTCGCGCTTCGCCCGGATGACGTCAACCGCCGTGAAAGCACTCACCTTTGAGTTCCCATCAATAGATCAATCAAGACCGCCGGCCCGATCCCGGCACGGTGACCACCGACGGATCGGGCCGAGGGTGACCGGCGGAGGGATCAAGCCTGACCGCCCGGAGCCGGGCACCCTCGGCCCGATCCCACCAGCTCAACCCCAGCGCACCGGGATCTCCAACGGAGGCTCGCCCTCACCTGCCCAGAAGATGGTGCCCGACGCGTCCACCACCACCACGCGCGGCGTCCGCGCCAGCCCCCAGGTGATCGCCTCCGCCGGGTCGCCCCAGGTCGGGCCCTCCTCCAGCACGCCGGTCTCGGCGCCCTCGGTGTCCCCGGCCGAACGCTCCCAGTAGGCCGTCCAGACCTGCTGACCGGCCGAGAGGTCGGGGTGCACGAAGACGGTGCCCCGCCCCCGCCAGGAGGCCAGCCGGTCCGGCACCACCGGCACCGGGTGCTCCCCGGTCACCGCCTCGATGTCCTTGACGTCGAAGGCGTGCGGCAGCAGCTCGGCCATCCGCAGCGGGCCGCCCTTGGCCTCGATCAGGCACTCCGGGCCGCCCTGCTCCCAGAGCAGCTGCCGGCAGCGGCCGCAGGGCATCAGCGGCTCACCGGTGGCGTCGACGCAGGAGAGCGCGACGATCCGGCCGCCGCCGGTGGCGTGCAGCGACGAGACCACCCCGCACTCGGCGCAGAGCACCACGCCGTACGCGGCGTTCTCCACGTTGCAGCCGACCACCACCCGGCCGTCGTCGACCAGGGCGGCCGCCCCGACCGGGAACTTCGAGTAGGGCACGTACGCATGCCGCATGACCTCGGTGGCGGCGGCCCGCAGCCGCTCCCAGTCGATCTCCATCACGTCCCCCATTCTGCCCAATTCACGCCGATCGGTCGCGGTGCGGCCGGCGGAGACGACCGTGCCCGGCGGGTCTCCCCCGCCGGGCACGCTGCGTCGCGGGCGGTCAGCCCTTGATGTACGGCTTGCCGTCGGCGGCCGGCGCCCGGACCTTGCCGACCAGCCCGGCCACCGCCAGCATCGTCGCCAGGTAGGGCAGCATCGCCAGGAACTGGCTGGGGATGCTGCTGCCGATCGCCCCCAGGTAGGTGGCGAGCTGGTCGGCGAAGCCGAAGAAGAGCGCGGCCAGCAGCGCGCCGGTCGGGCTCCACCGGCCGAAGATCAGCGCGGCCAGCGCGATGAAGCCCTTGCCGCCGATCATGTTCTTGGTGAACGAGTAGAGCGCCAGCGTGTACGAGGCACCGCCGACCCCGGCCACCAGGCCGGCCATGATGACGTTGCGGTAGCGCAGCCGCAGCACCTTCACGCCGAGGGTGTCGGCGGCGGTCGGGTGCTCACCCACCGAGCGGGTCCGCAGCCCCCACCGGGTCCGGAACAGCGCGATGTGGATCACCAGCACCAGCAGCAGGCCCAGGTAGAGGAAGATGTTGCCCCGGAACAGCGCCGGACCGATCAGCGGGATGTCCTTGAGCAGCGGGATCTCCCAGTTGCTGAACCGGGGCGCGCTGTTGTACTTCTGCGCGTCGGTCTGCATCAGCCGCTCGTAGAGGAAGCCGGTGATGCCGACCGCCAGCAGGTTGAGCACGATGCCCATGACCACCTGGTCGACCAGGTAGCGGATGGCGAAGACGGCCAGCAGCAGCGAGATGAACGCGCCGCCGATCGCGGCCGCCACCAGGCCGACCCAGACGCTGCCGGAGATGCTGCCGAAGAGCGCGCCGGAGAAGGCGCCCATCAGCAGCTGCCCCTCGATCGCCACGTTCACCACGCCGGAGCGCTCGCAGAGCACACCGGCCAGCGCGCCGAAGATCAGCGGCAGGGCCAGCACGAAGGTGCCCCGCACGACGTTGACCAGCGGCATGAAGTTGCGACCCTCGGGGGCGGCGGAGACCTGCCAGCAGAGGAAACTGAGCACGAAACCGACCAGCCCGACACCGAGCACCAGCGTGAACCAGCGCTTCGGCACCCCGGCGAGCAGGGCCGCGCCGGCCGCCGCCGCGATGATCCCGAACAGGATCGCGCCGACCGTGCCGTTGATCTCCAGGGCGGCCCCGCCCTCGGTCTCGCTGAGCGTGAAGCGGGCCTGCTGGTCGGTGGCGAGCGCGCCGAACAGGACCGCCGCGAGCACGCCCAGCGCCAGCAGCACGGCCCCGCTCTTGCGGGCCCGCGTCCAGAAACCCTCGTCGACCGCGGTCACGGCGACCTCGGGGACAGCGGTGGTGGACATGCTCACCAGCCCTTCGCGAGGCTCGTCTGCAACCGGGCCGCGCGGGCCGCCCGGAGCTGGAAGATCGCCTTCACCAGGGCCGGCGCGGCGATGAAGATGACGATGAGCGCCTGGAGCACGGTCACCAGCTCCAGCGAGATCCCGGAGTACGACTGCATCCGGTTGCCGCCGGCCTGGAGCGCGCCGAAGAGCAGCGCCGCCAGCAGTACGCCCCACGGCTTCACCCGCCCGAGCAGGGCGACCAGGATGCCGTCGAAGCCGATCTGGGCGATCACCAGCGGGGTCAGCGCGTTCGCGGTCGAGCCGAGCACCATGTTCGACCCGCCGAGCCCGGCCAGCAGGCCGGCGATCACCATCACCAGCACGTACGTCTTGGTGACGCTGATGCCGGCGGTCCGGGCGGCGTCCGGGTTGGCGCCGACCGCGCGCAGCTCGAAGCCGAGCGTCGAGCGGTTCAGCAGCCAGGCGATGAACCAGGTGGCCAGCACGGCGAGCAGGATGCCGGCGTGCACCCGCAGGTTGTCGCCGAGCAGCCGGGGCAGCTGGGCGGACGAGTCGACCGGCTTGCTGATCGCGTCGGACCGGTTCGGGTTCTGCACCCCGGCCTGCACGATGATCCAGGACAGGAAGTAGACCGCGACGTAGTTGAGCATGATCGTGTTGATCACCTCGTGCGCGCCGGTGCGGGCCTTCAGGATGCCGGGCACGAAGCCCCAGAGCGCGCCACCGGCGGCACCGGCGATCAGCGCGACGAGCAGGTGCACCCCGGGCGGCAGCGGCAGCGCGAAGCCGGCGACGGCGGCGAGGATGACACCGATGGTGGCCTGGCCCTGGGCGCCGATG
The DNA here is from genome assembly GCF_900089595.1 of Micromonospora auratinigra. Taxonomy (GTDB): domain Bacteria; phylum Actinomycetota; class Actinomycetes; order Mycobacteriales; family Micromonosporaceae; genus Micromonospora; species Micromonospora auratinigra. The sequence goes on along the minus strand of NZ_LT594323.1, from coordinate 5,755,570 downwards.
TTGAACAGGCCGCCGCGGAACGCCAGCGCCACCGACAGGCCGGTGAAGACCAGCGGCGCGGTGTAGGTGAGCGTCTCCGAGATCGGGCCCATCGCGGCGGTGAACCCGACCGCGTCCGGGTCGAAGATCGCACCCTTGAACAGGTTCGCGTACGCCTCGCTGACCACCGTCCAGCTCGCGTTGAGCGCGTCCGCCGGCCGGGCGGTGATGTAGCTGTAGGTGGCCAGCACCTCCGGGTCGGAGACGATGATCAGCACCGCGCCGACCAGCATCGCCAGCAGCACCGCGAGCACGGTGACGGTGACCGTGTTGGCCGCCCAGAGGTTGTCCAGGAAGAGCTTGCCCAGCGAGGGGCGGGGCTCCTCGGCGGGGGTGGGCCGCTTTCCGGCGGTGGCGGGCACCGCGCGCTCGGTGTCGGCGGCGGGCGCGGCCGGGGTCGCCCGGGCCTCGCTGCGCGCCTCCTGCGCCTCGGTCGCCGGCTCCTTGTCCGGGGAGCCCGAGACCGGGTTCGGGTTCGTCATGCCTCGTCCTCTTCGACAGGGGCCTGGGTGGCGGTCGCGCCGTCGGCGGTCGTGGTCGCGCTGTCCGGGGTGATACCGGCCATCAGCAGGCCGATCTCCTCGCGCGGGGTGTCCGGGCCGACGATGCCGATGATCCGGCCGCGGTACATCACCGCGATCCGGTCGGCCAGGCCGATGACCTCGTCCAGCTCGCTGGAGACGACCATGACGGCGGTGCCGATGTCCCGCTCGCGGATGACCCGGCTGTGGATGAACTCGATCGAGCCGACGTCCACGCCCCGGGTGGGCTGGGCGGCGATGAAGAGCTTCAGCGGGCGGGACAGCTCCCGCGCCACGATGACCTTCTGCTGGTTGCCCCCGGAGAGGGTGCCCACCGCGGTGTCCGGCGAGGAGGTACGGATGTCGAACTGCTCGACCCGCTCCTTCGCGGACCTCCCGATGGCGTCCGGCTTCAGCGACAGGCCCTTGCCGAACGGCGGCCGGTCGTAGATGTCCAGCACCAGGTTCTCCGCGACGGAGAACTCCTTGACCAGGCCGTCGACGCTGCGGTCCTCCGGCACGTAGCCGACGCCGGCGCGGAGCACCTTCTTGGTCGGCCAGCCGTGCACGGCCTCGCCGTCCAGGCTGATCGTGCCGGCCAGCGCCGGGCGCAGCCCCATGATCGCCTCGATCAGCTCGGTCTGCCCGTTGCCCTGCACGCCCGCGACGCCGAGCACCTCGCCCGCGCGCACGGTCAGGTCGACGCCGTCGACCGCGCGTACCTGCCGGTCGTCGTCGACGACCAGGCCGGCGACCTCCAGGATCGGCTTGCCGGGGGTGGCCGGCTGCTTGTCCACGGTCAGCCGGACGCTGCGCCCGACCATCAGCGCGGCCAGCTCGTCGCGGCTCGCGCTCGGCGAGGCGGTGCCGACGGTCCGCCCGCGCCGGATCACGGTGATCCGGTCGGCGATCGCCTTCACCTCACCCAGCTTGTGGGTGATGAAGACGATCGACTTGCCGGCGGCCTTGAGCGACCGCATGACGGTGAGCAGTTCCTCGGTCTCCTGCGGGGTCAGCACGGCCGTCGGCTCGTCGAGGATCAGCAGGTCGACGTCGCGGGTGAGGGCCTTGACGATCTCCACCCGCTGCTGGATGCCGACCGGCAGGTCCTCGATCACCGCGTCCGGGTCGACCCGCAGGTTGTACCGCTCGGAGACCTCGGCGACCTCGCGCCGGGCGCGCCGGCGGTCCAGGAAGCCGGTGATGCCTCCCTTGACGTGCTCGGCGCCGAGCATGACGTTCTCGGCCACGGTGAAGACCGGCACCAGCATGAAGTGCTGGTGCACCATGCCGATCCCGGCGGCGATCGCGTCCGACGGGCCCTTCAGCTTCAACGGCTGGCCGTCGACCAGGATCTCGCCCTCGTCGGGCTGGTAGAGCCCGTAGAGCACGTTCATCAGGGTCGACTTGCCGGCGCCGTTCTCGCCGAGCAGGGCGTGGATCTCTCCAGGCTCCACCGTCAGGTCGATGTGGTCGTTGGCGACCAGATCACCGAACCGCTTGGTGATGCCGCGCAGTTCGAGTCTCAGCGCAACCTCCTGGAGTGCGAGCGATGGTGCAGCGTAGCGACCTGCCGCGCCGCCACCGCGCCGGGTGGGGGTCAGTGGGGGATGAAGCCGGAACCGGCCGCCCCGGCTGCGCGAGGTCTTCCCCGCGTACGCCGAGGCGGCCGGATCGTGGTGCCTGGTGCCCGCCGGCCCCCGTCGATGATCCCATCGCGGCGGCCGGCGGAGCGGTCACTTGGTCGGCTGGGCCTTCGAGGTGACCGTGATGGTGCCGGCGGCGATGTCCGCCTTGATCTTGTCGACCTCGGCCTTCAGGTCCGCCGGGACCTTGCTGTCGAAGTCGTGGTACGGGGCGATGGAGACGCCGTTGTTGGCCAGGGTGCCGACGAAGCCGGGCTTGGCCTGGAGCTGCTCGCCACCGGCGGCCTTCAGCACGGCCTCCTTGACGGCGTCCGGGATGTTCTTCACGACCGTGGTCATGATCGCGGCGCAGTCCGGGGTGCTCTCGCAGCCGTCGACGTCCACCCAGACGACCGAGTACTTGCCGCCCGAGGCCTTGGCCGCGGAGGTGGTGCCGAGGCCGGCGCCGCCGGCGACCGGCATGATGATGTCCGCGCCCTGGGCGACCAGCGCGTCGGAGACCTTCTTGCCCTCGTCCTGCTTGACGAAGTCGTTGGTGAAGGAACCCTTCTGGGTCGCCTTGTCCCAACCGAGGACCTGGACGTTCTTGCCCTTGGCCTTGTTGTAGTACGCCACGCCGTCGGCGAAGCCGTCCATGAAGATGGTCACCGGCGGGATCGGCAGGCCACCGTAGGTGCCGACCTTGCCGCTCTTGCTCATCCCGGCGGCCAGGTAACCGGCCTGGAAGGCGGCCTGCGCGGTGTCGAACTGCATCGGGTAGATGTTGTCCACACCCGGGTTGGCGTCGACGATCGCGAACTGCTGCTTCGGGTTCGCGGCGGCGGCCTTCTTGGTGGCGTCCGACATCAGGCCACCGACGGCCAGGATGAAGTCGCACTTCTGGTTCACGAAGCCGGTGAGGTTGACCTCGTAGTCGGCCTCGGCCTTCGACTGGACGTTCTTGATGTCGATCTTGTCGTTGGCCTTCTTCGCCTCCTGCAGGCCCTTCCAGGCCGAGGTGTTGAAGGACTTGTCGTCGATGCCACCGACGTCGGTCACCATGCAGGCGCTGAACTTCTTGTCGCCGCTACCGCCGGCGTTGTTGTCGTCCTTGGGGGCCTCGCCACAGGCGGCGGCACCCAGCACGAGGCCACCCGCCACGACGGCGGAGGCGATCCGCATCCCACGCACAGAGCGCAAGACGTCTCCTTCCCATTGCGCCCGCGTCGTGCGCGGTACGCATGCCCTTGCGCCGGCCTGCGGTGTGCCGCCGGCGTCCCACGTTACGGACGGGAGCGTACGCCCGCGCCCACCCACCGGCCGACAATCGTGCACGACTGTTGAGCGTCCGTTACCCCTACGTAACCCTTGCGTGGGGCAGATCACTTTCCGTGCCGGAGGGCCTTCCGGAGAGGTGTCGCGAACGTCCGTTTCCGCTGGCGTTCCCGCAGTTCGCGGACTACCGCCAGAAGACCGCCACCGCCGCGGTGACCAGGGTCAACCCGATGATGGCGAGGAAGTGGCCCCGGGCCACGGACTCCCGCTTACGGGAGAAGAAGACCATGACGAAGATCAGCAGCGCGAGCACCAACTTGGTAACAAGTTTCGCGGGCGCGGGCTCGTGGCCGTCGCGCAGCGGTGCCGAGAGACCGAGACCGGTCAGCAACTGGATGACCGAACCCCAGAGCATGGCCGCGTTGATCCGCAGCCGACCGCTGACGTACTGGGCGATCGCGCCACCGAGCAGCAGCGCGAACCCGATCAGGTGGACGTAGAGAAGTACCAGCCGAAGAGCTTCCATGCGGGCCATCCTCCCCCATCAACGACGGTTTGTAGTAGACGGCCCGCCCGAACGAGATCAGACCGACGCCGGAACCGGCTCCGGGCGGTCCGCCACCGGCCCGGCCGGGGTCCCCTTCCGGGCCCGTCCGAGCAGCACCAGGAGCAGGCCCACCAGCGCGTAGCCGACCAGCACCGCCAGCGCCCGGGCGCCGCCGGCCCCGTCGAAGAACGCCGCCGAGCGCAGCAACGTGCCACCCGCCCCGACCGGGAGGAACTGCCCCACCGTGCCCCACGGCCGGGGCAGCAGCTCCGGCGCGGCGGAGACCGCGGAGAGCGGATTGCCGACCAGGAAGACCAGCAGCGCGCCGATCCCGACGCCGGGCGTACCGAGCAGCGACGCGAGGCCGGCCACCGTGCTCGCCGCGGCCAGCGCGAAGAGCCCGACCGCGCCGGCCTCCAGCAGGACGTCACCGTCGAGCACGCCGAGCCAGCCGTGCAGCACCGCCGCACCGGCCAGGCCGGCGAGCACGCCGTACCCGAGCAGCCCGACCAGCCGGGCGAGCCGGCCGGCGACCAGCAGGCCGATCAGCGCGCCGGCCAGCATGCTGGTCAGGGCCAGCGGCAGGAACCCGGCGGCGAATCCGGCACCGCGCGGGTCGTCGGGGGCGGCGGGGACCACCGGCACCACGCGCACCGGCCGGCCGGCGGAGAGCTGGCCGGCGGCCTCGGTGAGCAGGGCGGCCACCGTCGGACTGGCGGCGGGGGCGGTGTGCAGGGCGATCCCGTCCGGGCCGGCGACGAGGGCGGCGTACACCTCGCGGTCGCGCAGCGCCCGGTCGGCCGCCGGACCGTCGGGGAGGGTGGTGACCGCGAACGCCCCCGGGCGGGCGGCGGCGAGCCGGCCGGCGAGTTCACCGGTCACCGGCGCCGGACCGGCGACCGCGATCGGCAGGTCCCGGGGCGCGAGGTGCGTCGCGGGCGCGGCGAACAGGGGCACCAGCAGGGCCTGGACCAGCACCGCCAGCACGGCCAGCAGGCCGGCGAGCAGCCAGGGGGACCGGATCCGGGACGACATCTCCGCCTCCTAAAACGAACGCTCGTTCTCTTAAAGACGAGAGTGCGCCTCCAGCGGCCCTCCGGTCAAGAACGAACGTTCGATTTATGATGTGGGTCGTGCCACGCGTATCCGAGGCCCACCTCGCCGCCCGCCGCCAGCAGATCCTCGACGCGGCCCGGCGCTGCTTCGTGCGCGACGGCTTCCACAACACCTCGATGCAGGACGTGATCACCGAGGCGGGCCTGTCGGTGGGCGCGGTCTACCGCTACTTCCCGAGCAAGAACGACCTGATCACGTCGATCGCCCAGTCGGTGGTGGGCGGGGCCGACCAGGTCTTCGCCGACATCGCGGCGGCCGAGCCGCCGCTGCCCCTGGTCGAGGCGCTCGACCGGGCGCTGACCTTCGTCGACGGCCAGTCCGGCCCCGACGGGCTGCTGCCGCTGGCCATCCAGGTGTGGAGCGAGGCGCAGCGCGACCCGGCGCTGGCCGAGTTCGTCGCCGCGACGTACAGCCGGCTGCGCCAGCACTTCGTGCTGCTCGCCCGGCGGGCCCGCGACGCGGGTGAGCTGTCCGCCGACGCCGACCCGGAGGCGACCGGCGCCGCCCTGTTCGCCCTGATCCCCGGCTACTTCATGCAGCGCATCCTCACCGGCCACCCGACCCGCGAGGTCTACCTGGCCGGCGTCCGCACCCTCCTCCCCCACCCGACGGCGCGTTAGGAAGGGCCCCTCCACCCGCAGCAGGCGTCAAGAAGGGGCCCTTCCTTGCACGTCAGGCGAGGCGCCAGACCTGGAAGGTGGGGCCGTCGGCGGGGAGGGTGACGGTGGCGTCGGCATCCGGGCGCAGGGCGGGGGCGTCGCCGTAGATGTTCTCGGCGGCCGGCAGGCCGGTCAGGGTGACCGGGGCGCCGGGGGCGCGGCGGGCCAGCACCAGCACCGTGCCGGTGGGCGCCTCGCGCAGGAAGACCAGGGTGTCCGCGTCCGCGTGCACCCAGCGCAGGCCGCCGTGGCGCAGCGCCGGCTCGCCGCGCCGCAGCGCCAGCAGCGACCGGTACGCGTCGAACGTCCGCCGGTCCCAGCTCTCCGGTCGGTGCCACGGCATCGGCGTACGGGAGCCCTCCCCGTTGGTGCCGGTCAGCCCCAGCTCGTCGCCGGCGAAGATCACCGGGGTACCCGGCATGGTGGCGAGCAGCCCGGCGGCCACCTCCTGCCGGGCGGCGTCACCGACCACGGTCCGGATCCGGGCCGAGTCGTGCGAGCCGAGCAGCTGCCACGAGTGCACGTACGAGCGCCAGGAGATCAGTGACCGGTAGGTGTTCATGGTGGCCAGCACCGCGCCGGCGTCCCGCCGCCGGGCCCCACCGGGGGTGCCGAGGAAGTTCGGCACCGGACCGTCGCCGTGCCGCAGCCAGGACCAGACCGGGTCGGTGAAGCCGACGTAGTTCATCGTCCCGTGCCAGCCGTCCCGGTCGAGGTCACCGGTGTGGTCGTGGCCGTGCTCGGCGAGCAGCAACCCGTCGGCGCGGGTGTCCGCCACCACCTCGCGCAGCAGCCGCGCCACCTCGTGGGTGTACGCGTCGGCGCCCCGCCGGCCGGTCATGTTCGCCACGTCGACCCGCCAGCCGTCCAGCCCGTACGGCTCCCGCAGCCAGCGGCGCAGCAGCGAGTCCCCGTCGGTGGCGAAGCGGCGGCGCAGCTCGGCGCTGCCCCAGTTGAGCTTCGGCAGCGACTTCACGCCGTTCCAGGACTCGTAGTCCCCGCCCGGCAGGTCGAAGTAGTACAGCTCCCGCTCGGCGGCGCGTACGTCGGAGACCGCGGCGGTGAACCAGTGGTGGGCGTCGCCGGTGTGGTTGCTGGTGATGTCGCCGAGCAGCCGCCAGCCCCGGGCGTGCACCGCCTCGGCGAGCCGGGCCAGCGCCGCGTCCCCGCCGAGCAGCGGGTCGACCGTGTCGAAGCTGGCCGCGTCGTAGCGGTGGTTGGAGCGGGCCGGGAAGATCGGGGTGAGGTAGACGGTGTTCACCCCGAGCCGGTCCAGGTGGTCCAGGCGCTCGGTGATCCCGTCCAGGTCACCGCCGTAGAACTGGTACGGCGTCTCCGGGCCGCGCCCGATCACCGGGGTGTCCCAGTCGCAGGGGATCGCCCAGTCCGGCGCGGTCCGGCCGTCGGCGGCGGCGGAGCGGGCGAACCGGTCCGGGAAGATCTGGTAGATCACCGCGTCGCGGGCCCAGGCCGGTGGCGGGGCGTGGCTGACCAGCTTGAAGTCGCCGTTGTCCGGCACGTCGTGGTCGACCACGCCGGCGGCGTTGAGCCAGCGGTAGCTCTTCGCCCCGTCGAGCAGGAACCGGTAGTTGCTGACCGGGTTGCGGACCTCGACGTCGGCCCGCCACCACACGTCGTCGCCCTCGGTGCGGTCGACGACGGCCTCGGCGAAGTGCGGCTCGCCGTCGCCGGTGGTCCGCACGTGCACCTGGCGCACGTCGGTGCCCGCCGGCACCCGGACGAAGACCGGGACGGTCTGCCCGAGCGCGGGCTCCTGCTCCGGTACGTAGGTGGCGGATCCGTCATGGTGCGGCTGCAGGGACATGGTGCTGCCTTTCGCGTCGTTCGGACGAGGGAGAGGGCGGGGCCGTCCGCCGCGGCCGGTTGCCCGACCGCGGCGGTCCGCCCTGAACTGCTCCGGTGTACGTCGACCGACGCCCTTGCCGCAGCGTGCCTGGTACTTATCCCTTGACGGCTCCGGCGGTCAGGCCGGAGACGATGTAGCGCTGGAGGATCTGGAACACCAGCACCGTGGGGATGGCGGTGAGCAGGGTGCCCGCCGCGAACATCCCGAAGTTGTTGTTGCGTTCGCCGGCCACCAGGCCGAACATGCCGACCGCGAGGGTCTTCGAGTTCGGCTCGGTGAGGAACACGTTGGCGATGATGAACTCGTTGATCGAGCCGATGAAGGCGAGCAGCCCGGTCACCGCCAGGATCGGCGCCACCAGCGGCAGCATGATCCGGAAGAAGACCTGGACGTGCGAGGCGCCGTCCATCGTCGCGGACTCGTCCAGCTCCTTCGGCAGGGTGTCGAAGAAGCCCTTCATCAGCCAGGTGTTCGCGCCCAGCGCGCCACCCATGTAGAGCAGGAACAGGCCCCACGGGGTGTTGAAGCCGATCGACGGGTACAGGTCCGTGATCGTCGTGAAGATCAGGAAGATCGCCACGATGGCCAGGAACTGCGGGAACATCTGGATCAGCAGCAGCGTGAGCAGGCCGACCCGGCGTCCGGCGAACCGCATCCGGGAGAACGCGTACGCCGCCAGCGAGGACAGGAAGATCGACGCGAAGCTGGCCACGCCCGCCAGGAGCAGCGAGTTGAGGAACCAGTGCCCGAACGCCGTCTTCTGGAACAGGTTCGTGAAGTTCTCGAACGACGCCCCGGTCGGCAGCAGCTCGGTGGAGGAGAGCGTGCCGAGCGGGTTGAGCGCCGCGGAGATCACGAACAGGATCGGGAAGAGGCTGAACGCGACCGCCAGCACCCCGACGAGGTGCCGCCAGCCCACCTGGGCGAACCAGCGGTTCTTCGACTTCCCGGTCGCGTTGCGGTTGGCGACCGGGGCGTCCGCGTAGGTGGTCACGAGTACACCTCCTCCTGCTTGCGGGTCCGGGAGAAGCTGATCGCCGACACCGTGGCCACGATCGCGAAGATGAAGATCGAGACCGTCGCGGCCAGCCCGAACTCGGCACCCTGGGCGCCGAAGGCGAGCCGGTAGGTGTAGGTGATCAGCAGGTCGGTGGCGCCGTTGCGCGGGTTGTCCGGCGCGAACGGCCCACCCTCGGTGGTGAACAGGATCGCGTTGACGTTGTTGAAGTTGTACGCGAACGACGCGATCAGCAGCGGCGAGATCGCCACCAGCAGCAACGGCAGGGTGACCGCCTTGAACGACTGGAACGGCGTCGCGCCGTCGACCGAGGTGGCCTCGGTCAGCTCCCGCGGGATGGCCTGGAGCGCGCCGGTGGCCACCAGGAACATGTACGGGTAGCCCAGCCAGAGCTGCACCAGCAGCACCGCGATCCGGGACGACCAGGCGCCACCGAACCAGTCGACGCCCACCCCGAAGAGGTTGTTGATCAGGCCGAAGTCGGTGTTGAACATGTCCCGCCAGACCAGCAGCATCGCGAACGACGGCATGGCGTACGGGAGGATGAGCAGCACCCGGTAGAAGTTGGTGCCCCTCATCCGGGGCGAGTGCAGGGCGAGCGCGATGGCCATGCCGAGCAGGAAGGTGAAGCCGGTGGAGCCCAGCGCGAAGGCGAAGTTCCAGGCCAGCGTGCCGAAGAACGGCCCGGAGATGTTCGGGTCGGTGAGCACCCGGCTGAAGTTCTCCAGCCCGACGTTGACCTTCCAGCCCTGGGTGAGCCGGTCGCCGTCGGCGGCGACGAAGGAGCCGCTCTTCTCGTCGGCGGTCCAGGTCTTGCCGCTCTCGTTGTCCTTGATGCAGTCGCAGCCGGCGTCGTACGCCCGGGACGCCTTGCCCTCGTAGGCGCGGGACAGGCCGTTGGAGCGGATCGCGCCCCCGGCCGTCGGCACCACCAGGTCGGTGATCTCCTTGCTGCGGCCGCTGGCCTGGCCGAAGTTGAGCACCGTGTAGCCCTTGGCCTCGGTGATCTTGCCGGTCAGGCTGACCGTGGCCTCGCCCGCGTCGAGCTTGCGCAGGCCGCCCGCGTCACCGGCGTAGACCTCCTTGGTCTTCGGGTCGCTCAGCAGGAAGACCAGCGGGCCGGTGGCCGGGTCGCCCTTGGTGGCGATGGAGAGCCCGTACTCGGCGGAGCCGGGAACCTGCTTCACCGAGGAGGTCTGGATGGCGACGATCGCGTCGTCCTTGCTGCCGCGGTGGCCGTCGCCGAAGTTCGTGAAGGCGGTGCTCGCGGTGTAGAGCACCGGAAGGACCTGGAAGGCGATCAGGAAGAGCGTGCCGGGTACCAGGTACTTGGCCGGAATGTGCCGCCGACCGAGGTAGAGGTAGAACAGCGCCGCGGTGGTGACCACCAGGACGCCCAGTCCGATCCAGTGTTCGGCCTCGATGAGCGGGAAGGCCGCCCAGATCGCGATCCCGGCCACCAGGCCGAGCAGGACCACCTTGACGACGAGGCCGGTCGCGGTGATCGGCGCGTGGTTCCGCGCGGTACGGGACTTGCGCGGGAGCCCGCTGCGAACGGGCTCCCGGCCCGGGGTCTGCGTGGCAGACCCCGGGCCGGACAGCGACGTGCTCATTACTTGATCTGACCCTGGATGGTCTTGCCGGCGGCGGTGACCGTCTTGGCCGGGTCGGCGCCACCGATGATGGCGGCCTCGGCCTTGCCGAACGGGTCCCAGATCGCGGCCATGGCCGGGATCGCCGGGAGCACCTGGCCGTTCTTACCGGCCTCCTGGAACTTGGCCAGGTCCGGGTCGCTGCCCTTGACCTGGTCGAAGGCGGCGGTCAGCGCCGGCGGGCGCGGCTCGGCCTTGTACAGCGCGACGGCCAGCTCGGGCTTGGTCACGTAGTTGGTGACGAACTCCTGGGCCAGGGCCTTGTTCTTGCCCTTGGCGGCGACGTAGAACGCCTGGACGCCCACGAACGGCTGGGCCTCCTTGCCACCGGCGAAGCCGGGGACCGGGGAGATGTCGTACTTGATGTTGGCCTTCTTGGCGTCCGCGATGGCCCACGGGCCGGAGACCAGGTAGGCGCACTTCTTGCCGGTGAAGGTGGCGATGGAGTTCTCGCCGGTGATGGAGCGCTTCAGCGCACCGTCGCCCTTCTCACCCAGCTTCGCGATCTTCTGGAAGGCCGCGATCGACTCCGGCTTGCCCACGCCCAGGTCCTTCGGGTCGTAGTCGCCGTTGGCGGCGGTGCCGAAGAGGTAGCCGCCGGCCGAGGTGTACAGCGGGTAGATGTGGTACGCGTCGCCGTTCTGGCCGGACTGCAGGCAGAGGATCTCACTGGCCTTCTTCTCGGCCTTGAGCTTCTTGCCGGTGGTGACCAGCTCCTCGATCGTCTTCGGCGCCTCGGGGGCCAGCTCGGTGTTCCGGATCAGCGCGACGTTCTCGGTCGCGTAGGGAACGCCGTAGAGCTGGCCGTTGAAGGTGACGGCCTTGATCGCGGTCTCGTTGAACGCGCTCTTCTGCTCGGCGGCGAGCTGCACCGGGTCGATGGCGCCGTTCTGCACCAGGTTGCCGATCCAGTCGTGCGCGCCGACCACGACGTCCGGGCCGCTGCCCTGCTGGGAGGCGGTGACGAAGTTGGTCTGCAGGTCCTTGGAGACGGCCTGGACCTCGACGGTCACACCGTTCTCCTTGCCGAACTCCTCGGCGAAGGGCTTCAGGGCGGCGGTCCGCTTGTCGTCGGCCCAGATGACCAGCTTGCCGCCGGTCGCCTTGGTGGCGGACTCCTTGGCGGCCGGCTTGTCGCTGCCGCTGTTGCCACAGCCGGAGGCGGCGAGCGCCAGGCCGAGGACAGCGACCACACCCGCGGTACGGATGCGCATCGGTACTCCTGTCGTCATGGCGGCCCGCCGGGGGAAGGGCGGCCCGCCAGTGGAAACCTCTGAAAGTTCTTGCTGACCGGCGCTGGGGTGCTGCGCCGCTGCTCTCGCGTGTTGCGGGGACGTTAGCAAGAGGTTGCAGAGAATGGAAGGGCTTGCAGAAGTGTACGCAAGACTTTGCCGTTGAGCTAAAGTGCCGCCATGCGCGCTCGACTGTCCGACATCGCCCAACAGGCCGAAGTCAGCGAGGCCACGGTGTCGCGGGTGCTCAACGACCGCCCCGGAGTGGCCCCCGAGACCCGGCAGGCCGTCCTGACCGCCCTCGATGTGCTCGGTTACGAGCGCCCCGCCCGGCTGCGCAAGCGCAGCGCGGGTCTGGTCGGGCTGGTCGTCCCGGAGCTGGAGAACCCGATCTTCCCGGCCTTCGCCCAGGTCATCGAGTCGACGCTGGCACAGAGCGGGTTCACCCCCGTGCTCTGCACCCAGACTCCCGGCGGGGTCACCGAGGACGAGTACGTCGAGATGCTGCTGGACCGGCAGGTGTCGGGCATCGTCTTCGTCTCCGGCCTGCACGCCGACACCGCCGCCAACCACGACCGGTACCGCGCGCTGATCGCCCGTCCGCTGCCGATCGTCATGATCAACGGGTACGCCCCGGGCATCGCGGCGCCCTTCGTGTCCTGCGACGACGGCGAGGCCACCGAGCTGGCCGTGGCGCACCTGGTCGCGCTCGGCCACCGGCGGATCGGCCTGATCACCGGCCCGGACCGGTTCGTCCCGGTGCAGCGCCGGGTGGGCGGTTTCAAGACCGCGATGACCCGCCTCGTCGGCACCACCGAGACCGAGGTCGCCGACCTGGCCGAGCTCTCGCTCTTCGGCGTCGAGGGCGGCGAGGCCGCCGCCGGCCGGCTGATCGAACGCGGGGTCACCGGCATCGTCTGCGGCTCCGACCTGATGGCGCTCGGCGCGATCCGGGCCGCCCGCCAGCGCGGCCTCTCCGTCCCTGCCGACATCTCCGTGGTCGGGTACGACGACTCCCCGCTGATGGCCTTCACCGACCCGCCGCTGACCACCATGCGGCAGCCGGTCACCGCCATGGCGGTGGCCGCGGTCCGGGCCCTGGTCGACGAGATCAACGGGCACGCCGCGCCGCACTCCGAGTACCTGTTCCGGCCGGAGCTGGTGGTCCGCGGCTCCACCGCCGTGGTCCGCCAGGCCGGGGCGACCCCGGGCACCGGCCCGAAGCGGCAGCGCCCGGCCCCCTCCTCGCTCGCCGTTCCGGCCTGACCCCCGCGCCCGGCCTCCGGCTCCGGGTCCGCGGGGTCCGACCCTCCCGGGTCGGGCCCTCCCGGCCGGCCGGGCCGGCCCGCCACCCGTACCGCCCGGCCCTGGCACCCGCTCGATCCGGCGCCCCCTGTCGGGCGCGCCGGCAACGGTTGCGTCGACCTCTCGGCGGCTGCGGTCACCGACGGCCCGGAGTGGGCTGGCCACCGGTCCGCAGTCATGGCTGGATCCGGGCCATGTCCCGGCTTCTGGGACGGGTCGGAGCGGGAACCCGCCCTGGCCGGGCGTGATGGCTGTCATTTCTTGCGCAAGGAATGCTTGACTCTTGCAGCGCTGGGGCGGCATTCTGCTCAGACACCCGGCGTCCGTCCCTCGCGCGGGGTGCCGCCGTCCCTAGCCCGAGAACGGGGATCGTCACCGATGACCGCCGCCAGCAACCCCACGCCGCTGACCTCCGACGACGACTGGTGGCGCTCCGCGGTCGTCTACCAGGTGTACGTGCGCAGCTTCGCCGACTCCAACGGTGACGGCGTCGGCGACCTGGAGGGCATCCGCCAGCGCCTGCCGTACCTGCGCGAGCTGGGCGTCGACGCGCTCTGGCTGACCCCCTTCTACACCTCCCCGCAGATCGACGCGGGCTACGACGTGGCCGACTACCGGGACGTGGACCCGCTCTTCGGCAACCTCACCGACTTCGACGCGATGATCACCGACGCGCACACGCTCGGCCTGCGGATCATCGTCGACCTGGTGCCCAACCACACCTCCAGCGCGCACCCCTGGTTCAAGGCGGCCCTGGCCGCCGGCCCCGGCTCCGCCGAGCGCGAGCGCTACCTCTTCGCCGACGGCAAGGGCACCGAGGGCGAGCTGCCGCCGAACGACTGGGAGAGCATCTTCGGCGGCCCCGCCTGGACCCGGGTCGCCGACGGGCAGTGGTACCTGCACCTGTTCGACCCGGCCCAGCCCGACCTGAACTGGCGGCACCCCGAGGTGCGCGCCGAGTTCGAGGACGTGCTGCGGTTCTGGCTGGACCGGGGCGTGGACGGCTTCCGGATCGACGTGGCGCACGGGATGATCAAGGCCGAGGGGCTGCCGGACGTCGGCTTCAACTCGATGACCACCGGCCAGCGCCAGTCCGAGCTGCTCGGCAAGGGTCGGCTGCCGTACTTCGACCAGGACGAGGTGCACGACATCTACCGCACCTGGCGGCCGATCCTGGACAGCTACCCGGGCGGCCGTATGGCGGTGGCCGAGGCCTGGGCGGAGACCCCGCAGCGGCTGGCCCGCTACATCGGCCCGGACGAGCTGCACCAGGCGTTCAGCTTCGACTTCCTCGACGCCACCTGGTCGGCCGACTCGTTCCGCAAGGTGATCGACACCGCGCTGGCCGAGTCGACCATCGTCGGCGCGCCGACCACCTGGGTGCTCTCCAACCACGACCGGCAGCGGCACGTCACCCGGTACGGCGACGGTGAGGTAGGCCTGCGCCGGGCCCGGGCCGCCGCCCTGCTGATGCTCTCCCTGCCCGGCTGCGCGTACGTCTACCAGGGCGAGGAGCTGGGCCTGCCGGAGGTGCTGGACCTCCCCGACGAGCTGCGCCAGGACCCGGCGTTCCTGCGCACCGGCGAGAGCCGTGACGGCTGCCGGGTGCCGATCCCGTGGAGCGGCGAGCTGGCCCCGTACGGCTTCGGCCCGGAGAGCAGCGAGCTGAGCTGGCTGCCGGCCCCGGCGACCTGGCGGGCCCTCTCGGTGGCCGCCCAGGCCGGCGTGCCGGGTTCGACGCTGGAGCTCTACCGCGCGGCGCTGCGGATCCGCCACGAGCACCCGGCGCTCGCCGGCACCGGTGCGATCACCTGGCTGGAGACCGAGCCCGGCGTGCTGGCGTTCCGGCGCTCCGCCGGGGACGTCGAGCTGACCTGCGTGGTCAACCTCAGCGGCGCGGCGACCACGATCACCGGCTACGGCCGCCCGGTCGTCGCCAGCGCCGACCTCACCGAGCAGGGCGACGGGCACGTCCTGCCGGTGGACGCAGCTGCGTGGTTCGAACGGCGCTGAGCCGGGTAACCCGCCATCGACCTGGTCGTCCGTTGTGCTCCGCGCCGACGGGCGACTGGGCTGCCGACCCCTTGTGGTGGGGGGTGAGGTGGCCCCGGCCCCTCGGGAGTCCGCTCCCGGGGGGCCGGTGTCCATCGGGGACCGCCCTCAGGCGCCCTTGGCGGTGAGCAGCTTCGCGATCCGGGCCAGGCCGGCCCGGACCTCCTCCTTGCTCGGCGCGGGCAGCGGCTCGGGCACCGGCTCCCGCTCCGCCGCCAGCTCCAGCTCCTCGTCGATCATGTCCTCGAAGTCGCCGTAGAGATCCGCCTCGTCGGTCCGGGCCGCCTCGTCCTCGGCGGCGAGCTGCGCGGCGGCGATCTCGCTGCGGATCTCCTCCGGGGTGAGCGCCGGCACCAACGGCTCGACCACCGCCATCAGCTGCTCCTCGGCCACCACCGCCTCGGCGAGGGCGAGCGCGTGCGGCCGCTCGTACGGCCCGCAGACCACCGGCTCCCACTCGTCCGAGTCCCCGAGCGGCGCGAAGGTGATGATCCACGGCAGGCCGAGCATCGGCGAGTCGTCCGGCAGGTCCAGTGTCACGAGTGCGCCCACGGCCTCATCATGGCCGCTCCCCGCCCGGACGCGCGCCCCATTCACCTCAACTCCCCCGCTCCCCCGCCACCAAGATCGGCCACTCCTTCACGGAAAGAGTGGCCCCGGGTCGTCGGATAACCACTCTTTCCGTGAAAGAGGCGCGAAGGTGGGAGGCGGGAGGCGGGGGTCAGGGGGCAGCGGCGAGGGCGGCGCGGACCAGGGCGAGGGCGCGGTCCGGAGGTACGCCCAGGCGGTGCGCCTCGGCGGCGTACCCGGCGGCGGCCCGGTGCAGGCGGTCGGTGGCGTCGTCCCGGCCGGGGGCCACCACGGTGCCGTGCCGGCCCCGGGTCTGCACGAGACCCGCCCCCTCCAGCTCCCGGTACGCCCGGGCCACCGTGTTCACCGCCAGCCCCAGGTCGGTGGCGAGCTGCCGGACCGCGGGCAGCCGGGTCCCCACCGCCAGCCGGCCGTCGGAGATCATGCCGGCGAGCTGCCCGCGCACCTGCTCGTACGGGGGCACCGCCGAGTCCTGGTCGATGCGGATCCGTGTGGTCATCCCGCTCCTCCCGGCGTACCCGGATCGGTCTCCTCGTCCACCTCGACGTCCACCTCGCGGGCCGCCCGCCCCTCGGCCAGGTCCACCACCCGGCCGTAGGGACTGGTGGCGGCCAGGGCCGCGCCGAAGAGCACCAGCTGGTTGAGCAGGTAGAGGTAGAGCAGCAGCCCGACCGCGCCGGCCACCACCGTATAGGCCGGGTTCCGCTCGGTGCGGACCACGTAGTAGCGCCCCACGGTGTTCAGCAGGGTGATCCCGACCGCCACCACCAGCACCACCGGGCGCAGCCGCCGCCGGCTCATCCGCAGCCGGGGCACCGCGACCAGCAGCGCCACCGCCAGCACGGCGTTGACCAGGACGCTGAGCACCGCGCTGATCGTGGTCAGGCCCACCGACCCGGTGCTGCGCAGCAGGAACCGCAGCAGCGACTCCAGCGCGTCCACGGCGACCACCGAGACGCCGAGCAGCACGAAGACCGCCACCAGCACGCCCAGGTCGACCAGCCGGCGGATGACCAGGTTGCCGGGCTGCTGGTTGAGCCCGTACAGCAGCCGCTGCGAGGAGCGGATCGCCTCCACCCAGCCGATCCCGGTGAAGACCAGGATGATCAGGCCGACCACCCCGACGGTGTTGCTGCTCTGGGCGATCTGCTGCGGGTCGAGGAAGGGCAGGTTGGCCCGCAGGAAGCGCGCCGCCGCGTCGCTGACCTCGTCGTTGTCCTGCAGGATCGAGCCGAAGACCCAGTACGCGACCAGGGCGAGCGCGAAGACCGCGAAGAAGCCGTAGTAGGCGATGGCCGCCGCGAGCCGGCCGGCGAGCAGGTCGGCGTAGAGGGTGCCGGCCCGCCAGAGGTGGTCGAAGGCCGGCAGCCGGTCCCGCGCCCCGTCGATCCGGCGGTTGGCGGCGGCCTCGATCCGGCCGAACACGTTCACCACGTCATCCTCGCCGATCGTCCGCCGCGGTGGAGGCGGCCCGGGCGGGTGCCCGGTTCAACCGCCGAGCCGGAAGTCGCGCCGGGGCTGCCAGCGGGTCTGCCCGCTGTGCGAGAAGAGGGTGAACGCCTCCACCTCGAAGAGCGCGGAGAAGTCGGCCAGGTCCTCGTACGCCTTGTCGAGCACCTCGGCGGGCACGTCCTGGGCGACCGTGACGTGCGGGTGGTAGGGGAAGCGGGCCTCCCGGTGCAGCTCCGGGGCGGAGTTGATGGCGGCGGCGAGCAGTTCGCACTCGCTGATCCCGGCCGCCACCGCCACGAAGACCACCTGGGTGACCGGCCGGAACGTGCCGGTGCCCCGCAGGTGCAGGGTGAACGGCAGGTGGGTGGCGGCCACCCGGGCCAGGTGCTCCTCGACGGCGGGCAGCGCGTCCACCGGGATCTCGGTGGGCCCGAGCAGGGTGACGTGGGCCGGGACCGCCTGCGGGTCACCGGCCTCGACCCGGCGGCGGGTGAGCATCCCGCCCCACGGCTCGGGGATGTCCACCGCGATCCCGATCTGGAGGGTGTCGCCGGCCTCCGACGCTCCGTCCCTGCGATCCACGCTCCGCGCCACCCCTCCGGCCACCGCCTGTGTCCACCCGTCCCGTCGCGCCGGGGCCGCTACTCGGCCCGGACCGGCGGGAAGAAGCCGACCCGCTCGTACGCCGTCCTCAGCGTCGCCGAGGCCACCGCGCGGGCCTTCTCCGCGCCGTGCGCGAGCAGCTTGTCGAGCTGGGCCGGGTCGTCCAGGTAGCCGCGGGTGCGCTCCTGGATCGGCGTGACGAAGTCCCGGACCACCTCGGCCAGGTCCTTCTTCAGGTCGCCGTAGCCCTTGCCGTCGTACGCGGCGACCAGCTCGTCGATGCCCCGGCCGGAGAGCGCCGAGTAGATGGTGAGCAGGTTGCTGATGCCGGGCTTGCCCTCGGCGTCGAAGACGATCTCGCGGCCGGTGTCGGTGACCGCGGAGCGGATCTTCTTGGCCGAGCGGGCCGGCTCCTCCAGCAGGTCGATGATGCCGGCCGGCGAGGAGGACGACTTCGACATCTTGGCCGTCGGGTCCTGCAGGTCGGTGATCTTCGCGGTGTCCTTGACGATGTGCGGCGCGGGCACCGTGAAGGTCGGGCCGAACAGCGAGTTGAACCGCTGCGCCAGGTCGCGGGAGAGCTCCAGGTGCTGGCGCTGGTCCTCGCCCACCGGCACGGCGTTCGCCTGGTACAGCAGGATGTCGGCGGCCTGCAGGATCGGGTACGTGAAGAGGCCGACGCTGGCCCGGTCGCTGCCCTGCTTCTGCGACTTGTCCTTGAACTGGGTCATCCGGCTGGCCTCGCCGAAGCCGGTGATGCAGCCGAGCACCCAGGCCAGCTGCGGGTGCTCGGGCACCTGCGACTGGACGAACAGGGTGCTGCGCTCCGGGTCGAGGCCGAGCGCGAAGAGCTGCGCGGCGGCCACCCGGCTGCGCTGCTTGAGCACCTTCGGCTCGTGCCCGGCGGTGATCGCGTGCAGGTCCACCACGCAGTAGAACGCGTCGTGGCTGTCCTGCAGGGCCACCCAGTGCCGCAGCGCGCCCAGATAGTTGCCGAGGTGGAACGAGTCGGCCGTCGGCTGGATGCCGGAGAAGACGCGCGGGCGGGCGGGTACGTCGGACATGGCGGCAATTCTGTCAGCAACACCCGGCGTACGTCATGACGGGCCGGCGGGTCGGCTCTCGGCGGCCGCGACCGGGGCGGTGACCTCGCGTCGCTGCTCGGGCAGTCGGGCGGCGGAGACCACCAGGCGGGACACCCGTCGCCCGTCGAGGTCGAGCACCCGCAGCAGCCAGCCGCCCGGCGGGTCGTCCGGGTCGGGTTCGCCGGGGCCGTCCCCGTCCGACGCGACCGGGATCTCGTCGCCGGCGACCGGGAGCCGGCCCAGGGCGGCCATCACGAACCCACCGACCGTCTCGTACGGGCCGGCGGGCAGCGGCACGCCGGTGCGCTCGGCGAAGTCGGCCAGGTTGAGCCGGCCGTCGACGACGGCGGGCAGGCCGGTGTGGGCCGGGTCGGCCGGGGGGTCGTCGTACTCGTCGTGGATCTCCCCGACCAGTTCCTCGACCAGGTCCTCGCAGGTGACGATGCCGGCGGTGCCGCCGTACTCGTCGACCACCACGGCCAGGTGGTGGCCCTCCCGGCGCATCTCGGTGAGCGCCGCGAGCACCCGCTTGCTGCCGGGCAGCTGCTTCACCTCGCGGGTCAGCTCCCCGACGGTGGCCGGCCGGTCGGCCTCCGGGCGCAGCAGCACGTCGCGCAGGTGCACCACGCCGACCACGTCGTCGTGGGTGCCGTCGACCACCGGGTAGCGGGTGTGCGGCTCGGCGCGGACCAGGCGCTCCGCCTCGCCCAGCCGGATCCCGGCCGGCAGGAACACCACCTCGGTACGCGGCACCATCACCTCGCGGACCAGCCGCGCGCCGGCCACCAGCACCTCGTCGATGATCCGGCGTTCGTCGGGGTCGAGCACGGTGTTGGCGGCGACCAGGTCGCGCAGTTCGGCCTCGCTGATCCGTTCCCGGCCGGCCGCCGGGCTGGCCCCGAGCAGGTCGGTGACGAGCCGGGTGGCCCCGTCGGCGGCGCGGACCACCAGGCGGGCGACGGTGCGGGCCATCGGCCCCGGCTCGCGTCGTGGCCGCCCCGGCGGTCGTCGCCGGGGCCCGGGACCACCTGCCTCCCGCATGACAAGGATGGTAGACAGGCGCCGCCGCCCGGCTCGGCCAATGTTCGGATCTGTTCAATCGTGGGTAATCGTGGTGGAATAGCAGAGGGTCACGGACAGCGCGGGCACAGCCGGCGGCCCTAGGGTGATCAAGAGGGGCCGGCACCGGGTCCGGCCAGGCAGGGAGGAACCCGACGTGAAACTGCTCGTCACCGGCGGCGCCGGCTACATCGGCAGCGTGGTGACCCGGATGCTGCTGGACCACGGCCACGACGTGACCGTCCTGGACGACCTGCGCACCGGCCACCGCGCGGCCCTCGCCCCCGAGGCGACCCACGTCGACCTGCCGGTCCACGAGGCCGCCCGGGTGCTCACCCCCGACGCCGGCTTCGACGGGGTGCTGCACTTCGCCGCGCTGATCGCCGCCGGCGAGTCGATGGTCAAGCCCGAGCTCTACTGGCAGACCAACACCGTCGGCTCGCTCGCGCTGATCGACGCGGTCCGCGCCGCCCGGGTGCCCCGGCTGGTCTTCTCCTCCACCGCCGCCGTCTACGGCAACCCCACCGAGCTGCCCATCCCGGAGACCGCCGTCAAGGCCCCCACCAACACATACGGGGCGACGAAGCTGGCCGTGGACATGGCGCTCACCTCCGAGGCGATCGCGCACGACCTGGCCGCCGTCTCGCTGCGCTACTTCAACGTGGCCGGGGCGTACCTGCACGACGGGCGGGCCATCGGCGAGCGGCACGACCCGGAGACGCACCTCATCCCGCTCGCCCTCGACGTGGTCGCCGGCCGGCGCGAGAAGCTGCAACTCTTCGGCGACGACTACCCGACTGTCGACGGCACCTGCGTCCGCGACTACATCCACGTCGCCGACCTGGCCCGGGCCCACCTGCTCGCCCTCGACGCCGCCACCCCCGGCCGGCACCGCATCTACAACCTGGGCAACGGCAACGGCTTCACCAACCGGCAGGTGATCGAGGTGGTCCGCGAGGTCACCGGCCACCCGGTGCCGGTCGAGGTGGCCGCCCGTCGCGAGGGCGACCCGGCCGAGTTGGTCGCCTCCTCCACGCTGGCCCGCGAGGAACTGGGCTGGGTGCCGGAGAAGCCGACCCTGCAGGACATGGTCGGCGACGCCTGGGCGTTCTACCGCGAACACGTCCTGGGTGCCCGGTGAGCGCGAGGAGTGAGCCGGGCCTGCGAGCCCCGCAGTCGCGAACAGGAGCGGCCCGGTGAGCGCGAGGAGTGAGCCGGGCCTGCGAGCCCCGCAGTCGCGAACAGGAGCGGCCCGGTGAGCGCGAGGAGTGAGCCGGGCCTGCGAGCCCCGCAGTCGCGAACAGGAGCGGCCCGGTGAGCGCGAGGAGTGAGCCGGGCCTGCGAGCCCCGCAGTCGCGAACAGGAGCGGCCCAGTGAACACCGCCGGTGACGTCGCGGCCCGCGCCACCGCCGGCTTCCGGCAGCGGTACGGCGGGGAGCCGGCGGGCCGCTGGGCGGCTCCCGGGCGGGTCAACCTGATCGGCGAGCACACCGACTACAACGACGGTTTCGTGCTCCCGTTCGCGCTGCCGCTGCGTACCGTGGTCGCCGCGGACCGGTGCGACGACGCGCGCTGGACGGTCTGGTCCGAGCTGGACGACCAGCCGGTCGAGTTCGGGCCGGACGAGGTCGACGAGCCGGGCGGGGTCACCGGCTGGGCCGCCTACGTGGCCGGGGTGGTCTGGGCGCTGCGCGACGCCGGGCACACCGTGCCCGGCGCGCGGCTGGCCATCGCCTCCGACGTGCCGGTCGGCTCCGGGCTCTCCTCGTCGGCCGCGATCGAGGCCGCCGTGCTGGCCGCCCTGGCCGATCTGGGCGGGCTGGACGTGCCCGCCGAGCGCCGGCCCCGGTTGGCCCAGCGGGCCGAGAACGCCTACGTGGGCGCGCCCACCGGGATCATGGACCAGTCGGCCGTGATCCGGGGCCGGGCCGGGCACGCGCTCTTCCTGGACTGCCGCAGCGAGGAGGTCGAGCAGATCCCGTTCGACCTCGACGCGGCCGGGCTGGCGGTGCTGGTGGTGGACAGCCGCGCGCCGCACCGGCACGCCGACGGCGAGTACGCCGCCCGCCGCGCCTCCTGCGAGGCGGCGGCCCGGGCTCTCGGGGTGCCCGCCCTGCGCGACGTGCCCGTCGCCGCCCTGCCCGGCGCGCTGGACCGCCTCGACGACGACGAGACCCGCCGGCGGGTCCGGCACGTGGTCACCGAGGACCAGCGGGTGCTCGACACCGTCGCCCTGCTGCGCAGCGGCCGGATCCGCGACATCGGCCCGCTGCTGACCGCCTCGCACGCCTCGATGCGGGACGACTTCGAGATCACCGTGCCGGAGATCGACACCGCGGTCGAGGCGGCCCTGGCCGCCGGGGCGTACGGGGCCCGGATGACCGGCGGCGGCTTCGGCGGCTGCGTCCTCGCCCTGGTCGACGCCGACCGGGCCGACGCGGTGGCCGACGCGGTCCGGGCCGGGTACGCCGAGCGCGGCTTCGCCGCCCCCGGCACGCTCACGGTCCTCCCGTCCCCCGGCGCCACCCGCCTCGACTGACGCGCTGTTGCCCGCGCCGCTGTGCCCGCACTTTCACGGAAAGAGTGGTTATCCCGGCCGGAATAACCACTCTTTCCGTGAATTAGCGGCCTTGGGGGGTGGGTCAGCCGGCCTCGACGATCATGCCGGCGCCGACGGTGCGGTTGGTGGTCTCGTCGATGATGACGAAGCCGCCGGTGGTGCGGTTGCGGCGGTACTCGTCCGCCAGCAGCGGGACGGTGGTACGCAGCCGGACCCGGCCGATCTCGTTGAGCTTCAGCTCGCCGGGCGCCTCGTCGCGGTGCAGGGTGTTGATGTCCAGCCGGTAGTGCAGGCCACGCACGATCGCCCGCGCCGAGCGGGTGGTGTGCTTGATCGCGTACTTGCCGCCGACCTGCAACGGGCGGGTCTCGTCCATCCAGCAGACCATCGCCTCGATGTCCTGCGCGACGGCCGGGGCGTTGTTCGGCCGGCAGATCAGGTCGCCCCGGGAGATGTCGATCTCGTCGGTCAACCGGACGGTCACCGACATCGGCGGGAACGCCTCGGCCACCGGGCCGTCGGCGGTCTCCACCGAGGCGATCCGGCTGGTGAACCCGGACGGCAGCACCATCACCTCGTCGCCGGGCTTGAGCACGCCCGAGGCGACCTGACCGGCGTACCCCCGGTAGTCGGTGACGGTGGTGGACTGCGGCCGGATCACGTACTGCACCGGGAACCGGACGTCGACCAGGTTGCGGTCCGAGGCGATGTGCACCCGCTCCAGGTGGTGCAGCAGCGACGGGCCCTCGTACCAGGGCATGTTCTCCGAGCGGGAGACGATGTTGTCGCCCTTGAGCGCGGAGATCGGCACCACGGTCAGGTCCGGCACGTCGAGCTTCGCGGCGAACGCGGTGAACTCGTCGGCGATCCGCTCGAACACCTCCTCCGACCAGTCCACCAGGTCCATCTTGTTGACGCAGAGGACCAGGTGCGGCACCCGCAGCAGCGAGCAGAGGAAGGCGTGCCGGCGGGACTGCTCCACCAGCCCCTTGCGGGCGTCCACCAGGATCAGCGCCAGGTCGGCGGTGGAGGCGCCGGTGACCATGTTCCGGGTGTACTGGATGTGCCCCGGGGTGTCGGCGATGATGAACTTGCGCCGCGGCGTGGCGAAGTAGCGGTACGCCACGTCGATGGTGATGCCCTGCTCCCGCTCGGCGCGCAGGCCGTCGGTGAGCAGCGCCAGGTTGGTGTACTCGTCGCCCCGGGCCGCGCTGACCGCCTCGACCGCGGCGAGCTGGTCGGTGAAGAGGGACTTCGTGTCGTACAGCAGCCGGCCGATCAGGGTCGACTTGCCGTCGTCGACGCTGCCCGCGGTGGCGAACCGCAGCAGGTCCATCTGCCGGGCCTCCGGCCCGGCCCCGGCGGCGGCGCGCGGGTCCGTCTCGTCCGGTGCCAGCGTCTCTGCGCTCATCAGAAGTAGCCCTCCCGCTTGCGGTCCTCCATGGCGGCCTCGCTGACCCGGTCGTCGCCGCGGGTCGCGCCGCGCTCGGTGATCCGGGTGGCCGCCACCTCCTCGATCACCTTCTCCACCGTGTCGGCGTCCGAGCGGACCGCCGCGGTGCAGGAGGCGTCGCCGACGGTCCGGTAGCGCACCTGCGCCTTGAACCGCTCCTCGCCCGCCCGGGGCCGGATGAACTCGTTGACCGCGTAGAGCATCCCGTCCCGCTCGATCACCTCGCGCTCGTGCGCGTAGTAGATCGACGGCAGCGGGATCCGCTCCCGGGCGATGTAGTGCCAGACGTCCAGCTCGGTCCAGTTGGAGAGCGGGAAGACCCGGATCGACTCGCCCGGGTGGTGCCGGCCGTTGTAGAGCGACCACAGCTCCGGGCGCTGGTTCTTCGGGTCCCACTGGCCGAACTCGTCGCGGAAGCTGAACACCCGCTCCTTGGCCCGGGCCTTCTCCTCGTCGCGCCGGGCACCGCCGAAGAGCGCGTCGAAGCGGTGCTTCTCCACCGCGTCGAGCAGCACCGGGGTCTGGATCCGGTTGCGCATCCCGTCGGTCGACTCGCGGACCAGCCCGGCGGCCAGGGCCTCCGGCACGCTGGCCACGATCAGGTGCAGGCCCAGCTCGGCGACCCGCCGGTCGCGGTAGTCGAGGACCTCGGGGAAGTTGTGGCCGGTGTCGACGTGCATCACCGGGAAGGGGATGTTGGCCGGGGCGAACGCCTTCTGCGCCAGCCGCAGCATCACGATCGAGTCCTTGCCGCCGGAGAAGAGCAGCACCGGCCGCTCCATCTCGGCGACCACCTCGCGCATCACGAAGATGCTCTCCGCC
The DNA here is from genome assembly GCF_900089595.1 of Micromonospora auratinigra. GTDB lineage: Bacteria > Actinomycetota > Actinomycetes > Mycobacteriales > Micromonosporaceae > Micromonospora > Micromonospora auratinigra. The sequence goes on along the minus strand of NZ_LT594323.1, from coordinate 5,731,036 downwards.
TCCAGGGCGTCGAGGTGGGAGACCTGGTAGGCGGCGGGAGACGTCACGGCACGAATCCGTTCATCGAATTCCAGACCTTTCCGGTCGGACTCGTCAAGAAGAACGCTCAGGCTACCCGGAATGCCGCTGCAACGCTGCAAGCAACCGACTGGCGAGATCCTTGCGGCAGACCAGCAGGTCGGGTAGGCGCGGGTCGGCCTCGTTGTATTTCAGCGCAGATCCGTCGATCCGGGAAGCGTGCAGCCCGGTGGCCGTCGCCACAGCGACCGGCGCCGCCGAGTCCCACTCGTACTGCCCGCCCGCGTGGATGTACGCGTCGACCTCACCCGTCACCACCGCCGCGATCTTCGCGCCGGCGGACCCCATCGGCACCAGGTGCGCGCCCACGTCCTCGGCCAGGTCGGTCAGGAACACCGGCGGCCGGCTGCGGCTCGCCGCCAACCGGATCGTCCGCCCGCCACCCTCGGTCGCCGCCTCCACCGTCATCGGCGGATACGCCGGCGGATAGTCGGTGGCCAGCACCCGGTGCTGCGCCGGCAGGCCCACCGCGCCCGCCACCAGCCCGTGCGGCGTCGGCGCCCGCCGCGACCAGAGCGCCACGTGCACCGCCCAGTCCGACCGGCCCTCCTCGGAGAACTCCCGGGTGCCGTCCAACGGATCGATGATCCACACCCGGTCGGCGGCGAGCCGGGACACCGCCTCCGGGGCCACCTCCGCCGTCCAGGCCAGCCGGGAGCCCTCGTCCTCCTCCGACAGCACCGCGTCCGCCGGCCGCCACTTCGCCAGCTCGGTACGGATCAGGTCGTGCGAGACCTTGTCCCCGGCCGACTTCAGCGCGCCCGGATCGGCGAAGCCCAGCTCCGTACGCAGGCTCATCAACGCCTGCCCGGCCCGCGCCGCCAACCAGCGCGCGAACGCGCCGTCGATCATCGGAGGACTGCCCATGGCTCTTCCGCTCCCGTCGCTCGCCGGCATCGACGTACGAAGGCGCAGACTACCGGCACCGGGCCGGGACGGACGCGACGCACCGCGCGCGTCTCACGTCCCGTGATAGAGGTTCTGCGTCGGCTCCACACCCTTGAGCACCACCGACTCGACCACGTCCGCCGCCCGGTCGACCAGGAACTCGAGCTCCTTGCGCTCGGCACCGGAGAAGTCCGACAGCACGTAGTCCGCCGGATCCTGCCGCCCCGGCGGCCGGCCGATACCGAACCGCACCCGGGCGTACTCCTTGGTGCCCAGCGACTTCGACATCGAGCGCAGGCCGTTGTGACCGCCCTCGCCACCACCGCACTTCACCCGCAGCTGCCCGTACGGGATGTCCAGCTCGTCGTGCACCGCGATCACCCGCCCCGGCGGGATCTTATGGAACTGCGCCAACGCCACCACCGGCCCACCGGACAGGTTCATGTACGTCAGCGGCTTCACCAGCACCAGCTTCGGGCCACCGAAACCCAGCCGCCCCTCGGCGACCTCCGCCACCGCCCGCTTGTGCCGCCCGAACTTCGCGCCCAACCGGCCCGCCAGCAGCTCCGCCACCATGAACCCGACGTTGTGCCGGTTGCCCGCGTACTCCCGACCCGGGTTGCCCAGGCCGACCACCAGCCACGGCCCCGCCTCGTCCGTCACCCCACGCCCCTTCCGTCACCGCCGCCGCGCAGCGCGGCCGTCCCCGAAACGACGACAGGCGCCCCCGGGAACCGGGGACGCCTGTCGCACAGAATGCGGACCGATCAGGCCTCGGTCTTCGCCTCGGCGCTCTCCTCGCCGCCCGCGGCGGCCGGCTCGCCGGTCTCGGCGCCCTCGGAGGACTCGGCGGTCTCCTCGCCGACACCCTCCTCGGTCTCCTCGTCGGCCGTCTCGATCTCGGGCAGCGTCGCCTCGAGCTCCTCGGCGGTCGGGGCGGCGGTCACCGAGGCGACCGGCAGCTCCGAGTCGGCGGCCAGCTCGACACCGGCCGGCAGCTCCACGTCGGCGGCGGTGATCTGGGTGCCGGCCTCGGCGCCCTCGATCGAGGCCTCGAGGTGGTCCGGCACCTTGGTGGCGTCGGCGGTCACCGAGAGGGTGTCGTGGTCGTGCACGATCAGGGTGTCCTTCGCGGCCTCACCGGTCAGCTGGACCGGGACCTCGACGGTGACCTTCTCGCCGCGGCGGACCAGCAGCAGGTCGACGTGCTCGAAGGTGTCCTTGATCGGGTCACGCTGGATCGCCTTCGGCAGCGCCAGCACCTGGGTGCCGTCGTTGACCTCGATCGCGAAGAGCTGGTTCGCACCGCCCTTGCGGATCGCGGCGGCGAACTCACGCGCCGGGAGCGCGATGTGCTTGGGCTTCTCGCCGTGGCCGTACAGCACGGCGGGCACCATGCCGGCCCGGCGGGTACGACGGGCACCACCCTTGCCGAACTCGGTACGGGGCTCGGCGCTGATCTTTACCTCGGACACGGGGAAACTCCTGATGCTTCGCTGCGGCGGCTTGTCGTCTTGCGGTGCTGGGCGAGGGGCTCGCTGGGGCTCATGCGTCATGAACGACTGCCCGGAGCACCGCGTCGATGACGGCGCCTCCGTGCGGTGCTTTTCAGCGGCCCGCCGGGCACCCTCGCCGTGGCAACCGCACCAGTCTACCCGAGGGATTTCCCGCCCCACCGGCAGTCCCCATATCACCGCGCGGACGGGCCCGCAGGGCAACGGCCCGGCCACCGGACGACACCGGCGGCCGGGCCGGCACGCTCAGCTCAGGCCACCGAAGAGGGTGGTCACCGACCCGTCGTCGAAGACCTCCCGGATCGCCCGGGCCAGCAGCGGGGCGATCGACAGCACGGTCAGCTTGTCGAGCTGCTTCTCGGGCGGCAGCGGCAGCGTGTTGGTGACCACCACCTCGCTGATCGGGCTGTTCTTCAGCCGCTCCGTCGCCGGATCCGACAGCAGCGCGTGGGTCGAGGCCACCACGATCTCCGCGGCGCCCTGCTCCTTGAGGATGTCGGCGGCCTTGGTGATCGTGCCACCGGTGTCGATCATGTCGTCGACGATCAGGCAGACCCGGCCCTCGACCTCACCGACCACCCGGTTCGCCACCACCTGGTTCGGCTTCAGCGGGTCCCGGGTCTTGTGGATGAACGCCAGCGGGCAGCCACCCAGCCGGTCCGTCCAGCGCTCCGCCACCCGCACCCGGCCCGAGTCCGGCGCCACCACGGTCATCGGCCGGCCCGCGTACCGGTGCTCCACGTACTCGGCCAGCACGTCCATCGCGAAGAGGTGGTCCACCGGGCCGTCGAAGAAGCCCTGGATCTGTGCGGTGTGCAGGTCCACGGTGAGGATCCGGTTCGCACCCGCCGTCTTGAGCAGGTCGGCCACCAGCCGCGCCGAGATCGGCTCCCGGCCGCGGTGCTTCTTGTCCTGCCGCGAGTACGGGTAGAACGGCAGCACCACGGTGATCCGCTTCGCCGAACCCCGCTTCAACGCGTCGATCATGATCAGGGTCTCCATGACCCAGGTGTTGACCCCGTGCGTCACGGACTGCACCACGAAGGCGTCCGAACCACGTACCGAGTCCTTGAACCGTACGAAGATCTCGCCGTTGGCGAACTCGTACGCGTCGGAAGGCGTCGGCGCGACGCCGAGCACCTCACCGATCTCCTTGGCCAGCTCCGGAAAACCCCGTCCGGAGAAGAGCATCAGGCTCTTGCGGTTTTCGGCGACGATGCTGCCCATGGGCCCGTCTGCTCCCGTGTGTCGGTGGTTCCCGGCGGCGGTGGAGCCGGGCGGTGTTCGGTTGCAGTATCCCCCGAGTTCACCGGTCCACCCACGGCCCGGCGGCACCCGTGGAATCAGTCACCTTCGCTTGCGGCCCCGGCCCCGTCCGACGCACCCTCGGCGGCCCGCCGCGCGGCCTCGGCCGACGCCGTGCCGGCCCGCTTGCGGGCCACCCAACCGTCGATCGACCGCTGCGGCGCCCGGGTCACCCCGAGCGCGCCCGGCGGCACGTCCTGCGTGATCGCGCTGCCCGCCGCCACGTACGCGCCCGGACCGACCTCCACCGGCGCGATCAGGCTGGTGTCACAGCCGATGAAGGCCGCCTCACCCACCACCGTGCGGTGCTTCTTCACCCCGTCGTAGTTCACGAAGATCGTCGCCGCGCCGATGTTCGCCTTCGCGCCGATCGTCGCGTCCCCGACGTACGACAGGTGCGGCACCTTCGCGCCCGCGCCCACCTCGGAGTTCTTCACCTCGACGAAGGTGCCCACCTTCGCCCGCTCCGCGAGCTTCGCCGCCGGCCGCAGGTAGGCGAACGGCCCCACCGTGGCCCGCGGGCCCACCTCGGCGCCCACCGCGTGCGTCCGCACCACGCTGGCCCCCTCGCCCACCGTGGTGTCGATCAGCGTGCTGTCCGGACCCACCGTCGCCCCGGCACCCACCGTTGTGGTGCCCTGCAACTGGGTGTTCTGGTCGATCACCGCGTCCCGCTCGACGGTCACCGTCACGTCGATCCAGGTGGTGTGCGGGTCCAGGATGCTCACCCCGGTGCGCATCCAGCCCTCGTTGACCCGGTCCCGCAGCAGCCGGCGCAGCGCCGCCAGCTCGACCCGGTCGTTGCAGCCCAGCGTCTCCACGTGGTCCGCCGCGCAGTGCACCGCCACCGGCTCGCCCGCGTCCCGGAGCAGCCCGAAGACGTCGGTCAGGTACTCCTCGCCCTGGTCGTTGTCGGTGGAGAGCTTGCCCAGCGCCTCCCGCAGCCGCGCCACGTCGAACGCGTAGATGCCCGCGTTGATCTCCCGCAGCGCGCGCTGCTCGGCGGTGGCGTCCCGCTCCTCGACGATCTGCGCGAGCCGGCCCTCGGCGTCCCGCACGATCCGGCCCAGGCCGGTCGGGTCGGGCACCTCGGCAGCCAGCACGGTGGCCGCCGCCCCGGCGCCCTCGTGCGCCGACACCAGCGCGTCCACGGTCTCCGGCCGCAGCAGCGGCACGTCACCGTTGATAACCACGACGGTGCCGGCGGCCTCCGGCACCGCGTCCAGCGCGATCCGGACCGCGTGCCCGGTGCCGAGCTGCCGTTCCTGGAGCACCGCGACGGCCTCCGGCGCGACCTCGGCGAGGTGCCCGCGGACCTGGTCGGCGCCGTGGCCGACCACCACCACCGTGCGGTCCGCGCCGAGCGGCGCGGCCGCGGCCAGCACGTGCCCGAGGAGGGTACGACCGAGCAGCGGGTGCAGGACCTTGGGCAGGGAGGACTTCATCCGCTTGCCCTCACCGGCGGCGAGCACGACAACGGTGCGGAGGTGGGGCTGGGACACGAGCGTGGCTCCCGTCGGGACGGCGACAGTCTCGCGGCCATGCTAACCACGCGGCTCACGGCAATTCGCATCCGGCCGGACAATGCCGTCGTTCCACGCCTACGAAAAACTGCTGAGCTGGGGTGCCTGGATTCGAACCAGGAGCTCAAGGCTCCAAAGGCCTGCGGGTTGCCGTTACCCCACACCCCATCGCAGCGTCAAGACCTGTCGGCCACTGATTCGGATCTGTTTGTGTCGACGATCCGGAACAGCCCGGCGATCATACCTTCGATCCGCCAGTAGAGCGCGCGGCTACGCGGCACGCTGATCACGAGGCAACCGTGGTAGTCGTCGCCGGTGTTCCGGCGCACCGTGGCCGGGTTGTGCCGCTTGAGCGCCGTCCGCTGGAACCGTTCCAGCGGCACTTCCAGCCGCTCGACCCACCAGTGGACCGCCGCCTCGGCGTCGGCCGACTCGTGGATGCTCACCCGGTACGCCGGTACCGACCGGTCGACGCCGCAGGCCTCCAGGAACCGGAGGAAGAGCGCCAGCAGCCCCGGATCGCTGTTGATGAACTGGATCTTCTCGGCGCGGCGCCAGGGTTTCGACTTGGCCCCCTCGCACCAGTAGATCGCCGCGCCGAGCAGCAGCAGGGCCCGCTGGTCGAGCTCGCCCACCACCGCCGCCGCCCGGGCGCGCTCGGCCGCCTGCGCCGCGTCCCGCGCCGCCCGGTGCTCGCCCCAGCGGGCATCGGTCATCAGCTTCGCGTGCGCGCGCCGCCGCTCGGCCGTCGCCTCGTCCGGATCGAGCGGTAGATGCCGGACCCACTGGTAAGCGGTCGACTTCGCCACCCCGAGTCGCGCGGCGATCTCGTTGACCGAGCGGCCGTCGGCCCGCAGCCGGAGCGCCTCGGCACGCAGATCGTCCTTGGCGCGTGGCCGGCGGGTCCATTCCGGCGGCGGGACGCCCCGCAGGAGTGCGTACACGCGGTCGCGGCCGAGGCCGAGACGAGCGCGGATCTCCCGAACGGAGAGCTGCTCCTCGACGCGCAGACGACGGGCTTCGGCGGCGAGCGGATCGGTCACGAGCGCAGATTAGAACGCGCGTACGACAATGGTCCCGGTCGGCCCGGGTCGGACCCGACCGGTCGGTAACCGGTCGTCCGGCGGGACGCGGGCCTGGCAGGATGGCCGGATGACCGAGGTTCCCGGCAACGACGCCAGCACCGCCCGGCGACGGACGGTCCCGGCGGCGAAGCAGTCCTCCCGGGTCCGGATGTCCGCGACGCAGCGCCGCGAGCAGCTCATCTCGATCGCCCGCCAGATCTTCGCGGAGCGGGGGTTCGACGCCACCTCCATCGAGGAGGTGGCCGCGCGGGCGAAGGTCTCCAAGCCGGTGGTGTACGAGCACTTCGGCGGCAAGGAGGGGCTCTACGCGGTGGTGGTGGACCGGGAGGTCCGTTCCCTGCTGGACCGGATCACCACCGCGTTGACCGCCGGCCACCCGCGCGAGCTGCTGGAGCAGGCGGCGTTGACGCTGTTGACGTACATCGAGGAGGAGACCAGCGGGTTCCGGGTGCTGGTCCGGGAGTCGCCGCTGATGTCGGCGACGGGCAACTTCAGCAGCGTGATGAACGACGTGGCGCATCAGGTGGAGCACATCCTGGGCGCGGAGTTCTCCAGCCGGGGGTACGACCCGAAGCTGGCGGAGCTGTACTCGCAGGCGCTGGTGGGCATGGTGGCGTTGACCGGGCGCTGGTGGCTGGAGGTGCGCAAGCCGCGCAAGGAGGCGGTGGCGGCGCACCTGGTGAACCTGGCGTGGAGCGGGTTGTCGCACCTGGAGGCGAAGCCGGGGCTGGTCACGGTCCGCAAGCCGGGCTGAGCCCGGCGGTGGGCGCGCCGGTCAGCGGTGCGCGTCGGCGACCGGGTGCTCGCGGCGGCGGCGCTCGTCGGCGGCGTGCTCGTCGGTGCCGACCTTGTCGTACAGGCCGGTGGCGAGCAGGATCAGCCCGAACAGCAGGGACACGATGACGGTGGACATCGAGAAGTTGAGGAAGTTCGCCGAGGTCTGCAGCACCGACATCATCAGGATGCCGGTGATCAGGAAGACGGCGCCGGCGGTCAGGTTCATGTAGTGCCCGAGGTTGTCGCGCCGGGAGGCGCCGACCAGCAGGAACGCGCCGAAGATCACGGAGACCAGCGAGAAGGCCAGGTTGGTGCGCAGGCCCAGGGCGTAGGTGCCGTCCCGGCCGAAGAGCCCGTCGCCCCAGGTCTCGACGACGCCGAACACGCCGAAGACCAGGATGTAGAGCCCGATCAGCCCGGAGAGCACCCGGTAGAGCGGTCGCGCGGGGTGGTTCACCGGAAAGTGCGCCATGGGGAACTCCTCCAGCCGGGTGACCGATTCGGGGCAATTGTCACCCCGACCCGCCCGCCCCGTCCCCAGAAACGCCGAAGGGCCCGGCCGAAGCCGGACCCACCCGTCGTCGACCGGGAACCCGAGTCGACCGGAACCACCGTCGGTTCTCGCGGGAGCCCGACCGCCCGGAGCGGGTCGGGCTCCCGCGAGAACCCACAAGCGCAACCAGAGAAATCAGAGAACCAGACGAGCCTTCTGCCACGCCTCGTGCTCGTCGTCCGACCCCACCTTGCCGTACATGCCGGCCATCAGCAGCACCAGCGCGAGGGTCAGCACCACCATGTCGGTCACGATCGAGAAGTTGAAGATGTTGGCGTCGGTGTGCAGGAACGCCAGCTCGGCCAGGCCGAGCACCATCAGGGCGTACGCCAGCCACTGGTTGATCGCCACGTCGAGGTTGCGGCCGATCACGACGCCGACCAGGATCACCGCGCCGAGCAGCACGGAGAGCAGCGAGAAGCCGAGGTTGGTGCCCTGCCCGAGGACCTTGGTGTCGTCCTGGGCGAGGATGTCGTTGCCGGCGCTGGCGATGATGCCGAGCACGCCGAAGACGACGAAGTACAGACCAACGAGCCCGCCGATCGCCCGGTAGATCGGTCGCGCGGGGTGGTTGACGGGGGTGTGGGACATCTGTGCGTCTCCCAAGACCGGTTCGATGGAGGGGGTCACCGGCGATTGTCCCGTACGCCGGGTTGTGACGCCGCACACCCCCCACCCGCGCCGAGGTCAGCCGGCCGGCAGCTCCTCGGCGAGGGTCAGCCAGGTCTCCTCGGTACGTTCCCGCTCGGCCCGTACCTCCTTCAACTGGGCGTCCAGCTCGGCGACCCGCGCGTAGTCGGTGGCGTGGGTGGCGAGCTGGTCGAGCAGGCCCGCCTCCTTCTGCTCCAGCTTGGCGATCTGCCGCTCCAGCCTGCCCAGTTCCTTCTTGGCGGTGCGTACGTCGGCGGCGGACATGCCGGCGCGGGCCGGGCCGGCCGTGGCGGGGGTGAGGTCGGCGGGCGCCGGGCCACCGCCCGCGGCGGCCCGGGCCAGGTACTCGTCGATGCCGCCGGGCAGGTGCACCAGCCGCCCGTCGCCGAACATCCCGTACGCGACGTCGGTGACCCGCTCGATCAGGTACCGGTCGTGGCTGGCCACCACGATGGTGCCGGGCCAGGAGTCGAGCAGGTCCTCCAGCGCGGCCAGGGTGTCGGTGTCGAGGTCGTTGGTGGGTTCGTCGAAGAGCAGCACGTTGGGTTCCCCGGCGAGCAGCCGGAGCATCTGCAGCCGGCGACGCTCACCGCCGGAGAGGTCGCTGACCGGGGTCCAGAGCCGCCGGTCGTCGAAGCCGAAGATCTCGGCGAGCTGGGCGGCGCTGATCTCCCGGTCGCCGAGCTGGACCCGCCTGGCCACCTCCTCGACGGCCTCCAGGACGCGCAGGTGGCCGGGGAGTTCGGCGAGTTCCTGGGAGAGGAACGCGGGCCGCACGGTCTGCCCGGCGGCGAAGCGCCCGCCGTCGGGGCGGGTGATCCCGGCGAGCATCCGCAGCAGGGTGGTCTTGCCGGCGCCGTTGCGGCCGAGGACGGCCACCCGGTCGCCCGGGCCGACCTGCCAGGTGACGTCGCGCAGGATCTCCTTGGGGCCGGCGTGCAGGGTGACCTGTTCCAGGTCGTACACCTGCTTGCCGAGCCGGGCGGTGGCCAGCTTCTGCAGCGACATGGTGTCGCGCGGCTCGGGGACGTCGGCGATCAGCGCGTTGGCCGCGTCGATCCGGAACTTCGGCTTGGAGGTCCGCGCCGGCGCGCCCCGGCGCAGCCAGGCGATCTCCTTGCGGAGCAGGTTCTGCCGGCGGGCCTCGGTGGCGGCGGCGACCCGCTGCCGCTCGACCCGGGCCAGCGTCCAGGCGGCGAAGCCACCCTCGTACGCCCGGACGGTCTGGTCGGCGACCTCCCAGGTCGTCGTGCAGACGGCGTCGAGGAACCACCGGTCGTGGGTGACCACGACGAGGGCGCCCTTGCGGGTGACCAGGTGCCGGGCCAGCCAGTCGACGCCGCCGACGTCGAGGTGGTTGGTGGGCTCGTCGAGGATGAGCAGGTCGGCGTCGCGGACCAGCAGGGCGGCCAGGGCGACCCGGCGGCGCTCGCCACCGGACATCGTGCCGACCGGGGCGTCGAGGCCGAGGTGGGGCATGCCGAGGCCGTCGAGGATGGCCCGGACGCCGGCGTCGCCGGCCCACTCGTGTTCGGCGCCCATGCCCTCGCCGAGCCAGGCGGTGCCGAGCACCACGTCGCGCACGGTGGCGTCGGGGGCCAGGGTGAGGCTCTGCGGGAGCCAGGAGACCCGCAGGTCACGCCGGTGGGTGACCCGGCCGTCGTCGGGTTCCTCCTGCTTGGTGAGCATCCGCAGCAGGGTCGACTTGCCGGCGCCGTTGAGGCCGACCACGCCCACCCGGTCGGCGTCGTCGAGCCCGAGCGACACGTCGGTGAGCAGCGGCCCGGCGGCCCCGTACCCCTTGGACACCCGGTCCAGGTTGACGATGTTGGCCACGCTTCCCACCTTCCATGGTCAGGGCGTCCCGGTGCCGGCCGGCACCTCAGGACGCCCGTTCCCAGGGTACGCGGACGTCCCGCGCGCCGGCCGCGGCGGAGGGGACCGGGTCAGACGATGCGGGCGCCGGCCACCGGGCCGTGCGCGACCCGGGCCTCCCGGCACACCCCGGCGGTCTCCAGCTCGGCGGCGATCCGGCCGGCGTCGGCCTCGTCGGTGGCGAGGAAGACGCAGGTGGGGCCGGAGCCGGAGACGATGCCGGCGAGCGCGCCGGCCGCCTCGCCCGCCTTGAGCGTGTCGGCCAGCGCGGGGCGCATGGTCAGCGCGGCGTCCTGGAGGTCGTTGCCGAGCGTGGCGGCGAGCACCCGGGGGTCGCGCTGGCGCAGCGCGGCGAGCAGCCCGTCGGTGCTGCCCAGCGGCGGGCCCGCGCTGCCGGCGTCGCGGAGCCGGTCCAGCTCGCGGTAGGCGGCGGGGGTGGAGAGGCCGCCGTCGGCGACCGCGACCACCCAGTGCCAGGAGGTGGGGCGGGCCAGCACGGGGCTGACCGCCTCGCCCCGGCCGGTGCCGAGCGCGGTGCCGCCGTGGATCAGGAAGGGCACGTCGGAGCCGAGGTCGGCGGCGATGCCGGCCAGTTCGTCGCGGGACAGCCCGGTGCCCCAGAGCGCGTCGCAGGCCACCAGGGCGGCGGCCGCGTCGGCGCTGCCGCCGGCCAGCCCGCCGGCGAGCGGGATCTGCTTGCGCAGGTGCAGCCGGGCGTACGGCGGCACGCCCGCGTACCCGGCGAGCGCGTGGGCGGCGCGGATCGCCAGGTTGGAGTCGTCCAGGGCCAGCTCGCCCGCGCCCTCGCCCTCCATGGTGAGGGTGAGCGTGTCGCCCCGGCGGGCGGTCAGCTCGTCGTAGATCGAGATCGCGTGGTAGACGGTGTTCAGTTCGTGGTAGCCGTCCCGGCGCAGCGGCCCCACCCCGAGGTGCAGGTTGACCTTGGCGGGCACCCGCACCTTCACCGGCCCGCTGGCCCCGCGCCGCGGCCCGTCCTCGTCGTCCGGTCGCCAGGCCTCGGTCACGGGGCGATGTCCCGCGGGCGCAGGCGGATGTCGAACGGCTTCTGCACGGTCAGCTCCTCGGCGGGGTCGGACAACGGCGCCCAGCCTACTGGGCGCCGCTGCCGTCGGTCGGGGCCGACGCGGCGATCGCGGCGAACTGCTCCACGGTGAGTGACTCGCCGCGTGCGCCCGGGTCGACCCCGGCGGCGGTCAGGATCGCGGCGGCCCGGTCGGCGCCGCCGGCCCAGCCGGCCAGGGCGGCGCGCAGGGTCTTGCGGCGCTGCGCGAAGGCCGCGTCGACGACCGCGAAGACGGTCTGCCGGGGTACGTCGGCGCGGGGCGGTTCCCGTCGGGTGAAGGCGACCAGGCCGGAGTCGACGTTCGGCACCGGCCAGAACACGTTCGGCGGGACCTTGCCGGCCGCGCGGGAGCGGGCGTACCAGGCGAGCTTGACCGACGGGATGCCGTACACCTTGGAGCCGGGACCGGCGACGAGCCGGTCGGCGACCTCCTTCTGCACCATGACCAGGCCGTGCCGCAGGCTGGGCAGCTCGGCGAGGAGGTGCAGCACCACCGGCACGGCGACGTTGTACGGCAGGTTCGCGACCAGTGCGGTCGGGGCGGGGTCGGCCAGCTCGGCGGCGGTCACCCGCAGCGCGTCGGCGGGGTGCACGGTGAGCCGGGTGGCGTCCGGGCCGGCGAACCGGGCGGCGGTCTCCGGCAGCGCGGCGGCCAGCGCCGGGTCGAGTTCCACCGCGTGCACGTGCGCGGCGACCGGGAGCAGGGCCAGGGTCAGCGAGCCGAGCCCCGGGCCGACCTCCAGCGCCACGTCGTCGGGGGTCAGCCCGGCGGTGGTGACGATCCGGCGCACGGTGTTGGGGTCGTGCACGAAGTTCTGGCCGAGTTTCTTGGTCGGCGTCACGCCGAGGCGCGCGGCTAGTTCCCGGATCTCCGCCGGGCCGAGGAGACCGGTCACGCCGGGCATCCTTTCACCACGGCCCGAACGCCCGTTCGCCGGTCGCGGAGATCGCCGCGCACAGCTCGTCCAGGTCGGTGCCGGTGACCTCGGCGAGGAAGCGCACGGTCAGGGGGATCAGGTACGACGCGTTGGGCCGGCCCCGGTGCGGCATCGGGGTCAGGTAGGGCGCGTCGGTCTCCACCAGCAGCTGCCCGACCGGGGTGACGGCGGCCGCCTCGCGCAGCGCGGTCGCGCTGCCGAAGGTGACCGTGCCGGCGAAGCTGAGCAGGTGTCCCCGGCGTACGCACTCGCGGGCGAAGTCGGCGTCGCCGGAGAAGCAGTGCAGCACCACGGTGTCCGGCGCGCCCTCGTCGTCGAGGATCCGCAGCACGTCGGCGTGCGCGTCCCGGTCGTGGATGACCAGTGCCTTGCCGTGCCGCTTGGCGATGGCGATGTGCGCCCGGAAGCTCTCCTCCTGCGCGGCCCGCCCCTCGTCGCCGGTCCGGAAGAAGTCCATCCCGGTCTCGCCGATGCCGCGCACCCGGTCCCGGGCGGCGAGCGACTCGATCTCGCGCAGCGCCTCGTCGAGGTCGGCGAGGCGGGGCGCCTCGTTGGGGTGCAGCGCGACGGTGGCCAGCACCGCGCCGTAGCGGTCGGCGACGTCGGCGCTCCAGCGCGACGAGGCGACGTCCACCCCGACCTGGACCAGTCGGTCCACGCCGACGCCGGCGGCCACCGCGATCGCCGCGGCGACCGGGTCGTCGGCCGGCCCGCCCGGAATGCCGGCCTCGCTGACGGTGATGTCCAGGTGGGTGTGGCTGTCCAGCACGGGTACGGGCAGCGCCTCGGGGGCGGGCGGGAACTCCCCGGCCCGGCGGGCGGCCCGCTGCTTGCGGGTTTCGGTCTGCTCGGTCATCGCGGCCAGCATCACACACCGCCGGGCGGCGGCGTTCCCGGACCGCCATCGACTGTTCACACGGCCAACATGTGTCGCGCTTAGCGTTCGGATCGTGACCGTCACCCCTCAGGCCGCCGGGCCCGCCACCGAACGGACCGGGCTGCACGTGACGTACGCCGGCCGGGTCCACCCGGCGGAGCTGCTCGCCCGTGGGGCGGCGTACGAGCTGTTCAGCGCCGACGAGGTGCCCGGGTTCGAGTTCGCGCCCCGGCCCGGGGCGGTGCACCCGTGGCGGCGGTTCGTGCACGCCACCGAGGTGGAGGCGGTGCACGGGGCGACGGAGGAGCCGACCGAGGAGGCGGACCCGCCGCTGCTGATGCCGGTGCACCGGGAGCACGGGTGGGCGCACCTGCACCAGCTCAGCCAGCAGCCGGCGGCGGCCGCCGATCCGACGCTGGCCGCGGTGCGCGCGTCGGCGGTGATCCGGCCCGGCACCCGGATGGTGAAGGTGCTCTCGGCCCGGCAGCTCGCCGGCTACGTGCGGGGGTGGCTGCCGCACGGCTTCTGCCACCGCGAGCACGACGTGGCGCACCTGCGGACGCCGGCCGGGATGGCGTTGCTGCGCGGCGACGGCGACGGCGGGGACGTGGCGTACGCGCTGCGCTGGCGGGCCGCCGACCCGGCCGACTACGAGACGCCGGTCGGGCCGGCGCACCACGGGCTGACCGTGCTGCCGCCCCGGGACCGGCTGGGGCCACCGGTGCTGGGCACCGGGTTCGTGCCGAGCACCGCCCAGTTGGTGCCCGAGTTCGTCACCCGGGACTTCGCGGACCTGCCGATGCCGGCGAACGCCAGCCTGCTCGCCTATCCGGCGGAGGGGGTGGAGGTGGTGTTGTACACGTACCAGGCGGAGCAGCGGGGCTGGCTGCGGATGGTGGGGCCGCAGTGGCGGCACCTGCTGGCCGCGGTGCCGGGCCTCTCCCCCGACCAGGAGTACGTGCCGACCGGCGACGCGCCCCGCTCCACCCAGCTGGTGGGCCGCTACCAGGGCGGCGAGTACGAGGCGGTGGCCGACCTGCCGGGCGGCTTCCGGCTGCTGGCGATGACCCGGGCGGCCCGCTACCCGGTGGAGGCGGCGGCCCGGCGGGTCCGGTACGCGACCTGGCGCGGGGTGCCCTGCCTGGTGCTGCGGGAGGAGTCGGGCTGGTTGCGGGTGCGGCTGCGCCGGCCGGACCCGGACGCGGTGGCGGTGACCGGGGCGCAGTGCCACGAACGGGGCGTCTACGAGACCTGGGCGCCGGGTGCGGAGGTCACCGACGACCAGGTGACGGACATCGCGTACCCGGGGGCATGACCGTCACTGGCGCGGGAATCCGCCGGGGTCCACGATTCCGAGCCCAGGAGATCCCGAGATGCCCTTCATCACCGTCGGCACGGAGAATTCCGCCCCGATCGACCTGTACTACGAGGACCACGGCTCCGGTCAACCGATCGTGCTGATCCACGGGTTCCCGTTCAACGGGGCGACCTGGGAGAAGATCAGCGGCCCGCTGCAGGCCGCCGGGTACCGGACGATCACGTACGACCGGCGCGGGTTCGGCGCCTCCGCCCAACCGGCGTCGGGGTACGACTACGACACCTTCGCGGCCGACCTGGACGTGTTGATGACGGAGCTGGACCTCCGGGACGCGATCCTGGTCGGGCACTCGATGGGCACCGGCGAGGTGACCCGCTACCTGGGCACGTACGGGTCGAACCGGGTGCAGCGGGCGGTGCTGATGGCGCCGCTGGCGCCGTTCCTGCTGAAGACGCCGGACAACCCGGAAGGGGTCGACAAGAGCCTCTTCGACGGGTTCCAGGCGGCCATCGTCCAGGACCGGTTCGCCTACCTGACCCAGTTCTGCGACGCGTTCTTCAACTACAGCGAGAACAAGGGCCGGTGGGTGAGCGAGGAGGCGTACCACGCGCACTGGCAGATCGGCGCGCAGGCGTCCGCGAAGGGCACCCACGACTCGGTGGACGCCTGGCAGACCGACTTCCGGGGCGACCTGCCCCGGATCGACGTCCCGGTGCTGATCATCCAGGGCGACAAGGACAACGTGCTGCCGTACCCGGCCACCGGCCAGCGGCTGGTGAACATGCTGTCCGACGCCAAGCTGGTCACGCTCAAGGGCGCTCCGCACGGCACGCCGTGGACCCACCCGACCGAGGCCAACGAGGCGATCATGCAGTTCATCGGCGCGTCGACGCCGGTCCGCGCCTGACGGCCGGACGCGCCGCGACCCCCGGGGACCGTCCCGGGGGGTCGCGGCGTCCGTGCGGGTCAGCCGGCCAGCCGGGCCAGCTCCTCCTCGACGATGGAGGGGTCGAGCTTGCGGAACACCGGCTTCGGCGCCGCGAGCGGCCGGCCCGCCTCCAGGGGTACGGACTCCCAGCGCGCGCCGACCGTGTAGTCGCCGGTCAGCACCGGGTACGCCGGCCCGCCGTCGAGGTCGTCGACCTCCTCGATGACCGGCATCGGGGCGTGCACGCCGGTGCCGCCGAGCAGCTCGTGGATCTGCTGGGCGGAGTGCGGCAGGAACGGGGTGAGCAGCGTGTTGGCGTCGCTGACCACCTGGAGGGCGACGTGCAGGATGGTGCCCATCCGGGGCTTGTCGTCCTCGCCCTTGAGCTTCCAGGGCGCCTGCTCGGACAGGTACCTGTTGGCCTCGGCGACGACCCGCATCGCCTCGCCGATGGCCTGCTTCTGCCGGTGCCGGGCGATCAGGTCGCCGACGGTGGCGAAGCCGGCCTTCGCGACGTCCAGCAGCGCCCGGTCGGCGTCGGTGAGCCCGGCCGGGTCGATCGGCGGGATCGCGCCGAAGTTCTTCGCCGCCATCGAGATCGACCGGTTGACCAGGTTGCCCCAGCCGGCGACGAGTTCGTCGTTGTTGCGGCGGAGGAACTCGGCCCAGGTGAAGTCGGTGTCGTTGCTCTCCGGCCCGGCGACCGCGATGAAGTAGCGCAGCGCGTCGGCGTCGTAGCGCTCCAGGAAGTCCCGGACGTAGATGACCACCTTGCGGGAGGAGGAGAACTTGCGTCCCTCCATGGTCAGGTACTCGCTGGAGACGACCTCGGTGGGCAGGTTGAGCCGGCCCAGCTCGCCGGGGCGGCCGTCGCGGGAGCCCTCACCGGAGTAGCCGCCGAGCAGCGCCGGCCAGATCACCGAGTGGAAGACGATGTTGTCCTTGCCCATGAAGTAGTAGCCGAGGGCGTCCTTGCCCTCGCCGTCGGCGGACCACCACCGGCGCCACGCCTCCGGGTCGCCGGTGCGCCGGGCCCACTCGATGGACGCGGAGAGGTAGCCGATGACCGCGTCGAACCAGACGTAGATCCGCTTGTCGGTGCGGTCCTGCCAGCCCTCCAGCGGGATCGGCACGCCCCACTCCAGGTCCCGGGTGATGGCCCGGGGCTGGAGGTCGTCGAGCAGGTTCCGCGAGAAGCGCAGCACGTTGGGCCGCCAGCCCTCCCGGCTGTCCAGCCACTGCCGCAGCGCGTCGGCCAGGGCGGGCAGGTCCAGGAAGAAGTGCTCGGTCTCCACGAACTCCGGCGTCTCGCCGTTGATCTTCGACTTGGGGTCGATCAGGTCGATCGGGTCGAGCTGGTTGCCGCAGTTGTCGCACTGGTCGCCGCGGGCGCTGTCGTAGCCGCAGATCGGGCAGGTGCCCTCGATGTAGCGGTCGGGCAGGGTACGACCGGTGGACGGGGAGATCGCCCCGGTGGTCACCTTCGGGACGATGTAGCCGTTGCGGTGCAGCCCGGTGAACAGCTCCTGCACCACCGCGTAGTGGTTGCGGGTGGTGGTCCGGGTGAACAGGTCGTACGACAGCCCGAGCGCGCGCAGGTCCTCGGCGATCACCCGGTTGTACCGGTCGGCCAGCTCGCGCGGGGTGACCCCCTCGGCGTCGGCCTGCACCTGGATCGGGGTGCCGTGCTCGTCGGTGCCCGAGACCATGAGCACGTCGTGTCCGGCCATCCGCATGTACCGGGCGAAGACGTCGGAGGGAACGCCGAATCCGGATACGTGGCCGATGTGGCGCGGGCCGTTGGCGTAGGGCCAGGCGACCGCGGCGAGAACGTGACTCATGAGCGTCAAGCCTAGTGATTGCCGTGGGTCGCCCGCGAACCAATAGGGCCCGCGCCACGGCCGGCCCCCGAAACCCCGTCCGTTTTGTCGCCGACACGCGGCCTGAGCTGCCCGGCCGGCCCGGCGTGCCGGTGTCCAATGAACGGCGTGACCAGCAGAGCAGCGGCCCCCGGGCAGGACGGCCCGACCTCGGCGGCGACGACCGGGCAGCCCGGTCGACCGGCGCCGCCGGGGCCCGCCGCACCGGGGCCGGTGCCGCCGGGTCCCGTGCTGCCGCGTCCCGCGCCGGCGGGACCTGCGGCACCGGGGCCGGTGCCGCCGGGTCCCGTGCTGCCGCGTCCCGCGCCGGCGGGACCTGCGGCGCCGGGGTCGGGAACGGCGCGTCCCGGGGCGTCGCCGGCCGGGGCGACCCGGGGCGGCGGTGTCGCGCCGCAGCCCCGGCTGGACCCGACGGACCCGCCGGTCGAGGTGGAGCCGACCACCGGCGCGCCCGTCGACGCCGTACCGCGTCGGGTGCCGGTGCGCCAGCCCCGCTGGCAGCGACTGCCCTCCCCCGGCGGCACCCGCGACGACGGCGACGACGTCTTCTGGGCGCCGATCGAGGAGGTGCACTGGGACGGCACGCCGCTGCGGGAGGAGACCCGCAAGGCCCGGCGCGGGTCAGGACCGTCGGCCCGGCGCGCCCGGACCCGCCCGGGCCACCCGCCGGACCCGCTGACCGGGCTGGCCGCGCTGGTGACGTTGAGCCTGCTGGCGGCCTTCTTCGCCTGGGTCAGCGCGGGGCCGCTCTGGCTGGCGGTGGGGCACTCGACGGCCGGGAGCGTGGCGATCACGAGCTGCTCGGGCGGCGGGCTGGCCCAGCGCTGCCGGGGGATCTTCCGCGCCGAGTCGGGACGTTTCGTGGCCCACGGCGTCCGGGTCAGCGGGGTGCCCGCCGAGCGCACCGCCACCGGCACCGTCCTGCCGGCCCGGATGACCGGACCGCAGGGCAGCACCGCGTACGCCGACAGCGGCGTCGGCCGGCACCTGCGGTGGCTGCTCGGCCTGCTGCTGGTGGCCGGCTGTGCCGCCGGGATCGCCCGGTGGACCGGCGCGACCCGGCTGCCGGACCCCCGCCACCGGCGCTGGGCGCTGGCCGTCGCCCTCGGCGGCCCCCTGGCCATCACCCTCGGCTTCCTCGCCACCGCCTGGTGACCCCGCCAACCCCCACCCCGCCGTGACGACCCACGCCCCGGCGACACCGCGCGCCGATCCTGCACTTGCGGCCCCAATTCCGTCCGGTTCGAGAGGAATGCCCGGGCCGAAAGTGCAAGATCGCCGAAAGCGAGCGCCGGGGGTCAGGCGTGGACGATCGTGTAGACGTCGCGGCGGCGGAGGCCGTACTCGGTGGCCACCTCGGTGATGGCGTCGCGGCGGGAGCGGCCCGCGGCCTCCCGCTCGGCGACGGCGGCGCGCAGCGTGTCGTCGTCGGGGCGGGCCGCCGGGGTGGCCGGGGCACCCGCCACGACCAGGGTGATCTCACCCCGGGGCTCGCCCCCGGCGGCCCACTCGGCGAGTTCGCCCAGCGGCCGGCGGACCACCTCCTCGTACGTCTTGGTCAGCTCGCGGCAGAGCGCGGCGGGCCGGTCCGGGCCGAACGCGGCGGCCAGGTCGGCCAGCGCGCCGGTGATCCGGTGCGGGGCCTCGAAGAACACCAGGGTGCGCTCCTCGGCGGCCAGGGCACGCAGCCGGGACCGGCGGGCACCGGGCGTGCGGGGCAGGAAGCCCTCGAAGCAGAACCGGTCGCAGGGCAGCCCGGACAGGGCGAGCGCGGTGGTCACCGCGCTCGGGCCGGGCGCCGCGGTGACCGGGAAGCCGCCGTCGACGGCGGCCCGGACCAGCCGGTACCCGGGGTCGGAGACGCTGGGCATGCCGCCGTCGGTGACCAGCGCGATGGTGTAGCCGGCGGCGAGCACGTCGACCAGTTCGGGGGTACGCCGTTCCTCGTTGCCCTCGAAGTAGGAGACGATCCGGCCGGCCACGGTGACGTCCAGGTCCCGGGCCAGCCGGGTGAGCCGCCGGGTGTCCTCGGCGGCGACCACGTCGGCGGTGGCGAGCACCTCGCGGAACCGGGTCGAGGCGTCGGCCGGGTTGCCCAGCGGTGCGCCGAGCAGCACGAGGCGCCCCACCTCGGACATTTCACCCACGAAGTGCGCTCCTTCATCGACAGTCGTACCAATCTCGGGGACGACAGGCGCCACCGGGCACCTTCGCAGCCTACGATCTCCGGGTGACGAGTGCGTCGACAGCACAGAGCGCGAGCGCGGGTCGGGCCGGTTCGGACCCGACGAGCGGCGACCAGCCCCCGACCGACCCGGACGCCGGGGCGGTGACCAGCGGCGCGGGCGGGGTTCCGGCGATCATCCGGCGGCGGCTCGCCACGGTCGACGCCCGCCTCGACGGGCGCGCCTGGCTGGCCACCACCGTGGTCGTGGTGATCGCGGCGATCCTGCGGTTCGTCGGCCTCAGCGGCCCCAAGGGCAAGATCTTCGACGAGATCTACTACGCCCGCGACGCGTACGGGCTGATCGACCGGGGCGTCGAGTGGAACTACAAGGACGGCGGCCCGTCGTACGTGGTGCACCCGCCGTTGGGCAAGTGGCTCATCGGGCTCGGCGAGTGGGCCTTCGGCTACCAGGACGCGGAGTTGAAGATCTCCGTACCGGGACACCTGATGACCACCGCCCCGGAGTTCGGCTGGCGGTTCGCGGCAGCCGTCGCCGGCACCCTGTCGGTGCTGATGCTGGTCCGCATCGCCCGGCGGATGTTCCGTTCCACGGTGCTGGGTTGCGCGGCCGGCCTGCTGCTCGCCCTGGACGGCTTCCACCTGGTGCTCTCCCGCACCGCGCTGCTCGACATCTTCCTGCTGCTGTTCGTGCTGGCCGCGTTCGGCGCGCTGGTGCTGGACCGGGACGCCCGGCGGCGGCGCTGGACCCGGGCGCTGGACGCCGGGCTCGACCCGTCGCTGCCGGGGCGCGCGGGCCGGCCGCCGTCGACCTGGCGGGACTGGCCCTGGTGGCGACTGGCCGCCGGGGTGCTGCTCGGCTGCGCCTGCGCGGTGAAGTGGAGCGGCATCTACTTCGTACCGGCCTTCGCCCTGCTGGTGATCTTCTGGGAGGTGGGCGTCCGGCGCTCGGCCGGCGTCCGGCACCCGTGGCGGGACGCCCTGCTCGACGAGCTGCCCTGGCTCATCCTGGCCGGGCTGCTGATGGTCGGCACCTACCTGGCCACCTGGTCGGGCTGGCTGCTCAGCGACGACGGCTACTACCGGCTGGCCAGCCGGTACCCGAACACCCCGGGGCTGAGCGACACCCCGTGGGTCGGGCCGCTGATCAACCTGTGGGAGTACCACAAGGCCGCGTACGGCTTCCACACCCAGCTCGACGATCCGCACAAGTACCAGTCCTGGCCGTGGCAGTGGCTGCTGCTGGGCCGGCCGGTGGCCTTCTACTGGTCGGGTGACGGCAACTGCGGCGCGCCGAGCTGCGCGTCGGAGATCCTGCTGCTGGGCACCCCGCTGCTCTGGTGGTCGTTCCTGCCCGCGCTGGCGGCCACGGCCTGGCTGGGGCTGGCCCGGCGGGACTGGCGGGCCGGCGCGATCCTGCTGACCGTCGCCGTCGCGCTGCTGCCCTGGTTCTGGTTCGCGCTGGACAACCGGACGATGTTCTCGTTCTACGCCGCCCCCGCGGTGCCCTTCCTGGTGCTGGCGGTGGTCTACGTGCTCGGCGCGATCGTCACGCCCGCCCCGGCGACCGGTACGGCGGCGCCACCGAGCGAACAGGACGTCTCCGACCGCCGGCTGGTGGGCGGGATCATCGTCGGCGCGTACGTGCTGCTGGTCGCCCTCTGCTTCGGCTACTTCTATCCGATCTTCGTGGGCCGGCTGCTGCCGTACGCGGACTGGTCGGCCCGGATGTGGCTGGACGGCCGCTGGATCTGACCCGGAGCACGGCTCGATCGCGGCTCGGTGGGACTCCACCGGGCCGCGATTTTCGGTTGCGCGGAGCTCGGCGGAGGGTCCGGGCGGGGCCGGGGAGAGGGTCCGGGCGTGGCCGGGACACAAAAAAGCGCGCCCCGATCGCCTGCCACGGGGGAAGCGGGCGATTGGGGCGCGCATGAAGAGCTTAACCACAGTCCCGCACTCGCACAACGGGTCACCCCGGGTCAGATTTCCGACGATTGCGCCACCCCGCAAATGGTTTACATCCGACAGATAACGGTGGGTCACCTGGCCGGAACATAACGAATTCCTTACCGTTCCGGCCCGGCCGGCCGGCGCCGGACGCAGCCGCTGATCACCACCTCACAGCAATCGGCGGACCTCGATGGATGGCCATCGGGCCACCCAAATGATCATCCAGAGTGGATCTCACTACACTTCGCCCAGTGATCAACAAGAGACGATCGACAGCCGTCCTTCTCGGACTGCTGGCGACGACCGCGCTGATCGGTCCCGTGCCGGCCCGGGCCGACAACGAGACCGCCGAGCCCCCGGCCGAGCCCCCGAAGGTCGAACTGGTCCTCGACGTGAGCGGCTCGATGCGCGCCGACGACATCGACGGGCGCAGCCGGATCGCCGTCGCCCAGCAGGCGTTCAACGAGGTCGTGGACGCGCTGCCGGACTCCACCCAGCTCGGCATCCGGGTGCTCGGCGCCACCTACCGGGGCAAGGACAAGAAGCAGGGCTGCCTGGACACCCAGCAGATCGTGCCCGTCGGCACCGTGGACCGCGCCCGCGCCAAGGCCGCGGTGGCGACCCTGCGCCCGACCGGCTTCACCCCCGTCGGGCTGGCCCTGCGGGCCGCCGCCCAGGACCTGGGCACCGGCAGCACCACCCGCCGGATCGTGCTGATCACCGACGGCGAGGACACCTGCGCCCCGCCGGACCCGTGCGAGGTGGCCCGGGAACTGGCCGCCCAGGGCACCCGGCTGGTCGTCGACACCCTCGGCCTCGCCCCCGACGAGAAGGTACGCCGGCAGCTGCTCTGCATCGCCGGGGCGACCGGCGGCACGTACACGGCCGCGCAGAGCGCCGACGAGCTGACCGGTCGGATCAAGCAGCTGGTGGACCGGGCCCGGGACACCTACACCGCCACCCCGACCCAGGTCGGAGGCAGCGCCGGGTGCGCCGACGCGCCGTTGCTCGGCCCCGGCGTCTACACCGACCGGGAGGCGTTCTCCGAGCACCGCTGGTACCGGGTGCCGGTGCGGTCCGGGCAGGAGTTGCGCGCCTCGGTCAGCGTCGCGCTGGACCGCCCGGTCAACCCCGACTACGGGGTGCTGCTGCGGGCCACCGCGCCGGACGGCCGGGAACTCGTCCGGGGCGTCGACGCCGGCAGCGGCCGTACCGACGTCATCTCCGCCGGCCTGCGCTGGTCGGGCACGGCGGACGAGCCGGAGCCGACCCCGAGCGGCCCGGCGACGGCGCAGACCGTCTGCCTGGTGGTCAGCAACGCCTTCGCACCCCGCCCCGGCACCCGGGCCACTCCCGGGATGCCGCTGGAGCTGACCGTCGACGTGGTCGGCGCGTCCCCCGCCCCGGACGGGCCGGACCTCGGTCGGGGCTGGGCACTCCTGCTCCTGCTCACGCTGGCCGGGCTGGTCACCGGACTGGTCGCCGGGCTGCTCACCCGCTGGTGGGTCGCCACCTGGAGGGAGAACTGAGCATGCGTACGCTGATCCGTTCCGCGGCGGCGCTGGCCGTCGCCGGGCTGGCCCTGGCCCCCGGGGCCGCCTCCGCCGCACCCACCCCGTCACCGGGCGCGGCGACCGTCACCAAGGCCGGCACCTCGTTCCTGACCGCCACCACCATCACCACCGGCCAGCCGGTCCGGGTCGGCGCCTCGACGGGTGACCACCTCTACTGGTCGTTCCGGGCCGACGCCGGGCAGGTCCACGAGATCGCCGCCACCGTCACCTTCCCGAAGGGGCGCAGCGGCGCGTCCACCTGGACCGTGGACGTCTTCGACGGGCTGCGCCGCCGGCAGGCCTGCACGGCGGGGGCGCAGACCCCCACCGCCGACGCCGCCGCCGCCAGTGTCGCCCTCGGCTGCACGCTCCGGCGGGTACGCCCCTGGGCGGAACCCTGGTCGGCCGACCCGCTGCCCGGCACCTACTACGTCCGGCTCTCGGTGACCGATCTGCCGGAGCCCGACCTGGGCCTGCCGATCGAGGTGGACCTGCTGGTCGACGCGGACGGCGACGGCGGCGCGTCGGGCGACGACGGCCGACTGGCGACGCCCCTGGTGCCGAACACCCGGGCCGGCACCGTGCTCACCGCCGAACCGGCCCCGACAGCGGCGGACGACGAGGGGACCGGCCTGACCGGCTGGCTGCCGGAGCCCGGCTCGCGCTGGGTCTGGACCACGGCCGGTGGGGTGCTCGCCGCGGTGGCCGGCGTGGTGGGTTTCGCCCTCACCCGGCGACCCCGCCGACCCTGACCCGCAGCGGAGCACGGCTCCGGACCGGCACAGCGGAACGCCGGCCCGGAGCCGTGGCCGCGGGCGACGGTGGTCAGGCGATACGCGGACCCCGGGGCACCCAGCCGATGAACCGGTCCTGGAGCGCGGCCGTCGGGGCGGCACGCAGGTCGTGACTGGCGGCGGCCAGACACGAGCCGAGATAGACGCTCAACGAGGCCCGGTCCGCGCGGTACTCGTGCAGCAGACGGTCGCGTTTGGTGTCACAGGGCCAGTCGTGGCCGCACGACCCGCAGGTCCAGTCCGGGGCCACCGGTGCGTGCTCCCCCGACGCCTGTTCCGACGGTTCCGCGCCACGCGTCATCGCACTCCCTCTCACTGTGGACGATCCCCCGTGCCACCAGAGCAGCGTCCCACGACGCTCCGGCGTTACATCGTTGCGGTAGGTTGCCGCCGACGCCATGTTCCCGCGGAGGTGCCCCGGTGCGTGATCTCCTGCCACCGGCCGTCGCGGTGGCCGTGGCCGGTCCCGACGACTGGTCCGCCGAGCTGCTGCCGGCCGAACTCGCCTGCCTGGGCGAACGTGCGGTGGCCGGCCGCCGCCGCGACTTCACCGCCGGCCGGTCCTGCGCCCGCCGGGCCCTGACGGAGCTGGGCCTGCCGGCCGTCGCGGTCCCGTCCGCGCCGGACCGCTCCCCGGTCTGGCCGGCCGGCGTGGTCGGCACCATCACCCACACCCGGGGCTACTGCGCCGCGGCCGTCGCCCGCGCCGCCGAGCTGCGGTCGGTCGGCATGGACGCCGAGCGCCACCGGGAACTCACCCCCGGGGTACGCCGGAAGGTGTGCCTGCCCGAGGAGGAGGCGGAGCTGGCCCGGCTGCCCGCCGGCATCCCCTGGCCGACCGTGCTGTTCAGCGTCAAGGAGACCGTCTACAAGGTCTGGTGGCCGGTGGTCGGCACCTGGCTGGACTTCCCCGACGCACGCGTCACGCTCGACCCGGACGCCGGCACCTTCACCGCCCGGATCGCCCGCGCGAGGCTCGACGCGGCGCCGGTGACCGATCGGCCGGCATCGATCACCGGTCGGTTCGCGGTCGACGCCGATCTGGTGCGCAGTGCCGCCGTTCTGGTAGCGGGGTGAGGTCCACGCGGCCGGCTTGTGGCCGGCTTGTACCGTCGTTGCGACTGAAGATCTCCCGAAGGCGCCAAGGAGTACGGTGAGCCACCCTCAGCCTCCGTTCGGATCGCAGGACCCGAACCAGCAGCCCCCGGAACCGCCGACCCAGCCGTTCCCCACCGCACCGATGCCCCCGGTGCCCGGCAACCCGTACGCCCCGCCGCCCGCGGCCGACCCGTACGCGCCGCCGCCGACCTCGGGTACGCCGTACGCGTCCCAGCCGCCGGCCGGTGACCCGTTCGCGCCGCTGCCGCCGACCTCGGGTGCGCCGTACCCGCCGCAGCCGTCGGCCGGCGACCCGTACGCGCCGCCGCCCACCTCGGGCGCGGGGTACCCGCCGCCGCCGACCTCGGGTGCGGGGTACCCGCCGCCGCCCGGTGGGGCCTACCCGCCGCCCGGTGGGGCCTACCCGCCGCCGGGTGGGGCGTACCCGCCGCCGCCCGGCCAGTTCCCGTCCGGCCCCGGCTACCCGCCCGCCCCGGGCCAGCCGTTCCCCGGGGCCCCGGCGAAGAAGTCCAACAAGGGCCTCTGGATCGGCCTCGGGATCGGCGCGCTGGTGCTGGTGCTGCTCTGCTGCGGTGGGGGCATCTTCGCCGTCTACAGCGGCGGCAAGCAGGCGGAGAAGGCGATCAACAACCTTCCCACGACCGCCCCCAGCGACCCCTTCACCGACCCGACCCCCAGCTCGTCCGGCTCGGACTCGGACTCGACGCCGGATCCCGGCAAGACCGACGACCAGACGTTCAACATGAAGCCGGGCGACACGTTGATCATCAACGACGACGACGGCACCATCCAGATCACCCTGAGCAACTTCCGCACCAAGACCGACGCCTGCCAGGAGTTCATGCCCGGGCCGAAGAAGGGCATGTTCCTGATCGCCGACGTGACCGCCGAGGTCACCAAGGGCACCGGCTCGATCAACCCGTTCTACTTCCGCTGGAAGGGCGCGGACGGCAGCGAGGAGAGCGGCATCTCCGGTGCCTTCTCCGGCTGCGGCAAGCTGCTCAAGTCCGGTAACAACCTGCCGGCCGGCACCAAGAACACCGGCCAGGTCGTGCTCGACGTCAAGGACAAGAACGGCGTCATCGAGTACCAGCACAACTTCCGGCCCGCGGGCTCCTGGAAGCCCTGATCCGGTACGCCCCACGACGGGGGTCGGTCCCACCCGGGACCGGCCCCCGTTCGTCTCCCGGTCCGACAGGACCTGCGGCGGCGGCAACGCGGTGACATCATCGCCACATGTCCACCATCGAAGCGGTGCTCGGTGACATCACCGGCGAGGACGTCGACGCCGTCGTCACCGCCGCCAACGAGTCGCTGCTCGGCGGGGGCGGGGTGGACGGTGCGATCCACCGCGCCGCCGGCCCCCGGCTCGCCCGGGCGGGCGCGGCGCTCGCCCCCTGCGACCCCGGTGACGCCGTGGCCACCCCCGGCTTCGACCTGGATCCACCGGTACGCCACGTGATCCACACCGTCGGCCCGGTGTGGGAGGGCGGGGACCAGGGCGAGGACGAGGTGCTCGCCTCCTGCTACCGCCGCAGCCTGGCGGTCGCCGACGACATCGGGGCCCGCAGCGTCGCCTTCCCGGCGATCGCCACCGGCGTCTACGGGTTCCCGCCGGAGCGGGCGGCGAGGATCGCGGTCGCCACCCTGCGGGCGACCCCCACACGGGTCACCCGGATCCGCCTGGTGGCCTTCGACGACGAGACGTACGGCCTGCTCACGGCGGCACTGGCCGGCTGACCGGCGGGGCACCGCCGCGCCGCCGTCGACCGTAGGATCGACGACCATGCGCGACGGTGGGCTCACGATCCGGCCGGCGGGCCGGGCGGACGTACCGGCCCTCGTGGCGTTGCGGGTGGCCAACGCCGAGGCGCACCTCGCCCTCGATCCGGGCGTCTACCGCGTCCCGCCGGGCCCGGCGGTGCGGCGCCACTTCGCCGCCGTGCTGGCCGACGAGCGGGGACGCGACGCGGTGCTGGTCGCCGAGGACGCCGCCGGCCGGGTCGTCGGCATGGTCGAGGTGCTGCGCTCCGCCGAGCCGCCGGAGCACCAGATCCTGCGCCCGGAACCCTCCGCGCAGGTGCACACGGTGGTGCTGCCCGAGGCCTGCGGGGCGGGCGTGGGGTCGGCGCTGCTGGCGGCCGCCCGACACTGGGCGGCGGAGCAGGGCATCACGTACCTGTCGGCCGGCATCCATCACCGCAACGCCGGCGCGGTGCGCTTCTACCGCCGGCACGGCTTCACCGACGCCGGCCTCTCGCTCGGTGCGCGCCCGGACGACGTCACCGGCTGATCCGGATTCGTGGCCCGGCCGGTGTCACATCCGGCGTCGGCGGCGACGTTTCCAGGGTCAGGAGGTGCGCTCGTGGAGAGCTTCGAGGACGTGATCGGTGCCCGACTGCCGGCACTGCTGCGCTACGCGGCCGTGCTCACCGGGGACCGGGACCTCGCCCAGGACGTCGTCCAGGACGCGATGATCCGCGCCCATGCCCGCTGGACCCGGATCTCACGGATGGACCGCCCGGACCTCTACCTACGCCGCATGATCCTCACCGAACACCTCTCGCTTCGCCGCCGCCGGGCCCGCCGCGCCGCCCTGGACCAGGCCCGCAGGCCCGTCGAGGAACACCGCCCCGACCACGCCGACGGCCACGCCGAACGCGACGACCTGTGGACCCGGCTGGCCACCCTGCCGCCCCGACACCGCGCCGTCCTGGTGCTGCGCTACTACGAAGACCTCTCCGACGGTGAGATCGCCGAAGTCCTCGACTGCGCCATCGCATCCGTCCGCGTCTACCGCGCCCGCGCCCTCGCCACCCTGCGCCTGGACCGGGAACTGGAGGAGACCCGATGAACCCGCGACTGACCCAGGCCCTCGCCGAAGGCGAACGCCACACCCCCGACCCCGACCAGGTCCTCGCCGGCATCCGCGCCGGCATCACCCGCCGCCGCCGGCACCACCGGTACCTCTCGGTCGGGGTGACCGCGCTGACCGTACTCGCGCTCACCGGGACGGCGGTGCTCATCGGCCGGCCCGACCACCGGCCGACCGGCGTGGCGGACGGCTCGCCGGCGAACCCGACGCCCCGCCCCACCGGCCGGCCGTCGGAGGAGCCGGTGACGCCGGTGCCGCCGCAGCAGTGCCGACTGCGCTTCGGCTGGCTGCCGACCGGGCTGGCCAGACCGTTGCGCAGCTGCGGCCCCCGCGAGCAGAGCGTCCTGTACCCGATGGCCGGCGGCCGGTACCTGAGCGTGTCGATCGACCAGTCGGGGTGGCCGGGCCCGGTGAACACCCGGGGGTGGACGCCGCTCACCGTCCACGGGCGGCCCGGGTACCTGGCCGTCCGGGCGACCCGGGCGTTCGTCTGCTTCCCGCTCCCGTCCGGTCGCTGGGTCGACGTCGAGTACGGCGACGGCCAGCCGGGCGGACCGGCGGTGACCGGCCTGGCGGCGACCGCCCGGCGGATCGCCGAGCACATCAGCGAGCAGGACACCGGCCCGATCCGGGTGCCGCTCGCCACCACGTACCTGCCGAAGGGCCAGCAGCTCGCCGCCGTGGGGAACGACAGCAGCCGGTTCACGGTGCGGTACCAGGACGGGTCGGGTCGGAACACCGGAAAGCCGATCACCGGGACCACCGAGGACGGGCTCACCAGCGAGAGCCCTCGGATCGACACCGGCACCGGCTACCGCATCGACTGGTCGTCCGACCCCCGGGACATGCCGTCGGCGGGTGAGCTCGAACGCTACGAGCGGCTCCCGGACATCCAGGGACGCCCCGCCTACCTGCTCAACCAGGGCGACCTGATCGTGGTGGCCGACTTCCACGGTGGATGGTTGTCGGTCGGACTGCATTTCGTGATACGCGACGTGTCGCAGCCAGGGCCGGTTGCGGGCGGGCACCGGAGTCAGCTGGTCCGGATCGCCCAGGGCGTGCGCTGGCTGGGCTGACCCGGGGTGGGGCGGATGCGGCCATCCGCCCCGCCCCGGTCAGTTGCCGCGGAACACGCCGGGCTTCAGCAGGGTGCCGTACGACCGCGCGGCGACCTCGGCCGGCGCGTTGCGCTCGTCGCCGGCGAAGGTCGCGGTGAAGCTGACCCCCCGGTGCTGCGGCCAGCTGGCCGTCAGCCGGCCGTAGCCGTCCACCTCGCCGCAGCTGAGCTGCCGGCGCGCCCCGCCGGAGGGCTGCGCGTACAGGCAGACGGTGCGGTTGCGGTAGGTGGTGCCGAGCTGCGCGGTGACCGTGGTGCCGCGGCCCGAGGACAGCGTGGCCACCTTCGTGGTCAGGCTCAGCGCGGTGGCGGTACGCGAGACCTGCACCGTCTCCGACCGGCTCGCGCCGGGCTGGGTGCCGTTCCCGGCGAAGCTCACCGTGTAGGTGACCGGCCCGCCGACCAGCGGCACGTCGGAGAAGGAGAACTTCCCGGCGGTGTCCGTGGTGACGTCGGCCAGCGGGTGGCTGCCGGTCAGGTCCTGCTTGACCACCCGCAGGGTGCGCGGTGACGACACCTGCGCCCCGGCGAACGACAGCGAGCCGTCGACGGTGAACAGTTTGGTGCGGGGCGTCGTCGCCGGGGCGGCGAGCAGGATGGTGGAGCCGGCCGTGCGGTAGTCGGTCAGGCGGCGCAGGACCGGGTTCTCGTGGTTCTGGTCGGTGGTGACCGCGTAGAGGGTGCGGCTGTCGGCGCCGACCGCCAGGCCCTGGCGCTCGACGTTGTGGCCGGCGGGCAGGTCGTAGCGGCGGACCGGGGTGCCGTCGGGCCGCGCCACGTGGATCGAGTCGGCAGTGGTGCCGAGCACCACGTGGGCCCCGTCGGGAGCGGTCGCCACCGCGTACGGCGAGGTCGCCGAGGGGTACGTGCCGGCGGGCGTGAGGTCCGTCAGGGAGTAGGCCAGGTGGGCGCTCCCCGGCTGCGCGTACTCCGACGCGGGGTCGTCCACGTAGGAGCAGGCCAGCACGACCCGGCTGCCGTCGGCGCTGACCGCGGCGTCCTGGAGAGCGCTGCACGCCTCCGGCGGCACGGCGGCGACCCGTGACGGCGTGCCGGACGAGACGTCGTACAGCGTGGCCCGGGCCGGCAGGCGGACGTTCACGCCGGTACGGTCCAGGACCACCAGCCGGCCCGGGTTGGCCGGGGAGCTGACCAGGAACGGCGCGTCGTAGTAGGTGCCGCCGGCGAGCGGCAGGTCCAGGGCCACCACCGGCGTCGCCCCGCGCACGTCGATCGAGGCCAGCATGCCCTTGCCGGTGCTGCACCCGTACCCGACGTAGAGCTTGCCACCGGCCGGCGCCAGCCACTCCGGGCAACTGCTGGCGCCGAGGCCGTAGCGGGCCTTCTCGGTGAGCGTGGCGGTGTCGATCGCGGCGACCGCGCTGCCCTGGACCAGCGCGACGTAGAGCGTCGCACCGTCCGGGCTCAGCGCCATCCCGGTCGCGCCCGGAAGGTTCGGGATCGTCCGCCGCGCGCCGCCGTTCAGGTCCGTCACCCGCAGGTCGCTGGTGTAGCGGCCCTGGCTGACGAAGAGCTGGCCGTGCGCCGGATCGACCACCAGGTGCGTGAAGTTCTGCAGACCGAGCCCGACCGGGCCCTCCGCGTGCGCCACCCCGGCCGCCAGCGGCGCCACCGCGCCGGCAGCGGCACCGAGCACCGCGACCATCAATCGTGCGACAAGGTTGCCCCGCACGTACGTACCTCCGCCCCCGTGGAAGTCGCCCGGCACCCGCCGGGCATTGGGCAGCAGCCTAGAGGCAAGCAGGACCAGGAGAAAGCCCGAGCAGCGAAGATCATCCGAGTCGGTGGGCAGCGGCCACCGACCGTCCGCCCGGCTGCTCCGCCGAGCCGGGCTCACCGCCCGGACGTGGCCCGGGCCAGCTCGGCGGCCGCCCGGTCCCGCCAGGCCGCGCCGGCGGCCGGATCATCGCGTACGTCGGTGGCCCAGTCGGCGGCGGCCAGCGCGCGCAGGAACCGGTGGAACGGCAGCAGCTCCGTCAGGTGCTCCGCCGTGACCTCGGACTGGTGGTAATGGTCCAGGACTCCGGCGAGGACGGCCGGCGTCGCCAGGCTCAGCACGGCGAGGTCCATCACCGGATCACCGGGCTGAAGCTCCGCCACGTCGATCAGCCGCACCCGCCCGTCCGGCCCGACGACGAAGTGCTCCGCCGCGCCGTCGAGCAGCACCAGCGAACCGGCCCGGCCGGCGACCAGCGGTCGGACCCGCCGGTACCAGCTCCCGGCGGCGCGCACGTCATCGCCTCCGGCCGACCGCGCCCAGCGGTGCAGGGCATGACGGGACCAGCCGTCGATCCAGGTCACCAGGTCCGGGTTGGTCCCGCCGTACGGTGGTCGGGCCGGCAGGCGGTGAACCCGGGTGAGCAGGTCCACGACCTGGCGGCGTACCCCAGGATCGTCGTCGGCGCGGACCGCGCGGCCCGGGGTCCAGTCCAGCACGATGACGCCCGGTGGCCCGTCGCGGACCACCCGGACCCGGGCCACCGGCAGGCCGGCCGCCCCCAGCAGCCGCACCGCGCGGGCCTCGGCCGCGAAGCCGCCCGCCTCGGCGCAGACCTTGACCACCACGTCGCCGGCCCGCGTCACCAGTCGCCCCGCGCGCTGCGCCAGCACCTCCAACGCCCCCGGGGCGACACCCACCTCGGTCGCGGCCCGGCGCAGCAGCTCCCCGGCCGGCACTACCCGGCCTCGTCCAGGTAGCCGACCTCCGGCGAACCGGCGGCCGGGCGGACCTGGTAACCCCAGCGCCGCAGGGCCTGCCCGACCTGCTCCGCGCCGGCCGGGTTCGCCGAGTGCACGTGGACCACGCCGACGTCGTACGGGCGGCCCTCGAACGCGGCCCGTTCCAGCACCTCGACGACCGGCCAGACGGTGTCGTCCCCGCCGAGATCGTGGTCGAGCCACAGTTCGTCCAGCCGCCGGTCGCGGTGCCGCTCCAGCGCCTCGACACCGGCCGCGCTGGTCCGGGCCACCTCCGCGGACCGACCGTCCACGAAGGAGCGGAGGTCGTCGACCAGCAGGATCAGCTTCTCGGTGGTCACCCCGCCATCCTCCCGGTACGGCAGCGACGCCCGCGACCACAATTGGGACACCCGGTGCGGTGGTCTCCGGATACCCTCCGCCCTGTGACGCGCAGGACAGCCCGGGCCGGTGGCCGCAGCTACGTCGGAGTCGTCGACACCCCCGACGGGCCGGTCGTCCCGGTTCCCTTCCTCGGTGTGACCTGGCACGGGCGGGGCGGCGGATACCGCAGACGGCGTACGGTCGCGACCGCCGCCAGATCTGTTCGCCGGGGACTTTCCCGGCGAGCGCCGGGCCCGTGAACTCACCGCGCTGCTGCACGACACGGCGGTCGGTCAGCCGTAGGCGTACCCGCCCCCGGAAAGGATCATGACGGCATGCCGTACGAGTACCCCGACCGGTGTCGGGACCCTTGGCAGACTGCCGCCATGCCGCCGGAACCGAAGTCCTGGACCATCAAGCACTTCTCACTGGCGAGCCAGGCGGGCGTGCCGACGCTGCTACGTCGCCTCGCCGACCTCCTCGACCAACAGCCCGGCATCGAGATTCAGGACGTCGTTCTGCATGATGAGGTCTCTGCCGACGGCGACTGGTGGTCGGCCACCGTCTACTTCCACGAGCCGTCACCCTGACCGAACCCGACGCGCAGGTCGTCACGGAAAAGGGCCGCCTCCCGGTACGGGAGACGGCCCTTTTGCTGGGTGGAGCTGAGGGGATTTGAACCCCTGACCCCCTCGATGCGAACGAGGTGCGCTACCGGTCTGCGCCACAGCCCCTCCGCCGGCGTACCGGCGTCGGTCCCACCCGGCTTTCACCGGGCGGGCCGCGACAAGGCTAACAGCTCACCCCCCTCCCCCGCGAACCACCCCGCCGGATGCGGAGATCTTGGAAGCAGAAGGCCGCCATAGCTACCCAAAAATCCCCAGACCTCCGCAGCGGGGACGCTCAGGCGGGGGCGTAGGTGAGATTGAGGACGCCGGACTTGAAGGTCTCCGACGCCACCAGCCGCAGCGGGTGGGTGGGCGTGTCCTCGAAGAGGCGCTGGCCGTGGCCGACCACGATCGGGTGGACCAGGAGGCGCAGCTCGTCGAGCAGGCCGTTCGCCAGCAGCCAGCGGACCGTGGTGGCGCTGCCGGACATGGCGATCTCGCCCTCGTGCCCCGCCTTGATCTCGCGCAGCCGCTCGGCGGCCGTGTCACCGCCGAGCACGGTGGTGTTCTGCCAGGTCGCCTCGGTGAGCGTGTGCGACAGGACGTACTTGGGCAGCGCGTTGATGAACGGGGCGAAGTCCTGGTCCTCGGTCTGCTCCGGCCAGTACCCGGCCCACTCCTGGTACAGCCGACGCCCCATCAGGAAGGCTTCGGACTGCTGCATCCCCCGGCCGACCGCGGCACCCATCTCCTCGTCGAAGTAGGGGAAGTGCCACTGGTCGGGCCGCTCCACGACGCCGTCCAGCGAGATGAAGAAGTTGGCGACGATCCTGCCCATTGTTGTGCTCCCTCGGGTCGAGCCTGCCGTTCACCATCCCGACGGACGGGCCGGGCCGGATTCGACAGGCCGGCGAAAGAAATTTCGCCGGGCCGGTCGGGGACGGCTCAGGCCCCCCGGCCCGACTGGTAGGGCCGGCCGCGCAGGCCGCCCGCGCGCCGGTAGGAGACCGAGCCGCCACCGGCCGCGGGCGGCAGGTCCGCAGGCCGGTCCAACCCCATCGCGGTACGCCGGACCGCCTCGCGCTGGGCCGCCAGCCGCCGCTGTGCCTCCCGCCGGGCGGCGGCGCGACGGGCCTGCTCCCGGCGCACCTCGGCCTGCCGGGCCGCCAGCCAGGCCGCCTCCCGGGCCTCCGCGCGCCGCCGCCGGCGTTCAGCCAGGGCCCGCTTGCGCAGGTGTACGACGTACGCCACGAGCAGGGCGCCGCTGACCGAGACGCTGATCCAGAACCCGGGGCTCACCAGCACCACGCCGATCAGCTCGACGAAGTTGAGCAGCAGCAGGGCGGCGAGGACCCGGCGACGGCGGTAGACGGCCGGGGTGTGCCGGCGCTTCGGCGGGTGCCGTCGGCGGGACTTGCCGGGGCTCGCCGGGACCGACCGGAGTCGCCCCGACCGGCGGCGCGCCGGGGGCGCGGAGACCGGCGGAGCGAGACTCCCCGTGCCCGCATCCTCACTGAGTGTCACAACGAGCGCGCGGGGCGGATGCACCGGCCGTCGTCCGGGCACGGTGCGACGTCGACGGCGGCGCTGGAGCACCCGGGCCGTCGACTGCGCCCGCTCCGCCACCAGCCGCTCGGTGGCGTCGTACCGGCGG
Source organism: Micromonospora auratinigra (assembly GCF_900089595.1). GTDB lineage: Bacteria > Actinomycetota > Actinomycetes > Mycobacteriales > Micromonosporaceae > Micromonospora > Micromonospora auratinigra. The sequence goes on along the minus strand of NZ_LT594323.1, from coordinate 5,696,826 downwards.
ACCAGCGCCGGAGCGAGAGCGAGCAGGCCGGCAGCGGCGAGGACGGCGAGGAGCACCGAGGTCGGCACCCTCACCCCTCCCGTCACCGAATTCGGGGCGAGCGCCGCCTGGCCGCAACTTGTTCCGTCGCCGGTCGTTTACGGCGCAGATCGTGCGGTAGGGCAGCGCTTGCCACAGCTTGCAGTTACTTGAGGTTACGGGCCGCCGACCGGGTTCCCGGGACGCCGCGCCGGGGCGTGACGGGTGGGACGCTTCACCCTCGACTGTCACGTACGCGGTGCCACCGCGCCAGCAGGCCACCCTCGGCGGCCACTTCCTCGCTGGTCATCGCGTATCCGATGTGGTCGCGCCAGGCGCCGTCGATGTGCATGTACCGCACGTGGTAGGCCTCCTCGCGGAAGCCGAGCTTCTCCACCACCCGCCGCGACGGGGTGTTCTCCGGGCGGATGTTCACCTCCACCCGGTGCAGTCCGCCGGGGCCGAAGGCGTGGTCCACGGCGAGCGCCACCGCGGTGGGGATCACTCCCCGGCCGGCCACCCGGGCGTCCACCCAGTACCCGACGTACCCGGAGCAGAACGCCCGGCGCACGATGCTGCCGACGTTGAGGTGCCCGACCAGTCGTTCCCGCCCGTGCTCGCGCAGGCAGACCGCGAACGGCATGCCCTCACCGGTACGCGCCGAGCGGCGCTGGTCGGCGTGCACGAACCGGAAGGCGGACGGCGAGTTCGACTCGTCCCAGCTCCCGGGCAGGTGGGACTCCCACGGGGACAGCCAGCTCCGGTTGGCGCGGCGGATCTCCGACCAGGCCACCGCGTCCGCCCGCCGGTAGGGGCGCAGCACCACGGCACCGTCCACCAGCACCGCCGGCCAGCCCGGCGGGCGTCGGAAGATCACCGGCGCCGGTCCAGCAGGAGCACGTCCACAGTCGAGCCGGCGGCGGCGGTGGTCACCCGCTCACCGAGGACCAGCAGGCCGTTCGCCTCGGCCAGCCCGGAGAGGGTGAACGGCCCGCCGGCCAGCGGCTGGACCGTGTACCCGCCGCCGCGCCGCTCGGCGACGTGCGCGGGACGGAACTCGCGCAGCCCCACCGGCGACGAGACCGTCTCCAGCAGGTGCGCGCGGACGCTGGGCCGGAACACCGGCTCGGCCCCGGCCAGCAACTGGATGGCCGGGCGGGCCAGCACCTCGAAGCCGATCAGCGCCGCGCCGGGCTCACCGGGAAGACACACCACCGGCACCTCCTCGGCGCCGACCGTACCGAACCCGAGGGCCGTTCCGGGATAGAGGGCGACCTCCGTGAAGGCCACCGGTCCGGCGCGACCGCCCTCCCGGCGGGACAGGATCCGGCGGACCATGTCGCCCGGGCCGGTGCCGGTGCCGCCGGTGGTGATGATCAGGTCGGCCCGCAGGGTCTGGTCCTCCAGCAGGCCGCGCAGCCCCTCCGGGTCGTCGTCGCAGATCCCCACCCGGTACGCGAGCGCCCCCGCCTCGGCCGCGGCGGCGGTCAACGCGTGCGAGTTGGCGTCCACCACCTGGCCGGGCTGGCTGCCCCGGCCCACGTCGACCAGTTCGTCGCCGGTGGCCACGATGACCACCCGGGGGCTGGGCCGGACCACCACGTGCCCGATGCCGGTGGCGGCGAAGACCGCCACCAGGGCCGGCGAGACGTACGTGCCGGCGCGGGCGAGCAGGGTGCCGGCCGGCAGCTCCTCACCGGCCCGGCGCACGCCGTAGCCGCGCTTGGGGGCGCGGAAGATCTCCACCGCCGCCATGCCCTGGTCGGTCCACTCCACCGGGACGACCACGTCGGCGGCGATGGGCAGCGGCGCGCCGGCCGCCACCGAGAAGCAGGAGCCGGGGGTGAGCCGCACCGGTCGCCAGCTCGCCGCGCCCAGGTCACCGACCACGTTCAGCCGGATGCTGCGGCCACCCGGCATGCCGGAGGGGGCCGGGACGTAACCCGGGCCCCGGCTCCCCCCGGAGATGTCCTCCCAGCGCGCCGCGTACCCGTCCACCGCCGCCTGGTCGAAGGCCGGGAACGAGTGCGGCGCGACGACGTCCTCGGCGAGGACGTTGCCGTACGCCTGGGTGAGGTCGAGGTCGAGCGGAGGCAGCGCGCGCAACCTGCGCAGCACACTGCCCAGGTAGTCGGCGAGCGGCGTCAGCTCGTTCGCGGCCGCCTCGGCGTCGGCCGTCGCGGTCATGTAACGGCACCGCCGGACGCGCCGCGGACCCCGTCCAGGATCGCCGAGGTGACCGTCTCGTCGCCGTTGTTGACGAACTCGGCCAGCCACTTGCGGAACTCGGCGCCGAGGTCCTCCCGGTCGGCGGCGATCTGCACCACGGTCTGCAGGTAGCCGAGCGGCTGGCCGGTGTCGTAGCGGGTGCCCCGGTAGACGATGGCGTGCACCGGCACCCCCTCGGTACGCAGCAGCTCCATCGCGTCGGTCAGCTGGATCTCGCCACCGCTGCCCGGCCTGGTCCGCCGGATCGCCTCGAAGATCCGGCCCGGCAGCACGTACCGGCCGAGGACGGCCAGGTTGCTCGGGGCGTCCTCCGGCTTCGGCTTCTCCACCATGCCGGTGACCTTGACCACCTCGGCGATGTCGCCGAACTCCGACTCGGCGGGTTCCACCGAGGCGATGCCGTACCGGCTGGTCTCGGCCGAGTCGACCTCGAAGAAGGCGAGCACCACCCCGCCGGTACGGGCCTGCAGCTCCAGCATCGCGGGCAGCAGCGGCTCGGACGGCTTCACGAACTCGTCGCCGAGCAGCACCGCGAAGGGTGCGTCGCCGACGTGCGCCTCGGCGTACCCGACGGCGTGGCCGAGGCCGAGCTGCTCGGGCTGCCGGACGGTGTAGATGTCGGCCAGTTCCTCGGTGCGCTTGACGGCGGCCAGCAGCTCGGGCTTCTTCGCCAGCCGTTCCTCCAGGTCGGGGCGGCGGTCGAAGTGGTCCACCATGGCGGTCTTGCCGCGCCCGGTGATCAGCAGCACGTCGGTGATGCCGGCCTGGGTGGCCTCCTCGACGATGTACTGGAGCACCGGCCGGTCGACGACCGGCAGCAGCTCCTTGGGGACCGCCTTGGTGGCCGGCAGGAACCGGGTGGCCAGGCCGGCGGCCGGGATGACGGCCTTGACCGCGCGGGAGCGACCGGTCGCGGCGGTCGCTGAGGGGTTCGCTGAGTGCTCCGACATGTCGCGAGACTATCGGCCACGGCTCTGCCGCGGCGGGTGAGGACCGGAAGACGCGCCGCCCTGCCCGGTGCCCGCGGCGTCCGGCGTACCGGCCCGGGGCAGTCCGTCGGGCGGGCTCACGGCGGCCGCCACCACGGGTATCTCCTGCGTCGGGGTGGGCTCGGCCGGCCGGGCCAGCCGGTAGCCGTCCCGCCCGGCGGCCTTCGCGGCGTAGAGCGCGTCGTCGGCGGCGTCGAGCACCTGCTGTCCCCCGGCGGCGTGGTCGGGGTAGACGGCGATGCCGATGGAGACGGTCACCGGCACCCGGACCGGCTCCCCCGCGTGGCCGTCCACCGGCACCGGTTGGTCGCGGACCACCGCGCCGAGCCGCTCGGCGACGATCGTCGCGCCCCGCGCGTCGGTCTCCGGCAGCAGCACCACGAACTCCTCGCCGCCGTGCCGGAACGCCAGGTCCACCTCGCGGATCTCGCCGCGTACCCGGCGGGCGAACTCGACCAGCACGGCGTCCCCGGCGGCGTGCCCCCAGGTGTCGTTGACGTCCTTGAACCGGTCCAGGTCGAGGGCGAGGACGCTGAGCATCCGGCCGAACCGGTTGGCGCGCTCCACCTCCCGCCGGATCGACTCCCGCAGGTAGCGGTAGTTCCACAGCCCGGTGAGCGGATCGGTCAGCGAGAGCCGCTGCGCCTCCTCGTGCACCCGGACGTTCTCCACCGCCACCGCCGCGTGCCCGGCGAAGGTGCGCAGGGTGACCAGGTCGTCGTCGTCGAACTCGGCGGCACCGACCCGGTCGTACAGGGCCAGCACGCCGAGCGCGGTGGAACCGGGCGGCGCCGGTTCGCCGTCGGCCGGCGGGTGGCCGGGCCGGTCCGGGCCGCGCCCGCCCAGCTCCGCGGCGCCCGGGGCGGCGAACGGCACCGCCACGTACGTCTCGCAGCTCGGCTCCCCCGCCCCGGCCCGCTCCGGGTCCCACCGGCCGTGCAGCGGCTCCCCGGTGGCGGCCACCGTGCCGACCACCCCCGCCCCGACCGGCACCCGTAGGGCCGCCGGGTCGGCGTCGGGCCCGTCCAGCCCCTCCACGCACCGGCCGACGAGCAGCCCGTCGCCGTCGAGGAGCAGCACGGCACCGGCCCGGGCACCGGTCGCGGCGATCGCGCTGTGCAGGATCACCCGCAGGATGCGTTGCAGGTCGTGGGTGCTGGCCAGGGTGTCGCCGAGCACCGCCAGGTGCCCGCGCAGCTGGTCCCGGCTGGTGGTGAGGGCGGCCACGTAACTGCCGGTCTCCCGGGTCATCCGGTTGAACGCGCCGGCCAACCGGCCGATCTCGTCCCGGCTGCGGACCGGCACCCGGGCGGTCAGGTCGCCGTGCGCCACCCGGTCCACCGCGCCGGCCAGCTCGACCAGCGGGCGGGTGGTCACCCGGGCCAGCCGCCAGGCGGCCGCCACGGCCAGCAGGGCCGCCAGCGCGACCGCGCCGACCAGCGCGGCGTACAGGTGCGGCGGGCGTTCCCCGGGCACCGAGAGGACCAGCGGCAACGGCTGCCCCGGGACCGGGCCGACCCGGCGCACGTACCGGCCGTCACCGGTCTCGGCGACCCGGTCCCCGCCGACCGTGCGGGCGGCGGCCAGCACCGCCTCGCGTACCCCTCGGGTCTCGGTGGTGTGCGTGATCCGGTCGGGGCCGGCGGCGTCGTCGAGGAGGGTGACCGCGACGCCGGTCACCGCGGCGAGCCGGGCGACGAAGGCCGGGTCGACGGGTTGCGCGGCGGCGACCGTGCCCAGGTCGGTGCCGGCCGGGTCGCGCAGCTGGACCCGGGCGGCGAGCGCCCGGACCGGCCCACCGGCCGGCGGGTCGCCGGCGCAGTCCCGCCAGGGTGTCTCCGGGCCGCCGGGGGTGGCGTAGCTGGTCCGGCCGGCGGTGTCGGTGATCGTCACGGCGGCGGCCAGGCCGCGCCCCACCACCTGCGTGGCCGCGCGGGGCCGGGCGGCCGGGTCGGTGACCAGCGCGACCGCGTCGGCCGCCGCGCGCAGCTGCTGGCAGAGGGCGTCCACGGAGGTACGCACCCCGGCCGCCGCCAGGCCCAACCGTTCGGTGGAGCGGCTGCGGTCGAGGGTGGCCATCGTCGAGCCGACGAAGAAGGCGCCGAGCAGGACAGGGCCGAGCACCACCGTGAGGAAGGCCGCCGTCAACCGCCCGCGTAGCGTCAAGCTTCCCCCCGGAAGTTCCGCGCCCCTTGCTGCGATGCTGACACAGAGCGACGGCGAGGCAAGCGTTGCGTCAGGAGTGTTGCGTGCCGGAATTTACTGATGGAGCGGATGTCACGCATGAGGCGAAACGTGAATTGCGGATCGCCCTACTCGCCCGCCGTCGGTCACTGACCGCCGCGCAGCGGGCGGACGCGGCGGCGCGCGTCCGGGCCGAACTGCTCGCCCTGGTACGCCGGCTGCGCCCGGCCCGGCTGACCGCGTACGTGCCGGTCGGCTCCGAGCCCGGCGGCGGCGACCTGCCGGAGGTGCTGCGGGCGGCGCTGGAGCCCGGGGCGGAGCTGCTGCTCCCGGTGCTGCGCGACGATCTCGACCTGGACTGGGCCCGGTACGCCGACCCGCAATCGCTGCGGGCGGCCGGGCGGGGACTGCGCGAGCCCACCGGTCCGCCGCTCGGTCCCGGCGCGGTCGCCACCGCCGACCTGCTGGTCGTCCCCGCGCTCGCGCTCGACCACCGGGGCCGGCGGCTGGGCCGCGGCGGCGGCTCGTACGACCGGGCGCTGGCCCGGGTGCCGGCGGGCGTCCCCACGGTGGCGCTGCTGCACGACGGGGAACTGGTCGACGTCGTGCCGGCGGAACCGCACGACCTTCCCGTCCGGGCGGCGATCACCCCGACGGGCGGGTTGGTGACCCTCGGGGATGTGGGCCGGGGCGCTTCCGCTGGACGAACCCGGGTCCGATGACGCACCATTGGCACTCGGACAAGTCGAGTGCCAACCGGCCGTGCCAGATCCGGAGGAGAACGTGCCCACGTACCAGTACGCCTGCACCGCGTGCGGCCACCAGCTCGAGGCGGTGCAGTCCTTCTCTGACGAGCCGCTGACCGAGTGCCCCGCGTGCGAGGGGCGGCTGCGCAAGGTCTTCAACTCGGTCGGTGTCGTGTTCAAGGGCTCCGGTTTCTACCGGACCGACTCGCGGTCCTCCGGTTCCGACACCGCCGCGGGCACCACCAGCAAGCCGGCGGCGAAGTCCGAGTCGTCCTCCTCGTCGAGTTCGTCGGGTTCGTCGGGCTCCGGCTCGGGCTCCTCGACCTCGTCCTCGACCAGCGCCTCGTCGAGCAAGGCCCCGGCGGCCAGCGCCTCGTCCTGACGCCCGCACCCGAAGAGAGTGGCCGCCCCGTCCGGGCGGCCACTCTCTTTTTCCGCCCCGGCCGGCCTCCCCACGCGCGCCGATCATGCAGTTTGTGCCCGGGCGACGTCCGATCGGCAACTTCTGCCCGGGCAGTAAGTGCAAGATCGACGCGGCTCGTGGACGGCGGGGGCGTGCGGGCGAGGGCGGGGGCATAGCAGGGGTGGGGGGTGGGGCGGGGGTTTTCCACAGGGTGGGGGGTTGTCCACAGGGTGTGGGTGACCGGTGGGGTCGGGGTGGGGAACGCTCCTAGCCTGCTGCCGTCGGAGGTGGCGCGGCGGGAGGAGCACGGGTGGCGGGCGACGAATCCCTACGGCCGGTGCGCTGGCGTGTGCTGCCCCGCGGCGGCACCCTGCTACGGGCGACGTCGGTCGCCGTGCTGCTCGGGCTGGCCGCCACGGTCCTCGCCACACCCGAGGGCTGCCCGCGGTCCGGTCCCGCCCCCGCCACGCCCGGCCCGACCGCCGACCCGCCGCCGAAGGCCCCGACAGGCGCGCTGCCGCTGCCGAGTGGCTCGGTGGGCGTACCGGTCCGGCTGGCCGAGCCGGCCGCGCTCGCCGTGCTCCGCCCCGGAGCCCGGGTGGATCTGCTGCTCGTACCACCGGGCGGGGCGGCCGGGGAGCCGACCCTGCTCGCCACCCGGGCGCTGGTGCTCGACGTGGTGGGTCCCGCCGGGGCGCTCGACGGCTCCTCGGCGCTCTACCTGGCGCTCCGGCCCGAGCAGGCACAGCGGGCGGTCGGGACACCCGAGGGGAGCCGCTTCGCCGTGGTGGTGCGCGAATGACCCGCCGACGACGTCGGTACCGGCACCGGGGCGGAGGTCACTCCCAGTGCGGCGGGCGCTCGGCCAGCAGCCAGTCGTCCCGGCCGCCGGCCCGCTCGCCCCAGCCACGGTCGGTGTCGTCGGTGGTCTGCTCGGGCAGCACCAGGAAGTCGTCGCTGAGCTCGACCACACGCTCGTCGTCGCCACGCCTGCCGGGATCGGTCACGAGCGGCAAGGATACCCGCCGACCGGCCCGGTCCGCCTCGGTGACCCGTGCCGACGCGTCGGGCGGCCGACCGGCCGGGGCGTTGGTAGCGTCGGTCGGCGTGACGACCCCGAGCGGTGGCAGCCCCGAGGACGAGATCTGGCGCGGTCCGGCAGCGGACGGGCCACCCGGCCCCGGTGACCCCGCCGGCCGGCCGGCCGTCGCACAGCCGGAGCCCGGGTACCCGCCCGGCCCCGCCGGGCCGGACGGCCGGAGCGACACCGCCGGCCCGACGGACGACGCAGCCGGCCCCGCCCGGCCCGGCAGCCACAGCGGGACCGGCGCTCCGACGGACCACGTGCCCGGCCCCGCTCGGCCCGGCCACCCAGGGCCGGGGCAGGGCCGTCCCGAACCGTTCACCGGGGCGGGTGCGGGTCAGCCGGAGAGCCCGTGGGCGCGGCCGGCACCCGGCCTCGGCGATCAGGTCGGCGGGCCGACGACGCCGGGCGGCGGGCCCGGCTCCGGCTATGCCGGACCGCCACCCACCACTGCGCCGCCGCCGGGCTGGCGTCCCCCGGTGTACGTACAGCCACCGCCGCCCCGGCACCTGCCGCCGCAGGACATGGCCGCGATGGACCGGTCCGAGCAGCAGGCCCAGCGGCTCACCTACGGGTTCGGCGTGGTGGCCGCGGTGGTGCTGGTGATCCTGACCTGCCTGCTCTGCTCCCGGGTGCTCTTCTGACCGGCGGTCAGAGCGTGCCGCCCCAGACCGCCTCCGCGCCGCTGTCGCCGGTCAGGTAGACGTAGACCAGGGCGAGCACGCCGAACACCGCCACCACTGCGGTGAGCGCCGGGGCCAGCCAGCGGGGCAGGTTGCGGATCCGCGCCCAGCCGCTGGTGACCAGCAGGAGCAGCAGCGCGGCCAGAGCCAGCCCGAAGGTGACGTTCCGCAGCGTCTCGCCGTACTCCGAGTGCTCGTGCACCTTGGCCAGGATCTGCGCCGGGTAGTTCTTCTGCTCCAGCGCCTCCTCGAACGCCTCCCCCGACTCGGTGGCCAGCCAGGCCGCGATCGGGGTCACCACGGCGAGGATCGCCACCGCCCAGTCGAGCCGGGGACGCCAGCGGGGCAGCACCCCGTACGCGACGGAGACCAGCACCAGCAGCGGCACCAGCACCACGGCGGCGTGCACGACCAGGATGTGACCCGGCAGACCGTTGATTTCCCTGAACACCGACACCTCCGGCAGATGGGCGGAACCGCGCGGTCAGCGTACGACGGTGGAGCCGTCGTCGCCGTCAGGCGCAACCCACGCGCGCCGGCCCCGTCCGGTTCACCTGTGGCCCCGGCCACCCCCGATTCCGGGTCCCTTGTCGGCCCCGGACACCCGTGCTGTCATTGACCCATGTCCAGCGGCGAGGAACTGCTCCGGTCCCGGGGCCTGCGGGTCACCCGGCCGCGCCTCGCCGTGCTGGACGTGCTCGCCGCCGGCGGCCACCTGGAGGTCGACGAGATCACCCGTCGGGTCCGGGAACGGCTCGACTCGGTCTCCACCCAGGCGGTCTACGACGTGCTGGGGGCGCTCTCCCGGGCCGGGCTCTCCCGCCGGATCGAACCGGCCGGCTCCCCGGCGCGGTACGAGGCCCGGGTCGGCGACAACCACCACCACGTGGTGTGCCGGGGCTGTGGCGAGATCGCCGACATCGACTGCGCGACGGGCAGCGCCCCGTGCCTCGACCCGAACGTGGCGCACGGCTTCGAGGTGGACGAGGCGGAAGTGACCTTCTGGGGCCTCTGCCCCGGCTGCCAGGCGCGCCGCTCCGCCGACGACTGACCCACCGGCCCGCACGACGGGCGACGGGTGCCCGGCGCGTGGCACTCTTGGGCGGTGGACTCCGAGGACCTCGGTCTGTTCGGCCCCGGGTCGGTCACGTGGAAGGTGCACGAGGAACCGATCCTGATCGTCGCCGGCCTGCGCTCGCTCTACCTCCAGGCGCTGCACCCGCGGGCGATGGCCGGCGTGGCCCAGAACAGCGACTACCGCAACGACGCGTGGGGCCGGCTGGTACGCACCGCCACCTACGTGGCGACCACGATCTACGGCACCACCGCCGAGGCGGAGGCGGCCGGCCGGCGGCTGCGGGCCCTGCACGCCCGGCTGCGTGCCCGTGACCCGTTCACCGGTGAGCAGTTCCGGGTCGACGACCCCGACCTGCTGCGCTGGGTGCACGTCACCGAGGTCGAGTCCTTCGTCAGCACCGCGCGCCGGGCCGGCCTGTCCCTCACCGACGCCGAGGTCGACGGCTACTACACCGAGCAGCGGCGGTCGGCGGCCCTGGTCGGGCTGGACCCGGCCGACGTGCCGGGTACCGCCGCCGAGGTGGCCGACTACTACCGGCGGGTCCACGGCGAGCTGCGGATGACGAAGGAGGCGGCGGAGACCGCCCTGTTCCTGACCGCGCCGCCGATCCCGTGGAAGGTCAGCCGGCCGGTACGGCTCGGCCTCAGCCTCGGGCCGCCGCGCTGGGCGTACTTCGGCGTCGCCGGCCTGGCGATGGCGCTCCTGCCGCCCTGGGCACAGCGGCTGTACGGCGGCCTGGGCCTGCCGACCACCGCGCTGACGGCCGACCTGAGCGCCCGCGCGCTGCGGCTCGCGTTGGCGGCGGTGCCCCGCCGCTACCGGGAGGGGCCGCTGCAGCAGGCCGCGAAGGACCGCGCCGCCCGGCTCACCGCCGCCGCCTGAGTGGGCGGGAGTCAGTCCTGCCCGGTGGCGGGTTCGGCGAGTCGCTCCACGGCGGCCCACGGGTCCTTGCCCGGCGCCTGCGCGCCGCTCGGGCAGCTGCGCCGGTAGTCGCACCAGCCGCAGCGCGGGCCCGGGGTGGTGGGGAACGCCTCGTCGGGGTCCGCGCCGTCGGTGACGGCCCGCTCGGCGGCCATGATGTCCCGGGCGGTCTCCTCCGCCCGGGTGAGCTGCCGCTGCAGCGACTCCTCGGTGTGCTCGTGCGCGGCGACCGTGCCGGTGGGCAGGTGGTGCAGTTCGACCCGACGGCAGGGCCGCCGGAACGTCCGCTCGGCCGCGTACGCGTAGAGGGCGAGGGCCTGGGAGCCGCGCGCGTCGTCGGCGTCCAGCCCGGTGCGACCGGTCTTGTAGTCGACGATGACCAGCTCGGGCCGCCCGTCGGGGCCGGGCCGGGAGTCGATCCGGTCGGTCCGGCCGTTGAAGGCGAGCACGCCGGTCTTGACCGCGACGACCCGCTCCACGCCGATCGGCTCGTCGGCCGGGTCGAGCCCGGCCACGTACGCCTCCAGCCAGGCCAGCGCCCGGCCGAAGGCGTCCCGCTCCTGGGTGTCGTCCCGGTAGCCCTCCCGGACCCAGGTGCCCTTGAGCAGGGTGCCCAGCACCTCGGGGCGGCGGCGGTCGGGGGCCAGCGCGTACCAGTTCTTCAGCGCGGTGTGGACACTCGCACCGAGCGAGTTGTGCGCCCACGGCGGCCCCTTCGGCGGGGCGGGCCGGTCGACGTAGGAGTAGCGGTAGCGGCGGGGGCAGTCCGCGTACGCGCCGAGCTTGCTGGGGGTGCAGACGAAGAGCCGCTCGGGCATCCCCTCGAAGCCGAGCTGCTCGGCCTGCTCGGCGCGGGGCCGGGGCGGCCGGCCACCGGTGGGTCGTCCGGTCGGGGAGGGTCGTCGCACGCCTGAGATCCTGCCATCCCGGTCCGACAGCGGCGCGCCGACCGCGCCGCCGCAACGGTCCGGCGCCGCCGCGCCGCCGGGCGCACCGGGTGCGGGTCAGCGCATGGTGACGTACTGGGTGACGAAGGCGGCGATCGCGTCGGCGATGAGCTGGACCGCGATGGCGGCCAGCAGCAGACCGGCGATCCGGGTCAGCACCTCGATGCCACCCGGGCGGAGGATCTTGACGATGCCGCCGGAGAAGCGCAGCACCACCCAGACCGAGACCATCACCGCGACGATGGCGGCGGCGATGGCGAGGTAGTCGGTGAACCCACCGGCCCGCTGCACGAAGAGCATGGTGGCCACGATCGCGCCCGGACCGGCGAGCAGCGGGGTGCCGAGCGGCACCAGGGCGATGTTCGAGGTGACCTGCTGGCTGGGATCGTCGGCCTTGCCGGTCAGCAGCTCCAACGCGACCAGCACCAGCAACAGCCCGCCGGCGGCCTGCAGGGCGGGCAGGTCGACGTGCAGGTACGCCAGGATGGTCTGGCCGGCCACGGCGAACACCACGATGACGCCGAGCGCCAGCGCGACGGCCTGCCAGGCGGCCCGGTTCCGGTCGCGCGCGGGCAACGGCCCGGTCAACGCGAGGAAGATGGGCATCATGCCGGGCGGGTCGACGATCACCAGCAGGGTCACGAAGACCTCGCCGAAGAGCTTGAGATCCACGCGCACACCGTAGCGGCGTCGCCCGGAGGCTTTCAGCCCGAAGCGACCGGGGTCACCCCGGCGGCCAGCGCGACGAGGCGTTCGTACGCCTCCGGCTCGGTGGTGTGCGCGCCGAGCCGGACCGTCTTGTGCGTGCCGTGGAAGTCCGACGAGCCGGTGACCAGGAGATCCAGCTCGGCGGCGAGTCGCCGGACGTGCGCCTGCTCGGCGGGCGAATGGTCCTCGTGGTCCGCCTCGAGGCCGGCCAACCCGGCCTCGGCGAGCGCCACGACCAGCTCGTCCGGCACGATCCGTCCCCGCCGGCTGGCCCTCGGGTGGGCGAAGACGGGCACCCCACCGGCCGCCCGGACCAGCGCCACCGCCCGGAACACGTCGATGTCCTCCTTGGGCAGCCGGTACCGCTCGCCCAGCCAGTCCGGGCCGAACGCCTCGGTGGTGGTGGCCACCAGTCCGGCCCTGATCAGCGCCTGGGCGATGTGCGGGCGGCCGACCGTGCCACCGGCCGCGCCGGTGAGGATCTCCGCCCAGTCGACGTCGATCCCGTCGGCCCGGAGCAGCCGGACGATCCGCTCGCCGCGCTCCTCCCGGGCCCGCCGGACCCGGGCCAGCTCGGCGGCCAGCTCCGGCTCGGTGGGGTCGAAGAGGTACGCGAGCAGGTGCAGCGGGATCGCCGGCTCGACGCCGTCCCAGCGGCAGGAGAGTTCCGCGCCGCGGACCAGGGTGAGGCCGGTCGGCAACGCGGCCAGCGCGGCGTCCCAGCCCGCCGTGGTGTCGTGGTCGGTGAGGGCCACCACGTCGAGTCCGGCGTCGGCGGCGGCCCGGACCAGCTCGGCCGGGCCGAGGGTGCCGTCGCTGGCGGTGGAGTGGGTGTGCAGGTCGATCCGGGCGGCGGCGCTCACCCCGTCGACGCTACCGCCCGGCGGCGACGCCCACCCGCCGGCGGGCAGCGGCCGGCGGTCAGCGGCCGGCGTCGGCCACCACGACCAGCCGTTCGCCCGGCGTCACCCCGTCGACCGGTGACCCGGTGGCGGCCTCCCCGGCCACCACCCGGTCGGGGCGGACCCGGACCAGTCGGCCGGCGGCGTCCCGGTACAACGCCACCCCGGCGGAGGTCCACACCGCACCGGCGGCCAGCGCCGGCCCGGCCGGGTGGGCCGTCACGGTGGCGTCGAGGGCGCGCAGGTCGACCAGGAGCGCGGCGGTGCGACCGTTGACCAGCAGCCAGCGCCCGTCCGGCGAGACCCCGGCCGGGCTGTCGGTGGCGAGCTGCAGGCCGCAGCCGGTGCGGACCGGGGCGAGGTCGCGGGCCGGGTCGAGCAGCGCCAGGCAGGCACGTCGGGGCGTACCGGTGGAGATCTCGCCGACCACCCGGCCGTCCGGCAGGGTGCCGTAGACGTCCAGCACCTCGGGTCGCACCTTGCCCGGTTGTCCGCCGGCCGACCGGTCCCACAGCCGGAACCCGCCCCGACCGGGCTGCCGGAGCAGGACCGCGTCGGCGGCGAAGCCCACCGGGACCACGCCGGCCGGAACCGCCGCCCGGGTGGTCGCCAGGAGCTGACCGGCGACCAGGCCGGCGGCCCGGACGTCGGCGCCGTCGCGCCAGGCCACCTGCCGTCCGTCGGCGGCGACCGCGATGGCCTCCGCGCCGGCCAGCAGCACCTGCGGCGGGCTGCCGTTCGGCGGGACCCACCAGAGGGTACGGCCGGCCGCGGTGACCGCCGAGGTGACCAGCCAGCCGCCCCGGTCGGGGACGCGCTGCGCCCGCTCGGCGGGACCCACCCCGGTCAGCTCGCGCTGCTCGCCGGAGCTGGTCTCCAGCCGGGAGCCGATCAGCAGGTCCAGCTCGGCCCGGACCGGGCCGGTCGCCGGCCGGGGGGTGGCGGGCAGCGGGGTGGGCGTGTCGCCGCGCGGGTCGCCGAGCACCACGATGGGTGTCTCGCCGTGCCCGGTCGGACCGCCGAGCTGCGCCATCCCGGTGGTGACCAGCGCGGTCGCCACCCCGGCCAGGGCCAGCCCGGCGAGCGCGCGGCGGCGTCCGGTGCGCCGGGCCCGCCGGATGGCGACGCCGGCCGGGTCGGCGGCGAACGGCCGGGACGTGCCGACGCGACCGGCGAAGGTGTCGCGCAGCGCCCGCTCCAGGTCGTCCTCGGTCACGGCCAATGGACGCTCCGAGTGGCCCGTACGGTTGTCGGCCGGCTGCGGCGGGCGGCTCATCGGCTCTCCACCGGGACGGGCCGGGCCACCGACCGGGTGGCCGGCTGAGCGCTGGCCGGCCGGGCACCGGGTCGAGCGGCACCCTGCTGGGCACCGGACCGGGCGGTCGCCGGCCCGGCCCCGGACTCGGCGCGGGACGGCTGGGCGGCGGGTTGGGCGGCGGAGGGCCGCGCAGCGGACCGGTCGGCGGGCGCGGGGCGGCTCGGCACCGGCTCGGCCGGAGCCGGCGGGTCCGCGGGCAGGCCGAGGGCGGCCGCCGAGCCCAGCCGCTTGCGCAGGGTGTTCAGGGCCCGGGAGGTCTGGCTCTTCACCGTGCCCGGGGAGATCTCCAGCAGCGCCGCGGTCTGCGCCTCGGACATGTCCTCGTAGTAGCGCAGCACCAGCACGGCCCGCTGCCGGGCCGGGAGCGCCTGGAGGTGACGCCAGAGCGCGTCGCGGTCGAGCTGCTGCTCGATCTCGTCCACCCCGGCCCGCTCGGGCAGCACCTCGGTGGGACGTTCACCGTGCCAGCGCCGACGCCACCAGCTCGTCGAGGTGTTGACCAGCACCCGGCGCGCGTACGGCTCGATCGCCTCGATGCCGCCGAGCCGCTTCCAGGCCAGGTACGTCTTGGCCAGCGCGGTCTGGAGCAGGTCCTCGGCGGTAGCCCAGTCCCCGGCGAGCAGGTACGCGGTGCGCAGCAGGGCGCTGGACCGGGCCGCGACGAAGTCGCGGAACTCCTCCTCCAGCGGGTCTCTGTTCGCCACCGCGCACCTCCGCACCCCGTCCTGCTTCGCAGGCTGCCACGTCCGGGTGGGTCGGGTCGACGGCAAATGGTGCGCTGTCCGTCCGATGTTCGGACGAAAAGTTTCACGCCCCGTCGTCGGCCTTGGCCTCGTCCGCTTCCTTGCCCAACCGCGCCTCGACGGCCTGCGGCTCGTACATCTCCTCGACGACGCGCAGGTAGAGCTCGTTCGGGTTGGGCAGGTTCTTGATCTCGCGGAGCGCCTGCTCCTGGCCGGCGGACTCCAGCACGAAGGTGCCGTAGTTCAGCGCCCGCCCGGTCGGCGTCTGCTCGTACTTCATGTCGGTGACCCGGACCAGGGGCATCATCGCCACCCGCCGGGTGATGATGCCGTTGACCACCATCACCCGCTTGTTGGTGAGGATGAAGCGGTCGTACCACCAGTCGGCGACCCGCCAGGCGACCCAGCCCATCACCGCGAACCAGAGCAGCACCGCGACGGTGGTCAGCGCCCCGACGTCCCGCCCGGCGAGGAAGCCGGAGAGGTAGCCGAGGACGAAGGTCGCCGCGATGCCGACGATGATCGGCGTGGTCAGGTGGATCCAGTGCCGCTTCCACTCGCCCCGGTAGCGCTCGGTGGGGAACAGGTAGCGGGCGACCAGCGAGCTGGGCTCGTCCTCCAGGGGCAGGACCCGGCGTGGGGCCATCCCCTGCGCGTCGACCCGCAGCCCGAGGAGCTCCTCCTCGGAGATCTGCGGTTGCTGGTAGCCGGCCTCCGGATCGCGGATCCAGGCCCGCCCGGAACGCCCCTCGCCGGCGTAGCCCGGCCCGTCGCCGAAGCCGGCGTCGTCCGACAGGGAGGGACCGTCGCCCAGACCGGGTCCGGCACCGTAGCCGGGGCCGTCGTCGGGACCGACCCGGGGGATGGGCTCGGTGTCCCGCCGCGACCAGTCGGGGTCGTCGGGGTCGAAGGGTGGACCGGAGGGGCTTCCCATCGGCGGCTAGGCGACGAGGTTGGTGAAGAAGTCGCCGAAGCCCTGAGCGATGTCCATGATGCCGCCACCGAGGGACTTGAAGACGTCGGCGGCGGAGTTGGGCCGGTACGCAACAAAGAAGATCAAGAATGCGATGCCGGCCCAGGTGAGGACCTTCTTGACCATAGCGGGCCATCCTCTCGCGCGGCGCCGGGTCCGTTTACCGCAGCGGCACCCAGAGTATCAGCATGGTGTCGTACAGTGAATATCTGCGTCCGTCTTCCGACTTGCCGTGCCGGCCGGTCAGGCCTGCCCGTGCAGGTAGGGGGACGGTGCGCCGTACACGAGTTCGGGCGGAGTCCACTCGGTGAGGTCGTGCAGCACGACTTCTTCCGCGAGGAGGTGACCCGCACTCGCCGGCCAGGCTATCGCATGGAGCCACATTCCCCGAGCCTCGCCGGCGTACGCGCTTCGATCTGTCGGCGAATTCACCAGCCACAGTGGAGTCGGGTGACCGCCCACTTTGATCTTCGCGTGCGGCACCCGCTCGGCGTGACCAGGGCCGGGATCGGCCAGCGCCTCCTCGACCTGCGGCCCCGGATCGGGTCCGGGCAGTCCCGCGAAGCGGGAACCGAGCCCGACGCCGGGCTCCTCGGCGACGAAGAGCAGGTCGGCCGGCCCGCCGTCGAGCGGGGCGGGGCCGGCGCAGGCGACCGCGGTCGCCCGGACCCCGTCCCGGTCGTCCCCCGCCCAGGCCACCCCGGTCAGGGTCCACCCGGTGGGCAGCGGCCACGGGCACCAGAGCGGCACCCCGGCCCGCGGCTCCGGGTCGGTTCCGGCGGCCACCCGCTCCACCACGCTCGCCATGATCTCGGCACTGATGTGCTCGGGCACGTGCAGCGGCGGCACCGGTCCGCACCGCAGGCAGCGGGACTCGCCGTGCATCAGGTCCGGCGCCCGTACCGGCCCGGCACACCTGGGACAACTCACCACGACACTCACCGTCCCACCGTCACCCCGCGCCGCCGGGGCGTCAAGCGGAGCGGCCGGATCGGGCCGGATCGGACGGTTCAGGCCGGGGGCGGCCCGGCGTACGCGCGGATCCAGGCGTGCATGGCGATGCCGCTGGCCACCCCGGCGTTGATCGACCGGGTGGAGCCGTACTGGGCGATCGAGAAGAGCCGCTCGCAGGCCGCGCGGGCGGGCTCGGAGAGCCCCGGCCCCTCCTGGCCGAAGAGCAGCACGCAGCGCCGGGGAAGGGTGCCGGTCTCCAGCGGCACCGAGCCGGGCAGGTTGTCGATGCCGACCACCGGCAGCCGCTCCGCCGCCGCCCAGGCCACGAAGTCCTCGATGGCGGGATGGTGTCGGACGTGCTGGTAGCGGTCGGTGACCATGGCCCCGCGCCGGTTCCACCGCCGCCGGCCGACGATGTGCACCTCGGCGGCGAGGAAGGCGTTGGCGTTGCGGACCACCGTGCCGATGTTGAAGTCGTGCTGCCAGTTCTCGACGGCCACGTGGAAGTCGTGCCGGCGCCGGTCCAGGTCCGCCACCACGGCCTCGCGCCGCCAGTAGCGGTACCGGTCCACCACGTTGCGCCGGTCGCCCTCGGCGAGCAGCTCCGGGTCGTACCGCGGATCGTCCGGCGGGTCGCCGGGCCAGGGCCCCACACCCACGTCGAGCTGGTCGTCGGTCACGGTCTGAAGAGGGTACGGCCCACCCGGGCCGGCGACCGGCGGCACCCCGGTCAGCGCAGCTCCAGCGCGCCACCGAGCCGGTCGAGGAAGCGCCGGTCGGCGGGGGTCGGCTCGACGTCCCCGGACCGGCACACCCGGACCGCCACCGACTCCACCCACTGCCGGTACGCCGCCGAGTCGGCCGGGTCGGCGCGCCGGCGGAGCACCCGTACCGCCGCCCGGGCGGCGGCCAGCAGGTCGACCAGGTCGGTGAGGCGCTCGTCCCGGGTGGTGCCGTCGTGCCGGGCGTAGATCGCGGAGACCACGGCACGGACCAGATCGCTGTCGAAGCCCCGGCCGGCCGCCACCGCGTCCAGCCCGGCCAGCCCGGCGGCGACCCCGCGCGGCCCGCGCCCGGGCCCGGGCGCGGCGGCGGCGACGAGGACCCGACCCGGCAGGTCGGTCAGCAGGTCCCACTCCGCGGCGGAGTAGGCCGCGGTGGTCAGCGGGGCGGGGCGACGCCCGGTCGCGGGCGGCGGCTCGCCGGCGGGGTGGCTCATGGGCACCTCCGGCGTCAGCATATGCCCGCCGAACGGGCGAAGGGCCCCGCTCGCCGGCGGGATCGCCGGGAAGGGGGGCCCTTCGTCGTACGCCAGGGTCAGCGCGGCTCGGGGAAGCTCGGCCGCTCGGGGTCGACGCCCTCGGGCACGGCGGCGGCCGCGTACTCCTGCTTGGGCACCATGACCTTGCGCCGGAAGACGCAGACCAGCGTGCCGTCCTGGTTGTAGCCGCGGGTCTCGACGGCGACCACGCCCCGGTCCGGCTTCGAGGCGGACTCCCGCTTGTCCAGCACGGTGGTCTCGCCGTAGATGGTGTCGCCGTGGAAGGTCGGCGCGACGTGGCGCAGCGACTCGATCTCCAGGTTGGCGATGGCCTTGCCGCTGACGTCGGGCACTGACATGCCGAGCAGCAGCGAGTAGATGTAGTTGCCGACCACCACGTTGCGCTTGAACTGGCTCGCCGACTCGGCGTAGTGGGCGTCCATGTGCAGCGGGTGGTGGTTCATGGTGAGCAGGCAGAAGAGGTGGTCGTCGTACTCGGTGACGGTCTTGCCCGGCCAGTGCCGGTAGACCGCGCCGACCTCGAACTCCTCGTAGTAACGGCCGAACTGCATCTCTGGTCCCCTTCGACGGGCGACGACGGAGTTCGGCACAGCATGCCTTACCGCTTGTTAAGGAGACGACGGGGGCGCTGCCGCTGCGGAAATGTCACAGGGGGCCGACCGACCGGAGACGCAATGAGCGGCGGGGCCCTCCCCGGCACCCGCCGCCCACGCTCTGATGCGAGAGATTCTGCCGCACGGGACCGCACCCCCGACAGAGACGGACATCACATTTATCTTTTTGTAACAATACGGAGAGTAGTTTTTGGTCCCTTGACAAGCGATCTCCGCAGGTCGGATACCCCCTCGTAAACCGCCAAGTTACCGTCTCGTAGCGGGAACCGATCGCGATCTCCTTGGAAACGCTCCCATCACGGCACGTCACGCAAATGCGGCGTGCACTTGCGTTCCGCACGAGGCCGGACGGCGATTACCCTCGATGGATCCGCTCGTCACCCTGCGGGAGCGCGGCGTTTCGTCGCCCGGGTCACGGGAATTCCCGTGGATGGACCCTGGTTCCACAGGTACGTAGGCAATCCGCGCTGATCGGAGAGTGCAATGGCAACGGTTGAGCTGACCACGGCCAACTTTGACGAGGTGACCGAGAAGGACGGGATCGTCCTGCTGGACTTCTGGGCCGACTGGTGCGGTCCGTGCAAGCGGTTCGCCCCGGTCTACGAGCGCTCGTCCGAGAAGCACCCGGAGATCACCTTCGGCAAGGTCGACACCGAGGCGCAGCAGGATCTGGCCGTCAAGTTCAACATCAGCTCCATCCCGACGGTGATGGCCATCAAGGACGGCGTGATCGTCTTCGCGCAGCCGGGCGCCCTCCCCGAGTCCGCCCTCGAGAACCTGATCGAGCAGGTCGAGAAGCTGGACATGGAAGAGGTCCGCAAGCAGATGGCCGCGCAGGGCCACCAGCACTGACCCACCCCGTCCACCCCGACGGCCGGGCCCCGCACGGGGCCCGGCCGTCGTCGTGCCGGGCCCGGCCGGACAGCGGAACGGCCAGTGCGTGGTGGACGACGGACGGACCCTTTCGGGAGGTCCGATCCCGTATCGTCCACAACCGATGGAGACTCTGACCCCCCGCGGACGCACGATCCGGCTGGCCGCCACCGGGCTCGGGTTGGCGCTGCTCCTCGCCGGCACCCTGTGGGGCACCGACGACGACTTCCCGTTCGGCCCGTTCCGGATGTACTCCACCTCGGAGGCGCCGGACGCCCCCGCACCCGACACCCGGGTGGAGGGCGTCGACCGCACCGGCGCGGTGGTGCCGCTGGGCCAGCAGGCCACCGGCATCCGGCGCGCCGAGATCGAGGGCCAGCAGGGCCGCTACGCCGACGACCCCGGCCTCCTGCGGCAGGTCGCCGAGGCGTACGCGGAACGCCACCCGACCGCTCCCGCGCTGGTCGAGGTGCGCATCGTGGTCCGCTGGTACGACATCCAGGGCGGCCGCCCCACCGGCCGGTGGACCGACCGCACCGCGGTGAGCTGGCGGGCCGCCCCGTGACCGGCTGGCTGACCGAGGCGGTGCCGCGCGGCCGGGTGGCCGCCTTCCGCACCCTGGTCTACCTCTTCGTCGCCGCCGATCTGGTGATCTTCACGCCGTGGGTGCGGACAAGGGTCGACGTGCCCGGCGATCTCTACCGGCCGCTGCTGATCGGTCGGCTGCTGCCGCTGCCCACCCCCACCGCCACGCTGGTCGGCGTCGTGTTCTGGCTGCTGCTGGTGCTCGCCCTGCTCGCCGCGACCGGGCGCGCGCCCCGGCTGCTCGGCTGGACGGTCTTCGCCCTCTACCTGGAGTGGATGATCGTCGCGATGAGCTACGGCAAGGTCGACCACGACCGGTTCGGGCTGCTCGTCGCGCTGGCCGTGCTGCCCACCGCCGGGCGGGCCCGGCACGGCGACCCGACGCGTACGGAGGCCGGTGGGTGGGCGCTGCGGGTCACCCAGATCGCGGTGATCTGCACGTACTTCCTGGCGGCCTGGGCCAAGTTCCGCTTCGGCGGGCTCGACTGGGCCACCGGCTCGGTGCTGGCCCGGGCCATCATCCGGCGCGGCACCGACCTGGCCGACCTGATCGCCCAGGTGCCGCACCTGCTGATCGTGGCGCAGTTCGGCATCCTCGCCTTCGAACTGCTCAGCCCGCTGGTCTTCGTGCTGCCGGAGCGGTGGCGGCTGGCCATGGTGGGCTTCTTCTACTCGTTCCACCTGATGACGATCGCGACGATCACCATCTCGTTCGCGCCGCACCTGGTGGCGATGACCAGCTTCCTGCCGCTGGAGCGGGTACGCCCGGTGGTCTGGGCCCGCCGTCTCGTCGCCCGCCGTCGGGGCCCGGCCCGCTCGGGGGACGACGACGATCCGGCCCCCGTCGCCGGCCCCGAGCCGGCCGTCGGGCCCGCGACCGCCTGACCGGCCCCGGCGGGTCAGGAGTCGGTGGTCGGGCGGCCGGTGGGGCCGTAGAGGCGCTCGCGGGCCTCCTGCGGTAGCGAACAGGCGGCGGTGCCGCCGGGCAGCCGGTGCCGGTTCCGGGCCACCCACCGGTACGCCGGCCAGGCGGCCGCCCGGACCGGCGGGAAGCGCAGGCCGCCGCCGGCGACCCGCCAGAGCGGCCCGCTGTCGCCGAGCAGCCGGGCGATAGCGTCCGGACCGGCGGCGCGGGAGCCGTCGGCCCCCACCCACTGCACCGCCTCCTCGCACTCGGCCTCCGTCAGCCCGAGCGCCGCCAGGTCCGCGAACTGCCAGGGCACCACACGCGCGCCGGTGGGGATCCGGCGCTCGATGAACTGCGCGCACCGGGTGCAGAACGCGCAGTCGCCGTCGTACACGAAGGTCGAGCTCTCCATGGCTCCATCCTGCACCCGGCCGAACCGCTCCGGCGCGCGGTGTCCGGCGCGTCACTTGCGCATCGTTCGTACGCGTGTTCGAATGAGGGCCATGCGCTGGGACAACCTCTCCGCTCCCCCGGACGAGGGGACTCCCGACGGGGCAGCGCCAGCGACGCCACCCCTGCCGCTGGCGCTCCCCGGCGCCATCGCCCGCACCTTCGACACCCCCGACTTCGCCGGCATGACCTTCTACGAGGTACGCGCCAAGTCGATCATCAACCGGGTGCCCGGCGAGTCCCGTGTCCCGTTCGAGTGGACGATCAACCCGTACCGGGGCTGCTCGCACGCGTGTGTGTACTGCCTCTCCGGGGACACCCTGATCCTGATGGCCGACGGGCGGACGAAGCCGATCAGCGAGCTGGAGACCGGCGACCGGATCTACGGCACCCAGCGGCAGGGCGCCTACCGGCGGTACGTCGTCACCACCGTCCTCGACACGTGGTCGACGGTGAAGCGGGCCTACCGGGTCACCCTGGCGGACGGCACCACGCTGGTGGCCAGTGGCGACCACCGCTTCCTCACCGAGCGCGGCTGGAAGCACGTCACCGGCGCGATGGGCGGTGGCGGGAAGCGGCCCTACCTGACCACCAGGAACCGGTTGATCGGCACCGGCCGGTTCGCGGCCCCGCCGAAGGAGTCGACCGACTACCGGCAGGGCTACCTCTGCGGCATGGTGCGCGGCGACGCGCGCCTCGCCCCCGGCACGTTCCGGCTGACGTCAACGGACGAGGAGGCGCTGGATCGCGTCGTACGCTTCCTCATCGCCGCCGGGGTCACGCCGGCCCGCCCGACGGTCGCCGAGCTCCGAGCCTGCGGGCCGGCGGACGCGGAGGCGATCGGGGCGCTGGTCCGCTGGCCGGACGAGCCGACGGACGACTGGCGGCTGGGTTTCCTCGCCGGCATCTTCGACGCCGAGGGCAGTTGCAGCCGGGGGGTCTTCCGGATCAGCAACAGCGCGGACGACATCATCGAGCGGACCGAGGCCGCCCTGGGCCACTTCGGCTTCCGCTGGGTGCTGGAGGATCCCGGGCGCCCCAACCGGGTGCGGCAGATCCGGCTGACCGGCGGCCTGCCGGAGCGGCTGCGCTTCTTCCACCTGACCGACCCCGCGATCACCCGTAAGCGGTCGATCGAGGGCGTCGCGCTGAAGTTCCAGGGCCGACTCGGGGTGGTCGGCATCGAGGATCTCGGCCTGGAGCTGCCGCTGTGGGACATCACCACCGGCACCGGCGACTTCATCGCCAACGGCGTGGTCAGCCACAACTGCTTCGCCCGCAACACCCACACCTATCTCGACCTGGACGCCGGCGCGGACTTCGACCGCAAGGTGATCGTCAAGGTCAACGCGGGTGAGCTGGTCCGCCGCGAGCTGTCCGCCCCGCGCTGGCGGGGTGCGCCCGTCGCCATGGGCACCAACGTGGACTGCTACCAGCGGGCCGAGGGACGCTACCGGCTGATGCCGCCGATCCTGGCGGCACTGCGCGACTTCGCCAACCCGTTCTCGATCCTCACCAAGGGCACGCTGATCCTGCGGGACCTGCCCCTGCTGCGTCAGGCCGCCGAGGTGACCCGGGTGGGGCTGTCGTACTCGGTGGGCTTCGTCGACGAGACGTTGTGGCGGGCGGTAGAGCCGGGCACGCCGAGCCCGCGCCGCCGGTTGGACGCGGTACGCCGGCTCACCGACGCCGGCCTCCCGGTGGGCGTGCTGATGGCACCGGTGCTGCCCGGGCTCAGCGACGACGACGAGTCGATCGACGCCACGGTGGCCGCGATCGCCGCCGCCGGCGCCACCAGCGTCACCGCCCTGCCGCTGCACCTGCGCCCCGGCGCCCGCGAGTGGTACGCGCACTGGCTGGCCCGCGAGTTCCCGCACCTGGTCCCCCGCTACCGCCAGCTCTACGCCTCCGGCGCGTACGCCCCGCAGGCCTACCAGCGGGAGGTGACCGCACGGGTGCGGATGGCAGCCCGCCGGCACGGGCTGCACCGGGGCGAGGTCGGCGACAACCGCCGCGTCGCCGGCGCTCCCCCACCACCGGCGGCCGAACAGCTCTCCCTGTTGTAGCGCGTCGGCACTACGCTGCGGCCGTGCAGGAGATCGTCGATGCGGCGCTGCGCCGCCAGCGGGCCACCGTCCTGATCGCCCTGGGGGTGGGGCTCGGCACCGGTCTGCTCCTTTTCTGGGCGAAGGGCGTCGGAGGGTTCGTCGCGCTGCTGGCCCCCCTCCCCGCCCTGGCCTTCGTCGTCCTGACTCTGTGGCACCTGTTCCGCGCGCCGGGCACGGCCGAGCTGCGGGTCGACCCGGGCAGCCGGTCGTTCTTCTCAGCGCCGCGACGCCTGCCGACGCTGCTCGCGGTGCTGAGCGGATGGCTCGCCTTCCAGGCCGTCGACGGGGTCCGCCAGGCCGACGAGGACCGGGTGCTCGTGCTGCTGGCCGCCCTGGCCGCCCTGGTCTGTGTGATGTCGGTGCTGGTGTCCTGGTCGCGGGTGCCGTTCGTGGCCGTGACCCCGGAAGGGCTGTCCATCGGCGCCCCGCGCCCGCAGGCCGTGGTGCCGTGGGTGACGCTCGACCAGCAGGCCCCGGCGCGGCCGCCGAACGGCATCGACACCGTCCTGCGCCTCACCGTGACCCGGCCGGAGCTGACCCGGCGGGCCGGCTGGTGGGCCCGGAAACCCTTCTTCGTGCCGGTCCGCGAGTTGGAGGTCGCGCCCGCGCTGCTGGTCGACGCCATCCGGTACTACGTCGCCCACCCGGAACACCGGGCGGCGATCGGCACCCCGGAGGAGTACGCCCGGCTCCGGCAGGCGCTCACCGCCGGCCGCTGAGCGACGTGGACGGCCCGGCCCGGGGTCGCGCGACCCCGGGCCGGCGGATGTCCACCGGGTTAGGCTCGACGGATGCGTTCCGCCCAGCAACTCCTCGCCGACTCCGCCGTGATCGCCGTCGTGGGCGCGTCCCGTGACCCGGGCAAGGCCGCGCACCGGGTGCCGCTGGAGATGCAGCGCCACGGCTGGCGGATCATCCCGGTGAACCCCACCGTGGACGAACTCTTCGGCGAGAAGGCGTACGCCTCCCTGGCCGACATCCCGCACCCGGTCGACCTGGTGGACGTCTTCCGTCCGGCCCGGGACGCGGTGGAGGTGGTCCGGCAGGCGGTGGCGATCGGCGCGCCGGCGGTGTGGTTGCAGCTCGGCATCGTCTCCGCCGAGGCGCGCCGGATCGCCGAGGAGGCCGGCATCGACTACGTCGAGGACCGGTGCCTGATCGTCGAGCGGGCGGCGGGCCGGCTCTCCCGGCGCTGAGCGGCGCGGCTGAGGACACCGGCACCGGGTTTCCCCGTCGCGGTTTCCCCGTCGCTTCGCCAGCCGGGACGCTGGCGAGCGCTGCGTACCCTGCGGGGTGTGTCCCTTGCGTCGCGGCGGCTGCTCGCCCTGCTGCTCGGCGGTGCGGTCGCCGCGGTGGCGGCCCGGATCCTGGTGCCGATGAGCCGGGCGGACCTGACGGACCTCCGCGGCCTGGTCTGGCTGGCCACGGGCGTGCACCTGGCCCAGCAGCACTGGCGGCCCCGGCGGACCGGCCGGCTGGTCTGGCGTGCGCGGGTGGCCGGGCACACCGCGATCGAGCCGGGGCTGGTGGCCGGGCGCTCCCCCGCCGGCTGGCTGATGCTGGCTGCCGGCCCGGCGGCGGGGGCGCTGCTGGCACTCGGGGTGATCTCGACCCTGCCGGACCGCTGGGGCTGGGTCCCGGTCGGACGGCCGGTGCTGCTGGCCGCCGTGGCGCTCGGCCTCGGCTGGGCCGTCTACCGACAGGCCCGGTTCACCGGGCAGGTGGCGCTGACCGCCAGCGGGGTCCGCGACGGCGGGGACCGTTACCAGTGGGCCGAAATCAGGACGGCGCGGCCCGTGTCGCGGGACCGGGAGGACGGCGTCTCGCTGCACCTCGACCCGGCCCGGCTGCCCCGGCCGAGGGTCGGCGGCCGCGAGGTGGCGGTGTCGGACGAGCGGCTGGCCGCCGCCATCGAGCACTTCCGTACCCGCCCGGAGGCGCTCGCGGTGGGCCTGCCGGTCACCCCGCCGGAACCGGCCGTCGAGCCGGCCGGCGGGTGACCGGCGTCCGGGTCAGAGCTTGTACTCCTTGAGCAGGCCCCGGGAGATGATGGTCTTCTGGATCTCCGAGGTGCCCTCGCCGATGAGCAGGAACGGGGCCTCGCGCATCAGCCGCTCGATCTCGTACTCCTTGGAGTAGCCGTAGCCGCCGTGGATCCGGAACGCCTCCTGGACGACCTCGGCGCAGTACTCCGAGGCGAGCAGCTTGGCCATCCCGGCCTCGACGTCGTTGCGCTGACCGGCGTCCTTGAGCCGGGCCGCGTTGACCATCAGCGAGTGGGCGGCCTCGATCTTGGTGCCCATCTCGGCCAGCTTGAACGCGATCGCCTGGTGCCGGGCGAGCGGCTGGCCGAAGGTCTTGCGCTGCTGGGCGTACGCGACGGCCAGCTCGAAGGCGCGGATGGAGATGCCGCAGGCGCGGGCGGCCACGTTGACCCGGCCGACCTCGATGCCGTCCATCATCTGGTAGAAGCCGCGGCCGACCTTCTCCGCGCCGCCGAGCACGGCGGAGGCGGGGACGGTGACCCCGTCGAGGACCATCTCGGTGGTCTCGACGCCCTTGTAGCCCATCTTGTCGATCTTGCCGGGGATGGTCAGGCCGGGCGCGGTCTCGCCGAAGCCGGGCTCCTTCTCCAGCAGGAAGGTGCTCATGTTGCCGTAGACCGAGTCGGCGCCGGTGTCGGTCTTGACCAGGGTGGCGACCACCGAGGAGTAGGCCCCGTTGGTCAGCCACATCTTCTGGCCGTTGAGGACGTAGTTGTCGCCGTCGCGGACGGCCTTCGACTTGATCGCCGACACGTCGGAGCCGCACTCCGGCTCGGACATGGAGAAGGCGCCGCGCACCTCGCCGGTGGCCATCCGGGGCAGCAGCCGGGCCTTCTGCTCGGCCGAGCCGTGCTGCGAGACCAGGTACGCCACGATGAAGTGCGTGTTGACGATGCCGGAGATCGACATCCAGCCCCGGGACAGCTCCTCGACCACCAGGGCGTAGGTGAGCAGGGACTCGCCCAGGCCGCCGTACTCCTCGTCGATGGTGAGGCCGAAGAGGCCCATCTCGCGCATCCCGTCGAGGATGTCGGTGGGGTACTCGTCGGCGTGCTCCAGCCGCTGGGCGTGCGGAATGATCTCCTTGTCGGCGAACTCCCGGACGGTTTCCAGGATCGACCGCTGCACATCGGTCAGGCCGGGCGTCTGGGCGAGTCGGGCCATCTCAGCCTCCGGGGGATCGGCGCATTACTCGTGGGTAACTGAACGCTCGGTCAGTATCGGCCCCGCGACCGGCGAGGCCAAGGTGACCAGTCCACACAACCGCTGTGAAAAGGTTCACCGCTGCGGGTAGCGTCCGCAAGAGAGAAGGCCGATGACCTGCGACGGAGGGGGCGATCAGGGGTGACCCGACCACCCGGCGAACCGGACCAGCCGCCGTCGCCGTACGAGCCGCCCGGCTACGGCCAGCCGTACGGGCACGAGCAGCAGCCGCAGTGGGGGCAGCAACCCCCGTACGCCCCGCAGCCGCCCTACGGCCAGTACGGTCCGCCCGGCCCGGGACCCCGACCCGGCGGCGGGCCGAACGTGCTCGCCATCCTCTCGCTGGTCTTCGCGTTCGTCTTCGCCCCCGCCGGGATCGTCCTCGGCCACCTGGCCAAGCGGCAGATCCGGCAGACCGGCGAGGAGGGCGACAAGCTCGCCACCTGGGGCCTGATCCTCAGCTACGTCTTCACCGCGCTCGGGTTGCTCGCCTGCTGCGGCTGGATCGGCCTGGCCTGGTGGGCCAACGCGGACAACGGCGGCTACCGCTGACCCGACTCCGGCTCGCGGAGGATCAACGCCAGGCCCGCCCGGTACACGTCGACCCGGTCGTACCCGGTCGCGACGAGGCGGGCGACGGTCGGGTGCCGCTCGGCGAAGGTCGCCAGGGTCGCCGGGTCCAGCTCCTGCGGTACGGGTGAGGACTGCTCCTCGATGAGGTGGCCGAACGTGAAGTGCAGCGCGGTGTAGACGATCGTGCCGGCGGTGGTCAGGTCGAGCCCGACGTCCGCGAGAGCGCGCAGCGCGTACTCGGAGACCCGACCCAGCGTCGGCGTGGCGAGCGGGCGGGCCCCGGTGACGATCCGCGCGCCGTCGGGGTAGGCGAGCAACGCCTCCCGCAGCCGCAACAGCAGGTCGGTGAGCCAGTCCCGCCACGGCCCGCGCCCGTCGTACGGGGCCAGCTCGCCGAGGCGGGCGCGGAGGATCTCCTCGGCCATCGCCTCCAGCAGCTCTCGTTTGCCCGGGAACCGCCAGTAGATGGCCGGCGCCTTGACCCCGAGCCGGTCGCCCAGCCGGCGGACGGTCACGCCGTCCAGGCCGTCGGTCCGGAGCAGGTCGAGCGCCGCGCGCACGATCGTCGACTCGTCGAGTGCCACGGCCGTTGACTCTATAACGCCGCTACAGCTAACCTCGGAGACGCTTCTATGACAGCGTTATAGACGGGGTGAGCCGATGCACGAGCTGCTGGTCGAGGCGATGGGGGCGTACTTCCGGGCGGGGAGCGCGCTGGACGTCGACGCACTAGACGCCTGCTACGACGACGGGTTCGAGAACGTCCGGGTCGACCGGGCCGGCCGGACGGTGGTGCTCGGCAAGGCACAGTTCATGGCCCGCTTCCGGGAGCTGCGGTCGCGGGGCGGGGCCCTCGCCTCACCCGAGGACGGCCCGACCAGCATGCCGGTCAGCACCGTCCACGGCGACCAGGCGTCGATCGTCGTGCACCGGGTGAAGGACGGCGCACCGGTGCTATACACCTTCGTCTGGCGGATCGCCGACGGGCGACCGACCCGACTGCTGCGGGAGTTCACCGTCGAGGACGACCTCACCCCGCTGCTGCGGGCGATCCGGGCCGCCGCACCCGCCGCCCGCTGAATCAGCGGTAGAGGCCCTCGCGGACGCTGTTGCCGCCGTCCACCACCAGCATCTGCCCGGTGATGTACGAGGCGGCCGGCGAGCAGAGGAAGGCGATCGCCGCGGCCACCTCGTCCGGCGTGCCGGGGCGGCCGACCGGCGTGCCGAGCCCCTGCTTCAGCTCCGCGACCGTCGACGCGGCGGTGTGGATGGTGCCGGGCGCGACCGCGTTCACCGTCACCCCGTCGGCGATCATCTCCATCGCCAGCGCCCGGGTCAGCCCCACCACCCCCGCCTTCGCCGCCGCGTACGCGGCCTCGGTGGGCAGCGCGTTCACCGGGCCGGCGGTGGCGGCCAGGTTGACGATCCGGCCCCAGCCGCGCTCGGCCATCCCGCCGATGAAGGCGCGACTGCACAGGAACGCGGTGGTGAGGTTGCGGTCGATCTCGCCGCGCCACTCCTCGTAGCTGAGCTGGGCCACCGGCCGCAGCACCTCCGGGCTGGCCCGGCTCGCCAGGCCCGCGTTGTTGACCAGCACCTCGACGTCGCCGAGCTGTTCGGCCACCGCGTCGGCCAGCGCGCCCACCTCGGACTCGTCGGTGAGATCGGCGACGAAGCCGGTCACGCCCAGCTCCTCGGCGCGCTCGTGGATCCGCCGGGTGGTGGACACGATCGCGACCCGGGCCCCCAGGTCGGCCAGCCGGTGCGCGGTCGCGTACCCGATGCCGTCCGCGCTGCCCGCGCCGGTGACCAGCGCGACCCGGCCGTCCAGCCGCATGGTGACCGGCTCGGCCAGCGGCGCGGGCTGGTCCTGGTCGGCGGACCCGGCCGCGGGGCCGCTCCGGGTACGTCTGACCAGCCCGGGACGGCTCACGTCCCGGCGCGACCGACCGCCGCGCGCGTCAAGTGCCATGCCGCGATCCTGCCCGCTGCGGACGTTTCGGGCAACGAGGCACCCGGAAAGCCGGTCCTCGGGTTTGCCTGCCCCTGGCTACCCTGACGGCACCCGAAAACGCTACGGAGATGACCTGATGAGCTATCCCCCGCCGCCCGGCGGCTGGCACGACCCCTCGGGGAACGGCCCGCAGTCCGGCCCGCCGGCCGATCCGACGCTGCCGATCGGTGGCAACCCGATCCCCACCCAGCCCACCCCGGCCGACCCGTACGCGCCCGCCGACCCGTACGCGGGCATGAAGTCCGCCGACCCGTACGCGGCCCCGGCCTACCCGGCGGGCGACCCGTACGCGGCGGGCGGCTACCCGCCGGCGGCCCATCCGGCGTACGCCCAGCCGGCCGGCCGGACCAACGGCCTGGCCATCGCGGCGCTGGTGCTCTCCCTGCTCGGCGTCACCTCGTGCATCACCGCCCCGATCGGGGCGATCCTCGGGCACGTGGCCCTCAGGCAGATCCGGGAGCGGGGCGAGAGCGGGGAGGGCATGGCCAAGGCCGGCATCATCGTCGGCTGGGTGCTCACCGGCCTGATGGTGCTGGGCTTCGGCCTGTTCCTCGTCGCCCTGGCCAACGACAACACCGGCAGCAGCTACTGACGCGGACGGGCCGCCCCGGTGACCGGGGCGGCCCGTCGCGCCGGGCTCACTGCGCCGGTGGGGTGAACGTGCTGGTGCGGCTCATCCCCGCCGCGCGCCCCTTGGCCGCGATCACCAGCGCCATCTTGCGGGACGCCTCGTCGATCATCTCGTCGCCGAGCATCACCGCGCCGAGCTTCCCGCCCGCCTCCGAGGTGTAGAAGTCGTACGCGTCGAGGATCAGCTCGGCGTGGTCGTAGTCGGCCTGGGCCGGCGAGTAGACCTCGTTGGCCGCGTCGATCTGGCCGGGGTGCAGCACCCACTTGCCGTCGAAGCCGAGCGCCGCCGAGCGCTTGGCCACCTCACGGAACGCGTCGACGTCGCGGATCTGCAGGAACGGGCCGTCGATGGCCTGCTTGTCGTGCATCCGGGCGGCCATCAGGATGCGCATCAGGATGTAGTGGTAGGGGTCGCCCGGGTAGTCCGGGATCAGCGCGCCGACCACCAGCGACTTCATGTTGATCGACGCCATGAAGTCCGCCGGCCCGAAGATGATGGTCTCCACCCGCGGCGAGGCGGCCGCGATGGCGTCCACGTTGACCAGGCCGGCCGCGTTCTCGATCTGCGCCTCGATGCCGATCCGGCCCACCTCCAGGCCGAGGGTCTTCTCGATCTGGGTGAGCAGCAGGTCGAGCCAGTGCACCTGCTCGGCGTTCTGCACCTTGGGCAGCATGATGCAGTCCAGGTTCGCCCCGGCGCCCTCGACCACCTCGATCACGTCCCGGTAGGTCCACGGCGTGGTCAGGTCGTTCACCCGGACCACCCGGGTCTTGCCGGACCAGTCGCCCTCGTTCAGCGCGGCCACGATGTTCTTGCGGGCGTCCGGCTTGGCCAGCGGCGCGACCGCGTCCTCCAGGTCGAGGAAGACCTGGTCGGCGGGGAGCCCCTGGGCCTTGCCGAGCATCTTGACGCTGGAGCCGGGTACCGCGAGGCAGGACCGGCGGGGGCGACCGACAGCGGCCATGGATGCGCTCCTTCCAGCGTCCGGCGGGACCGCCGACGCCTGGCTGGTGGATGAGAGAACTTAACGATCCCAAAGGGTCGTGGTGACGTCACGGTAACCTCGTGCCGTGACCGGGGTGAATGGACCTGTGGAAGATCTCACTGGGCGTCGGACCGTGGTGGTGACCGGCGCGAGTTCGGGCATCGGCCTGGCCGCCGCCGTCGCGCTGGCGACCCGAGGTGACCAACTCGTGCTGGTCGGGCGCGACCCGGCCCGACTCCAGGCGGCCGGGGACCGGGTCCGGGACGCGGCCGGCGTACGGCCGGAGCTGTTCCGGGCCGACTTCGCGGTGCTCGACGACGTCCGCCGGCTGGCCGAGCAGCTGCGCGCCGCGTACGACCGGATCGACGTGCTGGCCAACAACGCCGGGGCGATCGTGCTCCAGCCGGTCACCACGATCGACGGCTACGAGCTGAGCATGCAGGCCAACCACCTCGCCCCGTTCCTGCTCAGCAACCTGCTGCGGGACCGGATCGGCCGGCTGGTGGTGACCGCCTCCGACGCGCACCGCAGCGGGGCGCTCGACCCGGACGACCTGAACTCGGCGCTGCGCCGGTACCGGCCGTTCCGCGCGTACGGCACCAGCAAGCAGGCGAACATCCTGTTCACGGCCGAGGCGGCCCGACGCTGGCCGGAGGTGCCGGCGTACTCGTTCCATCCGGGCGTGGTGCGGACCCGGTTCGGCAACGAGAGCCGGCTGGTCGCCCTGGGCATGCGGCTGCTGCCGTTCCGCAGCCCGGAGAAGGGCGCGGAGACGCTGGTGTGGCTGGCCGACCAGGACCCGTCCCGGCTGGTCACCGGCGGCTACTACGCCGACCGGAAGCTGCACCGGCCACGGGCCCGGGCCAGCGACCCGCGGCTGGCCGCCCGGCTCTGGGCGACCAGCGCCGAGGCCGTCGGCCTCGACGGCTGACCGCGCCGGGCCGCGGGCCGGCCGGGCCGCTGGAATACTGCCCGGCATGATCGAGTACCCGGATGGCACCCTGCACGTCGGCGGCGCGGACGACGAACTGGCGGCCCGGATCGACCGGGAGCTGACCGCGTTCAACAACGCGGCGACCGGCGCGGACGACGAGGCCGACCTGTCGGTCCGGGTGCTCGACGCGGGCGGCGACCTGCTGGCCGGGCTGACCGGCTGGACCTGGGGCGGCCGGGCCGGGATCAACACCGTCTGGGTCCGCGCCGACCAGCGCCGCGCCGGGTGGGGCGGCCGGCTGCTGCGGGCCGCCGAGGAGGAGGCCCGCCGACGCGGCTGCACCGAGATCTCGGTGGCCTCGTTCTCGTTCCAGGCGCCGGACTTCTACCGGCGGCACGGCTACACCGACACCGGGATCCGCGACGGCATCCCCGGCGGTCACGTCGACCACCACTTCTGGAAGTCGCTGGTGCACGACCCGGCCGGGGTGCTCCGGCTGGTCGCCCTGGTCGACCTGGGATCCGACGCGGAGGCCGGCCGGCGCTACGAGGACACGGTGCTCGCGCTGCTCGACCGGCACGCCGGGCGGCTGGAGCGGCGGCTGCGCACCGGCGACGGGCGCACCGAGGTGCACGTGATCCGGTTCGCCGCGCGGGCCGGCCTGGACGCGTACCTGGCCGACCCGGAGCGGGCCGCGCTCCGCGCCGAGCTGGGCGACGCCGCCCCGACCACCCAGGTGCTGGAGGTCCACGACGTCTGAGCGGGTCACTCGGCGACGTGCACCGGGACGCTGGTGACCACCACCCCGGGCAACGCCCCCAGGGCGGAGCGGAGGCGCTGCTCGATCCGGCTGTGCAGCAGCCGGTGCCGACGGCGGCGCAGCACCACCTCGGGCACGATCACGGTCAGCGTCAGCTCCGGCCGGGTGGCGTGCAACGCCTCCAGGTAGTGGGCCAGCGGCCCCACCACCGACCGGTACGGCGACACCACCGTCTCCAGCCGCAGGTGGTCGCCCCAGGCGGACCACTGGGCCCGGAACCGTTGCGCCTCGGCCTCCTCCGGGGCGATGTGCACCGCCAGCGTCGGCCGGCCCAGCGACGCCGCGTACGCCAGGGCCCGCAGCGACGCGCGGTTCAGCCGGGCCACCGGGACGATCACCAGGTGGCGTACCTGCTGGGGCAGTTCCTCGGCCTCGGCCTCGGCGGAGCCGGCGGGCGGCGCGGGGCCGGCCGGGCCGGCGGGCGGCGGGTGCAGCGCCAGGGCGCGGTGCAGCGTGGCGTAGTGCCGGTGGATCCGACGGAAGAGCAGCACCAGCAGCGGCACCGCGACCACCACCACCCAGGCGCCCTCGGCGAACTTGGCCACCGCGGCGGTCAGCAGCACCAGCCCGGAGAGCACCGCGCCGAGGGCGTTGAGCAGCAGGCGGCCCCGCCAGCCCCGGCCCCGGTGCCGCCGCCAGTGCACCACCATGCCGCTCTGCGACAGGGTGAAGGCGAGGAACACCCCGACCGCGTAGAGCGGGATCAGCGCCTCGGTGTGCCCGCCGAACACCACGAAGACCAGCGCCGCCGTCCCGGCGAGGGCGACCAGCCCGTTGCTGAACGCCAGCCGGTCGCCCATGTGCAGGAACCGGCGGGGCGCGTGGCCGTCCCGGGCCATGAAGTAGAGCAGCCGGGGGAAGTCGTTGAACGCGGTGTTCGCCGCCAGCAGCAGGATCAGCGCCGTGCTCGCCTGGAGCAGCGCGTACCAGGGGCCGGTGGGGAAGGTGACCCGGCCGAGCTGGGACAGCAGCGTCTCGCCCGGCCGGGGCACCAGGCCGTCGAGGTGGATCAGGCCGACCAGGCCGGCGAAGAGGACCACCAGCAGCGCCACCATCCAGCCCAGCGTGGTGCGGGCGTTGCGCCACTCCGGCGGGCGGAACGCGGGCGTCGCGTTCGACACCGCCTCGATGCCGGTCATCGACACCGCGCCGGAGGAGAACGCGCGCAGCACCAGCAGCAGGCCCAGCCCTTCGGCGGCCGGGACGGCCGGCGGCGGCACCGGCGCGAAGCCCCGGCCCGCCGCACGCGCGTAGCCGACCACCAGCACCGCCAGGACCACCACCACGAAGGCGTACGTGGGCAGCACGAAGATGTTGCCGGCGGTGCGTACCCCGCGCAGGTTGCCGGCGAGCAGCACGGCGATCACCAGCACGCCGAGCCCGACGGTGGCCGGGGTCAGCGCCGGCAGCGCCGAGGTGACCGCGTGCACCCCGGCGGCCACCGACACCGACACGGTCAGCACGTAGTCGAGCATCAGCCCGGCCGCGGCGGCCAGCCCGGCGGTCCGGCCCAGGTTGTCGCCGGCCACGATGTACGACCCGGCCCCGTGCGGGTACGCCGGGATGGTCTGCCGGTAGGACAGCCCGACGGCGATCATCAGCACCACCAGCAGGGCGGCCAGCGGCAGCGCCAGCCCGAGCGCGGCCCCGCCGGCCAGCACCAGCACGGTCAGCATCGCCTCCGGCCCGTACGCCACCGAGCTGAGCAGGTCGGAGGAGAGGATCGGCAGGGCGACCAGCTTGCGCATCCGCTCGTACAGCACGGCGGCGCTGGCCAGCGGGGGCCCGAACAGCGCCCGCCGGAGCCGGCCGGCGGCCCGGCCGACCCGGTTGCCGGGCAGGTGCGCCGGGGCGGTGGCGACCAGCTCGCCGGGCTGCTCGACGGTGAACATCTCGATCGGCGCGAGCCGACCGAACCGGCTCGGTGCCGGCCCGCCCCGGTGCCGCCCCAGCGTCGGGTCCACCGGCAGTTCCGCCGGCTGCGGCCCCGCCCAGCGTTCCCCGATCCGCCCGAGCGCGGCCCGTTCCTCGGCCGCCAGCGGCGGGAACTCGGCCGAGGGCGTGACAGCGGTCCCCGGCTGTCCCGCGTCGTCGCGCTCCTCGTCCGCCCCCACCCTCCGCACTTTCACGGAAAGTGGCCCTTCCGGCGGCGGAATGCCGACACTTTCCGGGAAAGAGTGGCGACCCGCCGGGGGTCAGTCGGTGAGCGGGGTGGGGTCGGCGGGGACCGGGACCGGCTCGGTACGGCGACCGGCGCGGGCCCCGCCGAGGACGACGACCGCCACCCCGGCCAGCAGCAGGGCCAACCCGGGCAGGGCCAGCGGACGGGGCAGCTGCCCGAGCCACACCCAGCCGATCAGGGCCGCGCCGGGCGCCTCCAGCAGGATCAGCACGCTGACCGTGGTGGCGGAGACGCGGTGCAACGCGTAGTTGAACATCGAGTGGCCGAGCAGTTGGGCCCCGGCCACCAGCCCGATGATCGCCAGCCAGGTGCCGGACGGGTAGCCGTGCAGGCGTACTCCGCCGACGAGGCAGACCACCAGCAGGATCGCCGCGCAGACGCCGTAGCAGATGGTGGTGTAGGTGGTGGTGCTGATGCTGGCCCGGGCCCGCTCACCGAAGGCGGTGTAGACGGCGGCGAACATGCCGCCGACCACGGCGAGCAGGTCACCGGCGAAGGCCCGGCCGGAGACGGTGAGGTCCGCGCCGGTGGCCAGCGCGGCACCGAGGACCGCCAGCCCGATGCCCGCCCAGACGACCACCGGCAGCCGCCGGCCCTGCCAGCGGGCGATCAGCCCCTGCCAGACCGGCTGGGTGGCGCCCAGCGCGGTGGCCGCGGCGACCGTGGTGAGCTGCGCGCTCGGCATCCAGGTGGCGAAGTGGGCGGCCAGCGCCACCCCGGACAGGACGCAGTAGAGGCCCTCCCGCCGACCCGCCCCGACGGTCAGCGCGCGGAACTCCGCCCGGCGGCGGGCCAGCGAGAACGGGCCCAGCACGGCCAGCGAGAGCAGGTTGCGCCAGGCGGCGATGGCCAGGGCCGGCGCGGCGGCGAACGCCACCAGCGGGGCCGACGAGGAGACGGCGGCGACCGCGAGTGCGAGCGCGCCGACGGTCAGCGGGTCGAGCGGTGGGCGGTGCGGAGCGGAGGACACGGAGAGCAATCCTCACACGGCACCGGACCGCACCGAACGTCAGCACTCCGTTACGATCATGCGCGTCCCGGCGACTCCTCCCCTCGACGTCCGGAGCGCTCCCCCATGCCCAGGCACCAGGCCGTGCTCTTCGACTTCTTCGGCACCCTGACCCGCTGCGTCCAGCGCGGTGCCGCGCACCGGGCCACCGCCGACCTGCTCGGCTGCCCGCCCGCCACGCTCACCGAGGTGCTCGACCGCACCTACTACGAGCGGGCCACCGGCCGGCTGGGCGACGCGGAGGCGACCCTGCGCTGGGTCTGCCGGCAGGCCGGCGTACGCCCCTCCGACGCGGCGGTCCGCGCCGCCGTCGCCTCCCGCCACCGGGCGGTACGCGCCGACACCCGGCTGCGGGACGAGGCGGTGCCGCTGCTGGCCGCGCTGCGCCACCGGGGCGTACGCACCGGGCTGGTCAGCGACTGCACGCACGAGTTGCCGGCCTTCCTGCCCCAGCTGGCCGTCGCGCCGCTGCTCGACGTCCGGGTCTTCTCCGTGCAGGTCGGCTCCTGCAAGCCCGACCCGGCGCTCTACCTGGCCGCCTGCCACCGTCTCGGGCTGGCCCCGGCCGACTGCCTCTACGTCGGCGACGGCGGCAGCCAGGAGCTGACCGGCGCGGAGCGGGCCGGGCTGACGGCGGTCCGGCTGGCCGCGCCCGACCTGGCCGACCACATGGTCTTCAACGCCGACCGCTCCTGGCACGGCCCGGTCCTGACCTCGCTCGCCGAGGTCCTCGACCTGGTCGACCCGCTGCCTGCCGGGGTCGGTTGACCGGGGCCGCCGGGTTCAGCGGCGGCGGACCTTGTGCAGCCGGAACGGCTTGCGGGTGGCCCGCACCACCGGGGCCTCGCGGGGCGGCTCGGCCAGCGCGTCGGCCGGTAGGTCGGCACCGGCGACCTGCCGGCCGGCGGGGGCCAGCCGGTTGACCGCGCAGTCCGCGTCGGCCCAGCGGGCCACCAGTTCGGCGGCGGGGCCGGCGGCGTTGAGCCGCTTCGCGGCGACCAGCGGCGCGGCGGTCGCCCACTCCTCGGTGCCCGGGCGCAGCCGGGTCACCCGGGCCGGCCAGGTGACGATCCGGCCGCCGTGGTCGCCGCGCAGCGTCACCTCGGCGGCGTCCGCGTCGGCCAGGCCGGGGGCGGACTGCTCACCGGGCCCGCTGACCACCAGCAGCGCACCGTCGAGCGGCAGGCACCAGAGCGCGTACGCGGGGCCGCCGCCGACGCTCACCCACGCCACGGCCGCCTTCTTCACCGCCTCGTCGACCAGGGGTGTGGTGACCTGCTCACGCCCCTCGTCACTCACTCCGCCATCCTCTCGTACGGCATGGTCCGGACCGACCGCACCACCAGCCGTACGCTACCGCGACCGGGCGGCACCAGAACCCGCGCCGGCTACGAACTTGATGATGTCAACGACTCAGCTCCGGCCGATCCGTTCACGTCATCACGTTCGTAGCGGATCCGGACCGGGGCGAGCCAACCCGGCGAGGCACGCCGTCACCCCACGAACGGCGGGACGCTGATCTCGCCGCGGGCCACCGGCACCACCTCGCCGCTGACCGTGGCGCCGACGGCCACCCCGCCGGCGGCGGTCACCGTGCAGGTCAGCCAGGACGGACGGTGGATCTCGACGCCCTGGCGGACCGTGTACGCGGACCGGCCCTCGCCGGGCAGCAGGCCACTGGCGACCAGCCATACACCGAGCCCGAGCGCGGCCGAGCCGGTCGCCGGGTCCTCGGGCACACCGAGCCCCGGCACGAAGACCCGGGCGTGCGCGGTTTGCGAGTCGGCGTCCCAGGAGAAGACGCTGACGTGCTCCACCCCGTACCGCTCCGCCGTCGCCGCGTTCATCCGGGCGCGGGCCACCGCGTCCGGACGGACCGGCAGGTAGGGGAACTCCAGCCCGCAGCCGGCGACCCGGGGCGCCGGCCCGGCGCGGTCGGCGCCGCCGAGCCCGACCATCTCCAGCAGCGGCTCCGGGTCCAGCTCCGGCCCGAGGGTGGGGGTGCCGCCGGTGAGGGTGGCCCCGGTGGCCCGGACCTCGATCGGGAGGACCCCCGCGCCACACTCCTGGGTGACCCGGCCCACGTCGAAGAGCCCGCGCCGACCGGCCGTCACCGCCGCGCCCACACTGGGGTGCCCGGCGAACGGCAGCTCCGCCGCCGGGGTGAAGATCCGCGCCCGGTACGTCGCACCCACCTGGGTCGGCGGCAGCACGAACACCGTCTCGGAGAGGTTGAACTCCAGCGCGAGCGCCTGCATCTGCTCGGTCGCCAGCCCTTCCGCGCCGAACACCACGGCCAGCGGGTTGCCGGCGAACGGGCGGTCGGTGAAGACGTCCACGATCTCGTAGGCCAAGGTCGACATGTTGATAAACACTAGGCCCTTAGGCTGGTGCCCGTGAGCACGCCGAACCGGGTCTACATCGCTCGACTCGCCGGAGTCGCCGTCTTCGACCCGAACGGCGACCAGGTGGGCCGTGTCCGGGACGCGGTCGCCCGGATGCGGCCGACCCAGCGCCCGCCCGAGGTGGTGGGGCTGGTCGCCGAGATGCCGATGCGCCGGCGCATCTTCCTCTCCATCAACCGGATCACCTCGATCGACCCGGACGCGGTGGTGCTCGGCAGCGGCACCCTCAACCTGCGCCGGTTCGAGAAGCGCCCCAACGAGCTGCTGGTGCTCCAGGAACTGCTCGACCGACGGGTCCAGCTGGACACCGGGCAGGCCGGCTCGGTGGTCGACGTGGCGATGGAGTGCAACCGGGGCGGTGAGTGGTCGCTGAGCCGGGTCGCGGTCCGTGAGCAGACCAGCCGGCTCGCCCGCCGCGGCCACCTGCACCAGGTCGAGTGGGACCGGGTACGCGGCCTGGGTACCCTCGGCGAGTCCCGGGGCACGGCCAACCTGCTCGCCGTGCTTGAGGACATGCGCCCGGCGGACCTGGCCAACGCGTTGCAGGACCTGCCCGACGCCCGGCGCAACGAGGTGGCGGCGGCGCTCGACGACGAACGCCTCGCCGACGTGCTCAGCGAGCTCCCCGAGCACGACCAGGTGGAGATCCTGGCCGCGCTGGACCGGGAGCGGGCCGCCGACGTGCTGGAGGAGATGGACCCCGACGACGCCGCCGACCTGCTCAACGAGCTGCCCCCGCCGGAGCAGGACGTGCTGCTCGACCTGATGGAGCCGGACGAGGCGACCCCGGTACGCCAGTTGCTGCGCTACGCCTCCGGCACCGCCGGCAGCGTGATGACCTCGGAGCCGGTGATCCTGCCGCCGGACGCCACGGTGGCCGAGGCGCTGGCCCGGATCCGGGAGCCGCAGCTCTCCCCGGCGGTCGCCGCGCAGGTCTTCGTGACCCGCGCCCCGCTGACCACCCCGACCGGGCGCTACCTGGGCATGGTCCATTTTCAGCGGCTGCTCCGCGAGCCCCCGGCCGACCTGCTCGGCGGGATCGTGGTCAACGACATCGACCCGCTGCGGGCGGGCACCCCGCTGCCCGAGATCACTCGCCGGATGGCCACCTACGACATGGTCGCCATGCCGGTGGTGGACCGGAACAATCGGCTGGTCGGCGCGGTGACCGTGGACGACGTGCTGGACCACTCGCTGCCGCGCGACTGGCGGGACCGGGACGCCGTGGCGGCCCCGTCCGCCGCCGAGGAGCCGCCGGGCGGTGGCCGTGACTGAGCAGCGCCGGGGCGAACGGCTGGACCAGCCGCGCGCCCCCCGGGGCCTGCACCTGCCCCGGGTCGACGCGGAGACCTTCGGCCGGGTGGCCGAGGGCATCGCCCGGGGCATGGGTACGGCCAACTTCCTGGTCTACATGACCCTCTTCCTGACCGCCTGGTTCCTGTGGAACACGCTCGCCCCGGCGAACCTGCGGTTCGACCCGTACACCTTCACGTTCCTGACCCTGGTGCTCTCCCTCCAGGCCTCGTACGCGGCGCCGCTGATCCTGCTGGCGCAGAACCGGCAGGCCGACCGGGACCGGATCGCGCTGGAGGAGGACCGGCGGCGGGCCACCATGCAGAAGGCCGACACCGAGTACCTGGCCCGGGAGATCGCCGCGCTGCGCATCGCGATGGGCGAGGTGGCCACCCGGGACTTCCTCCGCTCGGAGCTGACCCGGCTGGCCGAGGAGCTGGACGAGGCGGCGGAGCGCCGGCGCAAGCTGGAACGCCGGCAGCAGGAACGGGACGTCCGGCGGCAGAACGGCCTGGAGCCGCTCGACGAGCCCCGCGACGACCTCGACGGCGACTACGTCCGGGACGGCCGCGGCGAGGGCTGACCCGGGGCCATCGATTCGCTCACACCGGCCCCCGCCAGCGGCGGTCACCGATGACCGCCGACGTAGCATGGCGGGCATGTCAGCACCTGTCAGCACCGTCTCCGACGCGATCCAGGCCGCCCTGGCCACCGTCAACGACCCGGAGATCCGCCGGCCGATCACCGAGCTGGGCATGGTCCGTTCCGCCGAGGTCGACGACGCCGGCGTGGTCCGGGTGGAGCTGCTGCTCACCGTGGCCGGCTGCCCGCTGAAGGACAAGCTGCGCTCCGACATCACCGCCGCCGTGGGCGCGGTGCCCGGGGTGTCCGGTGTCGAGATCGAGTTCGGCGTGATGAGCCCGGAGCAGCGGCAGGAGCTGCAGGCGAAGCTGCGCGGCGGCGGGGCCACCGCCGAGCCGGTGATCCCCTTCGCCCAGCCCGGCTCCCGCACCCGGGTGTACGCGGTGGCCAGCGGCAAGGGTGGCGTCGGCAAGTCCAGCGTCACGGTCAACCTGGCCGCCGCGCTGGCCTCCCGCGGCCTCTCGGTCGGCGTGGTGGACGCGGACATCTACGGCCACTCGGTGCCCCGGATGCTCGGCGCCGAGGGCGCGCCGACCCGGGTCGAGGACATGATCATGCCGCCGCAGTCGCACGGCGTGAAGGTGATCTCGATCGGCATGTTCACCCCCGGCAACGCGGCCGTGGTCTGGCGCGGGCCGATGCTGCACCGGGCGTTGCAGCAGTTCCTCGCCGACGTCTACTGGGGCGACCTGGACGTGCTCCTGCTCGACCTGCCCCCGGGCACCGGCGACATCGCGATCTCGGTGGCGCAGCTGCTGCCGAACGCCGAGATCCTGGTCGTCACCACCCCGCAGGCGGCCGCCGCCGAGGTGGCCGAGCGGGCCGGCGCGATCGCCCTGCAGACCCACCAGCGGGTGGTCGGCGTCATCGAGAACATGTCCTGGCTGGAGCTGCCGGACGGCTCCCGGATGGAGGTCTTCGGCGCGGGTGGCGGCGAGGCGGTCGCCGAGTCGCTGACCCGGACGATCGGCGCGCAGGTGCCGGTGCTGGGGCAGATCCCGCTGGACACCCGGGTCCGCGAGGGCGGCGACGCGGGCACCCCGATCGTGCTCACCCAGCCGGACGCCCCGGCCGCGAAGGCCCTCTTCCAGGTCGCCGACCGGCTGGCCGTACGTCGCGAGTCGCTGCTCGGCAAGCCGCTCGGCCTCAAGCCCGCCGGCCGCTGACCCGACGGCTTCCGTCCAAGATCCCCACTAATTCACGGAAAGAGTGGCCATTCCGCGCGGAATGGCCACTCTTTCCGTGAATTAGCGTCCGCTGACGACAGGTGGGAGTGGGTGGCTCAGGTGGCGTCGTCGTAGCTGGGGCGGGGGGCGGGGGCCGGGGTGGGGGCGCTGCCCGTGGCGGTCGCCGGACGGGTGCCGTTGGCCCGCAGGTCGGCGGCCCTGGCCACGTCCTTGAGGTCGTCGTGCACGCCGGAGACGTCCGTGCGGATGTTGTCGTACATGCTCTGCAGCGGCTTCCGGATGGCCTGCTCGTCCTCCTCGGTGAGCAGGTGCTTCCGGATGAACGCCTTCGGGTGCAGGTCCTCCAACTGGATGTCGGTGCCCAGCTCGCGACTCAGGTCGCCGGTGGCGTTGCGGGCCATCGCGCGCAGGTTGCGGACCATCCGGAGACCGTCGCTGATCACGGTGGGCAGCCGGTCCCCGAAGATCAGCAGCGCCAGGAGCAGCAGCGCACCGATCTCCCACCAGTTCAGGTTGTCGAGCACTCCGGCCTCCTCGTCCGTGTCAGGCCCAGACTACGCACGTCCGGGGCCGGTCCGGGAGGGGGTGACGGCCGCTCACTTCGCGTCTGCGGCGAGCGTCACCGAGGCGCTCTGCCGGGCCGACCCGCGCCGGTACTCGACCGTCACCACTGAGCCGGGTGCGTACTTGCGGACCAGGGCGACCAGATCGGTGGGCTCGGTCATCGGATGGCCGTTCAGCTTCAGCACCACGTCCCCGGCCTTGAGCCCGGCCGCCGCCGCCGGCCCGGCCGGCTCCACGGTGTTGAGGCGTACGCCGGTGCCGCTGGCCGCGCCGGTGCCGGCCACCTGCGCGCCGATCACCGTACGCCGGGCCTTGCCGGTGCCGATGATGTCCTGCGTGACGCGTTTCGCCTGGTTGATCGGGATGGCGAAGGCGAGCCCGATGTTCCCCGCCTCCTGCCCGTCGGCGACCAGCGACTTGATCGTCGAGTTCACCCCGACCACCCGCCCGGCGCCGTCGACCAGCGGACCGCCGGAGTTGCCGTGGTTGACCGCCGCGTCGGTCTGGATCGCCGCGTAGTAGCGGGTCGGGCCGCCCGGCTCGCCGGCCTGCATGGTCCGGTCCAGGGCGCTGACGATGCCGGCGGTGACCGTGTTGGCGAGCGAGAGCGGGGAGCCCACGGCGAGGACCGGGTCGCCGACGGCGAGGGCGTCGGAGTCACCGAACTCCACCGGCTTCAACCCGGTGCGCGCCACCTTGATCACCGCGAGGTCGGACTCCGGGTCCTGTCCCACCACCGTCCCGGGCGCGGTGCTGCCGTCGTTGAAGATCACCGTGGCCTTGCCGGGGCCACCGGCGACCACGTGGTCGTTGGTGACGATGTGCCCGTCGGCGCTGACCACGAAGCCGGAACCCTCGCTGGTGCCGCCGAGGCTGTAGACCCGCACGGTGACCACGCTGGGCAGGACCTTCTCGGCGACGCCGGCCAGTGACTCCGGCTTGCGCTGGGCGAGCGCCGGGGCCTGCGCGGACTGCGCGCCCAGGGTGGGCACCGGGTTCCCGCCGCGCAGGAAGGCGTAGGTCAGGGCGCTGCCGAGCGAGCCGGCGAGCAGCGCGGTGACCAGTGAGATCAGCACCACCTGCCGCAGCCCTGGCCGGCGGGGGGCGTCCGGGTCGACGACCGGCTCCGGCTCGCCCACCCCGTCCGTCGGCGCGGCCGGTACGACCACCGCGGCGGGCGCGTACGGGTCCCGCCAGGGGTCGGCCAGCGCGTCGGACCACCAGGGCGAGCTGCCGCCCCCGGCACCCTGCGGCGGGCCGCCGGGTGCCGGCTGTGCCGCCGGTGCCGGTGTCCCGCCGGGCCGGCGCCAGTCCCAGCCGTCGGTCACGTCGGTGCCTCCCACTTCCGTCCCGCGGTGTCCCGTGCCGGATGCCGGTGGAGTCGGTCTTCCGCGACACCGGGACTCCGTCCAGGATTGCACGGATGCCACGCGTGCAGTCAGGGGTTGCCGGCGGTGATCGTCGGCGACGGAGACTCGCGGCTGCGCGTGTCGCGGCCCGCCTCTAGGCTCACAGTGCCAACCGACCCCTCGCACCACTCCCGCCGCCCGGAGGTGTCCCATCGCCACGGTCGCCAGTTCCGGCAACTCGATGGCCCAGGCGCTCCAGTTCGCCGAGTCGTACGTCACCGAGGACCTCGTCCTGCGCACGGCCCGCAGCCTCGCCCGCGAGGTCGGCGTGGACGCCGTCACCCCCGGGGCCGGGGCGGCGCTGCGCCTGCTCGCGGCCGCCGGCAACGCCCGGGCGGTGGTGGAGATCGGCACCGGCACCGGGGTCAGCGGCGTCTGGCTGCTGCGGGGCATGCGGCCCGACGGGGTGCTCACCACCATGGACGTGGAGGTGGAGCACCAGCGGATCGCCCGACGGATCTTCCTGGAGGCGGGCTTCCCGTCGGGGCGTACCCGGATCATCACCGGCCGGGCCCTCGACGTGCTGCCGCGGCTCGCGGACGGCGCCTACGACCTGGTCTTCGTCGACGCCGAGGCGGCCGGCGTCACCGCCTGCGTGGACGCCGCGCTGCGGCTGCTGCGACCGGGCGGCGTGCTCGCGCTCAACGGCGCCCTGGCCGGCGGCCGGATCGGTGACCCGGCCGCGCGGGACAGGGAGACGGTCACCGTCCGCGAGACGATCAAGGCGGTCCGGGAGTCCGAGCACTGGGTGCCCGCGCTGCTGCCGGTCGGGCACGGTCTGCTCGCCGCCGTGAAGGCCTGACCCCGCACCCCTGCCGGGTGCGGGGCCGGCCCGCGCGGTCAGCCCAGCGTCGCCAGCCAGCGCAGCAGCCCGCGTACGCCCCAGCCGGTCGCGCCCTTGGTCAGTTCGGCGTGCGCGTCCTCCGACCAGGAGGGGGCGGACATGTCGATGTGCACCCAGCGGTCGCGCAGCTCGCCGGTGAACTCCCGCAGGAACAGCGCGGCGGTGATCGACTTGGCCGGCTCCG
Organism: Micromonospora auratinigra; assembly: GCF_900089595.1. Classification (GTDB taxonomy): domain Bacteria; phylum Actinomycetota; class Actinomycetes; order Mycobacteriales; family Micromonosporaceae; genus Micromonospora; species Micromonospora auratinigra. The sequence goes on along the minus strand of NZ_LT594323.1, from coordinate 5,652,203 downwards.
GGGAGCTGTGCAGGTCGGCCAACTCGCTGCCCAGGTACTCGACGTAGTCGGCGGGCAGCGGCATCCGCCAGGCCCGCTCGCCGGCCGCCTCGATCGCCGCCAGCAGGTCGGCCGCGAGCCGGTCGTTGTCGCTGTAGAGGGCACCGTGCCGCTTGCCCAGCGCCACCGCGTTCGCCCCGGTCAGGGTGGCCAGGTCGACCAGCAGGTCGGGCTTCAGCTCCCGGGCCGCGTACGCCATCGCGTCGGCGAGCACCAGCCGGCCCTCGGCGTCGGAGTTGGTGCTCTCGCTGGTCAGGCCGCCGTAGTGGCGGATGATGTCGCCGGGGCGGAACGCCGAGCCGCTGACCATGTTCTCGGCGAGCGGCGCCAACGTGGTGATCCGGACCGGCAGCCGCAGCGCGGCGGCGCCCAGCGTCGCGGCGACCACGGCGGCCGCGCCCGCCATGTCCTTGCGCATCAGCGTCATCGCGGCGACCGGCTTGATGGAGATGCCGCCGGTGTCGAAGGTGATGCCCTTGCCGACGAGCACCACGTGGGTGCGGGCGTCGGCCGGCCGCCAGTCGAGTTCGAGCAGGCGCGGCCCGCTGGCGGAGCCGCCGCCGACGGCGAGCAGGCCGCCGAAGCCCTCGGCCGCCAGCTCCTCGGGCCCACGGACCCGCACGTGCAGGTCGGGGCGGCCGGCGGCGGCCTCCTCGACCTGGGCGACGAACCAGGCCGGGTTCTTCGTCGAGGAGGGGGTGTTGGTGAGGTCCCGGGCCAGCCGGGTCATCCCGGCGGTGGTCCGGGCCGTGTCCAGGGCCGGGGCCAAAGCGTCCGGGTCGGACACCAGGAGGTCCACCTCGGCCAGGGCGGGCGCCGGACCGGCCTCGGTCAGCCGGTACCGGTACGAGCCGAGCAGCAGTCCCTCGGCCAGTCCGCGCACGGCCGCCGGGTCGGCGGGGAGCGCGATCGTGATCTGCGTCTCATCCTTCGCGGCGCGGGCCAGGGCGGCCCCCGCGCTGCGCCAGGCCGGCTCGTCGCCCGCGCCGACCCCGAGCAGCACCAGCCGGGCCGGCGTACCGCCCGGACGCAGCTGCTCCCGCACCTCACCGGCCTCGCCGGTCAGCCGGGCGACCGGGAGCAGCGCGGTCGCCTCGGCACGCAGCCCGTCGGCGGGCGCGACGTCGGTGGGGACCAGTTCGGCCGACGCGTCCGGCCCGGGCGGACGTACGGGCAGGACGAGGGTGTCGGGCCGCTCGGGCCCGCCCACCAGACGGATGGCCAGCACGCTGGACCGCACCTCCGAATAGTTCTCGAAGCAGGGCAATTCGCCACTGCCACGGGCAGTGAAGACCCTGAGCCACCGGCAGTGCCGGTGGCTCAGGGATGGACGAACCGTACGCGCGACAGCCGCCGCGCGGACCGTTCCTCGATCAGCCGGCGGCCGCCTTCAGCGCGTCACCCAGCGCGGTGGCCTCGTCGGGAGTCATCTCGACGACGAGCCGGCCACCACCCTCCAGCGGGACCCGCATGACGATGCCCCGGCCCTCCTTGGTGACCTCCAGCGGACCGTCGCCCGTCCGCGGCTTCATCGCCGCCATGTTGTCTCCCCTCAGACCTACACCAGGGTCGGTGGGTTGCCCCACAGCCACTTCGCCACGACCACCCGCAAACAGCACGGAGGTCTTCACCAACGATTTTCCCTGATGAACACCGCCGGACCCAAACCGAAGCAGCATTGATGTAACAGCATCTAGCTTATCTTGGATAGGCCTGTCACAATGTGCGGTCATGCAGGCACGGTCGGCACTCTTCGACCTGTACGGCGACCACCTCCGGGCCCGAGGTGGACGCGCACCGGTCGCCGCCCTGGTCAAGCTCCTGGCACCACTCGGGATCGCGCCTCCGGCGGTGCGTACCGCCGTCTCCCGGATGGTCCGCCAGGGCTGGCTCGAACCCCTCCGGCTCGTCTCCGGGCCGGGGTATTCGATCACACCCAAGGCCGCCCGGCGACTCGACGAGGCGGCCGCCCGGATCTACCGCACCGGCCGGCACAGCTGGGACGGGCGCTTCGATCTGCTGGTGCTGGAGACCCCCGCCTCCCGACGGGACCGGCAACGGCTCGCCGCCAACCTGACCTTCCTCGGCTACGGCACGCTCGACGACTGCACCTGGGTGGCCACCCGCCCCGGCGAGGACGTCGACGTCCTGCTCGACGAAGCGGGCGTGCACTACGAGCGGTTCACCGCCGCGCACCACGCCGGCACCCCCGGCGCGATGGGCGTGGTCCGCCGCGCCTGGGACCTGGCCGAGATCGGCCGGGCGTACGAGCGCTTCGTCGCCGAGCAGAAGCCGCTGCTCTCCGGCGTCACCGTACGCAGCAGCGACGAGGAGGCGTACGCGGCCCGGTTCGCGCTGGTGCACGCGTGGCGTACCTTCCTCTTCCGGGACCCGCAGCTGCCCCCGGCGCTGCTGCCCGAGCGCTGGCCGGGCACCAGCGCGGCCAGTTTCTTCGACCGGCACGCGGCCCGGCTCCGGCCGGCCGCCGACCGGTACGTCGAGCAGTGCCTCGACGCCAGCAACCGCCTCGTCCGACAGAAGGGTCGTTAGACACCGTGACCGAGCCGCTGCTCGTCGACCGCACCGACGCCGTCGTCACCCTGACGCTGAACCGCCCGACGGCGATGAACTCGCTCGACGTGGCGCTCAAGGAGGCGCTCCGGGACACCCTGGCCGAGCTGGAGAGCGACCGGTCCTGCCGGGCGGTCGTGCTGGCCGGCGCGGGTGGCTCGTTCAGCGCCGGGCAGGACCTGCGGGAGCACGTGCAGACCCTCCAGGCGGCCGGCGGCGACCCGCTGCACACCGTCTCGGCCCACTACAACCCGATCGCCGCCCGGCTGGCCAACCTGCCCAAGCCGGTCGTCGCCGCGGTCCGCGGCATGGCCGCCGGGGCGGGCGCGTCGCTGGCGTTCCTCGCCGACTTCCGGATCGGCGGCCCGAGGACGAAGTTCCTGATGGCCTTCGCCGGCGTCGGCCTCGCCGCCGACACCGGGGCCTCCTGGACGCTGCCCCGGCTGGTGGGCCACGCCAAGGCCGTCGAGCTGCTGATGCTCGCCGAGCCGGTGGGCGCCGAGGAGGCCGCCCGGCTGGGGCTGCTCACCCGGCTGGTGGCCGACGACGAGCAGGTGCTGCCGGCCGCGCAGGAGCTGGCCGCCCGGCTCGCCGCCGGCCCCACGGTCGCGTACGGGGCGATCAAGCGGCAGCTCTCCATCGCCGACGCCGGCACCCTGGCCGACGCCCTCGCCGCCGAGGCCCAGGCCCAGTCCATCTGCGGCGGCACCACCGACCACAAGGCCGCCACGATGGCCTTCGTCAACAAGCAGAAGCCGGTCTTCGAGGGCCGCTGAGGGGTCAGCGGGCCACGTAGCCGCCGTCGATGGGGATGGTGTGGCCGGTGATCCAGGCGGCGTCGTCGGAGGCCAGGAAGGCCACCACGCCGGCCACGTCGTCCGGGGTCGGGATGCCGGGCTTGGGGTTGAAACTCTCCATCTGGGCCCGCATCTGCGCCGGATCCGGCGCGCTGTCGATGAAGTGCTCCACCAGCGGGGTCATCACCACCGTCGGGGCGACCGCGTTGACCCGGACGTTGCGCGCCGCGTACTCGACCGCCGCCGACCGGGTCAGGCCTACGATGCCGGCCTTGGTGAAGGTGTACGGGGAGATGTTCTCCTGGGCCGCCAGCGCGGTCGTCGACGAGGTGTTCACCACCGCGCCCCCGCCGCCCTGCAGCAGCGCCCGGATGCCGTAGCGGAGGACGAAGAAGACCCCGTCACCGTTGATCCGGCGGACCTTCTCCCAGTTCTCCACGTCCATCTCGTGCAGGGGTTGCTGCCGACCGTCGATCCCGGCGTTGTTGAAGATCACGTCGAGCCGGCCGTACCGCTGCATCGCGTCGGCGATCGCCTGCTCGACGGAGGCGGCCTCACCGGTGTCCACGGTCACCGCGTACCCGTCGGGCAGGCTCGTGGCCACCTGCTCGGCGCCCTCGGTGTTGATGTCGGCGACGACCACCCGGGCGCCCTCGGCGGCGAACCGGCGGGCCGCCGCCGCGCCCAGCCCGGACGCCCCGCCGGTGATGAACACGACCTTGTCCTGGAAGCGCATGCGACCCCCCTCGCGGCGCGGCCGGCCGGACCGGCCCTCCCCGGCACGGTAACCGGGGCGACGCGGGTCAGTCGTCCTCTTCCGGATCCTGGTTCGCCTCGGCGCCCAGCACGAACGCCTGCATGGCCAGCTCGTCACCCGAGGGCGAGACGAAGGCCGGCAGCTCCCGGGGGCCCAACTCCTGCACGTACGACCAGAAGAGGCGGACCGCCTCGGCCGGCGACGCCGCCTCGATCGGCAGGTCGAGGCTGACCAGCCAGGACCGGCGGGCGGGCGGCGGACCCAGCCGGGCCGCCAGCTCGCGCCAGAGCGCCGGGTCCAGCCCGGTCACCGGCCCGTCGAGGGTCAGGCCGTCGACCGGCGCCGGCTCGTCGAGCACCCACCGGGTGTACGTCACCACGAGCGCCCCGGGTCCGGCCGCGGACTGCGGGTCGTCCGGGTCCTCCCGGGTCTCGCCGGTGGCCGCCGCCACCCGGCCCAGGGCGACCAGCCGGAGCGGCCCGTCCACCAGCACCGCGACCGGGTCACCGGGGCGGGGCCGGGCGACGCCGTCCGGCCCGGTCAGCTCCAGCGTGTCGTGGTGGACCAGCCGCTCGGCCTGGTAACGCTCGGCGGGCAGCAGCACCGCCCAGGCGCCGGGCGGGGCGCTCGTCCCGCTGGTCCGCAGCTCGGTGTCGGTCATGAGGCAATCCCATCACGTCGGGCGGGCGGTGGTGCCGGCGCACCGGCGCACGCGCCGTCCGGGTCACGCCCCGGCCGGGCCCCGGGTCACGTGGCAGCCGGCGAGGTGGTCGTCGACCATGCCGGTGGCCTGCATCAGCGCGTACGCGGTGGTCGGGCCGACGAAGCGGAAGCCGCGCTTCTTGAGCGCCTTGGCCATCGCGGTGGACTCGGCGGTGATCGCCGGGACCTCCGCGAACGACCCGGGTCGGGCCGCCCGGGCCGGTGGCGCGTACGACCAGAGCAGCGCGGAGAGGCCGTCGGGCAGCTCCAGGGCGGCCCGGGCGTTGGCGATCGCCGCCTCGACCTTGGCCCGGTTGCGGACGATCCCGACGTCGGCCAGCAGCCTGGCCACGTCGGCCTCGCCGTAGCCGGCGACCCGTTCGATGCGGAACCCGTCGAAGGCGCGCCGGAACGCGGGCCGCTTGCGCAGGATGGTCAGCCAGGACAGCCCGGACTGGAACGCCTCCAGGGTCAACCGCTCGTAGAGCGCGTCGTCGCCGCGCAGCGGCCGGCCCCATTCCTCGTCGTGGTAGGCGGCGTAGTCCGGGGTGCTCGCCCCCCAGGCGCAGCGGGGCAGCCCGTCGGCGCCGGTCACCAGGTCAGTCACGGCCTACACGGTAGGGCAGCCCTCCGACAGGCGGTCGGCCCCGGGCTCAGGGCAGCCGGCCCTGCTCGACCAGCCGGGCGAACTTCTTCAGCGCCTGGGTGAGGCTGAACTTCGAGCCGGGCCAGAGCACCGGCCAGGCCACCCGGCCGGCGGTCCCGCCGGGCAGGTGGAACCACTCGTGCCAGACCACCTGGGTCCGGTCCCGTTCCATCGGGGTGCAGCGCAGCACGCCCGGTCCCCGCAGCAGCTTGCCGCAGTGCACCACCCCGACCTCGAACGGGGCGTCCACCCGGACCACCCGCATCTCGTCGCGCAGCACGGCGGGGCCGAGCGCGGTGACCGCCTCGACCAGGCTGCCCTCGCCGCCGTCACCCTCGACCACCCGGACCTGGGTGAACGGGATCCAGTCGGACTGCCGCTCCCAGGCGGTCAGCGCCGCGAAGACCCGCTCGGCCGGGGCGTCGACGACCACCGTCGCGGTGACCTCACCCGCGCCCGGCTGGGCGGCCTCGGCGAAGTTGTCCGCGCCGTCGCGGGTGGTCACGCCGGCTCCGACGGGACCGCCGCACTCCGGGTCCGCGTGCCCTCCTCGTCACGGCCGGCGTCGGCCGGGGCCGGAGGGGTCGCGTCGGCCGAGGCCGGGGCCGGGCCGGTGGCGTCGGCCTGGGCCGGGCCGGTGGCGACCGGGTCGGCCGGGGCCGGGTCGGCGGTGGTCGGGTCCGTGGGGGTCGCGGGCGGGCCGGCGTCGGTCGGGCCTTCGGTGGCGCTGACCGGGTCGGTCGGCGGTCGCAGCGACGGTCCGACCGCGCCAGGCGCCGGGGCGACCGGCGACGGGGCGGCGGCCCCGACACCCGTACCCGGGAGCGTCTCGTCCTCCACGGCGGCGGCCGCGGGCGCGGCGGCCAGCCCGGCCTCGGCGGCCGGTCCCGCCTCGGCGGTCGACCCGCCGACCGGCGCGTCGGTGCTCGGCGCGGTGCCGGTCGACGCGCCGGCGGCCGACTCCTCGCGGGCCCGGCGCAGCGCCTCGGCCTCCTCGGTCCGGCCGGCCCGCAGCGCGTCGACCTCGGCCTCCAGCACGCCGATCAGCTCGGACTTGTAGCCGATGTCGTAGGCGGCCCGGCGCAGCGCCTGGTCGACCTGGGCCATCCGGTAGCCGCGCAGCGCGGTGTCGAAGCGTGCCCCGGCGACGTCGGACTCGTCCAGTGGCCGGCCGCCCGGCAGCGGGACCGCCCGCCCGTCCGGCTCGACCGCCACCAGCCCCGGATCGCGTCCGGAGACCAGCACCGTCACTCCGAAGACCACCGCCGCGACGGTCAGCGCCACGACCAAGAGGAGCAGAACCTGACCCATGGGGAGATCGTGGCATGACCGACGGCGCGGGGCGAGCCCTCCGGGCGCTCCGATCTCGTTTCCACACCGGGCCGTGCCGCCCGGGCCGGGCGCACCCGGACCGGATAGCGTCGGGGTGCGGCCGGCGCCGGACCGCGGATCGGGAGGTCGGCATGACGGGGGAGCTGCGGCTCGGCGGGCGGACCTTCGCCCGGGGCGAGCTGGTGGTGATGGCCATCGTCAACCGCACCCCGGACTCCTTCTTCGACCGGGGCGCCACCTTCGCGCAGGACAGCGCGCTGCGCGCGGTGGAGCGGGCGGTCGACGAGGGCGCGGAGATCATCGACATCGGCGGGGTGAAGGCCGGGCCGGGCGACGAGGTCGACGTGACCGAGGAGATCCGGCGCACGGTGGACACCATCGCGGCGGTCCGGGCCGCCTTCCCCGACGTGGTGATCTCGATCGACACCTGGCGGGCCGAGGTGGCGGTGGAGGCGGTCGCGGCCGGGGCCGACCTGCTCAACGACACCTGGTCGGGGGCCGACCCGGCGCTGGCCCGGGTCGCCGCCGAGACGGGCGCCGGCCTGGTCTGCTCGCACGCGGGTGGGCTCGCCCCACGGACCCGGCCGCACCGGGCCGCCTTCGACGACGTGGTCGCCGACGTGGTCGCGACGGTGACCGGGCTCGCCGAGCGCGCGGTGGCCCTGGGCGTACGCCGGGACGGGATCCTGATCGACCCGGCGCACGACTTCGGCAAGAACACCCGCCACTCGCTGGAGATCACCCGCCGGCTGGCGGAGTTGACCGACACCGGGTGGCCGCTGCTGGTGGCCCTGTCGAACAAGGACTTCATCGGCGAGACGCTGGACCTGCCGGTGCCGGACCGGCTGGAGGGCACCCTCGCCGCCACCGCCGTCTCGGCCTGGCTCGGTGCCCGGGTGTTCCGCGCCCATCAGGTACGCGAGACCCGACGGGTGCTCGACATGGTGGCCTCGATCCGGGGTGACCGGGCACCCGCGCTGACCCGCCGCGGCCTGGCCTGACCGACGCGGCCTGGCCTGACCGGCGCGGTCCGCCCGGGCCGCGGGACGGTGCGTCAGGTCCAGCGCAGGATGTTCTTGCGCCAGGCGTAGAGGATGCCGAGCGCCACCACGGCGACGAAGACCGCCATCTCCACGACGGTGGTAACGCCGAATCCCGGCCGGTCGAAGACCAACGCCCAGGGGAAGAGGAAGACCGCCTCGACGGCGAAGAGCACGTAGAGGTATGCGTAGACGTAGTAGCGGATCTGCATCTGGGCCCAGTCGCCGCCGACCGGGTCGAGACCGCACTCGTAGCTGGCCCGCTTGCCCCAGGGCTCCGCCGGACGGCCGGGGCGTAACACCCGATTGGCCGAGAACGCCGTAACGAAGAACAGGACCGCGGCGAGCAGCAGGAGACCGAGGGTGGCGTACGAGCCGAGGTAACCGGTCACGGTCGGGAGCCTACCGCCCGACCTTCAGCAGCGTCCCGAACACGTTACGGATTTGTTTCCTCGCCGGACTAGTGCTCCGAGGCAACAATTGCCGAATAATGAGACTTCACTGAGCGTCACGGAGGATAGATGACCCGCCCCCGCGTACGCCCCGCCCCGCGGGTCGTGCACCGACGCACGTCTGCGCTGCTCGCACCCGCATTGGCCATCGGGCTCGCGGCGGCGGCTGCGCTACCCGGATGGGCCGCAGCATCACCCTCAGTGAGTGGAGTCGTGCGTACGGTCACCGATCCGGCGGCCGAGCCCGGCACCGATGCCACCGACACCACGCCCACCGTCGACCCGCCCACGGCGGAGCCGACCACCGCGCCGCCCACCGAGAGCGCGCCCCCGGAGACCACGCCGCCACCGCCGCCTCCGCCCCCGCCGCCGACCACTGATCCGGCGCCGCCACCGGCGACCACCGCGCCCGGCGATCCGGCGCCGGCCACCACCGCGCCGACCCGGACCACCGCACCGATCCCGCCGCCGCCGGTGGTGCCGCCGGCCCCGCCGGCCAAGGGGCGACCGGGGGTCCAGGTGACCACCGAGGACGTCACGCTCACCCCGGCCTACTGGGACGCCGGGAGCACGGCGACCACGCTGCGGGTGACCGTGCGCAACACCGGCGACGTATCGATTCGGATCCGGCTCGGCTACCGCCTGCCGACCGGCCTGACCGACGCCGGCACCCCGGGTTGCGTCGCCACGGGTGCGGGCGGCTACCGCTGCGGCGAGTGGAGTGCCGAGCCGGGTGCCCGGTTCAGCAGCACGATCCGCCTCCGGGTCGCCGGGAACGCCTGGAAGTCCATGCCGTTGAGCGGGTCCGTCCAGGTGACCGCCGAGGCACCGGACGGTGCCGGCACGGCCGTCGACGACGAGGGGTTCGCCGTCCTCTTCCCGCCCGGCCCACCCACGCCCGGCATCTCGCTGCGCGCCGACGAGGTGTCCTTCGACATCAGCGGCGCGCCGAGCGCCCTGACCGTGCACCTGGGCAACACCGGCAAGGTGGCGGCCGACGGGCGGGTCGAGGTGATCCTCCCCGACGGGGTGACGGTGACCGAGCCCCCGGCCGGCTGCGCCCCGGTGGCCCCGGACCGCACCCGCTGCGACGTCGGCACCCTGCCGTCCGGCCGGAACACGACGCTGCGACTGCCGCTGGCCGCCACCCCCGAGGCCCAGCGGCGCGCCCCGCTGGCCGGCGCGGTCGTCGGGCGCCTCGAACCGCGCAGCGGCCGGGACCGCCAGGTGCAGATGAGCTTCCGGATCACCGCCGCCGCCGCGCTGGCCTCGCCCCCGGTCACCCCCACCCCCACCGGGTCACAGGGGGTGCTGGCCGCCGCCGAGCGGCAGAGTCTCGACGACGGGGTCAGCGCGACGCAGCGGACCGCGATCACGCTGATCGTGATCTCCGGGCTGCTCGTACTGCTCGCCCTGGGCCTGGCGACCAGTTCGCTGCGGCGACGGATGGCAGGCCCCCGGGCCGGGGAGTGAGAGCGACCGCGGCGGCGGTGATCTGAAGCACGAGCAGCGGTACTAAGTACCGCAGATCCGGGCATACACCTGCCCGATCAGTTCCCATACGTCGGACCTCCACCAAGGTGGCCCTAACGGGCCGACGTAGGCTCTGACGTGAGGAATGGAGCGGGCCGCACCAGTGACGGACGGCCGGCGGTAGCAGCGCGTCAAGGAGGGCACGTGGCAGGGCGAGGCGGGGTCACCTACATGTTCGGCCGCTCCTGCGACGGCGCTGAGCGAAGCGAGGTGCGGGCGTGACCAAGCAGATCCGTCAACTGGACCGGGTGGTGATTCGGTTCGCCGGTGACTCGGGTGATGGTATGCAGCTCACGGGTGACCGGTTCACGTCGGAGACGGCCCAGTTGGGTAATGACATTTCGACGTTGCCGAATTTCCCGGCGGAGATTCGGGCGCCTGCCGGCACCCTGCCGGGGGTGTCGTCGTTCCAGGTGCATTTCGCGGACTACGACATCCTGACGCCGGGTGATGCGCCGAACGTGTTGGTGGCGATGAACCCGGCGGCGTTGAAGGCGAATCTGGCGGATCTGCCGCGGGGTGCGGACATCATCGTGAACACCGATGAGTTCACCCGCCGTAACCTCGCGAAGGTCGGCTACGCGACCAGTCCGCTCGACGACGATTCGCTGGCCGGGTATGTGGTGCACCCGGTGGCGTTGACGTCGATGACGGTCGGCGCGCTGGCCGAGCACGAGGTGTCGAAGAAGGACGCCGAGCGGGCCAAGAACATGTTCGCGCTGGGTCTGCTGAGCTGGATGTACTCCCGCCCGTACGAGTCGACCCTGCGGTTCCTGGAGCGCAAGTTCGCGGCGCGTCCGGAGTTGGTGGCGGCGAACGTGGCGGCGTTCCGGGCGGGGTGGAACTTCGGGGAGACCACCGAGGACTTCTCGGTCCGGTATGAGGTGAAGCCGGCGAAGATGCTGCCGGGCACCTACCGCAACATCACCGGTAACGCCGCCCTGTCCCTGGGCCTCGTGGCCGCCGGGGTGCGTTCCGGGTTGCCGGTGTTCCTCGGCGCGTACCCGATCACTCCGGCGTCGGACATCCTGCACGAGCTGTCGAAGCACAAGAAGCTCGGTGTGGTGACGATGCAGGCCGAGGACGAGATCGCCGCGGTCGGCGCGGCGCTGGGTGCCTCCTACGGCGGCGCGCTCGGTGTCACCACCACCAGCGGCCCGGGTGTTGCGCTCAAGAGCGAAACGATCTCCCTGGCCGTCGCCCTCGAACTGCCGTTGGTGATCGTCGACGTGCAGCGCGCCGGCCCGTCGACGGGGATGCCGACCAAGACCGAGCAGGCCGACCTCAACATGGCGCTGCACGGCCGCCACGGGGAAGCTCCCGTGGCGGTGATCGCGCCGAAGTCGCCGTCGGACTGCTTCCACGCCGCCCTCGAAGCCGCGCGGATCGCGCTGACCTACCGCACGCCGGTGATCCTGCTCTCCGACAACTACGTCGCGAACGGCTCCGAGCCGTGGCTGCTGCCCGACGTCGACTCGCTGCCCGACCTGCGGGTCGAGTTCGCCACCCGGCCCAACGGTGAGGACGGCGCGACCTTCCTGCCCTACCTGCGGGACCCGGAGACACTGGCCCGGCCGTGGGCCATCCCCGGCACCCCCGGTCTGGAGCACCGGATCGGCGGTCTGGAGAAGGCGGACAAGACCGGCGACATCTCGTACGACCCCGGCAACCACGACTTCATGGTCCGGACCCGGGCGGCCCGGATCGAGACGATCCCGGTGCCGGACGTCGAGGTGGAGGATCCGGACGGTAACGCCCGGGTGCTGGTGCTCGGCTGGGGCTCGACGTACGGCCCGATCGGCGCCGCCTGCCGGGGCCTGCGGCAGCGCGGGCTCTCCATCGCTCAGGCACACCTGCGGCACCTGGCTCCGATGCCGGCCAACCTCGGCGCGGTGCTGCGCTCGTACGACCGGGTGGTGATCCCGGAGATGAACCTCGGCCAGCTCGCCCATGTCATCCGGGCGACCTACCTGGTCGACGCGATCGGCTACAACCAGGTCCGCGGCCTGCCCTTCACCGCCGCGGAACTGGAGACGATGCTGGAAGAGGTCCTGAAGAATGTCTGAGCCCGTCGCCCTCAAGCTCACCGCCAAGGACTTCAAGTCCGACCAGGAGGTCCGCTGGTGCCCCGGCTGCGGCGACTACGCCATCCTCGCCGCCGTCCAGGGCTTCATGCCGGAACTGAACATCCCCCGAGAGAACATCGTCTTCCTCTCGGGCATCGGCTGCTCGTCGCGTTTCCCGTACTACATGAACACCTACGGGATGCACTCGATCCACGGCCGCGCCCCGGCGATCGCCACCGGCCTGTCGGTGTCCCGCCCGGACCTGTCGGTCTGGGTGGTCACCGGCGACGGTGACGCGCTCTCCATCGGTGGCAACCACCTCATCCACGCGCTACGCCGCAACGTCAACCTCAAGATCCTGCTGTTCAACAACCGGATCTACGGCCTGACCAAGGGCCAGTACTCACCCACCTCCGAGGTCGGGAAGATCACCAAGTCGACCCCGGTCGGCTCCGCGGACGCCCCCTTCAACCCGCTGTCGCTGGCCCTGGGCGCGGAAGCCACCTTCGTGGCCCGCACCATCGACTCCGACCGCAAGCACCTCCAGTCGGTGCTCCGGGCGGCCGCCCAACACCAGGGCTCCGCGTTCGTCGAGATCTACCAGAACTGCAACATCTTCAACGACGGCGCGTTCGACCAGCTCAAGGAGCCGGCCACCCGCGACGACTACCTGATCCGACTGGAGCACGGGCAGCCGATCACCTTCGGCAGCGACGGCCAGTACTGCGTCGTGCACCCCCCGGGCGGCTTCGGCCTCGAGGTCCGGGAAACGGCGGCCACCCCCGCGCAGGACATCGTCGTGCACGACGCCACCGTCACCGACCCCGCCTACGCCTTCGCACTCTCCCGGCTGCCGGGGCTCGACCTGCGCAACACTCCGATCGGGGTGTTCCGCTCGGTGACCCGACCGTCCTACGACAGCGTGGTGCAGGAGCAGGTCGCCACCGCGAAGGCCACCGTCACCGACACGCCGGAGCAGCAGCTCGCCGGGCTGCTCGCCGGCGGCGACACCTGGACGATCATGTAACCCGACCGGGACGACGGAAAGGGCCCGCGACCGTGAGGTCGCGGGCCCTTCCGTCTTCACCGCTGGTGGCGGCGACAGCCCGATCAGAAGACCAGGTTGTAGCTGCTCCAGGGGACGAAGGTGGTGTCCGAGATCCAGACGCCGGTGGAGACGACCTTGCCACTGGCGTTGATCCAGTTGCCCTTGCCGTCCGTGGTGTACATCCGCAGCCGGTAGCTGCCGTCGATGCCCAGCATGTCCATCATGTTGTCGCCGTTCCAGTCGCCCGGCGTGATGATGTTCTTGAAGCCGCCCCAGCCGCTGCCGATCTGGGTGCCGGCCGGGTTGGTCCAGCCACCCTTCAGGTCGGTCTGGTACATCTTCAGGTAACCGGTGGAGGTCCGGCCGATCAGGACCTCCTTGCCGTCACCCTTCCAGGCGCCCGGGGTGAGGAACAGGTTGAACCCGTTCCAGCCGGTGCCGATCCGGGTGCCGGCCGGGTTGAGCCAGCCGCCCTTGCCGTCGCTGGTGTAGCGCCACAGCTCACCGTTGGACTTGCGGACCATCAGGCTCGGCAGGTTGTTGCCCAGCCAGTTGTTCGTCACCATCAGGGCGGTGAAGTTGCCCCAGCCGGTGCCGATCCGCTTCTTGCTGCCGTACCAGTTGCCCTTGCCGTCGGTGTTCCAGATCCACAGCTCGCCGATCGAGTTCACCGCCATGAGCGACGGCTTCTTGTCGCCGTTCCAGTTGTAGACCCGGAAGACGCGCTTGAAGCTGGTGCTCCCGAAACCGGTGCCGATGGCCCGGCTGCTCCAGAAGCCGCCGTACCCGTCGTTCTCGAACCCGCTGCCCACGTGCAGCCACAGCTTGCCCGAGGCGTCCCGGGACATCAGGTCGGTGTGGCCGTCGCCGGTCCAGTCCGAGTTGACCAGGGAGGGCCGGGTGAGGTCCGCCTTGATCGCGTTGGAGTAGTAGTTGACCTCTTCGTAGAAGCCCGGACCCTCGGCGCAGTAGTCGCCGTAGCCGAAGTCGGTGATGCCGACCTGCTTGCCGTTCACCAGCAGCGGGCCACCGGAGTCGCCGAAGCAGGTGTCGGCGGCCGGCGTGCTCGTCGTGCCCGAACCGGCACAGAACTGCCGGTTCGGGTCGTACGTGGCTCCGGACCAGCCGGCGGTGGCGGCGGCCGCGCAGTCGCTGTCGGTCCGGATCGGGACCGACGCCTTGCGCAGCACGGTGTCCTGGACCGGGGTGTAGGTCCCGTCCGGGTTCTGCACCTGGTCCTCGCCGTACCCGACGATCAGGCCGGCGTCGCCGGCCGCGTAGGCCGCCTCGCCCTGCCCGGCCAGGGTGACCGGGGTGTAGGCGGAGGGCAGGTTCTGCTTGAGCGTGAGCACCGAGACGTCGTCGAGGATGTTCGTGGCGCTCTGGTCGTACTGCGCCGCGATGTTCCAGCCCTGGTGGGTCCAGGTGGAAGCCACCTCCGCGACGTATCCCACGTTCGGGACGACGTTGCCGTCGGCGTCCAGGAGCTTGTCGTGCCCGGCGATGACCCGGGTCGTACCGGCCCCGTCGGCGGTGCAGTGCGCGGCCGTCAGGATCTTGTTGGGCGCGATGACCGTGCCGGTGCACCAACCGTAGTACGGCGAATTGTCGAGGTAGGTGACCACCCCGACGATCCAGGGGTACTGCGACGCGCTGACCGTGCTGCCGCCGACGATCCTCGGCTTCGCACCGTCGGTCGACTGGAACAGCGGACCCTTGAGACCCGGGGTGGGCGGGGTCGCGGTGCCCTTCCGCAGGTGCGGGAGCTTCGTCGACCGGTTGATCGGCGCGTTGAGCGTCGTGTCGGACGCTCCGCCGGTCGGGGCGGCCTGGGCCGGTCCCGGCGCGACGGCTGCCGCACCACCGAGGGCGAGCCCGGCGGCCAGGATCCCGGCCACCCGCCGCCGACGGCTTCGTGCGATGTCTGCCTCTTCAGCCACTAGTTTTCCCGTCGTTCGGTTATCGAGGCACTCGAAATCGCCGATGTGACGTGGCATTACGGCAGGAGCTGATGATGACGGGAGCCGAGCACCCGGCCCCGCACGACAGTGGATCCCCCGTTGCCCGAGCCAATCCGATGGCGTCGGCGACAGTTCGAGTGCCGCGCCCATTGGCCAATTCCAAGCGGACAAACGCTAGCAAGCGATGAGGAGAACCGGAAGATCCGGAAGGGCCACATTTCGATGCCCGTTCCGCAGCTCAGTCCCCTGCCGAACGGGCAGGGGGCTGAGCCTGCGGATCAGGAGAGCGAACTCGACGTCGGACGGTCGTCCCGGACGTGCACCAGCATGTCGCCGGTCTCGATCACCGCGCCGGCCTTGTCGTTCAGCGTGACCACCTTGCCGCGCCGGACCAGCGCGATGACCAGCGACTCCAGCTCCCGGGGCGACCGGCCGACCTCGTCGCGCTCGGCCGAACGCATCGCCAGGGCCATCCCCTGACCCGGGGTGAGCAGGTCCTCCACCACGTCGATCAGCGGCGGGGCGGAGGTGGAGAGGCCGAGCAGCCGACCGGCGGTGGCCGAGGAGACGATCACGTGGTGCGCCCCGCTCTGCTTCAGCAGCGGTGCGTTCTCCGCCTCCCGCACGGCCGCGATGATCCGGACCTGCCCGGCGGTGAGCTGCCGGACGGTCAGCGCCACCAGCACCGAGGCGTCGTCGCTGTCGGTCGCGATGATCACCGCCTTGGCGGTACGGACGTGCGCCTCCTCCAGCACCGACGAGCGGGTGGCGGAACCCTCGATCGCGACGAGCCCGGCCGAGGTGGCCTGCCGCAGCGCTGCCCCGCTCCGCTCCACCACCACGATCTGGGACCGGTCCGCGCCGTTCTCCAGCAGGGCGGAGACGGCGCTGCGGCCCTTGGTGCCGTAGCCGCAGATGATGACGTGGTTCTTCACGGTTCTCCTCCACCGCGACAGGCGACGGCCGGTCCGGTACTGCTCGGTCAGGACTTCCAGCGTGGTGCCGACCAGGATGATCAGGAAGAGCACCCGAGCGGGCGTGATGAACAGGACGTTGACCAGTCGCGCCGACTGGGCGGCGGGAGTGATGTCGCCGTACCCGGTGGTGGAGAGCGAGACCACCGCGTAGTAGAAGCAGTCGAGGAGGGTCAGCCCGTCCTCGTTGACGTCGCGGTAGCCGTCCCGGTCGAGCCAGACCACCAGCACCGTGGCGAACACCAGGCCCAGGGCGGCGAGCAGGCGCAGACTCAACGCGCTCAGCGGCCCCCGCCGTTGCGCGGGAAAATGGATCACCGTCGGTCCTGCTCCGCTGCCGTCGCCTGCACGTCCACAAGATAGCCGGTACGCCGTCGGGCGGCCTCCCGGGAGGCGAAAGGGACGGCGCCGGACCGGTGGGGCCGGTGTCCGGGTGCCGGAGCGGGCATGATGGGGACGTCGGCCGGGACCACGACCGCGAGGAGGCCCGCATGTCGTTGCTGCGACGGGTGATCGGCGGGGTGCTGCGGCGGGTACGGCTGCGGCAGGGCCGCACGCTGCGCGAGGTCGCCCTGGCGGCCGGAGTCTCGCTGCCGTACCTCTCCGAGGTGGAACGCGGCCGCAAGGAGGCCTCCTCCGAGGTGCTGGCGGCGATCTGCCGGGCACTCGGCATCCACCTCAGCGACCTGCTCGAAGAGGCCCGCGACGAGCTGCGGCGGGTCGAGCGGCGGGCGCCGGTGACCTCCGGGTCGGGCCTGGTGCGGCTGGACCGGGCCCCGGTCGGCCGCGGCGACGTACGGCTGCACCTGGGCTCCCCCGCGCGTCGGCCGCACCTGGTCCGCCAGCCGGGGCCGGCGGGGACGCCGTTGCTCGGCACCCGGACCACCGTCGACGGTCTCGCGCCGTCCGGGCTCGGCACCGGCCACGCCACCCCGACGTTCCTCGGCACCGGCACCCGGATCTGGCTGATCCCCGAGCCGCCGCCGGCCCGGCGGCGGCCACGGACCGGCCGGCGGGTGGCGAGGCGGCGGACCGCGCGGGTCTGACCAGCCGGCACGGCCTGCGGATGATCTCCCACGCCGGTGCCCCGGCGGCTACGGTGTGTGCCATGACCGGCGTGACGCCCCTCATCGACGCCCTGATCGGACTCGGTCTCACCCAGTACGCCGCCCGGGCCTACCTGGCGTTGGTGGCCCGCGAGCGGTACACGGCGGCGGAGCTGGCCCGCGCCTCCGGCGTCCCCCGGCAGCGCATCTACGACGTGCTCAACTCGCTCAGCGAGCGCGGGCTGGTCCGGGTGCGGCCGGGGCCGGTGGTGCGCTACGCGGCGGTCGACCCGGAGGCGGCGGTCAGCCGGATGATGGAGGCGCACCGCAGCGCGTACGAGCAGCGGGAACGGGCCGGTAGCGAACTCATCGAGCAGCTCGCGCCGCTGTGGACGCTGGGGCGCTCCGAGGACGACCCGTTGGACTACGTGGAGGTCATCCGGGACCGGGACCTGCTCGCCGAGCGGTTCGCCGAACTCCAGTCGAGCGCCCGGCACCAGCTGCTCACCCTGTCGAAGATGCCGTACCTGGTGGTGGAGAACCCGGCCGGGATCGACGCCGCCCGGCGGCTGGCCCGCGACGGCGGGGACGTGCGCTGCGTCTACGAGCACGCGATGCTGGACGAGCCGGCGATGGTGGCGCACACCCGCGGTTTCGTGGCGGCCGGCGAGCGGGCCCGGCTGGTCGCCCAGGTGCCGATGCGGCTCTGCATCGCCGACGGCACCCGGGTGCTCATGTCGATGCGGGACCCGCGGGCGGACGAGGCGTCGAGCACCTCCCTGTTGATCGAGCACCCGGCGCTCGCCCAGTTGCTGATCCAGGCGTACGAGACGATCTGGGCGGGCGGCCGGGACTTCCCGACGGCGACCGGCTGACGATCGGCTTCTGCCCTGGGCGGATCTGCGGCCGGCAGAATCGCTGGGTTCCGGCGGCGGCCCGCCGGAGGCTGGGGGTGCCGGTTCCCGGGCGGCCCGTCGCCCGCCGGTGCGCACGAAGGGCGGTCGGGTCATGGGGTACGGAATCTGGATGCTGGAGGAGGGGCAGCCGTCCCTCGGCGACCGGGTCTTCGAGCGGCTGCTCGCCGAACGGATCATCTTCCTCGGCACCGAGGTCACCGACGAGTCGGCGAACCGGATCTGCGCGCAGATCCTGCTGCTGGCCGCCGAGGACCCGGAGCGGGACATCTACCTCTACATCAACTCGCCGGGCGGCTCGGTGAGCGCCGGGCTGGCCGTCTACGACACCATGCGGTACGTCCGCAACGACGTGGGGACGCTGGCCCTCGGGCTGGCCGGCTCGATGGGCCAGTTCCTGCTCTGCGCGGGCGCGGCGGGCAAGCGGTTCGCCCTCCCCCACTCGCGGATCGTGATGCACCAGCCGTCCGGCGGGGTCGGTGGCACCGCGGCCGACATCACCATCCAGGCGGAGAACATGCTGCACACCAAGCGGACCATGAAGGAGCTGATCGCCCGGCACACCGGCCGTGAGCCGGACGAGATCCAGCGCGACTGGGACCGGGACCGCTGGTTCACCGCCGAGCAGGCCCGCGAGTACGGCCTGGTCGACCGGGTGATCAGCCGGGCCGGCGAGCTGCCGGGCTGAGCGCCGGGGCGACCGGCCGGCCACGGTCACCGGGACCGGGCCGGCCGGGGCCCTCCGCTCAGGGGTACTCGACCACCGGGCTGGTGCCGTACGAGCCGACCACCGGGGTGCCGACCTCGTTGATCGTGCGCTCGATGCCGCCGCTGCCGTCGAGGAAGACGGTGACCGCGTCGTGCAAGCGCACCCCGGCCCGGCGCGGCGCCTCGATCGCCCGGGCGCAGCGGATGTCGACGCCCTGGTTGAAGTACGAGTAGACGCCGAGCCCCCAGGCCTCGTGCTCGCGCACGTGCCCGGCCACCTTGTACGACGCCCAGCCGGGCCCGGTCGGGCTGGTCCAGGCCGCCTGGCTCGGCGGGTCGTAGGGCAGCTCGCTCTGGTAGAAGATCGTCCGGCCCCGCTCGCCGTTCCACACCGTCTGCCAGCGCTGGTAGTGCTCGACGAACAGCCCGTACGCGGTCACGTCGTCGCCCTCGACGACGACGCCGGTGCCGGCGGTGTTGACGGTCCAGCCGATGGTGCCCGACTTGCCGTGGTCGCCGCGCCAGGCCCAGATGTTGTCGATCAGGGTGTGCCGGCTGTTCACCACCAGGCTGGTGACCGCCCGGCCGGCGGACGGGCCGCCGACGCGGAAGAAGACGTCCTGCAACGAGATCGGGTTCGCCGCGTGCGACCGGTGACTGTTGCGCTTGCCGACCTCGACCAGCACCTCCGACTCGACGGGCCCGGCGTCGACCAGCACGCCGGCGATCCGTACCCCGTCCACGTCCTCGATCCGCAGCGCCGCGTCGCCGCCGGTCGGGGCGAGGCTGGGCATGCCGAGGCCGAGCACGACGGTGTCCGGGTGCTTGACCCGCAGCGCGCGGTCGAGCTGGTAGACGCCCGGGGTGAGCAGCAGGTGGCGGCCCTGGGCGAGTTCCTGGTTGATCCGCTTGGCGGAGTCGGTGGGCCGGGCGACGAAGAAGTCGGCCAGCGGCAGCGACGGGACCGGCCGGTCGCCGGTGGCCCAGGTGGTGCCGGCGCTGTCCCGGCGCAGCGCCGGCACGGCGACCCGCCAGGCACCCGCCGCGTCCACGAACAGGTACGGCTTCTCGCGGGTCACCGGGCTGGTCGGCAGGGTGGTGTACGGCGGGTTCGGGAAGCCCTGCGCGGGCGCGCCGAGCACGCCGGAGAAGACCTGGTTCCAGACCCCGTTGGTCCAGTCGCCGCCCAGTTCGCTGTCCCGGGTCAGCCACTGCTGCTGGGAGCCGTTGATGGTGATGCCGTCCACCTTGGAGTCGGCGATGTAGCCGCCGCTGGAATAGCCGCCGTTGCCCGGCTCCAGCCACAGGATGCCCTTGACGTGCACCCGGCGCATCGGCGACGCCTGCGACACGGCCCACTGGTTCGACCAGTCGGTCGGGCTGATCGCGAGGTTCTCCACCGAGCGCCAGAAGTTGGTCAGGGCGGAGATGCCGGCCGGCGAGTTCGGGTCGGCCTGCCCGACCACCCGGACCGCGCCGTGGATCTCCACGTCGTCCGGGTGCGCGCCGAGGCCGGCGACGGTGGTGTAGTAGCCGAGCCGGGCGTTGACCTCGTACCGGCCGGGCTTGAAGAGCACCGCGTACCGGTCGGCGCCCATCTCGTTGTGCTCCTGGGCGGCGAAGAGCCGGTCCAGGGTCGACTGGATCTCCTCGGTCGGCGTGGCCGGGTCGTACACGAAGACGTTCGGGCCGAGGTCCGGGTCGGCGGTGCCGTCGCCGGCCGGGGAAGCGGCGGCGGCCGGCAGCGCCGGGAGCCCGAGGGCGGTGAGCGACGCCGAGGCGGCGGTGACGGCGAGAAAGCGGCGGCGGGAGTGGTCGAGTGGTCGCATCTGCCTGCCTGTCGGTGGTGGAGTAGGGGCCCGGCCACGAGACGTGAGAGCGCTCTCCTGGCCGGACGTCCTGTTCCTACCCCATCCGACGCCGACTGCGCCAGACTCCGCCGGTTCCGGAACTTCGGCAGGCCGGCCCGGTCAGCGGGCGTCGTAGCGCGCCCGGGCGGCCTCGACCTCGGCGAGGTGGGTGGTCGCCCACACCTCCAGGCCCGCGACAAGGTCGACGAGGCTGCGCCCGAGATCGGTGAGCGCGTAGTCCACCCGGGGCGGCACGCTCGCCCGCACGGTCCGGGTGACGATGCCGTCCCGCTCCAGGCCACGCAGGGTCTGGGTGAGCATCTTCTGGCTGATGCCGTCGATCCGCCCGGCCAGCTCGCCGTAGCGCCGGTCGCCGTCGGCGAGGGTGAGCACGATCAGCACGCTCCAGCGGTCACCGATCCGGTCGAGAACCTTGCGGCTGCCGCAGTCGCGGTGGAACGGGTCCGGCTGCACGATGACACTCTCTTTCAGTGCGTATCGAACTTGAAGGTGCCTACTCTCCAACGGGAAGTGGGGTCGACCTGTTCCCGTTGACCCGGGAGACAGCTCGTCGCACCCACCGGGAGTTCCCATGTCCATCGTCGTCACCGGCGCCACCGGCCAGCTCGGCCGGCTCATCGTCTCCGCACTGCTCGACCGGGGCGTACCGGCCGAGCGGATCGTCGCGGTGGGTCGGGACACCGACCGGCTCGCCGACCTCGCCGACACCGGCGTGGTCATCCGGCAGGCCGACTACGACCGGCCCGAATCGCTGCGGGCCGCCTTCGACGGCGCCGAGAAGCTGATGTTCGTCTCCGGCAGCGAGGTGGGCCGGCGGGTGGCCCAGCACGGCAACGTGGTCGCCGCCGCCCGGCAGGTCGGGGTGGAGCTGGTCGTCTACACCAGCATCGCGCACGCCGACACCTCCACCCTGGCGCTCGCGGCCGAACACCGGGCGACCGAGGAGCTGATCCGCGACTCCGGACTGCGGTACGTCTTCCTGCGCAACAGCTGGTACCTGGAGAACTACACCGGGCAGCTCCCGACGTACCTGCGGCACGGGGTGGCCGGCGCGGCGGGCGACGGGCGGGTCAGCGCCGCCACCCGGGCGGACTACGCCGCGGCCGCCGCGGCGGTGCTCACCGGCTCCGGCGCGACCGGCACCCGGTACGAGCTGGGCGGCACGCCCTTCACGATGACCGAACTGGCGGCCGAGATCTCCCGGCAGACCGGCACCACGGTCTCCTACCTCGACCTGCCGGTGGCCAAGTACACCGAACTGCTCGTCGCCGCCGGACTGCCCGAGGCGTACGCCGCCGCGCTCGCCGACGCCGACCGTGGTCTCGCCCAGGGCGAACTGGAGGTCGGGAACGACCTGGCCGAGCTGCTGGGCCGCGCGCCGACCACCCTCGCCGAGGCGATCCGCGCCGCCCGCTGAGCACCGGTGCCGTCGCCCCGGCCGGTCCGGACCGGGGCGACGGGACCGCCGGTCAGGCGCGCTGTTCGCGCCGCTTCACCAGGTCGTCGACGAGGGCCTCGACATAGTCGGCCGTCTCCTCCCAGCGGGTCACCGGGACACACTGGATGCCCATCGCCTTGACCGGGTAGTCGTTGCCGCCCTGGTCCAGCCGGTCACCGACGAACAGCACGTTGTCGACCTTCAGGTCCAGGTGCTCCAGCAGCCGGCGCATGCCGTACGCCTTGTCCACGCCCTTGCGGGTGACGTCGATCGAGGTCGAGCCCCCACCCCGGACCTCCAGGTCGGGCAGCTTCTCGGCGACCGCGTCCCGCAGCCGCCGCTTCTTGTCGCCGTCCGGATCCCAGCCGTACTTCTCGGCCGGCGGCGCGGACTGACCCAGCGCCGAGAAGGTGATCTGGCTGCCGCGGTCCTCGACGATGTCGCCCCAGGTCTTCGACTCCCAGAGGCCGAGCGCCTGGGCGGACTCGGTGAGCGCCGCGATCACCCGGGCCTTGTCGGCCTCGCTCAGGTCCTCTGCGTAGACCTGCCGCCACTGCCCGTCCCACCACCGGTAGTAACGGGTGCCGCAGGTGGGCATCAGGTGCAGCCGGCCCCGCTGCTCCTCGGTCAGCTCCAGGTGGGCCAACACCTGCGCCTCGAACTGCTCGAACCGCCCCCCGGAGATGATCAGCACGTCCACCTCGGTGAGCAGGTGGCCCAGCAGTTCCGCCATCCGACGATCGATCCGGGACTTGGAGACAGCCAGGGTGTCGTCCAGGTCGAACGCCACCACTCGAAGATCGTTCATCAGGTACCACCATGTCGTCGCGGGCAGGCCAGGACTTAGCAGCGTACCGACGGTGACCATCGGTCTGGGCGGGGGCCGGATCTCGACGGCGCACCCCCAGCAGGAATTATTGCCCTATTCAGGGTATTTCGCCGACAAGTAGCGTTACCCCATCATGCCGGACCCGACGCCCGGAAATCGGTCGACACCCGACGCCGACCCGACCATCGTCGGGAGCATGCTCACTCAGGAGGAGATCTGGGACGCCGCCGCGGCCCAGCGTTACGACACCCCCGGCACCGGCATGTTCGCGCCCGAGGTGCTGGGGCCCACTGTGGACCGCCTGGCCGCGCTGGCGGACGGCGGCCCGGCCCTCGAATTCGCCGTCGGGACCGGCCGGGTGGCGGTACCGCTCGCCGGACGCGGGGTCCCCGTCACCGGCATCGAACTGTCCCGGCCGATGGTCGAGAAGCTGCGAACCAAGGTCGACGAGGACACCCTCCCGGTGACCGTCGGCGACATGGCGAGCACCGTGGTCCCGGGCCGGTTCAGCCTCGTCTACCTGGTCTTCAACACCATCTCCAACCTCCAGACCCAGGCCGAGCAGGTGGCGTGCTTCCGCAACGCCGCCCGCCACCTCGGTCCCGGCGGCCGGTTCGTGATCGAGCTGTGGGTGCCGGAGCTGCGCAAGCTCCCACCCGGCCAGCAGGCCACCGTCTGGCACGTCGAACCGGACTACATCGGCCTGGACACCTACGACGTGCTGCACCAGCGCGCGGTGTCGTACCACTTCCGGTTCGGCGAGGGGACGGAGGCGCAGCTGTTCCGCAGCCCGCACCGCTACATCTGGCCGGCCGAGCTGGACCTGATGGCGCAGCTGGCCGGCTTCGTCCTCGAGTCCCGGCACGCCGACTGGTCGGGCGGGGAGTTCACCGCCGACTCCCGGTCGCACGTCTCCGTCTACCGGCTGCCGGACTGACCCTCCACCTTGTTCCCGCCCTGCTGGATGCGCCTCTCGCAGGCCAGCGCGTAGGCCAGGACGGCGAACCGGGCGGTCAGCAGCGGTCGGTCGGCTCACGGCCGGCGTGGGCGGCCTCGACCAGCCGGTCACCGGCGGGCGTCGTACTGACGCAGAGGGCTGACCCCGATTGCCAGGTGCTGTCCTGCCCGACCAGGTCGGCCCACTCCGGCTGCGGTACCCGGCGCACCGGCTCGATCCCCTCGACCCACACGATCTCCACCAGACCGCGCCCCAACAGCCCGGTCAGCGCCGCCGCCACGGCGGCCCGCTCGGGAGGCGGCTGGCACCGGGCACCGACCTGCTGCCCACCGTCGTCGACGACGATCCGGGTGACCGGCTGCACGAGCAGGTGGACCGCTTCCGGGAAGTCGTACGCCGCGTCGAGGATGGACAGTTCCAGCGGGCCCGGCGCGGCCGCCGTCGGATCGGTGCCCACAGGTCACCCGTCCGTCGCGTCGTGGGCGGCGTTGTGGGCCGCGTCGTGGGCCGCGTTGTGGGCCGCCACCAGAGGCGGGAGTTCGTCCAGCGAGTCGATCCGGAACAGGCACTGTTCCGCCACGGCGGGCAGGTCGAGGATGTGCCCCCACGGCGAGCGCCGGATCAGGCACGTCGTCATGCCGGCCGCCAGCGCCGGACGGGCGTCGTTGTCGGGCCGGTCGCCGACGTACAGGATCGAGGCGGGGTCGCCGCCACCTGCGCGGACGACGCGTTCGAAGAAGCCGGATGCCGGTTTCGCCACGCCCCATCCGTGCGAGGTACCGATCACGTCCACCGGGAGGTCGAGCGCGCGGAGGGTCGCCTCGGCGTGGGCCGGCTGGTTGCCGGCCAGACCCACGAGCAGGCCCTGCTCCCGCAGGGCGGCCAGGCACGCACGGGCGTCCGGGTAGAGGTCCTCCTCGCCGAACGTCTCCGGCCGGCCGGCCGCCACCCGGCGCTCCAGCTCGGCCGCCAGGTCGAAGTCCGGCCGGAACGTCCGGAACGCCTCCTGGTAGTCGAGCCCTCGGGCGATCACGGCCCCGAAGACCGCCGAGAAGGTGTGCCGGGGTACGCCGAGCCAGTCGGCCCAGTCCGCGAACTCGCGGGACTCGTCGAGAATCGTGCCGCCGACATCGAAGAAGACTGCCTCGATCACGTGCTCCCCCAACGGGTAACGGTGCCCGGCCCGGCCTGAGGCGCCGATGCCATCAGCCGTCCGACGATCATTCCCGCATCGTCGCGCCGACGCGACCCATCGGCGGTCGAGTGGTGTTCGAGACTGCCTCCGGCCAGACGACCCGGGCGATCGAGGCAGCGAGGGTGAGCTGCACAGACGGCAACCTCGTCGATCTTCGAGGTGCCCCCGGCAGGATTCGAACCTGCGACACACGGTTTAGGAAACCGATGCTCTATCCCCTGAGCTACGAGGGCGCGAGGGCCCAGTCTAGCGACCTGGGGGTTCACCTGGGGTGGCAGGGAGTGGCCCACGTTCACCCACGTTCCCCCGACCGCCGTTCACGCAGCCCAGGAGCACACACCGAGCACACGAACCCCGGTTTGCCACCGGCGGTCGGCCGCAGTGACCCGCGTTGGCACCGGTCCACCCGGGTTGGCACCCGGTGGAGAGCACACACCGCGCACGTCATCGAAGATCATGTGCGGCTGTCCGCTCCCCGGCTGGGCGCCGCCTCCCACGGGGAATCCGGCCAAGTCGCCCTCAGCCACGCGGTGGCTGGTCGTCGTTGTCGCGGGTCAGATCGTCGGGTCGAGGAAGACGACGTCGACATCGCCCACGGATGACGGGTCGAAGTCACGCCGTTCGTCAGCGGGTCACCCGCGCTCGGCTGGTTCATTGGGTGATGATGAGGCCGTCCATGCCGTAGTGGCTCCACCAGGTAGGCCGGTGTCTGCGAAGTGTGCCCCCGGCGCGGGTCAGCAGCAGCCAGTTGCCGTTCTGGACCAGCGCCGCGTCCTCCTGCCGGGCGGCCAACACCCGGGCCACGGCCTTCATCATGTTCGGGATCCTCTTGTCGACCAGGTCGTCTGCCCGCATGGAGAAAGTCGATGTCGACGTACGTCTCCGGCTCCCACTCCCAGCGGGCACCGTCGTCGGCCTCAGCGTCGAAATAGCCCTGGCTGCCTGAGGAGGCGGTCAGTGCGTACCCGCGGGTGTCGTAGAGGCGGGCACTGAGCAGCCGTGGGTTGGTGCCGCTCGGCCTAGGCGGTGATCGTCGCTTCATCGGACGTCAGGTGCTGCTCCTTGATCAGGAGTTACACCGTTCGTCTCACGGTCCTTGGCGACGCTCAACGCAACGGAGCCTGTCGGCGTAGTGCCGGTGCGGAACGCTCGTCGATACGCCGCGGGGGAGGTCCGCATGGTGTGGCTGAAATGGTGGCGGTAGGTGACTGAGGTGTCGAACCCGACGGCGGTGGCGATGTGTTCGATCGGCGCGTTCGTCGTTTCGAGCAGTGCGAGGCTTGCCTGCACTCGCTGATTGATCAGCCAGCGGATCGGGCTGGTGCCGGTGGATCGGGCAAAGTGACGCAGGTAGGTGCGGGGCGACATGCGGGCACGTTGCGCCAGGGTGTCGACGGTGATGGGTCGGGTGAGGTGTGCCAGTGCCCAGTCCATGCTGCGGGCGACTCTGTCATCGTCGGGGGCGTTGGTCACCGGGGTCTCGATGAACTGAGCCTGCCCGCCGTCGCGATGTGGCTGGGTCACCAGCCGGCGGGCGACGGCGTTGGCGATGGTGGCGCCGTGGTCCTGTCGAATGATGTGCAGGCAGAGGTCGAGTCCGGCCGCGCTGCCGGCGCTGGTGAGCACGTCGCCGTGGTCGACATAGAGCACGTTCGGGTCGACGTCGACGGTCGGGTAGCGGCGACGTAGCAGGTCGGCGTAGCGCCAATGGGTGGTGGCCCGGCGGCCGTCGAGCAGGCCGGCGGCCGCGAGCGCGAACGCGCCGGAGCAGATCGACATGATCCGGGCGCCGCGTTGGTGGGCCCGGTGGAGAGCGTCGATGAGTTCCGGTGAGGGAGCGGCGGTGACGTCGGACACGCCGGGCACGATCACCGTCGATGCCCGGGCGAACACGTCGAGTCCGTGCGGGGTGTCCAGGCACGCGCCGCCGATCAGGGGCACCGACCCAGGCCGCTCAGCGCAGATCGTGAGGTCGTACCAGGGCAGGTCGAACTCCGGCCGGGGCAGGCCGAACACCTCGGTGACGATGCCGGTCTCGAACACGGACATGCCGGCATAGGCCAGGACCGAGACACTGCGCCGTTCGGGGCCGAGGGTGGGCATGGCGGCATCTTAGCGGACACTGGCATTCACGCCACTGGTAGCGGCGACCCTGCCCGCTGATGATTCTTGGCATGTCGAATGTGCTTTCTGTCCAGCCGGCGTCACCCGCGCAGGCCGCCGCCCACTACGCCGCCCGGCTGTCCTTCGAGACCGACGTCAGCGACGTCCACGCCGACCTCGAGGCCGGCGTGCCAGGGTTGGTGGTGGTGGACTCCCGCAGTGACGTGGCATGGCGGCAGGGGCACCTGCCCGGCGCCATTCACCTGCCGACGTCTGAGGTGGCCACCCGGGCGGCTGACCTGATCCCAGGCGGTGCCGTGGTGGTGACCTACTGCTGGGGCCCCGGATGCAACGGCTCAACCCGGGCGGCGTTGGAGTTCGCCCGGCTCGGCCACCCGGTCAAGGAGATGATCGGCGGCTACGAGTACTGGGTCCGCGAGGGTTTCCCGGTGCTCACCGCGGCTGGGCTCACCCGCCGACCGGTCGATGCGTTGACCGCGCTCGAGGCGGGCGCTAGCTGCGGCTGCTGAGATGACCATCGACTCGATCGCCGCCCCGCCGACCGTCTCCGGCGGTGAGCGGAGCTGGCGCGACTTCCGCCTGCTCTGGGGCGGGCAGAGCATCAGCCTGCTCGGCGACCAGATCTTCCTGCTGGCACTGCCACTCGCCGCACTGCAGGAACTCCACGCGAGCACCATGCAGGTCGCCGGAATCGCCGCGTTGGCCAAGCTGCCGTTCCTCCTGATCGGACTGCCCGCCGGAGTCTGGGTAGCCCGACTGGGCCTACGCCGATCCATGCTCGCCGCGGACGTGTTACGCGCAGCCGCCGTACTCTCCCTACCACTCGCCGGATGGCTCGGCGTACTGACCCTGCCACACCTGCTCCTGGTCGCCCTGGCCACTGGTGTCGGCATGGTCTTCTTCCAAGTCGCGTACCAGTCCTACCCACCGATGCTGATCACCGACGACCAGCAACTGCACGCCGCCAACACCCGACTGTCGTTCTCCGAATCCACCGCCCTGCTCGTCGGCCCCGGACTGGCCGGCTTCGTCATCAGCGCCCTCGGAGCGGCACGCGCCCTGACCGCCAATGCCGGCGGCTACCTGGTCAGCGTGCTGACCCTCGTGATGATCCGGCACCGCGAACGGGCGGCAACCGTCCCCGTGGTGCGCGGCTCACTCTGGCAGGAGGTACGCGACGGGCTGCGTTTCGTCGCGAACCATCCCGTCCTGCGCCCGATCATGGTGTGCGGCGCGCTCTACAACCTCGGTGTCGTGATGTACGACTCACTGCTCGCGGTATACGCGGTCCAGCAACTCGACATGGCACCATGGCTGCTCGGCGTCGCCCTGGCAGCCGGCGGCGTGGGATTTCCACTGGGCAGCCTCGTCGCCCGTCGGCTCGCGGAACGGTTCGGCATCGGACCGTCGCTGATCATCGCCGGCGTGCCGTCCGTACTGGGCCTGGCCATCGGCGCAAGCGCCCACGGTCACCTGTCCGTGCCGCTACTCGCCGCCGGAACGCTGGTCAACGGCATCGGCCAGGGCAGCTTCGCCGTCAACGCGCTCACCATCCGCCACCTCGTCACCCCGCCGGCGCTCGCCACCCGGGCCACTGCCGTGCACCGCTTCGTCACCTGGGGAGCACTGCCCGTCGGCTCCGCGATCGCCGGACTCGTCGGCACCGCGTTCGGTCTCCGCGCCGCGATGCTCACCGCCGCCGCCACCGCGGCAACGTGTATGGTCCCGCTGCTCAGCCGGGCCATACGGCGCACCAGACGACTGACCCGGGCAGCGACACCGCCCGCGCCTGTCCTGGCCTCGGCAGCGCCGTCGCCCCTTCCGACTCCGGATCAGCCAGCATGATCATCCGACCCGTCATACCCGAAGACCTGCCTGAGGTGGCCCGGCTGTGCGCCGCACACGCCAGGTACGAGCAGGCGCCTCCGGTGCCGGACAATCTGGGTCAGTTGCTGGCCGAGGCACTCTCGGCGCCCGAGCCACGGCTGTGGTGCCTCGTCGCAGCAGAAAAAGACGCACTCGTGGCGTACCTGACAATGACCCTGGAATTCTCGACCTGGCGCTGCCGTGAGTACGCCCATCTGGATTGTCTCTATGTCGACGAATCACACCGGGGTCTCGGGCTCGGCCGGTTGCTGATGGACGCCGCAGTGCGGCAGGCGCATGCGTTAGGAGCCGGCGAGCTGCAATGGCAGACGCCGGCATGGAATGTGGATGCCATCCGCTTCTACGACCGTCTGAGCGCGACCTCGTCAGCCAAGCGCCGCTACAACCTGCAAACAAGACCTCCATCCCACGACCAGGAGTGACTTCGACGTCGTCGAGACCGACCAACACGGAGTCGCCACGCTGCCGTCGCGGTGTCGGATTCGGTGATCTGGTGATCAGAGCTGCGGGTACCGGTCGGGTTGCTGATCACGGCGGTGCTCCAGCTGGGTGAGGTGGCTGATGGCCCTTGAACGCGGGGGCGGGGGGATGTGATCGGGGGCCGTCGAGGCGGCACGAGCTGGATCTGGCGAGCTGTGCCGGCGGAGCGGAGCTCCGCCGGTGCGGGGAGGTCGGCCGCCCTACCTGGCAGGAGGGGCTGCTACTGAGAGGGCTTGGCCCGCAGGCCCAGGTCGACGAGGTCGACCAGCCAGTCAAAGCTCTCGTCCGTGTCGGTGCCCCACTGGAAGCCGCCGCCGGCCTCGATGGTGGCGAAGCCGTGGAAGATGCTGCGCAGTGCCCGCAGGGCGTGCGTGGTGTCGGCGGGGGCGAGGTCGTAGCCGCGCAGCACGGCGGTGAAGGGCTCCATGCTCCGCACCGCGGCGGCGGCGAGCAGGTCGTCGGGCCCTGTGAGGTTGAAGCCCAGGGTGGCGGCGTACCGGCCGGGGTGGGCCAGGACGAAGTCGCGCAGCGCCCGGGCGGCGGCCCGGAGGGCGTCCCGGCCGGCGCGGCCCTGGATGGCCGCGCCGATCGCGTCGGTGGCCTCGCCCACAGCGAGGGCAGCGATCCGGCGGTTGAGGTCGTCTTGGCTGCTGACGTGCTTGTAGAGCGCGGGGGTGCGCACGCCCAGCCGTTCGGCCAGTTGGCTCATGGTGAGGGCGGTGAACCCGATCTCGTCGGCCAGGTCGGCGCCGGCCGCGACGACGGTAGCGGAGTCGAGGCCGGCCCTAGGCATTGACGGCCGCCAGGAAGGTAAGAATGGCGGCGGCCACCTGGGCGGGGTACTGGACGTGCGGGTAGTGCCCGGCGCCCTCGATCATCTCCAGGCGGCCCAGGCCGGTGGGCAGGTCGGCGACGATGGCCTCGCCCTCGGCGCGGGGGTCGGCCCAGTCGCAGTCAGCGCTGCCCTGGATGACCAGGACCGGGCAGCGGACGTTGCTCAGCTGCTCTCCGGCGTCGACGGGGGTGGTCTTGCCCATGGCCTGCAGGGCCTTCATCCGGCCGGGCTCGGCCAGCATCGTGGTGATCTGCTCGATGCGCTCGGTGTAGTCGGCGGGCTTGGTGCCGGGGTAGGCGACGTCGAGGTACTTGACCCACTGACTGGTGCTGCCCAGCAGGGTCATGGCCACCAGGTGGCGTAGGCCGCGACGGTTGGAGGCCTTCCGGAGGTCCCCGAGGGAGATCGCCTGCTTGCGGGTGAAGGGCGCCAACTCGACCAGCGCGGTGACCAGCTCCGGCGCCTTGGCCGCGGCGATCGTGGCAGCTCCGCCGGAGATGGAGTGGCCGACCAGGACCGCCGGGCCGCCCAGGTGCTTGACCAGGCTGATCAGGTCACCGGCGATGTCGGTGCGACTGTGACCGGTCCACCCGACGCTGGACTCGCCGTGGCCGCGCAGGTCCAGCTCGGCGACTCGATAGCCGGCCTCCACCAGGGTGGGGGTGAGAAAGCGGTAGGCCTGGCGGCTGTCGCCCATGCCGTGGACGAGCACGAGCAGGGGGCCGGTGGTGCCGGAGAGCTCGTAGGCGAGGGTGCCGCCGTCGATGGTCAGGAACTCGGTCATGTCTGGCTCCCAGGTCTTCGTCGCCGCAGCGGTTTACCGCGTTAACTAAAAGTTAGAGGCTTTAACTTTGGCTGTCAACGCCTCGATCTGGATGTTTCTGGGATCAGTCGCAGGGGTTCGCAGCGCGGGGCAGCGCCCCGCAGTGGACAGGCTCCATCGGCGACCAGGCGGGCCACGGACATTCCGGAGTCGATCATCGATCCCGCGGGACGTGGACCGAGGGTGTGGTTCCAGCAGGTTCCGGAGCCGAAGGTCGCCAAGAACCGGTGGCACTTCGACCTGAAGGTCGGCGGGGGTCGTGACGTCCCACTGGACGTCCGCGCACAGCGGGTCAAGGCTACGGCGGAACGCCTGGTCAAGGCTGGTGCCACCCTGCTGCGGATCAAGGATGAGCCTGACATGGGGCTCTACGCCGCCGCCATGCAGGACCCCGAGGGCAACGAATTCGACGTCGTCTGACGCCCTCGGACGTGGTCATGCCGTCGCCGCGGCGGTGACATGACCGCGGGCTGGGGCGGCGTCGGCGGGGCCTACCGGGGGCAGCTTGGTTCGGTGCCGTCGACCCACCCTGCTGTTGATCTTGCTGACGGGCGAGGCTGCGACAGACAGCTCTCACGGTCGATGTCCCGTGCCCCGACGTTCCCGGTTCCCGGACCTGCATCGCAGGCCCGGGACGATCCGAGTGATCAGCTCCGGGCCGGCGCTGCGGGTTGCCGGTCAGCCGACACATGCCCGCCTTCGGTTTCCCAGGCGGCGACACCCTCATCCGACCGGCGATGTCCCACGGGCCCGGCGGCGATGAGCAGGTCGTCCGACGCGGCGGCGCCGGCGGGGCGGGAAGCCGCGAGCATGGCCGCCGTGGCCACGTCCTGCGCCGACTCCGGTGCGGTCACGGCCAGGTCGACTCGCAGATCCCGCGGGCCGGTGACGATCACCAGCCCGGCGCTGAGGGTCGCGAACCAACCCACTCGCACCACTGCACCGTCGACACCGATCCGGGTCGGCCGGCTGTCCCAGGCCGCCGGCTGCAGCATGATCCGTTCGATCTGGTCGTACCCCCGGGCAGTCAGCGCCCTGACGAGGCTGGACAGTTCGACGACCGGGTCGCGTGAGGTGGGCCACCAGCCGCCGTCGACCACCTTTCGGCGGGACGGCGGGTCGGCCAGCCGCAGGCGTGCCGTCGGCGGCTGGCCGGTGCAGACCCACGTCATCCGTTCCTCGGCGGAGCGGACCATCAGTGCCGCCCTTCCGGTGTGCCCGCGCACAGGTCGGCTCCCCCGGCGTTCGGATGGGTGACGGTGGTGCTCCGAGGGGAACGGCGCGGCCGGACGACCCTCCGCACAGCGGCATACGTGGTCACCAGCAGCACGCCGAACACCACGGCGAGCAGCAGCGCGACTCCCACCGGCAGGCGCCCGTGCGCGCCGAAGAAGTGCATCTCCGCGTGCTGCCCGTTCATGAGGATGAAGATCAGCAGCAGGAGCAGCAGCACGGCGTATCCCGCGACCGCGACCAGCGGCCGTCCGGTACGGCCACCCGGATCGGGGCGGGGCCGGCCGTTGAGGTCGGGGCCGGAGCGCGCATCGGTGGTGCGGGCGGCGGAAGTGGACCTGGTCATCGTGGACCTCGTTTCGACGGTGGTGCGCGACGTACGCGAACCGGGCCGCCGGGGTCCAGGGCGACACCCCCACCCTACTCTTCGATCCGGCTCACCGGATCTCCGGCGGCGCCGGGCGGGTGGTCACCGGTCCCGGCCCGAGCTTCTCGGAGCCGTTGACGATCGCCTGCGCCAGATCGGACAGCCGCCGGTTACTACGGCGGGCCCCGCTGCGCAGCAGCGCGAAAGCCTCACCGACGTCCATCTGGTGCCGTTCGGCGAGGACGCCCTTGGCCTGCTCGATCAGAACCCGGCTGTGGAGTGCGGCCTGGAGTTGCTCGGTGAGGGTGTCACCGTGGTGGATGGCGCGTTGCTGGAGCAGTCCGATGGTGGCCACGTCCGCCAGGGCCTGCCCGATGCGGGCCTTGCCTTCGTCGAGGCCGCCCGGCCGAACGTCGAAGAGATTGAGCGCACCGATGACCGTGGAACGCAGGCGCATGGGCAGGGCGTGCACGGCGACGAAGCCGACTTCGGCCGCGGCGGCGGTGAAGCGGGGCCATCGGTGGGCGGCGGTCCGCAGATCGACGACCGACACCGGTCGGCCGGTGCGGAAGCAGTCCAGGCACGGCCCCTCGTCGGTCTGCAGCTGGAACAACTCCAGCAACCGGGTGCGTTCGGAGGAGGCCGCCATCACCTGGAGGCTGTCCTGTTGGTCGGTCAACAGCAGCCCGGCCGCCGACACGCCCAGCAGATGGACACATCGGTCGGCGAGCACGTGCAGGAACTCGATCACGTCGAAGTCGTCGACGAGGGTGTCGGCCATCTCCACGAACACGTCGGACAACTGGATCTCGGCCATGTCACTCATCCTCGGATGCGTCGGTACCGCGCGGCCGGGCACACGGGCACCGTACGCCCATCAGGTGGGAGCCGCTCCCGCGCCGGCGGACCGGACAGTCGGAGAACCGCCGACCTCGTGATTCCCCGCGGTTCGCCGGGCCGGCCCCGTCGAGAGCCGGAACAGGATCGGTCGCTGCGGATGATCAGGTCCGTCAGCGCCGGACGCCGGCGCTCACCGCGGCGATGAACGGTTCTTGCCATGTCGGGTCCGCCAGGCCCGTACGATGGCTCAGGGCTTCGTCGTCGCCCGACACCCCGCGGCCCCCGTCGAACATCCCTCGCCAGTCCTGGACCGGACGTCAGTGGAGGGGGGCCGATGACGGCCGACCGAGCAGTAGGGCTGGCCCGGGAGGACGAGGGACCGCAGCGGGCAACCCTGCTGGAACTGTTCCTCGATCTGGTCTTCGTCGCCGCGCTCGCCCTGACGTCACGAACCCTGGCCCAGCGGCTCGACTGGGTCGGGGCCTTCCAGACCGTGGTGCTGCTCCTGGCGATCTGGTGGGTCTGGTCCGTCACCGCGCTGGTGACCGACCTCTACCACCCACAGCGGCCTCCCATCCTGGCCATGACGCTCTGGGTCATGCTCGGGACCCTCCTGATGGCGGGCACCCTGCCCGACGCCTTCTCCGACCACGCCCTGGTCTTCGCGAGCGCATACGTGGCGATCAATCTGGGGCGGGGCCTCTTCCTCGTCGCCACGCTGCACGACCGCGCGGCGCACCTGCATCCCAGCCGATTCGTCTTCTGGTTCCTCGTGTCCGCCGTACCGTGGCTCGCCGGCGGCCTCGTGACGGGCCCGGCGCGGGGCCTGCTGTGGACCGCAGCGCTCGCCATCGACTACGGGTCGGCCTGGCTGCGCTACCCCACGCCCCGGCTCGGTCGGATACCCCTGTCCCAGTACACGGTGGCAGCCGACCACCTGGCGGAGCGCTACCAGCAATTCTTCACCCTCGCCCTCGGCGATCTGGTCCTCGTCACCACCCTGACCTACGCCGACAACGACGCGACGATCAGCCGCAACGCGGCGCTCCTGCTGGCCTTCGCCGTCACCGTGCTGCTGTGGCAGATCTACGTCCACCGCGCCGGCGCCCTGCTCAAGGCCACCATCGAGTCCTCCCGGGATCCCGGCGGGTTCGTGCGGTCCGCACCCAACACCCACCTGCCATGGTGGCCGGCGTCGTCGCCGCCTCCGCCGGCTTCGAGGTCGTCATCGCCCACCCCACCGACCACACCGCCCCCTGGCTGGCCGGCATCATGCTCGGCGGACCCGCGTTGTTCCTGGCCGGACGAGCCCGCTTCGAGTACGAGGTGTTCAGCCGGGTGTCACCGTCCCGGCTGATCGCCCTGCTCCTGCTGGGCGTCGCCGGCCCGGCGCTGCTGCTCGCCCCCGCACTGGTGGCCGGGCTCACCGCCGCCCTCGTCCTGGCAGGAGTTTCCATCGCGGACGGCGTCCGGGCCCGCGGGAACCCACCAGAGCAACCCAGGCCCTCGATGTAGCTGTCGAGCGGCTGAGCGCGCCGCACCCGAACCGTCCCGGTGCCGGGGCCGCGAGCAGGCAGAACGCCGTGCCAGGGTCGTGTCAGGGGGGTGACAGGCCGGCCGCCCATGGTGGTCGCATGACAAGTTCAGCGATCGCGGTCTCCGGACTGCGGAAGGCGTACAAGGACAAGGTCGTGCTCGACGGCATCGACCTGGACGTCCGCGCGGGCACCGTCTTCTCCCTGCTGGGTCCGAACGGGGCGCGCAAGACGACGACGGTGAACGTCCTGACCACGTTGGTGCGGGCCGACGGCAGGTCGGTGCGCGTCGCCGGACACGACGTCACGACCGAGGCGAGGGCGGTGCGGTCGGCGATCGGGGTCACCGGTCAGTTCGCGGCGGTGGACGAGCTGCTGACCGGGCGGGAGAACCTGCAGCTGATGGTGGACCTCAGCGGCCTGCGTGCCACGGACGGCAAGCGGGTCATCGGTGGACTGCTGGAGCGGTTCGAGCTGACCGAGTCGGCGGACAAGCCGGCGTCGACCTACTCGCCGACCGGATCGCGGTACTCGACCAGGGGCGTCTCGTCGCCCAGGGAACCCCCGACGAGCTCAAGCGGCAGATCCCCGGGACGCACGTCCGGCTCCGGTTCGCCACCGTCGCCGAACTCGACGCGGCCGCGCGGGTCCTCACCGGGTCGATCCGCGACGACGAAGCCCTGGCCCTGCGGGTTCCCGGCGATGGCGGGACGACGTCGCCGCGGGCCCTGCTGGACCGGCTCGACGAGTACGCGATCAGCGCCGAGGAGTTCTCCGTACAGACCCCCGACCTCGATGACGTCTTCCTCGACCTGACGGGCCGTACCACGGAGGTGGCCGCGAAATGAGCAGCAAATCCCACTCGATCGTCATGTTGCGTCGAAACTTCCTGCACATCGCCCGTAACCCGACGTCGGTGTTCAACGCGGTCCTGATGCCGATCGTGCTCATGCTGATGTTCGTCTACATGTTCGGCAACGCGTTCAGCGTCGGTGTCGACTACATCGACTACGCGACACCGGGGCTCATGCTGCTGGCCGTCTGCTACGGACTGGGGACGACCGCGACCGCGGTGAACTCCGACATGACGAAGGGCATCATCAACCGGTTCAACTTCATGCGCGTCTCTCGTGGGGCCGTGCTGACCGGCCATGTCGTCGCCACGGTGCTGACCAACCTGGTCGCCATCGCGGCTCTCCTCGGGGTGGCCTTCCTGCTCGGCTTCAGCCCGTCGGCGGGTCTGCTCGACTGGCTCGGCGCGATCGGCATCATCCTGCTGCTCAGCTTCGCGGCGAGCTGGCTCACCGTCGCCCTCGGGTTGTCGGCGAAGTCTCCGGAGACGGCGGGTCTGGCCGCCGTACCGCTGATCATGCTGCCGTTCTTCAGCAGCGCGATCGTCCCCGCGGAGAAGATGGGAACCGGGCTCCGGCAGTTCGCGGAGTACCAACCCTTCACCCCGATCATCGAAACCCTGCGCGGCCTCCTCAACGGCGCGCCGTCCACGGGTACGGCGCTCACCGCCATCGCCTGGTGTGTCGGCATCGCCCTCGTCGGATACCTGTGGGCGCGGCCCCTGATCGAGGAGTACTACTTCCGCGGGTTCCTGCTGCCCCGCATCGCCCACCTGCGCTGGGGGGGCGCCCGTGCTCAACACCGTCCTGTTCTCCGTGTACCACTTCTGGTCGCCGTGGACCGTACTGCCGAAGATCATCTTCTTGTTCCCGGCGGTCTGGCTCGTCTGGTGCAAGCAGGACCTTCGGGTGCCGATCGGGATGCACCCCGGCACCTGCCTGCTCATGGCCACGGTGGGCACCCTCGCCCTGATCCTCATGTAGATCTCGTTCGCGCTCAGGTTGCGAGGTCCGCGGGTGCGCCGTTTCCCTGCTGCTCGTGTCGGGTCGACCGCACGAGCGGCAGGAGGCGGTCACGTCGGCGCCTGCTAGCTCGACCGTCCGGCCGGGCGGTCCGGATTCGTTCACCCACGATCCCGCACCGCCACACCGACGAGAAGGTCAGGGTCGATGCGCCGCCCCGCCGACACATCGTCGAACGTTCCCTGACCCGGATCAGCGAACACGGTCGCTGCGTCCGCGAATACGGGAGGGCGGTGAACGGCACGGAATGCGATGATCCACAGCTATGGACGCGGTGACACCGCAGGACGCCGGCGAGGTCGAGTTCCGGGTTCTGGGAGCCGTACAACTCCATGTCGCCGGTGACGTCGTTCCGCTGCGCGGCAAGCACAGGTCCCTGCTGTCGGTGCTGTTGTTGCAGACGAACGAGGTCGTCTCGATCGACCGACTCGCCGAGGCGATGTGGGGATTCCCGCTGCCCGGCAACGCGTCCGGCCGGGTTCGTACCCTCGTCTCGGAGCTGCGGCGCGCGTGGGGTGCCGGTGGCAGCCCGATCGTCACCGAACCGCCGGGTTACCGGTTGCGACTGACGGCCGGCCAGTTGGACCTCGACAACTTCGCCACCGCGATGGAGCGAGCCAGGCAGGCGTTCGCCGGCAGCCAGCCGCAGGCGGCGGTGACCCACTTCGACGAGGCGCTGGCCTGGTGGCGCGGCGCCCCGCTGGGCGGGGCGAGCGGGCCGTTCATCGAGGCCCATACCGCCCGGCTGGCGGAGTTGCGGTTGCGCGCCGTGGAGGAGCGGGCGGAGGCGATGCTGGCCGCCGGCTGGCACGTCGAGGTGATTGCCGAGCTCGACCGGCTGCTCGCCGAGCAGCCGCTGCGCGAACGGCCCTACGGACACCTGATGACCGCGCTCTACCGGGACGGGCGACGTGGCGAGGCCCTGGAGGTGTACCGGAGACTCCGGGCCCGGCTGAGCGAGGAGCTCGGGTTGGAGCCGACGTCGCAGTTGCAGCGGTTGCATCGGCAGGTGCTGACGGATGACCCCGCCCTGGTCGGCGCACGGCCGCCGGCCGCCGAGCCGGCGTCGCCGGTCACCGCTCCGATCGCCCCGCGTGCCTCCGCCTTCGTCGGTCGCACCGGCGAGCTGTCGCAGCTCGACGCGCTCGCTGCCGAGCACGAACGACTGGTGCTCGTCGTCGGCCCCGCCGGAGTGGGCAAGACGACCCTGGTCGCGAACTGGGCCCGGCGCGCGGCATCGCGGTTTCCGGACGGGCAGCTCTTCGTCGACATGCGTGGTTTCCACATCGGTCAGCAGATGACACCGAACCAGGCCTTGCCTCTGCTGTTGATTGCCCTGGGGGTGGCGGTCCAGCAGATTCCGGTGCACGCCGATGGGCAGACCGCGCTGTACCGGTCGCTGTTGGCAGGTCGACGAGTGCTGATCTCGCTGGACAACGTCGCCACCGCGGCTCAGGTGCGCCCCCTTCTCGCCGCCGGTGCCGGCAGCCTGGTGCTGGTGACCAGCCGCGACCGGCTCAGTGGACTGGTGGCGGTGGACGGCGCCCGGCGGATCAACCTCGACGAGTTGCCCGACGCGGAGGCCGTTGAGGTGCTGTCCCGCACCGCCGGCGTGGCTCACTCCGGCGACGACCGCGCCACGCTGCTCGAGCTGGCGAGACTGTGCGGCGGTCTTCCGCTGGCCCTGCGCATCGCCGGGGCACGGCTCGCCGATCGGCCCGACCTCGGGCTGCGCCGGCACGTCGACGAGTTGACCGCGGACGGTCCGATGGCCCGGTTGAGCGTGGTCGGTGACGAGGGTGCCAGCGTGCGAGGGACCTTTGCCCTGTCGTACGAGGCGCTTCCGCCCGGACCGCAGCGGATGTTCCGGCTGCTCGGCGCGGTGCCGGCCCCGGCCGGGATGTCCCCGGCCGCGCTGGCGGCACTCGGCGGCTGGTCGGCTGTCCCGGTCGAGTCGACGATCGACGTGCTCGCCCGGATGCACCTGGTGAAGATCACGGAGCAGGGCCGGGTGGTCTGTCACGATCTTCTGTTGCACTTCGCCGCCGAACTGATGGCCGAACACGATCCGGCTGACGAGCGAAGCGCCGCCGTCGACCGGCTGTTGCACTTCTATCTGCACACCGCGGATCGGGCCGCCGTGGTGCTGATCGGGCGGTCGAGGTTGCGCCTGCCCCGCGACCCCTTGCCGGCCGGCGTGTCCCCCGTCGAGCTGGTCGACCAGGCCCGAGCGCGGGAGTGGGTCGACGTGGAGTGGCCCAACCTCGTCGCCGCGCTCGACGACGCCGCCTTGTCCGG
This sequence comes from Micromonospora auratinigra, assembly GCF_900089595.1. Taxonomy (GTDB): domain Bacteria; phylum Actinomycetota; class Actinomycetes; order Mycobacteriales; family Micromonosporaceae; genus Micromonospora; species Micromonospora auratinigra. Next base: position 5,613,030 of record NZ_LT594323.1, on the reverse strand, counting down.
GCGGCACCGGATGGTGGTGCAGCTCGCCGACGCGATCCGCGACTTCCTGCAGATGCAGGCATCCCCGGCGCAGGGTCTGCAGCTCGTGCGGACCGGCCTCACCGCCGCCCAGCGTGCCGGTGACCTGCGCGCGCAGGCCGCCATGCGACAGAGCCTCAGCTACCTGCACTGGCGTGCCGCCGACTATCAGGCGGTGCTCGACGAGTGCCGGACGGCCGCCGCGCTCGCCGAGCGCGCAGGCTGGCAGCAGGGCCGGTCCGCGGCTCTGTGCAACAGTGGCATCGCACTGGCCCAACTGGGCCGGACCCCGGATGCGATCAGCCAGCTACGGCGGGCGTTGGCCATCGACCGGGAGATCGGCGACCGCACCGGTGAGGCCGGCAAACTGATCAACCTGGCCGCCGCGCACGAGCAGATCGGGGAGCTGGCCGCAGCGGCCGAGTTCTGCGAGTCCGCGTTGCCGTTGGTCCGCGAGACCGGCCAGCACCAGGCGTGCTGCATCGCCCTCGAGAACCTCGCGCGGGTCCGCCGCGAGCAGGGCCACTTCGATGCCGCACTCGACGCACTCAGGCGGGCGCTCGACATCACCAGGACCATCGGCGCCCCGCGGGAGGAGGTCGCCGTGTTGACCACCACGGGACTCGTGCACTGCGACACCGGGGCGCTCGACGCCGCCGCCAGCGCGTTGACGAGGAGTGTCGAACTCGCTCGGCACACCGGGGACATCCGGCTGGAGGGCTTCGCCCACATCGGGCTGGCTCGGGTACGAACGCGCCAGGGCCTGCTGGACCACGCCGCTGAATCGCTCGCCACCGCCCTGCCCCTGGTCGACCGGATCACGCATCACCGGGCCAACGTGGAGACACTGCTCGCGCGTGCAGAGCTGTGCGTCACCGCGCGCGAGCACCAGACCGCCCGTGAGCACGCCACACGCGCCCTCACCGTGGCCGCGGAGTCCGGGTACGCGCTGCTGACGGCTCGGGCGCACAGCCTCGTGGCCGCGGCCGGCCTCGGCCTGCGAGACCTGGCGCTGTGTGTGGAACATTGCCGCCGGGCCCTGGCCGTGCAACGAAGGACGGGGCAGCGACTCGGCCAGGCGGGCACGCTCCTCGTGCTCGGCCAGGCGCGCCGGCAACTGGGCGACACCGATGTCGCCCGATCGTACCGGCGGCAGGCTCACGCGATCTTCCAGCAGCTCGGCGTCGCACCGTCGGAGCTGCCCGCCTGACAGTGCGGGATTCGACCACGGCACCCGCGCCGTCGTGGGAGACCGGCGCATTCCCGGTGCCCAGGGCGACCCGTGAGCGAACCGGACCGCGGGGAGGGAAGAGGCCAGACGATCTCTGCCCGTCCCCGCTCCCCGCGGTCCGACCCGCCACATCGCGGCGGACCGCCCGGTCAGTGGTCGTTGCAGAAACGTGCCACCCTCAGATCGTGGCTCTCTTCTGCGTGCCACCCATGATCGACACCGAATCCTGGTAGACGAAGACGGTGAACAGGATCTTGTGCCCCTCCGCCATGTCGTAGTCGCAGGTCACCTTGGTCCCCGCGCCGTTGGAGTTCTTGCAGATGCCCTCGCGGGCGTAGTCCGTCTGCCAGTGGACCTCGACGTGGTAGCCGTCGGAGTTCTCGTCCGTCACGGAGAACCAGTCGCCGTAGCTGTGGAAGCAGGAACTGCCCGCCAGCTTGACCTTCCAACCGTCGGTGGGATCCTGGGCCGACACCGTTCCACAGGTCACCGTGTCGGTCGTCGCGGCGCTCGCGCTCCCGGCCGTCGCGCCGAGGAGGGCCAGGACAGTGCTGGCGACCACCGTCGTTCGCCTCAGCTTCATCACGTTTGCGTTCCTCCTCAGATACAGACGGACACGTCGGCCGTGCAGTCGGTCGTGTACTTGCCCCGGACGTACGTGTTGCCGTCCCAGATCTCCAGGTACCACTTGATCTGGTAGCCCTCGCGGAGGTCGTAGTCACACTTCTGGTAGTCGCCGTTCCCGCTGGCGATGCAGGTGCCGCTGCGGCCCCACGACTGCCACCGGACCTCCACATGGGCACCGTCGGCCAGGGCGTCGTGCACGCTGAACCAGTCGCCGTAGGTGTGCCAGCAGGCCAGACCTCCGGTCACGTCGAGGCAGTGGGTGTACTCGGCGCTCGCCGGTGCGGCGGTGCCGACGACCCCCACCAGGGTCAGCACGGCCGCCGCGGCGAGTCCGCCGAGAGTTCTTCTTTTCCGCATGTACGTCTTCCTTTCCGGCCACCGCCGCCCGAGGGGTGCAGATTGCGGTACGGCGGCTCACCAGGTCGATGTCCTCTGGCGCTGTCGAAATCAGTGGTCGTTGAAGAACGTGCTCAGATATGTGCCCTCGCCGCTACCGGCGAAGTCGAGCAGATAGTCACGACCTTCCTTCAGGTTGTAGATTCCGCCTTCGCCGGCCCGGTGAGTCGCACAACTGCCCGCGCCACTGTTGACCGCTAGCGTGTACAACCAGTCACTCGCGTAACTGACCGAGACCCAGGCGTTGTGTCCGTTCGCCCGCGTGTCGCACACGGAGATCACGTCGCCGTATTCCTCGACGTAGACCGTCACACCGTTCGCCGAGAACACGTGGTCCCAGCCGTCGCCGGGGGGTTCGGGGCTGGCGGCGGCGCTACCGGGAAATGCCACGACGGCAGCGACGACGAGGGCCGCCGTACCTGCGACAGCACGACCAACGCCAAGCTTCATGACAGCCTCTTTCAGAATCGGCAGGTGCCGACGATCTCGATGGGTATCCGGTGCCGCCCTGATGGATCGGTTCTGTGTCCCACCTCCCGCGCCCATCCGGAAGCAGAGTCAGTTGCGGCCGGCTATTGCCGTCGATCTCTGATCCAAGCAGCCGGATGCCCGATTCCCGCCCGAACGGCGCCCGCTGGGTCGAGCGGACCGGCCGTGGTGTTCAGCGGGTGGCGACGTCGACCAGGATCCTCGACAGCTCGTCCGGTACGTCCCGCATCAGGTTGTGACCACCGGCCAGTGCGTGGGTGGTCCAGCCGGGGTCCGCGCCGAGCCTCCGGTAGACGGGCGTGAACGGGGACTGGTCGGCCCAGCCCGCCGCGTACACGTAGTCCCGGCGGCGCACGTGCCCGAGGTCGCCGGTGAGCCGGAGTGGCTGGAGCACCGAGGCGATCGGGTGCGGCGTCGCCCGGGCGTCGAAGAACGGCAGCGGCCGGGAGGCGCAACCGGTCTCGTCCACGTCGGCGTACCACGCCCGTTCCTGGTCGGACACCAGGGACCAGCAGGAGTCGCCGTCCCCCGGCACCACCGCGTCCAGGTAGACGAGGGAGTCGACCCGGTCCGGCGCCCGGTCGGCGGCACCGGTGATCACCATGCCGCCGTAGCTGTGTCCGACCAGCACCGCGTCCCGCAGGCCCTCGCCGTGGAGGACGGCGAGGACGTCCTCGATGTGCGTGTCGAGGTTGACCGTGCCGTGCAGCAGGTGCCGGCGTTCGGCCACGCCGGTCAACGTCAGCGGGTGGACGGTGTGCCCGAGGTCGCGCAGCCGCTGGGTGAGGTGCGCGAAGCACCACCCGCCGTGGCACATTCCGGGGACGAGGACGAAGGTGCTCATGCGCGTACTCCATGGGTCGGTGACGTGTGGTCGGGGGCCGGCGCGGCGGATCGCCCGACGAGGGCGACCGCGGCACCGGCGGCGCAGAGGACCGCGGTCCACGCCAGGGGGGCGGCGGTGGAGGTGCGGTCGGCGACCAGACCGGCGAGCCAGGGGCCGGCGGTCTGACCGGCGGCGAACACCGCGGTGAGGGCGGCCAGGGTGGCAGCCCGGTCGACGGTCGAGGTGTGCGTCCCGACCAGGGCGGTGACGGCGGCCGGTACGCCCATGAAGGTGGCCCCGTACACCAGCGCGGAGAGCAGGACGACCGCCGGTGCGGACGAGACCAGGGCCAGGGCGGCGCCCCCGCCCAGCACGGCGAGCAGGGTGGCCAGGGCGCGACTGCCGGGCCAGTCGGCGATCGGGCGGCTCCACAGGACGGGTGCCGCCGTCACGGCGGAGCCGAGCACCGTCCAGGTGAGCACCACCTGCGCGACGGAGGCGTGCCGGTCGGTCAGGTAGGCGGACAGGAAGGTGATGTAGGCGATGTAGCCGGTGGCGAACAGCAGGTAGGCCAGCGCGGCCGCCAGCAGGGGCCGGAGCCGGGCTCGGCCGGCTCCGGCCCGCGGGACGCCGCCGGGGCCGGCCGCGGTCCAACTCGCCCCGGTGGCCAACGCGGCGGCGATGCCCAGCACGAGCCAGGCCAGCCGCCAGTGCGCGCCGAGCAGGGGCACCGTCACGCCACTGGCCAGGATGCCCAGCCCGGTGCCGGCGAAGTACACCGTGATGGGCATCGCCGAGTCGGCCCGGGTGGCGGCCTGGGTCGCGATCACTCCGCCGGCGATGAAGACCACCGCTCCGGTGGCCCCGGACAGGGCCCGACAGGCGAGCAGCAGGTGGTCGCCGGCGGCAGCGGTCGCGGACAGCGACCCGGCCGTCAGCGCCATGCCCGCCCGGAACGCGGTGGCGGCGCCGAGCCGGCGGATCAGTGCGGCGGCGAGCAGCGCGCCGAGCAGATAGCCGAAGCCGTTGGCCGCGCTCATGACGCCCGCGTCGGCCAGGGTCCAGTGCAGGTCGTCGCGCATCGCCGGGAGCAGGAGCCCGTACGCGAAGCGCGCGATGCCGAGCGCCGAGGCGGTGCCCAGGGCCAACCGTACGGCCTGCCCCACCCCGGCGGACGCGGTCGGCGTCATGGCCCCCCCCTGGATCGAACCGATCGGTACGAACTCACCGGATGCTAGCAAGAGAACGAACCGATCGGTACCATCCGTGTCATGCCAGTCCCGAAGGGCTCGACGATCGACCCGGAACGCACCCGCGCCGCCATCGTCGACGCGGCCGCCCCGCTGCTGTACGAGCGGGGCCTGGACGGCATCGGCGTCGCCGAACTGTGCACCCGCCTCGGCGTCTCCAAGGAGACGCTCTACCGCTACTTCGGCAGCAAGGAGGGCCTCATCGAGGCCGTGCTGGCGGCCCGCAGCGAGCGGGTCACCAGCTGGATCGCCGAGGCCGCGACCGCCGCCGGGGACGATCCGCGCGACCAGCTCGCCGCCGTCTTCGACGAACTGCACCAGTGGTACGGGGAGCCGGACTTCCGCGGCTGCGCGATCCAGAACGCCGCCGCGCAGCACCACGTCGGCGCGGTCCGGGCGATCACCGCGCGCCACCTGGACCGCCGCCTCGACCTGCTGACCGCCATCGCCCGCCGCGCCGGCGCGGACGACCCGGACGCGCTGGGACGACAACTGCTGCTGCTGGTGGAGGGTGCGACCCTGGTCGCCGCACACCACGACCGGGCCGGCACCGCCGCTCACGCCAAGCGTGCCGCCCTGGCACTGCTGGGCGGCTGACCGACGGCGGCAGGTGCGGCCGAGCCACCCACCGACCACGACCGCGAGAGCCCGGATCCGCGATGCGGGAGGCCGGACCGCACCGGGAACGGCGGCGGGCCCGGCGCGGAGGGTGTCCTCCGCGCCGGGCCCGTTCCCCGCGGCTCGGTCAGGCGGCCGCGCAGGTCGCCGTCGTGCCGGGACCGGTGCCGGTGCCCTGGAAACCGAAGTTGGTCGTCTGGCCGGCGCCGACGTGCCCGTTGTAGCTCACGTTGGTGAACCGGACGGTCCCGCTGGTGCCGCTGGGCTGGGCGCTCCAGGTGCCGGTGATGGCGGCACCGCCGGGCAGCGTGACGGTCACGGTCCAGCCGTTGATGTCCGCGGACCCGGCGGTGACGTTCACGCTGGCGGTGAAGCCGCCGTTCCACTGGTTGACCGCCACGGACGCGGTGCAGCCGTTGCCGGTCGGCGGCGGCGTGGTGGGCGGCGCGGTGGTCGGGGGCGGCGTGGTGGGCGGAGCCGTGGTCGGCGGCGCGGTCGTGGGCGGGGGCGTGGTGGGGGCGGCGGTGGTGGGCGGCGCGGTGGTGGGCGGGTTGGGCGCGCCGTTGGCCAGGCTGTAGGCCAGGTCCGGCTGGAACGATCCGGCCGCGTAGCGGCAGCCGTCCGCCTCGCCCGGCGGCTTCACCCAGAGGTACGCGTCGATGTTGCCGTCGCCGGTGCTGGTGGTCGGGTACGTCCCGATGCGCCGGTCGGTGTTGTCGTCGGCGCACCAGTCCCCGCTGGCGCCGCCGTTGCGGCTGGTGTCGATGACCTGACGCTTGCCCGAGATGCCCATGCCGTTCAGGGCGGAGATGACCGCGCGGCCGAAGTTCGCCTCGTTCGAGGTGGGGTTGAAGTTCGACACGTTGGTGAAGAAGCCGTCGGCGTACTGCACGCCGGCCGCGCGGAGCCGGTTGGCCGTCTCACTCGCGCTGTTCCAGGTGGAGTGGCCGCCGTCGAGGTACACCTTGGCGTTGGGGTTGGCCGACTTGATGGTCCGGGTCGCCGTCGAGATCGCCTGGTCACGGGCGCTGATCTCGCTGCCGCTCAGGCAGGTCTGGAGCGCGAGCGAGTCGGTCTCCAGGATGATCAGAACCGTCTGGTTGCCGAGTCCCCGGGCGAAGTTGGACACCCATGTCTGGTACTGGTTGAGGTCCGGCGCGCCGCCCGCGCTGGCCCCGCCGCAGTCCCGGTTGGTGATCTCGTACACCGACAGCACCGGGATCTGCTGTGCCGCGTTGGCCGCGCCGACGAACCCGGAGACCTCGGACTGCACCGTGGACGGGTTGAAGTTGGCGAACCAGCGGGCCTGCGGCTGACTCGCGATCTTGTCACGGATGGCGGCGGTCCGGTAGTCGCCGGGGTTGGCGGCGACCCAGCGGACCACGGCCGAACTCGGGTCGCGGTAGAGCGATCCGGAGACCGTACCGGCGGATGCGCCACCGGCGACCAGGCAGACGCCGGCCACGGTGGCGCCCGCGGCGGCTGCCATGCCGATGGCCGCCGATCTGCGGCGGAGCGAGGAGAGGGTAGCCACGACGTGTTGCCTCCTGGTCACATAGATGTTTCTACATGGGAGCGTTCCCATGGACGGTAGCGGAGGCACGCGTCGCTGCCAAGATGTCCGGACGGGACCGCCTTCGCCGACCTGCCCGGAGTGGCCCGGCCGTAGCACCGAGTGGCGACGACAAATGGCTTGCCCCACGCCGGGGCGGGGGTTTCACTGCTCGGCATGAGCTTCCCCGCCCCGGTCTTCGTCGCGGGCACGGGCCGTTCGGGAACGTCACGGATCGCCGACATCATCGGCGAGCATCCGCTGATCCACCGGATCCCCATGGAGACCCGGTTCCTCGTCGACCCGGGCGGCCTGCGGGACCTGGCCGACGCGCTGACCGTCCGGTACGACCCCGAGGTCGGCGAGGACGCCCTGCGCCGGCTGAGCGAGTTCCTCACCGTGCGGGTGCCCGGCCGGCGCGACGATCGCGGCCGGACCGTGCCCGAACTGGTCGGCGGGCAGCGTTACCGGGACGCCGTGCACCGGCTCTGGCCCCGGCTGGTCGCGGACACCTACGACGAACCCGCGCCCGCGACGGGCTTCGGCGACGCCGACCGCCCCGCCGGGCCGTTCGCGCCGTCGAGCCGCCGACGGGTGGTCCCCCGGTACTTCGCGGACCGACGGGAACTGCTCGGGATCCTGCGGGCCCTGGTCGACACCCTGTTCGGCGGGGCGGCCGCCGACGCGGGCAAGCCGACCTGGTGCGAGAAGACGCCGTTCAACCTGCTGGCCATGGATTTCCTCTGGGAGCTGGTCCCCGGGGCGACGATCGTGCACATCACGCGGCACCCGGTCGCGGTGCTCGCCTCCCACCTGGCCCAGCCCTGGGCACCGCCCACCGTCGACGGCGCGCTCGCCTACCTCGTCCCGATCTACCGGCGCTGGTTCGCCTGGCGGGACACCGTCGACCTGACCGGCCGGCGGTACGTCGAGGTGAAGGCGGAGGACCTGGCCGCCGACTGGCCCGGGCAGCGCCGGGCCCTGTTCGCGCGGCTCGGCGTCGACGACGTCGCCACGCCGTCGGCGTTCGAGGCACACCGGCTGGCCGGCCGCGCCCACCAGTTCGACGACCGGACCCGTGGGTTCGTCGACGAGGCGCTCGGCGAGATCGTCCCGGCCATGGGATACGCCTGAGGCCGGCGCTCCCCCGCTGCGGCCCGACCGGCGAACGCCGCCGGCCCACTCCCGTCGATCGGGAATGGGCCGGGCGCGGACGGTGCCGGATCAGTGCACGCGACGGCGGCCGTATGCACCGGCCGCGATGGCGACCCCGATCGCGGCGAAGACCACCTGGATCGCCAGCTCGATCCAGTCGATGCCGGCCGTGTCGTCCACCCCGAGCGCACCGGCGACGAGAGTGCCGAGGATCGCGGCGACCACGCCGATGAGCAGGGTGAGCCAGATCGGAATGTGCTGCTTGCCCGGTACGACCAGGCGACCGAGGGCGCCGATGATCAGACCGATGATGATCGCGGTGAAGAAACCGGTGATTTCCACGGGAGCCATCCCTCCGACGGTTGTGGGCCGAGGCAGCTGTGCCCCCGCCGGACGACCGGCAAAACCGGCGGCGGGCCGATCGGTCGATTCTTCACACAGTTGTCATGGGACCGCGTACCGACCGTCATCCACGGCGACGGAGCCGGCCCGCGCCGCCCGCCCCGGCGGTGGAGCACCAGGGCGGGCGGCGACGGTGGCGGCTACCGCCAGGTGTCCGTGCTGCTCCAGCTGCCGCCGGCCGGCGTGGTGAAGCTCCGGTTGGCACCGGACTCCCAGGTCACCGAGCCGTCGGGGTTCTTCTTCAGGTACTTGTACTCGACGGCGGTGTTCGGCGGCAGGTTCAGCGTCGTCCGCCACACCGGGTAGTCGGCCGACGAGAGCGGAACGGCGTTGGCCGGGTTCCACCCACCCAGGGCGGCGAGGTTGCCGACCAGGTAGACGTTCTGCCCGTAGTAGGTGCTGACGGTGGCGTTGAAGGAGGCCGCGACCGGCGCGGTCGGGACGGTGTCACCGCGGAAGCTGTCGGTCACCGCGGACGACCCGGAGGCCGGCGTGCCGAGGCTGCGGTTCGCGCCGGACTCCCAGGTCACCACGCCGGCGGCGGTCTTCTTGATGTACTTGTACTCCACAGTGGTCGACCGGGGCAGGTCGACGGCGGCGCGGTAGGAGTTGCCGCCCAGCGCGGTGAGCCGGACCGCGTTGGCCGGCGCCCAGGAGCCCAGCTCCGGGATGCTGCCCACGACGTAGACGTCCTGGTCGGTGGCCGGGGTGGCGCTGACCGTGAAGGTGGTGGCGATGCCACCGTCGGGGTTGCTGGTGGGGCCGGCCGTCGGGGAGGCGGTGGGCGAGGCCGTCGGCGACGGGCTGGTGCCGGGCCGGGCGTCGACGTGCAGGGCGACGGCGTTGTTCGCCGGCACGGTCACCGTGGCCCGGCCGCCGGAGACGGTCACCGTGCCGCCGGTGCAGCCGGTGCCGGTGGCGACACCGGAGATGACGTCGCAGTACCGGCCGTCGGCGAGGCCGGTGGTGAAGGTGGCGGTGGTGGCGGTGCCGGAGTCGTTGATCCCGATCCAGCCCCGGTCGCCCCGGTGGAAGCCGATCACGTTGCTGTTGACGGTGGTGAAGTCCGCGACCGTACGGACCGACCGGGCCGCGTTGGCCCAGCCGACCATGCCCTTGATGCCGGTGGTCCGGGTCAGGCAGTTCCAGGCGGCCCCGCAGACCGTGTCGGTGACGCGGCCGGTGCCGTCGGCCGGCGGGGACTGGTTGCGGTCGGTCCAGGTGAAGCTGTCGTAGACCGAGGGCCTGCCGTGCGGGTACGCCAGCGCGAAGTAGTTGGCCAGCACGTAGTCGCTGCCGTTCTTGTACGACAGCACCACCCCGTCGCGCTCCAGGTCGTGGTTGGTGACCATGGCGAAGACGTTGCCGTCGGGCGCGTCGAGGTTCCAGCTCGGCACGTTCTGCAGGGTCGAGATGGAACCCTGGAACGCCGACCTGATCCCCTTGGCGTACCCGAAGTCCAGGACGTCACCGTTGCCGGTGTACGCCCGGGCCTGGAGTGCGGGGTTGCTCGCGCCGTCGAAGATCTCCTGGGCGACGTACGGGCGCTTCCCCTCGGTGAGGGTGTTGTTCAGCTTGCCGAGGATCGCCGCGAAGTCGTCCTTCCTGACGTGCTTGACCGCGTCCACCCGGAAGCCGTCGACGCCGAGGCCGATCAGGTCGTTCAGGTACCCGGCGATCTTGTTGCGGACGGTCTCCTTCTCGGTGTACAGGTCGGACAGGGAGAGCAGCTCGCAGCTGGTCACCTGGGCCTCGTTGTTCCAGTCGGTGATCCCGCCGCCGGTCGGGCAGTTGTCGCCCGGGTGGTGGAAGTCGCCGTAGCCGTACGGGACCGCCGGATAGTCGTAGCCGGTGAACGTGGTGCCGGCGTACCCGCGGGTCCCGGCCGGGTTGTTGGTGCCGGCCATGTGGTTGACCACCGCGTCGACGTAGACCCGTACGCCGGCGTCGTGGCAGGTGGCGACCATGGCGGCGAACTGCTGCCGGGTGCCGAACCGGCTCTCCAGCCGGTACGACACCGGCTGGTACACCTCGAACCAGGGGTGCACCCCGTCCGGGCTGTTCGGCAGGCTGACCGACTCCTGCGGTGGCGCGACCTGGACCGCGCCGTATCCGGCGGGGCCGAGGTGGTCGGTGCAGGCGGCGGCGACCGAGGTCCAGTTCCATTCCCACAGGTTGGCGGTCACCTCGCTGTCGTTGAGCACGACGGCGGCGCGGGCGGGGGTGGCGGTGGTGGTCACGGCGGTGGCCACCGCGGCGCCACCGGCGACGACCAGCGCGGCGGCCAGCAGGGCGCGGCCGGCGCGGCCACCGGGGTGTGGCGTTGCGGATTCCATGGCAGGTGGACCTCTTCCGTGCTCGAAGGGGTGCGCGTGGCGACAGTGGACGGCCCGGGTGACGAACACGATGCGGGATCCATGAAAGTCTTTGCAATACCTTGCGGCAAGATTTTCGAAACCCGTCGGCAACACGGCTGCCACAGGATCGCTCCCCGCCCAGCTCAGCCGGTTTTCGGGCACGCGGAAGTGTCGCGCCGGGTCCCGCGCACCGGGAGACCCTTGACTCGTACCGGGCTCGACCTTAGGTTCCCGGCAAGAACTTCCAGCGCCTGCCGGTGCGGCGGCAGGAGTGTCAGCCGCTCTCGTCCACGAAGGTGTAGTAACCCATCCGGAACCGCTGGAGCAGGGCCCGCATGAAGTCCGCACCGGCCGACGGCGGCACCCGGTGGGCGCCGGCCGGCACGCCGTTGTCGTGAAAGTCCCGGGCCAACGCGCCCCACTCCTCGTCGAGCACGGACAGCACGGCGGGCTGCCCCGGCTGCCGGCGGAACTCGGCCACCCGCCGCCTGCGGTGCTGCACGGACGCGTACAGCGCCACCCGGGTCGGTGCCTGCTCGGTCACGGCTGCCTCCTGCATCGACCCGCCCGTACGGGTGCGGACGCCCCCGGTGATCATGCCCGGATCCGGGCCGGGCCGAGGTCCCGCAGCCGGCCGCCGATGGGTTACGGTCGGCAGGTGATCCCGGTGGAGGCCGTCACGGCCGCGTACGCCCAGTGGGTCACGCCCGCCCTGCCGCTCTACGGCAACGACCACGAGCGGGCCGACTTCGCCCCCTGAGCCACTCCCGGTTCACCCTCTCCTTCCTCCGTTCCACCCCGACCGGGAGCTGTGCCGCATGTCCGTCGACCGTGCCGGGATCCGGGTGGTGCTGCGCGCACCCCAGGTCGCCCGGGTCCTCGTCAGCAGCCAGGTGGGCCGGCTGCCGACCGCCAGCGCCCCGCTGGCCCTGATCCTCTTCGCCCGCCAGTCGCTGAGCCTGGCCACCGCCGGCCTGCTGGTCGCCGCGTACACCGCCGGCATGGCGGTGGGTACGCCGCTGCTGGCCCGGGCGGTGGACCGCTGGCGGCAGCCGCCGGTGCTCTGGGGCGCGGCCGTCCTCTCCGGCCTCGGCTTCCTGGCGGTGGCGCTGACCGGCGGGCGGCTCACCGGCGCGCTGGTCGGCGCGGCGCTGGCCGGGTTCGGCACCCCGCCGCTGGAGGCGTGCCTGCGTACCCTCTGGCCGGACCTGCTCCCGGCGGCGGCCGTACCGGTGGCGTACGCGCTGGACATCGCGGTCCAAGAGGTGATCTTCGTGGTCGGGCCGCTGCTGACCGTCCTGGCGGTGACCCTGGCCGGGCCGGCCGCCGGCCTGGTCGCCGCCGCGCTGGCGCAGCTCGCCGGCACCGCCGCGTACGCGCTCGCGCCCGTCGCCCGGCACTGGCGCGGGGTGCCCGCGGCGCGGCACTGGGCCGGCCCGCTGCGGGTCGGCCGGTTCGGGGCGATGCTGCTCGGGGTGATCGGCGTCGGCGCGGCGGTCGGCAGCATCGCGGTCGCGGTCACCGGGTACGCGGAGGCGGCCGGCGAACGGCGGCTCAGCGGCTGGCTGCTCGCCGCGCAGGCGGCCGGGGCGCTGGCCGGCGGGCTGGGGTACACCCGGGCCCGTCCCGGTGGCCCGGGCCGGCTGCCGCTGCTGGCCGCCGCCCTCACCGCCGGGTACCTGCCGCTGCTGCTCGCCCCCGGGCCGCTGCCGATGGCCGGCCTGCTGGTGCTGAGCGGGCTGGCGCTGCCCCCGGTACTGACCGCGATCTTCCTGGCCGCCGAGCGGCTGGCCGAGCCGGGCACGGTGGCCGAGGCGTTCGCCTGGGTGGCCACCGCCTTCGTGATCGGCAGCGCCGCCGGCTCCGCGCTCGCCGGGCCGCTGGTCACGACCGGCGTCCGGTACGGGCTGGCGGTCGCGCCGCTCGCCGCCCTGCTCGGCACGGCCGTGCTGTGGTTCGCCCGGGCCGGCCGGCCCGGGCCGTGAAAACCGCGTGAAAAATCGGCCCGGGGGCGTGATTTCGGCGTAGTCGGCCGCCCGTCGGGACGATCATGGTCAGCGGAACGTCGAACGGGTCGGGCGGCGCCCGGTACCTCCGGCGCCCATCACGTCCGCCCGCTCCGGCGACGGTTGGCTGGGGAGGCATGATGGCCGTCGGTACGCGGGTGCGCGAGCCGCGGAAACGATCGCTGCGGGACTGGCTGCTGGCGGACACCGCCGCCCGACCCGCCCGGGTGGAGGGCCCGTACGCCCGGCCACCGGAGCAGCGGCACCACAGCTGGTGGAAGGTCATGTGCCTGACCGGCGTGGACTACTTCTCCACCCTCGGCTACCAGCCGGGCATCGCCGCGCTGGCCGCCGGCGCGCTCTCCCCGGTGGCCACGCTGGTGCTGGTCCTGGTCACCCTGCTCGGCGCGCTGCCGGTGTACCGGCGGGTGGCGCAGGACAGCCCACACGGCGAGGGCTCGATCGCCATGCTGGTCAAGCTCCTGACCTACTGGCAGGGCAAGCTGTTCGTGCTGGTCCTGCTCGGTTTCGCGGCGACCGACTTCATCATCACCATCACCCTCTCCGCCGCCGACGCGACCGCCCACATCGATGAGAACCCGTTCTGGCCGGCGTCCCTCAAGGGCCACGAGGTGATCATCACGCTGCTGCTCGTCGCCCTGCTCGGCGCGGTCTTCCTGAAGGGCTTCACCGAGGCGATCGGGATCGCGGTCGGCCTGGTCGGGGTGTATCTGGCGTTGAACGTGGTGGTGGTGGGCGACGCCCTCTGGCGGGTGCTCACCCACCCCACCCGGGTCACGGACTGGACCACCGCGTTGACCACCCAGCACGGGGATCCGTTGCTGATGGTCGCGGTGGCGCTGCTGGTCTTCCCGAAGCTGGCCCTTGGGCTGTCCGGCTTCGAGACCGGGGTGGCGGTGATGCCGCACGTCAAGGGCGACCCGACCGACTCCGAGGAGAAGCCGACCGGGCGGATCCGCGGCGCCCGGCGGCTGCTCACCACCGCTGCCGCGATCATGAGCGTCTTCCTGGTCACCAGCAGCATCGTCACCGTGGTGCTGATTCCCGCCGAGGCGTTCCGGCCGGGCGGCGAGGCGAACGGGCGGGCGCTCGCCTACCTGGCGCACCAGAACCTCGGCCAGGTGTTCGGCACCGTCTACGACCTCTCGACCATCCTCATCCTGTGGTTCGCCGGCGCGTCGGCGATGGCCGGCCTGCTCAACCTGGTCCCCCGCTACCTGCCCCGCTACGGGATGGCGCCCACCTGGGCGCGGGCGGTACGGCCGCTGGTGCTCGTCTTCTCGGCCGTGGCCTTCCTCATCACGATCATCTTTCGGGCCAGCGTCGACGCGCAGGGCGGCGCCTACGCCACGGGCGTCCTGGTCCTGATCACCTCGGCGGCGGTGGCGGTGACCCTGTCCGCCCGGCACCGCCGGCAACACGGGCGCATGGTGGCCTTCGGGGTCATTGCGCTGATCTTCGTCTACACCACCGTCGCCAACGTGGTGGAGCGGCCCGACGGCGTGAAGATCGCCGCCTGCTTCATCGGCGGGATCATCGCCGTCTCGCTGCTGTCCCGACTGTTCCGGGCCTTCGAACTACGGGTCGCCACCGTGGAGCTGGATCCGGTGGCCCGCCAGTTCATCGCCGACTGCGCCCGGCGACGGATCCGGCTGATCGCGCACGAATCGGCCAGCCGCGACCCCGCCGAGTACCGCGACAAGCTCGCGCAGATCGTCAAGGACAACGACTTCCCGACCGACGCCGACGTGATCTTCGTGGAGGTCACCGTCACCGACCCCTCGGACTTCGAGACGGAACTGCACGTCAGCGGGGCCGTGCTGCACGGCCGGTACCGGGTGCTCCGGCTCGCCAGTTCGTCCGTGCCGAACGCGCTCGCCGCGCTGCTCCTGCACATTCGTGACCTGACCCATCGCCGGCCGCACATCTACTTCGAGTGGACGGAGGGGAACCCGGCGGGCAACTTCCTGCGCTACCTGATCTTCGGACAGGGGGAGATCGCCCCCGTCACCCGCGAGATCCTGCGTCGCGAGGAGCCGAACCGGTCCCGCCGGCCGCACGTGCACGCGGGCTGACCCCGCCGGAGCGTACCGGCGGCGTGAAGAAACTCGGGACCGTCAGGGGCGGTAGCGGTAGCCCATCCCCGGCTCGGTGATCAGGTGCCGGGGACGGGCCGGGTCGTCCTCCAGCTTGCGCCGCAGCTGGGCCAGGTACTGCCGGAGGTAGTTGGTCTCGTCGTGGTACTCCGGCCCCCACACGTCGTGCAGCAGTTGCCGCTGGCTGACCAGCTTGCCGGGGTTGCGCAGCAGCTTCTCCAGCACCGCCCACTGGGTGGGGGTGAGCCGGACCTCGTCGCCGTCGTCCCGGGTCACCGTCCGGTCGGCCAGGTCGACGGTGTGCCGGCCGATCCGCAGCGCTGGCTGCGCGGGGGCGGTGGCCGTGAGCCGGCGGGTCACCGCGCGGATCCGGGCCAGCAGCTCGTCCACCCCGAACGGCTTGGTGACGTAGTCGTCGGCGCCCGCGTCGAGGGCGGCCACCTTGTCCTCGCTGCCGGCCCGACCGGAGAGCACGATGATCGGCACCGCGGTCCAGCCGCGCAGGCCCCGGATCACCTCGACCCCGTCCAGGTCGGGCAGGCCGAGGTCGAGCACCACCAGGTCGGGCGGGTGGGCGGCGGCGGCCTTGAGGGCGCCCGTGCCGGTCTCGGCGACCTGCACGTCGTACCCCCGGGCGCGCAGGTTGATCCTCAGCGCGCGCAGGATCTGCGGCTCGTCGTCGACGACCAGGATCCGGGTCATCCGCGCACCCCTTCCGGGCCGTCGGCGGCGGGCAGCCGCAGCACCATGGTCAGTCCCCCGCCCGGGGTGGTCTCCGGGGTGATGCTGCCGCCCATCGCCTCGGCGAGCCCTCGGGACAGGGCCAGCCCCAGCCCCACGCCGGTCCGGTTGTCCCGGTCACCGAGGCGCTGGAACGGCAGGAAGACATGTTCCCACTGGTCCTCCGGGATGCCCGGGCCGGTGTCGATCACCCGCAGCTCGACCCGGCCGGCGTGCGCGCTCCCGGTGATGGTCGGCGGCCGGCCGGGCGGGCTGTGCCGCAGGGCGTTGGCGATGATGTTGACCAGGACCCGTTCCAGCAGGCCGGGGTCGGCGAGCGCCGCCGGCAGGTCGGCCGGGATG
This sequence comes from Micromonospora auratinigra, assembly GCF_900089595.1. Lineage (GTDB taxonomy): Bacteria > Actinomycetota > Actinomycetes > Mycobacteriales > Micromonosporaceae > Micromonospora > Micromonospora auratinigra. Next base: position 5,596,903 of record NZ_LT594323.1, on the reverse strand, counting down.
TCCGTGGTCACCTCCGCCGCCGCCGGTCCCAGCTCGTCCAGGGCCCGGGGTACGGCGTCCTCCAGGCCGATCGCCGTCGCCGCGACGCCGAGCGCGCCGGCCTGCAGCCGGCTCATGTCGAGCAGGTTCGCCACCAGCCGCCCCAGCCGGTCCAGCGACTCGTCGGCGGTGGCCAGCAGCTCGTCCCGGTCGTCGGCGTCGAACTCCACGTCGGGGCTGCGCAGGCTGCTCACCGCCGCCTTCGCCGAGGCCAGCGGCGTACGCAGGTCGTGGCTGACGGCGGCGAGCAGCGCGGTGCGCATCCGGTCGGCCTCGGCCAGCGGCCGGGCGGCGGCGGCCTCCTCGGCCAGCCGTTCCTGCCGCAGCGCGACGGCGGCCTGCGCGGCGAACGCCTCGACCACCCGCCGGTCGGCCGCCTCCAGCCGGCGGCCGGCGAGCACCACGCTGAGCCGGTCGTCGACCGGCACCACGGTCTCCCCCGCGCCGGGGCTGCCCGGCGGGTTCTCGCCCACGCCCGCCACCACCCGCCAGGCGCCCGCCGGCCGGGACCGGGCCGGCCGCCCCTCCGCCTCGGCGGTCAGCTCCAGCACGCTGACCGCGCGCAGCCCGAAGGTCTCCCGCAGCCGGTCCAGCAGGGCGACCAGCGGCCGCTCGCCGCGCAGCACGCCACCGGCCACGGTGGCCAGGGTCTGAGCGTCGGCGGAGGCCCGGGCCGCCTCCCGGGTACGCCGGGCCGCCACGTCGACCACCCCGCTGACCGCGATGGCGACGCCGACGAAGACGCCGAGGGCGAGCAGGTTGTCCGCCTCGGCGATGGTCAGGGTGTGGAACGGCGGGGTGAAGTACCAGTTCAGCAGTAGCGAACCGCCCAGCGCGGCGACCAGCGCCGGCCACAGGCCGCCGACCAGCGCCACGCCGACCACCCCGGCCAGGAAGAGCAGGATGTCGTTGGTCAGGGTCAGGTCGGGCAGCGTCCGCAGCAGCAGGGTGAGCAGCGGCATGCCGAGCAGCGCGAGGGCGTACCCGAGCAGCCGGCGCCGCCGGGACAGCGCCGCCGGCACCGGGCCGGCCCGGCCGCGCCCGGCCTGCGGGTGGGTGACCAGGTGCACGTCGATCGGGCCGGAGAGCGCGGTGGTGGTCACCCCCACCCCGCGCGACAGCAGCTGGGCGAGCCGGCCACGCCGGCTCGCGCCGAGCACCAACTGGGTGGCGTTGACGCCGCGGGCGAAGTCCAGCAGGGCCGCCGGGACGTCGCTGCCGAGCACCTGGTGGTACGTGCCGCCGAGGCTCTCCACCAGCACCCGCTGCCGGGCGAGCTGGGCCGGGTCCGCGCCGGCCAGCCCGTCGCTGCGGGCCACGTGCACGGCGAGCAGGTCCGCGCCCTTGCCTCGGGCGGCGATCCGGGCCGCCCGGCGGATCAGCGTCTCGCCCTCCGGCCCGCCGGTGAGCGCCACCACCACCCGTTCCCGCGCCTCCCAGGTGGCGGAGATGCCCTGCTGCGCCCGGTACGCGTCGAGCTGCTCGTCGACCTTGTCCGCCAGCCAGAGCAGGGCCAGCTCGCGCAGCGCGGTGAGGTTGCCGACCCGGAAGTAGTTGCCCAGCGCCGCGTCGATCCGGTCCGGGCGGTAGATGTTGCCGTGGGCCATCCGGCGACGCAACGCCTCCGGGGTCATGTCGACCAGCTCGACCTGCCCGGCGGCCCGCACCACCTGGTCCGGCAGGGTCTCCCGCTGGGTGGTGCCGGTGATCTGCGCGACCACGTCGGTGAGCGACTCCAGGTGCTGGACGTTGACCGTGGAGAGCACGTCGATCCCGGCGTCGAGCAACTCCTGGACGTCCTGCCAGCGCTTCTCGTGCCGGGAGCCGGGCACGTTGGTGTGGGCCAGCTCGTCCACCACGGCCACCTCGGGCCGGCGGGCCAGCAGCGCGTCCAGGTCCAGCTCGGTGAGGTCGACCCCCCGGTAGCCGACCGTGCGCCGGGGCAGCACCTCCAGGTCGCCGATCATCGCCGCCGTGTGCGGCCGGCCGTGGGTCTCCACCAGCCCGACCACCACGTCGGTGCCACGCTCGGCGCGCCGCTGGGCCTCCTCCAGCATGGCGTAGGTCTTGCCGACCCCTGGGGCCGCGCCCAGGTAGATCCGCAGTTCACCCCTGCGCACCGGCCCATCCTCTCATCGGTGCGGGGAAGGGCCCCCGGGTACCGCCGGATGCGGTGCGGGGGCCCTTCCGGACGTCGGTCAGCGGGCCGGGAAGGCCGCGTCGAGCGCGAGGTTGAGCTCCAGGACGTTCACCGTGGGCTCGCCCAGGAAGCCGAGCGCCCGCCCGGCGGTGTGCGCCGCGACCAGCCGGCGGATCGCCGTCGGGTCCGCGCCGCGCTCCCGGGCCACCCGGGCCACCTGGATCTCCGCGTACGCCGGGGAGATGTGCGGGTCGAGGCCGCTGCCGCTGGCGGTGACCGCGTCGGCCGGCACGGCGGGCTCCTTCGGCGCGTCGCCGCGGACCGGGGTGACGATGCCCCCCTCGGCCAGGTAGTCCGCACCGGGTCGGGCCGGCTCGACGGGCACGCCCTGCCAGCGGGCCACGAAGGGCGTCGCCGGGGCGGCCTGGTTGACGCTGACCACCCGGGTGATCCGGCCGGTCAGCCCGTCGGCGCGGAACACGGCCAGCACCGCGCCCACCCCGTCGGGCGTGCAGTACGGCCGCCGCCCGTCGACGCCGTTCAGCTCGCCGACCGCCTTGCTGCGCGCGCAGACCTGGCTGAGCAGGCTCAAGGTGGTGTCGGCCGGGTCGGCGGCGAGGGTGTCCACCACGCTCTCCGGACCGAGGTTGCTCGCCGCGGTGGCAGTCGGGTCGTAGCCGGCACCGGCGGCCGAGGGGCGGGACTGGAAGTAGCGCGGGACGGGGTTGCCGTCCGCGTCGGTGAACGACTGCCCGATCAGCGAGCTGCCGACGGTCCGCCCGCCGACGGTGACCAGCGAGCCGTCGGCCCGGTCGGCGAGGCCGGGCAGCCGGCCCACGGCGACCAGGGCGAGCGGGTACGCCAGCCCGAGCAGGACGGTCAGGACGAGCACCGCGCGCAGGGCGGCCAGGTGCTGGGCGAGCCAGGAGGGCAGGCGCATCAGGAGATCCCCGGGATGAGCTGGACGAGCAGGTCGATGAGTTTGATGCCGACGAACGGCACCACGATGCCGCCGAGGCCGTACACCAGCAGGTTGCGGCTGAGCAGCTTCGAGGCGCTGGCCGGGCGGTAGCGCACGCCGCGCAGGGCCAGCGGGATCAGCGCGACGATCACGATCGCGTTGAAGATGACCGCGGCGAGGATCGCCGACGCCGGGCTGGACAGCCGCATCACGTTGAGCGCGTCCAGGCTCGGGTAGATGCCGGCGAACATGGCCGGGATGATCGCGAAGTACTTGGCGATGTCGTTGGCGATGCTGAACGTGGTCAACGCGCCCCGGGTGATCAGCAACTGCTTGCCGATCTCCACGATCTCGATCAGCTTGGTCGGGTCGGAGTCGAGGTCGACCATGTTGCCGGCCTCCTTCGCGGCCGAGGTGCCGGTGTTCATGGCGACGCCGACGTCGGCCTGGGCCAGCGCGGGCGCGTCGTTGGTGCCGTCGCCGGTCATCGCGACCAGCCGGCCGCCCTCCTGCTCCTTGCGGATCAGGGCGAGCTTGTCCTCCGGCGTGGCCTCGGCGAGGAAGTCGTCCACCCCGGCCTCGTCGGCGATGGCCTTCGCGGTGCGCGGGTTGTCCCCGGTGATCATCACGGTGCGGATGCCCATCCGGCGCATCTCGTCGAACCGCTCCCGCATGCCGGCCTTGACGACGTCCTTCAGGTGGATGACGCCCAGCGCCCGGGCCGGCTCGCCGGCGGTGTGCTCGGCGACCACCAGCGGGGTGCCGCCGGTGCCGCTGATCGCGTCGACCAGCTCGCCGACCTGCTCGGTCGGGTGACCGCCGTGCTCGCGTACCCACTTCAGCACCGCGGCGGCCGCGCCCTTGCGGATCTGCCGGACGCCCCCCTCGGCGGCGAGGTCGACGCCGCTCATCCGGGTCTGCGCGGTGAACGGCACGAAGGTGGCGTGCGGGATGAGGCCCGGTTCGCGTTCACGCAGCCCGAACTCGTTCTTGGCCAGCACCACCACCGAGCGCCCCTCGGGCGTCTCGTCGGCCAGGCTGGCGAGCTGCGCCGCGTCGGCGACGGTCGCCGCGTCGACGCCGTCGACCGGCAGGAAGTCGGCGGCCTGCCGGTTGCCCAGGGTGATCGTGCCGGTCTTGTCCAGCAGCAGCGTGTTGACGTCGCCGGCCGCCTCGACCGCCCGGCCGCTCATGGCCAGGACGTTGCGTTGGACGAGCCGGTCCATGCCGGCGATGCCGATCGCGGAGAGCAGCGCGCCGATGGTGGTCGGGATCAGGCAGACCAGCAGCGAGACCAGCACGATGCCGCTGACGCCGGAGTCGGTGATCGCGGCGGTGTCCGGGGCCGCCGCCTGCCAGCCCTTGGCGAAGATGGCCAGCGGCTGGAGCGTGACCACCGCCAGCAGGAAGATGATCGTCAGGGCGGCCAGCAGGATGTTGAGCGCGATCTCGTTCGGGGTCTTCTGTCGGTTCGCCCCCTCGACCAGGGCGATCATCCGGTCGATGAAGCTCTCCCCCGGCTTCTGGGTGACCTTGACGATGATCCGGTCGGAGAGCACCCGGGTGCCGCCGGTGACCGCGCTGCGGTCCCCGCCGGATTCCCGGATCACCGGGGCGGACTCGCCGGTGATCGCCGACTCGTCGACGCTGGCGATGCCCTCGACCACGTCGCCGTCGGCAGGCACGGTCTGGCCCGCCTCGACCAGCACCACGTCGCCCTGCCGGAGCTGCGGCGCGGGCACCGCCTCGTCCCGGTACCCGTTGGCCGACGCACCGGGCGTCCAGCCCACCAGGCGGGTGGCGATGGTGTCCTGCTTGGCCCGGCGCAGCGTCGCGGCCTGGGCCTTGCCGCGCCCCTCGGCGACCGCCTCGGCCAGGTTGGCGAAGAGCACGGTCAGCCAGAGCCAGGCGGTGATCGACCAGGCGAAGACGGACGGGTCGACCACCGCGAGCACGGTGGTGAAGAGCGCGCCGATCTCGACGATCAGCATCACCGGGTTGCGCCACAGGGTGCGCGGGTCGAGCTTGCGCAGCGCGTCCGGCAGCGACGCGACCAGCTGCCGGGGGTCGAGCAGCCCGCCGCCGACCCGGCCGGTCCGGCTGGCCGGGTCGCTCGGTTCGGTCGGGGCGTCGGCGCCCGGCGCGTCGACGGTGTCCAGAGGTGCCGTCATGTCCTTGTCTCTCATGGTGGTCACAGCCCTTCGGCCAGCGGGCCGAGCGCGAGGGCGGGCAGGAAGGTGAGCGCGACGAGGACCACCGTGACGCCGACGACCATGCCGATGAAGAGCGGCCGGTGGGTCGGCAGGGTGCCCTCGGACGCGGGCGTCGGTTGCTGGCGGGCCAGCGAGCCGGCCAGCGCGAGCACGAAGATGATCGGCAGGAAGCGGCCGAGCAGCATGCACAGGCCCAGCGCGGTGTTCCACCACGGCGTGTTCACGGTGATGCCGGCGAACGCCGAGCCGTTGTTGTTGCTCGCCGAGGTGAACGCGTAGAGCACCTCGGAGAGTTTGTGCGGGCCGACGTTCAGCGCCGTCGCGGCGTTGCCGGTGGCGAACGCGGCGGCGGTGCCGGTGAGCACCAGGGCCGGCGTGACCAGGAAGTACAGCGACGCGAACTGCATCTCCCGCGCGCCGATCTTCTTGCCCAGGTACTCCGGCGTGCGGCCGACCATCAGGCCGGCGACGAAGACCGTGATCACCGCGAGGACCAGCAGCCCGTACAGGCCGGAGCCGACGCCACCGGGGGCGACCTCGCCGAGCATCATGTTGCCCAGCGTCATCATCCCGCCCAGCGCGGTGTACGAGTCGTGGAACGAGTTGACCGCGCCGGTCGAGGTGAGCGTGGTGGCCGCGGCGAAGGTGGCCGAGTTCGACACGTCGAACCGCACCTCCTTGCCCTCCAGCGCCGCCCCCACCGCCTGCGGCACCGTGCCGTGGCCGGCCAGTTCGAAGACGTTGGTCAGGGTGACGCTGGCCAAGGCGAGGATCGCCATCACCGCGGCGATGGCGTGGCCCTGCCGGCGCTGCCCGACCAGCCGGCCGAAGACCCGGGGCAGGCTGAACGGGATCACCAGGATCAGGAAGATCTCGATCCAGTTCGTCCAGGCGGTCGGGTTCTCGAACGGGTGGGCGCTGTTGGCGTTGTAGAAGCCACCACCGTTGGTGCCCAGCTCCTTGATCACTTCCTGGCCGGCCACCGGCCCGCCGGTGATGGTCTGGCTGCCGCCGGTCAGCGTGGACACCTCGGTGCCACCGGACAGGTTCTGCACCACCCCGCCGAGCATCAGCACCAGCGCGCCGAGCACCGCGACCGGCAGCAGGATCCGCAGCGTGATCCGGGTCAGGTCGACCCAGAAGTTGCCCAGCTCGCCGGTACGGCTGCGGGCGAAGCCGCGGACCAGCGCCACCGCGACGGCGATGCCGACGGCGGCGGAGACGAAGTTCTGCACCGCCAGACCGGTCATCTGCACCAGGTGGCCCATCGTCGACTCACCCGAGTACCACTGCCAGTTGGTGTTGGTCACGAACGAGACGGCGGTGTTCCACGCGCCGTGCGGCACCACCGGGTCGAAGCCGAGGCTCAGCGGCAGGCGGTCCTGGAGGCGCTGGAGGCCGTACAGGAACAGCACGGAGACCGCGGAGAACGCCAGCACGCCGCGGGCGTACACGCCCCAGGACTGCTCGGCGGCCGGGTCGACGCCGACCAGGCGGTAGATCCCCCGTTCGACCCGGGAGGACCGGGTGCCGGCGACCACCCGGTAGAGGTAGTCGCCGAACGGCCGGTGCACGGCGACCAGCGCCACCACCAGCGACAGCACGAACAGCACACCGGCTGTGGTCATGCTCATCAGAAACGCTCCGGGAAGAGCAGGGCGGCGACCAGGAACACGCCCAGTCCGAGCGCCAGCACCAGGCCGACGGCGTTGACGGCGTTCACCGCTTCTCCACGCCCCTCACCAGCAGGGTGAGGGCCGCGAACAGCCCCACCGTCAGCAACACGAACAGCACGTCGGACACGGCCGGTCTCTCCTCGGGAAGTGGTCCGCGCGACCGCCTTCCGGTCGCGCCGGGCAATCACAGCGCCGGGAGGCGGGGCCGGCCAAGGGTCATAACGCGACCGTGACGCCGGCCCTCGGTTTCTTCACGAGTCCTTGACGCGACCGGGACGAACCGGTGAAGGCGGTCACACCCGCCGAGGAGGCGGTGGCCGGCGCGCGCACCGTCCACGCCCGTACCCGGACGCTGTCGGCCGGATCAGTTACGACGACGCCGGCCTCGACGTGGTGCTGACGAAGGCCGCCCAGGTCGCCAGGGAGGGACGCGATTCCGGACACCGCCGGGGTCCCGGTGACGCTGGTCCAGGGGCACGAGGCGAGTTCGCGCTCCATCGGGCTGCCGATCCAGGAGGCGACGGTCGGCGCGCTGAACATCTACGGCACCACGGTCGGCCCGCTGGAGGAGCAGATCCACCTGGCCCGGACGCTCGCCGGGTACGCCGCCATCGCGCCGGCCGACGTGCACCTCCAAGAGAGCACCGCGACGCCGGCCCAGCAGACGCGGGAGGCGATGCAGAGCCGGGCGGGGATCGAGCAGGCCAAGGGGATCATCATGGGCCAGCGCCGGTGCGGCGCCGACGAGGCGTTCGCCATCCTGGCCCGGGTGTCGCAGGACTCGAACCGCAAGTTGCGCGAGGTGGCCGAGTCGTTGGTCGACCGCGCGGTGCACGGTCCCCGGGAGTGAGCGGTGCCGCCGGCCGTCACCGGCCGGCGGCGGTCCTGCTCAGCGGGGCAGCTCGCGCCAGCCGGTGCCGCTGCCGCGCCAGGCCCCGGCGAGAATTGTCGCCGCGCCCCGGCTCGGACAGTCCTGGATCTTGGACCGGCCGGTGGCACCACCGATCTGCGCCTGCACCTGCCACTGCCGCCCGTCGGTGCGGATGTAGACATCGCGGCGGCCACGGGTGGTGCGGTCCCCGTTCCACCAGTGTTCCTCGACGATCACCCTCCGACGGTAGCGCAACGGGCCCCCGGCCCGCACCTGGCGGTTCGGGCCGTACGGGTGCTCACCCGTCGAGCCGGCGGACCATGTTCATGATCGTTTCCACCTGGTAGCCGCCCTTGATCGGGTAGTTGGTGGCACCCAGGTAGCCCCACCAGTCCCAGCAGCCGTTCGGGTTCACTCCGGTCGCGACCGCCTGCGGATAGAGCACGATCAGCCGGTTGGTGTCGGCGTACTGGTTGAGGTTGGCCCGGTCCACGAAGGCGGTGCCGACCTTCGCGTACCCCTGGGCACAGCCGTGCAGGGCGACCAGCAGCCGGCAGGAGTCCCCGGCGGCGCAGGCGCTCGGCACGTACGCGAAGCCGCTGGCGTCCATGCTCAGCCCGTTCGCCCAGCCGTTGGTCGCGAAGGCGTCCTGACCGAAGCGGATCAGGGTCCCGCCGAGCGGGCCGGTGTTCGGCGCGGCCACCCCGCCGAGCAGCCGGCCGAGGAAGGCGCCCTGCGGGTCGGTGCCGCAGTCGTTGAGGAAGGGCGAGGCGGTGGCGGTGCACCCGACGGTGCCGTACGGGGTCACCCAGGCGTGCCCCGCCGCGCCGGTCGAGTCGTACCGGACCGAGGCGCCGAAGTCCTGGTAATAGCGGACCAGGTCGTCGGTGACCGATTTCTTCACCGTGCCGTCGCTGCCGCCGTGGTAGACGTACACCGGCTGGCCGGCGAGGTTGCCGGTGCCGTCGACCCAGCCGTACGACGCCCAGCTGCGGGTGTAGCTCTCCAGCGCCGGCAGGTACGTCGGGTAGAGGTTGTCGCCGCAGCCGTAGAGGGCCTGCGCGACGGTGTTCTGCGCGCAGTAGTACGGACCGGCGGCGAAGATCGCCGCACCCCGGATCCGGGCCGAGTACGCGACCTGGAGCTGGGTGGCCAGATAGCCGCCGGAGGAGACACCGGCCACGTAGACGGCGGAGACGTGGTACGTGCCGAGCGGCCCGGCGACCGGGCTCTTCGTGTACGGCGTGCTCGCGGCCCGCGCGGCGACGCCGCCGGGCAGGACCAGGAGCAGGGTCGCGGCGAGGGTGGCGGCGGCTTTCCACGGTGTGCGCATGGGCGTCCTCCCGTCGGAGCGCCGGCGGGACGGCCGGCGGTGCCGGAACGCTAACGTGACATGGACCACAGCCGATATCCGTGCGACCGACACCTCCGTGATCGGGGTGGTGTGGGCGACCCACCACGGTCGAGAAACCGACGGTCCGCCCTGCTTAGCGAACCGCTACGGAGGGTAAAGCGGGATCATGGGACAGCTGCGGACGTCGCCGCCACCGCCACAGGCCACGGAGCTGGAGCAGTGGGTGCTCGACACGCCCGCCGAGCTGCGCGACCTGCGGGCCTCGCTGCGCGCCGCGCTGGAGCGGCACGGCCTGGTCCAGGGCGAGGAACTCGACGAGATCCCGCACCTGGTGGTGCTGGTCGCCACCGAGCTGGCCAGCAACGCGCTGCGGCACGGCCGCCCGCCGACCATCGTCACCCTGCTCGGGGCCGACGACTGCTTCGTCCTCGACGTGGCCGACCACGACGTGAGCAGCGTCCCCGAGCTCAGCGACATCCGGCCGCTGGAGTCGGGCGGGCGCGGCCTGTTCCTGGCCGAGGAGATGTCCCTCGCGGTCGGCTGGTACGCCAGCGCCGACACCAAGAACATCTGGGCATCCTTCCCCCGGAGCAAGCCGGCGCGATGACCCGCCCGGCCCGCCGGCCCGGTGGCGGCGACCCGAGGAAGGTGAGATGACCCATGGGTGAGCGGGAAGCCCTGCACGACCTGCTGCGCCACTCCCACCACGCGCGTCCCGAGGACCTGCCCACCCTGGCCCGGCGGGCCGCCGCCCAGCTCGGCGCGGCCGACATCCTCCTCTACCTGGTCGACCACGAGCAGCGGGAGCTGCTGCCGATGCGCGCCGCGGACTCCCCGCCGCGCGAGGTGCTGAGCGTGGACGGGACGCTCGCCGGACGCGCCTTCAGCCTGGTGAAGCCGATTCCCGGCGAGACGGGCGAGGCCGGTGTGACGACCCGGCTCTGGGTGCCGCTGCTGGACGGGATGGAACGCCTCGGGGTGGCCGAGGTGCTGGCGGCCGAACCGGTGCCACCGGCCCGGGTGCCGGAGTACCAGGCCGCCGCGTCGCTCATCGCCGACCTGCTGGTCACCCGCTCGCTCTACAGCGACACCGTGGAGCGGGTCCGCCGCCGCGCCCCGATGCGGCTGGCCGCCGAGATGCTGCGCGCCCAACTCCCCCCGCTGACCTTCGCCACCGGTGGCCTGGTCATCAGCGGCATCCTGGAGCCGAGCTACGACGTGGGCGGGGACGCCTTCGACTACGCGGTCAACGGCGACACCGCCCACCTCGCCCTCTTCGACGCGGTCGGGCACGGCTCCGCCGGCGGGATGCGCGCGGTCACCCTGGCCAGCCTGGCGCTGGCCGCCTACCGCAACGCCCGCCGGGCCGACTTCGACCTGGTCCGCACGTACCACCACATCGACGACGCGGTACGCGAACACGACCGGCGCGGCCTGATCACCGGCGTGCTGGCCGAACTCGACCAGCGCGACGGCCGGCTCCGGATCATCTCCGCCGGGCATCCCAGCGGGCTGGTGATCCGCCGGGGCAAGGTGGCCACCGTGCTGCCCACGCCCACCGCCCTGCCGGTGACCCTCGGTGACCAGCGTCCCCCGGTGGTGATCGAGGAGGCCCTGGAACCCGGCGACGACGTGCTCTTCTACACCGACGGGATCATCGAGGCGCGGTCCGCCGGCGGCGAGCCGTTCGGCATGGACCGGCTGGTGGACTTCACCGTCCGGGCGCTCGCCGACGGGCTGCCGCTGCCGGAGACCGCCCGCCGGCTGGTGCACGCGATCCTCGCGTACCAGGACGACCGGCTCGCCGACGACGCGACCGTGCTGCTGGTCCGCTGGCTCGGCCCGGGCGGGCCCGGTGCGACGCCGCCCGCCGGCGTGTCGCCGCTCTGAGGCCGACCCGCTCGGCGACGTGCGGCCGGGCGGCCCGGGTCAGGGGCGGCCGGCGAGCATCCCCAGCAGGAGCGCGTGGGTCTCGGCGTCGGCGGCCGCCACCAGGCCGCGGCCGGCCGGACCGAGCGGCGCGCCGTCGAGGCCGGTGACCACGCAGCCGGCGGCCCGGCACAGCGCGATGCCGGCGGCGAAGTGGACGCTCCCGGTGAGGTCACCGCCGTCGGTGACGTATCCGGCCCGCCGGCCGGCGGCGACCCAGGCCAGCGCCAGCGTCGTGGAGCCGACCCGGGGCCGGAACCGGGCGACGAAGTCCGGGTGGGCCAGCAGGTCCACCGCCCGCAGCCGCGGCGCGCTCGGGAAGGGCGGATCCAGGTTGACGTCCACCAGCCGGGTGGCGGCGGTCGGCACCAGCGGCGCGTCGGCACCCTCGTGCCGCACCCGGGCGGTTTCGCCGTCGGTGGCGAAGACCTCGCCGGCGAACGGGTCGGCCACCGCCGCCGCGCCGCCGCGCAGCGCCACGTTGACCGCGACCAGCATGGTGCCGGCGGCATAGTTCAGCGTGCCGCAGAGGGGATCCACCAACCATTCGCGTACGCCGTCCACGGCGCCCTGCCGACCGCCCTCCTCGCCGACCACGTCGTCGGCGGGCCGGCCCGCCCGGAGCACGTCGAGGATCGCCCGCTCGGCCGCCAGATCGGCGGCGGTGGCGAAGTCCCCGTCCCCCTTGTCGACGCGGTCCAGCCGCCGGCCGTACATCCCCCGCACCACATCCGCCCCGGCGAGTGCCGCGGCGGTCGCGACGGCGACGTCGTCCCACCCCGTATCGATCATGACGGAACGGTACGCCCTAGAAGCCCGCCACCGGGTGCGGCACGTACGGCGACTCCAGGGCCGCCACCTCGTCGTCGGTCAACGTCAACTCCAGCGCCGCCACCGCGTCGGTCAGGTGGTGCGGCTTCGTCGCGCCGACGATCGGGGCGGTCACCGCCGGGTTGCGGGCCACCCAGGCCAGCGCCACCTGGGCCCGGGACACCCCCCGCGCCGCCGCGATCCGGGCCACCGCGTCGACCACCGCCCGGTCCGGCTCCTCGGTCCGCGCGTACAGGGTGCGGCCGAACTCGTCGGACCGCGCCCGGTCCGTGCTCTCGCCCCGGTCGCGGGTCAGCCGGCCCCGGGCCAGCGGGCTCCACGGGATCACCGCGACGCCCTGGTCGGCGCAGAGCGGCAGCATCTCCCGCTCCTCCTCGCGGTAGAGCAGGTTGTAGTGGTTCTGCATGGCGACGAAACGGGTCCAGCCGTTGCGCTCGGCCGCCCAGAGCGCCTTGCCGAACTGCCACGCGTACATCGAGGAGGCGCCGAGGTAGCGGACCTTGCCGGCGCGGACCAGGTCGTGCAGCGCCTCCAGGGTCTCCTCGATCGGGGTGCCCGGGTCGAGGCGGTGGATCTGGTAGAGGTCCACGTAGTCGGTGCCGAGCCGGCGCAGGCTCGCGTCGATCTCGCTCATGATGTGCTTGCGGGACAGCCCGCCCCGGTTCGGTCCCTCGCCCATCCGGCCGTGCACCTTCGTCGCGATGACCACGTCGTCGCGGCGGGCGAAGTCCTTCAGCGCCCGGCCGACGATCTCCTCGCTGGTGCCGTCGGAGTAGACGTTCGCGGTGTCGAAGAAGTTGACACCCAGCTCCAGGGCCTGCTTGATGAAGGGGCGGCTCGCCTCCTCCGGCAGCGACCAGGGGTGCGCGCCCCGGCCCGGCTCGCCGTAGCTCATGCAGCCCAGGCAGAGCCGGGACACCTCCAGGCCGGTCCCGCCGAACCTCACGTACTCCATCTGGTCGTCCTCCTCCGCCCGCGCCGCGCGTCCGCCGTCCATCTCACCACCGGCGGGCGCGCGGCGCAGGGCGGCGGATCAGTCGCCGTCGCCCTGGCCGGCGGTCGCCGCCGGGGTGTCCCCCCAGACGGCCTTCGCGCCGGAGTCACCCACCCGGTAGACCTGGACCAGGTTGCCCGCCGCCACCACCACGGCCAGCACCGCGACCACCACTCCCAGCGCACCGGTACGGGCGGTCGTCCCGTCCTCGGCGGTCCGGGTGGCCCGGCGGTGCAGCCAGACCAGCGCGACCGCGGCGACCAGCAGCGGCAACGCGAACCAGAGCAGCGTGTCCCCCAGCTCGGCGTGCCGGCCCGGGTCGCCCACCCGGTGCTCCAGGCTCTCCCCGCTCTGGGTGGCCACCGGGATCGCAGCGGTGGCCAGCGCGGCGATCACCACCACGAGCACGCCGAAGCGCCCCCGCCAGGAGGGTCGGACGGCCAGCGCGACCACGCCGAGCGCGGCCAGCGGCAGGAGGACCACCACGGCGTGCACCACGAGCGGGTGCAGCGGGAGTCCGTTGACGGTGTCGGGCACGATCTCTCCTCGGGAACGGGGGATGTCGCTCTGCGGCCCACAGTGCCCACCGATTCTTGGGAAGTTCTTGCCCGCGCCGCGCTCAGGCCGGGGGCAGGACGAGGGTGAAGGTGGCCCCCCGCCCCTTCGCGCCGGTCACCTCGACGGTGCCCCGGTGCGCGCCGGCCACCTGCTGCACCAGGGCCAGGCCCAGCCCGAACCGCCGACCGGTGCCGGAGCTGCCATGGGCGAACCGGTCGAAGAGCCGGTCCGCCTCGGCCGGATCCAGTCCCACCCCGTCGTCGACCACCTCGGCCACCACCCGACCGGCGCGGTGTCCGACCCGCACCGTCACGTGTCCGTCGGGCGGTACGTGCCCGATCGCGTTGTCCACCAGCGCGGTCACCGCCCGGCGCAGGGCCGTCGGAGCCCCCCGGACCAGCACCGGACCGGGCGCGTCGAGCCGCAGCTCCACCTGCCGCTGCGCCGCGTACGGGGCCATGCTGGCGACCACCTCACGGGCCGTCCCGGCCAGGTCGACCTCGGCCTGCGGCAGGGGCTGGTGCTCGGCCGCCGCCGACACCAGCAGGTCCTCGACCACCTCGCCGAGCGCGCGGGTGTCCGCCACCAGCTGGTCGAGCTGCGCGGTGAGCCGCTCCGGCGGCTGGTCGGCGGCCCGCCGGGCCAGCAGCTGGGCCCGGGTGTGCAGCACGGTGAGGGGGGTGCGCAGTTCGTGCGAGGCGTCGGCGACGAAGCGGCGTTGCAGGGCGAGCGCGGTGGCCAGCGGCGCGACCGCGCGCCGGGCCAGCAGCGTGGCGGCGACCAGCGCGCCGGCCAGGCCGGCCAGCTCGGCCGCGAGTAGGGCGAGCCCGAGCTGGCCCTGCCGGCGGCGCAGCGGCGCCAGGTCGGCGGCGACCGCCCAGCGGCTGCCGTCCGCACGCCGGGCCACCACCACCCGGACCGGCCGGTCGTCGCCGGCGTCGGTGTCGTACCGGCCGGAGCGGCGGGCGACCGCCTCGTCGAGGACGCGGACCAGCCCCGGCGGGGCGCCGGGGGTCACCTCGACCGGCCCGGCGTCGGGTTGCCGCCGGGCGAGGAACTGGCCGGGCGGAGGATCGTCCACGTCCTCGGCCATCGCCAGCACCCGGCCGAGCTCGCTGTTCAACGCCCGGGACTCCTCCCGGCTGGTCAGCGCGTACATCAACGCGCCGACGAGCACCAGGACCAGCCCGATCGCCGCGGCGGTCTGGGCCACGCTGCGCCGCCGGGCACGCGTCAGCCGGGCCTCGTCCACCCCGCCCGCCTCAGCCCGGCCCGAGCCGGTAACCGAGCCCGTGCACCGTACGGACGGCGTCCCGGCCCAGCTTGCGGCGCAGGTGGTGGACGCAGGCGTCGACGGTGCCCGGGGCGTCGGCGTGATCGAAGGCGGCGCTGAGCAGCTCGGCCCGGGTGAACACCTTCGTCGGGCGGCCGGCGAGGGCGTGCAGCACGGCGAACTCGCGGGCCGAGAGCGGGATCTCCTCGGGGCCGTCGAGCACCCGCCGGTTGTCCACGTCCAGCCGACGGCGACCCAGCGGCAGCCAGTCGGCGGTCTCCGGGTGCCGTCGGCGCAGCGCCCGCAGCCGGGCCAGCAGTTCCGCCACCTCGAAGGGCTTGACCAGGTAGTCCTCGGCGCCCGCGTCGAGCCCCGCCACCCGGTCGTCGACCGAGCCGCGGGCGGTCAGCAGCAGCACCGGGCAGGTCACGCCCCGGGCCCGCAGCCGGCTGACCAGCGTCAGCCCGTCCAGCGCCGGCAGCCCCCGGTCGATCACCATGACCTGGTAGTCGCGGGTGAGCGCGTGGTGCAGCCCGCTGTGCCCGTCGCCGGCCACGTCGACCTCGTACCCCTCGTCGGCGAGGAGGTCCATGAGCAGGCCGGTGAGGGCACGGTCGTCCTCGACCAGCAGCAGGCGGGGCCGGGCACTCTCCACCCGCCCAGTATCCCCACCTCCTCCCCGGCCTCCCGTCGGACGGGCCCGGGGACCGGTGGGCGGGTCAGTCGTCGGCGGGGACGGGGTCGTCGTACTGGCCGGTGGGGCCGGTGAGCAGGTCGCCGTCGACCTGCGGCCACGGGTTGGCGGTGCAGCCGTGCAGGCCCAGGGTCTGCTGGAGCATCACCGGGGCGGGACCGCCGGCCCGGGGGCAGAGCTGGTGGCCCTGGCCGAGCCGGTGCCCGACCTCGTGGTTGAGCAGGTACTGCCGGTACGCGCCGAGGTCCGGGAAGTGCGGCACCCCGTGCACCCAGCGGGCCACGTTGACCACCACCTGGTCACCGTTGCGGCAGGAGGTGTAGTGGTCGGTGGGGTCGGCGCAGAGCCGGCCCCGGGTCACCGGGGTGGTCAGCAGCACGGTGAAGTCGGCGGGGTCGTCCCGGCCGACCCGTTGCAGCCGCCACCGGCCGCCGCCGGTCCAGCCGCGCGGGTCGGCCAGGATCACCGCCACCTCGCGGGCGAACCGTTCCACGTCGACGTTCCCGATGCCCTGCTCCACCGCCACCCGGTAGCGGAGCAGCGGGCCGGCGTTCCCGGCCACCGCCCCGAGCGCGGTGGCGGTGCGGAAGGTGCCCGTACCCCGGGCCGGGTAGCTGATCCCCGGCGTGACCCGGCCGGCCGCCGGGACGGGCCGGGGCGGGACGGGCGTGGGGTGCGCGGTGGTGGGCCGGGCACCGGCCGCAGGTGCGGTCGGGGGCAGGCCACGCCGGGCCGCGTACGCGCCGCCGGCGGCCAGGCCGACCGCCACCACCAGTGCCAGCAGGGTCACCGTGCCGGCGCGGGACGCCCGCCGCCGGTGCAGACCCCGGTCCCGCCCGCCTCGCCCGCCCACGTCGCTCTCCGTCCGCCGCCCGTCGGGTCCCCCGAGAGGTACGGACGCCGGGCCCCCGCGGTTGAACGGTGACCGCACTCACCGGCAGCCGGCCCCCGCCCGCCGGTACCGTCAGGGCGGGCCCGGAGCGGCGCGCGGGCGACGCGCACCACCCCCACCCAGCGGATCCGGCCGGACCCGGGGACACCGAACAGTGAGGAGACCGCGCCGTGTCGGACGCCGAACGGCTGCTCGCCGACGCCCTCGGGGCGGCCCGGGGCAGCGACGTCCGGGAGGCGGAGCGGGCCCTGGACCGGCTGGTGGTCGGCGACCCGCCGACCGTGGACGCGGCACTGCTCGCCCGCCTGGTCCGGGCCGTCGGGCGGCTCTGGCCGCGCGGCTGGCAGCCGGTCGACGTGACCCGCCTCGCGACCCGCCGGCTCACGCCCCGGGGGGCGCGGCTGCTGCGCGACGCGCTGGCCGCCCAGCGCCGCGCGCAGGCCGGCCCCGTCCCCGCCTGGTTCGACGACCAGCTCGCCGAGCTGAGTGCCGCCTGGGACACCGACCTGGGCTGGCTGGACCGCCGGGCCGACGGGGACCGGATCAGCGCGCTGCGCGACGCGGTGGACGCGCTCGTCCTGGTCGAAGGGCTGCCGCCGATCGCCCCGCTCCGCCCGCCGCCGGGCGCCCCGGCCGCCGCGGCGCCCGTCAAGGCCCCGTCGGGCGCCTCGCGGATGCTGGACCGGGTCCGGGCGCTGCTGGCCAAGGCCGAGTCCACCACCTTCCCGGCGGAGGCCGAGGCGCTGACCGGGAAGGCCCAGGAGCTGATGGCCCGGCACAGCCTCGACGCGGCGCTGCTCGACGCGACCGCCGAGCGACCCGACCGGCCCGGTGGCGTCCGGCTCGGCACCGACGCCCCGTACGCCGGGGCGAAGGCGCTGCTGATCCAGGAGGTCGCGGCGGCGAACCGGTGCGAGGCGGTCTGGTCCGACGACCTCGGCTTCACCACCGTGCTCGGCTTCCCGGCCGACCTGGCGGCGGTGGAGCTGCTGCACACCTCGCTGCTGGTGCAGGCGACCGCCGCGATGCTGCGCGGTCGGGCCGAACGCGGCAAGGGCAGCAGCCGGCGCACCAAGGGCTACGACGAGTCCTTCCTGAACGCGTTCGCGCTGCGGATCGGGGAGCGGCTGCGGGCGGCCACCGCGGCGACCGACCGGGCGGCGGCCCGGGAACGGGACGACGACCGGCTGCTGCCGGTGCTCGCGGCCCGCTCGGACGCGGTCCGGGAACGCCTCGACCAGCTCTTCCCCGGGGTGACCCGGCACCGCCTCCAGGTCCGTGACGCCGAGGGCTGGACGTCGGGCACCTCGGCCGCCGACGCCGCCTCGCTCGACGTCGGCCGGCCGACGCGCCGCGCGGTACGTCCCGGTCGCTGACCTTTTCCGGGGAGGATGTCGGATCGGTCGTCCCCGCTCCGACCCGTCAGCGAGAGGCGCCACCGCCGGTGGCCCGTACCCGAGGAGTGCACCGTGAAGTACATGCTGCTGATCTGGAACCGGCCCGGCTTCGTCGAGGAGCTGTCCGAGGCGGACCGGAACGCCATCTTCGGCGAGGTCGACGAGATCATGAAGGCGCTCACCGAGTCCGGGGAACTGCTCGGCGGCGAGGCGCTGGCCGACCCGTCGCAGACCCGGACGGTCCGGCACTCGGCCGGCGGCGCGGAGATCACCGACGGGCCGTTCATGGAGAGCAAGGAGCAGTTCGCCGGCTACCTGATGGTCGACTGCGAGACCCCGGAGCGGGCCGCCGAGATCGCCGCGAGCTGGCCGGACGTCCGGCACGGCGTCGGGGTGCTGGAGGTCCGCCCACTGATGCACCAGGCCGGGACGGAGATGTGACGACGCCGGCCGTCGAGGAGCTGCTGCGTACCCTCGCGCCGCAGGTCCTCGGCGTGCTGGTGCGCCGGCACGGGCAGTTCTACGCCTGCGAGGACGCCGTCCAGGAGGCGCTGCTCGCCGCCGCGACGCAGTGGCCGGCGCAGGGCGTCCCGGACCGGCCCCGGGCCTGGCTGGTGACGGTGGCGACCCGCCGGCTGACCGACGAGTGGCGCAGCGAGCGGGCCCGCCGGGACCGGGAGGTGGCGGTCGCGGTCCGGGAGCCGGCGTACGCGGCGGTCGCGCCGGCCGCCGACGAGGTCGCGCCCGCCGAGGACGACACCCTGAAGCTGCTCTTCCTCTGCTGCCATCCGGCGCTGACCGTGCCCGCCCAGGTGGCGCTCACCCTGCGCGCGGTGGGCGGGCTGGGGACGGCCGAGATCGCCCGCGCGTACCTGGTGCCGGAGCCGACGATGAGCCAGCGGATCCGCCGCGCGAAGCAGCGGATCGAGGCGACCGGGGCCCGGTTCACGCTCCCCTCGGCCGCCGACCGGGACGAGCGGCTGCGGGCCGTGCTGCACGTGCTCTACCTGGTCTTCAACGAGGGGTACACCGCCTCCAGCGGCGGCACGCTGCACCGCGGCGAGCTGACCGGCGAGGCGATCCGGCTGACCCGGGAGCTGCACCGGCTGCTGCCGGACGACGGCGAGGTCGCCGGCCTGCTGGCGCTGATGCTGCTCACCGACGCGCACCGGGAGGCCCGCACCGGCCCGACCGGCGACCTGGTGCCGCTGGCCGAGCAGGACCGGACGCGCTGGGACCGGGCCCAGATCGAGGAGGGCACGGCGTTGGTGACGGCGGCGCTGACCTGGTCGCCGCCCGGCCCGTACCAGGTGCAGGCGGCGATCGCGGCGGTGCACGCCGAGGCCCCGTCGGCGGCGGCGACCGACTGGCCCCAGATCGTCGCGTTGTACCGGCTGCTGGCCCGGCTCGCGCCGAACCCGATGGTCACCCTCAACCAGGCCGCCGCGGTGGCCATGGTGGACGGCCCCCGGGCCGGGCTGGCCCTGCTGGCCACGCTGGACGCCGACGAGCGCACCGCCGGGCACCACCGGCTCGCCGCGGTCCGCGCACACCTGCTGGAGCTGGCCGGGGAGCCGGACGCGGCACGCGCGGGGTACCTGGCCGCCGCACGCGCCACCACGAGCCTGCCGGAACGGCGTTACCTGGAGGTACGCGCCGCCCGGCTGGCCGGCGACCGATGAGTCGACCCGCCCGGCACGGTCCACCGGACATGACTGAGGTGATCGGGCAGCTGTCGGTGTCGCTGGACGGGTACGTCGCGGCGCCCGGGCAGAGCAGGGCGGATCCGCTGGGCCGGGGCGGCCTGCGGCTGCACGAGTGGCTCTTCGCGGCCGAGCGCCGGCGGGAGCGGCCGGACCGGCCGGCCGGGGAGCGGGACGTGGACGCCGAGGTGGCGGCCGAGATGATGGCCGGCGTCGGGGCGTACGTGATGGGGCGGCGGATGTTCGGCGGCGGCGAGGGCGGGTGGGACCTCGACTGGACCGGCTGGTGGGGCGAGGACCCGCCGTGGCACGTCCCGGTCTTCGTGCTGACCCACCACCCGCGCGCGTCGCTGCCGATGAAGGGCGGCACCGAGTACCACTTCGTCACCGAGGGCGTCGAGGTGGCGCTGGAGCGGGCCCGGGCGGTGGCGGGTGACCTGAAGGTCTCCGTCGCGGGCGGGGCGAGTGCCGTCCGGCAGTGCCTGGCCGCCGGGCTGCTCGACACCCTGTGGCTGCACGTGGTGCCGATCGTCCTCGGCGGCGGTACGCCCCTCTTCGACGGCCCGTTGGACGTCACGCTGGAGCCGGTGCGGGTGCTGCCCGCACCGACCGTCACGCACGTGCGGTACCGGGTCAGACCCGGCAGTCCGCGCTGAGCTTCGCGGGGATCGTCACGAAGGTCGAGCTGAGCCACTTGACCGGGGTGGCCGACTTCGCGCCGGCGTCGATCTGCTTCGCGGTGTCGCCGACCAGCTTCTTGATCTCCGGGTCCTCGGCCTTGGCGGCCTGCCCGCGTACGTCGTCGGCCAGGTCGGCGAGGTCGGTCTTGACCTGCGCGTTGACCTCCTCGGGGGTGAGCTGCTTGCGGGTCGCCTCGGTCGCGTCGGCGGAGATCTCCCGACTCTTGCTGATGATCAACTTGTCCACGGTGGCGCAGACCTCGGCGGTGTTCGCGGCGGTCACCGGCGAGGGGGCGGCGGTGGGCGGCGGCGCGGCCTCGGTGCTCGGCGCGGCGGTCGGCGCCGAGCTCGGGCTGCCGCCCGGGGCGGCGGCCCGGTCGTCCCCGTCGGACTGGCAGGCGCCGAGCAGCGCCGTCATGGTGACCAGGGCGGCGGCGCGGATCGCGGTGCTACCGGACATCGTTCTCCCCGTGCGGTCGTCGGCCGTCGGTCACGGCCGGTGGTCGGCTTCCAGCGGCGTCGGTACGAGTGTGCCGCCCCCGGCGGCGGGCGCGCCGGACTCCCGGTCCGCGCGCAACACGCCGGGCCGGCATGCTGCCGGCCCGGCGGAGTGTAGCGACGTACGTCAGCTCTTGAAGGCGTCCTTGATCTTCTCGCCGGCCTGCTTGATGTTGGCGCTGGCCTGGTCGTTGCGGCCCTCGGCCTCGAGGCGCTCGTTGTCGGTCGCCCGGCCGACGCCCTCCTTGACCTTGCCGGCGGTGTTCTCGGTCGCGTTACCGATCTTCTCGTCGAAACCCATCAGAACCTCCACTCAAGCAGTTTTTCCGATGATTTGGAGGTACCCCGCCGGTCGGCGGCTCAACCCACCGATTTCACTCAGGGTCAACACAGCGATCCGTCAGCCGAGCGGGCGGAAGCGCCGCAGCCGCAGACTGTTGGCCACCACGAAGACCGAGGAGAAGGCCATCGCGGCCCCGGCGATCATCGGGTTGAGCAGGCCGGCGGCGGCCAGCGGCAGGGCCGCCACGTTGTACGCGAAGGCCCAGAACAGGTTCCCCTTGATGATCCGCAGGGTGCGCCGGGACAGTCGGATCGCGTCCACCGCCGCCATCAGGTCGCCCCGGACCAGGGTCAGGTCGGACGCCTCGATCGCCACGTCGGTGCCGGTGCCCATGGCCAGCCCCAGGTCGGCCCGGGCCAGTGCGGGGGCGTCGTTGATCCCGTCGCCGACCATGGCGACCGTCCGCCCCTCGGCCTGGAGCCGCTCGACCACCGCGACCTTGTCGGCCGGCAGCACCTCGGCGATCACCCGGTCGATGCCGACCTCGGCGGCCACCGCCTGCGCGACGGTCGTGTTGTCGCCGGTCAGCAGCACCGGGGTCAGTCCCAGCTCGCGCAGCCGGGCGACGGCGGCGGCGCTGGTCGGCTTGACCACGTCGGCCACCGCGAGCACGCCCCGGGCCCGGCCGTCCCAGCCGGCCAGGACCGCCGTCCGCCCGGCCCGCTCCGCGTCGGTCGCCGCCCGCACGACCTCCTCGGGTACGTCGAGACCCCGCTCGCGCAGCAGCCGGAGCCGCCCGACCACCAGGTCGCGGCCGTCGACCGACCCGGTCACGCCGAGCCCTTCGGTGTTCGCGAAGCCGGTGACCGGGGGCAGCGGACCGGCCTCGGCCGCGCCGGCGGCGATCGCCCGGGCGATCGGGTGCTCACTGGCCGCCTCCAGCGCGCCGGCCAGCCGGAGCAGCTCGTCGGCGTCCTGACCGGGGGCCGGGTGCACGCCGACCAGGGTCATCCGGCCGGTGGTGACGGTGCCCGTCTTGTCCAGCACCACGGTGTCGACCTGCCGGGTCGACTCCAGCACCTCCGGGCCCTTGATCAGGATCCCGAGCTGGGCGCCCCGCCCCGTGCCGACCAGCAGCGCGGTCGGGGTGGCCAGGCCGAGGGCACAGGGGCAGGCGATGATCAGTACGGCCACCGCGGCGGTGAACGCGGCGGTCGGTCCGGCCCCGGTGCCGAGCCACCAGCCCAGGGTGCCGACGGCCAGGGCGATCACGATCGGCACGAAGACCCCGGAGATCCGGTCGGCGAGCCGCTGCACGGCCGCCTTGCCGGTCTGCGCCGCCTCCACCAGCTTCGCCATCTGGGCGAGCTGGGTGTCCCCGCCGACCCGGGTGGCCCGGACGACCAGCCGGCCGCCGGCGTTGACGGTGGCCCCGACCACGGTGTCGCCCGGCCCGACCTCGACCGGCACCGACTCGCCGGTGAGCATGCTGGCGTCGACGGCCGAGGTGCCGTCCTCGACCACCCCGTCGGTGGCGACCTTCTCGCCGGGACGGACCACGAACCGATCCCCCACCACGAGCTGGTCCACCGGGATCCGGGTCTCCCGGCCGCCGCGCAGCACCGCGACCTCCTTGGCGCCCAGCTCCAGCAGGGCGCGCAGCGCGGCGCCGGCGGTGCGCTTGGAGCGGGCCTCGAAGTAGCGGCCGGCGAGGATGAAGACGGTCACCCCGGCGGCCGCCTCCAGGTAGATGTTGCCGGCGCCGTCGGTGCGGGTGATGTCGAACCGGAACGGGTGCGTCATCCCGGGCATCCCGGCGTCGCCGAGGAAGAGCGCCCAGAGCGACCAGCCGAACGCGGCGAGGGTGCCGAGCGACACCAGGGTGTCCATGGTGGCCGCGCCGTGCCGCAGGTTGATCCAGGCGGCCCGGTGGAACGGCAGCCCGCCGTAGACCACCACCGGGGCGGCCAGCGTCAGCGACGCCCACTGCCAGTGATCGAACTGCCAGGCCGGCACCATGGCCAGCAGGATCACCGGCACGGCCAGCGCCACCGACACCCACAGCCGGGTACGCAGCCCGCGCAGCTCGTCGACCGGCTCGGCGGTCGCCTCGGCCGCCTGCGCGGGCGGGGGCGGGACGACCGCCGTGTAGCCGGTCTTCTCCACGGTCGCGATCAGGTCGGCCGGGGTGACCTCGTCGGCGTACCGGACGCTGGCCTTCTCGGTGGCGTAGTTGACGGTCGCCTCGACGCCGTCCATCCGGTTGAGCTTCTTCTCGATCCGGGCGGCGCAGGAGGCGCAGGTCATGCCGCCGATCGCGAGTTCGATCGTGTTCGGCGCGACCGGCAGGGACTTGGCGGTCGAGGTCATCGCGGCACCTCCGGTCAGCTGTGTCCGTGACCCGGGCTGCCGTGGTCGGCCTCCGGGGTCGGCGCGGTGGTGGTGGTCGGCACGCCGGTGGTCGTCGGCGTGGTGGTGGCGGTCGTCGGCACGGCGGGGGCCGGCGCGGGCGGCTGCGGGCCGGCCACGACGGTGAACTCCGCGGTGTGCACGGCGTCGCCGTGCCGGAAGTCCAGGTAGAGGCGGTAGGTGCCGACCGAGGGCACCTCGGCGGAGAAGGTGACCGCCGGCCCGGCCGGGGTCCGCCCGTCGCCGGGCGCGCCCTCCGGGTGCACGTGCAGGTACGCCAGGTCGCCCCGGCGCAGCGCCACCAGGTGCCCGTACGCGCCGAGGTAGGGCTGGAGGTCGGTGACCGGTCGCCCGTCCCGGCTGACGGTCAGGGTGAGTCGGCTGGACCGGCCCGGCTCCGGAGCGCCGGTCAGGGTGACGGTGTACCCGTCGACGGTGGTGCTGGTGGCGGGGGCCGGCAGCGGCCGCTCGGCCAGTGTGCCGGGGACGGTCACGTCGACCCCGAGGGTCAGCGGCTCCCCGCCGGTCGGGGTGAAGTCGGCGTACGCCCGCCAGGCGCCCGGCCCGGCGAGCGGTGAGGCGACCCGCCAGGTGCCGTCGGCGGCCAGCTCGGGGTGGACGTGCCGAAAGCCGGAGAGGTCGCGGCGGGCGACGATCAGGTGCATGCGCTTGTCGTGCGCCACGTCGTAGCGGGTGACCGGACGCCCGTCCGGGCCGGTGATCCGGAAGGCGAACTCACCGGTGGCCGCGGTCACCGGTTGCAGGGTGTAGCCACGGTCGGAGACCAGCAGCCCGCCGGGCAGGTGCGCGGCGGCGGCCCCGGGAGCACCGTCCCCGTGGCCGGTCGCGCTGCCGGCGTGCCCGGCGTCGGTGGCGTCGTGGCGGGTCCCGGCGGCCGGGGTGACGGGATCGGTCAGGTGACCGACCCCGTACGCCGTGCCGAACACCGCCGCGAGGCCGAGGGCGAAGCCGCTCAGCTTCGTCGCCGTGTTCATCGGGGTGCCTCCCGTCACGCCCCGACGAGGTCGTAGCCGGCCTCGTCGACGGCGGCCCGGACGGTCTCCTGCTCCAGCGGGTTGTCGCTGGTGACGGTGACCCGGCCGGAGGCCAGGTCGACCTGGACGTCGGTGACGCCCGGGATCGCGCCCACCTCGGTGCTGACCGAGTTGACGCAGTGCCCGCAGGTCATGCCCTGCACCTGGTACGTGGTGGTGACCATCGTCCGTCTCCTCTCCTACCGCTTCATCGTACCGCTACCCGGTGGGGGTATCGGTCACGGGAACGGACCGTACCATACCCCCGAGGGGTAAGCTATCCTCGACGTCATGACCGCACCGACGCACCCGACCCGGGGCTACACCGCCAGCAAGGACCAACTGCTCGCGCGGCTGCGCCGCATCGAGGGCCAGGTCCGCGGGATCGAGAAGATGGTCGAGGACGACCGCTACTGCATCGACGTGCTGACCCAGATCTCCGCCATCCAGGCCGCCCTGGACAAGGTCGGCCTCGGCCTGCTCGACGGGCACGCCCGGCACTGCATGCACGAGGGTGCCGTCGAGGGCCGCGCCGACGAGATGGCCACCGAGATGATGGCCGCCGTCGGCCGGCTGATGAAGCGGGGCTGACCAGGGACCTCCGACCCCCCGAGGGGGTCGCTCGGCCCGGTCCGGAGAAGCAACCCCGGACGTACGGTCGAGGTGGCGACCGGGGCCGGCGCCACCGCCGCGCCGGACCGGCCGACCCTCGGGTACGGACAGGAGGGCAGCGGCGATGATGTGGAACGGCCCGATGATGGGCGCGATGTGGATCTGGTCCCTGCTGGGGCTGGTGGTGCTGGCCGGGCTGGTCTGGCTGGTGTTCCGCCTCACCGAAGGCGGACGCGCCGGGTTCGCCCCCTCCGCGGCCCGCCGCATCCTCGACGAGCGGTACGCCCGCGGCGAGATCGACGAGGAGGAGTACCGGCGGCGGCGGGTCGGCCTGACTTGACCCGCCTCGGCCCGGCCCCGACCCCCGGCCGGCCCCGACCCCCGGCCGGTGCCGGCCCCGCGACCACCCGCCGCGGGCCGACCCGCGACCACCCGTCGCGTGCCGGGCCGCAGCGGAGGTGCCGCCGGGCGCCCGGGCAGCGGAACGGCCCCGGGCGCCCGGCGACCTGCTCAGAGCCGGCCCAGCATCTCGCGCATGGTGTCGATCTCGTCCTGCTGGGTGGTGACGATCCGCTGGGCGAGCGCCTTCACCTCCGCGTCGAGGCCTCGGGCCAGCTCGTCCTTCGCCATCGTGAGCGCGCCCTCGTGGTGCGCGATCATCATGGTCAGGAACTGCCGGTCGAAGTCCGCGCCGGACGCCGCGGCGAGCCTGGTCAGATCGGCGTCGGACATCATCCCGGGCATGCCGTGGCCCATTCCCGGCATGCCGTGGCCGCCGCTCGCCGAGGGCACCGGCCGGCCCCAGGCGGTCAGCCAGCCGGTCATGGTCGCGATCTCGGGCGCCTGGGCATCCTTGATCCGCCCGGCCAGCGCCTTCAACTCGGGGTCGGCGGCCCGCGTCCCGGCCAGCTCCGCCATCTCCACGGCCTGCCGGTGGTGCGGGACCATCATCTGGGCGAACATCACGTCCGCGTCGCCGAACGAGGCGGACGCCCCGGTGGCGGGCGTCGCGGTGGCCCCGGTCATGCCGTGACCGGAGCCGGACATGGAGTGGTCGCCACCGCAGCCGGCCAGGGCGAGGGCAACGGTGACGGCCGCACCGGCCAGGGCGGTCCGGCGCGCGAGGGTACGAGTGATCACGATGAGAACCTTTCGGTGTCGGGCGTACGTACGCAGCGAGCGGAAACGCGGGTCACCGGTCCTCCCGGTACACCCGCGCCGGGGCTCCTACGTGCGCAGCACCGACACCGTGGCCAGCCGCAGCCCGTACCGCCGGGGTGGTGGGGCACGCGGGCCGACGACGCGACCGGCCGGTCCACCCGGATGGTGGCCGGCGCTCCGCGCACACGACCGCAGCAGGCCGGCCACCAGCAGCGCGACGGCGAACGCGCCGAGCACCGCCAGGCAGACGTCCCACCCCGACGGCGCGCCACCGGCCTCCCCGAGTGGGAGCAGACGCGCCCGGCAGCCGTCCCCGGCACAGTCGCTCATCGGTTCCATCGCCGGGGGAACCACGGCCGGGTGCCGGTCGGCCGCGTGGCCGGTCCGGACGTGCGCCGGGTGGTCGGCCGGGGCGTGCGCGCCGTGGCCGAGGGTGTGCATCGCGGTCAGTCCGACCAGGGTGCAGAACAGCAGCAGGAGCCGGACGAGCCGCCCCGTCACCGCTGCCTCCGCCACCACGATGACCACCGTAACCGGCACCCCACCCACCCCACCGCAAACCCGCCACCCCGCCGCCCCGCGCGGGCACCGGGCACCGGGCACCGGGCACCGGGCACCGGGCACCGGGCACCGGGCACCGGGCACCGGGCACCGGGCACCGGGCACCGGGCACCGGGTGATCATGAAGTTGTTGTCACAGGGAAGCGCGTTCCCGGGCCATAATTTCATGATCAATCCCGCCGGGGCGGTGCGGGCGGGGCCGCGACCGAGCGGAGTTCTCAGGGTGTCTGGCTACCATGCCGGCGATCCCGGCCTGCCGTTCGCGCGCGGGCAGCCGGACCGGTCGGGGGTGGGCCGAACCGGGGTCCGGTGAGACGTATCCCGCCGTGAATCGTTGGGAGACACGCCATGGGCGCCGACCACACCCGTCCCGCTCCGTCCGCCCCGCCGGGGGTGCGACGGCTGCTCCTCGCGACGGTGCTGCCGCTCTTCGCGCTCACCGTGGTCGCCGCGCTGGTGCTCTGGCCGCGGGACACCCCGGAGGTGAGCGGCGGCGCGCAGGTACCGCGCTACGAGGGCACCGTGGCCCGGGTGGTCACCGAGCCGTGCCCGGCGGTTCCGGAGGCGCCGGAGGGCACGCCGGGCGGCGCCGCCGGGCCGTGCGGCACGGTGACCGTCACCGCCGAGCAGGGGCCGGACGCCGGCCGCCGGGTCGAGACGCCACTGCCGTCGGGGCCGGGCGCGCCGCGGGTCGAGGTCGGTGACGAGATCGTCCTGGTCGAGCTGACGGACCCGGCGGACCCTTCGGCGAAGAGCTACCACATCGCCGAGCACCAGCGCGGCACCCCGCTGATCTGGCTGGCCGCGCTCTTCGCCGTCGCCATCGTGGCCTTCGGCCGCTGGCGGGGGCTGGCCGCGCTGGGCGGGTTGGTCGCCAGCTTCGCCATCCTGCTCGGCTTCGTGCTGCCGGGGATCGGCGCGGGCGGGTCGCCACTGCTGGTGGCCATCGTGGGCGCGGCACTGATCATGTTCGTGGTGCTGTATCTCACCCACGGGATCACCGCGCAGACCTCGGTCGCGGTGCTCGGCACGTTGGGCAGCCTGGTGCTCACCGGGGTGCTCGGCACCCTCGCCACCGCCGCCACCCACCTGACCGGCTTCGGCAACGAGGACGCCACCACGCTCTCGATGTTCCAGCAGGACGTGGACCTGCACGGGTTGCTGCTCGCCGGGATCATCATCGGCTCGTTGGGCGTACTGGACGACGTCACGGTGACCCAGGCGGCCACGGTCACCGAACTGGCGCACGCCAACCCCGGGCTGTCCCGGGTGCAGCTCTACCGGGCGGCGACCCGGGTGGGCCGGGCGCACATCGCCTCCACGGTCAACACCATCGTGCTGGCGTACGCGGGCGCCTCGTTGCCGCTGCTGCTCCTGCTGGTCGCCGACGCGCGGCCGGTCGGCCAGATCCTCACCAGCGAGTTCATGGCGCAGGAGATCGTCCGCAGCACGGTGGCCACCCTCGGCCTGATCGCTGCCGTGCCGCTGACCACCGGACTGGCGGCGCTGGTGACCACCGCCGGCCGCCGGGGCGGGGCCGACCCGGCGACCCCCGCCCCGCCCCGGCCGGCAGTCGAGCGGCACGAGGTGCTCGACGCGTTGGGCGGCCGGCGGGGGCCGGCGGGGACCACGGACCCGGCATGGTGACACTGCGCAGCGTGACGACCGGATCCAAACGCGACGCTGGTCACGCGGGGTGGCGACGAAATAGGGCTTCTGGTCGGCTTGGGGACGTAGATCCCCGGAGGGACTCTCGGGTAACCTCGCTGCCGGTCACCGCCGAAGGCGCGCAGCGGCGCCAGCGGTGCCACCGCCCAATCGCCCACGGGCGAGCCGGGGAACCAGGTACCCGGGGTGAATCCGCGCCAGCGGTAGGGACCACTTCCGTCCCGAACCCGACAGCTAACCCGGTCGGCGGTCGACGGAAGGGAAGACTGTGACGGCACCCCTGCGCCGCTGGTTGACACCTGTGGTGGCCGTGCTCGCCGCGTTCGCCATCGTTGCCGGTCCCACCCCGGCGCTGGCCGCGCCCAGCACCCCCACCCCCTCGGGGCACGAGGAGGACGACGAACCGCAGCTGATCACCGACGCCATCGCCGAGGCGAACCGGAACTTCCTCCAGGCGAAGGTGAAGCTGGACAAGTCGAAGCAGCGCCAGCTCCAGCTCGGCAAGGAGGTCCAGGCGGCGCAGCAGGAACTGGACGCCCTCGCCCCGCAGGTCAGCGCGATCGCGGCGCAGTCCTACCGGACCGGCCGGATGGGCGCGATGACGATGCTGCTGGAGAGCCGGACGCCCGACTCGTTCGTGAAGCGGGCCGCGGTGCTGGACGAGCTGAACATGGTGAACGCGCAGAAGCTGGCCCGGGTCACCGCCGCCAAGAACCGCGCCGTGCAGGCCAAGCTCGCGCTCGACGCCGAGGTGCGCGAGCAGACGAAGCTGACCAACGACATGGCCCGGGAGAAGGTCACCACCGAGAAGGCGCTGAAGCTGGTCGGCGGGCTGGGCTTCACCGGTGGCCTGGTCAACGCCACCTCGCCGGTGGCCCGGATCGGTCCGGGGCGTACCGCCGACGGCGACTGGCGGGCGGAGTCGTGCAGCGAGGACGACCCGACCACCTCGGGCTGCATCACGCCGCGCACGCTGCACGCGTACAAGGAGGTGCGGCGGGCCGGCTTCAAGCGCTTCGCCGGCTGCTACCGGCCGGGTGGGCCGTGGGAGCACCCGAAGGGTCGGGCCTGTGACTGGTCGTTGCAGAACAGCGGCTTCTCACCCTGGCACAACAACGACACCCGGATGTACGGCAACAACCTCGCCGCCTTCCTCATCCGCAACGCCGACCGGCTGGGCATCTACTACGTGATCTGGAACCGGCAGATCTGGTTCCCGGCCACCGGCTGGAAGTCGTACAGCGGACCGTCGAACCACACCGACCACGTGCACATGTCACTGCTGTAGCCGTACCCGCGAGAAGGGGCCGTTCCGCGCGCACGCGGGACGGCCCCTTCTCCGTGGGGTCGGGGGTCGCTCACCCGGCGAGGGCGGCGGGCGCCGCGTCGGCCGGAGCGGCCGGCGCGGGCAGCGGGTGGTCGGGCACCTGGGCCACCGTGCGCACCTCGCCCTTGGCCAGTCGGTACGACATGCCCACCACCGCGCAGTCGCCGGCGGCGACCCGGTCGGCGAGCACGGAGGAGCGGGCCAGCATGTGCTCCACGGTCTGCGCGATGTGCACGTCGAGGATCCCGTCGGCGTCCACGATCCCGTCCCGGGCGGCCCGGAGCAGGCTGGGCGCGACGGCGTCGACCAGCGCGCCGAGGTGCCCGGCGGGGGACGTGCCGGTGCTGACCGAGTCGCGGGCCGCCTGGATCGCGCCGCACGAGTCGTGCCCGAGCACCACCACCAGGGGGGTGCCGAGCACGGTGACCGCGTACTCGACGCTGCCGAGCACCTCCGGGCCCACGGTGTGCCCCGCGGTACGCACCACGAAGAGGTCGCCCAGGCCGCGGTCGAAGATGATCTCGGCGGCCAGCCGGGAGTCGGAGCAGCCGACGATCACCGCGAAGGGGTGCTGGCCGTCGGCGACCGCGGTCCGGTGCCCGGCGTCCTGGTTGGGATGGTGCGGCACACCGGTGACGAACCGGCGGTTGCCGGCGTACAACTCGGCGAGGGCCTGGTCGGGAGTGTTCGGCGTCACTGATGGTCCCCTCGTCCTGGCGCAGACGGCCTGATGAACCCGGCCGGCGGCACAGGCGGCCTCGTCGACCACGTTCACACGCAGCTGAAGGCCCGTCAAGGGATACGTGATACGCGTTTCATACGTCCGCCGGATCTTGACCGGCGGCGCCCGGAGCAGGGCAGGGCGGACCGCTGCCGGCGCGGGCCATACCATGGCCACCATGGCGACGACAGCAGGTGAGAACGGGAGCGCCCGGAACTGGACCTTCCTCACCAACCACGGTCATGTCCTGCTGGCGATCGCGCGCAATCCCACCGCGCGCCTGCGCGACGTGGCCGACGAGGTGGGCGTGACCGAACGCGCCGCCCAGGCGATCGTCGCGGACCTGGAGGCCGGCGGTTACCTGCGGCGGACCCGGGTCGGCCGGCGCAACGAGTACACCGTCAACCCCAGCGGCCACTTCCGGCACCCGGCCGAGGCCGACCAGCAGGTCGGTGCCCTGCTCGCGCTCTTCACCGAGGAATCGGCCGACAAGCCCGCCGAGGAGTGACGCCGGCCGTCGCTCCCGTCACCGCACGACGACCGGCGCGACGGTAGTCTCACCGCGTGCGCGACAGCTTGCGGTCGGACGGGACGACGTTGAACGCCGGTACCGGGCACCGGTTCCGGTCCCTCCTTTGTGGCACGGTCGCGGCGCTGCTCGGCACCGTCCTGGTGGCGCCCGCCCCCGCCGCGGCGGCCCCGAAGTGCGGCCCGCCCGGCAACCCCGCCCCCACCGAGGCGACCTGGGCCTGGCAGCGCCTCGACCCGTCCGCGGTCTGGCAGGTCACCAAGGGCAGGGGGATCACCGTCGCGGTGATCGACTCCGGCGTCTCGGCCGTCCACCCGCTGCTGCGCGGCCGGGTGCTGCCCGGGGCGGACTTCAACAACTCGCCACAGGCCCAGGGCCAGTGCGACCAGGTCGGTCACGGCACCCTGATCGCCGGCATCATCGCCGGCCGGGAGGGCACCGGCGTGCCGTACAGCGGGATCGCGCCGGAGGCGAAGATCCTGCCGGTACGCGTGCTGGCGGAGAACAAGGAGAACTTCGACCCGGGGGTGCCGGCGCAGATCGGCCAGGCCATCC
Source organism: Micromonospora auratinigra (assembly GCF_900089595.1). Lineage (GTDB taxonomy): Bacteria > Actinomycetota > Actinomycetes > Mycobacteriales > Micromonosporaceae > Micromonospora > Micromonospora auratinigra. The sequence goes on along the minus strand of NZ_LT594323.1, from coordinate 5,565,340 downwards.
GGTGGGCCGTCGACCACGGCGCCGACGTGATCAACCTGTCCCTGGTCACCCTGGACGACGACCAGCTGAAGCGCGCGGTCGGGTACGCCCTCGACAAGGGGGTCGTGCTGGTGGCCGCCGCCGGCAACCGGCAGGAGAACCGGGAGGACCGCCCCGGCTACCCGGCCGTCTACGACGGGGTGATCGCCGTCGCCGGCATCGACGAGCAGGGCCACCACGTCGGCAGCTCGGTCAGCGGTGACTACGTGGACATCGGCGCGCCCGGGCTGAACATCGTCGGCCCGGCCCCCGGCGGCTCCGGCTACCTCTACGAGCCGCAGGGCGGCACCAGCTTCGCCACCGCGTACGTCTCCGGGGTGGCCGCGTTGATCCGCGCCGCGCACCCGGAACTCACCCCCGAGCAGGTCGAGTACCGGCTCACCCGGACCGCCGACAACCCGCCCGACGGGCACAACGCCGACGTCGGGTACGGGATGGTCGACCCGTACCGGGCGGTGACCAGCCTGCTCGGCACCCGGTCGAACCCGCCGCTCGGCGCGATGCCCGAGCCGGTCCCGCCGGCCGATCCGCTGGCCTGGCAGCGGAGCGTGGCCATCTGGGTCGCCGTGGTGGGTGCCGTGCTGGCCGGCGTGCTGCTGGCGCTGCGGCCGGTGCTGGCGCTGGGCCGTCGGCGCGGCTGGCGCCCCGGCCGCCGCTCCACCCCGCTGGACGCCTGAAACCGCCGCGGCGCCCCGGCTCCGCACCCACGGGCCCGGAAAAGCAGTGCGGCTCCGGTCCGGCCGGAGCCGGAGCGGAGCCGCAGCCACCGATCAGATCAGTTACCCCACACCTTGGAGTTGCTCATCTCGGTGGACATGTAGTTCTCGCGAGCGATGCCGACCGCGCTGCCGATGTCGTTCAGGATCTTGTTGATGTCCCGAACGGCGGCGTCCCACTGAGCCTGGTGCTGCTCGTAGGCGGCCCGGTCCTGGCCCTCCCACTCCAGCTTGGTCAGCATCGAGCGCAGCGTGTCCAGCTTCTCGTCGATGGTCCGCGAGATGGCCTGCATCTGCTGGTTGCTGCTCTCGAGAACGGCGTAGTCAACCTTGATGCTCATCTAGTTCCTCCTTTGCCTGTCTTCGCGGATCACGGGTTGAGAGCTGCGTGGAACTTGTCCAGCATCTGCTGCTGCTCTTCGTCGTTGACCTGGTGGGTCGTCCCCGACTTGTCGAGCAGGTCGGCGATGTTGTCCATCGCCGTCAGCAGCTTGTTGGTGTCCTCGCTCCAACGCGTCATGAGCGACTGGAAACCGGTCGACGCCTGGCCCTTCCAGGCCATTGCCAGGTCGTCGACGACGTTCCACAGCTTCTTCAGCTCACCGTCGACGTCACCGCGCGTGGACCGCACGTCACTCGCGGCGGTGTGCAGAGTCGCTGCACTGACCTCGAACGCCATGCTTCACACCCTTCCGTCATCTTCGTGGCGGCGGATCCGCCGCGCCCCTCCCCCGCGGCAAGGCGTACACACCCCACCGACGGACACTTCCACCGAACCGTAGCGGACGACGTCCAGCCCGCGCAGCCCTGCTTCCGGGCCGCACCGTCGGCGCAGGCCAGGGGGCACAAGGCTTCCCGACCCCGACCGTACGAGGTGGACGGTCGGCTCACCCCGGCTCGGTCCACGCGGTCTGGATGAGCTGCTGACCGTCCCGACGGCGCACCAGCGTGCCCCGGCCCGGCGGCTGCGGGCTCGGCCGCAGGGTGCCGAAGACCGCGCCCTCCTCCCGGCTGCCCGACATCAGCAGGCCCGGCGAGTCCAGCTCGCGCAGCCGCTGGAGCACCGGCTCGTAGAGGGCCCGCGCCACGCCGCCCACGCGCCGGGTGACGATCAGGTGCAGGCCGATGTCCCGCGCCTGCGGCAGCAGCTCGTGCAGCGCGCTGAGCGGGTTGTTGCCGCCCGACGCGACCAGGTCGTAGTCGTCGACCAGGATGTACAGGTCCGGCCCCTTCCACCAGCTCCGGTCGCGCAACTGGGCGGTGGTCACGTCCGGGCCGGGCAGCCGGTTCTGCAGGGCGGCCCGGATCGAGCCGAGGCCCTGGCTGAACACCTGGTTGGACGGTGCGTAGTCGAGCAGGTGGTCGCCCTCCACCGCACCCAGCAGGCCGCGCCGGTAGTCGGCGATCACCAGCCGGGCCTGCGCCGGGGTGTACCGCTCGGCGATGCCCCGGGCGATCAGTCGCAGCAGGTTCGTCTTGCCGCACTCGGCGTCGCCGAAGACCGTCAGGTGCGGCTCGGTCGCCAGGTCCAGGTGGACCGGGGCGAGGGCCGCCTCGTTGACGCCGATCGGGATGCCCGGCGCGGACCGGTCGACCACCTTCGCCAGCTCGGTGACCGGCAGCTTGCGCGGCAGCAGCCGCACCTTCGGGGCCGGGCGGCCCGGCCAGTTGGCGGCCACGTGCCGGGCCAGCGCGATCGACGCCTCGGTCAGGTCCTCCAGGTCGCGCTTGCCGTCGATCCGCGAGATCGCGGTGAGGAAGTGCAGCTTGTCGCGGGTCAGGCCGCGGCCGGGCGAGCCGACCGGCACGTTCTGCGCCGCCCGCCGGTCGATCTCCGACTCGGCCGGGTCACCGAGCCGCAGCTCCAGCTTCGTGCCGAGCAGGTCGCGCATGTTGATCCGGATCTCCGCCCAGCGCACCGCGGTGATCACCACGTGCACGCCGAAGCCCAGGCCCCGGTTGGCCAGGTTGGTGATGGTCTGCTCCAGCTCCTCGTACTCCTGGCGCAGCGTGTTCCAGCCGTCCACCACGAGGAAGATGTCGCCGAACGGGTCGTCGGCGAACTCGCCGGCCGCCCGGCGCCGGCGGTAGCTGGCCACCGAGTCGATGCCGTGCTGGGTGAACCGGTTCTCCCGGTCGTCGATGATCGCGACCACCTCGGCGATGGTCCGCCGGACCGCCTCGGTGTCCCGCCGCCCGGCCACCCCGGAGGTGTGCGGCAGCCCCTCCAGGCTGCGCAGCGCGCCACCACCGAAGTCGAGGCAGAAGAACTGCACCTCGCGCGGGGTGTGGGTGAGCGCCAGCGAGGCCAGCATCGAGCGCAGCATGGTGCTCTTGCCACTGAGCGAGGCGCCGACGATGACCACGTTGCCGCCCGCGCCGGCCAGGTCGACCATCATCGGGTCGCGCCGCTGCTCGTACGGGCGGTCCACGATGCCGACCGGCACCGCGAGCCGGCCCCGTCCCGGCCAGTCGGCGGTGGTCAGGCCGAGGGTCGGGTGCACCGTCAGCGGCGGCATCAGCTCGGCCAGCCCGGACGGCTCGGCCAGCGGCGGCAGCCAGACCTGGTGCGCCGGGCGGCCCTGCCCCTTGAGCCGGTCGATCAGCACGTCCAGCATCGCCACGGCCTTGCCGTCGCCGCCCTGCTCCGGCTCGGGCGCGGCCTCCACCGGGGCGGGCAGCGCCGGCACCGGCACGTAGTCGATGCCGTACGGCACGATCCGCCGCTGCACCTGTGCCCGGACCGAGCGCTGCACCTGCCCGGGGGCCCGGTACGGGCCGGAGACGTACGCGGCGCGGAAGCGGAGCATGGTGGCGGTGTCGGTCTTCAGGTAACCGTGACCGGGCGCGCTCGGCAGCTCGTACGCGTCCGGCACGCCGAGCACGATCCGGCTCTCCACCGCCGAGAAGGTCCGCAGACCGATCCGGTACGACAGGTGGGTGTCGAGGCCGCGCAGCTTGCCCTCCTCCAACCGCTGGCTGGCCAGCAGCAGGTGCACGCCGAGCGACCGGCCGAGCCGGCCGATCATGACGAACAGGTCGATGAAGTCGGGCTTCGCGGCGAGCAGCTCGCTGAACTCGTCACAGATGATCAGCAGGCTGGGCATCGGGTCCAGCGGTTCGCCGGCCGCCCGGGCCTTCTCGTAGTCGTACCGGGAGACGTAGTTGCCGGCCGCCCGCAGCACCTCCTGCCGCCGGTTCATCTCGCCGGCCAGGGCGTCGCGCATCCGGTCGACCAGGGGCAGCTCGTCGGAGAGGTTGGTGATCACCGCGCTGGTGTGCGGCAACGCGTCCAGCGAGGCGAAGGTGGCACCACCCTTGAAGTCGACCAGGACGAAGTTGAGCTCCTCGGACGAGTGGGTGACGGCCAACGCCCCCACCACCGTCCGCAGCAGCTCGGACTTGCCCGAACCGGTCGCGCCGATGACCAGGCCGTGCGGGCCCATGCCCTCGTGCGCGGATTCCTTGAAGTCCAGCTCGACCACGTTGCCGTCCGGCCCGACGCCCAGCGGGATGCGCAGCCGGTCCCGCTGGCTGCGCGGCCGCCAGGTCTGCCGGACGTCCACCGCCGCCGCGTCGCCGATGCCGAGCAGGTCGGGCAGCTCCATGCTGCGGGCCAACGGCTCCTCGGTGCTGGCCCCCTGCTGCTGGGAGAGCCGGTAGGGGGCGAGCTGCCGGGCCAGGCCCTCGGCTGCGGTCAGACTGAGCTGGTCCGGCCGGCCGAGCCGGGAGGTCGCGGTGCCCCGGACCAGGTCCAGCCCGCTGCCGTCCCCGGCGTCGAGGCAGAGCAGCCAGCGACCGGCGTCCCGCGGCACCGCGCCGGAGAGGTCGACCACCGTGGCGCCGAGCAGGCCCGGCCCGGTGAGCGCGCAGGTGGGCGAGACCTCGCCGCCGTCGAGGACCACCACCACGTGCGGCGCGGTGGTGAGCGGCTTCGCCTCCGGGGCGAACCGGGGGCGGCCGCCCAGCTCGTTGCCGAGCGCGTGCTCCGCCTCGGCCAGGCTGGAGAAGACCAGCCGGCGCGCCCCGGCCGCGTCCGTACGCCCCTGGTACTGGGCGTGCGGCAGCCACTTCACCCAGTCCCACACCGGCTGCCGGTCGGGTGCGGCCACCACCGCGACGATCAGGTCGTCGGGGGCGTGGAAGGTGACCAACTGCCCCACCGTGGCCCGGGCCAGGCCGAGCACCGCCTCGCGCTCGCCGCGCAGCGCGACCCGGCTGAACGCGCGCAGCGACAGCGCGGTGGGCAGGTCCGGCACGCTGGAGTGGGCCCGGACGAACCGGCGCAGCGCGATCGCGCTCATCGGCTCCAGGTCCTCCACCGGCTTGGTCTCCGGGGGCACGATCTCCACGGCCAGCCGCTGCGGACCGAGCGCGATCCGGGCCTCGGCGAAGTCGTCCTCGGTGATCCGCCGCTCCCACAGGCGGCGGGAGGCGGCGATCGACCAGAGCGCGTCCGGCTCCGGGTGCCGCCAGGTCATCGCGGCCCGCTGCTGCTCGGCGGCCCGCCGGGTGCGCTTGCGCATCTGGGCCAGGTAGCGCATGTAGTCACGCCGCTGGGCGTTTAGCTCCGCCTTGTCGTTGTTGCCGCCGCCCATCGTGCCGATCGCCATGCCGAGCATGGAGATGCCGAAGAGGCCGCCGGCCACGTACGTCATGGTGCTGCTGCCGGGACGACCGGCGTAGAGGAACGCCATCGCGCCGACGCCGCAGAGCATCGGCAGGATCATCAGCACCTGGCCCATGCCCTTGGCCTGCTGCTCGGGCAGCTCGGGCGGGGACTCCAGCAACACCTCACCGCGCGGCAGCGCGGGCCCCGGTTGACGCGGAAGCCTGCGGAACACCACCGTGCTCAAGGGTTCTCCTCCCCAGAAGCGGCCCTGATCGTGGTCTGCCAACTCCCCCGGGACGCCGGGTGGGCAACCTGTGCGACCGCCATCGTAGGTAATCTCCCGGAGGCGTCGTGGACCCGTGGGGGCGACGCCACCGGCCGAGGTGGATCGTAGGCGAGCACGAGGAGGCCACAGTGGCGACGAAGACGGCGACCGGCGGACTGAGCCGGATCACCATCGTGGCGCCCCGGACCAGGATGGATCTGGCGCTGCCGTCGGACGTACCGCTGGCCGATCTGCTGCCCACCCTGCTGCGCTACGCCGGCGAGGACCTCGCCGACGAGGGCGTACGCCACGGCGGGTGGAGCCTGGCCCGGCTCGGCGGCCCGCCGCTGGACGGTGGCCGCACGGCCGCGCAGCTCGGCGTCCGCGACGGCGAGGTGCTCTACTTCAACCCCCGCGCCGCCGCCGCACCCGAGATCGTCTTCGACGACGTGGTGGACGCGGTGGCCACCGCCACCAACCAGCGTCCCGGCACCTGGCAGGTCGGCACCACCCGGTCGTTCGCGGTGCTCTTCGCCGGGGCGGCCCTGGCGGCCGGCGCGGTGGCGGCGCTCTTCACCGGCCCGCCGCAGCTGCCCGGCGCGCTGGCCGCGCTGGTGGTGGCGCTCGCGCTGCTGGTCGGCGCGGCGGTGGTGTCCCGGGCGGCGGGCGACAGCCGGACCGGTGCCGTGCTCGCGGTGGCCGGGCTGGGCTACGCGGCCGTCGGTGGCCTGCTGGTCCTCGCCGGGGACCGGAAGCTGGCCGACCTGGCCAGCCCGCACGTGCTGATGGCCGCGACCGCGGTGGTGCTCTTCGGCGCGGTCGCCGCGCTGGCCGTCGGCGACCGGCTGCCGCTCTTCCTCGGCGCGGTCGCGGTCGGCGTCGCCGTCGGCATCGGGGCGGTGCTCTGCCTCGCCTTCGGCACCGGCCCGGCCGCCGCGGCGGCGGTGGTCGCGACGGTCGCGTTCGCCGCCCTGCCGGCGCTGCCGATGATCGCCTACCGGCTGGCCCGGCTGCCGGTGCCGTCGATCCCGACCGGCCCGGACGACCTGAAGAGCGACACCGAGGCGGTGGACGGGCCGCAGGTACTGCGCAACAGCGAGCGGGCCGACTCGTTCCTGACCGGTCTGCTGTGGACCGTCGCGCTGCTGGTCCTCGGCGGCGAGCTGGTGCTGGCCGTCGACGGCCGGCTGCCGTCGGTGCTGCTCTGCCTGGTCCTGGCCCTGCTCTCGCTGCTGCGGGCCCGCCCCTTCATCGGCCGGGCCCAGCGCACCCCGGTGCTGCTCGCCGGCACCGTCGGGCTCGGGTTGGCCGCCGCGGCGACCTTCGGCGCCGGGTCGTTCCCGGTCCGGCTCGGCCTCGTCCTGGGCGGCCTCCTGGTCGCCGCCGTGATCAGCCTGATCTACGGGCTGAGCGTGGCGGGCAAGCGGATCTCGCCGGTCTGGGGACGCACCCTGGACATCGTCGAGATCCTGCTGATCGTCGCCCTGGTGCCGTTGGCCGTCTGGGTCTGCGGCCTCTACGGCTGGATCGTCAACCTTCGACCGTGACCGTGCCCATCGCGGTGGCCACCGGCGCGGTGGCGTAGACGCCCGGCCCGTGCTGCCCGTCGAGCGGGCGGGCCGGCACACCGCACCGCTTGGCCACGTCCCGGACGACCTTCACCAGCGCGGCGGCGTGGCCGTCCATCGCCGCGACGCGCAGCAGCGGGGGCACCCGGCGACCACCGGGCAGCACCAGGGCCGCGACCGTGTGCGACGGCGCGGAGGTGGCCGTCACCGCGTCGATCAGGCCGCCCAGCGATCCGTTCGGGCGCAGCCGCAGGGCCAGGCACCGCTGCGTCCAGCCGCCCCCGCTGAGGCTGGTCCAGTTCTCCACCGGGGACTGCGGGGCCAGGTCGAGCCCGGCCGCGGAGACCACCGCCGCGTGCAGCTCGGCCCGGTCGAGGACCCGGTGGCCCAGCCCGGCCGCGTTCAGCGCCTTGCCGAGCCGGCCCATGCCGGCGGCGACGGTACGGTGCACGCCGCGCAGCCCGCCGCCCCGGGTCACCGCCTCGTCCCGGGCGTCCGACACGGAGAGCCGCAGCGCCACCCAGACGGTCCGGTGCGCGGCCGGCGGTGCGCCGGGCGCCGGGTACCAGACCAGGGTGTGCGACACCACCTGGGTCTGGGTGACCGGCCCGGCGAAGTCGGCCAGCACCGCGAGCGCCCGGTCCACCACCGCCGCCTCGATCGAGCCGACGGGGGTGCCCGGCCGGCCGGTCAGCGCCATCGCGGCGAACCAGCCGCGCTCGTCCTGCCCGACGCCCATCCGGGTGCCGCGCTCGGTCAGCTCGACGACGGTCAGCTCCGGGGCGAGCGCGCCCAGCCGCGGGTCACCGGCCGGCGCCGCGCCCCGGGACCGGTCCCGGCGGCGGCGCAGCCGGCGGCGCAGCGTCAGGTCCTCGTACCACCACCGGCCGCCGCGCCGGGCGAACGCGGCGACCACCGCGAGCAGCGCCAGCACCCCGACGACCGGCAGCAGCCAGACCGGTCCGCCGGTGGCGAACCACACGCCGAGCGCGGCGCACTCCAGCACCACCAGCTGACCGACCACGACCGGGCCGAGCCGGCCCCGCCGCCGGCGGTCGGCCGGGGTGACCGGACGGTCGTCCGGGGTGACCGGGGCGGTGGCCGGACGGCCGGGTGGGGCCTGGACCTGCGTCATCGCTGAGCGTCCCTTCTGGACTTCCTGGGCATCCGCCGGTGCGGTACGGGCCCGGGGGCGGGCGGGGTCCCGGTGAACCCCCGACGGCCCCTTATCGTAGGGAAGCCCGCGGCGGAGTTCGGACCTGATCGCCGTGGGATCCACCCCTGCCGGAGGTTAGTCATGCGGACCCGCCGCGATCAGGTGCAGGCGTACCGCTTCGTCACCCGCCGCATCGTCTCCGCGCTGCTCTCCGGCGATCCGGAGACCAGCGACCTGCCGATGCGCCGGCTCGGCATGGCGGTGTTCGGCAGCGTCATCGCGGCCGCCGTGGTGCTCGGCGGGGTGGGCGCGTACGGGCAGTTCACCGGGAACGCGGCGCCGCTGGAGGCGAACACGCTGGTGATCGAGCGGGAGACCGGCGCGACGTACGTCTTCGCCGAGGGCAAGCTGCACCCGACGCTGAACTACGCGTCGGCCCGGCTCGCCCTGGACACGGCCGATCCCGAGGAACGCACCATGTCGCGGGCCTCCCTGAAGGACCGCCCGCGCGGCACGGCCGTCGGCATCGTGGGCGCGCCGGACGACCTGCCGGATCCGGACGCCCTGGTGCGGTTCCCCTGGTCGGTGTGCGACGTGCCGGATCCGGCCGACCCGCAGCGGTCCACCACCCGGCTGGTGCTCGACACCCCGCTGCCGGGTGGCACCCCGCTCAGTGACCGTGCGGTGCTGGTCCGGGTGAACGGCACCCGGTACCTGCTCACCGCCGGGCGGCAGCTGCGGGTGGCCGGTGACGAGCAGGCCCTGGTCGCGTTGAAGATGGCCGGCGCACCCACCGCCACGGTGGGCCAGCAGCTGCTCAACGCGGTGCCGGTCGGGCCGGAGCTGCGCAAGCCGAGCATCGAGGGGTACGGCGGCTCCAGCGGCGTGTCGGTGGGCGACCGGCCGGCCCGGATCGGCCAGGTCTTCCGCGCCGCCGACCAGTACTACGTGCTCACCCGGCGCGGGTTGGCGCCGGTCAAGGAGATGACCGCGCTGCTGCTGCTCGGCGACGGCGGGCAGATCACCGACATCACCCCGGACCAGGCCGGCCAGCTCCTGACCGACCAGCGGCTGGACGCCGACGGCCTGCCGCAGCGGCTGCCCGCGCTGCACGAGGTGCGGGCCGGGCGGTCGGTGCTCTGCGTCACGTACCGGTCGGCCGGGGCGGACCAGCCGCCGACCACGACGCTGGAGGTCTTCGACCAGCCGCCGGCCGAGCTGACCGGGACCCGGGGGGTCGCCGCGCGGCAGGGCGGCCGGGACGCGGTGGCGACCGCGGAGAGCGTGCTGCTGCCGGGCGGCAAGGGCGTGCTGGCCCAGGCCGGGGCCGGGGAGAGCGGCAGGGCGGCGGCCGGGTCGACGGTCTACCTGATCACGCCGCAGGGGGTCCGCTACCCGCTCGGGCCCAACGCCCAGATCGCACTCGGCTACGGCGGGGTGACGCCGCTCGCGGTACCGGCGTCGCTGCTGGCCCTGGTGCCGACCGGCCCGACCCTGGTCAAGGACGACGCGATGGCCCAGTTCGACCCGGGTGCCCGGGCGGGTGGCGCCGGGCCGTCCGCGCCCGCACCGGCCGGCAGTGCCGCCGCGCAGGGCGGATGAGGCGGCACACGCTCCGATGTGGAGGGCGATCGGGAACGGGTCGCCCCGGTTGGCACCGGTCGACTAACCTGAGCGTGGCCAACGGTTCTCGACGATGACTACGGGGATGCAGCCATGAGCGGGCGGACGACAGTAGACGTACTGTCCTTGGAGGACTTTCACCAGCGGCTCGAGCAGCGGCTGAGCGAGGCCGAGTCGGTGTTGCGCAAGCTCAACACCGAGATGCAGTGCCGGCCACCGGCGCTCGGCACGTTCACCGACGCGGTGGACAACTCGCAGCGCTACTCCAAGGTGTACGCGGGCTACGTCGCACACGCCGAGCGGTTGCACCGGGCCATCGTCGCCACCCGGGAGGCGACCAAGACGATCATGACCAACTACCGGACCGCGGAGGCGCGCAACGCCGCCGCCGCGGCCGACATCCTCGCCGCCCTCGCCGGGGTCGACGAGGTGCTGAAGCCGGTGAAGGGTGGGGATCCCCGTGTCTGAGTACACCCAGCGCTACGAGCACGTCAGCCACAAGGAGCTCTACCAGGGCGTGACCTCCGGTGACCCGAAGCAGATCGAGACCCTGAGCAGCCAGTGGAGCTCGCTGAAGGACACCGTCGAGGGCCTCGGCCGGGACCTGTCGGCCGATCTGGAGGCGCTCAACAGGACCTGGACGGGCGACGCCGCGCTGAAGTTCCAGGAGCGGGTGGACCTGGTCGTCGGTTACTCCGGCAGCATCGCCGAGGGCATGGCCGGCATGCGGCAGGCGCTGGACATGATGGCCACCGAGCTGCGCGACGCCAAGGCCAAGGCGGAGAGCCCGGAGGAGACCGACGACAACGACAAGCTGATCGGCGGCGCGGTCAAGGGCTTCGTGATGGGCGGTGGCGTCGGCGCGGTCATCGGCGGCTTCGTCGGTCACTCGCAGGACGAGGCCGAGCAGGAGAAGGCCCACCAGCGGATGGTCCAGGTGGTGGCCAAGCTCGCCGAGGGCTACGACTTCTCCGCGTACGACCGGATCGTCGTGCCCCAGAAGCCGGACGACCGGACGCCCGGCCACACCGCCTCGGACCTGACCCGGCTGAGCAGCGGTCCGTCGGTGGGCACGCCCAGCGGCGGGCCGAGTTCCGGCACGTTCGGGGCCAACCCGGGTGCCACCGCGACCACCTCCGGCGGGCACCACACCGCGCCGACCAGCGGCACGGTGGGCACCTCGCACTCCGGCACCGGCGGTCCGGGCACGGTCGGGTCCGTCGGCACGGTCGGCACCACCGGCCTGGTCGGCGGTGTCGGCGCCGACGACCCCAGCGGCACCTCGCTGGCCGGGGCCGCCGTCCCGCTCGCCCCCACCGGTCCGACCGTCGGCCTCGGCGGCACCAGCGTCGCGGCCGCGTCCCCGACCCTGCCGGGCGGCGGCGGCAACTCCTTCTTCGGCGTCCCCGGCGTCGGCACCGGCTCGCTGGCGGGTTCCACCGGATCGTCGGCGGGCGCCGGCCGGCTGGGCGGCGGGCTGGAGAACCGGTCGGCGGCCGGCGCCGGCCGGCTCGCGGGCGGCAAGGGCGTCGTGGCCGACGGCGAGAGCCGGTCCAACGGTGGCCGGGGCGCCACCGGCAACCGGCCCGCGATGGCGGGGCGCAACGGCGTGCTGGGCCGCAACGGCCAGCACGGCGACGACGAGTCGGACGAGCACCTCACCTGGCTGACCGAGGACGAGATGGTCTGGGGCGACGGCCGATCGGCCGCGCCGCCGGTGCTCGGCACCGACTGACCGGCACCGACGAACGACGGGCGCGGCACCCCCTTCCCGGGGTGCCGCGCCCTTTCGGATCCGGTATACCTACGACGTATACCTAGTGTGTATAGTCGCGTCCATGTCGATCGGTCACACCTTCCTCGGGTTGCTGGAGTCCAGCCCCCGGCACGGATACGACCTCAAGCGGGCGTACGACGAGCGGTTCGGGCACGCCCGACCACTCGCCTTCGGCCAGGTCTACTCGACCCTCTCCCGGCTGCTGCGCAACGGCCTGGTGACGGTGGACTCGGTCGAGCCCGGCGAGGGCCCCGAACGCAAGCGGTACGCGGTCACCGACGCCGGGGTCACCGACGTCCGGCAGTGGCTCTCCCAACCCGAGAAGCCCGAGCCGTACCTGCAGAGCGTGCTCTACACCAAGGTGGTGCTCGCCCTGCTCACCGGCCGCTCCGCCGGTGAACTGCTGGACACCCAGCGCGCCGAGCACCTGCGGCTGATGCGCGAGCTGACCCGCCGCAAGAGCCACGGCGACCTCGCCGATCAGCTCATCTGCGACCACGCGCTGTTCCACCTCGAAGCCGACCTGCGCTGGCTGGAGCTGACCGCCGCCCGTCTCGACGAGCTCGCCCTGCAGGTGCGCGGATGAGCGCCGAACCGCTGCTCGTCGGCGAGGACCTGCACCGCTCCTTCGGCCCCACCCCGGCCCTCGCCGGCGCCTCGGTGTCCGTACGGGCCGGGGAGGTGCTCGCGGTGATGGGACCGTCCGGCTCCGGCAAGTCCACCCTGCTGCACTGCCTCGCCGGCATCGTGACCCCGGACCGGGGCCGGGTCCGCTACCGGGGCACCGACCTGACGACCCTCCCCGACGCCGGGCGCAGCGCGCTGCGCCGTCGCGAGTTCGGCTTCGTCTTCCAGTTCGGGCAGCTCGTGCCGGAGCTGACCTGCCAGGAGAACGTGGCGCTACCGCTGCGCCTGGAACGGGTGCCCCGCCGCGAGGCGGAACGGCGGGCCACCGAGTGGCTGGAGCGGCTGGAGGTGACCGACGTCGCCGGCAAGCGCCCCGGCGAGATCTCCGGCGGCCAGGGGCAGCGGGTGGCGGTGGCCCGCGCGCTGGTCACCGGCCCTCGGGTCATCTTCGCCGACGAGCCCACCGGGGCACTGGACTCACTCAACGGTGAGCGGGTGATGCGACTGCTCGCCGGGGCGGCCCGGGAGACCGGCGCCGCCGTCGTGCTGGTCACCCACGAGGCGCGGGTGGCCGCGTACTCCGACCGGGAAGTGGTGGTCCGGGACGGTCGGGCCCGCAGCCTGGAGCAGGTCGCGTGACCGCGACGGAGCGGCGCCGGCCCGGCGGCCGGCTGCGGGCCACGGCGGGCGACCTGGCGATGGGCGCCCGGATGGCGGTCACCGGCGGGCGGGCCGGCTGGACCCGGACCCTGCTCACCGCGCTGGGCGTCGGGGTCGGCGTGGCGATGCTGCTGCTGGCGGCGGCCGTGCCCGGCGCGGTCGACGCCCGCGCCGAGCGCACCGCGGCCCGGGCCGACCTGGGGGTGCGCCCGGACCTGGCGACGGCCGGGAACACCGTGCTGGTCGTCCCGGTGGACACGGTCTTCCGGGACCGTCCGGTCCGCGGCCGGATCCTGCACCCGGAGGGCCCGGACGCGCCGGTGCCGCCGGGGCTGACCGCGCTGCCCCGCCCGGGTGAGGTGGTGGTCTCGCCGGCGCTGCGCGAGCTGCTGGAGTCGCCGGACGGGAAGCTGTTCGCGCCCCGCCTGGACGGGGCCCGGGTCACCGGAACGATCGGCCGCGAGGGCCTGGCCGGCCCGCACGAGCTGGCGTTCTACCTCGGTCGCGCCGCCGCCGACGAGGACGCGACCCGGCTCGACCGCTTCGGCGGGGGCGGCCCGGGCGAGGAGTTCGGGCCGATGCTCTGGCTGCTCGTGGTGGTGGTCTTCGTGGTGCTGCTGCTGCCGATCGTGGTGTTCCTGGCGGCCGCGGTCCGGTTCGGCGGGGAACAACGCGACCGCCGGCTGGCGGCGCTGCGGCTGCTCGGCGCCGACGCCGGCATGGTCCGCCGGATCGCCGCCGCCGAGGCCGGTGCCGCCGCGCTGCTCGGGCTCGCCGTCGGCGGGGCGCTCTTCCTCGCCGGCCGACAACTGGCCACGGTGATCTCGCTGTACGACATCAGCGTCTATCCGGACGACCTGCGGCCGGTGCCGTGGCTGGTCGCGGTGGTGGCGCTGGCCGTACCGCTCCTCGCCGCCGGGACGGCGCTGCTGGCCCTGCGGCAGGTCCTGGTCACGCCGCTGGGCGTCAGCCGACGGGCCACCCCGGCCCGCCGCCGGCTCTGGTGGCGGCTGGTGCTGCCCGCCGCCGGGGTGGCCCTGCTGCTGCCGGTCGGCGACGTCCGGACCGCCCGCTCGGCCGGCACCGACGCACGGGTGGTGGCGGGCGCGGTGCTGCTGCTGATCGGTACGGTCACCGTCCTGCCCTGGTTGGTCGACCTGCTGGCACGTCCGCTGCGCGGCGGACCGCCGGCCTGGCAGCTCGCGGTCCGCCGGTTGCAACTGGACAGTGCCGCCCCGGCCCGGCTGGTCGGCGGCGTGGCGGTGGCCGTGGCCGGCACCATCGGACTGCAGATGCTGGTGGCCGGGGTGCAGGACGAGTTCCGCCGGCCCAGCGGGCAGGACCCGAGCCGGGCACAGGTGCTGGTCGCGCTGCACGACCCGGCGCAGCCCCGGCAGGTGCTCGACCGGCTGGCCGCGGTGCCGGGTGTGACCCGCAGCGTCGGCACGCTGTCGTTCGCGGCCTTCCCGACGTCGCCGCGCCCGGCCGGCGGGGACGGGTCCGGCGCCGACGTGCGGGTCGGTGACTGCGCCGCCCTCGCCGAGTACGCCCGGCTGGGCGACTGCGCCGACGGCGACGTCTTCCTGACCTGGCGGGACGCCCCGCCCGCCGGGGTGACACCGGGATCCGCGGTCACCTTCGACAACGGCGCGACGCCGTGGCGGGTGCCGGCCCGGGCCCGGACCGTGCCCGGGCGGGACGACCCGATGGGCGGGCGGCACAACGGCCTGTTGATCACTCCCGCCGCCCTGGGCGAGTTGACCCCGCAGCAGGCCGGCGCGACCGCGCTGCTCCGCCTCGACCCGGGCGACCGGGACGCGGTGGAGCGGGTCCGCAACGCCGTCGGTCCGACCGGCGCGGTCCTCACCCTCGACGCCACCACCGAGAGCCGGCCGTTCGCCAACGTCCGCCGAGGCCTGCTCGCCGGCGCGGTGGTCACCCTGGTGCTGATCGGGGTGAGCATGCTGGTCGGGGTCCTGGAGCAGCTCCGGGAGCGCCGCCGGCTGCTCGCCACCCTGGTCGCCGTCGGGACGCCCCGCAGCACCCTCGGCTGGTCGGTGCTGGGGCAGACCGGGGTGCCGGTGCTGGCCGGCCTGCTCCTCGCCGCCGGCGTCGGGCTGGCCCTGGGGGCGGTCCTGCTCCGCCTGGTCGGCGCGCCGGTGGTGGTGAACTGGCCGGTGGTCGGGCTGGGGGTCGGGCTGGGCGCCGGGGTGGTGCTGCTGGTGACCGGGGCCAGCCTGCCGGTGCTGTGGCGGCTGACCCGGCCGGACGGGCTGCGGGCCGAGTGAGCCGACGGCCCACCCGGTGCCTCGGGGGCACCGGGTGGGCCGTCGGGCCGGTCAGCAGAACGCGCCGGCGCGGGCACCGCCGTCCTGGCGGGTGGTGCGGAAGTCGCAGAGGTCGTACCCGTTGGCGGTGAGGACCGCCTTGGCGGCGGCGAGCTGCCCCGCGTCCAGGGCCGGCTCCCGGGACAGCACGAAGCCGCTGCTGCGGTCGGGGTCACCGACGACGGCCCAGCGGTACTCCGGGTCCAGCCCGATGATCACGTAGTTCGGGCCGTTCAGGTAGATCCACCGGTCACCGAGCCGCAGGAAGGACACCGTGAGCGCCGAGTTCGCCGGCGGGTTCTCGCTGCGGGCCCGGCCGGTGACCGTGCTGGTGCTGCCCACGATGGTCCGGCAGGTGTTGCGGACCCCGATGGTGCCGTCGGTCTGGACGTCGTACCGGGCCTTGACGTTCTTCCAGCACTGGATCTCGAAGAGCTGCGGAATCGCGGCCACCTGGTACCAGTCGCCGGCGTACCGCTGCACGTCCACGGCGTCGACCGGGCGCAGCGGGCCGGTGTCGACGGTGCCGGTCGCCGCGTACGCGGGGGTGGCGGTCAGCGCGGTGGCGGCGGTGAGGGCGGCGACGACGGCCGCCGCGCGGCGCGGTGCTCCCATGAGGTTCTCCCTGCCTGCTCGGGGTACGGCGGGGACGATCGACGGTCCCCGTCCGGCTCGATGGTGCCCGACGCGACCGGTCGGATAACTGTGGACAATCTCATCACTGTCGATGCATCCGGCGGTCGTCCGGCGGTCGTATCCCGCCGTGGGACCGCTCCGTCCACAGGGGTGTCGTGGGGCGGGTCACGTCGCCCGCGAGGATTGCCGGGGTGCATGAGCCGGTCCTGACCGATAGGTTGAAGCGGTGCAGTCCGTAGCGTTCGCCACCCCGGTCCGGGCGGCCACGCTGCGCACCCTGCGCCGGCTCACCCGGATGGCGGCGACCGCCCTGGTGCTGGTCGTCGGGCTCAACGGCCTGGCCGCGCCGGCCCCCGTCGACCCGCTCCGCCCAGCGGCGACGAGCCGCCCGGCGCTGGACCTGCGGGCCGCCGCGACGACGGCCGACCGACCGGCCGCCCCGGCCGGCGTCGGCGTCACCGCCATCACCTGGTCCACCACGGCCGCCTCGGCCGCCGACTTCCCCACCCGCGCCCCGCGCGCGGCGTCGGGCGGTCCGGCCACCGGCGTACCGTCGCGGTCCGCCGCCCCCGACGTGGCGTCGGCGCCGGTGGACACCGCCCCGGCCACGCCGGCCGGCGATCCCGGTCGGGCCTCCGTCGCCCGGCGCGGCCCGCCGAGCGCCTGACCGCGCCGGCCGCGCCCGCGGCCCTCGGCATGCTCCCGCCGCTTTCCGGGTACGGCTCCGCGCCGTACCGGCGGCGCTCCTCCGCCCCGCCCCGGGGCCCCAGACCGCGACCTTCCGACCGCCCCCACGAGGTGCTGGTGATGCAGACCGTCTTCTCCACCGTCCTGCCCGACGTCCCCCAGGCCGCCGTCATCTGGCTGGCCCTGCTCGCCGTGGCGGCGATCGTGGTCGCCGCCCTGATCGTCCTGCCGGACCGGTTCCGGGCGGTGTTCGGCGACCGGATCAGCGAGGCCGCCCGGCCGAGCAGCCTGGAGCTGGCCGAGGAGGCCCGCGAGCGGGCCCGGTACGCCCGGGAGCTGGAGGTGGCCGCGGCCCGCGCGACGGCCACCGCCGAGCGGCGGCGGACCGAGTGGCTGGCCGCCCAGGAGGAGGTCGAGGAGGCGTGGCAGGCGTACGAGGCGGCGGAGGAGCAGGTCCGTCGGCTGGCCGCCGCCGCCGCGCTGCCGCTGCCGCGGACCGCCCGGACCCCCGCCGAGTACGCCGACCGGGAGCGCTGGCTGCACCGGGCGGCGCTGGACGCGCAGTGGCGCAAGGACATCACCGTCGAGCAGCTCAGCGACATCCTCGGTCACCAGGGCTGGGATCCGCGCCGGCACCCGGTGGAGCAGGAACTGCTGCTGCGCCGGCTGATCCGGGACAACGTGCGCGCCCGGCAGGACGCCGCCCGCACCCGGGAGCAGGCCGCCTGGCGGGCCGCCGAGCTGGCCGCCGCCGCCGCGCGGAGCCTGCGCGACGAGGCGTACGCCGCGACCCGCCCCGCCCCGGAGCAGCAGTCGGCGCTCTCCATCGTGGAACTGACCGGGCCGGAGACCACCCGTGAGCTGCCGGCCACCGTCCGCGGCACGGAGACCGTGCCGGTGGCCCGGGGCCGGGCCGCCGTGCCGGCGTACTGAGTCGCCGGGCGGGAGTGGCCCGGCTGGGCTAGCGTGACCTCGTGTCCCGCGAGACCTGGATCCTTGTCGTGCTCGGTGGCGTCCTCGCGCTGGCGACGCTGGTCGGCGCGGTGTGGCTCGCCGTCCGGGTGTTCCGCACCTACCGCCTGCTCGGCGCGTTGGGAGCGGGCGGCAAGTTCGCCTTCTACGGCGCGCTGATCTACACGATCCTCCCGGTCGACCTGCTCCCCGACCCGATCTACCTGGACGACATGGGCGTGCTCGCCGGCACGCTGTTCTACCTGGGCCGGCTGGTCGCCAAGCACCGCGCCGCGCAGCAGGCGGCCGCCGATCGGGCGGAGTTCCCGTCGCCGCCGGAGCTGCCCCGCCGTCCCGTGTCATGATCTCCATTCGGGTCGACGTCGGCCCGGACCGACGGACCGAGGACGGCAGATGGCGGGCAATCACCGGCTGGACCCCCACGACCAGCGGGTGGTCCGGTTCTTCCGCGAGCGGCACCTGGCCACGCTGACCACCCTGCGCGCGGACGGCACCCCGCACGTGGTCCCGGTGGGGGTCACCTTCGACCCGGACGCCGGCCTGGCCCGGGTGATCACCTCGGCCGGCTCGGCCAAGGCCCGGCACGTGGCGGCGGCCGGCCCGGCCGGTGTCCCGGCGGCGGCCTGCCACGTGGACGGCCGCTGGTGGCTGACCGTGGAGGGCCGGGCGGTGCTGCGCCGCGACCCGGAAGCGGTGGCGGAGGCCGAGCGGCGCTACGCCGAGCGCTACCGCCAGCCGCGCCCCAACCCGGAGCGGGTGGTCATCGAGATCGCCGTCACCCGCCTGCTGGGCAGTCTCCCGCCCGTCGAGTGAGCGCACGCCCGCACGCTGCGGCATGAGACCACGTTCCGGTCGCTGCAAAGTTGACGGCGTAAACGATTCACGGCTGCGGGGCCCGCGAACCTCCGCTGAACCGTTTGGGTCATCAAGCTTGTAGCGGCCGATTGCCCACCGCCGGGGCCGCCTCCGGCCGAGCCGGTGCCGGCCGGTCCGAGCCAGCGCCAGCGCCAGCGCCAGCGCCAGCGCCAGCGAGACTGCCCGGCCGCCGCACTCGAACGCCACGCCTCTACGGCCCGCTTCCGCACGTCAGGGCGCTGGTGGGCTCAGTGTCCGGTTCGGGGGTGGCCGACGCCACGCGGCGGAATCGGGGCCGCCGGGCGGTCGTTGCACCCCCGTGAGCGAGCGGGCCGCCCCGGCCCGCGCCCCCGAGAGCACAGCCGAGCGCCACTCCCGGTGCTGCGTCCCGCGACGGGACGACAACCCCCGAATGGAGCTTCGACATGAACTCGATCTTCCGTAGCAGCCTGCTGTCCGCCGCCGGTCTGGTCATGTCCGGTGGGATCGTCGCCGGCCCGGCCGTGGCCGCGTACGCCGCCCCGGCCCACGCCGCGCCGGTCACCGCCGACAAGGCGGACAAGACCGGCAAGGGCAAGGGTGAGCGCCGCGCCGGCTACGAGTACGAGGCGCAGCCGAACTTCTACTACTGCGGCCCGGCCTCGACCCGGATCGCCCTGTCGGCGGAGGGCAAGGAGGTCAGCCAGGACGAGCTGGCCCGCAAGTTGGGCACCACCGAGAACGGCACCGACTCGGCGATCGACATCACCCGGGTGCTCAACGAGTACACCGGCGGCAAGTACCGGACCACCGAGATCCGCGACGACGTCGCCACCCGGGAGCAGGTGGAGCGGCTGCGGGCGGACGTGAAGGCCGCCGTGGACGCGGACCGCCCGGTCGTCGCCAACATCCTCGGTGGGGCGAAGGACGTCGACGGCGTCGAGCACAGCTACCCCGGTCACTACCTGACCGTGGTGGAGTACAAGGACGACGGCAACACGGTGCTGATCGCCGACCCGGCCAGCCCGAACGAGCCGGAGTACTGGATGGACGTGACCGAGCTGGCCAACTGGATCGCGGGCCGCGGTTACAGCTCCTGACCGACGCGCGAGAGGGCCGGTCTCCCGGGACGGGAGGCCGGCCCTCCGGCGTGTTCAGGGCAGGTCGGCGTGGGTCACCTCGTCGATCAGGCCGGCCAGCAGCGCCACCCGGGGCACCACCGAGTCCAGGTCCAGCCACTCGCCCGGGCTGTGGTCCGCACCGCCCACCGGGCCCAGCCCGTCCAGCACCGCCGCGCCCGCCTCGGCCAGCAGGTTCGCGTCGGCACAGCCGCCGGTCGCGGTGTGCGCCACCGGTACGCCGATGCCGGCGCCCACCTTCGCCGCCAGCTCGGCGAGGCGCCGCCCGGTCGGTCCCGGCTCCCACGGCGGGGTGGGCGCGTGCACGGCCAGCTCGGCGCGGACCCCGGAGACGGCCGGCTGGGCGACCAGCCGGCGGATCTCGGCCAGCGCCGCCTCGTACTCGCCGACCCGCCAGGCGCGCAGGTCGACCAGCATCCGCGCCCGGTCTGCCACCACGTTGGGTCGGCCGCCGGCCTCCAGCACGCCGACGTTGACCGTGACCCCCGGCCAGCGGCCGTTGAGCTGGTCGAAGGCGACGGTCAGCCGGGCGGCGGCGAGCAGCGCGTTCGCCCCGCGTTCCGGCTCGATGCCGGCGTGCGCGGCCCGGCCCCGCAGGGTCACCTCCAGGTCGGCCACGCCCTTGCGCGCCGACACCAGGTCGCCGTTGTCGCGGGCGCACTCCAGGCAGAGCGCCACGTCGGCCTCGGCCCCGAGGGTACGCAGCAGCGGGCGGCTGCCGGGTGAACCGATCTCCTCGTCCGGCGTGCAGACCAGCACCAGTTCGCCGTACCCGTGCCGGTCGAGTGCGGTGAGCACCTCGACGGCGGCGAGTCCGGCGAGCACTCCGCCCTTGTCGTCGCTGACCCCCGGCCCGTACGCCCGGCCGTCCTGCACGCGGAACGGCCGGGTGGCGGCCGTGCCGGGCGGGAACACGGTGTCGAGGTGCCCGGCGAGCAGGATCCGGCGGGTGCCGGTGCCCCGTCGTCGGGCGACCAGCACGTCGCCGAGCGGTCGGCCGGCCGGGTCGGCGACGGGTTCCCGCTCGACCGCCATCCCGGCGGCGAGGCACCACGCCTGCACCAGGTCGCCGGCGGCCCGCAGCCCCTCGACGTGCCGGGAGCCGGAGTCCACCGCGACCAGTTGGGCGAGCCGCTCGTGGTACGCGGCCAGCCGGTCGCCGGCCGCCGCGAGCAACTGCCCCATCAGAGGACCTTGTCCAGGAAGGCGCGGGTGCGGTCGTGCCGGGGGCGGCCGAGCACCTCGTCGGGCGGCCCGGCCTCGACCACCACCCCGCCGTCGAGGAAGGCGACCTGGTCGGCGACCTCGCGGGCGAAGCCCATCTCGTGGGTCACCACCACCATGGTCATCCCGTCGGCGGCGAGCCCCTTCATCACGTCGAGCACCTCGCCGACCAGTTCCGGGTCGAGCGCCGAGGTGGGCTCGTCGAAGAGCATCAGCTTGGGGCGCATGGCCAGCGCCCGGGCGATGGCGACCCGCTGCTGCTGGCCGCCGGAGAGCTGGCTCGGGTAGTGGCCGGCCTTCTCCGCCAGGCCGACCCGGTCGAGCAGTCGCTGGGCCTGCTCGCGGGCCTTCTCGCGTGGGGTGCCGAGGACCCGGACCGGGGCCTCGACGATGTTGCCGAGCGCGGTCAGGTGCGGGAAGAGGTTGAACCGCTGGAACACCATGCCGATGTCCCGGCGGCGGACGGCCACCTCGCGCGCCTTCAGTTCGTGCAGCTTGTCGCCGTGGCGGCGGTAGCCGACGAGTTCGCCGTCGACCCAGAGCTGGCCGCCGTCGATCCGCTCCAGGTGGTTGACGCAGCGCAGGAAGGTGGACTTGCCGGAGCCGGAGGGCCCGAGCAGGCAGGCCACCTCGCCGGGGGCCACGCTGAAGTCGATGCCCTTGAGCACCTCGATCGGGCCGAACCGCTTGGTCACGCCCTCGGCGCGCACCATCGGAGTCATCGCACGCCTCCCCGGGTGAAACCGCGCCCGAACCGGCGCTCGATCAGCCACTGGCCCACCGACAGGAGGCTGACCAGCGCGAGGTACCAGATCGCCGCCACCACCAGCAGCGGGATCACCTTGTAGTTGTTCTGGTAGACGGTCTGCACCGCGGTCATCAGGTCGCGCCCGGCGATGATGGACACCAGCGCGGTGGACTTCAGCATGGTGATCGTCTCGTTGCCCATCGGCGGGATGATCACCCGCATCGCCTGGGGCAGCACCACCCGGCGCAGGGTCAACGTCGGGCCCATGCCGAGCGCCGCGGCGGCCTCGGTCTGCCCGCCGTCCACGGCGAGGATGCCGCCCCGGATCACCTCGGCGGCGTACGCCATCTCGTTGAGCGAGAGGGCCAGTACGGCGGCCACGGTGCCGGTGACCACCACGCTGGTCGGCTTGTCGAAGAGGATGGTGCCGGTGAACGGCACGGTCAGCGTGAGCCGGGGGAAGAGCGCCCCGAGGAAGCCGAAGAAGATGATCTGGACCAGCAGCGGGGTGCCCCGGAAGATCCAGATGAAGGCCCAGGAGACGCCGCGCAGCACCGGGTTGTCGGACAGCCGCATCACCGCGAGCAGGATGCCGCCGGCCGTGCCGAGCAGCATGGCCAGCAGGGTGAGCCAGAGCGTGGTGACCACGCCGTCGAGGACGTAGTCCTTGAACAGGTAGTGGGCGATCGTGGCGGGTTCCAGGTTGGGGCTGGTGAACAGCGCCCGGAGGAACAGGGCGGCCAGCCCGACCACGACCAGCGCGGTCAGCCAGCGCCCGTAGTGCCGGACGGGGACGACCCGTACGGCCGGGGTGTCGGGGGTGGTGGTGCTCATGTGGCGTGCCTCCTGCGGAGGGGGCGGAAGAAGGGTCAGCGGTCGCCGGGCGCCTCTCCGGGCCCGCCCTCACGGATGTGGAGGGCGCCCGGCGACCGCGGTCCAGGGTGGGCCGGGGTCAGTCGATGGCCTGGTCGATGGTGGCCTGCTTGATCGCGATCGGGGTCTGCTTCCACTGGCCGAGGATCTTGGCGTACGTGCCGTCGTCGATCAGGGACTGCACCGCGCCCCGGTACGCCTCGGCCAGCTCCTTGTTGGCCTTGAGGAAGCCGAAGCCGTTCGGGCTGGCCAGCCAGCCGTTCGGGGCGGAGGCGTCGTCGACCAGCTCGGCCTTGCCGGTGAGCGAGCCGGCGGTGTCCACCAGGTTGACCTTGGTGGCGGCGACCACGTCGACGTTGCCGGCGATCAGCGCCTGCACGGCCTGCGGGTTCTCCGGGTACTCCTTGACCTCGATCGCCTTGCCGGCGCAGCTGTCCTTGGAGTACGTGGCCAGGTTCTTCGCCTGGTTGCTCGCCTTCTGCACGGCGACCTTGCGGCCGCAGAGGTCGGCCACGGTCTTCACGCCCAGCGGGTTGCCGGTCTTGACCAGGAAGCCGGTGCCGGAGGCGGAGTAGTCGACGAAGGTGGCGACCTGCTGGCGCTCCTTCTTGTCGGTGATGCCGCCGGCGATGGCGTCGTACTTGGCGGCCTGGAGGCCGGGGACCAGGCCGTCGAAGGGCTGCTGGGTGAAGGTGGCCTTCAGCCCGAGCCGGGCCGAGGCGGCCTGGAACAGGTCGTAGTCGAGGCCCTTGAACTCGTCGTTCTTGCCCTCGACCTTGAAGTCGATGAAGGGCTGGTAGGGCGCGTTGGTGGCGACGGTGAGGGTGCCCCGGCCACGGACGTCGGCGGGGACCTTCTTGGCCAGGTTGTTGTCGGTGGTGACCGCGCCGACCCCGTCGATGGTGACGGAGACCGGCTTGATGTCGGCGCCGCCGCTGGAGGACGGGGAGTCGGTGGAGCTGCCGCAGGCGGCGGTGGCGGCGAGCAACGCCGAGGCCGCGCCGAGGAGGGCGAACTGTCGGATGCGCATGGGGAGTCCTTCCGGGGGCCAGAACGAACCAGCCCCCGGACTGTAACTCACGTTACTATTTCGGTGGGGTTACAGTTTTCTGTAACGCGCGGCGATCACCTGCCGAACGCTTGCTGCGCCGCCTCCATCGCCTTGAGCCGGGCACCCGCCACCGGGCCGAGCCGGTCGATCAACCCCGCCACCACCGTCTCGACCAGGGCCAACGCCGGCACGAAGCTGTCGTACGGCGAGGGTGAGTCGACCCGGCCGGGGAGCACCACCTCGGCCAGGCCGGCCACCGGGGAGAGCCACCGGTCGGTGAAGAGCACCACCTTGGCCCCCCGCGAGGTGACCTCCCGGGCCAGCGCCAGCGTCGGCTCCTCGTACCGGCGGAAGTCGAAGAGGGTGACCAGGTCCCGCTTGCCCACGTCGACCAGCATGTCGGTGCGCTCCACCGGGCTGACCGGCAGCAGCCGGCTGTTGCCGCGTACCTGCATCAGGTGCAGCACCAGGTAGTGGGCGAGCAGGCCGGAGAACCGGCCACCGGCCGCGGTGACCCGCAGCTGCTGGTCGGCGAAGAGGCGTACGGCGGCGTCCAGCTCGCCCTGCGGCAGCTCGGCGAGGGTGCCGGCGACCGCCTCGGGCAGGGTGTGCGCGGCCCGGGACAGCGCCCCCTCGGGCGGGGCCCCGCTGCGCTCGCTGGCCCGGTACGCGGTCAGCGGCGAGGTCTCCCGCTCGGCCAGTTCGTCGCGCAGCGCCCGCTGGAACTCGGGATAGCCGCCGAAGCCGAGCCGGGACAGGAAGCGGAGCACGGTCGGGGCGCTCACCTCGGCCCGCTCGGCGAGGGCGGCGACGGTGCCCAGGCCGGCGGCCGGATAGGAGGCGAGCAGGGCGCGGGCCACCCGGCGCTCCGCCGGGCTGCACTCGCCGAGCCGCTGGCGGATCAGGGCCGCGACGCCCACGGCCGGCGACTCGTCGACGAGATCGGGGTTCGACACGGGGCGAGCGTAACGGCCCGCCCTCGCGGGCCGGTGCACCCCGAGCGCGCGCAGGGGTGAGCCCGTGGGAGGGACGGTTGGGGGCCGTTCCTCCCACGGGCTCCTCGGGGGGTGCCGGAATCAGGACTTGCTGACCGTGCAGGTGTAGTCGGCGGTGCCGGAGCCCGCGTACGCCTCCAGGTCGAGGTAGTACGTGGCCGAGCCGGACGCGGTCCGGGTCAGCGTGACCGATTCGTCCGCGCCCGCGCCGCTGTTCACCGAGCGGGTCAGCGTGCTGCCGGTCGAGCTGAGCAGGTACAGGTCGGCGTCGTACGCGGTCGGGATCGCGCAGTTCGCGGTCAGCGTCTGGCCGCTGTTCAGGGTGAGCGCGAAGTAGTCCCGGTCGGTACTGGCCTTCATGTCCCCGGTCACCGTGGCCGGGTAGGTCAGCCCGGTGATGTCGTTGGCGGCGGTACGGCTGTCGTTCGGCTCCACCTCGGCGTAGCTGGACCCACCGCTGGGCGGCGGCGGGGTGGTCGAGCAGTCGGTCACCGGGGTGCCGCTGTAGAGGCTGCTGTCCGGCACGCCGGCCCGCACGCTCTTCAGGTAGTAGCCGCAGGTGGGCCGGTTGGCGAAGTCGTAGGTGCCGCCGTTGCCGAGCTTCCAGATCTTGAAGTTGGTGTAGGTGAGCGGCTGCCCGGAGACGGCCACCTCGGGCTGGTGGTCGCCGAGCACCACGTACGCGCTGGGCCCGCTGAGGGTGGCCAGCCCGGACCGGTCGATGTAGAGCGACGCGCCCTCCTCGACCCCGACGCCCCACGCCTTGCCGCCGGTGGCCAGGCCGTCCTTGACCGCCCGGGCCACGAAGGCCATGGTCCGCCCCATCCGGTCCCGGGTGACGAAGTGCGAGTCGTTGATGGTGTTGGCGTAGTTGGGCCAGCGGAACATGCCGGTGGTGAAGGTCAGCGACCGGTCGTACGGGTTCGCCAGCGCGGTCGCCGAGGTGGCGCTCGCGGTGCAGGCGTCGTACACGATGTCGCTGTTGACGTGGTGGCCGGCGCTGCCGCCGCCGACGCCACCGCCCTTGGCCACCACGGACTCCACCGACGCCTCCAGCGCGGTGCCCTTCCAGGCCACGTAGTTGCACTGGTTGCCACCGGCGAAGTAGACGAACTCGGCGTTGCGGATGTCGGTGTTCGCCTGGCTGTCGTTGCCGTCGCGGGCGGCGGTCAGGGTGAGCGTGGTGCAGGAGTTGACGCCGGTCAGGCCGGTGATCACGTCGCACTCCGGGGTGCCGGTGCCGGAGCCGGCGATCACCACCACGTCGATCGAGCCGGTGCCGCCGCGGATGGCGTCGATCGCCTTGGTCATGGTCGCGGTGACGATCCCGCCGGAGCCGTTCATCGTGTACGCCGGGCCGGACCAGGCGGCCCGGCTGACGTCGGCCGAGCTGCCCTGACGTACCCGGGTGACCTGGGCGTACGCGGCGGTCGCGCCGATCGGGGCAAGGGTGATCAGGGCTGCGGCACCGGCCACCAGGGACAGTCGGCGGGGGTTGCGGGCAAGGGACATGGGCACCTCCGGGGGGCCACGAAGCGATGAAACAGAAGTTACATCCATTAAGTTCACTGCTCAATACGTAACTTCTGTTACATCTTCGTGACGCCCCACCGACGCCCGCTGGCCTCCCTCGGCGACCTGCTCGCGCTACTGGGCTGAACGGCCGCGCCCTCCCACCCCTCGTGGGGGCGGGAGGGCGCGGCCGGCCGGATCAGCGGGTGAGGATCCGGGCGAGCACGTCGTGCACGTGGGTGTTCGGGTGCTTGCCGGTGAACTCCTCGGCCAGCGGGCCGTACGCGGTGACCGGCACGTCCACGCCGGTGTGCCCGCTGGTGGTCCAGTCCAGGTTGAAGGTGAGGGCGCTGCCCTTGACCGGGAACGGGCCGTCCTCGGCCGAGATGCCGTCACCGGACTCGTCGGCGGTGCCGGTGTCCTCGACGGTGAGGCCGCCGCACTCGTGGTCGCCGGTCACCACGACCAGGGTGTCCGGGTGGGTGGCGGCGAAGTTGCGGGCCACCGCGACGGCCTTCTCCAGCTCGCCGAGGGCCTGGAGCATCCGGGTCCCGTTGTTCTCGTGGGCGAACTCGTCGATGCCCTCCTCCTCGACGAAGAGGAAGAAGCCCTTCTTGTTGCGCGACAGGGTGTCGAGCGCCTTCGAGGTCATCGTGGCCAGGCTGGCCGGCGGGTCGTAGCGGTCACCCTCGCCCTCGCGGCGCTGCTGGAACAGCTCCTCGTTGGCGAACAGGCCGAGCAGCTTGCCGGGTCGGGCCGTCCGGAGCTGATCGGCGGTCGAGACGTACTGGTAACCCTTGGCCCTCGCCTCGGTGACCAGGTCGCCCTTGGTGCCCTTGCTGGCCTCGGACGGGTCCTCGGCCGGCTTGTCCGGGTACGCGCCCGGGCTGCCGGCGGGCAGCCACCAGTCCTCGCCGCCACCGAGGATGACGTCCGGCCGGGTGACCTCCAGGTACTGCCGGGCGATCTCGTCCTGGGCCGAGCGGTTGGCGGTGTTCGCGAAGAACGCCGCCGGGCTGGCGTCGGTGACCTGCGCGGTGGTCACCAGGCCGGTCGCCTTGCCGGCGGCCTTGGCCTGTGCGCCCAGGATCGGCAGCGGGTTGCCGTCCACGTCGACGCCGATCGCGCCGTTGTAGGTCTTCTCGCCGGTGGACCAGGCGGTCGCGGCGGCGGCCGAGTCGGTGATCGGCGACTTCGGGTCGTGCGGGCTGGTGGTGAGCTGGCCGGAATAGGGCAGCTTGTCCATGGTGAGCTGGCCGTCGAAGCCGGCGAGGTAGAGGCGGGCGGCCTCGCGCTGGGCGGCCGACATGCCGTCGCCGTTGATGAAGATGACGTTGCGGGCGCGGCCCTTGCCGTTGGCCGCGTCGGCGGCGGTCACCGGGTTGACCAGGCTGAGCCCGGCGGCGGCGAGCGCGCCGGCCACCACGGGGGCGAGCAGCCAGCGGCTGGAACGGAAATTCACGAAGTCCTCCAGGCGGGTGGGACGCTTGCGCCACCACGCAACCGCAGCCACCGGCCCGGGGCGTGACACCGGGGTGAACAGGGGACGGCGGTTGACCGACTTCTGTCG
The DNA here is from genome assembly GCF_900089595.1 of Micromonospora auratinigra. GTDB lineage: Bacteria > Actinomycetota > Actinomycetes > Mycobacteriales > Micromonosporaceae > Micromonospora > Micromonospora auratinigra. Next base: position 5,537,729 of record NZ_LT594323.1, on the reverse strand, counting down.
CCCGGGGCAACGACCCGGCGGAGAACGGGCTCCCCGCCCAGCGGCGGGGAGCCCGTCAGGTCACGCCTTGTGGATCCCGATCACCACACCGGTGAAGGAGGTCGCCGTCGCACCCCGGTACGCGGCAAAGCCCCGTCCCCGGGTCAGCTCGGCCGCCCACTGCGGCTCCTGCTCGTACGAGGTGCCGCCGACCGACGCGCAGCCGGCCTGGGCGGCCAGCCCTTCGGCCAGCCCGACCAGGGCGTAGTTGTAGAGCACGTCGTCCGACGGTGCCACCGTGCACGGGCCGTCGGCGGCGACCACCGGCGGCTTGCCGGGCGCGACCAGCACCCGCCAGCCGTCGGCCCGGTAGGAGTCCCCGGCGGTCAGCCGGCTCCACCGCACGCCCTCGATCCCCCACACCCCACCGACCGAGGTCACCCGGGCGGTACGCAGGTCGAGCACGCTCACCCCGCGCTGCCCGAGCACCCGCAGCCGCTGGTGCCCGCCACCGACCCCGGTGACCTCCAGCGCGGTGTTCTCGTCCAGCCCGAAGACCCGCTGGTGGTGGGTGTCGGCGGCGAGCCGGATCGAGCGGGCCTCCCGGCCGCGCCGGGAGAAGTGGGTGTCGACCAGGCCGGCGGTGAAGAACCCGAAGCCGCCCTTCGGCAGGTAGCCGAGCACGTCGGCGTCGTCGAAGTAGCCCGGCTTCGCCCCGTCCCGCAGGCCGGGGTCGACCGAACCGCCGGTGATCATGTCGCGACCGGCCATGATCTGCGCGCCGGCGCTGGTGCCGGCGACCACGGCCCCGCCGCGCAGCTTGCGCCGGACGGCGGCGAGCGCCGCCGAGTCCCGCTGCGCGGTGCCCCGGGTCATCGTGGTGACGTACCGGTACTGGTCGCCACCGCCGAGGAAGAAGCCGGTCATCGACTCGATCTGCCGGACCACGGCCGGGTCGTCGGCGGCGGTCCGGTGGTCCAGGTCGATCGGGATCCACTGGGCGTCCGCCACGCCGTACTTCTTGAACAGGTCGACGTAGTAGTCGCCGTTGCAGACGCTGTTGTTGCAGTCCGGGGTGCCGGCGTCCGGGTCCTCGGCGGGCACCGGGGCGCCGGCGGTCAGGATGCCGATCCGGGCCTTCCCGGGACCGCCGGCGAGCCGGACGATGTCGTCGTAGATCTCGCGGTTGTCGTCGGCGAGCGCGCCGCCGACCAGCACCAGGCTGCCGCCGGTGCGATGGGTGGAGGGTGCGGCCGAGGCCGGTGCGGCGGCGACGGGCACGCTCAGCGCGACCGCCGTGCAGGCGCCGACCCCGAGGGTCAGCAGGCGGTTCAAGGGCATGACTGCTCCTCACGGGACCGTGAGGGCGGGCCGAGGCGAAGCGTACGGCACCGCGGCGACGCCCACAACGGTCGCCGATGAAAGATGGTTTGCCCGATCGGCCGGGGGTACAGGCCAGGCAGCAGCCGACCGCAACCGACCGCTAAGGGGCAACACATGACCGACACGCAGACGGGCCGGGACGTCGTCGACGTCCTGATGGCCGACCATCGCGAGGTCGAGGCAATCTTCGTCGAGCTGGAGAGCCGGCAGGGCACGCCCGAGCACCGGCGGCAGCTCGCCGACGTGGTGATCGCCGAGCTGGTCCGGCACTCGGTGGCCGAGGAGGCGTACGTCTACCCGGCCGCCCGCACGTCCCTCCCCGACGGCGACCAGATCGCCGAACACGAGATCTCCGAGCACGCCGACGCCGAGCGGACCATGAAGGAGCTGGAGTCGCTCGACCCGTCCGACGCCCGCTTCGACGAGCTGCTCGCCCACCTGACCCGCACCATCCGGCACCACGTGCGGGAGGAGGAGTCCGACCTCTTCCCCCGGCTGCGCGCCGCGTGCGCGCAGGAGGAGCTGGTCGAGCTGGCCGGCAAGGTGAACGCGGCGAAGAAGACCGCGCCGACCCGGCCGCACCCGGCCGCCCCGGACCACCCGCCGGCGAACAAGCTGCTCGCCCCGGGCACCGGCCTGGTGGACCGGATGCGCGACGCGCTCTCCGGCCGGCCCACCACGGTGGCGGAGCTGCACGAGAAGAACCACTGACCCCGACGTCGGCGGCCACTCTCCCCGCTCGGGGGGTGTGGCCGCCGTCGCGCGTCAGGGGCTCGGCGGGTACGGGTCGAGCGGGCGCTCGAAGAAGCTCTCCAGCACCACCCCGGTCTGCGTGCCGGTGACGCCCTCGACCTGGAAGAGCCGGCGCAGGCTGGCCTGGAGCTGCTCGGGCGTGCCGACCCGGATCTTGACCAGCACCGAGGCCGGACCGGCGATCACGTGGGCCTCCTCCACCTCGGACAGCGCGGCCAGCGCCTCCCGGGTGGGCGCGTCGCCCATCCAGGAGTTCGCCTCCACCAGCACGAACGCCAGTACGCCCCGGCCCACCGCGACCGGGTCGACGTCCACCGTGGTCCGTCGGATCACGCCCTGCTCGCGCAGCTTGCGTACCCGCTCGTGAACCGCTCCGGTGGAGAGGCCCACCGCGCCCGCCAGGGCGGCGTACGACTGGGTGGCGTCGTGCTGCAACGCGGCGAGCACCTTCCGGTCAACCTCGTCCACCTGACCCTCTCCGTTCGGGAAAATTGCTCTGGACTGATTGTGGTTCGGTCATGTTAGCGTGAGGCCGAACACGAATCACGGGTGGAGGCGGTTTCGGTGGAGCGGTTCAGGACCCGGTTCGAGGTGCTCGACGAGCGGTTCCGTCGGGTCAACGGCGACGAGTGGACGGAGTGCCTCTGGACCGGCGGCCGCTGGCTGGAGGGGCCGGCCTGGTTCCCGGCCGGCCGCTACCTGGTCTTCAGCGACATCCCCAACGACCGGCTGCTGCGGTGGGACCAGACCACCGGCGCGGTCGGGGTGTTCCGCCAGCCGGCCGGCTACGCCAACGGACACACCGTCGACCGACGTGGGCGGCTGGTGAGCTGCGAGCAGAGCCGGCGGCGGGTCACCCGGACCGAGGCCGACGGCACCGACACGGTGCTCGCCGACCGCTGGCAGGGCAAGCGGTTGAACAGCCCGAACGACGTGGTGGAGCACTCCGACGGGTCGATCTGGTTCACCGACCCCAGCTATGGCATCGACAGCGACTACGAGGGGCACCGGGCGGAGAGCGAGATCGGCGGCAACCACGTCTACCGGGTCGACCCGCACGACGGCGCGGTGCACCGGGTCGCCGACGACTTCGGGCAGCCCAACGGTCTGGCCTTCAGCCCGGACGAGTCCCGGCTCTACGTCGTCGACACCCGGGCGAAGCACCTGCGCCGGTTCACCGTGACCGAGGACGGCACGCTGCGCGGCGGCGACGTCTTCGCCACCTGCGACGCCGGCTCCTTCGACGGCGTACGCCTCGACGACGCCGGCCGGGTCTGGGTGGCCGCGCACGACGGGCTGCACTGCTTCGACCCGGACGGCACCCTGCTGGGCAAGCTGCACCTGCCCGAGGTGGTCGCCAACTTCACCTTCGGCGGCCCGCAGCGCAACCACCTCTGGATCTGCGCCTCCAGCTCGCTGTACGGCCTGCGGGTGAACGTCAACGGCGCCCGCTACCCGGGCTGGTGATCATTCCTCCGGGGCGATCCGCCGCAGCGTGTCCACCTCGGAGACGATGACCGCCTCCATCGGGCAGGAGTCGGCCGCGTCGAGCACCGCGTCGGCGGCGAGGATCCGCTCGGCCAGCGGCCGGGACAGGCCGTCGACCAGCACGAAGTGACCGGGCGCCACGCCCGCGCAGATGCCCGACCCGATGCACCGGGTCGGGTCCACGTGCAGCCGCCACTCCATCCCGACGCCCTCCCCCGTCACCAGGCCACCGGCAGCGCCCGCAGGCCCCGGACCAGCAGGCCGCTCTTCCAGCTCAACTCCTCCTCGGCCACGGCCAGCCGGAGCCCTGGCGTCCGGTCGAGCAGGGTCTCCAGGACCACCCGCAGCTCCATCCGGGCCAGTTGCGCGCCGACGCAGTGGTGCACACCGTGCCCGAAACCGAGGTGCGGGTTGACCTCACGGGTCAGGTCCAGCCGGTCGGCGTCGGGGAAGACGGTCCCGTCCCGGTTGGCCGCCGGGATGGAGCACACCACCGGTTCCCCGGCGCGCACCAGCACCCCGCCCAGCTCGACGTCCTCGGTCGCGTACCGGGGGAAGGCGGCGGTCGCGCCCAGCGGGATGAAGCGCATCAGCTCCTCGACGGCCGTGGGCACCAGCTCGGGCCGTTCCCGCAGGGTGGCCCACGCGCCGGGGGTGGTCAGCAGGACGTACACCAGGTTGGGGATCTGGGTGACGGTGGTCTCGTGGCCGGCGGCGAGCAGCCCGGCGGCGAGCATGACCATCTCCTCCTCGCTGAGCCGGTCGGCGTGCTCGTCGCGGGCCCGGACCATCGCGCTGAGCAGGTCGTCGGCCGGTTCCTCCCGCCGCCGGGCGACCAACCCGCCCATGTACGCCAGCAGGCTGTCGATGTACTGCTGGGCCACCTCGGGCGCGAGCGAGGTGGTCGACACGATCGCCTCCGACCAGGTGTGGAACCGGTCCTGGTCGGACACGGGCACGCCGAGCAGGTCGCAGATGACCCGGATCGGCAGCGGAGTGGCCAGGTGGGCGACCAGGTCGGCGGGCGGCCCGGCGGCGAGCATCCCGTCGACCAGCTCGTCCGCCACCGCCCGGGTGCCGGGGCGCAGTTCCTCCACCCGGCGGGCGGTGAACGCCTTCGCCACCAGCCGGCGCAGCCGGGTGTGCTCCGGCGGGTCCATCGCCAGGATGCCGGTCTCCTGCTGGCGCGGGGAGTTACGGGGTTCGTCGCGGCCCACCGCGGCGGCCCGGCTGAACCGGGCGTCACCGAGCACGGTCCGTACGTCGGCGTGCCGGGTGGCCAGCCAGGCGGGCTCGCCGTACGGCAGCCGGACCCGGACCAGCGGCTGCTCGCGCAGTTCGGCGTAGCGCGGGTCCAGGTCGAGTCGGTCGGGAGCGCTGAACGGGTAGCGCTCCGGGATGGTCGCCTGCGATGTGTCGGTCACCGGCTGGCTCGCTCTCGTCCACGGCACCGCCGCGCGGTGCGGGTCGACTCCGCACGACTCCACTTTGAGTCATGCCCCGACTGCGGATAGTAGCGAAACGGATCGATGCCGACCAGGGGTGTACGCCCGCAGAAACGCGACCCGGGCCGTCCACGAGGGACGGCCCGGGTCGGAAACGTGCGGTCAGCGGTCGGTGTCACCCGCGCCGGTACGCTGCTGCGCCATGTCGACGCCCTTGTCGATCTGCTGGTCGTACTTGCCGCCGGTGCGCTGGTCGAGCTGGTCACCGGCCTTGTCGATGCCCTGGTCGACCTGCTTGTCGTGCTTGTCGGCGAAGTCCCGGGCCTTGTCCATGAAGTCACTCATGTCGGATCTCCCTTCCTCGCATATCAGCCTTCCCCCGGGCCGCGGGCACAAACCGCGGGCCGCCGACCGGGTGTCGGAACCACGCGGCTCGGGTACCAACGGCCACGATCGAGGAGGGCCGACGTGGTCGAGGACGAGGGCGGGCGTACGCCCGAGGTGACGCGGGACCAGCCCCGGACGGCGGGGCCCCGGCAGACCTGGGCGGGACTGCCCTGGCCGGTGCGGACGGCCGTGACGTGGAGCGCCTGCCTGGTGGTCGTGATCACCGGGCTCTGGCTGCTCGGCAAGATCGCGGTGTTGCTGGCGCCGCTGGCCATCGCGCTGGCCGGCACCCTCTTCCTCGCCGCGCTGCTCGACCCGGTGCTGCGCCTGCTGCGCCGGCTCCGGCTGCCGGCCGCGCCGGCCGCGCTGCTCACCATCCTGCTGCTGCTCGGCATCCTGGTCGGCGTCGGGGTGCTGGTGTGGAACCTGACCGCCAGCCAGTTCGGTGAGCTGAGCCAACAGCTCGGCCAGGGCCTGGAACGCACCCGGGACTTCGTCACCTCCACCCTGCCGATCACCGAGGAGCAGCTCGACCGGCTGGTCCAGCAGACCCGCGACGGGTTGAGCGGTAGCGCCCCCGACCCGGTCGGCGGCGCCCGTACCGCCACCGAGGTGGTCGGCTCGCTGCTGCTCGGGCTGGTCCTGCTCTTCTTCCTGCTCAAGGACGGCCGCTCCATGTGGCACTGGGTGCTGCGCCGGATGGCCGGCCCGCGCCGGGACCTGACCGCCGAGGCGGGCAGCGCCGGCTGGCGGACGCTCGGCGCGTACAGCCGGGGCACGATGATCATCGCGGCGATCGACGCGATCGGGATCGGGCTGGCCCTGGTGCTGCTCCGGGTGCCGCTGGCGCTGCCGCTCGCGCTGATCACCTTCCTCGGCGGCTTCATCCCGATCATCGGCGCCACGGTGGCCGGGGCGATCGCCGTGCTGGTCGCCCTCGCCGCCAACGGACCGACCACCGCCCTGCTCGTCCTGGCCGCCGTGATCGCGGTGCAGCAGATCGAGGGCAACCTGCTGGAGCCGCTGGTGATGAACCGTCAGGTGCAGCTCCACCCGGCCGTCATCCTGGTGGTGGTCACCGCGGGCACCCTGATCGCCGGCATCGCCGGGGCCTTCGTCTCGGTGCCGGTCGCGGCGGTCACCTGGCGGATCATCGACACCGTGCAACGCCACCGGACGGCCTCGACCGCCTGACCCCGTCCCCTCGCTCTCCGCAGCCCGGACGAGCGGCGGTCGCACGGAGAAGCGGTATGCCGCCGAGGCATGAACATGACTGAGAGGCATACCGCTCCGGAGAGCTTCAGGCCGGGTGAGGTGCGGGCAGCCGGGTGACGAACCAGGTGCCCGCCTCGTCGGCCACCTGCTCCAGGGTGCCCGGCTCCTCGAAGAGGTGGGTCGCCCCGGGCACGATCCGCAGCTCGGCCACCTCGCCGAGCTGGGCCCCGGCCTGCTCGTTGAGCACGATCACCTGCTCGTCGAGGCCACCGACCAGCAGCAGCGTCGGGGCGCGTACCGCCGACAGGGAGCTGCCGGCCAGGTCCGGCCGGCCGCCCCGGGACACCACCGCACGGACTCGTTCCGGGCGGGCCGCGGCGGCGACCAGGGCGGCGGCGGCACCGGTGCTGGCCCCGAAGAGGCCGATGGGCAGCCGGCCCAGGGCCGGGTCGGCGGCCAGCCAGTCGACGATGGCGGCCAGCCGCTCGGCCAGCATCCCGATGTCGAAGCGCAGCTCGGCGGTGATCTCGTCCCGGGCGTCCTCGTCCGGCGTGAGCAGGTCGACCAGCACGGTGGCGAGCCCCCGGTCGTTGAGCCGGTGGGCCACCGCCACGTTGCGCGGGCTGTGCCGGGAGCTGCCGCTGCCGTGCGCGAAGAGCACCACCCCCACCGCCCCGGACGGCACCAGCACGTCGGCCGCCAACCCGCCCTCCACCACCGGCACGCTCACCTCACGCGTCTCCATCAGCCCACCTCCCGCCCCCGCATACCCCCTCCACCCACCCCCACCCCACCCGGCCACCCCGACCGGCCCCCAGACCCCCGCCCCCCCGCCCCCCGACCCCCGACTCCCGCCCCCCGACTCCCGGGGTCGATCATGAAGTTAGCGGCAGGGAGAGCGCTTTCCAGTGCCGCTAACTTCATGATCGACGGGGCCAGGGCCCAAGACCAGGGCCAGGGCCAGAGACGGGGCCGGGCCAGGGCCAGGGCCGGGCGGGGTCAAGGCGGGGAGGGCGGGGGCGGGGGTACGGCGGGCGCGGGGTTGCGTTGACGTCGGCGGCAAGGTTTAGCGTGACGGCGAGAGCGGGTCGGGAGGTGGCGGGATGCGCATCGGGGAGCTGGCGGAACGCGCCGGTACGAGCACTCGGACCCTGCGCTACTACGAGGCGCACGGGCTGGTGCGGCCCCGCCGGTCCGCCAACGGCTACCGGGTCTACGACGAGGCGGAACTACGCGTCGTGCACGAGATCCGCGCGCTGCTGGCGGTCGGCTTCGGACTGGACGACATCCGGCCCTTCGTGGCCTGCCTGCGGGCCGGGAACAGCTCCGGCGACGTCTGCCCGGACTCGGTGGCGGTGCTGCGGCGCAAGCTCGCCGAGGTGGACGACTACCTCGACCGGCTCGGCGCGGTTCGCCACCAGCTGCACGACCAGCTCGCCCGCGCGATCGCCCACCGGGAGGAAACATGCCTCAAGACACGCAAGCGAGCCGACTGACCGCGGTCACCGACGCCACCTTCGCGTCCACCGTGCTGGCCGCCGACCGGCCGGTGGTGGTCGACTTCTGGGCCGAATGGTGCCCGCCCTGCCGGGTCGTCTCGAAGCACCTGGCCGAGCTGGCCGGGGAGTTCGGCGACGAGTTGCGGATCGTCACGCTCAACACCGACGAGAACCCGGCGACCACCCGGGCGTACCAGGTGATGTCCGCGCCCACCCTGCTGGTGTTCTCGGCCGGGCAGGTGGTGGGTTCCACCGTCGGTTCGCGGCCGAAGGACCACCTGCGGCGCAGCTTCGCCCGGCACCTGACCGACCACCGGGACGGTTGAGCCGGCGGCCAGCGGGAACCCGCGGGGGGACCACGGACCCCGACGGATCGCGAGGATCGTCATGGCCAAGCAGGACAGGTCCCGACAGCAGACCGCCGAACGGGAACGCCCCGAACCGGACACCGAGCGCGCCCGGGACTGGGCGGACGAGGCGGCACAGGCGCGCACCGCCGACGACCCGCGGGCGACCGCGCCCCGGGACGCCGCCGGCCGGCCGTCCAACGGCCGCCAGTTCTGACGTACGCCGGAAGCCGGCCCGGCCCACGACGGGCCGGGCCGGACCCGCACGGCCGACGCAGGGACCGGCCCGCGACGGCGCGGACCGGGTCGGCCTCAGCTCACGACGGCGCGGGCCGCGGCCGGTCTCAGCTCGCGTTCTCCGGCAGGTGCATCAGGGGCGCGCGGCCCGGCGGCTGCTCCGGCGGCGGCCCGGCCGGTTGCGCCGGTGGCACCGGCACGGTGACCGGCTGGGCGCAGGTGACCCGGACCGGCTCGCCGTGGTGCCGCAGCTCCAGCACCGTGTCCGGGCCCCCCTTGCGCAGCGAGTACGTGGTCTGGTGCGGCCGGACGTCCACCCGCAGCCGCATCGACCGCCACTGGAGCGAGAACTCCAGCCGGCCGAGGCGGCTGGAGAGCCGGGGCGAGAAGGAGAGCGTCCCGTCGTGGTCGCGCAGCCCGCCGAAGCCCGCGACCAGGGCGATCCAGGCCCCGGCCAGCGACGCCATGTGCACCCCGTCGCGGGTGTTCTCGTTCAGGTCGTGCAGGTCCATCAGCGCGGCCTCGCGCAGGTAGCGGTGGGCCAGCTCGGGGTGGCCCACCTCGGCCGCCATCACCGCCTGGGTGCAGGCGCTCAACGACGAGTCCCGCACGGTACGCCGTTCGTAGTAGAGGAAGTTGCGCAGCTTCTCCGGCCCGCTGAACGCGTCGCCGCGCCAGTGCATGGCGAGGATCAGGTCGGCCTGCTTGACCACCTGCTTGCGGTAGAGGTCGAAGTACGGGTAGTGCAGCAGCAGCGGGTACTTCTCCGGCGGGGTGTGCTCGAAGTCCCACTCCTGCAACCGGGTGAAGCCCTCCACCTGCCCGTGCACCTCGAGGTCCGGGTCGTACGGGACGTGCATGGCGTGCGCGGCGTCCCGCCAGGCGGCCGCCTCCTCCTCGGTGACCCCGAGGTCGATCGCCTCGTCCCGGTAGCGCATCGCGCAGTCGGCGGCGGTGAGCAGGTTCCGCTGCGCCATCAGGTTGGTGTAGACGTTGTCGTTCTTGACCGCGGTGTACTCGTCGGGACCGGTCACCCCGTCGATGTGGAACCGGCCGCTGCGGTCGTGGTGGCCCAGCGAGCGCCACAGCCGCGCGGTCTCCACCAGCAGCTCCAGCCCGATCTCGCGTTCCAGCCCCTCGTCGCCGGTGACCAGCACGTACCGGCGCAGCGCGTCGGCGATGTCGGCGGCGATGTGGAACGCGGCGGTCCCCGCCGGCCAGTACGCCGACGACTCCGGCCCCTCGATGGTCCGCCACGGGAAGGCGGCACCTTCGAGGTTCAACGTCCGGGCCCGCTCCTGCGCCTGGGGCAGCGTGGCGAAGCGCCAGTGCAGCGCGTCGCGGACCGCCGACGGCTGGGTGTACGTGAGCACCGGCAGCACGAACATCTCGGTGTCCCAGAACGCGTGCCCGTCGTACCCGGGGCCGGTGAGGCCCTTCGCGGAGATCGGCCGGCGTTCGGCCCGCGCGCCGGCCTGGAGCACGTGGAACAGGCCGAACCGGACCGCCTGCTGCACCTCCGGGTCACCCTCCACCCGCACGTCGGCGGCGTCCCAGAACTCGTCGAGGTACTCGCGCTGGGCGCGGCGCAGCCCGTCCCAGCCGTCCAGTCGGGCCGCGGCCAGGGCCGCCCCGACCTGGTCCCGCAGTGCCGGCAGCGAGCGCCGGCTGGACCAGCCGTAGGTCAGGTACTTGGTGACCCGCAGCTTCTCGCCGCGCTTGAGCACGCAGCCGACGGTGGTCCGGACCCAGTCCTCGTACCCCTCGGACTCGGTGGTGGTGCGTTCCGGGCCCTGCACGTCGTGGCCCATGATGGCGGCCACCCGCAGCCCGCTGACCTTGGTCCGGTGGATCAGCAGCCCGCCGTCGTCGGTGGTCAGCTCCTCCTCGGCCTCCAACGGCGACTCCAGCACGGCCGCCACCCGGGGGTCCCGGCTCTGCGGTGGCAGGGCCTCGTTGGCGACCAGCTCGGACTGGAGGATCAGCCGGATCGGCCCGTCGACGGCCTCGACCTCGTAGTGGATGGCGGCGACCGACCGCTGGGTGAAGGAGACCAGCCGGGTGCTGCGGACCTTGACCTCCCGGCCGGCGGGCGAGCGCCAGTGCACCTCCCGGTGCAGGGTGCCGGCGCGCAGGTCGAGCACCCGCTCGTGGGCGAGCAGCTCGCCGTAGCGCACGTCGAGCGGCTCGTCGTCGACCAGCAGCCGGATCAGCTTGCCGTTGGTGACGTTGACGATCGTCTGGCCGGACTCGGGAAAACCGAAGCCCGCCTCCGCGTACGGCAGCGGGCGCAGCTCGTAGAACGAGTTCAGGTAGGTGCCGGGCAGGCCGTGCGGCTCCCCCTCGTCCAGGTTGCCGCGCAGCCCGATGTGCCCGTTCGACAGGGCGAACACCGACTCGGACTGGGCCAGCACGTCCAGGTCGAGTTGCAGTTCCCGGATGTGCCACGGCTCGACCGGATAGGCCCGCTCCCGGATCACGAGGACGCCCCGTCGAGCAGGTCGGCGAGGTCGGTGACGACCACGTCGGCGCCGTGCGCGCGCAGCTCGTCGGCCTGGCCGACGCGGTCGACGCCGACCACGTACCCGAAGCCGCCGGCCCGACCGGCCTCGACGCCGGCGAGCGCGTCCTCGAAGACCGCCGCGTTGGCCGGGTCGACGCCGAGCAGTTGCGCGCCGGCGAGGAAGGTGTCCGGGTGCGGCTTGCCGCGCAGCTGCCGTTCGTGCGCCACCACCCCGTCGACCCGGGCCTCCAGGTAGCGGTCCAGCCCGGCGGAGTGCACCACGGCCGCGCAGTTGGCGCTGGCCGAGACGACCGCCCGCCGCAGCCCCGACCGTTGGGCCGCGGCCAGGTAGCGCACCGAGCCGTCGTAGACCTCGACCCCGTCCTCGGCGATCCGCTTGAGCAGGATGACGTTCTTCCGGTTGCCCACCCCGTTCACCGTCTCCGCCTCGGGCGGGTCGTCCGGCGTCCCCTCGGGCAGGGTGATGCCCCGGGAGGCCAGGAAGGAGCGCACCCCGTCGGCCCTGGGTCTCCCGTCCACGTACCGGTTGTAGTCGGGTCCGGGGTCGAACGGCCGGTACGGCTCGCCGGTGGCCGCCGCACGCTCCTTCAGGAACGCGTCGAAGGTCTCGGTCCAGGCGGCGTTGTGCACCTCGGCGGTCTGCGTCAGCACACCGTCCAGATCGAAGAGACAGGCGGTGACGTGAGCGGGTAGGCCCAGCATTGCCTGAATCTATCCAGCGGGCGGGCCGGACAAACCCGATTCGGCGCTCGGGGGCGGCGGGCGTCCGGCCCCTGTCAGCGGTTCGGGCGCAGCGTCCAGACCACGGTCAGCACCGACGTGACGGTGCCGTCCTCGGTGCCGATCTCCACCTCGACCGGGAACTCGGGCCGCCGGCCGGCGTCCAGCTCGGCGATCACCTCGGCCGGGGGCCGCCCGAGCCGCGCGGTGGCCCGCACCGGACCCATCGCGATCTTCTGGTACGCGATGCTGGCGGTCACCGCGAGCGGCACCGCCCGGTCGAGCACCGGCCCGAACGCGGCGAGCACGACCGCGCCGGAGGCGGTCTCACCGAGGGTGAACATGGCTCCGGCGTGCGGGCCGCCGACGTGGTTGTGGTGCGCCGGGTCGTCGGGGAGCCGGACGACCGCCCGCACCCCGCCCTCGGCCTCGGGCGCCACCTCGACGAATTCGATACCGAGCGTACGGGCGAACGGCACGGCCTCCAGCAGACCGGCCGCGACCTGGCGAGAGTCGATGGACATGCCCGAACGCTACTCGCCGGTAACTACTCCGGGCAAGGGCGGCGCGACCCCCGCACCCGGGTGGCGCTCGGCGGCGCTGCGCAGCACGCAGAACTCGTTGCCCTCCGGGTCGGCGAGCACCACCCAGCCGGTGCCGTCCGGCTCCCGCCGATCGGTGACCACGGTCGCGCCGAGCGCCCGGACCCGCTCGACCTCCCGGTCCCGGGGCAGCTCCGGTTCCAGGCAGATGTGCACCCGGTTCTTCACCGTCTTCGGCTCCGGCACCCGCTGGAAGTAGAGCCGGGCCGCTGTTGGTGGGGCGATGAAGAGTTCCTCGTCGTCCGGCCCGAACTCCGGGTCCACCGGACAGTCGAAGACCCCGGCCCAGAACCGCGCCAGCGCGTACGGGTCGGCGCAGTCGACGGCGATGTTGCGGATGCTCGTCCCCATCCCCCCACCCTGCGGCGGCGGGACGACAAGGTCAACTCGATTCAGCGCCAGCCGACGTCGATCCGGTCGCCGCGCTCGTCGAAGAAGTGCAGGGCGTCCATCCGGACCTGGACGGCCAGCGGGTGCCCCGACGAGACGGCCGGGTACGGCGCCAGCCGTACGGCCAGCTCCGCCGGACGGGTGTGGTGCCGGCCGGGGTCGTTGAGCACGCTGGTGCGGTTGCCGCCGCCCGGCGCGGAGACCGGGGCGTCCACCGCGCGGCCGGTGAGCCGCTGCATGACCTGGCCGAACCGGCGCAGGCCCCGTTGGCCGGGCTGGGTGGTCTCGACCGGGGTCCCCATCTCGTCCACCATGATCGCGGTGGCGCCGATGTCGAGGAAGGCCAGCGACTCGTGCCCGTGGTGCTCCAGGTAGCGGATCCGACCCTGGAGCACGTGCCCCTGGGTGTCCGGGGCCACCGGGGTGAGCGCCTCGGCCCGCATGCCGACCACGATCCGCTCACCGTGGTAGTGCGCCACCGCGCGGCTGCGGATGTCGTCCCAGGGCAGGTAGAGCGACTGGTCACCGAGGTTCAGCGCCACGTACCGGTCGAGGTGGACGTAGACGGACGCCTCCAGCAGGTTCATCCGGGGGCTGCCGAGGAACGCGGCGACGTAGAGGGTGGCCGGCCGGCCGTACACCTGGGTGGGGGTGCCCACGTCCTGGAGCACACCCTTGCGCATGATGGCCACCCGGTCGGCCATGGTCAGCGCCTCGGCCTGGTCGTGGGTGACGTAGATGGTGGTGACGCCCAGCTCGCGGGTCAGCCCGGAGATCTCGGCGCGCAATTCGGCCCGCAGGCCGCTGTCCAGGTTGGAGAGCGGCTCGTCCATCAGGAACAGGCCGGGCCGACGCACTATCGCGCGCCCCATCGCGACCCGCTGCCGCTGGCCGCCGGAGAGCTGGCTGGGCTTGCGGGCCAGCACGTCCCCGATGCCCAGGGCGCTCGCCACGTCCTGGATCCGCTCACCGCGCGGGGCCGGCTCGACGCCGGACAGCCGCAGCGGGAAGCCGATGTTGTCGCCCACCGTCATGTGCGGATAGAGCGCGAAGTCCTGGAAGACCATGGCGATCTTCCGGTCCCGTGGCGGCAGGTCGTTGGCGAACTCACCGTCCAGCATCACCGCGCCGGAGGTCGGATCCTCCAGCCCGGCGACCATCCGCAGCACGGTCGACTTGCCGCAGCCCGACGGGCCGAGCAGCACCATGAACTCGCCGTCGTTGACATCCAGATTGACGGCATCGACCGCGACGGTCCCGTCCTGGAACACCTTGGTGACATCCTTGAGCGCGACGGTGGTCACCCGTCACCTCCCCCAGCTCTTCGGCCCGAACCCGGGAATGACTGTGGCGAGCATCATGGGATCCGCACATCGGGTAAACGTGCCATGTTCGTCCCGTGACAGACCTATTACGCAGGATCGGTCGGCGCCGATCAGTAAGGTGACCGGCGAGTAGCTTCTTTTCTCAGCCGGGTTCGTCCAGGAAGACCCGGCGTACCACCCGCTCGGCGGCGTGGCCGTCGTCCAGCGCGCAGAAGCGGGCCCGGAACCGCTGGCGGGCCTGGGCGGCGACGGCGGACCGCAGTGCGCCGGAGCGGAACACGTCGAGCAGGCCCGGGAAGTCGACCGCCACCGCGCCCGGCGGCTCGGCCAGCAGGTCGAAGTAGACCCCCCGGGCCACCCGGTACGCGTCCCAGTCCGGGGCGTACACCACGATCGGCCGGTCCAGTACGGCGTAGTCGAACATCGCCGACGAGTAGTCGGTGACCAGCACGTCCGCCGCGAGGTAGAGGTCCTCCACCCGGTCGTGGGCGCTGACGTCGAGCACCCGGTCGCGGACCGGGCCACCCGGCCGGCGTTCCCGGTCGTGGAAGTAGTGGCTGCGCATCAGCAGCCGCCCGGTCGGGCCGAGCACGTCGAGCAGCCGGTCCGGGTCGAACGGCGGCCGCCAGCCCGGCAGGTGCTCGCGGTGGGTCGGCGCGTACAGCACCACGAGGTCGTCCGGACCGAGGCCCAGCGCCGCCCGCACCTGACGGCACTCCCCCGCCGTGGCCAGCGCCAGCCGGTCGTTGCGCGGGTAGCCGACCTCCAGGGCGGTGTACCCGGCCGGGTACGCCCGCTCCCACATCTGGGTGGAGAAGCTGTTCGAGGAGACGCTGTAGTCCCACCGGTCCACCCGGCGCAGCAGCCGGGCGAAGTCCATCCCCAGTGCGCCCATCGGGAACCGCTGCTGGTCCAGCCCCATCACCTTCACCGGGGTGCCGTGGTGGGTCTGCACGTGCACCGAGCCGGGACGCTTGCGGACGAAGTCCGGGAAGTTGACGTTGTTGACCAGCCAGCGGGCCCGGGCCAGCACCCGGTAGTAGTCCCGGCTGCCGGCCACCACGTACTCGACCCCGGGCGGAAGGGAGTCGACCCGGTCCCGGCGGACGATCCACACCCCGCGTACCTGGGGGGCGAGGCGGCGGGCGGCGGCGTAGATCGCGGCCGGATTGCAGGCGTACCCCCGGTACCAGTAGGCGGCGTAGACGGCCAGCGTCGGGTCGATCGGGCGGTGCAGCTCGCCCCGGTAGTACTCGCGCAAGGCGGCGTCCCGGGCCCGGCGGGCGGTCCGCCGGGCCACCGGCAGCACCCGTCGCTTCACCGTCCGGGCGCCGCGCCGGGCGGTCTCCACTGCCTGGTTGGCGTCGCGCAGCGCGCTGAACGTGCGCCACCGTCCCTGCGCCACCAGCCGGTGCTTCAGCCCGTCCACGCCCGGCGGCACCGCATACCCACCGGGCGGCAGGAAGCGTACGTAGTCGGCGTGGATCTGGGCGAAGAAGGCGGGCCGCAGCGCGGGGGCGATCCGTTCGCCGTTGCCGAGCACCGTCAGGTAGTGCCAGATCATCCGCTCGAAGACGGCCGGGCGCAGCGCGGACAGCTCGCCGTCCCACCGGTCCATCAGCCGGAACACCCGGTGCCACTGGGCGAAGACCTCGAAGTGCCGGTCGCCCCGGGTCCGGGTGATCGCCCCGGTCCGGCGCTGCCGGTAGTTGAGGCAGATCCGGTCCAGCACCCCGATCCGCTCGGCGGTCATCAGCACCGGGTAGCTGAACGAGACGTCCTCGTACCAGCCGGGCTCGAAGCGCAGGCCCCGCTCGATCAGGAACTCCCGGCGGATCACCCGGTTCCAGGCGGTGTGCAGCAGCCGCATCGCCTCCGGCCGGTCGAGCAGCCGGAAGGTGGTCGCGCCGGGGGGCTCCGGGAACACCTCGCGCATCGCGCTGCGGGTGCCGATGTTGTTCCAGTGCGCCCGGACGTGGTCGACGACCAGCACGTCCGGGCGGGTGGCGCGCAGCCGGTCGACCACGTGCGGCAGGCAGCCGGGGACCAGCCAGTCGTCGCCGTCGACGAACCAGACGTACTCGCCGGTGGCCCGGTCCAGCCCGATGTTGCGGGCCGGACCGAGCCCGACGTTCTCGGCGAGGTGGACCGGGTGGACCCGGGGGTCGCGGGCCGCGTACTCGGCCAGGATCTCGCCGCTGCCGTCCGGGGAGGCGTCGTCGACGCCGATCACCTCGAGGTCGCGGTACGGCTGGTCGAGGATCGAGTCCAGGCACTCCCGCAGGTAACCCTGCACCCGGAAGGCCGGTACGACGAAGCTGAGCAGAGTCATCCCGGCCGCCCCTGGCGTCAGCCCGGCGAGCGCACCCCGCCACCGACCGGCGCCGGCGTCCGTCGGGCGCGGGCCGGCAGGACCACCCAGGCGAGGACCACACTCGCGACGAAAACCACGAGAAGGTACGTACCGAGTGTAGCCAGAGCGATGCTCACAATTCCGGCGATCGCCGCGATCCCCAGCAGCACCGACCGGCCCTCCCAGCCCAGCGAGGCGTCGTGCAGCGGCGGTGCCGCCTGCCGCTTCTCCAGCCGCGCGGTCAGGTCGTAGTGGTGCAGGGTCAGCACGAAGACGTACCCGAAGATCAGCCAGGCGGGCGCGCCGCCGACCATCCCGACGGCGATGGCGAAGAGGTACTCGCCGGCCCGCAGCACGGCCGGGACCAGCCAGTCCAGCGGCCCGTCGGGCACCACCCGCGCCCCCACCACCGCGCGCAGCCAGCCCAGCAGGGCCACCGCCACCGCCCAGCGCGGCGTGTCCGTGCCCTGCCAGGCCGCCCAGAGCAGCAACGCCAGCGGCAGCAGCGCCGGCAGCAGGGCCAGCGGCAGCTCACCGACGCCCCACCGACCGACCCGCCCCGGCACGGCGGCCACGAACCGCCGGACCGCCGGCCCGTCGTCGCGGTGCAGCGAGGCGTCCACCGTGGTCAGCACCGGCACCCGCATCCACCACGCGCGCAGGGTCCGCAGCGCCCCGGTGTACGCGAACGCCAGCGTCCCCCAGACCAGCACCGCGCAGAGCGCCACCAGCGGGCCGAAGAGCGCGGCGGTCAGCGCCATCAGCGCCCAGCGCTCCCCGATCGGGAAGACCACCGTGCGCTTCAGCCAGTACGACACCGAGCCGGTGTCCGCCTGCACCTTCGTCGAGGCGGCGTTCAGCTTCCCGCCGATCCCGCCCGCGTCGCCCGTCGCCGCCCTGGGTCGCCGGGCCGCCTCGTCGTGCAGCACGCCGTACCAGGTGTCGGTCATGTGCCGGACCGTCTGCAGGGTCATCGCGGCGATCGCCAGCGCCCAGCCGTACCGGAACCCGGCGTGCGTCGCGCCGTAGCCGAGGCCGGCGTAGACGACGTACTCCTTGGCCCGGTCGGCCATCGTGTCCAGCCAGCCACCCCAGGCGCTGAAGTGCCGGGTGTAGCGGGCCAGTTGGCCGTCCACGCAGTCCAGCACGAAGCCCAGGTAGAGCAGGATGCCGCCGGCCACCAGCGCGGCCCGGCCGCCCACCCCGAACAGCACCGCCGCCGCCACCGCGAAGACCACCGAGATCATCGTGACCGCCGTCGGGCCCAGGCCGAGCCGGGCCGCCGCCTTCGCCACGTACGGGGACCAGGTGCTGACGAAGAAGGTGGTGAAGAAGTCGTCGCGCTCCTTCACCGACAGCCGCAGCTCCGCCTTGTCCTCGTCGACCGAGGCCACGTCCGCGGCGGCCCGGGACAGCTCCGCCCCGGTGTCGACCCGGTGCGCCACGAGCAGGCGTACCCGCTGCGCGAAGATCAGCGGACCACGCGCCGCGAGGCCGGCGAAGAGCCGGTCCAGCGCGGACGCCCCGGTCTCCCCGGCGGCGTCGGTCGCGGCGGCGGCCAGGTGGGGCAGGTCGGCCTGGCCGACCCGCAGCGCGCCGCCGAACACCCCGGTCGCGCCCGCCGGGTCGTCGACCGCGACCACCTGGCCGCGCTCCTCGCGGACCGTCGCCCGGCCGGCGGCCGGCGGGTCGGTGAGCACCAGGGCCACCGTCGGGCCCACCGGGCTGGTCGCCAGATGCCTCAGTACGGCGGTGTGCGCCACCAGGTCGGCCCCGCTGAGCAGCACCGGGCCGGTCGTGCCGGTCAGCAGGGCGGCCAGCTCGGTCAGGTCGCCGGCGACCCGCACCTCGTCCGCCCCGGCCCGCCGCCACTGGTCGGTGAGCCGGTCGACCAGGCGTTCCCCGGCATCGGTGGTCAGGCCCGCCGCCGGTCCGGCGGCGAGCACGATCGCCAGGGTCACCGCGGCCCGGCCCCGGCGTACGCCGTGAGCGCCTCGTCGATGGTCCCGTCGACGGTCAGCCGTCCGGCGTCGAGGTAGAGGCCCCGACGACAGAACCGGGTGAGGTCCTTTTCGTTGTGTGACACCAGCACCAATGTGCGCCCTTCCGCGAGAAGTCGCTCGATGGTCGCATAGCACCTGGCGCGGAACTCGGCGTCCCCGACCGCGGTCACCTCGTCCATCAACAGGATCGGATGCGGCAGGTGGGCGATGATGGCGAAGCCGAGCCGCACCTTCATGCCCGACGAGTAGTGCCGCACCGAGGTGTCCACCGAGCGTTCCACCTGCTCACCAGCGAACGAGACGATCTCGTCGAAGTGCCGCCGCAGGTACCCCGTGGAGAGCCCGTGCAGGCCGCCCACCAGGTACAGGTTCTCCCGCCCGGTCAGGTCGTTGGAGAAACCGGCGGAGAGTTCCAGCAGCGGGGCCACCGCGCCGTGCACCGCGATCCGCCCCTCGTCGGGGATCAGCACCCCGGCGATCAGCCGCAGCAGGGTGCTCTTGCCGGTGCCGTTGCGCCCGACCACCCCCACCGTCTCGCCCGGCTCGATGGCGAACGAGACGTCCCGCAACGGCCAGAACCGGCCGGTGTCCGCCCCGCGCCGGCCCCGGTGGATCATCAGCTCGCGCAGCCGGAGCTGCCGCCGCCGGTTCCGCACGAACCGGATGCCGAGCCCGTCCGCCTCGATGATCGCCGCCATCTCAGACTTCCCCCGCCTGGGCGCAGAGTTCCTTCGGCACGGCTCAGAGTTCCTTCAGCACGGCCGGCTCCAGCCGGCGGAACGACCACCAGCCGGCCGCCAGCACCAGCAGACTGCCCAGCACCGTCACGGCGAGCAGCCGGGCGTCCGGGAACTCGTCCGGGTACCAGATCGCGTGGTGCAGCTGGAAGATCCCGACCAGCGGGTTCAACTCGTACGCGATCTTCAGCCAGGTCGGCATGCCCGAGTCCCGGACCAGGGCGAGCGGATAGATGATCGGGGTGGCGTAGAAGAGCACCCGGATGATCAGCCGCATGAACCGCTCGATGTCGCGCATCAGCACGTTCCACGCCGACAGCAGCAACGCGACCCCCACCAGCAGCACGAACTGCACCGCGATCGCCAACGGCAGGGAGAGCAGCGACCAACCGAGACGGATCTTCCCGTGCGCCACGTAGATCGCCGCGATGCCGGCCAGCACCGGCAGCCCGGCCAGGTACTCGGCGAACCGGCCGGTCACCCGGCCGATCGGGAAGACCTGCCGGGGCACGTTCATCGTGGTGATCAGCCGGGCCTGCCCGGTCAGCGCGTTGGTCGCCTCGGTCAGCGCCGAACTGGCCCACATCCAGGCGAAGATCCCGGTGATCAGGAACAACGGGTACGACCCGGCCGCGTCACCCAGGTGCCGGCGGGTCGCGCCGGAATAGAGCACCCCGAAGACGAACCAGTAGATCAGGCCCATGCCGAGCGGCTCGATCAACGACCAGAAGTAGCCCAGCACCGACTGCTGGTACTTCACCGCGAGGTCCCGCTTGACCAGGATGCGCAGCGAGTTGCGGGCCGACCAGAGCGCGCCGACTCCTGTCGTCACCGTCCCATCCTCGCCTCCGCCGCCGGTGGATCGACGCGGCCGCCCGCCGGGTCACCCCATTGTGTCCCACCCGGGCCGGGCCGGGGCCGGTCTCAGCACTCGATGACGTTGACCGCGAGGCCGCCCCGCGCCGTCTCCTTGTACTTCACCTTCATGTCCGCGCCGGTCTCCCGCATGGTCTTGATGACCTTGTCGAGCGAGACCGCGTGCACCCCGTCCCCGCGCAGCGCCAGCCGGGCCGCGGTGATCGCCTTGATGCTGGCCACCGCGTTGCGCTCGATGCACGGGATCTGCACCAGGCCACCCACCGGGTCGCAGGTCAGACCCAGGTTGTGCTCCATGCCGATCTCGGCCGCGTTCTCCACCTGCTCCGGCGTGCCGCCCAGCGCCTCGGCGAGCCCGGCCGCCGCCATCGAGCAGGCCGAGCCGACCTCGCCCTGGCAGCCGACCTCGGCCCCGGAGATCGAGGCGTTCTCCTTGAACAGCACCCCGATCGCGCCGGCCGCGAGCAGGAACCGGACCACGCCCTCCTCGGAGGCGCCCGGCACGAACCGGGTGTAGTAGTGCAGCACCGCCGGGATGATGCCGGCGGCACCGTTCGTCGGGGCGGTCACCACCCGGCCGCCGGCCGCGTTCTCCTCGTTGACCGCCAGGGCGAACAGGGTCACCCAGTCCATCGCCCGCAGCGGGTCGGTGGAGTCGGTGTCCGCCTCCAGGCTGCGGCGCAGCTCCGCCGCCCGGCGGCGGACCTTCAGCCCGCCCGGCAGCACGCCGTCGCGGGCGCAGCCGTTGTCGACGCACTCCCGCATCACCCGCCAGATCTCCAGCAGCCCGGCCCGGACGTCCGCCGCGCTGCGCCAGGAGAGCTCGTTGGCGAGCATCACCTCGCTGATCGACAGCCCGTTCCCGGTGGTCACCGTCAGCAGCTCCGCGCCGGTGAGGAACGGGTACCGCACCCGGGTGCTGTCCGGCTTGATCCGGTCCGCCCCGGCCGCCGCCTCGTCCACCACGAACCCGCCACCCACGGAGTAGTACGTCCGCGCCCGCACCTCGGCACCGGCCGCGTCGTACGCCGCGAAGGTCATCCCGTTCGGGTGGTACGGCAGCGACCGCCGCCGGTGCAGCACCAGGTCCCGGTCCGGGTCGAAGTCGATCTCCTGGGTGCCGAGCAGGGCCAGCCGCCGCTGGGCCCGGATCCGCTCCACCCGGGGCCCGACGGTGTCGGTGTCGACCGTCTCCGGGGCCTCCCCCTCCAGCCCGAGCAGCACCGCACGGTCGCTGCCGTGCCCGTGCCCGGTGGCGCCCAGCGAGCCGAACAGCTCCGCCTGCACCCGGGTGACGTCGGTGAGCAGCCCGTCCGCCTTGAGCCCGGCCACGAACGTCCGGGCGGCCCGCATCGGCCCGACGGTGTGCGAGCTGGAGGGGCCGATACCGACGCTGAAGAGGTCGAAAACACTGATCATGGCTGCACTTTCCTCGCCGTCGTACCCGTTGTGCGGATCCGGACCGGTGCGCCGGCCCGGTGCGGGACGGCGGGCGGGCCCCAGGGTGTGGGGCCCCACCAGGGCCCCGGGGGTGTGGGACCCGACCGGCGAGCCTACCCGCCCAGGTCAGTACCCGCCCTCACCACGGGACACTCCCGCCCGCCCCGCGGCGGCCGCGGGGGCCGGACGAGGCCGGGCCGGGGTGCGTCGGTGGGGAGTCGCCGGGGTAAGCACCTACGGGTGCCCGGGTCGCCGATCCTCCTCGGGGCCGAGGGCGGGGCGCGCACCCCTTCCTACCGTGGAATGCAGCGCGGCGGATCGCCGCAGAGTGGGAGTACGACAGATGAGTCGCAAACTGGTCCGGCCCCGCGAGGGGCGCATGTTCGCCGGCGTCTGCGCCGGCCTGGCGCAGCGGTTCGGCATGTCGGCCGGCATGATCCGGCTGCTGTTCCTGCTGTCGCTGCTGCTGCCCGGCACCCAGGTGATCGTCTACCTGGTGCTGTGGATCCTGATGCCGAACGAGGACCGCGTCCGCTACTGACCCCCGCCGCCGCCCGACGCGCGGAGACCGACGACGCCCGCCCCGGCACCGGCCGGGGCGGGCGTCCGCGCGTCAGGAGGCGGTGTAGGTGACGGTGACCTGCTGGTAGCCGAGCGAGCGCAGCAGGCCCTCCAGCATCTTGCGGGTGTTCTCCTCGGCCCGGGCGGTCAGCCCGCTGTCCCGGGCCGCGGTGGTGATCCGGTCCTCGGCGAGCTGGTAGACCTGCTGCTGCCGGTTGGCGTCGCCGGCCACCAGGTCGTTGATCCGGTTGAACAGGCCGCGCTCCTCGGCGAAGACGTAGCTCTTGTCCAGGTCGAGGTTGGTCTCGCCGAGCTGCGGGGCGGGGAGTTTGATCTCCACCGACTTCTTGTCGGCCGACTCCACCACCGCCCCCTCGGCGATCCTGGAGAAGTCCACGTACGCCTCGACCGAGCCGGCCCCGACGAAGAGGGTCCGCTGGTTGAGCAGGAAGTCCGGCACGTTCTTCCGGTCCTTCTGGAGGTCGACCACGACCTGGAAGTCACCTTCGGCGGCCACGTACCGGCTGAGGTCGCGGATCGACTTGAGCAGCGGCGGCTGGCTGCGGTCGGTCTGCTCCTTGGCGAACGGGTTGCGGAAGTCCGGCAGGATGCCGGTCGCCTGCACACCGATCAACGCCACCACGACCAGCGCGGCCGCGCCGAGCACCGCCAGCAGGCCGCGCACCGCCCCGCCACCGGGCCGGGCGGCAGCCGGCGAGGGCCCCGGGTAGGGCTCGTCACCGACGCCCCGGCCGGACGCCGGAGCCGGGCCCGGGATCGGGTCGCCGGTCGCCCCGGACCGGGCGCGCAGGTCGTCGCCGGTCGGGTACTCCGGGAACTCCCGGGTGGGCTCGTTGCTGTCACCGTCGCGGGCCATGCGCCCTCACCGTCCTCGTCCGACACATCGACTGATGATGACGTTACGGCCCTCGTGCGACAGTCGCGCGGCGAGCGACCCGAACGGGTGACCGCAGGTCAGGCGAAGGCGGAGAGGCCGGTCAGCCGCTGCCCGATGACCAACTGGTGGATCTCCGAGGTGCCCTCGTAGGTGAGCACGCTCTCCAGGTTGTTGGCGTGCCGCATGATCGGGTACTCGCCGGAGACGCCGTTGGCGCCGAGGATGGTCCGGCACTGCCGGGCGATGGCCAGCGCCTCCCGCACGTTGTTCAGCTTGCCCACGCTGACCTGCTCCGGACGCAGCGACCCGGCGTCGGCGAGCCGGCCCAGGTGCAGCGCCAGCAGCAGTCCCTTGTTCCACTCGACCGCCATGTCGGCCAGCTTGGCCTGGGTGAGCTGGAAGCCGGCCAGCGGCCGGCCGAACTGGGTGCGGGTGGTCGCGTACGACAGGGCGGTCTCCAGGCAGTCGCGGGCCGCGCCGAGCGCGCCCCAGACGATGCCGTGCCGGGCCTCGGTGAGGCAGCTCAGCGGCGCCTTCAGGCCGGTCGCGCCGGGCAGCCGGGCGTCCGCCGGGAGGCGGACCCCGTCGAGCGAGATCTCGCCGGTCAGCGAGGCGCGCAGGGACATCTTGTGCCGGATCTCGTGCGCCGTCACCCCGGGCGTGTCCATGGGTACGGCGAAGCCGCGTACCCCCTCGTCGGTGCGCGCCCAGATCACCGCGACGTCGGCGATCGGCGCGTTGGTGATCCACATCTTGCTGCCGTCGAGGATCCAGTCGTCGCCGTCGCGGCGGGCCCGGGTGGCCATCGAGGCCGGGTCGGAGCCGTGGTCCGGCTCGGTCAGCCCGAAGGAGCCGATCGCCTCGCCGGCCGCCATGGCGGGCAGCCAGCGCTGCTTCTGCTCCTCGCTGCCGTAGCGCCAGATGGCGTACATGGCCAGCGAGCCCTGCACCGAGACCAGGGAGCGGACGCCGGAGTCGCCGGCCTCCAGCTCCAGGCAGGCCAGCCCGTACGCGACGGCCGACGCGCCGGCGCAGCCGTAGCCGGTCAGGTGCATGCCGAGCAGGCCGAGCTTGCCGAACTCGCGGGCCAGCTCGCGGGCCGGGACCTGGCCGTCCTCGTACCAGCCGGCGACGTGCGGGCGGACCCGGTCGTCGACGACCTGGCGCACGACGGCGCGGATCTGGCGTTCCTCCTCGCCCAGCGACGCGTCGATGTCCAGCAGGTCGAGAGGGCTCATGCCGTCACCTTAACGAAGACTCAGGCGGGCGTCACTCGGCCTGCGGGCCGAGCACCAGCACCCGGGCGTGGATCTGGTTGCGCTGCTGGAGCGCGGCGCGCAGCGCCCGGTGCAGGCCGTCCTCCAGGTAGAGGCCGCCGTTCCACTGCACCACGTGCGGGAACAGGTCGCCGTAGAAGGTCGAGTCCTCGGCGAGGAGCTTGTCCAGCGCCAGCTCCCGCTTGGTGGTGATGAGCTGGTCCAGCCGCAGCGGGCGCGGCGGGATCTCGGCCCACTGCTTGAGCGTGAGGTTGTGCTCCGGGTAGGGACGCCCGTCCCGGACCGCTCTGAAGATCAAGGCGCGCTCCCCTCCCCTGGCCCGGCTGCTGATGTCCGTGTCAGCCTAGCCGGAGCCGTCACACCGCGTTTTACGCCCTCATGTCGGGTTCACCACGTCCGTTACCCCCGCCGGCCAGCGGGAACCACGCTCAGCTCCAGCGACCCCGGTGGACCACCTCGCCCACCGGACGCCGTCCGCGCCGCAACGACGGTGACCGGTGGTCGGGCGCCCGGTAACCGATGGTGACCGCACCGATCGGCTGGTACTCCGCCGGCACGCCGAAGGCCTCCCGGTACGCGTCGAGCCGCTGCGGCGGGATGCCGAAGAAGCACGCGCCCAGCCCCTCGTCCACGGCGGTGAGCAGCATCAGCAGCGCGGCGAAGCCGGTGTCCACGTACCAGTACGGCACCGGCCAGCGATCGGTCGAGCGGTCCGCCCAGCCCTTGTCCGCCTCGGCGTACCGGTCCAGGTAGGCGGCCCGGTTGGCGTGCGGCACCACGATCAGCGGAGCCCGGCGCATCCCGGCCAGCCAGCGTTCCCGGCCACCACTGCCGGGCGTGGTGGCCGACCAGAACAGCTCGCGGTCGGCCGGCTCCTCCAGCACCAGGAACCCCCAGCCCTGCGCGAAGCCCGCCGAGGGCGCCCGGGTCGCGTGCTCCAGCAGGCGGGCCACCACGTCGGGCGGGACCGGCCGGTCCGGGTCGTAGTTGCGGACCATCCGGCGACGCCGGACGACCTCGGCGAACTCCATGCTCAGGCCCCGGGCCGGATGCCCCAGGCACCCCGCCAGGTCTGCCCGGGGGCCAGCGCGATCACGTCCCTGCCGGAGCGGAACGCGTCCGCCGGGCAGGTCATCGGCTCGACCGCGACGGAACGCCGGTGCCGCTCGCCGGTCAGGGTGTCGCCGGTGAAGACCTGCCACCAGCCGAACTCGCGGTCGGCCCAGATGTGCACCTCCGCGCCGCCCGGGGCGGCCAGGGTCACCGACGAGCCACCGTCGGTGTCACGGACGACGTCACCGAAGGCCAGGTCGAGCACCGCGTCGCCGATCTTGCGAGGCTCGGTGAAGTCGTACTCGGTGCCGGCGACCTCGGTCGCGGCGACCGGCAGCAGGCGGCTGTCCAGCAGCACCCGGTTGCGCCCGGGCACCCGCAGCGACAGCTCGTCCACGGCCGCGTCGGGCAGCCGCAGGTAGGGGTGGACCGAGAAGCCGAACGGCGCTTCCTCGCCGGCCAGGTTGGTCACCTCGTGCTCGGCCCGCAGCCCGTCCGCCCCCACGCTCCAGCGGGTACGCAGCCGCAGCGCCCACGGGTAGCCCGGTCGCGCCGGCAGGTCGTAGCCGACCGTGACGCTCTCCGGCGACTGCTCCACGAGCTGCCAGGCCGACCAGTTGACCAGGCCGTGGATGGCGTTGTGCCGGGCCGGCTCGCTCAGGTCGAGCTGCAGTTTCCGGTCACCGAAGGTGTAGACGCCGTCCCGGATCCGGTTGGGCCAGGGGGCCAGCACCTGCCCGGCGGAGCCGGGGCAGAGCTCGTCCGCCGCGTACCCGTCGAGGTAGTCGACCCCGTCGCGCCGGTAGGTCCGCAGGCCACCGCCGACCTCGACGACGACCGCCTCGTGGCCGTCCGCGGCGATGGTCCACTGTGCACCGGACGGTGACGTCCCCGTGACATTCTCCATGCCGGCGACCCTAGTCGATCGGCGGAAGGGTGCCCGGTCAGCGGCCGGCATCCGGGACGCCCGCCGCCCGGTAGCGCAGCAGCGCCGGGAAGACCGCCACCAGCGCCACCGCCAGCACCGCCGCCGCCAGCCCGCCGCCGACCATCGCCACGCCGGTGCCGAACGCCGCCGCGGTGGCCCCGGCCCGCAGGTCGCCCAGGCGCGGGCCGCCCGCGACCACCACCGTGTTGACGCCCTGCAACCGGCCGCGCATCCGGTCCGGCGCGTAGACCAGCAGCATCGACTGCCGCAGCGTGGCGCTGACCAGGTCGGCGGCGCCGGCCAGGCCGAGCAGCGCGACCACCAGCCAGAGCTGCCGGGCCAGCCCGGCGAGGCCGATGGCGATGCCCCAGCCGACCACCGCGACCACCAGCGCCAGCCCCTGCCGACGGACCCGGCCGATCCAGCCGGAGGTGAGGCCGCCCAGCATCGCGCCGATGGCGATGGCGCTGTAGAGCCAGCCGACCGCCGCGCCGCCGCCGAAGCGCTGCTGCGCCAGCTCGGGGAAGAGCGCGCGCGGCATGGCCAGGATCATCGCGATCAGGTCGATGGCGAAGGAGAGCAGCAGCACCGGCGTGGTGGCCAGGTAACGGAAGCCGTCCACGATGCTGGCCAGGCCCGCCCGGCGCGGCGCGTCGGCGCCGTCCGGGTCCGGCTCGGGCGGCATCGCCGGCAGCCGCAGGGTGGCCCAGAACGAGACGGTGAAGAGCAGGGCGTCCACCGCGTACGCGACCGGCAGCCCGACGTCGGTCCGCCAGGCGGCGAAGATCAGGCCGGCGGCCAGCGGCCCGAAGACCGAGGTCGCGGTGAACGTGGTGTAGTTCAGCGTGCTGGCCGCCGGGACCAGCCCGGTCGGCACCAGCCGGGGCAGGATCGCGCTGCGCGCCGGTGAGGTGATCGCGAACGCGGTCGACTGCACCGCCACCAGCCCGAGCAGCAGCAGGGGGCTGCCCACCCGCAGCAGCGACTGGACCAGCAGCGCCAGGGTCGACGCCCAGAGCAGCGCCCCGCCGGCCAGCAGCACCCGGCGGCGGTCCCGGGCGTCGGCCACCGCGCCGCCCCAGAGCCCGAAGACCAGCAGCGGCACGAACCCGGCGACGCCCAGCAGGCCCACCCAGAACGAGCCGCCGGTCAGGTCGAACATCTCCACCGGCACCGCCACGGCGGTGAACTGGAAGCCGAACATCGCCACGCCGTTGCCGAGCCACACCCGGCGGTACGCGGGCACCCGCAGCGGACGCAGGTCGATCGCCCAGCGGCGCGTTCCGCGCGGCCGGGTCTCGGTCGTCCCGCTCACGGGGCGAGCCGCTCGACGACCCAGTCGCCGGCGTCGGTGCGGCGGAACCGCAGCCGGTCGTGCAGCCGGCCGGCCCGCCCCTGCCAAAACTCCACGGTCTCCGGGCGCACCCGCAGGCCGCCCCAGTGCGGTGGCGCGGGGATCGGCTCCACCCCGGCGAAGCGCTCGGCCGCCGCCCGGTACGCAGCGTCCAGGGCGGCCCGGTCGGGCACCACGCTGGACTGGGTGCTGGCCCAGGCGCCGAGCTGGGAGCCGCGCGGCCGGCCGGCGAAGTACGCCTCGGTCTCGGCCCGGCCCACCCGCTCGACCCGGCCGGCGACGACCACCTGCCGCTGCATCGGGAACCAGGGGAAGACCAGGCTGACCCACGGGTTGGCGGCCGCCTCGGCGCCCTTGCGCGAGCCGTAGTTGGTGAAGAAGATGAATCCCTCGGGGTCGTAGCCCTTGAGCAGGACGGTCCGGCCGCTGGGGCGGCCGTCGGCGTCGGCGGTGCCGACCACCATGGCGTTCGGCTCCGGCAGCGGGTACGCGACCGCGTCGGCGAACCAGCGCCCGAACTGGGTGTGCCAGTCCGCCGCCAGATCGGTTTCGGAAAGGCCCAGGTCGGCCGCGTACTCGTTACGCATACCGGCCGGAGTGGGTGTGTTGCCCGTCACAGTCTTCGTCCCCTTCGTCGGGGTGACCGCGTCCCCCGACGCTGGCCAGGCCCCACCGCCAAGTCTGGCCGAGGACGTGAGCTTGTCCACCGGCGGGGATGTCGCGTGGCGCACAGTCGCAGTGGGTCGCGCACTCGGTTACCCAGCAGGCAAGATGTCACGAACACATCCCTGAGGGTCGCCTAAGCCGCGGGCCGGAATCCCGCCCGCGCGGCCACCACCGCCGGAAGCCAGGAGACGACATGTCCGACTTCAAACCGGGCCTGGAGGGCGTCGTAGCCTTCGAGACCGAGATCGCCGAACCCGACCGCGCGGGCGGCTCGCTGCGCTACCGCGGCGTGGACATCGAGGATCTGATCGGCCAGGTCTCCTTCGGCAACGTCTGGGCGCTGCTGGTCGACGGGCGCTTCGGCCCGGGCCTGCCGCCGGCCGAGCCGTTCCCGGTGCCGGTGCACTCCGGCGACATCCGCGTCGACGTGCAGTCCGCGGTCGCCATGCTCGCCCCGTACTGGGGGCTCAGTCAGCTGCTCGACATCTCCGACGAGCAGGCCCGCGAGGACCTGGCCCGGGTCTCCGTCACCGCGCTCTCCTTCGTCGCCCAGTCGGCCCGCGGCCTCGGCCTGCCGGCCGTCCCGCAGAAGGAGATCGACAAGGCCGAGACGATCGTCGAGCGGTTCATGAAGCGGTGGCGGGGCGAGCCCGACCCCCGGCACGTCAAGGCGGTCGACGCCTACTTCATCTCGGCCGCCGAGCACGGCCTGAACGCCTCCACCTTCACCGCCCGGATCGTCGCCTCCACCGGCGCCGACGCCGCCGCCTGCATCTCCTCCGGCATCGGCGCGCTCTCCGGCCCGCTGCACGGTGGCGCCCCGTCCCGGGTGCTCACCATGCTGGAGGCCGTCGAGCGCAGCGGCGACGCCGAGGGGTACGTCAAGGGCGTCCTCGACCGGGGCGAGCGGCTGATGGGCTTCGGCCACCGGGTCTACCGGGCCGAGGACCCGCGCGCCCGGGTGCTCCGGCGCACCGCCAAGGAGCTGGGCGCGCCGCGCTTCGAGGTCGCCGAGGCGCTGGAGAAGGCCGCGCTGGCCGAGCTCCAGGCCCGCCGCCCCGACCGGGTGCTCGCCACCAACGTCGAGTTCTGGTCGGCCGTGGTGCTGGACTTCGCCGAGGTGCCGGCGCACATGTTCACCTCGATGTTCACCTGCGCCCGGATGGGCGGCTGGTCCGCGCACATCCTGGAGCAGAAGAAGCTCCAGCGGCTGGTCCGCCCGTCGGCCACCTACGTCGGCCCGGGCACCCGCAAGCCGCAGCAGGTCGAGGGCTGGGACGCGATCCCGCACGGCGTCTGATCCCACGTACCCCCGAGGGGCCCGGTCCGCGACGGACCGGGCCCCTCGCGCTGTGGCGCATCCCTCAGCACCGGGAGTGGGACCAGCCGTCGGGGCCGGCCGCCCGGGTGCGAGGATGAAGTCCGGCAGCGCTGCCGGACCGGGCCCGGATCCCGGCTCCCCGCGCCTCCGTGCGCGGCCGTCGTCGGTCCGCGCCCGCACCAGGGCCCGCCCTCGCCCATGCGGAAGGATCGAGACAACCGTGGCTGACGCACCGACCATCCGGATTCCCGACGACATCAGGCCCGCCGACGGACGCTTCGGCTGTGGGCCGTCCAAGGTCCGTCCGGCGGCCGTCTCCGCCCTCGCCGACGTGGCCACCAGCTACCTGGGCACCTCGCACCGGCAGAAGACCGTCCGCGACCAGGTCGCCCGGCTGCGGCGCGGCCTCGCCGAGTTCTTCTCCCTGCCCGAGGGCTACGAGGTCGTCATCGGCAACGGCGGCACCACCGCCTTCTGGGAGGTCGCCACCTTCGGCCTGGTCCGCGACCGGGCGCAGTTCGCCAGCTTCGGCGAGTTCGGCGCGAAGTTCGCCAAGTCGGTCAAGGACGCCCCGTTCCTCGGTGAGCCGACCGTCCGCAAGTCCGAGGCGGGCAGCGCGCCGGCCCTGGTCGCCGAGGCCGGGGTCGACGTCTACGCCACCCCGCACAACGAGACCTCCACCGGCGTGGCCGTGCCGATCAGCCGGGTCGCGGGCGCCGACGAGGGCTCGCTGCTGCTGGTCGACGCCACCTCCGGCGCCGGCGGGCTGGAGGTCAACGTCGGCGAGACCGACGTCTACTACTTCGCCCCGCAGAAGTGCTTCGGCTCCGACGGCGGCCTCTGGCTGGCCCTGATGTCGCCGGCCGCGCTGACCCGGGCCACCGAGATCAAGGAGTCGGGCCGCTACATCCCGGCCTTCCTCGACCTGGTCACCGCGATCGACAACTCGCGGCTGGAGCAGACCTACAACACGCCCGCGCTGGCCACCATCTTCCTGGCCGCCGAGCAGACCGACTGGATGAACTCGCAGGGCGGCCTGTCCTGGGCGGCCAAGCGCACCGCCGAGAGCGCCGGCATCGTGTACGGCTGGGCCGAGCGCTCGGCGTACGCCACCCCGTTCGTGACCGACCCGGCGCTGCGGTCCAACGTGGTCGCCACGATCGACTTCGCCGACGGGGTGGACGCCTCGGCGATCGCCAAGGCGCTGCGCGCCAACGGCATCGTCGACACCGAGCCCTACCGGAAGCTGGGCCGCAACCAGCTCCGGGTGGCGCTCTTCCCAGCGGTCGAGCCGGCCGACGTCGAGGCGCTCACCGCGTCCATCGACTACGTGGTCGAGCGACTCTGATCACCTCGTGACGGTGGGTGGTCGCCGGGGCTCCGACGACCACCCACCGTGATCATTGCCGCAGCTCAGTCGCAACATGCCGAGTGTCGCATCCCCCACCTGCGGGTAGATGAGCGTACGGTGGTCCGAGACGCCCGGGTGGCCGGCTCGTGGCGTGACACGGCCAGCGAAGCGGGACGGAGGCAAGCCCATGCGCCCAGTACGCTTCGTCGCCCTCTCCGAGGACGGCCAGGCTCTGGTGCTCGCCGACGAGGTCGGGCGCCTGCTGGCCCTCCCCATCGACGAGCGCATCGCCTCGGCGATGCACGCCGAGCCGGGGGCCGCTCCGCTCGCGGTGGTGCCCACCGCCGCGGACCCGACGCCCTCGCTCTCCCCCCGGGACATCCAGGCCAAGATCCGCTCCGGTGAGTCCGCCGAGGACGTCGCCCGGATCGCCGGCGTCCCGGTCGACCGCGTCCTGCGGTATGCGGGCCCGGTGCTCCAGGAGCGGGCCATGCTCGCCCAGCACGCCCGACGCACCCGGCTCAAGGGGGCGGAGAAGCCGACCCCGCTGGCCGAGGTGGTCAACGGGCGGCTGGCCCAGCACGGGATCGACACCGAGAAGATCTCCTGGGACGCGTACCGCCGCGACGACGGCACCTGGCGGATCATCGCCACCTGGCCGTCGGGCAAGGCGACCGCGCAGGCGGTCTGGGACCTCGACAAGACCCGGCAGAACGTCACCCCGCACGACGACATGGCGCAGTACCTGTGCGCCGAGCGCCCGACGCCGATCCTGGGCCAGGAGCCGCCACCCGAGCGGGGCCACGCGCTGCCCGGCCCGTCGCGCGGCGAGCCGAGCCGGGGCGGGCACGGCCTGCCGGCGGCGGGCGACCACGCGCGCCCGGGTCGGGACCCGATCCGCGCCGGCCGGGACGCCCTGCTGGCCTCCCTCGACCGGCCGCTCGGCGGCTCGTCCGGGCGGGGCCTGGAGAACCGTCCCGCGGCGGCACTGTCCGGCCAGGACGCGCCCCGGCAGCGGGCCGTCTCCGGTGGGGCGGCGGCACTGCTCGGTGGCGGGCAGGGTTCCGCCTTCGACGACGACTCGGACGCGCCCAAGGAAATCCCCGCCGTGCCGTCGCTGGCCGTGCTGCGGCCCCGGCGTACCGGCCCGGCACCGGCGGCTGCCGCTGCCGGCGGCGAGACGGCCGAGGCCGGCGGCAAGCCGCGCAAGCGCCTGCCGAGCTGGGACGACGTGCTCTTCGGCAGCGGCCCGGCGGCCCGCGAGTCCTCCTGACCGACGATCCACCCTGGCATCGTGAGGCACTCGAAGTGCACGCGTGCCAGGGTGGAGTCATGGAGTACACGAACCTGGGACGCACCGGCCTCTCGGTGAGCCGGCTCTGCCTCGGCACCATGAACTTCGGGCCGCAGACCGACGAGCCGGACAGCTTCGCCATCATGGACCGGGCGCTCGAACACGGCATCAACTTCTTCGACACCGCCAACGTGTACGGCTGGAAGACCGGTGAGGGCGTCACCGAGCAGATCATCGGCCGCTGGTTCGCGCAGGGCGGCGACCGCCGCGACAAGGTCGTGCTGGCCACCAAGGTGTACGGCAAGATGGGCGAGTGGCCCAACGACCAGGGCCTCAGCGCCCGGCACATCATCCGCGCCTGCGAGGACTCGCTGCGCCGCCTCCAGACCGACACCATCGACCTGTACCAGATGCACCACGTCTCCCGGACCACGCCGTGGGAGGAGATCTGGCAGGCGATGGAGACCCTGGTCGCCCAGGGCAAGGTCCTCTACGTCGGATCGTCCAACTTCGCCGGCTGGCACATCGCGCAGGCGCAGGCCGCGGCCGGCCGGCGCAACTTCCTCGGCCTCGTCTCCGAGCAGAGCATCTACAACCTGCTCACCCGGCACGTCGAGCTGGAGGTGATCCCGGCGGCGCAGCACTACGGGCTGGGCATCATCCCGTGGTCGCCGCTGCACGGCGGGCTGCTCTCCGGCATCATCCGCAAGATGGCCGAGGGCAGCGCGGCACGGGGCACCAGCGGCCGCGCGGCCGACGCGCTCGCCGAGCACCGGCCGACCATCGAGGCGTACGAGAAGCTCTGCGCCGACCTCGGCCACGACCCGGCCGACGTCTCGCTGGCCTGGCTGCTCTCCCGGCCCGGGGTGACCGCCCCGATCGTCGGCCCGCGCACCATGGACCAGCTCGACCGCAACCTGGGCGCCCTCGACGTCACCCTGGACGAGGCGACGCTGACGAAGCTCGACGAGCTCTTCCCGCCGGTCGGCAACGGCGGCCCCGGCCCCGAGGCCTGGGCCTGGTGACCTGACCCGCCCCACCCCCTCGGCCACCCCGCCACACCCCGTCCGTCCCCGGCTGCGTCGATCTTGCAGTTTGTGCCCCTCCTCGGTGGCTTTGTGCACTTTGCCGGGGCCACCAGTGCAAGATCGACCAGGCCGGAGGCGGGGAGGGTGGGGGTGGGGTCAGAGGGGCCAGGTGGCCAGGTGGTGGTAGGTGGGGCGGGGGGCGGGGTGGCTGCGGACCAGGACCAGTTGGTCGGCGGGCCAGTCCGGCCCCTCGTACCCGTGCAGGGTCTCCTGGTCGGCGCGGAGGTCGGCGTGGTCGAGGCGGTCGCCGGGGCGGGCGATGGTCAGGTGCGGGCGGAACGGCTTCTCGTCGTGCGGTAGGCGGGACCGGCGCAGGCCGACGCGGAGCAGCTCGACCAGGGCGGCCAGCGCCTCGACGTCACCCCGGACGTCCACCCAGAGCACGGTGGACCGGCCCCGGCCGAAGCTGCCGCCGCCACCCAGACGCAGCCGCGCGGAGCTGTCCCGGCCGTCCCGGTAGGTCTGCGCGGCGAGGCCGAGCGTGCTCTCCACCTCGACCAGCCGGTCCTCCGCGACGTCACCCAGGAAGGCGAGGGTGAGGTGCGCGTGGGCCGGGTCGGCCAGCCGTACCTTGGTGCCGGCGGCTGCCGCCGCGGCGATCCGGAGCCGGCCGACCTGGGCGGTCAGGTGGTCGACGGCCGCCCGGGGCGGGTGGACCGCGACAAA
The DNA here is from genome assembly GCF_900089595.1 of Micromonospora auratinigra. Classification (GTDB taxonomy): domain Bacteria; phylum Actinomycetota; class Actinomycetes; order Mycobacteriales; family Micromonosporaceae; genus Micromonospora; species Micromonospora auratinigra. The sequence goes on along the minus strand of NZ_LT594323.1, from coordinate 5,503,569 downwards.
GAGCCGCACCGGTCAGCGGTGCCGCTGATGGTGCCCGGGTCGCGCGGCGGGCAGGGTGAGGCCGGCGGCGTGCAGCAGCCCCTCCACCCGGAGCCGTTCGATCTCCCGGTCGACGCCGTTCAGGTCGTCGAGGTGCTCGGGGATGCCCAGCGCGTGGCAGGCGGCCCGGAGCCGCTCGTCGTACGCGTCGATGACCGCGCCGTGCCACACCACCGAGCGGTCGGCGGCGGCGAGCCGGTGACCGCCGAGCCGGCGCAGGTCGGTGGCGAGCTGTTCCAGGGGTCGCCGGTCGATCCGGTCGAACGCGGTGAGGTCGATGTCGCGGGTGAGCGCGTCCGCCTCGATGGCCCGGTCGAGCCGGGCGATGGTGCGCCGCTCGCGGCGTTGCTCCCGCCACTCGGCCCAGCCGCAGACCACCCGGTCGAGGATCTCGTCGGCGCAGAAGAGCAGCGCGAACAGGACCGGCAGGCAGCAGACAGCGAGGATCGCCAGCATCAGCAGCAGTCCCCGTCCCACTCCCACGTATCGACGCTATGCCGTACGGTGGCCGCCCGCCACCCGGTTGCCGATATCCGGACGCGAATGAATGCGCGAGGACCGGTCCCCGAAAGCGGGAACCGGTCCTCGCGGCGGTCACTCCGCGCCGGGCGAGACCACGTAGAAGCGGGGCATCGGGAGCATCCGCAGCCGCAGTCGGGCACCGGAGCGGCGCAGCTGCCAGGTGAGCGCGAGCAGCGCGGCGGCCAGCGAGATCAGCCCGCCGATCCAGATGCTCGCCCCGGCGCCGAAGGTCTCGGCGACCCAGCCGATGATCGGCGCGCCGACCGGGTTGGTGCCGAGGAAGACCAGCACCCAGAGGGCCATCACCCGGCCCCGGAAGGCGGCGTCCACGCCGAGCTGGACCCGCTGGTTGGCGGCCTGGGCGAAGAAGACCATGAAGAACCCGGTCGGCAGCAGCAGCGTCACCACCAGCCAGTACGCCGGGGCGAGCCCGACCAGGGTGCCGAAGGTGGCGCAGCCGACGGCCGCGCCGAGGACCAGCCAGACCGAGGGGCGGCTGCGCCGCCCGGTGCCGGCCAGCGCGCCGACCAGCGCGCCGACCGCCAGCGCGGTGCTGAACAGGCCGAACGAGGCGGCTCCGGTCTTGAACACGGTCTTCGCGAGCGCGGCGAGGGTGAGCTGGAAGTTGAACAGGCTCATCCCGACCACCGACATCAGCGCCATCGGCAGCAGGATGTCGGGGCGACGCCAGACGTACCGGAGGCCGTCCACCACCCGGGCCTGGTCCCGCTCGCCGGCCGGCGGCAGGTCCTTGCGGTGCAGCTCGGCCGGGCGCATCCGGACCACGTTCACCAGCGGGGCGATCGAGCTGAGCGCGGTGAAGAGGAAGACCGGCCCGACGTCGAAGGCGGCGATGGCGAGACCGGCGACGGCCGGGCCGACGATCCGGGCGGAGTTGAACACGGCCGCGTTGAGCGAGAGCGCGTTGGGCAGCAGCGGGACGCCGACCAGCTCGGAGACGAACGCCTGCCGGACCGGGGTCTCCACCGCGTTGGCGACCCCGAGCAGGGCGGCGAACGCGAAGACGTGCCAGAGCTGCACCAGCCCGGTGAGCACCAGCACCGCCATCACCAGGGCCAACACGGTCCAGAACGCGTTGGCGACGAAGAGCAGCAGCCGCTTGTCGTACCGGTCGGCGAGGCGACCGGAGAGCAGGGTGAGCAGCAGGACGGGGGTGAACTGGAGCGCGGTGACCACACCGAGCGCGGTGGCGGAGTTGTCGCTCAGCTCGAGGACGAGCCAGTCCTGGGCGATGAACATCATCCAGACGCCGATCAACTTGATCAGCTGCCCGGTGGCGAAGAGTCGGTAGTTGCGGACTCGTAGGGACTGGAACATCGTGCTCAGCTTCGCCTGCACTCTAGGTGCGCCTCCTCGATCACGTACGCCTCATCCACAACGGACGAAGCGGACCGCGGGACGCGGTGCCGGTCAGGCGCGAGCGATGCCCTGGAGGATCTCGGCGGCCCGCCGCAGCGTGTCGCGTTCCTCCTCGGTCAACGCGGCCAGCCGGTCGGCCAGCCACGAGTTCCGGGCCCGCTCGAACTGTTCGAGCACGGACCGTCCCCCCTCGGTCGCCGCGAGGATGACCTGCCGGCCGTCGGTCGGGTGGGGGGTGCGCTGCACGAGGCCGCGCTCCTCCAGCTTCGCGACGATCTTGGTCATCGTCGGCGGCTGCACCCGCTCGACGTCGGCCAGCTCTCGTGGTGTCAGGGCGCCCGCCAGCTTGAGGCTGGTGAGCGCGGAGAGCTGGGTGACCGTGAGGTCACCGACCGGCCGGGCCTGTCGGACCCGCCGGTTGAGCCGGGTGATCGCATCACGCAGCTGAGGGGCCAGCTGCGCCGGTGGCACGCGTTTCGCCGTCACCGTCCGCTCCGTCACAGTAGTTAGCTTAACTAATGAGCCTGGCTAACGAGATGCGATATGAGCAGGCTCACGAGGAGGTTTGTCCTGGTCCCGGCCGGGGTAACCGGATCGACACCCCGGCCGGGCCGGCGGATCAGAGCACCACGGCCTCGATCGGGCCGCGCAGGAAGTAGAGGACGAAGAGCAGCGCCACCCCGTACAACAGGGGGTGGATCTCCCGGGCCTTGCCCTTCGCCAGCTTCACCACGACGTAGCTGATGATGCCCGCGCCGATGCCGTTGGAGATCGAGTAGGTGAACGGCATCAGCACGATGGTGAGGAACGCCGGGACGGCGATCTCGTAGTCGGCCCAGTCGATCGTCCGCACCGCGGTCATCATCAGGAAGCCGACCACCACCAGCGCCGTCGACGCGGCCTCGAACGGCACCACCACCGACAGCGGCGCCAGGAACATGGCCAGCAGGAACAGGCCGCCGGTGACCAGGTTGGCCACCCCGGTCCGGGCACCCTCCGCGACCCCGGCCGCACTCTCGATGTACGACGTGTTGCTGGAGACGCTCGCCGCGCCACCGGCCGCCGCGGCGATCGAGTCGACCAGCAGGATCTCCCGGGCCCGGGGCGGGGTGCCCCGCTCGTCGAGCATGTCCCCCTCCTGGCCGATTGCGACCATCGTGCCCATCGTGTCGAAGAAGTCTGTAATCAACAGCGTGAAGACGAACATCAGCGGGACCAGCCAGCCCACCCGGCTCCACGAGCCCAGCACGTCGAAGTGACCGAGCAGCGACAGGTCGGGCAGGTCGACGATCTTCTTGGGCAGGGTCGGCACGTTCAGCGCCCAGCCCTTCGGATTCGGCTTCCCGTCGACGAAGGACGGGCCGATGTGCCCGACCGCCTCCACCACGATCGCCAGCACCGTGGAGGCGAGGATGCCGATCAGGATCGCGCCCCGGACCCGGCGTACCACCAGCACGATGGTGAGCAGCAGGCCCACCACGAAGACCAGCATCGGCCAGCTGACGATCTTGCCGTTGATGCCCAGCCCCACCGGCACGGTGGTGTTCGCCGCGTCCGGCACCCGCCGGACGAAGCCGGCGTCCACCAGGCCGATGATGGTCAGGAAGAGGCCGATCCCGACGCCGATCGCCGTCTTCAGATGGGTCGGCACCGAACGGAACACCGCGGTACGCAGCCCGGTGAGCACCAGGATGCCGATCAGCACACCCTCGATCACCACCAGACCCATCGCGTCCGCCCAGGTCATCTCCGGAGCGATCTCGAACGCGACCAGCGCGTTCACGCCCAGACCCGCGGCCAGTGCCATCGGGAAGCGGGCCACCACGCCCATCAGGATGGTCATCAGCCCGGCCACCAGCGCGGTGGCGGCGGCGAGCGCCGGGATCGCCAGCTTGCGCCCGTCGCCGTCGACGGCGCTGCCCAGGATCAGGGGGTTCAACACCACGATGTACGCCATCGTGAAGAAGGTGGCCAGGCCACCTCGGACCTCCCGGCTCGGGTGCGAGCCCCGGGCGGAGATCTCGAAGAAGCGGTCGAAGGCGCTCCGGGGACGAGCGGGATCGACGGGAGTGCCGTGGTCCGGCGGCGGCGCAATGGCCATCAGGTCCTCGCATGGATCATCGATGATCGACCGGCTGTCGCGCGCATCGTCCCAGATCACCGACGGGCAGGGAAGGACGATCGCGTACCCTGGGCGCGTGCCTCAGGAGCAACCGCCGCGGCCCGAGCCGCTCGACCCGCCGATGGTGCCGTTCGCCCTCGCCGGCCTGGTCGCCTGGGCGGTGGCCGGCCTGGTGCTGCTGATCTTCTTCGGCGACTGGCTCACCGAGCACGGACACCGCAACTGGCTCTGGACCTGTCTGGCCGGCTTCCTCTGGGGCTTCCCCGGGCTGGCCACGATGCTGCGGCACGACGCCAACCGGCGCCGTCGCCGCGCCGCCCGGCAGGCCTGAACCGGCCCGTCGGGGTCGATCGTCAGGGGTGGCCGTACGGCTCCGCCGGCTCGGCCGCCTCGACCGAACCCGGGGCCCGGCTGACCGACATCGCCTCGACGGCGCTGTCGTCGTAGACCGTGGGCAGCTCGTCGACCGGGCTCTCGGCGGTCTCGACCAGCGTCTCGGAGTGCGCGCCGCAGCCGTGGTCGGCGCTCACCACCCGGCCGTCGTCCGGCGCGTAGAAGTTGCCGCACGCGCCGAAGGACTGCCGCAGCGCGCCGGCCAGCGGCAGGTAGAAGCCACAGGTGCCGCAGCGGGCGGCGGCCGGCGCGGCCGTCGAGATCGGCGCGGCGGGGCCGTGGTCGCCGTCGTACCAGCGCTGGGCGGCGTCGGCGCGCCCCTCCCGGGAGAGCACCCGGGGCCGGCCCAGACCCAGCTCCCAGGCCGTCTCCTCGACGGCCGGGTCGTCGGAGAGCAGGTAACCGGGGGCCAGCCGCTCGTCGTCCGCCGGGGTGGGCAGCAGGTCGCCGGGGCCCAGGTCGCCCGGCTTGAGCCGCTCCTGCCACGGCACCCAGCCGGGGGCCTGCAGCGCGTCCGGCCCGGGCAGCAGCACCGTCTCGCAGATCGTCACGGCCCGGCTGCGCGGCACCCGGGTCACCGTGACGGCCCAGCGCCAGCCCCGGTAACCGGCCATCCGGCAGTCGAAGTAGTGCGTGACGACCCGGTCGCCCTCCGCGACGGCCTGGAGGTGGTCGCCGACATCGGCCGGGTCCACCTCGGTGACGGCTGCGCGGGCCACCTCGACGGCGGCGGCGCAGACCTGGTCGAGCCGGGGAGCGCGGGCGGAGGCAGGCCTGGTCACCGGACCATTGTTCCCCATGCCCGGGGTCGACCGACAGGCACTCCCCGGAGTTGTTCTCCGCCGCTGGTGCGACAGGGGTGGAGCGGATGGGCGAGGATGGGAGGCATGCCGCTGTCCTCCCGCTCCGGCCGATCCGTCCTCGGGCGGACCGTCGGCACCGGCATCCGTGCCACTCGCCTGCTGTTGCGCGGTTCGCTGCGGGGCAGCCGCTGGGTGACCCGGCGGGCCGGGTCGGCCCGGGCCCGCAGCGCCGGCAACGAGGCCGGCATGGTCCGCCTCTTCGACCTGCACGCCCTCTCGTGCGCCGGGGACACCCTGATCGCCATCGGGCTGGCCGGGACGATCTTCTTCGACGTGCCGCTCGGCGAGGCGCGGAACAAGGTCGCCCTCTACCTGCTGGTCACGATGGTGCCGTTCGCCATGCTCGCGCCGGTCGTGGGCCCGCTGCTCGACCACTTCCGGCACGGCCGCCGGTACGCGCTGGCCACCACCATGCTCGGCCGGGCCTTCCTGGCCTGGCTGATCTCCGACTACATCGGCGGCTTCGGGCTCTATCCGGCCGCGTTCGGGGTGCTGGCGCTCTCCCGCGCGTACGGGGTGGCCCGCTCCGCGGCGGTGCCCCGGCTGCTGCCCGAGGGGCTGGGCCTGTCCCAGGTGGGCGCGCGGGCGAGCGTCTACGGCACGGTGGCGGGCGCGCTGGCCGCCCCCCTCGGTCTGGCCGCGTTCTGGTTCGGGCCGCAGTGGCCGCTGCGGGTGGCGTCGTTGATCTTCCTGATCGGCATGGTCGTCTCGTTGCGCCTGCCACCGAAGGCCGACTCGGAACCGCCGGAACGGGTGCCGCGCCCGCTGCGGGCGTTGCGCCGCCGCGACGGCGAGCGGCCGCTCGGCCGGGGCCGTCCCGCCGGCCGGCTGGTGATCGCCACCCTGGTCGGTGCGGCGGCGCTGCGCGGCCTCTACGGCTTTCTGCTGCTCTTCCTCGCCTTCGCGATCAAGTCCGGCGACCTGACCACCGACTTCTTCGGCCGTACGCTCGGCGCGCAGGCCGCGCTGGGTGTGGTCGGCGGTGGGCTCGCGGTGGGTGGTTTCCTGGCCACCGCGGTCGGCACCCGGCTGCGCATCCACCGCCCGACCGGCATCCAGTCCAGCGGCACGATCATCGTGGCCGGGGTGGCGGTGCTCGCCGCGTTGAAGTTCTCGCTGCCGATGGTGGTCCTGCTCTGCGTGGTCACCGCCCTGATCAGCGGGGTCGCCAAGCTGGCGGTCGACGCGTCGATCCAGGAGCGCATCCCGGAGCGGCTGCGGGCCAGTTCCTTCGCCCACTCGGAGACCGCGCTGATGCTCGCCTTCGTGGCCGGCGGCGGCCTCGGACTGGTCCCCTTCACCGGCCGGGTGGGCGTGGCCGTCGCCGCCTGCGTGGCCGCCCTGGTGGCCGCCCGGGGCGTGCTGGTGGCCGGTCGGCTGCGCCGCGAGCACCTGCTGGGCCGCCCGCTGGGCGACGACGAACTGGCCGCCGAGCCGGTCGACGACTTCGCCGACCCGGCGCCCACCTCGCCCGCGCCCGCCCCCGGCGCCACTCCGACCACCGGACCGGACGACGCCCCCACCCCGGGCGCCGGGCCGGACCCGGACGACGACGGGCTGGCCCCGCCCGGGTTCCACATCTACCGCCCGTCCTCGTCCGTCAGCGGCCTGGGCGGAGCGGACGAGGAGAACCGCCGGGAGCCCCGGGGGCCGCTCGCGTGAGCGCCCTGCTGGTGGTGACCGCCGTACCGGCGGAGGCGGAGGCGATCCGCGCGGGCCTGGCCGAGCCGGCGGTGACGGTCGCCCCGGTCGGCGTGGGCCCCGCCGTCGCCGGTGCCGCCACGGCCCGCCTGCTGGCGCTCGCCGAGGCCGCCGGCCGGCCCTACCGGGCGGTGGTCAGCGCGGGCATTGCCGGCGGCTTCGTCGACCGGGTGCCGGTCGGCGGCACCGTGCTGGCCAGCCGGAGCGTCGCCGCGGACCTGGGTGCCGAGTCACCCGACGGTTTCCTGCCGATCGAGGAGCTGGGCATGTCGGCGGAGCTGCTGGGCGTCGGCAGCGTCGTACCCGCCGATCCCGACCTGCTGGCCGCGCTGCGGACCGCCCTGCCGGACGCCGTCGTCGGCACGGTGCTCACGGTCGGCACGGTGACCGGCACGGCCGGGAGCACCGCGGCCCTCGCCGCCCGGCACCCCGACGCCGTGGCCGAGGCGATGGAGGGGTACGGCGTGGCCGTCGCCGCCACCCAGGCCGGCCTCCCCTTCGCCGAGCTGCGCACGGTCTCCAATCCGATCGGCCCCCGGGACCGGGGCGCCTGGCGGATGCGGGAGGCGTTCGCCGCCCTCACCACCGCCGCGTCCGCCCTGCGCTGAGCGGCCCGTCCCACCGCAGCGCGTTCGCCTGGACGGCCTCGACCCGGAACCCGCAGGCGACCAGGAACCGTCCCTCGAATCCGACGATCGCGTGGACCGAGCGAATCTCCGAACGCTCCATCTCCGCCCACAGAGCCTCGACGAGCCGCCGCCCGATGCCCAGGAGGCGGTACGGCCCGGCGACCAGCACTCCGTCGAGCACCATCTCGCGGCGATCTCGACAGAACGGACCCTCCCCCGACAGCAGGTGGACGCTTCGTTCGTGCGCGCGCAGCTCACCGACCAGTTCGCCGTCGGGCAGCTCCGCCACGAATCGCCAGGAGCTCGACGGCAGTACCGGGTCGACGAAGCGCCGCACCGCGTAGCTCTGTCGCACCCGCTCGCGGTCTCGCTGGCGGTCCCGTTCGTCGCGGTCGAGCCGGAACGTCACCGCCGGCAACGCGGGCCATCGCCCTGGGGGGGGATCGAGTACCACTGGGCCCACCAGGCACCCGGCCAGTCCCGTGGCTCGCGCACCTCGCGGGCGTCCAGGTGCGCCGGGCAGTGCCGCCCTGCCGCATCCCGTAGCTCCTCCTGGCGAGCCGGAGCCAGCGCCCGGGCCGGCGACCGATCCGGAGCCGCGGGACCGGAGAGGGTGATCCGGCCGGCCGCGGCGACGACGAGTCGCTCGACGGTGCGGAACCGGGGATCGGTGGACCGCCCCGACTCTATCCGCGCGATCGTCGCCTGCGGCACACCGGACCTCTCGGCCAGCTGCCGCTGGCTCAGGTCCGCCGACCGGCGCAACGCCCGCAGCGCGACACCGAGATCGATGGGAGGTCGAGGGGCGGTCATCGGCCCATCGTCGGCCTGCCGGGCAGCCCACTCAACCGGGCGATTTCCACCTGTGGAAAAGGTTGTGGAAAACAGGCGCGCCTGGGGACGGACGGGTGCTCCGCGGGCCCTGCAAACTTGATGACGTCAACGACTCGGGCCATCCCACCGATGTCGCGCCCCACCCAGCCCGGCCCACCCGGCCCGGCCCCACGACGCCTGCTCCCGGCACCTCACCCGGCAACACTCCCCACCCGGCACGCTGTCCTCCGCCAGCCGGCACCCGCCAGCCGACACCAGGCAGCCGCCAGCCGACACCAGGCAGCTGGCACCAGGCACCAGGCACCAGGCACCAGGCACCTGCCAGCCGACACCAGGCAGCCGGCAACCCACCCGACACCCGACACCTGCCAGCCGACACCAGGCAGCCGGCACCAGGCACCCTGTCCTCCGCCTCCCGACGGCCGGCGCACCCCGACCGGCCGCCGAATCGTCTACGTCATCAAGTTTGTAGGCAGCCAACAGGAGATCGCGGACCGGCGCGGGCCGGCCTGGCGGGAGACGCGACGACCGGGCCGGGGGATCAACGGCATGGCCGGACCAGACCAGGCCACGGCCACGGCCCGGACCAGGACTCGGACCCGCTGAATGATCAAGATGGGGTGGCGGGGGGTCGGGGCGGCGGGGATACGGTGGAGGGCGTGGCGCTCTCCCTGGCGATTTCTCCCTGCCCCAACGACACCTTCGTCTTCGACGCCCTCGTGCACGGGCGGGTGCCGGGGGCACCGCCGGTCGAGGTGACCTACGCGGACGTGGACGTGACCAACACGGCGGCCGAGCGGGGGGCGTTCGACCTGGTCAAGGTGAGCTACGCGGCGCTGCCGTGGCTGCTCGACGACTACGACCTGCTGCCCTGCGGCGGGGCACTGGGGCGCGGCTGCGGGCCGCTGGTGCTGACCAGGGGCGACCGGGCCGACCTGACCGGCGCCACGGTGGCGGTACCGGGTGAGCGGACCACCGCGTACCTGCTGTTCCGGCTCTGGGCCGCGGGGCAGACGCCGGAGCGGATCGAGGTGGTGCCGTTCCACGAGATCATGCCCGGCGTGGCGGCCGGCCGGTACGACGCCGGGCTGGTGATCCACGAGGCGCGCTTCACCTACCCGCGGCACGGGCTGACCGCCCTGGTCGACCTGGGCGAGTGGTGGGAGGGCGACACCGGGCTGCCGATCCCGCTCGGCGCGATCCTGGCCCGCAAGGGCGCGGTGGACCCGGTCGAGGCGGCCGCCTGGGTCCGCGAGTCGGTACGCCAGGCGTGGGCCGACCCGGAGGCCAGCCGGGAGTACGTGCTGCGCCACGCGCAGGAGATGGAGCCCGACGTGGTGGACCGGCACATCGCCCTCTACGTCAACGAGTTCACCGCCGACCTGGGAGAGGCCGGGTTCGCCGCCGTGGAGGCGCTGCTGGGCCGGGCCGCCGACGCCGGGCTCGTCCCTCAGACCTCCAGCTCGCGCGCGACCGCGTGGACCAGCTGAGCGATCTTCTGCGCGGTCTTCTTGTCGGGGAAGCGGCCCCGGCGCAGGTCCGGCTGCACCTTCGCCTCCAGTACCTTGATCATGTCCTCGACCAGGCCGTGCAGCTCCTCGGCCGGCCGCCGGCGCAGCTCCGCCACGGACGGCGGCGCCTCCAGCAGCTTCACGCCCATCGCCTGAGCGCCCCGCCGGCTGTCGACCACACTGAAATCGACCCGCTGGCCGCCCTTCAGGTCGGTGACACCCGCCGGTAGCGCCGCCTTGGGCAGGAACACGTCGCCACCCTCGTCGCTGGTGACGAACCCGTATCCCTTGGCCGCGTCATACCACTTCACTCGACCCGTCGGCACCTGAAAACCCCTGCTTCGTTCCGGAGACCCTCTACCCCGTCAAGGCTATCCGGATGATCTGGTCGAGCGCCGCCGGGAATCGGGTGAGATCGTCGAGCACCGATCGGGCCCCGGCCTCGCGCAGCTCGTCGGCCGAGCACGGTCCGGTCGCCACTGCCACGCCTGGGATTCCCGCCGCGCGGGCCGCCGCCATGTCGGCCACGTGATCGCCCACGTAGAGGGTCGCGCCGTGCTCCCGCAGGGCGGTCGCCTTCTGCTCGGCGAAGAGGTCGCCGGCCAGCTCGTCGACCGCCAGCCCCAGGTGGTCCAGGTGCAGCTTGGCCAGCCGGCCCAGCTTCGCGGTGACCACCATGACCCGGCCGCCGCGCTCGTGCACCGCGGCCAGGGCCGCCGCCGCGCCCGGCATCGGGACCGCCGGGGTGATCGCGTACGCCGGGTAGAGCTCGCGGTAGAGCGTCACCGCGTCCTCGAGTTGCTCCGGCGGGAACCAGTACGCCAGCTCGGTGCGCAGCGGCGGCCCGAGCCGGGACACCGCCAGGTCGGCGTCGACCGGCACGCCCGTCCGCTCGGTCAGCGCGCGGAAGCAGGCGGCGATGCCGGGACGCGAGTCCACCAGGGTCATGTCGAAGTCGAAGCCGACCATCAGCGGGGGCATGCGCAGAACGTACCCGTTCCGAGGGGCGGGACCGGGCCCGTCCGGGCTAGCGTGGAACGACGATGACCACCTCACTCGCCGATCAGCTGCGGACGCTCCCCGACGAGTCCCTGGCCGCGCTCCTCCAGTTGCGGCCGGACCTCGTCGTGCCGGTGCCGGCCGACGTCTCCGCGCTCGCCATCCGCGCCCAGTCCCGGGTCTCGGTGGCCCGCGCCCTCGACGGGCTGGACCAGTTCACCCTGCTGATCCTGGACGCCGCCCGGCTCACCCGGGACCCGCAGCAGGGCGGCACCAGCACCGAGGCCGTCCTGGCGATGGCCACCGCCGGCCCGCACCCGCCCGCCCCGACCGCCGTCCGCGCCGCCGTCGACCGGCTCCGTGCGCTGTTCCTGCTGTACGGCCCCGAGCACGACCTGCACGTGGTGGGTGGCGTCGACGAGGTGTCCGCGTACCCGGCGGGGCTGGGGCGACCGGCGGCGGAGCTGGACCCGCGCACGGCGGCCCTCTGCGCGGACCCGGCGAAGCTGCGCCGCACGCTGCTCTCCGCGCCGCCCTCGGCCCGCGCGATCCTGGAGCGGCTCGCCGCCGGACCGCCGGTCGGCAGCGTGCCCCCGGGCGCGCTCCAGGCCCCCGCCACCGGAGCGGAGGACGAACTCCCGCCGGACCTGGTCAACGGGGGCGCGCCCACCGGGTCCCCGATCCGTTGGCTGGTCGAGCACCGGCTGCTGGTGCGGATGTCCGGCGGGAAGGGCGGCGCGGGCACGGTGGAACTGCCCCGCGAGGTGGGGCTGCTGCTGCGCCGGGACAGCGGCCCGCTCGGCCCGCTGCGGACCAGCCCACCGGTGGTGGCAGCGCCGCCCCGGGAGGTGAAGTCGGTCGACTCGGCCGGGGCCGGGCAGACGATGGAGCTGGTCCGGCACACCGAGGCGCTGCTGGAGAGCCTGAGCGAGGAGCCGGCCCCGGTGCTGCGTTCCGGCGGGGTGGGCGTACGCGACCTGCGCCGGCTGGCCCGCAACCTCGGCCTGGACGACGGCACCGCCGCGCTGGTCTTCGAGGTGGCGTACGCGGCCGGACTCGTCGGCGAGCTGGACCTGACCGGGTCCAGCCACGCCCGGTACGGCGGTGACCAGCAGGTCCTGCCCACCGGCGGGTACGAGGTGTGGCGGGCCGCCTCGCTCGCCCAGCGCTGGGAGCAGCTGGCCCGGGCCTGGCTGACGATGACCCGCCAGGTGGGCCTGGTCGGGCAGCGCGACGACCGGGACCGGCCGATCTCGGTGCTCTCGGCCGAGGCGGAACGGGCCGGCGCGCCGGCCGCCCGCCGCGCGGTGCTCGCCGTGCTGGCCGACCTGGCCCCGGCGACCGCCCCCACCCCGGACGAGGTGCTGGAGCTGCTCGACTGGCGGGCGCCCCGGCGGGCCCGGGGCCGGGAGGCCGCGCACCGCGAGGTGCTCGCCGAGGCGGCGCAGCTCGGGGTGACCGGGCTGGGCGCGCTCACCTCGTACGGGCGGCTGCTGCTGGCCGAGGTGACCGAGGCCGACGAGCGGGCCGACGACCCGCTCGGGTTGCACTCCGACGCCGAGTCGGGCGAGCCGTCCACCGCCGTCCGGGCGCTGGACGCGCTGCTGCCCGCCCCGGTCGACCATTTCCTGGTGCAGGCCGACCTGAGCGTGGTGGTGCCCGGGCCGCCCGACCCGGCGCTCGCCGCCGAGCTGGAGGTGGTGGCGGAGCACGAGTCGGCCGGTGGGGCGAGCGTGCACCGGGTCACCACGGCGAGCGTGCGGCGCGCCCTGGACGCCGGCTACTCGGCCGACGACCTGCACAGCCTGTTCCGCCGCCGGTCCCGCACCCCGGTGCCGCAGGGGCTGTCGTACCTGGTGGACGACGTGGCACGCAAGCACGGCGGGCTGCGGGTCGGCTCGGCCGGCGGGTACGTGCGCAGCGACGACGAGGCGCTGCTGACCGAGGTGCAGTCGGACAAGCGGCTGGAGGCGCTGGCGTTCCGCCGGCTCGCCCCGACGGTGCTGGTCACCCCGTACCAGGTGCAGCGGATGCTGACCGCGCTGCGCGACGCCGGCTACGCGCCCGTACCCGAGGATGCCACCGGCTCGGCGGTGCTGGCCCGGCCGAAGACCCGCCGGGCCCCCGCCCGGGGGCCGGCGGCCGGCCGCAGCCTGGACCCGCTGGCGACGCCGAGGCTGCCGCTGCCCCGGCTGCTCGGGGTGGTGGAGCAGATCCGGCGCGGCGACGCGGCGGCCCGGGCGGCCCGGCGGGCCCCGGCGGTGGTCCGGGGCAGCGCGACGGGCGGCGGTCCGGCGCCCGCGCACACCCACAACGACGCCCTCGCGGTGCTCCAGCAGGCGGTGCGGGACAAGGCGCTGGTCTGGGTCGGCTACGTCGACGCGCACGGGGCGACCGCGTCCCGGCTGGTCCGGCCGGTGTCGATCGGCGCGGGCTACCTGCGGGCCGAGGACGAACGCACCGAGATGCTGCACACCTTCGCCCTGCACCGGATCACCGCCGCGGTGCTGGAGGACTGACCGGTTGCCGATCCGCGGTTACGGGTGCGCCTCAGCGCCCGTCGCCGCGGATCGCGCCGATCACCGAGACGATCAGCAGCAGCCCGAAGCCCGCGCCGGCCGACTCGCCGACCGAGTCGACGAAGCCCTGCCGCTGCACGAGCAGGCCGAACAGGAACCAGCCGAACAGACCGGCGGCGGCGGTCGCGTAGAAGACCAGGACCACGGTGGAGACCTGCTGCCCGGTCGCCCGATCGTCGTCGGGAAGCACCTCGTGATCGACGCTCATGCCCGCCCTCCCCGCGCACCCGGAGCCGGGTTCCAGGGTGACACCGCACCACCGGGCGGGAAAAGGGGATAAAACCCTGATCTCTGCGGGCGGCTCAGCCGCCCGGGCCGCGGCTCACGTCCCCGGGCGACGGCCGAAGACGACCACCCGGGTGCCGATCGAGCCCAGCTCCCAGAGGCGTACGGCGTCGGCGTGCAGCAGGTTCACGCAGCCGTGCGAGCCGATCGACTTCTCGTGCAGGTAGGTGGTGGTCTCGTGGAACCCGATCCCGCCGTTGAACTGCTGCCAGTAGGGCAGCCACACCTCGTACGGGTTGGACCACTCCTTCAGGTTCCGGCCGCCGACCGAGTAGCTGCCGGCCGGGGTGGCGTACCCGGCCATGCCGGTGCGGGTGACCGTCGGGCCCATGACCACGTTGCCGCCACGCATCGCCCAGACGGTCTGCCGGGTCAGGTCGACGCAGAAGGTGAGCCCCTTGCCGGCCCGGCAGCGGGACACCTCGGTGCCGGCGAGCCGCTGCGCCACGTCGTACGTGGTGGCGCCGGCGCGGCCGGCGGCGGGGCTGATCCCGTACCGGCGCTGGAACTTCTTGATCGCCGCGCAGTCGGCGGCCGACTGCTTGCCGTCGACGGTGACCTTCCCGAACCCGCCCAGCCGGGCCAGATAGGTCTCCACGGCGCGCTGGTGCTCGCCCTGCGGGCAGCCGGTGAACCCGCTCGGGCTCGGCTTCGCCGGGGCAGCGGGCGAAGTGGTGCGGCTGGGTTTCGGCGTGGCCGTCCGGCTCGGCGCCGCCGACGGGGACCCGGTCGTCCGGGCCGGTGTGGGCGGCGCGCTCGCCCCCGATGCTCGTTCCGTCTCGGCGACGGGCGCCGGGGCGGCCGCCCCGGTCACGTCGGCAGACGGATCGAGCGCGCACGCACCGACTCCGACCAGCACGACCGCAGCCAGGGCGACGACCCGTACGCCGAACCGGACACGCTTCATGGGCCCTCCCCTGGACAGTCGTCCCGCCTGCTAGACGTCTGGGGCCATCGTCCCGTTGCCTGTCCAGCGTGACTTTTTTCCGACACCGCCGGTCCGTGTAACACTGGATGGTCCGCCTGCGGCAGGTCAGCCGCGCTGCGGGCGACCCGGACCCGGGCGAGAGAGGACGCTGGCGTGAGCGGTGGACCACTGATCGTGCAGTCGGACAAGACCCTGCTGCTGGAGATCGACCACCCGGACGCGCAGGCCTGCCGGATGGCCATCGCGCCCTTCGCCGAGCTGGAACGCTCCCCCGAGCACGTGCACACCTACCGGCTGACCCCGCTGGGCCTGTGGAACGCCCGGGCCGCCGGCCACGACGCCGAGGGCGTGGTCGATTCCCTGATCAAGTACAGCCGGTACCCGGTGCCGCACGCGCTCCTGGTCGACGTGGCCGAGACCATGGACCGGTACGGCCGGCTCCAGCTCGCCAACGACCCGGCGCACGGCCTGGTGCTGCGCGCCCTCGACCGGCTGGTGCTGATCGAGGTGGCGAAGAGCAAGAAGCTCGCCGGCATGCTCGGCAACAAGATCGACGACGACACCATCCAGGTGCACCCGTCGGAGCGCGGCCGGCTCAAGCAGGCGCTGCTGAAGCTCGGCTGGCCCGCCGAGGACCTGGCCGGCTACGTCGACGGCGAGGCGCACCAGATCGACCTGGCCGAGGCGGGCAAGGAGGGCGGCAAGCCGTTCACCCTGCGGTCGTACCAGCGGGAGGCCGTGGAGGCGTTCTGGGCCGGTGGCTCCGGCGTGGTGGTGCTGCCCTGCGGCGCCGGCAAGACCCTGGTCGGCGCGGCGGCGATGGCCGAGGCGAAGGCCACCACCCTGATCCTGGTGACGAACACGGTCGCCGGCCGGCAGTGGAAGCGCGAGCTGATCGCCCGCACGTCGCTCACCGAGGAGGAGATCGGCGAGTACTCGGGCGAGCGCAAGGAGATCCGCCCGGTCACCATCGCCACGTACCAGGTGCTCACCTCGCGGCGCGGCGGCGCGTTCACCCACCTGGACCTGTTCGGCGCCCGCGACTGGGGCCTGGTCATCTACGACGAGGTGCACCTGCTGCCCGCGCCGATCTTCCGGTTCACCGCGGACCTCCAGGCCCGCCGCCGGCTGGGCCTCACCGCGACACTGGTACGCGAGGACGGCCGCGAGGGCGACGTGTTCAGCCTGATCGGCCCGAAGCGGTACGACGCGCCCTGGAAGGACATCGAGTCGCAGGGCTGGATCGCCCCGGCCGAGTGCACCGAGGTCCGGGTGACGCTGACCGACGCGGAGCGGATGGCGTACGCGACGGCCGAGGCCGAGGAGCGCTACCGGATGGCGGCCACCGCCCGCACCAAGCTGCCGGTGGTCAAGGCGCTGGTGGAGCGGCACCCGGCCGAACAGGTGCTGGTGATCGGCGGCTTCCTCGACCAGCTGCACCAGCTCAGCGAATACCTGGACGCGCCGATCGTGCAGGGGTCGACCACCAACAAGGAGCGCGAGCGGTTGTTCGACGCGTTCCGGACGGGTGAGGTTCGCACCCTGGTGATCTCCAAGGTCGGGAACTTCTCGATCGACCTGCCGGAGGCGGCGGTGGCGATCCAGGTGTCCGGGACGTTCGGGTCGCGGCAGGAGGAGGCGCAGCGGCTGGGGCGGGTGCTCCGGCCGAAGGCCGACGGGCGGCAGGCGCACTTCTACACGGTGGTCTCCCGGGACACCATCGACACGGAGTACGCGGCGCACCGGCAGCGCTTCCTGGCCGAGCAGGGGTACGCGTACACGATCGTCGACGCCGACGACGTACTGGGTCCGAAGCTGCCGACGGTCGACTGACGCCGGCTGCCCGGCGCCGCACCCGACGGCACGTGGATGCCTTCGCGCTCGCTACAAACTTGATGTCGTAACCGATTCGCAGAGCCCTGGCGCGACGGCGCACGCCGCCCGTTACGGGTCGTGGCGCCTGACGCGCAGGAGGTTCAGGGCCCCACCTGGTCAGCCGCTTGATCATCGCCGCTCACGTACACGCCCTTGCCTTGATGGCCCTCCACCAGCCCCTCCGCCTGCAGGATCAGCAGCGCGGACCGGACCGGCTCGGCGGAGACGCCGTAGTGGGCAGACATCTCGCGCAGGGACGGCAGCTTGGCACCCGGGTGATACTCGCCCGAGCTGATCTTGTCGCGGATGTCCTGCGCGATGCGCTGACGGTCTGGAATTCAGGGCATGGCAACTCCTGGTAGGCCCCAAGATCCTCCCACGCCTTCGCGGCGGCAGCCAACACTTCGCGTGCTTAGCATGCTCAGCTCTTGAACTTTGCATGCTTTGCATTGTATGTTGACGACCGGAAGCCCGGCACTGGATCGCCTGGTAGGCAACCGGCCCTCCCGGTTGGGCATCCCCGCGCTGGCACGGCTGACTCCCGTCCGTCGGCTGTGCCAGCACCCAACGTCTCAGTGCACGCAACCCACTGCCACCCAGAGCCCAGCACCCCACTCATCAGCGCGACCCGAGGAAGGGCGGTCATCTTCGTGCGCAACCTGCTCGGCCGGCTGACCCGCCGGCACCACGCTCCGCAACCCGCACCGGCCGACACCCGGCCGCTGAACCGCACCCCGCTGCGCCCCTGGCAGGTGCGGGACCGGTGCTTCAACGTCCGCCGCCGGGGCGTCGACCCGGTCGAGATCCGCGCCTTCCTGCACCGGGTCGCCGACGAACTGGCCGTCGCCCAGACCGCCCTGGCCGCGGTGCAGGAGGAGAACGTACGCATCAAGAACGCCCTGCGCGCCTGGCAGAGCGCCCAGGCGGCGAGCCACCGTTACCACCGATGACCGACCGCTGGGTGATCCACCTTCCGGTCACCGCGCCGGACCTGCACCGGGCGCGGATCTTCGCGCGCACCGCCGCCCGGGTGTTGGCGCAGCTCAGCGCCCGGGTCGAGCCGGGCGGGGTGACCGTGTCGACGGAGGACGAGCAGTGCGTACGCCATTGGGTGTTCTGTGACCGGCCGTTGCCGGACGGCGGTGGCCGGTGCGCGCTGCCGGTGGACCACGGCTCGGCGTGCGCGCGACGCGCGCCGTGGCTCGGCCGGCGGTGAACCCACCTCATGTGCGACTCGGATTGTCGGACCCTTCCGACAGGCTGACCCTCCGCGTCTCACCCCTGGAGGAAACGTGCCGGTGACCGCCGACGATCTCGACGCCGCGGTGTCCGACGTCGTTGCCGCCCTGCGGCCCGCCACCAGCCTGAACTGGTCGGTGCGAGCGGGCGACCTGGAGTGGGACTGCTGGCACACTGCCGAGCACCTCGGGGACTGCCTGCTGTCGTTCGCGGGTCAGCTCGTGGCGCGCCCGGGGGATCGGTTCGTGCGGTTCATGGCGACCGCCGACCAGGACGCCGCCCCGGCGGAGATGCTGGAGTTCGTCGAGGTGGCCGGTCGCCTGCTGGCCGCAGCGGTCCGCATGACCAGCTCCGACGTGCGGGCCTTCCACCCGGCGGGTCTGTCCGATCCGGCGGGCTTCGCCGCGATGGGCTGCGTGGAGACGCTCCTGCACGGCGAGGACATCGCCCGCGGCCTGGGCCGGTCCCTCGATCCGCCGCGTGACGTGTGCGCCCGGATCCTCGCCCGACTCTTCCCGCAGGCGGCGCACGAGGTGACCGGGGTGGATCCGTGGGCCGCGCTGCGCTGGTGCACCGGCCGGATCGAGCTGCCCGGACGCACCCGGCTGTCCGAGTGGCAGTGGCACGCCGCCCCGGAGGCCGTGGGCCTCCACCGGCAGGGGCTGCCCGCGTGAGGCCGGGAGGCTACGGTCGCCCGATGTACCGGATCGAGATCACGTCGACGCCGGCCGTGGCCGGGGACCGGAACACCGTGGGTGGCTGGCCGTTGCTGGACGCGGACCAGCCGTGGCCGGTGTGCGAGTGCGGCAGCCGCATGGCGCTCTTCTTCCAGCTGGACGTCCCGGCGGACATCCCCACCTTCGGCGGCGAGCATCTGCTGGCCTTCCAGTGCCCACGGCACAATGACGCCTGCCTCCCGACCGCCGAGCGGCTTCCCCCGCGGTACTGGGAGCAGCCGCCTGCCCCGAACGAGCTGGCGTTCTGGCGCGTCCTGCTCCAGCGGGCCGGGGTGCCGGCTGACACCGCCGACCCCTACCTCCAGCCGCTGCGGCTGAGCCTCGCAGCGGCCGAGGAGC
Organism: Micromonospora auratinigra; assembly: GCF_900089595.1. Classification (GTDB taxonomy): domain Bacteria; phylum Actinomycetota; class Actinomycetes; order Mycobacteriales; family Micromonosporaceae; genus Micromonospora; species Micromonospora auratinigra. Next base: position 5,484,594 of record NZ_LT594323.1, on the reverse strand, counting down.
GCCACGGGAAGGGCAGCGCCGGCGTGTGGGCGTTCAAGGTCGGCGGGCGTCCGGTGTGGAGTCAGGAGGCGGAGCACTACCGCTGCGCGTGCGGCTCCGACCTGGCCTTTCTCCTTCAGGTGCCGGAGAACTTCGGCTTCCCCAAGCGGCCCGAGGCGGCGGAGCAGGTCGACACGTTCAACGGGAACGAGTACGGCATGTTCCTCGGCAACGACGTGTACCTCCTCGCCTGCCCGGCCCGCTGCGATCCGGCGGCCGTCTGGCCGGTCAACCAGAACTGAGGTTGCTGATGACGTACACCGCGAGCTGCGTACGCTCCGACGGCTGGTGGGCGATCAGCGTGCCGGAGGTCGAGGGTGTGTTCTCCCAGGCCCGCCGTCTCGACCAGGTCGAGGCGATGGCGCGGGAAGCCATCGCCCTCATGCTCGACGTCGACCCGCAGAGCTTCGACATCACGGTGCGGGTCAGCGGCTGAGGGTCGTCTCCCGGTCCATGTGGGAGAGCTTCTCCGGGTTGCGCACCGCGTAGATGCCGGTGATCAGGCCGCCGTCGATGCGCAGCGCCACCACCGAGTCCAGCTCGCCGTCGAGCTGGACGACCAGCGCCGGGTGCCCGTTGACCTGAGTCGGCCGCCACGACGTGCTGCCGGGGATCTTGCCCCAGCCGCCGGCCAGCAGGCGGGCCACCTTGTCGGCGCCGAGGATGGGACGCGGGACGGCCTGCTTGATGCCGCCGCCGTCGCCGAGGAGCACCACGTCGGGGGCGAGGATGTCGAGCAGGCCCTGGATGTCGCCGGTCTCGACGGCCCGCTGGAACGCGTCCAGCGCGCCCCGGGTCTCGGCGGGCGACACGGGCTGGCGGGGGCGGCGCGCGGCGACGTGGGCGCGGGCACGGTGGGCGATCTGCCGGACCGCCGCCGGGGACTTGTCGACGGCCTCGGCGATCTCGTCGTACCCGAGATCGAAGACCTCGCGGAGCACGAAGACCGCGCGTTCGGTCGGCGCGAGGGTCTCCAGCACCAGCAGCATGGCCATCGAGACGCTGTCGGCCAGCGCGACGTCCTCGGCGATGTCGGGAGCGGTGAGCAACGGCTCGGGCAGCCAGGGACCGACGTACGACTCCTTGCGGCGGCCCAGCGTGCGCAGCCGGGTGAGCGCCTGGCGGGTGGTGATCCGCACCAGGTACGCGCGCTGGTCGCGCACCGTCTCCAGGTCCACCCCGGCCCAGCGCAGCCAGGTCTCCTGGAGGGCGTCCTCCGCGTCGGCGGCCGAACCCAGCATCTCGTACGCGACGGTGAAGAGCAGGTTGCGGTGGGCGAGGAACGCCTCGGTGGCCGGGTCGGGGCGGTCGGTCTGCGGCGTACCCACCATGGTCGGCTCCTCTGCCCTCTCGACGGTGTCCCCCATTCGATGCCGGCCGCGGCGATGGTGTGACACCCGGGCGCTGTGGCCCTGGTCACCGTCACGGGGGAGGGTGCGCCGGCATCTCGTGTTCGTCAACGGCACGCCACGAGTGAGGACGCAACGATGGACGACGCCCGATTCAACATGTTCGGCAGCGAGACCGCGACGAAGTTCTTCAAGCGCTTCGCCAACGCCGGCCTGGTGGTGCAGCAGTCGACGCTGCCGAAGGCCACCCAGGAGCTGGTGTCGCTGCGCGCCAGCCAGATCAACGGTTGCGGCTGGTGCATCGACATGCACACCACGGAGGCGCTGGCCGGCGGTGAGAGCCCGGTGCGGCTGAACCTGGTCGCCGCGTGGCGCGAGTCGACCGTGTTCACCGAGGCGGAACAGGCCGCGCTGGCGCTCGCCGAGGAGGGCACCCGGCTCGCCGACGCCGCCCAGGGTGTCTCGGACTCCACGTGGGAGCTGGTGCGCAAGCACTACGACGACGAGCAGGTGGCCGCGCTGGTCTGCCTGGTGGCGCTGATCAACGCGGCGAACCGGCTCGCGGTGATCGTGCACCAGAAGGGCGGCTCGTACCAGCCGGGGATGTTCGCCGCCGCGCTGGGCTGACCCTCGCGCCCGCCCGGGACGGAACGGTCCCGGGCGGGCGACGTCGGTCAGTCCCACCAGAGGGCGACCGCGAGCCGGTGCCCGGCGGCGTACCGGTAGAAGTCGGACAGTGCGCTGACGTGGCGGTGCAGGTACGGCCGTGGGTGTCCGGCGAAGTCGGGCAGGCCGAGGAGCGCCGCGGCGGCTGCCGCATCCGCCGGTACGGCCGCCAGCACCACGGTCGGGTCGAGCGCGCCGAGCGCCTGCGCGACGTCGGCCACCGCCGCCGGTTCCAGCGCGGTGACCGGCTCGTCCACCCACGGGGCCGGGCCGATCGCCACGTCGCCGGTCAGCGCACGGCGCAGGGCGTCCGTGGGGACCGCGCCGAGCTCGGCGGCCCGCAGCAGCGGCGCCGGGGACCAGTCGAGGTCCAGGTACGCGGTGGACGGCAGCAGCTCGTACCCGCAGAGCCGCGCCAGTTCGTCGGCGGACGCCCGGCAGGCGGCGAGCCGGTCGGCGGAGAGTCGGGCGAGCTGCTGCGTCACGGCCACGGGTGCAGTGTTCCAGGACGGTCGATGCTCAGGGGCGGCGCAGGTAGCGGGCGCGGCGGCCGGCGTCGCGGAACCCGAGCCGCCGGTAGAGCCCGGCCGCCGGGTTGTCCTCGTTGACGCAGAGCCACGCCTGACCGGCCCTGCTCCCGGCCAGCCCGCGCAGCGCCTCCGCCACCAGCCACGCCCCGACCCGCCGGCCGCGCCAGGCGGGCAGCACGCCCACCTGGTCGATCCAGTCGTCGATGACGGTGAGGAAGCCGATCGCGCTGCCGTCCGCCGCGCGGGCCAGCATCGACAGCTCGGGCCGGTAGCCGTCGTCGTCGCGCAGGTCGCCCAGCCACTCGTCGGCGGCCGGGTCGGGGAAGCCGGGCCGGTCGGCGAAGGACGCCCGGTAGGTGGCGAAGAGTTCGGGCCCGAGGGTGGCCGGTTCGTGGCGTACCCCGGTGGGGGCCGGCACGTCGGGCCGGGCGTCGAGGTCGTGCCGGAGCACCCACTCGCCGAAGGTGCGCCGCAGCCCGCACGCGCCGAACAGGGCGTCCGCGTCCGGGCCGTCCGTCTCGGTGGTGACCAGCAGGTCCGTGTCGCCGGCCTGCGCGCCGGCCCAGTCGAGCAGCCGGGTGCCGATGCCCCGCCCCCGCCACGCCGGGTGCACCAGGCCGGTGGCGCTGACCGGCGCGCGGTCCGTGCCGGCGCTGACGGCCGCGACCAGCTCGACGCCGTGCCAGGCGCCGAGGGTACGGGCCTGCACCAGCCGCGCCCGCAGCAGCGGGGTACGGCTGAACAGCGGCAGCCCGCCGTCGGCGGCGAGGCACGCCTCGGCCAGTCCGGCCAGCTCGGGCAGCGCCTCCTCGCCGTACTCCCGCCAGGTCAGCCCGTCCATGGAATCCTCCCGCCCTCGACGAACCCGCCGACGGTACGGCCGGACCGGGCCCACGCGCTCGCGCATTTCGCGCCGGCGGCAGTCAGCCGGGCAGGGCGCCGAGCAGGGCCCGGAGGCGGCGCTCGCGGCGGAAGCGGCCCGCGTAGAGGCCGACCTGCCAGGCGGCGGGGCTGCCCACCCGGTCCCGCCAGTGCTCGGCCAGCGGGCGGGTGTCCTCGTCGGCCAGCAGCGCCGCCGTCACCTCGGGCGGCACGTCCAGCACGAGGATCGGGCTGCCCGGGCGGTCCCGCTCGACCCGGACGCCGGTGAGCGCGCCGACCGGGAGCCGCAGGTCCCAGAAGGACGGGTCGGTGGGGTCGGCGTCGGCCAGCTCGTCGGCCCAGACGCCGCGCAGCCGGCCCCGCACCTCCCCGTCGGCGACCCGGAGCATCGGGTGCCCGGCACCGCAGGCGTACCAGGCGCCGGCACCGAGGGTGAGCAGCGGATAGGGCAGCGCGATGGCCGCCCCGACGGCGAACGGGACCACGCCGGGCAGGCCCAGCGGCACGCCGAAGAGGAGCAGCAGCAGGAACGCGGCGGCGGCCAGGGCGAGGACGGCCAGCAGGGTCGCCGGGTGCATCCGGTAGCCGGCCCGGACCGGCCGCAGCGCGCCGAGCACCCGCAGCACGGGCCGGCGCATCCGCAGTTCCGGCGCGGTCGCGCTCATGACCGACCGGGGTCGCCGCGCAGCTGTTCGAGCCGTTGCCGCTGCTCGTCGACCAGCCGCTGGTAGCGGGCGACCTGTTCGCGCGCCTGGCGGACCGCGTCGGTGCCGTACCCGTCGGCGCTGCCGGTCACCTGGGCGACCATGCCGGCCAGGTTGGCGCCGGCCGCGTCGGTGGCCCGGCCGGCGGCGGCCAGGATCGCCTCGCGCAGCTCGTACGTCTGCATCCGCCGGGTCTCCGCAGCCAGGTCGAGGTCGACGAGGCGGCCGCCCGGTGCGCAGGTCACGCGCACCAGACCGGTGTCGTCGACGCCCTCGGCGGTGAGGTCCTGCACGCTCGCGGCGAACCGGTTCGCCTGCTCGGCCATGCCCTCGATGCGCCGTCGCACGTCGGGGTCGATCACGGGGTCTCCCTTCCCGTCGGTCAGGCGAAGTTCTCGCCGACGCGGAACTCGGTCAGGTCCGGCGTGCCGGCGGCACCGTCGTCCGGCAGCGTCATCAGTTTGAGGAAGTCCTTGGCCAGGCCGTTGATCAGCGCCACGACCAGCCCGCCGAGGGTGCTCACCGCCGCCACCATGCTGGTGACGGACGCGCTCATCGCCGCCCCGGCCGCCTCGATGACCGGTTCGAGGCCGAGAGCCAGACCGGGCACGAGTTCGGCGGCGCGCATGGCGATCAGCCAGGTCAGGAACGGCCCGGTCATGGCCAGCAGGCCGAGCCACAGGCCACCGAGGGCGATCTCCAGCGAGTGCAGCGCCTCGCCGAGGGTGCGGATGAACGCGCCGAGCTCGTCGAGGTGCGCCTTGAGGTTGGTGGCCATGATGACGAAGCTGTCCTTGCCCTGCCCCTTCCAGGTGCCGGTGGCCAGCGAGCAGATCTTGTCGAAGTTGGCGTTGAGCGCCTTCTGGAGCTGGTCGCCGTGGCGGATCAGGTCGGAGCCGGCCTGCGCGATGCCGACCGGATTGGCCACGAACAGCGCGGCGCCGGCCACGCCGACGATGAACGTCGGGCAGAGCGCGGCGCAGGCCGCCATGCCGGCCATGACGCCGCCGATCTCGGCGAGGGTGATCGAGGCGCCGGCGGTCGCGGCGGTGGCGAGCACCGCCGGGTCGGTGACCAGTCGGGCGGTGCCCGTCCGGGCGTACGCGTCGCCGAAGCCGCCCGTCGGGGCGGGCGTGCCACCGAACCCGCTGACGTGCAGGTCCTCGGCCCGGTCGTACTGGTCGGCGACCACGCCGAGCTTCGCGCCGATCTGCCGGCACACCTCCGCCGCCCCGCGTACGTCCGCGGTGAGGAACTCGACGCGCTGGAGGTAGAGCGCCTCCGCCCAGGACAGGGCGATGCCGAAGCCGGGCGGGTCGATCGCGCCGTCGCGGACGATCTCGTCCGCCTGCTGCGCGTAGTCCTCGGCGATGGTGGTGCCGAGGGTGCGCCCATGGATGCGGACGTCGTCCGGGTCCACGCTGAAATCGGCCACTGTGCCCTCCCGGTGGGTTCCCCGGGCATCGTAGGCGATCACTGCGCCGCCGACCGTCCCGCGCGGCGGCCTCAGAGCACGCGGGTGACCTGTTCGGCGGCGGCCACCGAGTCGCGGCGGGCGGGGTCGAGGTGGGCATGGACGACCACCGAGGCACCGGCGGCGAGCGGGGCGAGCAGCCACTTCAGCGGCTGTTCGTGCTCGGCCGCGTCGACCAGCAGCCGGTCACCGGCCCGCAGGCCGAGCTGGTCGGCGACCTCGGCGGCGAGCCGCCGCCAGGCACCCTGGCTGGTGCCGTCGGCGGTGGCCGGGTCGGCCGGGTGGACGGCGGCACGGTCCGGCGGGGTGGCCGGCTGCCGCAGCACCTCGGCCGACCAGTCGAGCCAGCCCGGTGGCACCTCGGCCAGCGGCCCCGGCCCGGTGCCGACCAGGTAGCGGTGGGTGCCGTCGGGCACGTCCTCCAGCCAGTCGTCGAGCCGCTCCGGGGTGACGAACACCGCGTCGTACGGCAGCTCCGCGCCCGGTTCGAGGACCGGCAGGCCGGCGGTGGCCCGGGGCCGGAACGACACCGCCATCCCCACCGACCAGGCGCCCACCAGGATCGCGGCGCTACGCCAGTGCGGCGGCAGCAGCACCGCGACCCGGCTGCCCGGCCCGAGCCCGCAGCCGTCGCGCAGCAGCGCGGCGCTGCGCGCCGCCCACTCGCCGAGCTGCGGCGCGGTCAGCGCGGTGCGCTCCCCGGTCCGGTCGTCGTGGTACGTGAACAACGCCGCGTCAGCGACGACGGGTGGCATCGTCCCGGTGTCCATCGCTGTCCCCTCCCGCGTGCCGGCCCGACCACTCTAAAGACCGCCGTGGTGCCGGCCCACTCGGAGCCGGGCGCGTCACGCCCGCCGCGAGTCCGTGCCGGGGGTCGTCCCGCCGCAGGTGAACCGGTCCACGAGCAGCGCCAGCCGCCGCTCGTGGCCGGCGCGCCGGAGCCGGCCGCTGCCCATCAGCGAGATCAGCCCGTGCAGCCCGCTCCAGAAGGCCTCGGTGAACGCCTCCAGGTCGTCGTCACCGGCGAACGGGCGCAGGGTCTCGGCCAGCTCGGCGAAGGCCCGGGCCAGGTCGACCGGCACGTCCCGGGTGGCGAAGGGGAGCACCGTGGGCAGGTTGAAGATCGCGTCGTAGAGGGCGGGCCGGCGCTCGGCGAACGCGGCGTACGCCCCGGCGATGCCGGCCACCGCCTGCCGTGGGTCGGTCGCGGCGGCCCGGGCGGCGGCGAGTTCGTCCGCCAGCTCACCGCAGCCCTGCACGGCGACCGCCGCCATGATGGCGTCCTTGCCCTTGAAGTGGCTGTAGAGCACGGGCTGGCTGTACTCGATCTCGGCGGCGAGCCGCCGGGTGGTGACCGCGTCCCAGCCCTCCGCCTCGGCCAGCTCCCGGGCCGCGACGACGATCGCCCGTTCCCGTTCCGCCCGCTCGCGTTCCCGCCGTGCCTGGATCGACATGAGCCGACCCTAGCACCGCTAGCGAAGCTGCCGTCGACATGCTAGCTTCGCTCTTGAATCTAGCGCTGCTAGCAAAAGGAGTCAGCCATGTTCGCCTACGGGCTCGCCGTCGTCCTCAGCCTCTTCTGTGTCTTCATCGGCGCCCGGTTCCTGCTGGCGCCCCGGGCCTCGGCCGCCGGCTACGGCGTGCCGGTCACACCGGACGGGGACACCGCCTACCTCACCGTCAAAGGGCTGCGCGACCTGAGCTACGGCCTGCTCGGGCTGGCGCTGATCGCCTTCACCGACGCCGAGGCGGTCGCCTGGTACATGCTGATCGTCGCGCTCAACCCGCTGGGCGACACCGTCAACGTGCTGCGGCACGGTGGCACCAAGGCGGTCGCCTTCGGCATCCACTTCGCCACCGCCCTGGTGATCCTGCTCGACGCCGCCCTGCTCTTCGCCCACTGACCGACAGGAGTCACAGATGTCCCTGATCTCGCCCGACTTCACCGAGTCCGTCGTCGTCCGGGCGGCCGACGCCGAGGCGGTGGGACGATCACCCGCCGTCACCCGCCTGCTCGCCGACAGCAGCGCCACCGGCGGGGCCCTCTCCACCCACCGGGTCACCCTGACGGACGGCGCGAACGGTGCCCGGCCACACCACCACGCCAACTCCGCCGAGCTGTTCTATCTGCTCGACGGCACCGCCCAACTCCTCTCCGGCGAGCAGGTCGTCACCGCCGGACGGGGCGACCTGGTGATCGTGCCGCCCGGCCTCGCGCACGCGTTCGCCGCCGCACCCGGCGAGGACGCCGACATCCTCATCGTCATCACGCCGGGCGTCGAGCGGTTCGGGTACTTCCGGCACCTGGAGCGGATCGCGTACGGGAAGGTGCCGCCGGAGAGCCTGCTGGAGGTGCAGGAGCTCTACGACACGTACTTCCAGCAGAGCGCCGCCTGGGAGGCCGCCCGCCGCTGACCGCGCGGCCGTCAAGCCGGCTGCCGGTTTCCGCAACGGGCGTGCCCTTCCGTGACCCGCTGACCGAACCTGAGGGTCCGAAGTAGGCGTGCCGGCCGGCACGCCCGTCCGGAGGAGGATCATGAAGGTACGCAGCCTGGTACGGATGTCCGTGGCGGCCCTGACGCTCGCCGGTGCGCTGACGGCCACCGCCGCCCCGGCCACCGCCGCCCGGTCGGAGTCGGTCCAGTCGGTCGCCACGGCCACCACGGCGCTCGACGTCCAGCTGTTCAAGCCGGCGTCGTGCTCGACCAGCTGGACGTTCCGCGACATGTGGGGCTACGTCGGCACCTTCAAGTGCGGCAGCTCGGTGATGCAGGTCGACTGGTCCGGCAGCGGCCGGTACGAGTACTTCGGGGTCGCCCCCGACCGGAGCATCTGGCACTCGTGGTCGAGCAGCCACGGCTTCGTCCGGATGCCCAACGGCGGTCGGGCGGACACCGCGCACTGGGCGTCGGCGACCAGCTCGGGTGCCCGGACCGTGTCCGTCCACGTCTCCGGCAGCGGCTACTGGTGCGCCACCGACTACGCGGGCGACAGCGCCAGCTGGAACGCGTGGCGTCGCTGCTGACCACCGGCGGGTGGTGTCCGTCCCCCCGGGCGGGCGCCACCCGTCACCGGCCCGGCAGCTCCGGGCCGCCGTCGAGCAGCGGGGCGAGCAGGTCGCCGGACTTCGCGACCCGCTCGAGCACCTCGTCGGCCGTGTACGGACGGGTCGACGGTCGCTTCCCGGCCGCACCGGCGGACACCTCGTCCCACGTCAACGGCGTCGACACCGACGGCACGGCCTGGGCGCGCAGCGAGTACGGCGCGACCGTCGTCTTCGCCGCGTTGTTCTGGCTCCAGTCGATGAAGACCTTGCCGGGGCGCAGGTTCTTCGCCATCTTCGACACGATCAGCTTCGGGTGCTCCCGCTCCAGCTCCTGGGCGATCCGCTTCGCGTAGTCGGAGACGACGTCGGCGGACTGGGTACCGGCGATCGGGCAGCAGAGCTGCATGCCCTTCTTGCCGGACGTCTTCGGGTACGCCTCGACCCCGTCGGCGGCCAGCCGGTCGCGCATCAGCAGCGCCACCCGGCAGCACTGCTTCAACGCCGCCGGGGCGCCCGGGTCCAGGTCGACCACCATCATGTCGGGGTGCCCGCCCACCTTCCACTGCGGCGTGTGCAGCTCCAGCGCGGCCAGGTTGGCCAGCCAGACCAGGGTAGGCAGATCGTCGGCGACCACGTAGTCGATGGTCTCCCGCCCCTTGCTCGACCCGGGGGCGGGCAGCGTCTCGGTGCGTACCCAGGACGGGGTGGCGGCCGGTGCGTTCTTCTCGAAGAACGACCCGCCGTCGACGCCGTTCGGGAAGCGGATCCGGGTCACCGCCCGGTCCCGCAGGTGCGGCAGCAGCACCGGGGCGATCCGGGTGTAGTAGTCGATCACCTCACCCTTGGTGAAGCCGGCCTTCGGGAAGAGGACCTTGTCCAGGTTGGACAGCTCCAGCGACCGCCCCTCGACGTCCACCTTGAGCCGCTCAGCTGACATCGTCGACCTCCTCCGCCGGCTTGTCCGGGCGCAGGCGCAGGATCCGGGGGAAGCGCAACCGCCCGTCCGGGGTGCGCTGGCCGTACTTCACCTCCACCACCACCTGCGGAGTTACCCAGATCGCGCCCCGGGCATCCTCGCGCGGCACGTCCCCGGCGAACGGCGACGCGCCGGAGCGCAGCGGCTCCAGCTCACGCAGCAGCTCCCGTTCGATCGCCGCGCCGATCCCGCCGCCCACCCGCCCCCGGTAGACCAGCCGGCCGTCCGGCCCGGGCACCCCCACCAGCAGCCCGCCGATCCGGCGCGCGCCCGGCCGCCAGCCGCCCACCACGAAGTCGGCGGTGACCTCCAGCTTGACCTTCACCCAGTCGGGCGAGCGCACCCCGGGCCGGTAGAGCGAGTCGACCCGCTTGGCCATCACCCCCTCCAGGCCGTGCTCGCCCGCCGCCTCGTAGGTGGCCGAGCCGTCTCCGAAGACCGGTGGCACCGCCCAGCGGGCCGCGCCGAGCCCGAGCGACTCCAGCGCCGCCCGCCGCTCCCGCCAGGGCCGCCCGGTCAGGTCCTCGCCGCGCAGCCGCAACAGGTCGAAGATCATGTACGTGACCGGGACGGTCGCCGCCAGCCGGGCCGCCTTCGCCGCGTTGCGCACGTGCATCCGCTCGGCGAGGGCGGTGAACGAGGGCTGCCCGTCGGTGAAGAGCACCACCTCACCGTCGAGCAGCGCGTCGTCGACCTGCTCGGCCAGGGTGATCAGCTCCGGGTACGCGACGGTGATGTCCACGCCCGAGCGGGCGTACAGGTGCTGGCGGTGACCGACGATGTCGGCGAGCGCCCGGACACCGTCCCACTTGAACTCGTACGCCCAGCCGGCACCGGCCGGGAGCTGCCCGGTCATCGCGAGCATCGGCTTCAACGGCGCGCCGGGCACCTCTCGACTGTAGTAGGGCGCGGAAGAGCGTGCGGTGCGTTCGATCGTTTGCGATCCTGGTCAGAACCGGGGAGAGGAGCGCGGGATGCGGGCGATCTGGAAAGGAGCGGTGTCGTTCGGCCTGGTGTCGATCGGGGTGAAGGTCTACTCGGCCACCGAGGAGAAGGACATCCGCTTCCACCAGGTGCACCGCGAGGACGGCGGCCGCATCCGCTACAAGCGCACCTGCTCGGTCTGCGGCGAGGAGGTCACCTACGACGACATCGCCAAGGGGTACGACATCGGCGGCGGCGAGATGGTCATCCTCACCGACTCCGACTTCGCGGACCTGCCGCTGACCACCTCGCACGCGATCGACGTGCTGGAGTTCGTCCCCGCCGAGCAGGTCGACCCGATCCTCTACAACAAGGCGTACTTCCTGGAGCCGGAGGGCACCGCCACCAAGCCGTACGTGCTGCTGCGCGACGCGCTCGCGGACTCGGAGCGGGTGGCGATCGTCAAGGTGGCGCTGCGCCAGCGCGAACAGCTCGCCACCCTGCGGGTACGCGAGGGCGTGCTGCTGCTCAACACGATGCTCTGGCCGGACGAGGTGCGTACCCCCGACTTCGGTTTCCTGGACGAGGACCTGAAGGTGCGGCCGCCGGAGCTGGCGATGGCCAGCTCGCTGATCGACTCGATGGCCGGCGAGTTCGAGCCGGACGCCTTCACCGACGACTATCGGGCGGCGTTGCAGGAGGTCATCGACGCGAAGGTCGAGGGCCGAGAGGTGGTCCAGCCGGAGGAGGAAGAGGCCGCGCCGGCCGCGGCGGTGGACCTGATGGCCGCGCTGAAGGCGTCGGTCGAGCGGGCCCGGGCCGCGCGCGGCGAGACGCCCTCGGGCGGCGGGGCCGAGCCCACCCCCATCTCGTCGGCCCGCTCGGCGCAGAAGGCGGCCGCCGCCAGGAAGGCCCCCGCGAAGAAGGCGGCGGAGAAGAAGGCCCCGGCGAAGAAGACCGCCGAGAAGAAGACGCCCGCGAAGAAGGCGGAGCCGGCGAAGAAGACGGCCGAGAAGAAGACGGCGGCCAAGAAGGCCCCGGCGAAGAAGACCGCCGAGAAGAAGGCCGCGCCCCGCAAGACCGCCTGAGGTGTGGGGAAGGGCCCCTTCACCCGCACCAGGCGTTGAGAAGGGGCCCTTTTCGCCTCAGCCGCGGCCCAGCTTCTCGGTGGGGGTGATGCGGACGATGACGCGCTCCTCGCCGGGACGGCGGAACGGGTAGGTCTCCTGGCCGAGGTACTTCTGCGCCATCCGGTCGATGTGCGCGTCCGCGCCCTCGGTGACGAACTCGGCGGTGCCCTTCACCCAGAGCGTGCGGAAGTCGTCGGCCTTGTCGACGACCGACACCGCGACGACCGGGTTGCGGGACATGTTGAGGTACTTCTGCCGGCCCTTGGCCGTGTTGAACACGATGTGCTCGCCGTCGGTGTCCACCCAGACGGGGGTGACGTGCGGGGTGCCGTCGGCCTCGATCGTGGCCACGTGGGCGAGCTGCGGTTCGGCGAGCAGGGCCAGGTCTTCTTCGGTGAGGATCGCCATGGTCGTGAAAATACTCCCGGAAACCGCCACGGACCCGCCACCTGTCCGATCCCGCGGCGGGACGCAGGAGCACACCGGGCGTCCGGGCGGGTACCGTGTGCGCTGGCCTCGGCGGCGGCCCGCCGGGGGCGCACCCACCCCAGTCAGCAGGGAGTCGACGTGAGCGAGCGTGTGCAGAACCGGTCGGCGGGCCAGGGCCCGGGCACCAAGGCGGAGCGGCGGCTCGCCGCCCAGCTGGCGGCGAAGAAGGCCGCCGAGGCCCGGCGTCGCCGGCAGTCGATGCTGGGCGCCTTCGTCGGCGTCCTCGCGGTGGCCGCGCTGATCGGTGGCATCGTCTGGCTCAACAGCGGCGACGACGACAAGAAGACCCAGAGCGCCGCCAGCCCGTCGGCCAGCGCGATCACCGAGCCCACCGCCGCCGCCCCGGCGCTGCCCGAGGGGGCCGACCCGGCGCTGAAGACCAAGCCCAAGGTGACCCCCGGCACCGGCGAGCTGAAGAAGCTCACCGTCAACACCCTGATCAAGGGCAAGGGCCCGGCGGTGAAGAAGGGCCAGCAGATCACCACGAACTACGTGGGCGTGTTCTACAAGGACGGCAAGGAGTTCGACGCCTCCTGGAACAACGGCCAGCCGGCCACCTTCGCGATCGGCGTCGGCCAGGTCATCCCCGGCTGGGACCAGGGCCTCGTCGGCGTGCCGGTGGGCAGCCGGGTGCAGCTCGACATCCCGGCCGAGCTGGCGTACGGCAACTCCGGTGAGGGCGGCCGGCCGGCCGGCCCGCTGCGCTTCGTCGTGGACGTGCTCGCCGCGCAGTAGGTCACAACGGGCTTCCGCCCGCTCGCCTACCCGCAGTAGGTTCAAGGTCACCGTGGGCGGTCCACCGTCCACGGTGACCTGCTCACCGACGCGGAGGTGCACGTGGCGGCGCTGGACGACCCCGGGCTGGCCCGGGTGATGTGGACGCACTTCGAGCCGGTCCACGCGGTGACCTACTTCCACCCGCGGGCCCGGGCCGCGTACGAGGCGGTCGGGCTGCGCGGCTACTGGCGGGGCTACTTCGCCGGCCGGGCCGCCCCGCTCGGGCCGGTCGACGCGCCGGCCGTGACCGCCGCGTTCTTCAGCTTCGCGCCGCCCATGGTGGCCCGCGCGCTGCCCTCGGTGTGGCGGCTGGTCAGCCCCGAGGAGGCGCTGCGCGCCCGGCTCACCGGCGCGGTGCAGGCGCTCGCCGAGTTCACCTACGAACTGCCCGAGGCGCACCTGGTCGAGGCGGCCGAGCTGCTGGAGGAGGCCGCCGGCCGGGTGCAGACCGCCGGCCGGGTGCTCGGCGCGGTCAACGCCGCCCTGCCCCGGGGCGAGTACCCGCTGGCCCGGCTCTGGCAGGCCGCCACCACGCTGCGCGAGCACCGGGGCGACGGGCACGTGGCGGCGCTGGTCACCACCGGGCTGGAGCCGGACGAGGTGGTCGCCTGGCGGTGCCGGGTCGACCAGTCCCGCGAGTTCCACCAGCGGGCCCGGGGCTGGACCGACGACGAGTGGGCCGCCGCCGAGGAACGGCTGGTCGAGAAGGGCTGGCTGCACGCCGACCGGACCCCCACGGAGCACGGCACCGCGACGTTCCGGGCCGCCGAGGAGGCCACCGACCGGGCCGCGCTCGGCCCGTGGCGGGCACTGGGCGCGGAGCGTACCGGGCGGCTGCGCGAGCTGCTCGACCCGATCGCGAGCCGGTGCCGCACGATCATCCCGGCGAAAGCGCCGATCGGCCTGCCCGCCCAACGGTCGGTCACCCCCACCGGCTGAACCACCCGGCCGCCGGCCGTCGGGCAGGATGGGCGGCATGGTGGACGCGGTGCTCTTCGACCTCGACGGTGTGCTCGTCGACTCCGAGCCGGTCTGGGAGGAGGTCCGGCGGGCGTACGTGGCCGCGCACGGGGGCACCTGGCAGCCGGACACCCAGCGCCGGCTGATGGGGATGAGCACCGGCGAGTGGGCCGCGTACCTGAGTGGTGAGCTGGGCGTCGACCGCAGCGCCGAGCAGGTCGCCACCGAGGTGGTGGCCGAGATGACCCGGCGGTACGCGCAGCGCGTACCCCTGATCGACGACGCCGACGCGGTCGTGCGCCGGATCGCCGCGCGGTGGCCGCTGGGGCTGGCCAGCTCCTCCCCCACCCGGCTGATCGCGGCGGCGCTGGACGCGACGGGCCTGGCCGACGCGTTCGGCGCGACCCTGTCGACGGAGGAGACCGCCCGGGGCAAGCCGGCGCCGGACGTCTGGCTGGCGGTGGCGGACCGGCTCGGGGTGGACCCGGCCCGCTGCGTGGCGGTCGAGGACTCCTCCAACGGGGTCCGGTCGGCCGCCGCGGCCGGGATGCGGGTGGTGGCGGTGCCGCACGGCTCGTACCCGCTCGACGCGGACGCCGAGAAGCTGGCGGCGGTGCTGCTCCCCGCGATCGACGCGCTCACCCCCGAAGTGGTCGAACACGCGGCTTGCTCCTGACGCGGCGTCAGGTCATAGCGTCGGTCGCGTCGCCGCAGAGCGCGGTGACGGCGAGAGGGAGTGGGACGTGGTGGCCACCTGGCGGATCGGTGAGCTGTGCCGGCGTACCGGACTGACGGTCCGGACCCTGCACCACTGGGACCACGTGGGGCTGCTGCGGCCGTCCGGGCGCAGCGCGACCGGGCACCGGCTCTATGCCGAGCGGGACGTGGACCGGCTGTACCGGATCGTCGCGCTGCGCGAGCTGGGCCTGCCGCTGGAGACCATCGGCGCGCTGCTGGACGGGGACGGGACCGGTGGGCCGGATCTGGCCACGCTGCTCGGCGAGCACCTGGCGCACGTGCAGCGGCAGCTCGCCGCGCTCGGTGGGCTGCGCGACCGGCTGACCGCGCTGGTGCCGGCCGTCCGCGCCGCCGGGAGCGCCACGTCCGTCGACCTGCTCGCCCTGATCGAGGAGGTGACCAAGGTGGACGAGACCATCAAGAACTACTTCACCGAGGAGCAGCTGGCCGAGCTGGCGCAGCGGCGGGAACGGCTCGGTGAGGACGCCGTACGTGGGGTGCAGGAGGAGTGGCCGACGCTGATCGCCTCGGTCCAGGCCGAGCTGGACGCGGGCACCGACCCGGCCGAGCCGCGGGTGCGGGCGCTGGCGAAGCGCTGGATGGAGCTGCTGGAGGCCTTCCACGGCGGCGACCCGGGGCTGCGCGACTCGCTCTACCGGATGCAGGCGGAGAACAGCACCGAGATCGCCCGCCAGTACGGCGGCCCGTCCCCGGAGCTGATCGACTACGTGAAGCGCTCCGTGGCGGCGGCCTGACCTGCTCCCTGCCCCCGCCCCGCTCGCCGTCGCGACGCGCGGGGCGGGCGGGGGGCCGCGTGGTCGGCCACCGGTTCGTCCCACACGTCACCCTCCTGCCGTCGACTGTCCCGTTGTACGTTCCGCGGGGCCGGCCGGATCGGAATGATCAGGGACCGGCGGGGTAGCGCAACGGCACGGCGACGGTGAGGGGACGGCGATGAAGTCGATCGTGTTCGAACGCAACGGGGACGCCTCGGTGCTCCAGCTGGTCGACCGACCGGTGCCCGAACCGGGCCGCGGCGAGGTGCTGGTGCGGATGGCGGTGTCCGGGGTGAACCCGACGGACTGGAAGGCCCGCCAGGCGTGGCCGCTGCCGGCGGGCTGGCAGATCCCCCACCAGGACGGCGCGGGCGTGATCGAGGCGGTCGGTGAGGGCGTCGACCAGATCCTGATCGGCGAACGGGTGTGGATCTGGGAGGCGGCCTGGCAGCGGCCGTGGGGCACGGCCAGCGAGTACAGCGTGGTGCCGGTCCGGCACGCGGTGCCGCTCGGTTCGGCCTCGTTCGACCTGGGCGCCGCCCTCGGCATCCCGTTCATGACCGCGCACCGCTGCCTGACCGCCGGCGAGTTCATGCCGGACAAGCTGCACGCCGGGGCGCTCAGTGATCACGTGGTGCTGGTGCAGGGCGGGGCGGGCGCGGTGGGCAACGCGGCGATCCAGCTCGCCCGGTGGGCCGACGCCTGCGTGATCGCCACGGTGAGCGGCCCGGAGAAGGCGCAGCTCGCGGCGGCGGCCGGGGCCAGTTTCGTGATCAATTACCGGGAGCAGGACGTGGTCGAGGAGGTCCGCAAGGTCGCGCCCGACGGGGTGCACACGATCGTCGAGGTCTCCGCCGCCCGGAACGCGGCCGCCGACGTGCAGGTCCTGCGTACCGGTGGCGCGGTCTGCGTGTACGCGGACGACGGCGGGGGCGAGGTCACGTTGCCGATCCGGCCGCTGATGGGGCCGAACGCGCGCTGGCAGTTCGTGCTGGTCTACACCGCGCCGAAGGTGGCGAAGGCGCAGGCGGTGACCGACGTCGCGGCGGCGGTGGCGCAGGGCGCGATCCGGGTCGGCGAGGACGCCGGCCTGCCGCTGCACCACTATCCGCTGGCCGCCACGGCGGCGGCGCAGGACGCGGTGCAGCAGTCGGTGGTGGGAAAGGTCCTGGTCAGCACCAGTGAGGCGTGAAGGACCCCGGGCACGGATTTCCCCGAGATCGGGACAGAGGCGAACAAGTTTCGCGAGAATGACGGTGCGGGTCGCCCCGCGATGGACGGGCGGCCCCGGCGCGGTGCGAACGCCGGGGCCGCCCTCTGGGGAGGGATGCCGTAAAGCTCGTCCCTACCCGTGCAGGCGACGGTACGCCGGAAAGTGTTACGGCGCGGCCAGTTCGCTGACCTCGAGGTCGCCCTCGGCGTACCGGGAACGCACCACCTTCTTGTCGAACTTGCCGACGCTGGTCTTCGGAACCGCGTCGATGAACGCCCAGCGCTCCGGCAGCTGCCAGCGGGCCACCGACTTCGCCAG
Organism: Micromonospora auratinigra; assembly: GCF_900089595.1. Taxonomy (GTDB): domain Bacteria; phylum Actinomycetota; class Actinomycetes; order Mycobacteriales; family Micromonosporaceae; genus Micromonospora; species Micromonospora auratinigra. The sequence goes on along the minus strand of NZ_LT594323.1, from coordinate 5,467,603 downwards.
GAAGTCCCGCAGCTCGGCGGCGGTGACCGAGGCGCCCTCCCGGACCACCACGGTGGCCAGCGGGCGCTCGTCCCACCGCTCGTCCGGTACGCCCACCACGCAGGCCTCCAGCACCGCCGGGTGCGCCATCAGGGCGTTCTCCAGCTCGACCGAGGAGATCCACTCCCCGCCCGACTTGATCACGTCCTTGGCCCGGTCGGTCAGCGTCAGGTAGCCGTCGGGCGAGAGCGTGCCGACGTCCCCGGTGCGCAGCCAGCCGTCGCGGAACTTCTCGGCGTCCGGGGTCTCGTCCCCGACGTACCGGGCGGTCACCCACGGCCCGCGGACCTCCAGCTCACCGACGGAGGTGCCGTCGGCGGGCAGCGGCTCGCCCAGCGGGCCGACGATCCGCGCGGCCACCCCGGCCGGGACGCGGCCCTGCGTGTAGCGGTAGCGCCAGGCCTGGTCGCCGGTCGCGCCGGCCGGCGGCCGGGAGACCGAGCCCAGCGGGGACATCTCGGTCATCCCCCAGGCGTGGATGACGTCGATGCCGTGCCGCTCGTGGAAGGCGTGCATCAGCGCGGGCGGGCAGGCCGAGCCGCCGACGATCACCTCCTTGAGCGAGGAGGTGTCCACGTCGTGGCTGTCCAGGTAGCCCAGCAGGTCGGTCCAGATGGTCGGCACCGCGCCGGCGAGGGTGGGCCGCTCGGCGGCGATCATCTCGGCGATCGGGGCGGCCTGGAGGAACCGGTCCGGCATGATCAGCGACGCCCCGGAGAGGAACGCCGCGTACGGCAGGCCCCAGGACATCGCGTGGAACATCGGCACGATGGCCAGCTCGCGGTCGGTCGGGCCGAGGCCGAAGCCCTCCGGCATGCAGACCTGGAGCGAGTGCAGGTAGATCGAGCGGTGCGAGTAGGCGACGCCCTTGGGGTTGCCGGTGGTCCCGGAGGTGTAGCAGAGCGCGGCCGCGTCGCGCTCGTCCACCTCGGGCCAGTCGTAGGACTCCGGCCGGTCGGCCAGCAGGGCGTCCCAGTGGTGTACGGCGATCCGGTCGCCGGCCGCCGCCACCAGCGGGGCCGGGTCACCGCCCCCGACCACCACCACGTGCCGTACCGTGGTCATCTCGCCGATCACCCGGGCCAGCAGCGGGATCAGCGTGCTGTCGACCAGCACCACCCGGTCCTCGGCGTGGTTGGCGATGTAGGCCACCTGGTCCGGGAAGAGCCGGATGTTGAGGGTGTGCAGCACCGCGCCCATGCTCGGCACGGCGAAGTACGCCACCAGGTGCTCGGTGTTGTTCCACATGAAGGTGGCGACCCGCTCGTCGCCGGTCACCCCGCACTCGTCGCGCAGCGCGTGGGCGAGCCGGGCGGCGGTGCGGCCGACCTCGGCGTACGACATCCGGCGGGGCTCGGCACCGGTCCAGGTCACGACCTCCGCCGTGCCGTGCACTCCGGCACCGTGTTCGAGGATCCGCGCGATCTGGAGGGGGGCGTCCATCATCGTGCTACGCATGGGTAACAACGTAGTGTCGCCGGTCACACCAGCGGAACCCCCGGATCGGCGGACCCGGCCCGGCCGGCTGCGTAGATTGTCCGGGTGAGCATCTCCTGGGCCGACTCGTACGTGGGGCAGCTCCGGGCCCTGGCCGGCGACCGTACCCTGATGTTCGTCGGCGCTCGCGCGGTGGTCCGGGACAACGCCGCCCGGGTGCTGCTGATCCAGCGCTCCGACAACGGCCAGTGGGCGATGCCGGCCGGCGCGATGGAGCTCGGCGAGTCGATCGCCGACTGCGCCGTCCGGGAGGTCCGCGAGGAGACCGGCCTGCGGGCCCTGCGGGTCAGCGCGTTCGCCCTCTACACCGGCCCGGACCGCACCCACACCAACATGTACGGGCACACGTACCAGATCTTCACCACGGCGTTCCGGGTCGAGGAGTGGGACGGCGAGCTGGCCCGGGTGACCGACGAGACCACCGACGCCGGCTTCTTCCACCCCGAGGAACTGCCCGCGCCGCTCTCCGCCAGCGTCATCGAGACCCTCGCCGACCTGGACGTCTTCGAGCAGACCAACCGGCTGATCCTCAAGTAGCCCGAGGACCAGCCGGCGGCTCGGTGCGTCAGGCCTGCGGCGTCACGTAGTGGTAGTCCGCCGTCGCGTCGTTGCCGTTGTCGTCCCGCCACTCGACGCCCGACGTGGTGACCCGCGCCGGCACCGAGAACCGGTCGTCGAGGTTGCCCGCCGGAGCAGTCATCGGCACGGTCAGCGCCACGGTGGCGGCCGGGTCGAGCGGACCGGCGACACAGGCCACCTGGGTGGCGGACACGTCGCACTGCCACGCGGTGTCACCGGTCGGCGGACCCGTCACCGTGAAGCCGGGCGGCACCTCGACCACCAGCCGCACGTCGGCGGCCGGACCGGTGCCGTTGTTCTTCGCGGTGAACAACGGCTGGATCGGACCACCATCCGGCGAGATGTCCGTCTCCGCCCAGACGCCGGTGTCCGCCCCGGGGTAGAGCGACAGGTCCGCGTACCGGCCGTAGGTGGTCCGGACGGCGGCCGTGTTGTTGGTCCGGGTGACCTCGCGGGCGGTGGTCGACACCGTCGCGTCGATGGTGGCAACCGTGCCGGCCGGGGCCATCGGCAGCGCGAGGTAGACGCGCAGCGGCTCGGCGCTGCCGCCGGCCGGCACCGGCCCGAGACTGCCGGTGCAGACGGACGTGGCGTAGTCGCACCGCAGGAGTGTCTCGCCCGCGATGGTGGTGCCGGCAGGCAGCCGGAACGAGATGGTGGCGTCGTCCGCCGCCGCCGCACCGACGTTGTCGACGGTGGCCCGGACCACCGCGACCGCCCGGCCGTACGAGTCGAGCTGGGTCTCGGTGGTGCTGAGGCCGATCCGCAGGTCGGCCCGGGGGGCCGGCCCGGCGAGAGCCGGCGCGGTGGGCGCGAGCGTCGCGGCGGCGGCCAGGCAGAGCAGGGTGGTTCCGGTACGCAGGATGCGCTGGGAGGTCATGACGTCCCTTGTTCGCAGGGGGCCACCCCGGGGCTCTCACACCCGGTGGGGGCGGCCACGACCGGCGCCCCCGTCGACGCCGGTCGAGGAGCCGCACGTTCGCGGCACCTCCTCTATGGACGCCGTCCGACGCGATCCCGTTACATGATCGGACCGGTGCGGTCAGAGCATCGTCTGGGACTTCGCCTCCATCTCGGCGGCGGCCTCCTCCTTCGACTCCCCGCTCAGCGGCTTGCCGCCGGGAGCCGCCGCCTTCCCGCCGAGCGGGTCCGCGCCACCGGTCGCACCCTGCGGGCCCGCACCGCGGAGCTGGTGGTTGGGCAGCGCCAGGGTGACCAGTACGGCCAGGATGGCGACCAGCCCGGTGGTCAGGAAGACCAGGTGCAGCGACTCCACGAACGAGGCCTGGATGGCGGCGCGCACCGGGGCGGGCAGGGCCAGGATGGTCGCCGGGTCGTTGATCGAGATGTTGCTGCCACCACTCGCCGCCACGGCGGCCCGCTGTTCCGGCGGGAGCTGCGCGATCGCCCCCGGCAGCCGCTCGGCGAGCTGGCTGCTGAGCTGCGAGGACAGCACGGCCCCGAGGATCGCCACGCCGAACGAGCCGCCCAGCGACCGGAAGAACGTCGCCGACGAGGTGCCCGCGCCCAGGTCGCGTACGTCCACCGCGTTCTGCACCGCCAGGATCAGCGACTGCATGCACAGGCCCAGCCCGACCCCGATCACCACCATGTAGCCGAACGCCGCCCAGAGCGAGGTGCCCACCTGGAGCTGCCGGAAGAGCAGCATGCCGGCGACCAGCACCGCCGACCCGGCCACCGGGAACCACTTGTACCGCCCGATCCGGCTCATCGCCCGGCCGGTGAGCACCGAGGTGACGATGATGCCGGCCATCATCGGCAGCATCAGCAGACCGCTGCGGGTGGGCGACGCGCCCTTGACGATCTGGAGGTAGAGCGGGATGAAGATGATCGACCCGAACATCACCAGACCGAGCACGAAGCCGGCCGAGTTGGCCAGCGCGAAGGTGGCGCTGCGGAACAGCCGCAGCGGCAGGATCGGCTCGCGTACCCGGGCCTCCTGGAGCACGAAGAGCACGCCCAGCACCGCGCCGGCCACGAAGAGCCCGATGATCACCCCGGAACCCCAGGCGTACGAGTTGCCGCCCCAGCTCAGCGCCAGCAGCAGGCAGCTCACCCCGGCCACCAGCAGGGCCGCGCCCAGCCAGTCGATGGCGTGCTCGCGCCGCTGGAACGGGATCAACCGCATCACGTGGTAGCAGACCACGATCGCCAGGATGGCCAGCGGCACGTTGATATAGAAGATCCAGCGCCAGTTCGTCTCCGCGAAGTAGCCGCCGACCAGCGGGCCGGCCACCGAGGAGAGGCCGAAGACCGCGCCGAAGAGCCCCTGGTAGCGGCCCCGGTCCCGGGGCGACACCACGTCCGAGATGATGGTGAACGCCAGCGTCATCAGCCCGCCCGCGCCCAGGCCCTGCACGCCCCGGGTGAGGATCAGCTGGGTCATGTCCTGCGACAGGCCGGCCAGCAGCGAGCCGAGCAGGAACGTGCCGATCGAGAAGAGGAAGACCGGGCGACGCCCGTACAGGTCGGCCATCTTGCCGTACAGCGGGGTGGAGGCGGTCGAGGCGAGCAGGTACGCGGTGACCACCCACGAGTAGTGGTCGATCCCGCCCAGCTCGCCGACGATCGTGGGCAGCGCCGTACCGACGATCGTCTGGTCCAGCGCGGCCAGCAGCATCCCGGTCATCAGGCCGAACATCAGCAGGCGGATCTGGCGGGCGTGCAGCACGGGACGACCGTGGGCCTGGGCAGTCATCCCGCCTTCTTTCCCGCCCCACACGAATCATGCCTGCCGGCACGAAGCGGCGGCGGAGGCCGTGCCGCCCCCGCCGCCGCTGTTCCGTCGCTGTTCCGTCGGTCAGTGCCGGCCCTCGGCGAACTCCTCGACGATCTTCGCGCAGAACGCCGGCAGGTCGTCCGGCTTCCGGCTGCTGACCAGGCCGTTGTCGGTGACGACCTCCTCGTCGACCCAGTTCGCGCCGGCGTTCGTCAGATCGGTGCGCAGGCTCGGCCAGGAGGTCATCCGGCGGCCCCGGACCACGCCCGCCTCGACCAGCGTCCACGGGCCGTGGCAGATCACCCCGACCGGCTTTCCGGCGTCGAAGAACGACTTCACGAACCGGACCGCCTCCGGGTCGGTCCGCAGGAAGTCCGGGTTGGCCACGCCGCCCGGCAGCACCAGCGCGTCGTACGCGCCGGCGTCCGCCTCCTTCGCGGTCACGTCGACCGGGAACCTGCCGCCCTGGTCGAGGTGGTTGAAGGCCTGGATCTCACCGGGCTCCAACGAGACCAGCTCGACCCGCGCGCCGGCCTTCTCCACCGCCTCGCGGGGCTTGGTGTACTCGACCTCCTCGACGCCGTCCGTGGCCAGGAAGGCGATCCGCTTGCCCTGCAGTGTCGCTGCCATGGTGGTGCTCCTCTCCGGGGTGTACCTGCTCCCCTTCCCGGGGGCGACCACCCGAAACGGGACGACCGGGGTGGCCTGGCCCGCACCCGGCCAGGTTTGGTCGGTCTCCCCGGGGGGACCCGGAGGGGCATGGCAGGAGCAGCAGCGGAAGAGCGCCGGCTCGCCACTGTGGTGGCGGACTGGCAGGGGCGTCCCGTGCTGGTCGTCGGCGACGCCATGCTCGACGAGTGGCGGTTCGCGGAGTCCGAGCGGCTCTGCCGGGAGGCCCCGGCACCGGTCCTGACCCTGCGTCGCCGGATCTCCGCCGCCGGTGGCGCGGCGAACACGGCGGTGAACGTCGCCGCGCTGGGCGGCCGGGCCGCGCTGGTGGCCCCGGTCGGCGCCGACGTGGCCGGCGACGAACTGCACGACTGCCTGGACCGGGCCGCCGTCTGGGACCGCACGGTCAACCAGACCGGCCGGCCGACCCCGGTGAAGCGGCGGATGCTCGCCGGCAACCAGATCCTGCTGCGCGAGGACTCCGGCGACCCGGAGGACGCGCTCGACGACGACGGGGTGGCCCGCCTGCTCACCGCGCTGCACTGCGCGACCGAGGAGCTGCGGGCCGTCGCCGCGGGGCAGCCGCTCACCCTGGTCGTCTGCGACTACGGCCTGGGCGCGCTGCCCGCGCCGGTCCGCGCCTGGCTGGTGGCCAACCGGGACCGGTACGCGACGGTGGCCCTCGACGCGCACGACCTGGCCGACTGGCGGGGCCTGAACCCGACCGTGGTGACCCCGAGCTTCGCCGAGGCGACCCGGCTGCTGGCCCGCGCGGCGGCCGGCTTCAACACGGCGCCCCGCACCGGCGGCCACTCCGACCTGCACCTGGAGCACGCCGACCCGGCCGACGGGCCGTCGGAGATGATGGTCGGCGCGGCCCCGGGCGGAGCCGGCGAACGCGGCAGTCCGCACCCGGCGTCCGGCGCGCCGGCCACCGGCGGGCGGGGTACGGCCACCGGACCGACGGGCGAGCCCACTCCCGGCGAGGAGCGGGTGGCGCTCACCCTGGACGGGCTCAGCGTGACCGGCACCGGGGTGACCGTGAACACCGCCGCCGGCGAGGGCGTGGACCGGGCGGTGCTCGCGGAGTCCCGCCTGGCCGAGCTGCGCGCGCACACCGGCGCGGACGTGGTCGCGGTGACCCTGGACACCGAGGGCGCGGTGGTGGGCGGGCCCGAGGGCGAGCCCCGGCGCAGCCACAGCACCCCGGTCCCGGCCAGCCACGCGGTGGGCGCCGGGGACGCGTACCTGGCCGCGATGACGCTGGCACTCGCCGCGTCGGCGAACCTGCCGACCGCCGCCCAGCTGGCGCAGCTCGCCGCCACCATCACCGTCTCCGACACCGGGACCTGCGTCTGCCGGCGGGAGGACCTGCTGGCGGCGCTCGGCGGCGGGGCGGCGGAGCACGACCACCCGACCCTGGTCGACGCGGACGAGCTGGCCTCGATCGTCGCCGAACACCGCCGGGCGGGCCGGTCCATCGTCTTCACCAACGGCTGCTTCGACGTGCTGCACCCCGGGCACGTCCGCTACCTGACCCAGGCCCGGGCGCTCGGCGACCTGCTGGTCGTGGCGGTCAACTCGGACGGCAGCGTACGCCGGCTGAAGGGGCCGGACCGGCCGGTCAACCCGGTCGAGGACCGGGCCGCGCTGCTCGCCGCGCTGGAGTGCGTCGACCACGTGGTGGTCTTCGAGCAGGACTCCCCGGCCGAGCTGATCGAGGCGGTCCGGCCGGACGTCTACGTCAAGGGCGGCGACTACCCGCCCGAAATGGTGCCGGAGGCGCCGCTGGTGCGCCGCCTCGGCGGCCAGGTCCGCACCCTCGGTTACGTGCCGGACCGCTCCACCTCGGCGATCATCGACCGGATCCGGGCCCAGTCGGTCGCCCCGCCGGTCGGCGAGGAAACCGGCAGGCCGGCGTGAACCGGCCGCTCGACCCGGGCACCCCGGAGGCGTTCCGCCGTCCCCGGCAGCTCGACGTGCTGATCCCCACCCGCAACCGCCCGGCCGAGCTGGCGGTCACCCTCTCCGGGCTGGCCGCGCAGGAGGGCGTACCCGATTTCGGGGTGGTGGTCAGCGACCAGTCCGACGGCGAGCCGGCGTACGCGCACCCGGCGGCGGCCACCATGGTGCGGGCGTTGCGTCACCGGGGCCACCCGGTGCTGCTGACCCGGCGACTGCCCCGGCGCGGCCTGGCCGAGCACCGCGCGTACCTGCTGGACCGGTCGACGGCCCGGTACGTGCTCTGCCTCGACGACGACGTCTGGCTGGAACCGGGCACGCTGTCCCGGCTGGTCACCGCGATCCGGGAACTGGGCTGCGGCTTCGTGGGCAACGCCGTGCACGGCCTGTCGTACGCCGACGACGTGCGGCCGGAGACACACGGGCACTACGAGGAGTGGTCGGGCCGGCCGGTGCCGGAACGGATCCGGCCGGACACCCCGCAGTGGCAGCGCGCCAGCATCCACCCGGCGGCGAACCTGCTGCACGTCACCGAGAAGCTGCGGCTGCCGGCCGGGGCCTGGCGGGCGTACAAGGTCTCCTGGATCGGTGGTTGTGTGCTCTACGACCGGGCCAAGCTGGTCGACGCGGGCGGCTTCGAGTTCTGGCGGCGGCTGCACGAGCGGCACCAGGGCGAGGACGTCGCCGCGCAGCTCGCGGTGCTGGAGCGGCACGGCGGCGCAGGAGTCCTGCCCAGCGGGGCGTACCACCTGGAGTCGCCGACCACGGTCACCGAGCGTGACGTCGAGGCGTGGGAGGTGGTCCTCGTCGACCAGCCCTCCGACACCCCGCAGCCGGCCTGAGCCGGCGTCACCCCCCGAGCAGTTCGCGGGCCGCCTCGACCACCTCGATCTCGGGGACGTCGGCGACGAACGAGTCGCGGTGCGGGCACGGGTCGTCGCCGGGGCGGTGCGGGTAGATGTCGCGGGTGCAGTCCACGCCGCAGACCGGGCAGTTGGTGGTCCACGAGGCGATCGGCCGGTGCCGGGCACGCAGCGGCGTCGCACCGTTGATCAGGTTGCCGATCCAGTAGACCCCGACGGTCGGGGTGCCGACCGCGCCGGCCAGGTGCAGCGGCCCGCTGTCGTTGGAGACGAGCAGCGCGCAGCCGGCGTAGCAGGCGGCCAGCGCGCCCAGCCCGAGCGTGCCGACCTGCGGCCGGACCGGTACGCCGGCCGCCGCGACCACCGCGTCGACGGTCTCCTGCTCGGCGGGGGTGCCCGTGACCAGCACCTCGTACCCGTCACCGGCCAGCGCGCGGGCCACCGCGCCGAAGCGTTCCGGCGGCCAGCGCCGCCGGGTGTCGGTGGCGCCCGGGTGCAGCGCCACCCGGGGCCGGGTCGGCTCGCCGAGCACCGCGCGGGCCTCGGCCCGGTCGGCGTCGGTCACCGCCAGCGCCGGGGTGATCGTCACGGCGGGCGCCCCGACCAGCGCGACGGCCTCCAGGTATCGGATCACCTCGTGCTGGTAGTAGACGTACCGGATCCAGCGGTCCAGCGGCGGCGCGTCCTCGGCCCGCAGGCCGGCGGTGACCCGGGCGCCGAGCCCGCCGACGACCGGGTTGGAGTTGGCCCCGCCGCCGTGCAGTTGCAGCGCCAGGTCGAAGCGTTCCCGCCGGGCCGCGGCGAGGAAGTCCGCCATCGCGGCCGGCTCCTCGTCCGGCCCGGGCTCGCGGATCCCGGGTGCCGGCGGCACCACCAGCACCCGGTCCACCGGACCCGGCCGGTCGCGCAGGAACGCCGCGTGCCACGGCGCGCCGAGCAGCACGATCTCGGCCCCCGGGTACGCGGCCCGCAGCGACTCCAGCGCCGGCAGGGTGAAGATGAAGTCGCCGAGCGCGTTCGCCCGCAGCACGGCGATCCGCTCGACGTCCGGCACCCGCCCACCGACCGGACCGAGCACGGGAAGGCTGGTCACGGGGCTCCTACGGCCGGTCGATCTCGTCGACGGTGGTGTCCGGGTGGTGCAGCTCGCGGTCGGCGGCCGGGTCGGCGAGCCGGGACGTACCCCCGGTGGCGGCGCGCGGGCCGGTGTGGCCGACGGTGATGGTGCGCGGCGCGGGCCGGGACGCCCGGGGCAGCCGGACCCGGAGCAGGCCGTGGTCCATCACCGCGTCGATCCGGTCCGGGTCCACCCGGGACGGCAGGTCCACCCGGTACTCGAAGCCCCGGGTCTCGAAGCCGCCGGGGATGCCCTGGTCGGCGTTGACCTCGGCCTCCGACCGGGCCCGGACGCACAGCTCCCGGTCGTCCAGCTCGACGGCCACCTCCTCCGGGGCCACCCCGGGCAGCCGGACCACGACCTCCCAGCCGTCGCCGGCCTCGGTCAGCTCCACGTCGGGGTTGGTTCCCCGGCCACCGACCAGCCGGCTGAGTTCGGAGCGCAGCGACTGGAGTTCACCCATCGGGTCCCAGCCCTGCTGCCGGCCCCGCCAGCCCCGTCCACCGCTCTGTTCCGTCATCGCACGTCTCCGATCCGCTGGTTCGCCGAGGGGGAACGCAGCGAGCTCGGGGCGTTCAGGTCGTGCTCCGGGTCCACCCCGACGCCGAGCCGGTCCACCAGCTCGCCCCCGAGCCAGGCGCTCAGCCCGAGGATCGCCACGGCGACCACCTCGATGGCGATCAGGGCGCCCCCGGCGGCCCGGGAGTCGGCGTTGAGCCGTACCACCCAGACCGCGGCGAAGAGCAGGATCACCGCGATGTTCGCGGCGGCGTGGGTGAGCCCGACCCGCTTGGCGCGGGTGCCGGTGGGGATGGCGAGCAGGTCGACCGCGCCGGCCGCCGCGGCCAGCAGACCGCCGATCAGGCCGACGGTGATGTTCCAGTACGCGACCTCGCCGAGCAGGTCCGGCCCGCCGACCGTGTCGATCACGTCGAAGATCACGGCGGTGACCAGCAGGGCCACCGGGAACATCACCAGCATGGGGTGCACGGGATGGCCGAGCACCTTCAGTCGGCTCTCCATCTCGGCCTCCGTCGGTCGCCTCCGGGCGCGCTGCGAGGGAGGCGGTACCCGGCGCTCCCGGGGGCAAACCTCGCGTTCGACGCGCTCTCCTAGGCTGACGATGGCGCAAACCGGCCGTTCGCGGGCCGGAATCGGCGTGCTGGCCAACGGACGGGGGAGGCGGACATGAGTACGGAGATCACCACCGAGGCGGAGCTGCGGGAGCTGCTCGGCGTACCGGGGCAGCGGGCGGCGAACAAGGACCGCCCGGTGCTGCACGAGCGGGACCGGCAGTGGCTGGCGGCGTCGCCGTTCTGCCTGGTCGCCACCGCCGGCGCGGACGGCAGCTGCGACGTCTCGCCGAAGGGCGACCCGCCCGGGTTCACCCTGGTGCTGGACGAGACCACCATCGCCATCCCGGAGCGGCCCGGCAACCGGCGGGCCGACGGCTACCGCAACATCCTGGCCAACCCGCACGTGGGGCTGCTCTACCTGATCCCCGGGCGCACCGACACGCTGCGGATCAACGGCCGGGCCCGGCTGCTGCGGGACGCGCCGTGGTTCGACGACATGCGGGTACAGGGGCACCGGCCGGTGCTCGCCGTCGAGGTGACCATCGAGCAGATCTTCTACCACTGCGCCAAGGCGTTCCTCCGCTCCGAGCTGTGGCGGCCGGAGACCTGGCGGCCGGACGTCCTGCCCACCCGGGCCCGGCTGGTCAAGGAGGTCGAGGCCCCCGCCGACGACCTGGCCGCCCTGGAGCGCCACTACGGCCCGCAGTACGCCCGCACCCTCTACTCCTGACGAACCCCGACAGGTCCGGCTGCGTCAAGCGGGGTGCGTAAACACGCAGCCGGACTGGTCCGGGGAGCAGGAGCGGTCGATGGTGGCACGGACCGCAAGCCCGGGCCCGCGCGCCCGGCACCATCACCAGGGGGGCAGCATGGGCGACGATCTGGCATTCGGCATCCTCGGGCCGGTCGAGGCCCGGCTCGGCGACCGGCCCGTACCGCTCGGCCGGCCGCGTGCCCGGGCGCTGCTGGGTTACCTGCTCACCTGCCCGAACCGGGTGCTCTCCACCGATCAGCTGGTCGACGCGCTGTGGGACGGCTCCACGCCGGCCACCGCCCGGTCCCAGGTCCAGGCGGACATCTCGGCGCTGCGCCGCGCGCTCGCCGACTGCGGGCAGGACGAGGTGATCGTCACCGCGCCGCCGGGTTACCTGCTGCGGGCCCCGGAGAGCCGGATCGACCTGACCGCCTTCCGGCGGGAGACCGCGAGCGCCCGGGCGGCGCTCGCCGGGGGTGATCCGGCCGAGGCGGCCGGCGCGTACCGGCGGGCGCTGGCCTGCTGGCGGGGACGCCCGCTGGACGGGGTGGTCGCCGGTTACGCCGACGCCGTCCGGGCCGGCCTCGCCGAACAGCGACTGACCACGTACGAGCAGCTCGTCGACGTGGAGCTGGCGCTCGGCCGGCACCTCGACCTGGTGGCGGAGCTGTGCGCCACGATCGAGGCGCACCCGCTGCGGGAGTCGCTGGCCCGGCGGGGCATGATCGCGCTCTACCGGTGCGGTCGCCAGTCGGACGCGCTGCTGGTCGCCCGCCGGCTCCGGCAGCTCCTGCGCGAGGAGGAGGGGCTGGATCCCGGCCGGTCGATCCGCGCGCTGGAACAGGCCATCCTCACCGCCGACCCGCGCCTCGACCACCGGCCCACGGACCGGCCCGGCCCCGAGCCGTTCCGGCCGGCGGCGTCGGCGGCGCGCCGCGTCCGCACCCCCCGCTCGTGGTACGCCTCGGCCGCGCGCCTGCCGCACCCGACCCGACGGCTCACGGACAGTCGTCGGAGCGGGTCCAGCGGTGGTCGTAGCGGCCGCCGAGCCGCTGGATGAAGTCGTTCACCCGCTGCTCGTCGCGCCGGTCGAACCGGTCGATCCGGCCCCACGCGGTCAACGCGACGTCCCGGCCGAGCGCCGGCCGGGGAGCCAGCAGCACCCGGTCCGGGAACTGCCGGGCGATGTCGCGCAGCGCCTCCACCTCGTCGGCCGGCACCGCCGAGCCGTACTGGACGACCACGTGCCCGTGCTCCAAGGCGTGCACGGTGAGCCCGTCCTCCACCGGCTTCTCGTACACGCCGGGCGGCGCGGCGAAGGCGAAGTGCGGGCCGGAGGTCGGCGGGTCGGAGTCGTAGTGGGCGGTACGCGCCTGGGCGCGGGTGATGTGCGGGCTGTCCAGGATCGGTACCGCCTGCCCGGGCAGGCAGGGCGCCGGCCGGTCCGCGGCCCGCGAGCCGGTGACCGTGCCGGTCAGCAGCGCCAACGGGCCGGTCGTGGCGGCGGCCCAGAGCGCCGCCGCGAGGGCGACCACGGCCGCGGCGCGCCAGGCCAGCCGCTGTCGGCGGGTGGTGGTGGTCATGCGAGTCGTCCTTCCCGGCGCAGCCGGCGTTCGCGGAGGGCCAGCAGCGGTGGCAGACCGTAGAGCGCAACCAGGTAGCCGACCGCGGCCACGCACTCCCAGAAGGTGGCGGAGCCGACGTCGCCCTCGGCGAGGTTGTGCACCAGCCACACCGCCATGGCCAGCAGGGCCGGCGCGGTCAGTTGGAGGAACATCCAGGTCACCCCGAGCATGCCCACCAGGTAGCCGACCGCGAAGCGGCCGGCGACCCGACGCTCGTACGGGTCGACCGCGGCGAATTCGTCGGCCTCCCCGGCACGCAGGCCGACCAGCCGGTCCTTCACCGTCAGCCAGGTGGCCCGGTAGAGGTTGTGGCAGCGCAACGCGTTGGCCAGCACCGCGTACATGTCGGAGCGCAGGAACACCGCCCCGCACTGCCAGGCGAGCGAGAAGCAGACACCGAGGACCACCATGGCGGCCACCCGGTCGAGCCAGGGCGGCACCCCGGCCAGGTCCGCCCGGTAGAGCAGCCGCAGGGCCAGCGCGACGGCCAGCACCACTCCCTCGAACGCCATGCCGGCGAGGAAGACGCCGTAACGACGCCGCCGGGGCACCGTGGCGATCTGCGAGACGTCGGTCTCGAAGACCAGGAAGAGGCTGCGGTAGCTGACCCGGAACACCGCCGGTACGCCGATCGCCCGCGCGGCCAGCCAGTGCCACATCTCGTGCAGCGCGTCGAGCACCATCAGCACCACGCCGCTCCACAGCAGCGAGAGCACCGGGTCGGCGAGGAACCAGGCCGCCTCGAAGGTGGGCCGCAGCTCCGGACGGCCCACCAGCACGCCGACCGAGAAGAGGGCCGCTGCCAGGTAACCGGCCCAGGCCACCCGGCCGAAGAGGCGGGCGGCGGTCTCGGGCCGTACCCCCTCGATCCAGCGGATCGCCCGCTGCCGCCCGGTCGACGTGGCCGGGTCGACGTCGTCGAGGAGCCCTTCCTCGGCGAGCGTCAGGATGAAGTCCTCCCCGTCCACCTCCTCACCGGCCGCCTCGCTGGCCGCCGCCGTGGCGGCGGCCAGCGAGGCACCGGACCGCAGGGCCTCCACGAAGACGGCACCGGGCTCCGGTACCGCCAGGTAGCGACCCAGCTCGGCCCGACCAATGACGCACTCCTCCCCGTCCCGGCCCACGACCAGAGTGGCCGCCCGGGACACCAGCGGTGCCAGATCGAGCGTGGTCATGCCTGCCTCCGGATGTCGCGGGTTCGGGTCGGTCGGGTGCGCCGGTCAGATCACGAGCACTGGATGCGGTTGGAGCACGGGGTGGTCAGGCGGGTGTTCTCCACCTTGCGAACCTCGATCTTCATCTCGTCACCTCCCTCGTGGACGTCGGGACATGGGCACCGCCGTACCGCTCACGCGGACGACGGCAGCTCTGGCTCCGCCGTGTCGCCGGAGGTACGGTGGCCGGCACAGACCGGGCAGTCCGGGTCGAGGGTCCACTCGGCCTGGGTGGTGGCGCAGCCGGCGGCGAAGTCGACCAGGGCGGGCCGGCCGGCGTACGCGGGCGGCTCGAAGCGGGTCAGGTAGCGCAGCACCTCGAACGCGGCCAGCGAACCGAGCACCCCGACCACCGGTCCGATGGCCCGGTTCGCGACGGCCACCGGCTCCGCCGGCGCCGCCCGCTCCACCGGGTCCAGGGCGCAGCGCCAGCAGGCGCTCACCCCCGGGTCCACCGACCAGACGACGCCCTGCGACTCCAGCATCCCGGCGCGGACCAGCGGCACCTTGGCCGCCACGCAGGCGGTGTTGACCCACCCGTCGATGTCCACCGGCTGGTCCACACCGGACATCACCACGTCCGGCCGGTAGCGGTCGAGCAGGTCGGCCACGTCCTGCGGACCACCGATCGCGGCGTCCACGTGGTCGACCTCGACCGCAGGGTCGAAGGCACGCACCCAGGCGGCGGCGCGGGCCACCTTTCGGGCTCCCAGGTCGGCCCGCCGGTAGAGGAACTGGCGGGCGAAGTTACGGATCTCCACCTCGTCGCGGTCGAGCAGGGTGAGCCGGCCGATCCCCAGGCCACACAGGTGCGGGACGGTGGTCGAGTTGAGCCCGCCGGTGCCGAGCACCAGCACGTGGGCGTCGCGCAGCCGGCGCTGGAAGTCCTCCCGGCCCCGCTCCAGGGTGGCGAACAGCTCGAAGAAGGCCAGGTTGCTGAAGTAGCGCTCGCGCTCCTCCGCCCCGAAGCGGCCCCGCCGCTCGGCGTCCTCCACGAGGCGGTAGCTGTCCAACGCGGCGAGCGCGTCCCCGACGTCCTCCGCCGGCAGACCGAGCGCCGCGGCGAGCTCCGGCACCGTCCGGGTGCCCTCCCGCAGCAGCGTGAGCAGCTTCTCGACCGTCCCGTCCGGGTCCTCGACCAGCAGGTCCTCCCGGCGGTCGAGGCTCAGCCGGAGTTCCGTACCGACCCGGTCGCAGACCACGTCCTTGAGTACCGGTCGCATCCCGGCCTCCCCCCTTCGCTCCCGCGCCGACAGGACCCAGCCTGCCGGCGGTCGCCATGCGAACGCGATGCGCCCGCCATGCGTCCGGCATCTCCCCACCGACCCGGGGCCGCCGGCATGTTTCGGCAGGTGGGACGCGGGATATCAAGGGGCCTCAAGAGCAACGCTGCACTGTGGAGGGTCAGATGACTCAGCAACCGTCCTACGCCGAACACCACCCGGGGGCCGGCGCGGCACCCGCCGTCCGGGGCACCAACGTCATGGCGATCCTGTCCCTGGTCTTCGCCTTCATCTTCTCCCCGGCCGGCATCGTCCTCGGCCACATCGCCAAGAAGCAGATCCGGCAGACCGGCGAGCAGGGCAACGGCCTGGCCACCGCGGGCCTCATCCTGAGCTACGTCTTCACCGTCCTCGGCGTGATCTGGTTCCTGTTGGTGCTGTTCGCCATCAACAACTCCGGCACCACCGCCTGACCACCGGCTCGGCACGGAGCTGGCGGGGGAGGCACCGGACGAGTGCGTGCGGCCCGCGACCGGGAACATCCGGTCGCGGGCCGTCGTCGTGGTTGAGGTCGATTTCCGGGGGTACGAATTCCGGCACGGACGAGAAGACGACAAGGAGGATCGATGGCCACCAAGGTCGAGAAGTCCATCGAAGTCGACGTGCCGGTCAGCACCGCGTACAACCAGTGGACGCAGTTCGAGGAGTTCCCCCGGTTCATGGGCGGGGTGCAGGAGGTGCGCCAGCTCGACGACCGGCGCATGCACTGGGTCGCCGAGATCGCCGGCGTGAAGCGCGAGTGGGACGCCAAGGTCCTGGAGCAGGTGCCGGACCGGAAGGTGGCCTGGGCGGCCACCAGTGGCGCGACCAACGCGGGCGCGGTCTACTTCCAGCCGATCGGCACCGACCGGACCCAGGTCCGGCTCTCCCTGGAGTACGAGCCGGAGGGCCTGGTCGAGAAGGCCGGCGACAAGCTGCACATCGTGGAGAAGCGGGCCGAGGCCGACCTGGAGAAGTTCAAGTCGTACATCGAGAGCCGGGGTGCCGAGACCGGTGCCTGGCGCGGCACGGTCGACGAGGGCCGTACCCTCGGCACGCCCGGGGTCGAGCACGCCGCCGCCTCGCGCGGTGACGACGGCAAGGCGGGCGTCTCCGGCAAGGCCGTGGCGGCCGGCGCGGCGGTCGCCGGCGCGGCCGCGGCGGGTGCCGCCGCCCTGGCCAAGCACCGCGCGGACGGTGACGAGGAGCCCACCCCGACCACCGAGACCGAGTACGTGGTGACGGACGTGCCGACGCAGCGGACCGGAGCCTTCCCGGCCGACCCGCGCCGCACCCGGTAGACCTTTCCCTCCCTGCCGGAGTGAGCCCGGTGGGCCGGCCCCGCGCCGCGCCCGCCGGGCTCACTCCGTCGCGGGGCCTCCCCCGGTGGCGCGGGTGCCGTACGGTGTCGACCGTGACCGACACGGAGCCGCGCAGCCACGGCCGGCGCATCCTGTACGCGACCATGATCGACGCGGTCGTACTACTGGCCAGCTTCGGGACCTACCTGCTGGCCGACGCGGTGACCGGAGCGGAATGGCTGGCCCGGCTCGCCCTAGTGCTCCCCATGATGGCGTTCACCGCCTGGTTCGCGCCCCGGGTGTCGTACCGGCGACGGGACGTCCTGCTCCTGCTCTTCATGGGATACGTCTTCTGGGTGGTCTCCTGGCGGGTGGCCTACCTGCCGCACCGCGACTGGCGGCCACGGCCGGACGAGAAGGGCCGGGCCCGGTGGGCGACCGAGCCACGGCTCGCCGGCACCTGGTCGCTGCCGGCCGACTGATTCAGTCCCACCAGAACGACCAGTGGTCGGCGGGCGCCTGCCGGCGCGCGACCGCGTAGACGTCGCCCAGGGTCTGCGCCAGGTCGTAGCAGTAGGACATCTGCTCGACGGCGCAGGTGGCGGCGGCCAGCGCGGTCCGGGGTGGCCGGGTGACCACGAGTTCCAGATCGACGAAGTCCGGCAGGTACAGCTCGGCGCCCCAGGCGTTCTCCCAGTGCCGCAGCACCAGCACGTGGTCGTCGTGCAGCAGGTCCGGGTGGGCCGGGCCACCCGACCAGTTGTTCATGATCGCCATCAGTCCCGGCACCAGCGCGAGCACCTCGTGACCGGCCGCCGCCGGCACCAGCAGCACCTTCGTGGGCGGGTACGCCGTGCTGGCGCGCCGGACCCCGGGCGGCACGTCGGTGAGCGGGCCGGTGACCTCGGCGACCCGTACCGGGTCGGACTCGGCGAACTCCTCCTCCCGCCACGCCGTCACCTGCGGGTCGGAGGGATCCTCGGGGCAGAGCCGCTCCTCCAGTTGGGAGCGGACCAGCAGCGCCACCCGCTCGGCCGCATCGACCTGACGCAGCGCGGCCAGCGCGGCGGGCCCCTGGCTCCGGCCGCACCAGTGGTGCGTGCCCTCGGCGGCGTCGCCCGCCGTCCAGCCGAGCACCGGCCAGAGCCCGGTACGCGGATGCTCGGCGCGTAGCGCCCGCCAGACCCGGTCGTGTTCGCCGGCCGGGAAGGTCGCGCTGACCAGTGGTACGCCGACGGCCGTCTCGGCACGCTCGACGCCGTCCAACCGCTCGATCAGGCTCTCCATCGGATCATGATCACAGTTGCCGGGTCGTCGGCCCACCGGTTTGCCTCCGGCCGTCGTTGTTCCCGGCAGGCCGGCCGGAGTCTTCGAGAAATCCGGGAGCGCCGAGCAACCTCCGGGAGGTGAGCGCACGTGACTATCTCGCAATCGGGGATCGGAGGCGTGGATGAGCGATCGCGACACGGCGTTCGCGGAGTACTTCTCGGCCAGGGCGGACGCCATGCGTGGCACCGCGTACCTGCTCTGCGGCGACTGGCACCGGGCGGAGGACCTGGTGCAGACCGCCTTCACGAAGCTCTACCTGGCCTGGAACCGGGTCTCCCGGCACGAGGTGCTCGACGCCTACGTACGGCAGATCCTGGTCCGGTCCTTCCTGGACGAACGACGGCGCGGCTGGTGGCGGCGGGAGCGGGTGGGCGGGGCGGACACCGACCGGCCCGGCCCACCCGAGTCGCCGGAGAACCGGCTGGTGCTGCTCCAGGCGCTCGCCACGGTGGCGCCCCGCCAACGGGCGGTCCTGGTGCTCCGCTACTGGGAGGACCTGTCGGTCGAGGAGACCGCCGCACTGCTGCGCTGCTCGCCCGGGACGGTGAAGAGCCAGGCGGCCCGTGGTCTGGAGACGCTCCGCACCCTGCTGCTGCCCGCGTACAGCACGACCGAGAAGGGGGAACGATGAACGGGGAAGAGCT
This sequence comes from Micromonospora auratinigra, assembly GCF_900089595.1. Classification (GTDB taxonomy): domain Bacteria; phylum Actinomycetota; class Actinomycetes; order Mycobacteriales; family Micromonosporaceae; genus Micromonospora; species Micromonospora auratinigra. Next base: position 5,448,932 of record NZ_LT594323.1, on the reverse strand, counting down.
GCGCGAGGCGCTCCACCACGAGATGGCGGCCGTCGTACCGCCGCCACCGCTGGCCGCCGCCGACGCGCTCGGTTCCGCCCGGCGCACCCGGGCCCGCCGGCGTACCGGATGGGCCTGCGCCGGATCGGCGGTCGCGGTGCTCACGGTCGCCGGGGTGGCGCTGGCGGGCACCACGGGGGCCGGGACCGGTGGCCTGAAGCCGGCGGGCCCCGGGCCGGGGCCGCTTCCGGGTCCGACCGGCAAGGCCACCGCCCAGCCCTGGCCGACCGGGCCGGACGGCCGCCCCCAGGAGGACCGGACGGCGAGGGCGGGCACCCGGCACGACCAGGCGGTCCGCCTGCTCGACGAGATCATCGCGGTGGTGCCGGCCGGCTACACGGTGCCGGAGAACGCGGCCGGCCAGACGGACGACAACCCGCCGCGCACCAGCCAGGCCGAGTTCGACGACAAGGTGCAGGGCGTCGACGTGTGGCGGTACACGTCGTCGGCGGCGGTCCGCAAGGAGGACCGGACCGGGCGGGTACTCGTCGAGGTGTACACCCGCGGCAACCGGCTGCCGACGGAGCCCTGCGAGCTGACCCGGCAGTTCTGGGGGATGCAGGGCGACTGCCAGGTGGTGACCGTGGGGGGCACCCGGATCGGGGTGGTCGTCCGGCCCACCGTCGACCGGCGGTTCGAGCAGTGGTCGGCCTACCGGCACCCGGACGGGGTGGTCACCTTCGTGGCGCAGACCCCGACCTTCGACCGCCCCCAGCAGGGGCTGGTGGACCTGCCGTTCACCGTGCCGCAGCTCGCGGCCCTCGCCATGGACGAGCGGTTCCACCTGCAGTGACGAGGCTCCCCGCGCCGGCTGCGGCACCCGGCCGGCGCGGGGAGCCCGAAAACTCAGAAGAGGAACTTCCAGGCACGCCAGCTGTAGCCGTCGCCGTAGTCCGTGCTGGACCAGACGCCGCTGCCGGCGGCGTAGACCCACACCGAACGCGTGGTCGAGTTCGGGGTCTGCACGCCGTCCACGTCGTCGGCGCGACCGTTGTTCGGCATCTCCACCCAGCCGCTGGTGGACCAGGAGTGCCAGATGGTTCGGTTGGGGGCGACGCCGAAGTACTCCAACCGCCCGCTGCCCCACCAGTTGATCAGCATGACGTGACTGCTGCACTTGAAGGTGCCCCGACGGCCCCACCGGTCGGTGAAGTTCCAACTGGTGGAGCAGTTCGTGGGCGGATAGTAGGTGGTCAGCGTGGTGCCGCCGGTGCCCGCCGCGACCGACGACGAAGCGGAGACGGGCTCGGCCGCGATCCCGAGGACGGCGGTGGCGGCCAGGGCCACCGCGGCCATCCGGGTCGCGCCGCTGCTGGCACTGTCCATGATTCCTCCAGGTCCTGTCCGGGGTACGAGATCGTCAGGTCAGCCGCAGTGGCCGGGCGTGGTGGCCGCGATGTACGTGGTGGGGCCGGTGTCGATCCAGCCCCGCGCCCAGACGCACCGGCCCGAGGAGAGGACGCTGTCCTCCCAGACGTAGTAGGAGACGTAGTCCCCGTGCTTGCTCGGCACGTCGGCGCCCTGCTTGCACGAGCTGGGCGACCCGGTCGGGCAGACGAAGACCTCGACCAGCGTGTACAGGGACACGCCCCAGGTGGACCCCGTGTGCACGGTCGAGGCGCAGTTCCTCCCCCGCGCCGCGTCCCAGTAGAGCTGGATCTCCCCGATCTTCGTACCGCTGCCGTTGGTGATCGACCTGGCCTCGACGAGCGTTCCCGAGCAGCCGTTGGCGGCCTGGGCCGGTGCGGCGACCGTGAGCGTCGCGGAGACCGCGAGCCCGGTCGCCGCCAGGACTGCGGGAAGAGAGCGGCGAATGTTCACCTGGCACCTTTCGAGCGTGGGTGTCCCGGGCGGCACGGACGGCCGCCGGGCGACGAACGATCGCCTTGCATGATTGCGGGCACCCCGGCTCCCGCGTCAGCTCCGCTGCGCCTTCCCGCAGACGGCATTGACCCGGACCGTGCTGTCGGCTAGGAGAGGATGGCCGGCCGACCCACCTGCGTCAGGCTTCCCTCAGGGCAGCAGCGCCAGCGCCTGGGTGAGGTTGTGCTCGGCGATCCCCCGCATGAACTCCCGGTCGGGGAAGTCGCCGTCGAGCAGCCGCAGCGGCCCGGCGGTCAGCGAGAGCCGCTGGGTGAGCAGGTAGAGCGCGAGCCGGTCCTGGTCGAGCCCGTCCACCCCCAGCCGGTCGTAGTCGGGGCCGAGGCGGATCCGCAGGAACACGTGCTCCCACTCGACGTCGAAGTAGAGCAGGTCCTCGATGTCGATCAGCACCGGCGCGCCGTGGCGGTCGATCAGCACGTGGTCCAGCCCCAGTTCGCCGTGGACCACGGCGTACTGCTGGCGGGGCCGCACCGCGGCGGCGAGGACGCGCAGCCGGTCCGCCAACGCCGCGCGGGCGTCGGCGACCCGCCGGTCGCGTCCGGCGGCCTCGGCGAGACAGCGGAGCCCGAAGTCGAGCGCGGCCGCCTCGCAGGAAGGCCACCGGGACGTGCCGCCGCCGTCGACCACGGCCACCTTGCCGTACGTCGGCGCGCGGTACCGCCCCAGCTCGGCCAGCGCCTCGGCGAGCCGCGCCACCGTCGGCGCCGCGGCGACCGGGTCCCGGGCCAGCCGCTGCATCAGGTTCTCGCCCGGGAGGTCCTCCAGCACGACCACCTCGGCGGGATAGTGGGCGCGGCTGCGGTCGACGAGATGCACCTCGGGGACGCGCAGCCCCAGCGACGCCAGCCGCGCGTGCGCGGCCTCGAACAGGTCGAGCCCGAGGCCCGGCGAGAACGGGTCGGCGAGGTCGTCGTCGCCCTCGGCCGCCGGCCAGTAGTTCTCCGAGTCCTCCCACAGGTACGCGACGACGGTCGTCGCGTCGTCCATCGTCAGCCGGTAGACGCCCTTGCGGGTGCCGCCGGCGATGCGGTGCACCTCGGCCAGGCGGCGACCGCGCCCCAACGCGGCCCGGGCCAATCCGGCCAGCTCGTCCCGCGCCACCTGTCTGGGTGCCATCCGTCCTCCTCGGAGACCGTGAAGGCGTGGTCCGGCCCGATCCGGACGGTCCCGCCCTGCCGGGACTGGAAGGTCCCGCAGAGCGCCTCGGCGCGGACCGGCCACAGCGTGGGCCAGGCGACGGCCGCCAGCACCAGTGTCACCGCGATACCGACGGCCATCAGGATGGCCTTTCCCCTTGTCATGTGCTCATCCCCCGTCGGTGTCCGCTCCCCAGCGCCATCCGGCAGGCTAGCCGGCACCCGGATGCGTGCGGGCAGCACCGGCCGGCGTCTGCCGCCTATCGCGGTACGGCCCGGAACCACGCCTCCCGGTCGGCCGGGTCCGGCCCGCGCCGGGGCAGGGTCGGCGGCTCCTCGCCGGTGACCGGGGCGTAGTGGTCGAAGGTGGTGGTCAGGACCGCCTCACCGCCGGTCAGGTCGGGCAGGGCGGCGACGACCTGCGGCACCCGGGCGGACGGCAGGGTGCCGCTCACCTCCAGGTATCCGCCGGCGACGGCGGTGTCCCGGACCAGCGCGCCGGAGCGGCCGAGCAGCGCCAGGACCGTCTCCACGGTGTGCTGCGGAAGGTTCACGTCGAAGCGCTCGATCGGCTGGCAGACCCGGGTGCCGGCCCCGCGCAGCGCCGCAGCGACCACGACCGGGGCGAGGTTGCGGAAGTCGGCCGCCACCGTCGAGATCGACTTGTCGAACTTCTGGTGCGGCCTGCTCTGCCGTGGAAAGTACCGGGACGCGGTCATGGTGACCACGCAGTCGGTGACCGGCCAGCCGTGCCGGCCGTGCCGCAGCGCGGCCCGGACACCCTCCTCGGTGGCGGCGACGAAGGCCGGTGGCAGCCGGCCGGGTTCGACCCCGGCCCGGAACTCGATGCCGTGCCCGACCGGGGCCGCCTCGATCCGCAGTCCGAGCCCGGCCAGGTACGGGTTGCCGCCTTCCTGGATCCGCTCCTCCGCCGCCCCGGTGCCGGCGACCCGTTCGATGCAGGCCGTCAGCGTGCCGGAGAAGCGCACCCGGACGCCGTACCGGTCCTCCAGCAGGGCGGCGAGCACCTCCTTCTGCACCTCCCCGTGCAGCCGGATCACCGCCTCCGCCTGCTGCTCGTCGAGGCGCAGGTCCACCAGCGGGTCCTCGTCGGCCAACTCGGCCAGGCCGGCGAACATCGCGAGGCGCTGCGCCGGCTCGACCGGCTCGACGACCGCCTGCCGGGTGGGCGGCGGGAACCGGTAGCCGTGCCGTCGCGGCGGCTCCCCGATGTGCTGGCCGATCCGGGCCGACAGGCCACGCACGGCGGCGATCTGGCCGGCGGCCACCGAGGGGCGTACCAGCACGCCACCGGGCTCGGTGACGGCGATCTGGGTGACGGTCTGCGGGCGGGCTCCGGCCAGCTCGACCCGGTCCCGTACCCGCAGGCGACCGGACCACAGCCGCAGCCAGGCCCGCCGGCCGTGCCCGTCCCGGTCGACGGCGAAGACCGTACCGGCCAGCGCACCGTCCGGCTGTTCCCCGTGCGGCAGCAGGTCGGCGAGGAGGTGACAGAGTTGCCGTACGCCGGCCCCGGTGATCGCCGAGCCGCACGCCACCGGGGTGAGTTCGGCGCGGCGTACCGCCTCGCGCAGCGCCCGCCGCACGGCGCGCACGCGGACCGGCTCGTCGGCCAGCCACCGCGCCGCCACCGCGTCGTCGGCCTCCGCCACCGCCGCCAGCACCGGTTCGGCGTCGAGGGCGACGGCCCGCACCCGGGCGTCCCGGCTCCCCTGGCCGGTGACCCTGGTCAGCGGCACCGGGCGCGCGCCGAGCCGCTGGCGCAGCTGGCTCAGCACCCGGTCGACGTCGGCGCCCCGGCGGTCCACCTTGTTCAGGAAGATCAGCGTGGGTACGCCGATGCGGCGCAGCGCCCGCCAGATGGCGACGGTCTGCGGCTGGACGCCCTCGACGCCGGACACCACGAGCACGGCGGCGTCGAGCACGGCAAGTGACCGCTCGACCTCCGCGATGAAGTCGGGGTGGCCGGGGGTGTCCAGCAGGTTGACGTCCAGCTCACCGAGGGCGATCGAGGTGACGGCGGCCCGGATGGTGATGCCGCGTCGACGCTCCAACTCCATCGAGTCGGTCCGCGTCGTGCCGGCGTCGACGCTCCCCGGCTCGGTGACGGCACCCGCCTCGTAGAGCAGGCGTTCGGTCAGGCTGGTCTTTCCGGCGTCAACATGGGCGACGATTCCGAGGTTCAACAAGGCCAAGGCAGGACTCCACGGTCAGACGGTCAAGGGTCCGGAGCGTGGAATCTGCTCGCATCGTCACTCCTCGTCGTGGGTCCTGGTGGCTCGCGTCCCGCCGCCGACCTGCGGCGGTGCGCAGTCCCAGGCTGGCACGAGGACCGTGGTCGCCACCACCGAATTCGACTTCGCCGGGCAGACCGGGCGGGATACGACCGGTAGTATCCCCACGTTTTGCCTACACGGGGAGGAAGATCCATATGCGACGAACGGTCTCAGCGGGCGTCCTGGTGGCGTTGGCCATGCTGATTCCGGCGGCACCGGCGACGGCGACGGCACCGGTGAGCGCCCCGACCGGGCTGAACGAGGCCTGCCAGACGGTCGAGCGCAAGGTCTACAAGGACATCCGCGAGCTGATCAAGATCGACCTGGACACCGCCACCACCACCCAGGTCCGGTTGCTGGCCAACCAGATCCTGTTCGAGGCGAACACCGAAGGACTGCCCACCCTGCCGGGTGCGCTCCAGAAGCGGCTGAACGGCACCGCCGACGACCTGCGCGCGTTCCTCAAGTCGGATGTGCTGGCGATCTGGTCGACGGACCTGCGCGTCTCGGTGGACCAGACGATGACCGGCGCCGGCACCCACGTGAAGGAAGCCGCGCAACTGGTTCTCGACACCGGGGACACCGACGCCTTCCTGGCCTACCTGAACGACGGCCTGTACGTCGCCCGGGCGCTCGACTGCCAGTCCCAGCCCACGCCGAGCCCGACGCCGACGGCCACCTCGACGCCGAGCGCCACGCCCGGTGCCACGTCGACCGGCGCACCGGTCCCCACCTCCTCGACCAGCCCGGGCGCTCCCGGTGGCGAGGGCGGCGGGCTGCCGCTGACCGGCACCGACGCCGGGACCCTGGCCGGCATCGGCGGTGCGCTCCTGCTGCTGGGCGGGGGTGGCTACCTGCTCGGACGCCGCCGCCGTACCCGCTTCTCGGCGTAGTCCGCTCGGCGCGCCCGGCCCGATGCTCCGTCGGGCCGGGCGCGCCTCTTCCGGACGGCCTCTGCCATGAAAGCTGCCTGTCGAGCGGGCCGTGACGCGTACCGGGTTGCGGCAGAATGCCTGCGTGCCCAACGATCCCACCGTGGACGACCTGTACCCCGAAGTGGCGAGCGGAGGCAGTCTTGCCGCCGCCCTCGACGCCGTACGGCAAAGCACCGACGAGACCGATTCGCCGAACCACCGGGCGCTGATCGAGGCGGCCTTCAACGAGCCGTTGCTACGGCAGCTGTACCCGTACGAGACCGCCACCGCCACGGAGGCCGTGACGCTCGCCGTTGCCCACCTCCCGACCGACCTCGGCCCGGCTGTCGCTGGGAGATACGAGGCGTGAGCGCCGCCGCTGGGGCCGGAACGACATACTGATCGTCCAGTCATCCACTGGCGAGGAAGGTAGGCCGTAGCCTTGTCCCAGCGGAACGCGGTGCCGCTGCGTCGCACCCGGGCGTACCGGCTCCTGGTGTGGGCCTTCCGGTGCCAGCCGGTCGCCCTGGTGTTGGGCGGGCTGACAGCGGCATCGACTCTTGTCGAGGTTCCGGCCTTGACAGCCGTACTGGCCGCCTGCATGGCGGCCTTCCTGCTGCCCGCCGTGGTTCTCGGGGTCACCGGAATGATGATGTTGTACGCAGGCGGATTGATGCCGCGCGACATGGCGCGTCGGCAGGCGATGACGGGCATGCTGTGGCGAGACGTGGTGAGACCTCTCAGGCAACCCTGATCACTGCGGGCACCCGAGCAGGACTTGAAAGCGGGTCTACTCGGAAGACAGCCAGAGGCCGGGAAGCTCCGTTCCTTCCGGAACGCCGTCAAGGACCAAGGACCCGTTCGTGCCGGCCGGAGCAACACGCGAGTCGATGAACCTGGTGCAGAGGTGGTGGACGGCTCGCACAGAGACGCGGTGCCGCCGCTCGCCCTGGTTCAGCCATAGGGCATCACCCTCGCGGATGTCCGTCAACTCCGGCCGTCCGGTGACCACAACGCCAACACCTGGAACCGTGAAGGAGTCGACGATCAGCATTCGAGCCACAGGCACCTCCTTCACGGAGTCTCGGCCCCTGACCTGCAAAGATCAAGACTTGTGTCCGCGGAGGGGGCGCTGTGGTCGAGTGATGAGCTTGGCTGCTCACTTGGCTGCTCGGCCCGCGCCGGCAAGCAAAAGGCCCAGGTCATGATCGGCGATCAAGCCGGTGACCTGGGCCTTTCTGTGGAGCCGCCTGACGGAATCGAACCGTCGACCTACGCATTACGAGTGCGTCGCTCTAGCCGACTGAGCTAAGGCGGCAACGAGCCACAAGTGTACGGCACGCGTCGGCCGGAGCCGAACGGGATCCCCCACCCACCGAACCGGACATGCGGGAAGGTTCGGTCCGTTTTCGGGAGGGCGTACGCGCTGCGGCACGACTACCCTACGGCGGGTGAGCGACGATCACGTTCCGCCGCAACAGCCGATCCCCGAGGCGCAGCCCGGCGAGCGCGCCAACCGCCGGCCGCGCAGCCTGGACCCGTTGGAGCTGGGGTTCACCCCGCGCAAGCCGGTGCCGTGGCTCGCGCCGCTGCTGTTGATCCAGACCGGCCTGCGTACGCTGCTCGCCTCGCTCTTCGGGGCGTACCTGGACAAGCGGGAGCTGCAGAACGCCTTCGGCGACGACACGTTCCGGCAGGTCGGGCCGGACGGCGGGCTCTGGCTGGACTTCGTGGCCGATCTGGGCGACGGCTTCGACGCCACGTACTCGATGGCCTACCTGCTGGCCCAGCCGGAGCTGACGGTTGACGGGCACCGGCTGCCCCGGGGCCGCACCCTGGTGATGGGGGGCGACGAGGTCTACCCGTCGGCGTCCTACGCGGCGTACGAGGACCGGTGCAAGGGGCCGTACCAGGCGGCGCTGCCGGTCGCCCCGCCCGAGCGGCCGACCCTGTTCGCGGTCCCCGGCAACCACGACTGGTACGACGGCCTGACCGCCTTCCTGCGGCTCTTCGTCCGGTCCCGGGACCGGCACTTCGCCGGTTGGGGCACCGGCCAGTCCCGGTCGTACTTCGCGGTGGAGCTGCCCGCCGACTGGTGGCTGCTCGGCGTCGACGACCAGTCCGGGTCGTACCTGGACGACCCGCAGCTCACCTACTTCGACGAGGTCGCCCGGCGGCTGACCGAACGGTCCCGGGTGATCCTGGCAGCGCCCTCCCCGACCTGGGTGAAGGCCGCCGACCACCCGACCGCGTACGACTCGATCGACTACTTCATCCGTACGATCATCGCCCCGACCGGGGCGCAGGTGCGACTGCTGCTCTCCGGCGACCTGCACCACTACGCCCGCTACACCAGCGCGGACCGGCAGCTGATCACCTGCGGTGGCGGCGGCGCGTACCTCTACCCCACCCACAAGCTGCCGGAGCGGCTGGAGGTGCCGCCGCGCGACACCCTGGCCCGGCGGGCCAGCCCCACCCAGGAGTACGAGCTGACCGCCCGCTACCCGGACGAGGCACGCTCCCGCCGGTACGGCTGGGGGATCTTCGCCCGGCTGCCGTTCCGCAACCCGGGCTTCACCACCCTGCTGGGCACCCTGCACACCCTGCTGATGCTGGCCATGGCCGGGGTGGCGACGAACCGGATCGGCACCGTCGAACAGCGGCTGTTCAGCGTCCCCCTGGTGGCCATGCTGGTGATCACGGTGCTGAGCGCCGGCCTGTTCGCCAAGCCACCCAGCGCGGACGGGAAGCGGCACGCCCGGCACTGGATCCTCGGCGTCTCGCACGGGCTCGCCCACGTGGCGCTGGCCGCCGCCGGCACCTGGCTCTGGCTGCGGCTGCCCTTCTACGACTGGCCGTGGCCGCTGCCGGCGGTCGCCGCCGCGGTGCTGTACGGGCCGGTGCTGGGGCTGGTCGCCAGCCAGCTCGTCGCGCTCTACCTGCTGGTGGCCAGCGGGTTCGGGGTGAACGTCAACGAGCTCTTCGCCGCGCAGGGCATCGAGGACTCGAAGTCGTTCCTGCGGTTCCGGTTCGACCCGGACGGCACGCTGACCATCTACCCGATCGCGGTGGACCAGGTCTCGCACGGGTGGCGGTTGAACCCGGACGAGTCCCGTACCGCCTCCTGGCTGGTCCCCAAGGAGCCGCTGACGCCGCGCCTGGCCGAGCCCCCCGTCGTGCTGCGCTGACCGGTCACTGCGCCGGGATCTCACCCGGCTGGTCACGGCTCTCGTAGGCGCGGCGGGAGCCGCACACGTCGGCCCGGGAGCACAGCGAGCGCGAGCCGTCGGCGTCCAACCGGACGGTGACCGCGTCCCTCGGGACGCTGTGGCCGACCACCCGGCCCTCCCCGTCGGGGGTGCTGACCCGGGTGCCGATCGCCGGGGCCGTCTCCTGGAACCGCGCGTACAGCGGGTGCTCGTACTTCAGGCAACACATCAGCCGGCCGCACGCGCCGGAGATGCGCAGCGGGTTGAGCGGCAGGTCCTGGTCCTTGGCCATCCGGATGGTGACCGGCTCGAAGTCGTTGAGGAACGTGGCGCAGCACAGGTCGCGGCCGCAGGATCCGATGCCGCCCTGCACCCGGGCCGAGTCGCGGGCGGAGAGCTGCCGCAGCTCGACCCGGCAGTGCAGCGTCGCTCCCAGGTCGCGCACCAGCGAGCGGAAGTCCACCCGGTGCGGGGCGGTGAAGTAGATCGTGGTCCGGTCGCTGCCGGCCTCCGCCGTACCGAGGACGTGGTCGACGGCCACCACCTTCATCGGCAGGCCGTGCTCGCGGATCAGCCGCTTCGCGGCGACCTTCGCGTCCGCCTTGCGCCGCCGCAGCAGCTCGTCGCGGCGCAGGTCGTCGTCGTCGGCGAGCCCGGCCAGCCGGGGGAAGCCGGCGGTGTCGTCGCTGACCCACTGCGCGGCCCAGACGCACTCGGCCACCTCGGGACCGTCATCGGTGGGCACCAGCACCTTGTCGCCCACCTGCGGGCGCAACTCACCCGGGTCGAGGTAGTAGAGGCGCCCGTACCGGTTGAAACTGACCGCGCAGAGCATGCCCATGCCCACCACCCTACGACCCCGGACCGGTTCCGGCCCGCCCGCCCGTCGTCGTCCGGTCACCCGGCGCAGCGATCCACGATCGTCGAGTCGACCGAGTCGCCGCCACCCCGTCGTGCCATTGGCCCTCGCCCGGACGGCTGAAACATGAGCGAGCCGGGGGACAAACGGCGGCCGACCGCGTTGAGTGAAGGCATACCTGCGGGGGGTGCAGGGGAAGGCCACGGCGTCGCCGCCGGAGCCCGGCCACGGCCGGTCCGGCGCGCGACGCCGTGACCGCGTCCGGCCCCCGGAACGGTCGACCCGGAACGACGCGCCGACCGGCTCAGGGACCGATCCGGGTGGTGCCGCCGTAGTGGATCGCGCCGGCCGGCCGTTCCCGCCAGGTCGTCTCGGCCAGGCTCGGCCCCCACTGGCGTAGCAGGTTCTCGGCGCCGTCGTAGGCCACGCCGAGCACGCCGAGCACCCGGGTGGCGATCTCGGCCGCCGCCACCGCCCCCGACCGGCCGGCCTCGACACCCGGCCGGGTCGCGGCGTGCACGGTGACCGCCTCGGCCGAGCGCAGCACCTCGGCCAGCGCCCGGGCCAGTGCCAGCCGGCTGCCCTCCACCCAGTCGGCCAGGGCGTCCGCGTAGCCGGCGGTCGACTCCAGCCGCCCGACCAGGCTCTCCGGCCCCTCGTCGAGGTGCCGGAGCAGGGCCGCCCGGGCCTCGTCGTACGCCGCGGCGGCCGGCCCCGACCAGGCGACCTCGTCGGCGAGCACCGCGCAGGTGTCGTCGTACCCCCGGACGAGCCGGCGCACCGCGTGGCCGGCGCCCGCCAGCGGCGCGGGATGCAGGTCGAGGAACTCGCGCACGGCCTGCCCGGGGAGCACCTGCATCCGACGCAGCAGTGGCCAGAGCCGGTGCCCCTCGGGCGCGCCGCCGGCGAGCAGGGTGTCGACCCGGCCGAGCAGGTCGAGGCCGGGCTCGGCGAGCCGGTCGAGGGTGTCCATCAGGCCTCCCGCAGGAGCCGGTGCCGGGCCGCGTCGTCGGTCGCGGAATAGCGGTCGGCGGCGCTGCGCAGGGCGGCCGCGGCGGCGGCGAGCCGGAGGGCGGCGGCGTGCGCCTCGCGGGCGCGGTCACCGGTGGCGACGGTCCACTGGCGGTGCAGGGCCCGGCCGATCTCGCCGGGTCGGCCGGCCGCGTGGGTGCCGAACGCGGGATGCGCCGGATCGGTCGCCGTCACCGTGCGGGACAGCGTGCCGAGGGCGAGACCGGCCTCGTCGAGGCGGGCCGCGAGGGCGCGCAGAGTGTCCATGTCAGGCCCCCGCCAGCGGCCGGTACGCCGCGAAGGTCTCGTTGTGCAGCTTCTCCCGGGCCCACTGCGCGGCGTCGGCGGCGGCGGTGACCGCGGCCTGGACCGAGCCGGCGACGTCCCGCGGGTTGCGCTGGTGCAGCGGGCCGAGGAACCGCACGTCGGTGATCCGCCCCCCGGCAGTCACCACCACCTCGACCAACCCGTCGGGTGAGCGGACGGTGACCTCGACCGTCGCCACCGCCTGGTCGAACTCGGCCTGCAGGGTCTCGATGCGCCGGTAGCGCCGCACCGCCTCCTCGATCCAGGCCTCGTCGATCTCCCCCCGCGGCATCGGCGGTCTCCTCCCGGCTGCCCCTCACTGAGCGTGCCGCCACCGTCACCACGGCACACCGGACCGTACCGCACCGCAATCGCGCCTGTCGATGCCCCTGTGGACAACGGTCGGGGACCGGTCAGCCCCGCCAGAGGGCCAGCATCATCGCCTCCACCGCGATCCGCGGCTTGACGTTCGCCTCGATCGCCGCCCGGCACTCCAGCACGGCCTCCAACCTGCGCAGCGCCCCCTCGGCGGCCCACTTCTGCGCGCCGGTCGCGGCCAGCGCGGCGGTGTCGGTGTGCACCGGGGCGACCGGCGCGCGCAACGCCACGATCAACGCGTCCCGGTAGAAGCCGGCGAGGTCGACCAGCGCCCGGTCGAGGGCGTCGCGCTGGGCCCGGGTGGCCCGCGACTTCTGCCGCTTCTCCAGCTCCTTGAGCTGCCCGGCGGCCCCCCGCATCGCGCCGGCGGCACCCCGGCCGGTACCGCCCGCGCCGAGAGCGGTCTGCAACGCGGAGCGCTCCGCCTCGTCCATCTCGGTCACCGAGGCCGCCGCCTCCGCCTCGGCCGCCTCGATCAGCGCGGAGGCCGCGTCGAACGCCGCCCCCACCCCGGCCAGCCGGCGCGGCACGGCGAGCACCGCGTCGCGGCGCTGCCGCGCCTCCGGGTCACGGGCCAGCCGCCGGGCCCGGCCCACGTGCCCCTGCGCGGCCGCCGCCGCCCACTCGGCCACGTCGGGGGCGATCCCGTCCCGCCGGACGAGCACCTCGGCCACCGCGCCGACCGACGGCTGCCGCAGCGGTACGACCCGGCAGCGCGAGCGGATGGTCACCGAGATGTCGTCCGGGTGGGTGGACGGGGCGCAGAGCAGGAAGACGGTCCGCGGCGGCGGCTCCTCGACCGCCTTGAGCAGCGCGTTGCCGGCCGCCTCGGTGAGCCGGTCGGCGTCCTCGATGATGACCACCTGCCACCGCCCGCCCGAGGGCGTGCTGGCCGCCCGGAGCACCAGGGCGCGCATCTCGTTGACGCCGATGGAGAGCCCTTCGGGGACCACCAGCCGCACGTCGGCGTGGGTGCCGGCCATCGTCGTGTGGCACCCGGGACAGGTGCCGCACCCGGTGCCGTGCACGCACTGCAACGCGGCGGCGAAGGCCCGGGCGGCCACCGACCGGCCCGACCCGGGCGGCCCGGTGAAGATCCAGGCGTGGGTCATCCCCGCCGGACCGGCGGAGGCGTCGCCTTCGGCACGTGTCGGGGCGTCCGCGCCGCCCCCGCTCGACTGCGCGTCGGCCCCGCTCGACGGCGGCTCGAACTCGTCGGCCAGGGCGTCCAGGTCGTCGTAGGCGTCGTCGTCGGCCGGGGCGGGGGCGGCGGCGGGCCGGGCGGCGGCCGGGGCCGCCGGGGCGCGCAGCACGGCGGCGGCCGAGGCGGCGGCGCGCCGCAGGGTGTCCACCGCCTCCTCCTGCCCGACCAGGTCGGCGAAGACGTCCGCCATCAGCCGGGGCGCTCCATCGTCACCAGCTCCGCGTCGGATAACTCCGGCTGGACCGTGGTGTCCGGGCCGTGCGCCGGGCGGGGGTGCACGATGCCGGCCGGATCGACCAGGAACTCGTCCACCCGCCGGGCCACCGCCTCGGCGATCTCCTCCGCCGGGCGGGAGGCGTCCAGGACCAGGTAGCGCTTCGGATCGGCGGCGGCCAGGTCGAGGAAGGCGTACCGGACCCGCTCGTGGAACGCGACGGATTCGGCCTCCAGGCGGTCGGCCCTCTCGTTGCGGGACTCGACGCGGGACAGCCCGGTGTGCGGGTCGACGTCGAGCAGCACCACCAGGTCGGGCTTGAGCCCGCCGGTGGCCCACGACGAGAGCCAGGAGACCTCCTGCACCGGCAGCGTACGACCGGCCCCCTGGTAGGCCAGGGACGAGTCGACGTACCGGTCGCTGACCACCACGGCGCCCCGGACCAGCGCCGGCCGGACCACGGTGGCGACGTGGTGCGCCCGGTCGGCGGCGTAGAGCAGCGCCTCGGCGCGCGGTGACGGCGGCAGGTCGCCGGTCGGCTCCAGCACCAGCGACCGGATCCGCTCCCCGACCGCGGTGGCCCCCGGCTCCCGGGTGACCACGACGTCCCGGCCCTGCCCGCGCAGCCGCTCGGCGAGCGCGGCGAGCTGGGTGGACTTGCCGGCGCCCTCGCCGCCCTCGAAGACCACGAAGAGGCCGCTGGAGACGAAGTGCTCGGCCGGCATCAGCGGCCGGCCCCGGATCGAGCCCCAGAGGTCGGCCAGGACCGGCACGCCCTTCTTGTCGTCCATCTGGCCGAAGGCGCTGATCCCGGCGAAGATGCCCGCCGCGCCCGCGACCAGCAGCAGCAGCCGGGTCGAGGAGACCGAGATGCCCAGGTCGGCGATGGTCAGCTTGCGCGAGCCGCCGACGCCGACCAGGAGGCTGCTCAGCGCGATGGCCAGGATCAGCACCAGCCGGGTGCCGATCTGCACCACCGCGAAGACCCGGCCGCGCACCTCGTCGGCGACCTCGCCGCCGAGCAGCGTGGTGCCGGCCAGGAAGGCCATCCCGGCGCCGGTGCCGACCAGGATCGCGCCGAGGATGGCCATCGAGAGGTGGATGGCGAAGGCGAGCACCAGCACGGAGGCGCTGGCCAGCACGATGCTCATGCCGAACCAGCGCCGCCGGGACATGTCCCGCACGATCAGTGGGCCGGCCCCGATGCCGATCGCCAGGCCGATGAAGATCGCGCCGAAGAGCAGGTAGAACGCGGCGTCACCGGCACCCAGCGAGGCGCTGAAGAACTTGGCCGTGCCGACCACGATGCCGCCGCCGGCGAAGGCGCCGAAGATGCCCAGCACCAGGCCCCGGACCAGCGGGGTCTGGCCGATGTACTTCCAGCCCTCGGTGAACTGGCGGGTCATGCTCTGCTCGCTGGCCTCGCGCTCGCCACCGCGGGTCTGGCTGATCTCCCTGATGCCGAAGGCCACCACCAGCGCGGTGGCCAGCCGGGAGAAGGAGTTGACCCAGAGGGCCAGCTGGGCCGGCTCGGCCCAGTTCGGCAGGTCGCCGCCGACCAGCCCGCGCACGGTGCGGTCCAGCACCGCCGCGACGATCGCCGCGGCGATCGGGGTGAGGCCGTACGTGGTGATGAGGGTGAGCTGGTTGGCGGTCTCCAGCCGGGCGCGCGGGATCAGGTTGGGGACCGCCGCCTCCTTGGCCGGGATCCACAGCAGCGTGACCGTCTCGATCAGGAAGGTGGCGATCAGCGCCCAGGTGACCACCACGCCACCGGCGGCGCCGGTGAGGGCGACCAGCGGGATGGAGGCGAAGAGCAGGAAGCGCAGCACGTCGCAGATGACCATCGTCCAGCGCCGGTCGAACCGGTCGGCGAGGACGCCGGCCACCGGCCCGAGCAGCAGCGCCGGCAGCAGCCGGATGGCGATGGTGGTGCCGAAGGCCGCACCCTTGGCGGTGCTGCCCTGCACCTGGGACGCGGCGAAGACCGAGGTGGCGAGCAGGCCGAGCCAGTCGCCGAAGGAGGCGACGCCGAGCACGATCCAGAGCCGGCGGAACGGCCGGATGCGCAGCACCGCGCGGATGGCGGCCGCGCCGGACCGGTCGGCCTGGGCCCCGGGCGACGACACGCCGGACGACTCGCCGTTCTGCTGGCTTTCGATGGCCGTACCTCCACGTGCCGGCCCAGAGCTGGGCATCCCCGGTGGAACACTCTAGTCGGGCGGGAAGCGTCCCCCTCCGCGACATTCGCCTGCTCGCCGAGCCTAGGCCGCGGGTGCCCCCGCGCGCAGCCCGGACAGACGCGAGGGTATTTCGCATTGACCCCCAGACAGTTAGCGTGCAGACGTGGCCACCGACAGCGACAAACTTCGCGATCGACTCGAACGGGCGACCGCGCACCTCGACCCGCCGTACGCGGTGGTCGATCTCTCCGCCTTCGACGCCAACGCGGACGCGCTGGTCGCGCGCGCCGACGGCAAGCCGATCCGGGTCGCCAGCAAGTCCGTGCGGGCCCGGGCCCTGCTCACCCGGGCGCTGGCCCGCCCCGGCTGGCACGGTGTGCTGGCCTTCACCCTGCCGGAGGCGAGCTGGCTGGTCCGGGCCGACGTGACCGACGACGCCGTGGTCGCGTACCCGACAGCGGACCGTGGCGCGCTGGCCGAACTGGCCGCCGACCCGGTGCTCGCCGGGGCGGTCACCCTGATGGTCGACGACCCCGCCCAGCTCGACCTGGTCGACGAGGTGTGCGCCCCCGGGCGGCGGCCACCGCTGCGGGTCTGCCTCGACCTGGACGCCTCCTGGCGTCCGCTCGGCGGCCGGGTGCACGTCGGCGTCCGCCGCTCCCCGGTGCACAGCGCCCGGGCGGCCGGCACGTTCGCCGCCACGGTCGCCGCCCGGCCCGGCTTCCGGCTGGTCGGCGTGATGTCGTACGAGGCACAGATCGCCGGGCTCGGTGACGCCCCGCCGGGGCAGGCGGTGCTCGGCACCGCGATCCGGGTGGCCCAGCGCGGGTCGTACCGGGAACTGCTGGCCCGGCGGGCGGCGGCGGTCGCGGCGGTACGCGAGCACGCCGACCTGGAGTTCGTCAACGGCGGCGGCACCGGCAGCGTGGCCGCCACCAGCGCCGACCCCGCGGTCACCGAGGTCACCGCCGGCTCCGGCCTGTACGGGCCGACCCTCTTCGACGCGTACCGTGCCTGGCGCCCGGCCCCGGCGGCGTTCTTCGCCTGCGCGGTGGTCCGCCGGCCCGGACCGGGGCTGGCCACCGTGCTCGGCGGCGGCTGGATCGCCTCCGGCCCGGCCGCCGACAGCCGGCTCCCCCGCCCGTGGCTACCGGCGGGGCTGAAGCTGCTCGGGGCCGAGGGCGCGGGCGAGGTGCAGACCCCCGTCTCCGGGACCGCCGCGACGGCCCTGCGGGTCGGCGACCGGGTGTGGTTCCGGCACGCCAAGGCCGGCGAGCTGTGCGAGCGGGTCAACGAGCTGCACCTGGTCGACGGGGACACGCTGGTCGACACGGTGCCCACCTACCGGGGCGAGGGCCACGCCTTCCTCTGACGACGTGGCGGCGGGCCGGGCCCGGGGGCCCGCCCGCGCGGCCCCGTGCGGGTGTCGCCGCCGGCACCGGGGCGGCGACACCGACGCTCAGCTCTGCGAGGCGGCCTCGGTCCGGTGGTCGACCTGGCGGTGCAGGTACTCCCGGATCAGCGCCTTCGCCTCGACCAGCACCCGGTCGTCGCCCTCCGGCCGGCGTCGGAACGCCAGCTTGATCAGGGCGTCCGCCGCCTCCACCGCGACCTCCAGGTGGAACCGCAGGTCCGGTACGCCGGCCAGGCCGAAGCGCTCGGTGAGCACCCGGGCGAGCTGGTCGGCGATCACGCCGTTGTTGTCCCGCTGCTCATCGAGCAGGTGCAGGTCGACCACGTCGCCGAAGTGCAGGGTACGGAACCCGGGGACGGTGCGGTGCATCGAGATGTACTCGTCGATCGCCGCGTCGACGCCGTCCCACCAGTGGGTCAGGTCGTCGGAGGCGAACCGCTCGTCGAGCCGCTGGAGGTAGGACTCCATCGTGCGCAGGGTCAACGCCTGCACGATCGCCCGCTTGTCCGGGAAGAACTGGTAGACCGACCCGATCGCCACCTCGGCCCGCTCGGCGAGCAGGGTGGTGGTCAGCCCCTCGTACCCCACCTCGTCGACGAGCTCGGCACAGGCGTCCAGCATCCGCTGGACCCGCGCGACACTTCGACCCTGCACCGGAACGCGGCGCAGCGGCCCGGTCGTGGCGGCTGGTGTGGACACTCGGCGCCACCCCCCTTCGACGGATGAACATATCTGCACGTCACGAGTCTGTGACTACCGGTACAACGAGCGGGGCTCGATTGCGGTATTTACCAGGTACAACGTTCCTGATATGAAGTCAGTTCACATTCATGTCGAGGAGCGTCCATGTCCGGTACGCCAACCGTCTGGTCCAACTGGGCCGGCAACCAGCGCAGCACCGCCGCCCTCGTGGTCCGCCCCCGGACCGTCGGGGAGGTCGCCGCGGCGGTCCGCGCCGCCGCCGACGCCGGCCGGACCGTCCGCGCCGCCGGCAGCGGACACTCGTTCACCGGTGCCGCGCTGACCGACGGGCACCGGATCGACCTGGCCGACCTGGACACCGGGGTCCGGGTGGACACCGCGCGTCGACTGGTCACCGTACCGGCCGGGATGACCCTGCACGCCCTCAACGACCTGCTCGCCTCGCACGGTCTCGCCCTACCCAACCTGGGCGACATCGACGCCCAGACGGTGGCCGGGGCGCTCTCCACCGGCACCCACGGCACCGGTGCCCGGCTCGGCTGCCTCTCCACCTTCGTGGTGGGGCTGACCCTGGTCACCGGCACCGGCGAGGTGCTGCGCTGCTCCCCCGACGAGCACCCGGACGTCTTCGCCGCCGCCCGGGTCGGGCTGGGCGCGCTCGGCGTGCTGGTCGAGCTGACCCTGCGCTGCGTCGACGCCTTCGTGCTGCGCGCGCACGAGCGCCCGGCCGCCCTCGCCGACGTGCTCGCCGGCCTGCCCGACCTGGTCGACGGGCACGACCACGCCGAGTTCTACTGGTTCCCGTACACCTCCCGGGTCCAGGTCAAGACCAATGACCGGGTGGCCGCCGACGACCGGCCGCTGCCCGGCTGGCGCGGCTGGCTGGACGACGAGTTCCTGTCCAACACCGTCTTCGCGGGTGCCTGCCGGCTCGGCCGGGCGGTGCCCGCCCTCGCCCCCGGCATCAGCGCCGTCTCGGCCCGGGCGCTGACCGAACGCACCTACACCGGCCGCTCCGACCGGGTGTTCTGCACCCCGCGCCGGGTCCGCTTCGTGGAGATGGAGTACGGCCTGCCCCGCGCCGCGCTGCCCGAGGCGCTGGACGCGCTGCGGCGGATCGTCGACGGCCTGCCGTTCAAGGTGCTCTTCCCGGTCGAGGTGCGGTTCACCGCCGCCGACGACATCTGGCTCTCGCACGGCTACGGGCGGGACTCCGCGTACCTCGCCGTGCACCAGTACGTGGGGATGCCGTACGAGCCGTACTTCCGGGCGTTCGAGGCGGTCGCGGCGGAGCTGGGCGGCCGGCCGCACTGGGGCAAGCTGCACCACCGCGACGCGGCGTCGCTCGCCCCCGCGTACCCCCGGTTCGCCGACTTCCTCGCGGTCCGCGACCGCCTGGACCCCGACCGCCGCTTCACCAACGCCTACCTGCGCCAGGTGCTCGGCGACTGACCGCCACCGCCCGGCGCCCGCGCCGCCCGGGTAATCTCCGGGACGATGTCCGGGAACCCCCTGCACCGCGCCCGAGCGGCCGCCGTCGCCGGCCTCGCCGTGACCGCCCTCCTGCTGGGTGGCTGCGGCCGGCCGTCGGCCCCACCGGCCGGGCCCGTCGCCTCCGCGGCGGCCGATCCGGCCGGTCCGGTCGAGGACTTCGTCCGGCAGTTGAAGCCCTCCGCGCCGTACCGCGACCCCCGGGAGGACGAACGCCGGCACACCGAGGACGCGGTGGCGCTGCTCCTCGCCGGACGCGAGCACCTCGACCGGGCCAGCACGCTGCTGCGCGACGTCGGCTACACGCCCCGGGTGGGCACCGACCCGGAGACCGGCCGGGACTACGCGATGTTCACCACCGAGGCGGGCGGGGAGCGGGCCTGGGGGGTGCTGCTGGTGGACCTGTCCCGCCAGCCGGAACTGGCCGTCGAGGTGCCCCACCCCAACTCGGACCTGCGGACCGAGGACGTCGGTCTGCGGCTGTTCCGGGCCGTCCCCGGGTCCGTGCTGCTGATCGCCGGCGCGCACCGCCGGGCCGGCGACACCAGGGCCGACGCCGCGCACAACCCGGACGGGCTGTTCCAGGTCATCGCCGGGCGGTTCGCCACGAGCAACCTCAACCAGATCCAGCTGCACGGGTTCGCCCAGCGGAGCCTGCCCCAGGAGGACGTGGTGGTCTCCAACGGCCAGCATCGCTCCAGCGCCCCGCTCCGCCGGGTGGCGACCGCGCTGGAGGACGCCGACTTCGTCACGTGCCGGGCCTGGTCGGCCCGCTGCGGTCAACTGGAGGGCACCACCAACACCCAGGCGGAGGAGGCCCGGCGGCTGGGCTCGGTCTTCATTCACCTCGAGATGAGCTGGACGGTACGCCGCGACGCCGACCGGCGAGCCGAACTGGTGACGGCGCTCGCCACGGCCGACCTGTCCCGCAACTGACCGACCCGACGCGGGCCCGGGCTCAGATCCGGCGCGCGGTGAGGAAGCGTCCCGACCAGTAGCCCGGGCCGTCCAGCAGCGACTCGCCGCCGAAGTCGCCGAAGGTCGGACCGTCCGCCTTGACCCGGCTGGACATGAACCGGTGGTGGCCCGAGTCGTCCACGCCGATGAAGATGCCGGAGTGCTGGATGGTCGGCCCGGCCTCCTCACCGTGGCTGAAGAAGACCAGGTCGCCCTCCTGGAGCAGGTCGTAGTCGCGGACCGGCCGGCCGGTGTTGGGGACGAGCAGCTTGCCCGGGCCCAGCGCCGCCATCGCGTACGCCCGGCGCGGCAGGCCGGGTCCCTTGGTGTTCTTCCCGAGCAGCGGGTACTTCATCCGGTAGCCGTAGACCATGCGGATGAACCCGGAGCAGTCCAGGCTGCGCAGGTGGGCCCGGTCCGGCCGCTCGTGCTTGCCGTCGGGGAAGTCCCACTTCACACCCATGTAGTCGTAGAAGTCGGAGTTCTCCGCGCGGCCGTCCGGGTCCCCGGCCGACAGCGGTCCGAACGAGGCGTCGCCGGCGTACTGCACGCCCTCGGCGTCCTTGCGGACCGCCGCGCCGTCCAGATAGTCCATCGCGATGGCCAGCGCGTCCGGACTGCGGTCCCCGATCACGCGGGTCAGCCAGGGCCGGAACCAGGCGTCCTGCTCCGCGCCCGCCCGCCACGGCTTGGGGGCCAGCCTGATCCAGCCGTCGGTGGTCACCGACGCCTCGGTGAACCTGCGCTCCCGGAAGGTCCGCTCCGGGCCGGTGATCCGCGCCGTACGGGCGCCGTCGGTCAGCACGGCCAGCACCCGGCCGGCGGCGTCGCGCACCTGGGTACGGGCCGGCTTGGCGAGCCGCGCGAAGGTCAGCTCGCCGGAGGCGTCCGCCGGCCCCGGGGTGACCACCGCGGCCGCGGTGCCCGCCCGGCCGGTCGGGCGCAGCGCCACCCCGACCATCACCGCGGCGACGACGAGGACGGCGGCCAGCGTCGCCCAGATCCACTTGCTGCTCTGCGACACCATCGGTGCTTCTCCCTGGCTCGGGCCTTGACGAGCAGGCGGTCAGCTCACCGGCACCAGGCCGGCGAGCATTCCGCTGACGATGATCAGGTAGGAGCCCACGGAAACCGCCCCGGTGGCCAGCATGGTCGCCACCGGGGGCTGGCGGACCAGCTGGTACGCGATCAGGCCGGGCGCGACGAATCCGAGGGTCTGGTGCGAGAAGAGGAGCGGGAAGTCCTGCTGGATGACGATGAACAGGGTCGTCTGCAGCAGCACGCTGAGCAGGACGATCGCCGCGAAGAGCCGCTTGCCGTAGAGGATGACCACCCGCTGCATGAGCTTGGTGAGGGCCCAGGTGACCCCGGTCATCACCAGGATCACCAGCGCCTGCCGGTACTCCTCGACCAGCGTCAACGCCAGCCAGCCCGGCGTGATCATGCCACCGGGCGAGAGGTTGGTGGTCAGGTAGCAGGCCAGTGCGAGCACCAGCCCCACGCCCAGGCAGAGCGTCGCAAGCTCGGGTGTCAGTTCTCCGCTCATCACGAGGGGCTCCAGTGGTCGGACGGCCGCTGCTGCGGCGGCTGGTCGGAATCAGGTCGGTCGGGCCGGCGGGCCGGAGGTCGGCCGGCATCCGCCGGGCGGCGGACCACCGGCTGGGCGGGCACGGTCCGGTCCGGGTCCTGGCCGGCGGGCCGGTTCCAGCGCGCCGTGCCCTGGGTGTACCCGGCCGGCGGGTCCGGCCGGCGCCGGTCCCCGGGATGGTGGCCGGGCGGCGGGGTGCGCGCGGGCGGGACGGCTCGGGGCGGCAACTGCCGGGCCGGGGCCGGCGGGTACGGTCCGGGGCGGCCCGGGAAGTCCTGGCGCGGCGCGGGCCCGTCCGGGCCGTACGGCCGCCGCTCGGGTGCCGGCCCGGGATCGGACCGGCGCGACGGGTCGGGTCGGGGACCGGGGTACGGGGCGCGCGGCTCGTGGCCGGCCGCCACCTGCGGTGCCCGCGGATCGTACGGCGCGGCCGGTGGACGGCCCTGGTATGGCCGTCCCGGAGTACGGGGCGCCCGTTCGGCGGCGGCCGGGTTCTCCCCCGACCACTGCCGCAGCGCAGCGGGCGAACCCGCCCCGACCGGTCCGTACGGCCGGGCCGGCTCCGGCGCCGGGATCGCCGCGGCCGGCCGGGACGACGCGGCGCCGCCGGTCGGCGCGGCCGGGCGGTCGAGCCCGGCGAGCTGGGCCAGCAGAATCTCGCCCTGGCCGTGGATGTTGCCGATGGCCAGCACCGAGGCGAACCCGTCGATGGTGCCCAGCACGCCGTCGAGCAGGTCCCGGGCACCGAGCTTGCCGCCCAGGTCGACCACCCGGCCCTGCCACTTCTCGTCGATCTTGACCCGGGCGCTACGGGTCGGCTCGCCGATCAGGATCACCTTGTCCGGGTCGATCCGGGAGATCAGCGAGCCCATCTGACCGTTCCGCTCGACCCGGTCCGGCCGGCAGTTGATCAGCACGTGCAGCGGCCGGGGGATGGACCCCTGGTCGGCCAACTGCTGGATGTTCATGTACGTCGACTCGGGATCGTTCGCGGCGAAGATGTTGGCGAAGCGCAGCGACCGGTCACCCGCCCGGTACTCCTCCACGCTGAGCACGCCGGGGTCCGGCGGCGCCGTCCACATGCCGGTCAGCGCCGCCCGGCGGGGCACCCCGAGCAGCTCGGCCACCTTGAGGGCGATCGCCACGTTCTCCTTGAACGTGGTCCAGGTGAAGCCCTTCATCTCGTCGTCGGTGACGGACTCGGGGTCGACGGAGACGAGCGTGCAGTTCCGCTTGTCCGCCTCCTCCTGGAGGATGTGCAGCCGGTCCTGCTCCGCGGTGACGCAGAGCCCGCCGACCGGCATGGACCGGCTCAGCGACCGGGCCACGTCGTCCAGCGTCGGTCCCATCTCGGCGAGGTGGTCCTCCCGAACGTTGCACAGGATGCCGATGGTGGACTGGATGAGCTTGGTCTGGTTGAGCTCCTGCAGCGGCGGCATCACCGCCATGCACTCGATCACCAGCGCGTCGGGATAGTACGCGGCGGCGCGGCGGACGATGCCGATCTGCTCGACCACGTTCGCGATGCCGAACTTCCGGTAGACCGGCTCCTCGCTGGCGTCCGGGAAGATGAACCGGGCCGCGGTGCCGGTCGTCTTGGCCACCACCACCAGCTTGCCGCCGCGCAGCGCGCCGGCGGTGAGCCGGGTGATCGAACTCTTGCCGCGGATCCCGTTGACCAGCACGCGGTGCGGGATGCTGTGCAGGCTGCGGTGATGGTTGCGCTGCTCGATGATGCCGGCGACCAGCAGTCCCACGCAGGCCAGCAGGAACACCAGGTAGAGGAAGAGCACCTCAGTCACCCCTCCGGCGGGACGCGCCGCCCCGCCGCCGCTCCGGCACCTTGGTCATGATCATGGTGGGCATGCCCTCGGTCGGCCGGATCCGCGCCGCTCCGCCCAACCGTTGCTCGCCGTGCACCGCCGCCTGGCGGCACACCTCCAGGCAGACCGCCACCGCGCCGATCTCGTCGTGCCACCGCGGGGAGACCACCCGGCTGGTGTCGCCGCCGGCCAGCGCGACCGCCTCCCGCTCTAGGTTGCGCAGCGGGCGGAGCTGGAAGAAGTAGTGCCAGCTGAACAGCAGCAGGCCGACACCGACCGTGACGACCACCACCAGCAGCGCGCCGTGGTGCAGTTGGTTGCCGGGCAGCGCGAAGTCGGTCACCGGCCGCTCGGCGACCACCGACCACTCCAGCTGCGCGGCCGTGCCGTCCACCGCGATCGGGGCGGCGACCAGCAGGCTGCGCACCCCGTCGACGTCGGTCACCGCGGCGTACGTCCGGCCGGTGAGCGCCCGGGCCGAGGCGGTGACCACCGCCGGCGTGGTGATCTGCGCGAAGGCCAGGTAACCGCCGCTGTCCAGGATGTCCCGCTGGTCCACGTCGAGGACCCGCACCCGCCCGTCCACGCGTTGCAGCAGCCGGGTCAGGTAGCGCACGTCGAACTCCGCGACCAGCGACCGACCGTCGGACAGCGGATGGTACGCGTAGATGATCGGGAGCCGGCCCTGCACGTCGTGCAGCACCACGCCGCCCTCGCCGGGCACCAGTCCCGACGGCCGCAGCGGCTCCCGCCCGACGCTGGCGACCACGCTGCCGTCCGCGGACAGCAGATAGGCGCTGCGGAACCGGTTGTTCTCGTCGACCAGCCGGTCCAGCGCCCGGCGCACCTGCGCGGTGTCACCCTTGCCGTTGTCCCGGCCCACCAGCACGAGCTTCTGGTAGCCGCCGTCGAGGGTGTCGCCGATCGCCGCCGCCACCGCGCCGGTCTGGTTCTCGGTGTCCCGGGTGACCTGCCCGGGCAGGTCCCGCTCGGCCTGGGTGAGCGTGGTGAGGACGCCGCCCGCGGCGCCCAGCACGGCCAGCACGGCCAGCACCACCACCAGCCCGGCCGGAGTGCCGCCGGGAGCGGGGTCACGCCGCGCCGACGATCCGGGGTCCTGCCGGGCGGCGAGCGCGCTCAACGCCGCGGCGATCCGGTTGACCTGGGCGTTGGGCGTACGCGGCGGCTCACCGGGGGAGTTGCCGGAGGCCACCGCCTTGGCGTGCAGGAGCAGCCGGCGGACCGGGCGGGCCAGGCCGTACTGGAGGATCAGCAGCACCGCGACGGCGGCCACCAGCAGGGCCAGGGCCGCGACCAGCGGCTCCCGGGTGGCCGACGCGTCGGTGACCGGCGTGTAGACCAGCGAGACGACCGAGAAGCCGAGGCTGCCGACGGCGTCGGCGGTGACCAACGGGGCCACCGGCCCGGCCGATCCGGAGCCGGCCGGTGGGGCGGCCGCCGTGCCGGTGCGGGTGACGGTCGCCCGCCGGGCGGTGCCGTCCACCGCCTCCTTGATCAGTGCGTCCAGCTTCGGGTCGGCCGGTACCGGCGCGCCCTGGCTGAGCGCCCGGGCGCCGGTGGGCACCACCACCAGGACCGCCTGCTTGGAGCGCGGGTCCAGTCGCAGGGTGCGGATGCCGAGGTCCAGCTCGGCCAGGAGCAGCTTGTTGTCGGCCAGCGGCTCGACCAGCAGCAGCCGGGGGGCGTTGCCGTCGACCAGCGGGACCGCGGCCCGGCCCGGCGGCACGCCGGCCGGCAGGGCGACCGGCCGGCCGACAGCGGCCACCCCGGTTCGGCCGTCGTTGGTGTAGACCCCGACACCCCGCCACTTGGGCTGGTCCTTCGTCAGGGCGGCGAGCTGCGCGGTGACGTTGTCCGGTCGCGCGTTGTAGGCCTCGACCGTCCGGCTCAACTCGTCCCGGCTGCGGCCGACCGAGTTGTTGAGGCTCCGGGAGATCTCGTGGACGAACTCCCGCTGCGACTCGACCACCGCCTTCGGCACCCCCGCCGTGTCCCCCTGGCTCAGGTACGCGAAGGCGAAGATCGCCAGCAGCGTGAGCAGCAGGGAGGCGACCAGGGCCGGCGTGCCGATGGCGGTGAGCATGCGGGGCTGCGGGAGTTGCTTCTCCAGGCTGATGAGACGCCAACGGGCGATCTGGTCCCGATCGTCCCCGGGGTGCCGAGCACGACCCGCAGTGGACGTGAGGCTCATCCCCGCGCCCTGTTCAGGCCGATGTCACGCAACGACGATCCTTCCCGGTGGTAGCCAGCAGGCGAGGCTAACAAGCCGGCCCCGCGCCGCCCATATCGATCGGCCGATCGACGCACAAGGCTGGCCGATCGACGGCAGGTTCAGCCGTCCCTGGTCGACGGGACGCTCTCCGTCTCCGCGCCGGGAAGGTCGTCCGCCGCCGGCGGTGGCCCGAGCACCTTCAGTCCGGCCTCCCCGCCGCCCTTGGCGAGCAGGTGGCCGCGGATGCGGTCGAGCGCGGCCTGGTAGATCACCCGACGGCCGGGCGGGGTGGCCCGGTCGGCGAGCGCGACGGGCAGGTCGACGAGCCGGGCGTCCGGGTTCAGGTCCATCCAGACCGGGATCGCCTCGGCCAGGGTGATCCGCCACTTCTTCGGCGCCACCTCGGTGAAGGTGAACCGGGTCAGCGCACCCTCACGGTTGGCGAAGATCGGCTCGGCGTGCCGGGCGACCTGGTTGCCCATGCCGAAGGCCACCCAGTCCGCGCCGAACTTCTGGACCGGCTGCACCACGTGCGCGTGATGTCCCAGGATCAGGTCGATGTCCGGCGAGGTGATCAGGGGGCGGACCCACTTCTCCTGGTCGGCGTCCGGCTGGTTCACGTACTCGGTGCCCCAGTGCAGGCTCAGCACCACGATCTCGGCACCGGCGGCCCGCAGCCGCGCGGCCGCCGCCAGGATCTTCCGCGGCTCGATGAGGTTGGCCATCCACTCCTTGCCCGCCGGCCGCTTCAGGCCGTTGAAGTGCAGGGCGTACGCGAGGTGACCGACCTTGACCCCGTTCTTCACGTAGATCGCCGGAGTGAGCGCCTCCCGCTGGGTACGGGCGCTGCCGGTGTGCCGGATCTTGGCGGCGTCGAGCGCGTCGAGGGTGCGCCGCACGCCCTGCTCACCCTGGTCGATCGTGTGGTTCGACGAGGTGGAGCAGGCGTCGAACCCGGTGCCCCGGATCGCGTCGACGATCTGCGGCGGGACGCTGAACTTCGGGAAGCCGATGAACGGGCCGTTCGGCGGCGCGAGCGGCGTCTCCAGGTGGCAGATGGCCAGGTCGGCCTCGGAGACGGTCGGTCGTACCTGCTGGAAGAGCGGGTTGTAGTCCAGGTCGCCGGGGTGCCCGCCGCGTTCGGCGTCCCGGCGCGCCTGGGAGGTCAACTCCGGGTGGATCAGGATGTCGCCGGCCCCGAGCACGGTGAAGAGGCGACGCCCGGAGGCGTCCCGGCGCGGCTTCGGGTCGGTCGGCGTCGGCACCGAACCGGTGGCGAGCGGCGCCCCCGCCCGCGCCACGGCGGCCGTCGTCCGGTCGTCGTCCCGTGTGCCGAAGAACCAGGTGAGGCCGCCTGCCACCAGCACCAGCACCAGCACGACGACCGCGATCACCTTGCCGCGGCCGGACCGGCTGCCGGTATCACCCTGTGAAGACACCGCGACAGATTAGGCCATCGCGAAGATACATTCACTTTCCGTGGTCGGGGTCACTCGCTACCGGTGGTCGCCTTGCGCGGTGCGGCCTTCTTCGCGGTGGCCTTCTTGGCCGTCGTCGCCTTCGCCGTCGTCGTCTTCTTCGCGGCCGTGGTCTTCTTGGCCGCCGTGGTCTTCTTCGCGGCGGTGGCCGTCTTCTTGGCGGGCGCGGCCTTCTTGGCGGCCTTCTTCTTCGGCGCCGGACCCTTCGCCCGCTTCTCGGCGAGCATCTCGGAGGCCTCCTCCAGGGTCAGCGCCTCCGGAGTCTGCGCCCGCCGCAGCGACGCGTTGGTCTCACCGTCGGTGACGTACGGGCCGAACCGGCCGTCCTTGATCACCAGCGGCTTCTCGGTCAGCGGGTCGTTGCCCATCTCCCGCAGCGGCGGCGCGGCGGCGCGTCGTTGGCGGGTCTTCGGGGCGGCCAGCAGCGCGAGCGCCTCGTCCAGCGAGACGGTGAACATCTTGTCCTCGGAGTCCAGCGAGCGGAACTCGTCACCGCGCTTGACGTACGGACCGTAGCGGCCGTTGTTGGCGACCACCTCGTTGCCCTCGGGGTCGTTGCCGATCACCCGGGGCAGGCTGAGCAGCTTCAGCGCCTCGTCGAAGGTGAGCGAGTCGGGCGACTGCGAACGCAGCAGCGACGACTTCCGCTCGCCGCTGGAGACGTACGGGCCGAACCGGCCGGACTTGAGCAGGATCGGCTCGCCGGTGGCCGGGTCCTCGCCGAGCTTGCGCTCGCCCCCGCCGCCGAGGAACAGCTCGTGCACCTTCTCCGGGGTCAGCTCGTCGGGGGCGAGCCCCTCGGGGATCGGGGCCCGGTCACCCTGGCCGCCGCCCTCCTCACCCTCCCCGGCGGGGACGGGCTGCTCGCCCGGGACGGTGCGCTGCAGGTACGGCCCGTACCGGCCGACCCGCACCACGACCTCGCGGCCCTCGTCGTCGGTGAAGAGCGGGATCGAGTTGACGCTGCGCGCGTCGATCTCGCTGAGGTTCTCGGTGACCAGCTTCTTCAGCCCGCCCGCGTGGGCGATGGCCTGGTCGCCGGCACCGGTGGTGCTGCCGAAGTAGAACGAGGTGAGGAAGTCGATCGCGGCGTGCTCGCCACCGGCGATCTCGTCCAGCTCGTTCTCCATGCTGGCGGTGAAGTCGTAGTCGATCAGGCGCGGGTAGTGCCGCTCCAGCAGCCCGATCACGGCGAACGCCAGGAACGTCGGGATCATCGCCTGGCCGCGCTTCGCCACGTAGCCGCGGTCCTGGATGGTCTGCATGATCGAGGCGTACGTCGACGGGCGGCCGATGCCCAGCTCTTCGAGGGCCTTGACCAGCGACGCCTCGGTGTAGCGCGACGGCGGCTGGGTGTGGTGGCCCTGCGCGGCCAGCTCGTCGGCGGTCAGCGGCTGGTCCTTGACCAGGGTGGGCAGCCGCCGCTCGGCGTCCTCGGCCTCGGCGTTCTCGTCGTCGCTGGACTCGACGTACGCGCGCAGGAAGCCCGGGTCGGTGATGGTCTTGCCGCTCGCGCCGAAGTCGGCCTCCTCGCCGGCGGAGGAGAGCGCGCGGATCCGCACCGAGACGCTGGACCCGACGGCGTCGGTCATCTGCGAGGCGATGGTGCGCCGCCAGATCAGCTCGTAGAGCTTGAACTCCTCGGCCGAGAGCTCCTTGGCCACCTCGCCCGGGGTGCGGAAGTTGTCCCCCGCCGGGCGGATCGCCTCGTGTGCCTCCTGCGCGTTCTTCACCTTGCCGGTGTAACGGCGCGGCTCCGGCGGCACGCTGCGCTCGCCGTACAGCTCGACGATCTGCCGGCGGGCCGCGGCGATCGCGGTCTCCGACAGGTTCACCGAGTCGGTACGCATGTAGGTGATGTAGCCGTTCTCGTACAGGCGCTGCGCGGTGCGCATCGTCTGCTGCGACGAGAACCGCAGCTTGCGGGCCGCCTCCTGCTGGAGGGTGGAGGTGATGAACGGCGCGTACGGCCGGCGGCGGTACGGCTTCTCCTCGACCCGGGTGACGGTGAACGGCCGCCCGTCGAGGCGGGCCGCCAGGCCCCGGGCGCCGCTGGAGTCGAGGTGCACCACGCCCGCGCCCGGCTTCACCCGTCCGGTGGTCGGCTCGAAGTCCTTGCCGGTGGCGATCCGGTCACCGTTCAGCGCGATCAGGGTGGCGTTGAAGTTCCGCGGCCCCTCGCCCGGGTTCGCCACCGCGAGGGTGGCCAGGATGTCCCAGTACTCGGCGGTGCGGAAGGCCATCCGCTGCCGCTCCCGCTCGACCACGATCCGGGTCGCCACGGACTGCACCCGGCCGGCGGAGAGGCCGCTGCGGACCTTGCGCCAGAGCACCGGGGAGACCTCGTAGCCGTACAGGCGGTCGAGGATCCGCCGGGCCTCCTGGGCGTCGACCAGGTCCCGGTCGATCTCCCGGGGGTTGGCCACGGCGGCCTGGATGGCCGGCTTGGTGATCTCGTGGAACACCATCCGCTTGACCGGCACCTTGGGCTTGAGCGTCTCCACCAGGTGCCAGGCGATCGCCTCGCCCTCGCGGTCCTCATCCGTCGCCAGGAAGATCTCGTCGACTTCCTTGGCCAGCGACTTCAGCTTGGTGATCTGCTTCTTGCGGTCCGGCGAGACCACGTAGAGCGCGGCGAAGCCGTTGTCCACGTCGACCCCGAGCCGGGCCCACGGCTTGTCCTCGTACGCGGCCGGCACCTCGGCGGCGTTGCGCGGGAGGTCCCGGACGTGGCCGAAGCTGGCCTCCACGACGTACCCCGGGCCGAGGTAGCCCGAGATCGTCTTGGCCTTCGCCGGTGACTCGACGATGACCAGACGGGTGGTTCCAGCTCTGCTCGGCACGTCTCTCTCCGACCTCACTCCTACGCCATGCCCGCTTCGGGCCGTGTTGCGCCGGCCCGGGCACCGGCGGTCCGGATGTCCAACGTAACGCGCCGCCCGCGTTCCGGGTTTCGTGGGCGGCAAACGATCAGTTCCGGTGACGGTCGGGCGAGCGCCGCCGGACGGCGCCACCGTACACCGTGGGTAGGGCACCGAGCGGGTGACTGTGACGATCGCGGACCGACGGCCGAGCGGCTGCGCGCCGTTTTCCGGGGCAAACCGCCACCGACGGGTGTCCGGGATCGGACAGCCGTCGGGGGTTGCGGGCCGACCGGCGCACGCTGCGGCCGGGCCGGTCAGGCCGGCCCTCACACCCGGCCGGTCGGAGCGCCGGGCGGTCGTTCCCGATCACTGCGCGCGGGGCCACTGCTCCGCCGGGGCGGCCGGCGGACGGTCCCCCACCAGCTCGGCGAGTCGGGCCAGCCGGCGTCGACCCCCGATCCGGTACGCGGGCCCGCCCTCCGCCGGCTCCACGAACGCCGCCGGCAGCCCGACGGTGGCCAGCGCGGCCCGGACCGGCGGCCAGCACTCCTGGTCGCCGGGGCCGAGCCGGAGCAGGACGCCGGCCGGGTCGGCCGCCCCCGCCGCGGCCAGCCAGAGCCGCAGCCGTCGCCCGTTGAGGTGGAAGCCGTCCGGCGGCCGCTTCGCGGTGCCGCGCAGCCAGGCCCGGGCCAGCGGGGCCAGGGTGGTCGAGTACGCGGTGCGGACCAGGTGCCGCCCCTCCCCGGTCGGCTCCCAGCTCGCCGGCACCGCCCGCGCGGCCAGCTCGGCCACCAGCACGTGCACCCGCCAGGCGGCGTCCACCACCACCGCCAACCGCGCCGTGCCGCCCATCCGGACCACCTCCGCCGGCCCGGCGAGCAGGCCGGCGAGGTCCGCCAGCGACGGATCGGCCGCCTCGGTCGAGAAGAGCGAGGGCTGGCGGACGGGATGCGAGGAAGGCGGCGTCAGCGACACTCCGGGACCTCGTCGAAGGCCTGTTTCAACTCGGGTGAGTTGAGCTTGCTGGTGTCCAGCGAGCTGGCGTCGTACTCCTTGTTGAGGGTGTCCACCGCGGCCCGTACCCCGTCGTAGAAGGGGCCGGCCTGGGCGGTGTCCAGCCCGTCGATGGTGTCCCGGGCCCGACCGTACGCGTCACGCATCTTGCTCAGCGAGGCGCGGAACCCGGCGGAGATCTCCGCGCCGTGGTCGGTCTCGGGCACGCCCGCCTCCTCGATCCGGCTCCGGGCGGACTCACTGGCCCGCTCGGCGCCGGCGAAGAGTCGGACCAGGTTCTCCTTGGCCTGCGCCGGGGTGGTCTGCGCGGTCATCTGCTGCTGGGTGCTGCTGGTCAGCTTGTCGATCTCGGCCCGCCAGGGGGTCAGCGCCTGGCAGACCGACGAGGCCCAGGCCCGCGGGCTGGGGCCGCCGCAGCCGGCGAGCACGAGGACGAGCGTGGCCAGGACCACCGTGAGCTTTCCGGCGGTTCCCGCCCCGCGCGTACGCATGCGAAGCAGCGTACGGCCTCCCGGTGAAAGTGCCACCGAGAAGGTTGCGGGCACTGCGACCCGCCGGACGCACCGGTCCCGGCCGGCGGGATGCCGACCGGGACCGGGTGTCGCCCACGTCAGGCGTTGACGGTCTCCACGCGGTCGTCGTGGCTGTCGGTGCCGCTGTCGCTGTCGTCCATCGCGATGCCCTTGCGCTTGCTGAACACCACGGCCGCCACGATGATCAGCGCGGCCACCGCGGCGATCGTGATCCGCAGGGCGGGGTTCTTGTCGTCGCCCACGCTCCAGGCCACCACGGCCGGCGCGATCAGCAGCGAGACCAGGTTCATCACCTTGATCAGCGGGTTGATCGCCGGGCCGGCGGTGTCCTTGAACGGGTCGCCGACGGTGTCGCCGATGACGGTCGCGGCGTGCGACTCGGAGCCCTTGCCGCCGTACGCGCCGTCCTCGACCAGCTTCTTCGCGTTGTCCCAAGCGCCACCGGAGTTGGCCAGGAAGACCGCCATCAGGGTGCCCGCGCCGATCGCGCCGGCCAGGTACGAGGCGAGCGCGCCCGGGCCGAGGCCGAAGCCGACCGCGATCGGGGCCATGATCGCCAGCAGGCCGGGGGTCATCAGCTCGCGCTGCGCGTCCCGGGTGCAGATGTCGACCACCTTGCCGTACTCGGGCCGCTGGGTGCGGTCCATGATCCCGGGCAGCTCGCGGAACTGCCGGCGGACCTCCATCACGACCGCGCCGGCCGAGCGGGAGACCGCGTTGATGGCCAGCCCGGAGAAGAGGAAGACCACCGCCGCGCCGACGATCAGGCCGACCAGGTTGCGCGGGTTGGCCACGTTCAGCGCGTTGAGGATCTCCTGGCCGACGTCGCCGACGCCCGCGTCGGAGTACGAGCTGCGCAGGGTGTCGGTGTACGAACCGAACAGCGCGGTCGCGGCCAGCACCGCGGTGGCGATCGCGATGCCCTTGGTGATCGCCTTGGTGGTGTTGCCGACGGCGTCCAGCTCGGTCAGCGTCCGCGCGCCGTGCTCGTCGATGTCACCGGACATCTCGGCGACGCCCTGGGCGTTGTCGGAGATCGGGCCGAAGGTGTCCATCGCGACGATCACGCCGACGGTGGTGAGCAGGCCGGTGCCGGCCAGCGCGACCGCGAACAGCGACAGGGTGATGGAGCTGCCGCCGAGCAGGAACGCGCCGAAGACGCCGGCCCCGATCAGCAGCGCCGAGTAGACCGCCGACTCCAGGCCGACGCTGATGCCGGCGAGGATGACGGTGGCCGCACCGGTCTGCGAGCTCTTGCCGATGTCCTGCACCGGACGCCGGTTGGTCTCGGTGAAGTAGCCGGTGAGCGCCTGGATCGCGGCGGCCAGCACGATGCCGATCAGCACCGCGCCGATCGCCACCAGCCGCGGGTTGCGGTCGACGTCGGTGAGCCCACCCTCCAGCTCGGCGAAGGTCGCCGGCAGGTACGCGAACGCGGCGACCGACACCAGCACCGCGGCGATCAGCGCGGAGAGGTAGAAGGCCCGGTTGATCGCGGTGAGCCCGTTGCGGTCGCTGGCGCGCAGCCGGGTGATGAAGACGCCGACGATGGCGACCAGCACGCCGATGGTGGAGATGATCAGCGGGAAGACCAGGCCGGTCTCGCCGAACGCGGCGCGGCCCAGGATCAGCGCGGCGACCAGGGTGACCGCGTACGACTCGAAGAGGTCGGCGGCCATGCCGGCGCAGTCACCGACGTTGTCGCCCACGTTGTCGGCGATGGTGGCGGCGTTGCGCGGGTCGTCCTCGGGGATGCCCTGCTCGACCTTGCCCACCAGGTCGGCGCCGACGTCGGCGGCCTTGGTGAAGATGCCGCCGCCGACCCGCATGAACATGGCGAGCAGCGCGGCCCCGAAGCCGAAGCCCTCCAGCACGGTCGGCGCGTCGCCCTTGAAGAGCAGGACGACCAGCGCCGCACCGAAGAGGCCGAGGCCGACGGTGAGGAAGCCGACCACGCCACCGGTCCGGAAGGCGATCTTCATGGCGCCCTCGCGCCCGCCTTCGCGTTCCCGGGCGGCCGCGGCGACCCGCAGGTTCGCGCGGGTGGCCAGCCACATCCCGGCGCCGCCGATGAACGCGCTGAACAGGGCGCCCACCACGAAGAACGCCGAGCGGCCGATCTTCACCATCAGCTCGCTGCCGTCGGTGTCGTGCACCGGCAGCAGGAAGAGCAGTACGACGGCGACGATCACGAAGATCGCCAGGGTGCGGAACTGACGCAGCAGGTACGCGGACGCGCCCTCCTGCACCGCCCCGGAGATCTCCTGCATGTTGGTGGTGCCCTTACCGGCTGCCAGCACGGCCTTCGTCAAGGCGGCGGCGAAGACGAGCGCCACCAGCGCGATGACCGCGGCGATGACGACGTACGTCACGTTGGCTCCGGTAAGGGACAGTGCGCCGCCGTCGGCGGCCAAGGTCCCGGACATCTATGTCCTCCTGTACCGAACAACTCGCGCCGGCCCGTGGAGACGCACGGTGCCGACGCCTGGATGCGGACTCGCAAGCGCGCGCCAACCCACCCTCGCGGACCAGCGATGAACACCCATTCCCGCTGGCTGCGGGACGGGTCACTTGCTGACAACCCGGGTACTGTAGCCCTCCGGCGTGGTGAGGGTCACACGCAGGGCCCACCGTGTCTCGATGATCTTCGTCGCTGTGCTATGCGAAGAAATCTGATATATAGGGCGGTCGACACGAACAGGCCGCGTCCCCGACGGGGAACGCGGCCTGCGCGAAAGAAGAACGGTCGACTCAGCGGCGGACCGGCCACACCATCCGGACCTCGGTGCCGACGCCCTCGTCGACCGGGCGCACCTGGAGGTCCTCCACGAAACCGGCGAGCAGCGCGAAACCCACGCCGGTGGTCAGCGCGTCCTCGCTCAACGACTCCTGGGCCAGCTCGTCCGGAGCCAGCGCGGTCAGCCCGATGCTCGCCTCCAGCGGGGCGCGGTCCACCACCCGCACCGTGTACGACCCGCTGTCGGACATCTCCACGTAGACCGGGTCGGGCAGCCCGTACTGCCGGTGCAGCGCCACCGCCCGGGTGCACGCCTCACCGATCGCCAGACGCACCTCGTCGAGCAGGTCCTCCCGGACGCCGGCCCGACGGGCCACCGCGACGCCGACCAGGCGGGCCGTGCGCACGTGCACCGGCGCCGGGGAGAAGGAGAGCTTGACGGTCGCCATCACGCGCCGGCGCCGGTCGGGTCGGCGCTGATCGCCGCATCGACCGTCGGGTGCAGCGGGAAGACCTGGTCCAGCGCGGTGATCCGGAAGATCTTGAGCAGCGGCTCCTTGTCGCAGACCAGGGCGAACGAGCCACCGGCCGAGCGGAGCCGCTTCAACGCCCCGACCAGCACGCCGAGACCGGTCGAGTCGAGGAAGTCCACCCGACCCAGGTCCACCACGACCCGCCGGGCCCCACCGTCGATCAGCTCCAGGAGCCGTTCCCGCAGGCGCGGCGCGGTGTAGACGTCCACCTCACCGCCGACCTCGAGCACCGTGTGCTCCCCCACGGTGCGGGTCGCCAGCGACAGCTCCATCGGTCTCCTCCTCGGTAAACTCTCCTGGGCATCTAACCATCCCCGCGCCCGACCCGAGCGGGTCACCGGCGGAGGCTTCCCCATACCCCGGCCCCCGGGTTCCCAATTCCGAACACCAGTGCGAGAGTGCAGGACGTGACCACGGACCACCTCGGCTCGGCGCGTCGTCCGCCGGCCGAGCTGCTGCGACGGCTGCGTGCCCGGCACGCCGCCGATCCGGTCACCCACGTCGAACGGGTGCCGGCCCGCGCCGGTGAGCCGGCCCCGTGGCCCGACTGGACCCCGGACCACCTGCGGGCGGCGTTCGCCCGCCGTGGCGTGGTCGCCCCGTGGCGGCACCAGGCCGAGGCCGCCGAGCTGGCGTACGCGGGGAAGCACGTCGTGGTGGCCACCGGCACGGCGTCCGGCAAGTCCCTGGCGTACCAGCTGCCGGCGCTGTCGACCCTGCTCGCCGACCCGCGCGCCACCGTGCTCTACCTGGCCCCGACCAAGGCGCTCGCCGCCGACCAGCTGCGCGCCGTCGCCGGCCTGGAACTGGAGGGGGTACGTCCGGCCGGCTACGACGGGGACACCCCGCGCACCGAGCGGGAGTGGATCCGCCGGCACTCCCGGTTCGTGCTGACCAACCCCGACATGCTGCACCACGGCATCCTGCCCGGGCACGCGCACTGGTCCGGGTTTCTGCGCCGGCTGGCGTACGTGGTGGTCGACGAGTGCCACACCTATCGGGGCGTGTTCGGCTCACACGTGGCGCACGTGCTGCGTCGGCTGCGCCGGCAGTGCGCGCGCTTCGGGCGTACCCCCGTGTTCGTGCTGGCCTCGGCCACGTCGGGTGACCCGGCGACGGCGGCCGGGCGGCTCACCGGCCTGCCCGTGACGGCCGTCACCGAGGACACCTCGCCGCGCGGCGGAGTGACCTTCGCGCTCTGGGAGCCACCGCTGCTGCCCCCGGCCTCCGCCGACCCCGAGCTGGCCGACCTGGTGTCCGTCCGCCGGTCGGCGCTGCGGGAGACCGCCGACCTGCTCGCCGACAGCGTCGTCGAGGGGGTACGCACGCTGGCCTTCGTCCGGTCCCGGCGCGGCGCCGAGGTGGTCGCCGCCAACGCCCGGCGGGCACTCGACGAGGCGGTACCCGGGCTGGGCGACCGGGTGGCCGCCTACCGGGCCGGCTACCTGCGCGAGGAGCGGCGCGAACTGGAACGCGCGCTGCTGCACGGCGACCTGCTCGGGTTGGCCTCCACCAACGCGCTCGAACTCGGCGTCGACCTGGTCGGGCTGGACGCCGTGCTGATCTGCGGCTGGCCCGGCACCCGGGCGTCGCTCTGGCAGCAGGCCGGCCGGGCCGGCCGCTCCGGCGACGAGGCCCTGGCGGTGCTGGTGGCCCGGGACGACCCGCTGGACACCTATCTGGTCCACCATCCGGAGGCGCTGTTCGGGCGGCCCGTCGAGGCGACCGTGCTCGACCCGGCCAACCCGTACGTGCTCGCGCCGCAGCTCGCCTGCGCCGCGTACGAGTCCCCGCTCACCCCGGCCGACCTGGAGCTCTTCGGCGAGGGCGCGAAGGAGGCGGTCGACTCCCTGGTCGAGGCCGGTGCGCTGCGGCAGCGGCCGACCGGCTGGTACTGGCGGGACCGGCAACGCCCCGAGGTCGACCTGCGCGGTTCCGACGGCGCACCGGTCTGCGTGGTGGAGGCGTCCACCGGCCGGCTGCTCGGCACGGTCGACGGCGGCTCCGCGCACTTCCTGGTCCACCCCGGCGCGGTCTACCTGCACCAGGGCGTGTCGTACGTGGTCGACTCGCTGGACCTGGCCGACGGGTGCGCGCTGGTGCGCGCCGAGGAACCGGACTGGTCCACCCACGCCCGGGACGTCACCTCGCTGTCGGTGGTGTCGGTCCGCTCGTACGTGGACGCCGGCCCGGTCGGCCTCTTCCTCGGGGAGGTCGACGTGACCAGCCAGGTGGTGTCGTACCAGCGGCGACGGATCGCCACCGGCGAGGTGATCGACACCCGGCCGCTCGACCTGCCCGCCCGGGAGCTGCGCACCGTCGCTGTCTGGTTCACCGTCTCGCCGCAGTCGCTGGCGCTCGCCGGCGTCGAGGCGGCGGACATCCCGGGCGCGCTGCACGCCGCCGAGCACGCCGGCATCGGCCTGCTGCCGCTGATGGCCACCTGTGACCGCTGGGACATCGGCGGCCTCTCCACCGC
The DNA here is from genome assembly GCF_900089595.1 of Micromonospora auratinigra. Lineage (GTDB taxonomy): Bacteria > Actinomycetota > Actinomycetes > Mycobacteriales > Micromonosporaceae > Micromonospora > Micromonospora auratinigra. Next base: position 5,411,452 of record NZ_LT594323.1, on the reverse strand, counting down.
GCTGCACCCGGACACCGAGGCGCCCACCGTGTTCGTCTACGACGGGCACCCCGGTGGGGCCGGCTTCGCGGAGCGGGCGTACGGGACGGCCTCGGCCTGGCTGCGCGCCACCCGGGACGCGATCGTCGAGTGCGGCTGCGAGTCGGGCTGCCCGTCCTGCGTCCAGTCCCCGAAGTGCGGCAACGGCAACAACCCGCTCTCCAAGCCGGACGCCGTCAAGGTCCTCGACGTGGTCCTCACGCACCTGCCCACCACTTCGTCCGACACCCCGACCGACCCGGACGGCGTGGGCGGCCCGGCCGACGCGGCGGTCGCGGGGGAGGCCACGGCCCCCGGCGGCGCGGCGGACGCAGACAGCACGGCGGACCCGGTCGGTACGGGTCGCCCGGTCGGCGCGGCGGACCCGGGCGGCGCGGGTCGCGCGACCGCCCGGACGCGCGGGCGGGGCCGGCAGGGGCTGCCCCGCCAGGACGAACGGGCCCCGGAGCGGTCCACCGTCGACGGCCTGCCGATCGACTGAGCTGATCGCGCTCGGGACGAGCGCTTCGGGTGCGTTTCTGGTCGCCCCGACGACGACAGACGCACCCGGAGCGCGGCCCGTCACGGTGTGGCCGGTGTCTGGGTGGTGGGACGGGTGCATGGCGGGGCGGACAAGTGGGCATTGATGCATGGGAGCGCTTCCATGACTGTCCGGTCATGACCGGCGCTCGGGAGAGACCTCGACTCATGCCCGGAGGAGAAGCCGTGGCCGACACGATCGCCGAGACCGTCGACCTGCTCTACACGATCGACCAGGACAAGCTCACCGTCGACCAGCAGATCGCCCTGGGCGGCGCGCTCGCCACCCTGGCCCAGGCCGAGCGCCTGGACCAGATCAACGAGCGCCTCCGGGGCATTCACCAGGTCCTGAACACCTGGGCGATGAAGGCCACGGTCGACGGCGGGCGATGACGCGCCGGACCTCGCCGACCCGACGGGATACGCCTCGGCTGGGAGGGCGCGGGGCGGCGAGTTGTGCGAGACTCCGGCGTTCATCCCTCGAAGGAGACCCCATGCAGCCCGACAGCCTGCAGAGCCAGCAGCAGTTCTTCGTCCGCCAGCGCATCCGGATGATGGTCAACCAGTACGAGGTCCGCGCGGTGAACCCGGACGGCACCGAGGGCGCCCTGCTCGCGTTCGCGCAGCAGAAGCGCCTCGCGTTCAAGGAGCAGGTGACCATCTACACCGACGACTCCAAGCAGTACCCGCTGCTCGGCTTCAAGGCCCGGCAGCGGCTCGACCTCGGCGCCACGTACGACGTGACGGATCACGCCGGCAACCCGATCGGCCTGTTCCGCAAGGACTTCGCCCAGTCGCTGCTGCGCTCCACCTGGCACGTGGAGCAGTCCGGCCTGCCGCAGATCACCGGCCAGGAGCGGAGCATGCCGGTGGCCCTGCTGCGCCGGTTCGTCGACTCGCTGTCCTGGCTGCCGTACCACTTCGACTTCGTCGCCGGGGGTCAGCCGGTGTTCTCCGTGATCAAGAAGTGGGGCCTGCGGGACCGCTACGTGGTGGAGATCCAGCAGCCGCAGATCGACCGGCGGCTGGTCATCGCCATGGCGGTCGGCCTGGACGCGCTCCAGGGCCGCTGACCCCGATCGGTCCGGTGCGGCGGCGGCCGGCGGCTGAGCCGCCGGTCGCCGCTGTCACTGCGCCTGACCGGTCAGCCGGTCAGCCCCGGACCGGGCCGGCCCGGGAGGTCGCCGTGGCGGTGCGGGAGAGCCACGGCACCGGGGAGACGGTGACCTCCGCCGTGACCAGGACGTCGAGGCCCTCGGTCCGGCAGGCGGCCATCCGCGCACCGTTGGCAGCGGCGAACTCGCCGGCCCGCCGGCACGCGGCGGTCTCCCCGTCCAGCGTGCGCCCGGCACCGGCCAGCGCGCCGAAGTCGGCCGCGACCCGGGCCTGCTGCCGAGCCACCCGAGTCGCCCCGAGAGCCGCGCCGAAGAGGGCGACCAGTAGGTAGACCAGCCCGACGGCGAGCAGGCACACCGTCGCGCCACCCCGTTCGGCGGTGCCGCGTCGGGTCACGGTCGCGGTCCCGGCGTACCGGGTTCGACGGCGGCCACGGCGGTCGCCGTCACCTCGATGCGGGGCAGTCGCGCACCGAGGGAGCGGACGGGTGCCCGGACCGTCGCCACCACCCGGTCACCGGAGACCGTCACGGAGACGGTGGCACCGGTCGGGGCGTGCCCGGCTCCCGCGACGGAACCCGACTCACCCCGGGCGGCGGCGAGTGCCGCTTCCCGGGCCGCGTCCAGGCAGCCGGCCCGGGTGGTCACCGCTTCGACGGCGGTCAGTCCGGCCAGCAGCAGCAACACGAGCGCCGGCAGGCCGGCCGCCAGTTCGGCGGTGAAGGAGCCGCGCTCACCGCGACCCCGGGCGCTGACCCGGCCGGCGGCGCGAGCACGTGGCCCGCTCCGTCCGGCGTCGGCGGAGGTCTGCCGTGAGGCGGTGCCCACCGGGCGGCGGCCGGCCCACCGGCGCCCGGTCACTTCAGTGCCCGGTCGATGACGGCGGTCAGGGCGGACTGCACGTTGCCGGAGGTGAGCACCTTCAGCAGGATGCCGGCGAAGGCCACCGCGGCGAGGGTGCCCACGGCGTACTCGGCGGTGTTCATCCCGGCGTCGCCGCGTAGGCGGGCGAGGAGTTTGCGCATGTCGTACTCCTGTCGTGAGGGATCAGAGCACGTCGCCGAGAACGGCGACGATCACCGGCACCAGGCCGGCGAGAATGAAGGCGGGCAGGAAGCAGAGCCCGAGCGGCAGCACGATGAGGACGCCGGCCCGTCTCGCGGCCGCCTCGGCCGCGCTGGACCGGTCGGCGCGCAGGTCGTCGGCGAGCCGGGTGAGCGCACCGGCCAAGGCGGCCCCACTGTCGGCGGAGCGGGTCGCGGCGGCGGCCAGCCGGTCGGCACCGGGGACCGGGTGCAGGTGGGCCCAGGCCTCTGCGGCGGTACCGCCGAGTTCGAGGGTCCGGCCGGCCCGACCGAGCCGTTCCGCGAGCGGGCCGCCGAGCGCCTCGGCGACCGCCAGCACGGCACGGTCGACCGGTGCGCCGGCCCGGAGCGCCGCCGCCAGCAGATCGGCGGCCAGTGGCAGGTCCGCGGCTTCCCGCAGGCGGCGGTCCCGGGTCGCGCGCGGCTCGACCCGGCGCAACAGGCGGTCGGCGGCCAGCCCGGTGAGTACCGCGGCAAACAGCCCGGACGCGCCCCCGACCAGCACGAAGGCGGCCACCGCAGCCAGGCCCGCAGCGGCCCGGATGCGGTCCGGCCACCAACGCGGCCGGTGCGGCCCGGCGGCCGGCACGGAACGGGTGGAACCTGTCCGCGCGCCCGCGCCGGCGGGATGTGGCGCGGGCCGGGTGCCGGAGCGCACCGGTTCGCCCGGGCCCGCGGGCCGGACCACCGGTTCGCCGGGTCCGACGGGCCGGACCAGCAGGCGCAACCGCCGGACCGGCCGGCGGGCCGAACCACCGGCCACGATCACGACCACGGCGGCCCCCGTCAGGCAACTCGCCAGCACCGCCTGCCGGGACATCAGGCGGCCCGCCCGGGCACCGCGCCCAGCCGTTCGGTCCAGAGCAACCCACCGACCTGCAACCCGACGGCGGCGAGGGCGCTGCCGGCCCCGACGGGCGTGTGCAGCAGCACGGCGATCGGGTCCGCGCCGATCACGTAACCCAGCCCGATGCCCCCGACGGGGAGCGCGGCGAGCAGCCAGGCGGTGGCCCGCGCCCCGGCCGCCTGGGCGGTCGCGGCGGCGAGACCACGATCGTGCGCACGGGCGTCCGCCTCGATGCGTTCGAGCAGTTCGGCCAGGGGCGCCCCGGTGCGGTCGGCGAGCCGGCCGGCGGCTCGGGCCAGCCGGGCGACCCGGTCCGGACCGTCGAGCGGGGCCACCGGGCCGGGAAGACCGGCGCGCAGGTCGGCGGCGAACGCGCAGAGCTGGTCCAGCTCGGCCCGGCGCGCGTGGGCTACCGATCGGTGGGTGTGCCGGCGGTGGACCGCCCGTGCGCCGAGCGTCCCGTAGGCGGCCAGGACCAGCGCGCCCACCGGACCGCCGAGCACGGCTCCCCCGCCGAGGCCCAGCAGCGCCGCCGCCGGCAGGAGAAGTCGCGGCGGGGGATTCGAGGGCCCCCACCGCCGTGGACCGGCCGAGGCAGCCGACGACGCGGGTCCGGCGGACTCCGCCGGGACCAGCGGCGCCGGACGCGTCGGATCGTGCCGGTTCGGTGGGCGCCTGGACGCGATCCGGTCGACCGGAGCACCGGCACGGGCCGCCCTGGCGGCTCGACGGCCGGCGGACCGTACCGCCCCGACCGGGACCGACGGCCCGTCGGGACGGCTCGGGAACCGGCCGGGCCGGGCCGCCACCCCGAGCACCTGCCGGCGGCGGGCCCGGGGCCCGCGTACCGGCCAGGAGATCAGGGTCGCGGCACCGACCAGGAGCGCCCCGACCAGCCAGGCCACCGGGGTCATGCCGGCCCCGCCGAACCCGGCCAGGTCGTCCGCAGCAGGGGCGGCACGGTGACGCCTCGTTCCCGCAGCAGCGTGCCGAGCGCCTCGGCGGCGGTCCACGGCCCGCGCCCACGGACCCAGGCGGGCACCACGC